>NZ_JATACI010000002.1:0-1279741 GCF_037892195.1 Yoonia sp. GPGPB17
AGGTCAAACCCAAAAAGCTGAAAGCTATAAAGCCCAGTGGGACCGGCGAAATCACTGAGCCCAGTTCAAGCGGCCATGACGGCATGTTGCACCAACGAACTTGAAATTCGAATCTGGACTTCAGTGAAATCAATGCGTTGTGGTTCGCGGATTTGGAGCCAGCACCCAGATATGCTGAACCAGAAATTGGCCTTTCCCCAGGAAAATACTCTCAAAGAGTTTCCCACGGAAAGTTCGCATCGAAATTTTCTCACGAAGAACAAACCGGAACTTTCGTCACGAAAGTTTCTCTGAATTTTTCGAACGGTGGCCGTGAGCTCAATCCACTGGCGGACCGTCAGCTGTTTCGATCAAACGAATGTCTACTTCTTCACGAGACCGACCTTGCCGCCATTCGTCAAAATACACGACAAATGTTGGGATAGGTTCATCAGGATGATTGTCCAACCATCTTGTCGGAAACCCTTGACTGCCTGACCAATAGCCTCGTTTGAACAGCGGGCCGTGATTGCGAAATCCATAAGATGTGAAGCGATCAACGGGCGTGGACACGATTGGACCTTTATAGCTGCATTTCTTCTCGCCGTTGATCCAAATGTTGAGATAGCCATCATCGGCATCTGAGAAATTTGTGTTCACCACTATGTCCATCCACTTGCCCGTGGAAATCCGAATATTGAACAACCTTGTACATGGGTAACCAAACTTGTTTTCAGCCATCCATTCCTCATCTTTTCCTCTGGAAAGATCGTTGAGGTGGATGCCCATGTACTCCCGCACTGGCCCACCATCGAAAGCAGGAGTGAAGGCAATGACAGGTGGAGCATCCAGATCGGTTTTCCATTGGCCCAGCATCGGAAACCAACCGTAGCTGCGTGACGCAGCAAACAGATTTTCATGATAGAAACTCCAACCGAACCAAGCATCTTCGCCAATACGCAGGTTCTCCCTGCTTGGTCGTTGGGTGAGTTCGCTGCGATTGCCGCCGGTGACACCCAAATCCCGCATCGCGTTGTCATCGGTTGGGCGGATTTCAAAACGCTCTGAATGCGCACCGTAACGAACAGGATATGGTGCACCAACTATGTTGAACTGATGGGGCAGTTTGGTGCCGCTTCCGTTCCAACCATCGCGCGTGAAGCCTTGGTTGCGTTCATAACGCATGTCGTCATGCCATTGGCTTCGTGGCCAGTTGGGATCAGTGGGTTGCGCCAGGGCCGTTTGAACCAAACCCAAGGCAGCGACGGCGGTAATGATCAAAAGGCGTTTCATGATGCTCCAAATGAGATTTTGATTTTCCTACTTGGTTGGCCCGTCATTGTGCCAACGTGATGCCGGTTATTTCGGCTTCCCAACGCAGTGATGGGTGTAAGGCGCCATCCACATTGTCGAGTTGAAGAACCCGCCAACAATGGCTCCACACTTGGTCCGCTCCAATGATACGGTCCGTGGTTTCGTACCGTGTTGCCACGGGCTCGGAATGATTGGGCTGATAGCTGGTGACTGAGAACCGCATGTTGGTAATCGCGGTGTCACCACCGTTGTGGATCGTCACCCGCACGTGGCGATCTGGACATTGATCCGAATATTGAGCGACTACGAGCACATCCGCGCTGTCCTCAGCCAGTTGGTCGGAACCACACTTGTAGAGGGCAAAGATCAGCAACGCCCCAACGAACAACCAACGTGGATTGCGAAAGCCAGCACCCAACAGATTGAAAGCCAGCAGCAGGATCAGCGCAACGACGAGGCCAACGACAATGGCCATTCAGCGGATTTCACCAACTATGGTGACTTTGCCAGCGCCAAACTGGGCCTCCAAAAGTTGCTTCGCATGCAGCATGTCCCGCGCATCAATGGTTGTGGTGGTGAAGTTGCCATCAGCTGTGCGGATACGGGCTTCATACGTTTTCATCTGCTGCTCCTTGGTGTTCAAAGACGGGTTTGAATTCAACAATCGGCTCTAAGAGCCGACTTCAGCAGCAATAAGCGAAACCTGATTACATGGGCAAGAACTTTACACGGCTTTATAAATCGCGTTATGAGCAAGCAGTTGAAGCAAAACATCGGGTTGCGTGTGAAAGCAGCACGGCAACAAAAGGGCCTCACACAGGCTCAGCTGGCGGAAGCCATAGACAAAGCGTTCGAGACGATTTCCAACATCGAGCGCGGCAAGACTGCGCCCAATTTTTCCACGCTCTACGATATTGCCAACGTGCTTGGCCTGCCCATGCGGGAGTTTTTTGAGCTTGATCATGAGGATGTATCGGATGCTCGGCAGCGGCCGCTCATTCAGTTGAACACCATGATCTTCCAGATGGATGATCGGCAGCTGAACCTACTGTTGAAGCTTGGACAGGTGCTCAAAGAGGATGGTGAGAGCTGAACGCGTTACGTCGGACGCCTTATTGACTTAGCACCTTCCGGTGGGTTCCCGAAGGCTAAGCGCCGAGAAGTTATGCGGCCGGTTGGTGCCACAATCTCAATGATCGCATTGTTTTGCGTGTCGACAAATAGCCTGTTGAACACTTTGGGAAATTTTGGATGGCTGAAAATCACGTTGGGCAATCGAAGATCAGCCAGGGTTCCTGCCAGATAGTCGGGCAATCGCACAAATTCATCATAGCTGTTGACGCCATCCATCAATGGAGAAGTGAAAATGAGCTGTGGACGGCGGACATCGATGACGCCGCCTGAACGCCGCCTCATGATTTGAAACAAAAGCCATCCAAGATCAAATGCGAGGCCGTCATGTCGATCAAACATGGCATCTCTGTCACTGATCCATCGAATGCTCAGTGGCGATTTCTCGTCATGAATTAGATGGAAAACCAGCGCGCCGAACGAAGCAACCAGAAACATTCGACGTAGCAGAGCTGATGATGGGTTTTTGCCATCCAGTTCAAAAAGCAATGAACCAAGGCGATTGCCTAATTCATCATAGTACAATTCGTTCCCTGGCTCTGCTGCCTTCCACTGGAAAACGACCTCTTGGAGTTGCCTTACAACTGCCCGCATGGCCTCCAGAGTGATTGCAGCCTTGAGGTAGTTGCTCTCGCGCTCAACAACAAAGCTGTAGCTGAACGACACAGGTGAGCAAAAGTAATCCAAGAACTCCTGTGATGGAGCTCGTGTCGCCTTTATGTCTTTGGGCGCAAATGCAGAAATCCACGACGATATGTTTTGATCCGTATCGTGCTTCGGCATGATGACAAAGGAGAACGCATCACTCTTTTTGTTACGATTGCCTACGCTGTAGTCAGATGCGACAGTCCAATTTGCCGCAACCGGAGTTTTCCTGAACCAGCGCCTGAAATCGCTACGAACAGTTTGACCCGACTTTTCGATAAGATTGATGAGCTCCAACACACTTGGCTTCCTTTGGTGAGCTACATGCGCGGATCGCACTGTTTTTGCCGCTTTGTGGCGGTTGCGTTACTAGCAATTGGCTCATCACTATAGTTTTGCTCGGAAAAACCCAGCAGAACTTTCCTCACGAAAGTTTCTCTGAGTTCTTACAGGGTCCGTCTTACCATTCATCTGCCAGCATGATGGTGAGCACTCGACGGGTCTTGCTGAGGTCCGTGGGATCGTCGGAACCCAAGGTATAGTCTTGGTCGTAGCAATCCACCTTCCAAAACAGTTGATGTCCGTGAAACGCAAATGCTCCGAAGTCATGTTCAGCATGCGGGGTGCTGTCGCAGTTGAAGTCATCGAACTGGGCAACCCTTTGGATCAGCGTTTCAATGGGAATGTCCAGTTGGCTCAACAAGTGGACAACACCAGCGGTCACAAAGCGTTGCCCTGGTACGCTGGGATCGCCACTTCGGAAAGCATCGTTCAGTTGGGCTATCTCTGTGGTTTTGGATGATGCCATGTGGACGTCCTCGGTTGGGTCCAATCCAGTTATGGCGATGCGAAGGAAAGAGCGATTTAAGATTGAAAGCCGTGGGTAGCCTTGTTGGCCACCTCGAGGCACCGTGTATAGTGCAAACAAGTGGCCAAGTTGAGAGTCCAGAATGTGGGCGTTCCTCGCGTTATGGTTTGGCCTTCGTTGTGTAGCACAAGGAATTAGGACTGGATCATGGCCGTCAATAATTGGGCGTTAGAGGCCACCTTCAAATATGAAAATCAAGAAATTGAGTTATTCCAAATATCTGAGTGTTTGGAGCGTTTCGAACGAAATTTAGGTGGATTTAAAACTGGCAAAGTCAGCTATCTAGAGTTCAAAATCTTGCTCAATGACCCGAGAAAAGTCGATGATATTCTGACGCAACTTTCCGAAGTCGGTATCACTATAACTGAAAATCATACCGAAGTACGTTACTTTGAGACTACGCTTGCCGAAACAACCATTGATCACACTCACAAAGATTTCGACAATGACTTCCAGAGTGATAGGAAGTTTGCACGGGTAATTCTGAGCATTACGCCAAGGGACCAACACACACTTGGAAATCCGGACTTTTCGCCAACGGAAAGTACCATCGTATCGAACGTTGTTGGGGGAGCGATTCCACGCGAGCTGAATAACCACGCCATACGAGGAATCGAACGTGGTCTACAAAATGGTCCTTTCGTCGGAGGGGAAATTGCGAATGTGGAAGTTAAGCTTAAAGACGGTGCTTTTCATGATACATACTCGGACGCGAGCTCTTTCGAAACTGCAGGCAGGGAAGCAGTGCATTTAGCCCTTCGTTCTGCAGAACCGGCGATCCTCGAACCAGTTCTTGAATACAATGTCGAGACTGATCCAACCAACTCCGGAAATGTGTTTAATTTCGCCAGCAGTGCAAAGTGTCAAATTCTTTCCCAAGAAATAGTTCATGAACGATTGCAACTGAAGATTGCTTGCCCTGCATCTCGCACTGAAGACCTGCAAACCGCACTTAAGCTATGCTTATTGGAGGAAGACGGATACGGCGTTTCTATAAGCGGTTTTCGGGTGGTTGATGAAGTTGAGTTTGAAGAGCTAACAAATGAACGAGAGCTAAAACCTAAATTTGAAGTCGAGAACCGTCACCAAGATGAGCGAAGCAAATCGTCCTCGAAGCTAGCAAGTGTTCTTGTAGGGTTTTTGTTTTTTTGGGTTCGCTCGTTCTACTGTGAAGTAGTTCCAACACTCTTACGTCCGCGCTGGAAAGTTCCAGTTGAAGAGCTGATGCAAAGAGTGAGTGATCACGAATTATGGCTTGCTACCGATGGAGAGGAAGGCAAACGGCTAGAGTTGTTCTGGAAAAAGCTGGACGGTTGGGACGTTAGCCAAAACAACCTCGACCGATGCGTATTATGGGATTGTGACATGAGAGGGGCCCGGTTTGCAGGAACAAAATCAACAGAGGCTGGCAGTAGAGCTGAAGAAGAATTAGTCGCCTCAACACTTAGATTTGCAGACTTGTCATATTGTAGGCTTGAAAGAGCAGTGTTTTCTACCACTAGAGAACAGGAAGTCGAGCTACGTGGCTCTAAGTCAGCAATCGTAACCGGTACGCGATTTGTGGGATGCTCTGGTGTTTTTGGAGCAGAGGGTGCATTTTTTGGAAACGGGCTAGTTTTTGATCCCACAGAGCCACCGGTGGTTCAGCGTTGGTGGCCAGGAAGCAGTATTGGCGATTTTCCTTCGTGGAACCTAATTAGTACGTTTCAAAACCTTAGGCTTCTTGCGGTATCGAACACACTTGCGATTGCACTAGTCTTTTATGCCGCCTTAGCAAAAATCTTAAACAACAATCTCGAGACAATGAAACTTGCGTTAGAGGAGGCCCCTAACACTGACAGCCTAGCAAGTTTGGTAGCTTCAATTCCCCCATTGCCTACACCAAGCCATTTTGGCTACTTACTACTAGTTGTAGTCGCATTAACTGTAGCAAACATTCTCTACAACTATCTGTGCCCGACGAGCATTGGTTCCCAACTTACTATCTCATCTTACTCCGCCTATGGAAGCGAGGTTTTTCAATCTCTTGCGGCGCGCTACAATGGGCTCTTTGGCAGATGGATTTGCTTTTTTTCATTGGGCGGATGTTGCGCCTACATCGTCTATTATCTTGTCCAAAGAGTAAGTGAAGCGGTTCAGGTTTTTCTACCGCCAGTTTAGCGAGCTACCATATCGATGCGCATCGTTCGAGACCTTTGTGAGGTTTATGTCCATCGGTCTGAGCTTATCGGCAACAAAGTAGTGCTGGCGGGCCATCCGTTTCTGGAAAATGGTTTTGTCCCGTAATCTAGTGCAGCAAAATCACCCCCAAAGCACCATAAGCACGGCAAGGAGCGTTGCTAGGCTGCTGTGCTAGAACTGTGCTAGGTGCACGGCGCGGCGCTCACAACGCACTGTGCTAACTGAGCTTTTTCCAACTGTGCTAACACTGTGATAGGGTATTTTGGAATTTTCAGTGATTTTTGCTGCAATGCAGAAATGCAGTAAGCTATTGTTTTCGCGTGATTTAGATGGTGCCCGGGGGCGGAATCGAACCACCGACACGAGGATTTTCAATCCACTGCTCTACCCCTGAGCTACCCGGGCATCGGGACGAGGGGGACAACCACCGCGTCGGGTAGCGGGGTTTTAGACGCGAGGGATGGGGGTGTCCAGAGGGAACTGCCTCAAAAACCACGCGTTAGTGCGGTTTCTGCGTGTCTGCCTGTTGCAGCTGGATTTCCAACTCTTCGGCATCCTCCGGAGCATCAGCAGGGATCGCATATCCACCGTTAAACCACTTGGCCAGATCAAGATCGGCGCAGCGTTTAGAGCAGAAGGGGCGGAACGCGGTTTCAGTCGGTTTTTCACAGATGGGGCAGGCCATCAGATGTCCTTCAACAAATGCTTTGGAAAGGGGGGCGTTCGCGCTTGCGCTGCATTTCAAACAGGCCCATCGGGGTCCAGCCGACGAGTGACGTTTCAATCGGGTCTGTCTTGAACGCAGCGCGCAGCGATTGCTCAACTTGCTTGCGGTGGGCTTTTGACATCGACACGAAATCCACCGTGATCTGTCCGGCAAGCCCGCGCAGGCGCAAGGCGCGGGGCAGGGCACGGGCTGCCGCAAGGTTGGCTTTTAAGGCAGCAGCGGGCGACGTGTCATTGCCAGTATTGACATCAACTGCCACCAACGCGCGGGTGGGCTCGACGAACATGAACCCTTCACCCAAGGCGACTTTTGCTTGTGCAAGGTGGTCCAGTTGGTCCAGCACACCCATCTGGGCGAATGATCCCGTCTTTGTCACAACCTCGGCAGCGCCTGTCCATTCCCGCCAGGCGACGGTGTGCGGCCCGTCGCCTTCGGTCAGGGCCTCGGGGTTTGTCCCCTCTGCATCCGTCAAAACAGTATCTGCAAGGGCCGTCATGGCCAGAATGTCATCTGCAATGTCAGCTTCATCCGCGCCCTCGCAAGAGGACCGCAGGATCAACCCATGTGGAGTGTCGAAGACCTCATGTGCCACGCCGAGAAGCGCATCGCGCGCATCCTCATCCGTGATCTGGCGCGATATGTTGAGGCCCGGTTTCCCGGGCGTTACAATCGCATAGCGGCTTTTGAACAATACACGATCGGTAACCGGAACCGCTTTGCCGCCTTCTGCGATACCCGTGACCTGTACCAAGAGTGGTTGACCGGGTCGCAACCCTTTGCCTTGCCGCAGGAACGCTGTCTCGCCTTCGGGCAGGCGCATCATCATCCCGCCTTGGCCTTTGATTGGCCGATCACAAATGGCCCGAAAAATAGCACCAGGGCGCGGCGCATCTTCGTAATCAATCAGGATGTCATCCAGCTTGCCATCGACCAGAGAAGCGGCCGCTTCGATCCCGCCGATATGATCAAGGATGATGGTGCGCCCCTTCATGCGGGATCTTTGTTGCGCAGGACGCCTGCCGCGGTCAGCAAGCCAGCAGTTTCGGTCAATGGCAGGCCCACAATCCCCGTATAGGATCCATTGATCCATGGGATGAAAGCACCGGCCAGGCCCTGAATAGCATAACCACCCGCTTTGCCCCGCCAGTCATCCGAGGCCAGATAGGCGTTTACGTCCGCATCTGAGAGTTGTTTGAAGGCGACGGTACTCTGCACATCCTTGGTCCAGACCTGCGTGCCACGTTTGACGGCCAGAGCGGTGATCACCTTGTGGCGACGACCAGACAACGCAAACAAGAATTGCGCGGCCTCTGCCGCATCAGCGGGCTTGCCCATGATCCGGCGACCAAGGGCAACGGTCGTGTCAGCACATAGCACAACTTCGTCGTCAGCGGCATTAACGGCATTTACCTTTTCAAAGGCAATCCGTTTGACGTAGTCGCGCGGCAACTCGCCCTTGCGGACATCTTCGTCGATGTCGGGCGGGCGAACAGCCGTCGGGGTCAGCCCCAGTTGTGCCAAAAGTTCCAGCCTCCGGGGCGAGCTGGAGCCGAGTACGAGCTTCAAATCACGGTTTAGGGGAGGGTCGTCATACATTCCCCACACACATCACGGCTGTCGCCTTACTTGAAGCGATAGTTAATCCGACCCTTGGTCAGATCGTAAGGTGTCATTTCCACCTGCACCTTGTCGCCAGCCAGAACCCGGATGCGGTTCTTGCGCATCTTGCCTGCCGTATGCGCGATGATCTCATGGCCGTTTTCCAGCTCGACCCGAAACGTCGCGTTTGGCAGAAGTTCTTTCACGACACCTGGGAATTCGAGCAGTTCTTCCTTGGCCATGTGATCTCCTATATCTGTTGCCTGCCCGTTGCAGACGGCGTCTACATGCGCCTGAACGGGCGGTTTTTCAAGGGTGAATCAGCGAATGCGGCGTTTTGGAGGAGGACCGTGGACGGCTGCGGCGCCTCTGCGAGGAAAGTTGGGTATGATGGGGCGGTGTGAACGCGCAACGAAAGACCAAAACGTAATCCAATAGGCACGGGCGCCAAAAACCAACTCTTCTCCCTCTGTCTCAAGGGTGGGTCCTCTCCATGCTCACTTCGGTACCTCGCAGCTGCGCGTGGCTTGCGGTCCCGCTTCGCGCCTTTGATCTTGCACACCCGTGCTTCGCCAGCAGGTCAGGGTTGCACGCGCAACCTTTTCTTCAGTGAAGGTGAAAGGGAATCCGAGCACTATAGCTTTGCGATCTCAAAAGCGCGCAGTCGTCTGGCCATACCTTCGCGAATGGAGCTGATAGGCTCTTCCGGGAAACCAGGAGGCAAACTCTCTACGACGTCTTTCCAGGCAGAATCAAAGCGCTTCGATATGTCTTCGAAGATCGCGACGACCACTTCTGCACCAAGCCCGGCGGGCTTGGTCGTCTGCACAAAATGACGTGGTACAATGTCTGAGACCTTGTAGTGATTATTCTGACCAACCGACATCGCCAGCTTGACCCTCTGCGCTTGTAGCTGCCCAGCATCGAGACTGGGTTGCACAGAAATCACATCATAGAAAGGCGTCATGCCATAGCGCGCACCCGGATACAAAAACACGCTGTAGTTCTTCGCGTGCCCATCGGTTGCAGCCATGAGCCAGAACAGGATTTGTGCTTTCAAGAAATCTTCACGATCTTTGGTCGGCTCGTCACTGCCTTTCAGGAGGTCCAAGATGCTGTTCATGTTCGGCCCGCCGTCATTCTGATACTTGATGGTAGACGGCACCCCGAGCGCTTGGCAGCAATCCTCTTGCGGCAATCGGATCAAGCGGCCATCTGCGGTTTTCTGACGGTCAAAACGCTCAACAACAAGAACCCGGCGATCACCAAAATCAGTTATTTCGGTGTTTGCCACGTTCAGTTCAAAAGCATGCAGCAGGCGCAAACAAAGATGCTCGTTTTCAACAGAGTTGGAGAGATCAACACCGATGGGAAGCGTGCCAATCTGTGGCTTCAAAATATGTGTAGTGGGCGTTGTGCCGTGAGGTCTGATCCATTGGTCACCATCACGCAGTAGAGCGGTCTTTTCCTGTGCCCCGGCAACTGAGATACGAAAGTCCTGATCCTCATCAAGACCCAGCGGCGCGCGCGCGAGATTGGCTATGATATCCGCTACAGCGTCATCGCTCAGAACCTCGCCGTTTAACTCTTGGTTCGCATCAGGAGCTTCACCTTCTGGCAAAAACTGCATTGCGCCAACGCAGTCCCGGCCAACGGCTGCAAGCAAACTGTATACATCCGTACCTTCGGCCCCGCGTTTTTCGGCAACACGGCGGCGGATATCTTCACTATCAGGTAGAAGATTGTCGAAGACCGCCATGACGGGTGCACCGACATAGCGATCCTCGCGCAGCGGCAAGGATAGGGAGATTGGCATGGTATACTCCCAAGCAAGCCAATCTGGCGCATAGGAAAAATCAACCGCGCCGTTTGACTGACGGCTGAGCCTGCCAACATAGCGCGCGTTGAGAAAGACCTCTAACGGGGCGTAAGTCTTGCGCCGTGCCATTAAAATATATCCTCAATCTTCGTATCCGAGCCCTTGCTGCGTGGGCGCACCACAAGCTCAAGATCGAGTGCCGCCAAGATATCCATCATGGTCGTGAGGCTGGCATCGCTCTCACCATTTTCGATGCTAGAGATGGTGGCCTGACGTAGACTAGACTTTGAGCCAAGCGTTCCTTGGCTCATCCCTTTGTGCTTGCGGTATCTTCTTACGATACTGCCGAGCTGTTTTTGTGTTCTTGCAATATTGTCCATAGCCCACCTCTTAAGATCAATATACGCTAAGGCGCATATTTTGTCAATATGCGGCTTAGCGTATAAACTTTATATATGCGGTAAGGCGTATAAGTTTAGAGTATGCGCGTTAGCGTATAGAAGAGGATTCCACTAAAATGGAAGATCATCATCATAGTTGTAAGCTTCCTCCGCAAAGTAGCGCGTGATGGTCAAGGCAGGCGGGATCAGATCCGCCCTGAGCCGTATGGCAGTTTTCCGGAATATGCAGACTAAGTCAGAAACGGTGTTATCTTTGACAATGAGCGGCAGTCTCATCGGGAGAAGCGCGCCAACCATCTGGGAATACGCACCCCATGGCTTCATCCAATATCGTCGAGATAGCGCAGTTGAACGATGCATTCCGCAAAGGTGATCCCAGCGTGCCAGGACACACAACGCACGCATTTGCTCTCGACCAACCTATCGCGCCGAAGGCCTTATGGAGCGAGTTCCAGTTTTGGTTGCGAAGTGCCCGGACGCGGTCCCGATATTCATTTTGGCTTCTGTGACCGAGAGTTAGGAGGCCTTGGAGCGATATTGAGTCTTCAAGGTCCTTTGCTTGCTGTAGCAGTTTCTCAGTTGATGGTTCCAGTCGTCAAAAGTGCTGAAAAGCGCTTCGATTTCTTCCCAGTCGGGCCGCTCAAAGCTCTTCTCATTGGCAGCACCATCAGGCCTACTCAAAACTGCGAGCTGATCGTAAAACCGGCAGAAAATGTGTTGCGGTCAAAACGGCTGACGTTGCTGTCGGTTGTTGAGACATCGATGCGCAGACCGGGAGTAAAGCCTGCATAAGAGATATCGGGAAAACCGATGTTGGCATTGGCGAACACGGTCTCATCCTGACGGCCGCCGTCAACTTCAACAAATCCGAAAACACTGGGGTCGAATACAAGGTAGTCAGGATACGTGCTCCATCTTAGTCCACCCCCAACCGAGAGAGAAATGGGGCCCAACGGTTCGCCAAAGCCATACGTTATGCTGAGCGACTGTTCATCGGAGGTGTAGTTCGGCGTATCGCCATCACTATCGGTCAGTTTCAACGTGGTGGTGATCCGATTGCCGCTGTCCAGCTGATAGGTTATGGCCCCGGTTAGCGAGATGCGGTTCACATCACCGATTGACGGTTTCAGGTATGACAATCGTTCGCGGTCTGCGGAAACCGACAATAGTGTCTGATCATTGACGACAAAGCGTCGGTCCACTCCCAGTCTCCAGATGTCGTATTTGTCGTACTCGGTGGTTTCGGTCGCCAGATCCAGATCGCGGTATTCATACAAACCCCGCGCTCCTCTAAACGAGAGTGTCCCATTCTCTAGCGCGCGGTCATGGCGAATTGAAAGACTGTAGAATGACGTGTCAAAGGCCTCGTCCGGCACAGTTGTATCTTCAGTAATGCGCACGCGCGAAATCTGGTAGCTTAGGCCAACGGTCGAGCGGCTCTGAGCATTCTCCTGAAAACGATATTGTGTGCCAAAACCGAGGGAAGCGCGCCAACCAGACAAGGCGAGGCCATCCTCGCTTATGTTGCCCCCGGTATCATTGCCACCAATGATAAGGTCTTCATCTTCCGCCCCGCCATTCACGTTGCTCGACGGAACCAACGAAAAGGACAGTTGTGTGGACCATGGGTTGCGTTGGCTGACAACGCGGGCATCGCGTAGGGTCTGCGTGCGCTCTTCTTCATTTGGGGCGACGGTCAGCGCGCGGCGTAGCCAGAAGGTTGAGAGGGTAAAGCGTTCTTCATTTGCCGCAGCCAGTGCAGTCAGTCGCGCCGCCTCATAACGCTGCGCGTCGGACGAGGATACGCGCCAGGCCCGTGCACCGGCAACACGGCCTTTTGCAGGGTCACCAGCGCGCGGTGCGGCGGCCGCAATAACAATCAAGGCAGTCCGGTCATCGGGAAGTTGTGCAAGAATGGCTTCGGCAATCTGCACCGCGAGGGCAGGCTCGCCGGACACAAGAGCTTGGGTGGCGACGTTGCGGGCCTGATCAATACTCAGGTCGACCGATGTTTGCGCCACTGCGCCAACCCCACAAAGGGCCAGCGCGGCGGCAAAAAGTACGTATTTCATGCAGTGATAGTCTGCCTTACGGTGCGCCAAAGCAACTGTTCGGGTCGCACTGACCGATCACGAAAAGGCCATACTCCTGCAAGTTCGACGTATCGGCGTCGTCTGGAAAGTCACCTTGATAGGCACCGTCGTTCAATGCAACGATTCCGCCGACGAAGGTTGCATCCTCGCCGCCAAATGCACCAGTGTAGGAACCGGCACCACTAAGATCACCCAGCTCGATGTCGCCTTCAAAGGTACCATCTGCCTCAATGCTGGTGTTGATCAAGACAAGATCGTCAAGTTCTACGAATCCGCCACCCACGTCAGCTTGGCGGTCATAAATCGTACCTTCGGTCGCATTGTCAGTGAAATCAGCAACCAGATAGACGGAACCGAACACTTCGCCCACACCAGACGGCGTCACAACATCAGGGGCACCATTGCCCGGATCAATAGGCGCACCTACGTTGACTAGCCCTGCATAGTTCCCTTCAAAATATGCAAAACCACTGTCTGGTGCTGAGAACGTACCTTGCTCTAGAACGGCACCGCCGAAGAAGCGGTTGAACTGGCCACCATCCATTGTGACAATCGCAACAAGCTCGTTGTCTTCAGATGACGTGCTTAGGCGATTGCAGAAAATGCCCGGTTGATCGGGGTTTCTTGCTGATCGTACCGGTCATAGCCGTTCAATGTGCCATTGAGCGCGTATTCCTGAATCGCGTCTTCACCGTCCAGAGCGACAACCACGGTGAGCACACCCTCATTCAGCTCTCCTGAATCGACATCGCCTAGTGATGCGGTGGCGCCGTTCGTATTGCCACCACCACCCGGGGTGGGCGTATCAACATCTTGGTCTGCCGTTGAACTGCGATCATCACAGGCTGCAAGCAAGGCAATCACGGATACAAGGCCCAAAACCTTTTTCATTGGTATTCCTTTCTCTAAACATACGCACTTCTGGTTGCACTATTGATTATTGCGAAGGCAGCGCAAGCCAAGAAAACCCAATTCTTTCTGGTGTGGCTTTCGGGTTTTGTCGTTGTCATCCATTTTCTATAGTGGCAGGCAATCGATACGACTCATCCCCCGTTATTGCCGGAGACACGAATGCCCATCACCCCAGACCAACAGGCGGAAATTGACGCGCTGCGCAGCACCCCGAAACCCACGCTAAGGGCGGTGGCCGAAGGGATGGAGGGGCATCTTTACAAAGCCTACGACGTGCTGGATCACGGTTTCATCCGGGTCATCGACTATATGGGCGATGATGCTGCGATCTGTCAGGCGGCGCGCGTCTCCTACGGCAAAGGTACCAAATCGGTGCAAAACGATGAAGGGCTGATCCGCTACCTGATGCGCCACTGGCACTCGACCCCGTTTGAGATGTGCGAGATCAAACTGCACGTCAAACTGCCCGTCTTTGTGGCGCGGCAATGGATCCGGCACCGTACGGCGAACGTCAACGAATACTCCGCGCGCTACTCAATCCTCGACCGTGAATTCTACATCCCCGAGCCGGATAAACTCGCCGCCCAATCGGTGATCAACAATCAGGGCAGGGGCGAGGCACTGACCGGGGATGAGGCCGCCCGCGTGCTGGAATACCTCAAAGGCGACGCCGCGCGCTGCTACGACCACTACGCGGAAATGATCTCGGACGACGGCCAACAAGGCCTCGCCCGCGAACTGGCGCGGATGAACCTGCCCGCAAACGTCTACACCCAATGGTACTGGAAGGTTGATCTGCACAACCTCTTCCACTTCCTGCGCCTGCGGGCCGACAGCCACGCCCAATATGAAATCCGGGTCTATGCAGAGGAAATCTGCAGAGTCGTCGCCGACTGGGTGCCAGCAGCCTATGGCGCGTTCGAAGACTACCGCATGGGCGGCGCCACACTCTCGTCTAAGGCGATTGACTGCGTGCGGCGTATGCTCAAAGGTGAAGAGGTCACGCAAGAGACCTCTGGGATGAGCAAGGGGGAATGGCGGGAGTTTGAGGGGGTCTTGAACGACCCTGCGTAGCAGGGATGAAACGCTCTGGTGGAGCGTTTCAAGTGAAAGACGGGCGCGCCGAAAAGCGTGGCCACATAAATGTCAAGAATGTTAGGCTTACTCGTTAGGATTGAATTGTTGTAAACTTTGAAGGTGTAAAGACATGAGTGTTCTCTCAGACGCGATCTCGAATCTTGCAAGTAGGATAGCAAACCACGGTGAGACAATCAGTACAGAAGAGGCGGTAAAGACTTCGATCGTGCTGCCCTTTTTTCAATCCCTTGGTTACGATGTCTTCAATCCGGCGGAAGTCATTCCTGAATTCACGGCGGACACGATCGGTAAGAAAGGCGAAAAGGTCGACTATGCGATACAGCAGGGGGGAGATATATCAATCCTCGTCGAATGTAAGAGTTTAAACACAACTCTCAACGAAAAACATCTTTCACAGCTTTATCGGTATTTCACCGTAACCAATGCTAGGTTCGCCATTCTAACAAACGGGCGTGTATATCAATTCTACACCGATCTCAAAGAACCTCACAGGCTAGACAAGCGGCCTTTCTTCACGTTTGACATCTCTGATCACAACGATGCAGCGCTTGATGAGCTTGCCAAATTTGCAAAAGCAAATTTCAGCGTCGAAAACATCCTAGCGCAGGCAGAGCGACTGAAGTATGTCGCTGCCATCAAGCCCATTCTCGACGAATTCATGACAAACCCGCCAGAGGAGTTTGTTCGGCTGATCGTGGGGATGGTTTATGATGGACGCAGTTCAACCGCAGTAAGAGAAATGATCGGAACGGCCACGAAGGCTGCGTTTCGCGAGATCGTGAGAGAAAGAGTACGCTCTCGGTTGAATACGGCATTGGAAGATCCAGAGGCGGAGGCAGAGGAAGAAGATCAATCAGAGCCAGAAATCATCACCACTGAAGATGAGATTGAGGGACACCTTATCGTTAAGTCACTGTTACGGGGATCTGTTGATAGCAATCGTGTGGCAATAAGAGACGCAAGATCATACTGTGCCGTACTTCTTGATAATAATAATCGCAAGCCCTTGGCTAGATTGCACTTCAACCGTAGCCAGTACTACGTGGGACTCTTTGATGGGGAAAGCGAAGATCGAGTTCCGATTTCCGACTTGGACGATATGCTCGACTTTAAAGATCGATTGAAGGCGACAGCACAGAAGTACGACAAGGCGTGAATTGATAGGCTCGGCCCGGCATCGCCGGGCAGCGCCCGGGCCGGGGCTCCGCCCGTTCTCGCCTGAAAAGGTCCACTGGACCTTTTCCAAAACGGCGCGAACCCTCCCCCATGGGGAGGGCGCTTTTGCAACGCCGCAATCTACACGATCCGCGCAAGTGATGCCGCAACTGCGCATATCATAGCTGTCAGTGCACCCACCCCGAGGTCCGGGCGCTGCCCTTCCGTCGGGCGCAGATTGAATGCGCAGCCGGTGCTCTGCCCGTTGGGCCTGAAATGATCCCCCGGATCATTTCGGAAACGGCCCGCCCCCAGATAGCCCAACGTCATCGGGGGAAAAGCGACGTGGGGTTCCCCTCGCCAAGCACAAGCTGTTTGCGCTAGCAGTATCGCAGCTGCCCATTCATCGGAGGTTCTCATGCCGACTTCCAAGACCAACACCACATCCATCACCCCGCGGGACACATCCCGTTTCTCGGATATCCCGCCCGACCTGATCGACCGTCTGACGATTGAGGTCGACCGCCGTAGTGTCATCCGCCGCGATGCCCCAATGGCTAACCGCTTTGTACAGCAATTGTTTGTCGCGCGGCGGGCAGAGGTTTTGGCGGCCTGACATATCGCGGTGCTATCCGGCACAAGCGCCTACGCCCGTGTGTGCTGATATCAGCCAGCCGTGCGGGCCGCATACCGCCCCACAGTTTTCCGACGCAGCAAAGCCACACCTCTTTTGTGCTGGCACATAAAACCATTCCATATGGCCTGCACAGCGGGCATAATCAGCACAAACAGTCCTGTCGGAGCATTTCCCCGTGACCCTTTTGCGTGCCATTCCGTTTTCACTCAACGTCTTGTGGCGGTTGGTGCTGGTGTTTCCCTTCATGATCCTTGCGATCATTATTTTTGGGTTCATTGCTGCGATTTTCATTTTTATTACGGCGCTGATATCACCACTTATTGCGGTCATTATTGCAGCTTCTTTTGGTGTGGCAGCCAGTGTCTTGCCGGTCATTGTCGGATCGCGTCTCGGGTTGCAGGCCAAGCAATCCAGCGTGCGCAATTCCTACTTCGGTCTGATGCTTCCCGCGGTGGGCTATGGGTTGTTCGAGGCGTTTTGCATCTTGCTGATCGTTGCCATCTCTGCCGGGGTCTATTTCATGGCAACACCCATGACGTTTGCCGATCTGATGCAGTTCACAACACTGGATGAAACGGTGCTGCTTGAGCAATTGATGTCCGTCAGCCCGGCCATCACGCTGTCGCTCTTGTGGGTTGGTGGTGTTTTGATCATCGCGCTGCGGGCAGCTTTGTTGATGCCCTTTGCGGGGGCTTCTATCGGGATGGACCCCGGTGGGCGCGCCCATACACCGTTCTACGGTTTTGGCAGCGAGTTCATATCGCTGCTGATCCTGACGGCGATATCTTATATCCTCTCGGCCTTCACCGTACCCATCGCCGTGGCAATCTGCTTGCTTTTGGGGTTTGGCGACAGCATGATGACCGCTTTGGCTACACTGGAAGCAAACCCGAGCATTGACGCGGTAACCCTGCTTGGTACGGAAACCTGGGTCTTTCTTGGCCTGTGTCTGCTCATCTATTGCTGGGTGTTCAGCCTACAAAGTGCGGGTGGCGTATTGGCCTATATGAACCAGGCCGAAGAGGTTGCAGATCAGCAAAATGCCTTCGATATGTCGATGGATGCCCATCTGGAAACGATGTCTTCGACGCAACCACCCGAACGGCCCATGCAGTCCGAAGACGTCATGGAATTGATCCGCAGCCGGATGCAAAAAAACAACCGCTAAAAGCAGGCCGGTACGGGCCTGCAATAGAATCGGAGAGGATACCCCTTACTCAACCTTAGCGATATTGCCTGCCATCTGGCGGCCATCGCGGCCTTCAATCAGATCGAAGGTCACTTTCTGGTCGTCAGCAAGACCTGTCAGGCCAGACTGCTCAACCGCAGAGATATGCACAAAAATGTCTGAGCCACCGTCGTCCGGGGCGATGAAACCATAGCCTTTTGTCGTGTTGAACCACTTTACGGTGCCGTTTGGCATTGTCCGCTCTCCTTCACTTGATCGCACCCCGTAGGGCTGGGCAGGTCTTGGGCCCCGCGACATGCGGACTTCCCTTGGCCTTCATGCCCTAAGAATTGACTGATTTATGAAAAAGGCAAATGACACGTCGTCGCATTGGCGATATCTGGACAACAGCTGATCAAAAAGGAGGCACAATGCGTTTTTTTGGCCTAAAATCTTGCGATACCTGCCGTAAAGCGTTGAAAACTTTGGCTGCTGCGGGACATGCGCCGACGGTGATCGATGTCCGTGCAGACGGTGTTTCTGACGCAGATCGCGCGGCAATCATTGCGGCTTTCGGAGATGCGTCAATCAATCGCGCCTCGACAACATGGCGCGGGCTCAGCGATGCGGAAAAGACGGCTGATCCGGCAACCCTTCTGGCGGCGCATCCCACTTTGATGAAACGCCCTGTGATTGAAGCAGACGATCAATGGACGCTTGGCTGGAAAGCGGACGTTCAGGCCAAATACCTTGGCGACTGACGCCTGACTGCTTATGTGTGAGGCTGAGCAGTAAGGAGAAGACCCATGCGCAACGCCGCAAGTATGTTGGGAGTGATCGGTGGCCTGATCGGCATTATCGTTGGTTTGTTTGGCTATGGATACGCTGAATTGTCCGAACGCCATGCAGAAGTGGGCGAGGTTTTTGGCTTGCTTGAAAACCCCGGTTTCATCCGATTTGCCAGCTTTATTGCACCATTGCTGGCCATTGCCGGTGGGGCAATGGCCAAAGCCCGTGCGCTCTGGGGCGGTATCCTGATGCTGCTGAGTGCGGCCTGTTTTTATGCCGCTTTTGGCTTCAACGTGGGCACAATGTTCCCGATCGGCTTTGTGGCCCTGGGCGGCATCCTAGGGATTGCCGCCGGCAAGCCAGATGAGCCTAAGGCGCATTTCTGAACAGGCCGCGATCAATTGAAATTGTGCTTAGCGCCTTTGAACACAAGGATCAGCAGGCACAGCACCCAGAACGCGCGTTGGTCTAGGATCAGCGCGTCTGAGAAACGGTCAAACCAGGCACCGAGTGTGCCTTCGTGTGCGACGCCGCCATGTCCGTAAAGGTCTGTCAGGGATTGCACGACGATAAAGCCAATCATGCCAAATGCGGCGAGGCGGGTGAACAGGCCGATCACGATCAGGATGGGCAGCACGAACTCTGCAATTGTGCCGCCGGTGACAACGGCCCAGTGAAAGACTGTCAGCTGCGACGTGTCATAACCGACGGCTTCCATCGCTTTTGGAAAAATCTGCACATAAGCGCCCGAGGACGGTTGCAGGATGCCAAAGATCCCATCGCCCAGCTTGGTCAGGCCAGAGTTCCAGTAGTACATGAACAGCACCCCGGCAAAGACAAGGCGGGCGAGGATCGGCAACACTTCGTCGCCAGCACGGTTGATGGGGGCGGCCATCTGGGCAATAGGAGAGGTGGTCATAGGATGGCCTTTCAGTAGATTTCAGTCACGGCACCTTGGGCCAGAAGCAGCCCAAGCACAGCACCCAGATCAAGGGTGTCATCGGCAGTCGCCATCGCCTGTCCTAGTGATTGCCCCTTTTTGAGGGCCTCAATACAGGTCGCGGCAGCAGCATTGATCAGGTGGATTTGCGGGTCAAACCCAGCGCGGGTGATCAATGCGGCCTCAGGCTGCATGACCGGTTTCGGCGCGTCAGCGCGGGTGTTGGCCAGATAGATCGCATGCACCGGAAAATCCGATACGACCGTCTGGGTCGCAGGTGCAATGCGCAGCTTGGCCCCCATGAGGGCGTCAGGTGCAAGAGCACCCAGCGCCTGCACATCTACAGGTTTTGCATCTTCGGCATGATAGGCATGGCGCATGGCAAGCTCGATCCGCGCGATATCAGGCAGGTAACCGATCTTCTTGGTTGGCTCAAAGCGTCCCAGAAACTGCGGCATCGCATCGCCGTAAAACATCATCAGCGGCGTCTTCGGGGGATGTTTGCGCAGATAGACACCAGCCATAGCGCGGAAGAATTCATCGCCAACCAATTTGCGCACAACCGGGAAAGCAGCTTCGAGCGCGTCGGACAGGCTGACCGCGACATTGTTGCGGTAGACGTCAAAGCGCTTGCTGGCGGCGGCCCCATCGGGGTTTACGATGCCGTTGGGCACCGGAGCAGCCGGGTCCAGCATCGCGGTTCGAAATGCGGCTTGGGTGACAGTCATGACGTGATCAGCACGAGGGCCTTATCGGCGCGCTCGATCTCGTCAGCCAGAACGGGCCATTCAGGCACATCTGTGTCCCACTCAATCAGCAGGGGCTTGGGTCCGGATTTTGCGAGAGTATAGTCAAGCAGCGCCCAAACCGGATCAACCACCGCCTTGCCGTGGCTGTCGATCAGAAGGGGCGCGCCAGTTTCGTCTTCATCTTCATCATGGCCACCAAGGTGGATTTCACCCACAGCGTCCAGCGGGAAGGCATCAATATAGGCTTGAGGCGAGGTTTTGAGGTTTGTCGCACTGACAAAGACGTTGTTCACGTCCAGCAACAGGCCACAGCCTGTGCGCTGGGTCAATTCACGCAGGAAATCTGTTTCAGACATCGTGCTTTCTGCAAAAGCGAGGTAGCTGGACGGGTTCTCCAGCAGCATGCGGCGTCCGACGGTCTCTTGCACCTGGTCGATGTGCGCGGCGACACGGGCCAGCGTTTTGGGGGTATAGGGCAGCGGCAGCAAGTCGTTGAAGAAATGGCTGTCATGGGTCGACCAGGCCAAGTGTTCAGAGAAACTCGCGGGATTCAGCCAGCCGATCAGATGCTTGAGGCGGGCAAGGTGGTCGGCGTCCAGATCGCCTTCGCCGCCAATCGACAGGCCAACGCCATGTACCGAAATGGGAAAACGTTCAGAAAGGTGACGTAGCTGGGCAAGCGGTCGGCCGCCATCGCCCATGTAATTCTCGGCATGGATTTCCAGCCAGCCCAAGGGGCCGGGGTTTTCCATGATATCGCTATAGTGCTGTGCTTTGTATCCAACACCGGGACGCGCGGGCAGAGAAGGATTTTGTGTCGCGTCAAGCATGTCGGAAGCCTTTGGAAAGAGGGTTGGCAAGGTGGATCATAACCCACCTTACCATAAATCAGCTTATGCTGGCAGGTCGCGGTCAAGGGCTTCCAAAGAACCCATGCGCTCAGAGCCGTCAGCCATTGCTGGCAGTTCCATTGTTTCGCATGTGCCCGCAGGAACAAGTGTCCATGCGTTGCCTTGGTAGTCAACAGTGGATGTGCCTGCACATGTCGTGCCTGGGCCAGCTGCACAGTCGTTTGCGCCTGCGAGAGACACGCCGAAGCACTTTACGTCGCCTTCAGCAGCGGCTGTTGTGGACAGGCCTGCAACAGCGGATGCAACAGCAGATGCGAGGACGAGAGTTTTAGTTGCGTTGGACATCGAAGTTTCCTTTGAGTTTTGGTCAGGTTTGATCGTCACCGTGTTCCGGCGATGCCCAAAGACTAACCGTGGTGGATGTTCATGTGCCATTCACAGGCCCGTGCATCGCAGTCGCGTGAGGTTATGTGAGCGTGTCTTTGCCTGCGACTGGGTGCCGCAGATCGTTTTTGCCATATAAAACAAGGAACCCGCCGATTTTTACATCGGCGGGTTTGTTACAACTTCCAGCGCTGGAATGTTACAAAAGGTCTGGCGGAGTGGCCGACGTACCCAGCTCTGCAACAATTTCAGCCAGAGATGTTACAGAAGTTTTGTTTTCGCCCAGACGGCGGGCGGTCACGGTCTTCTCTTCGACTTCACGCGCCCCGAGGGCCAGAATCACAGGAACTTTGCCGACCGAATGCTCGCGGACCTTGAAGTTGATCTTCTCGTTTCGCAGATCAGCCTCGGCCCGCACGCCAGCCGCCTTCAGGGCATCCACCACTTCCATCGCATAGTCATCTGCATCCGACACAATCGTGGCCACAACCACTTGGCGTGGGGCGAGCCAGAACGGCAACTTGCCTGCGTGCTCTTCGATCAGAATACCGATGAAGCGCTCGAATGAACCCAAGCAGGCGCGATGCAGCATAACAGGCGTGTGCTTTTCGCCATCGGGCCCAATGTATTTGCTTCCCAGCCGTTCGGGCATGTTGGTATCTACCTGTAAGGTGCCGCATTGCCATGTCCGGCCTATAGCATCAGTCAGCGTGAACTCCAGCTTTGGACCGTAGAACGCACCTTCGCCCGGCAGCAGGTCATAGTTATAGCCCGCCGCATTACATGCTGCCCCCAGGGCCGCTTCCAGAACATCCCAGGTCTCATCGCTGCCAATACGCTTTTCGGGCCGTGTCGATAGTTTGACGGTCCAGTTGTGAAAGCCAAGGTCGGCATAGGTCTGGGCAAGGAATGCGATGAACTTTTTCGACTCCGCTTCGATCTGATCCATGGTGCAAAAGATGTGCCCGTCGTCTTGGGTAAAGCCGCGCACACGCATGATACCGTGCAGCGCGCCGGAGGGCTCATAACGATGACAAGCCCCAAACTCTGCATAGCGCAGAGGTAAATCACGGTAGCTTCGCAAACCATGATTGTAGACTTGCACATGGCCCGGACAGTTCATCGGTTTCAGCGCGTTAATCGCTTTTTCACGCGCATGATCCTCGTCGACTTCGACGATGAACATATTCTCTTGATACTTGTCCCAGTGGCCCGAAGCCTCCCACAATTTGCGGTCAATGACCTCGGGTGAGTTCACCTCTTGATAGCCATCACTGTTTTGACGGCGGCGCATGTAGTCCATCAGCGACGTGTAGATGTTCCAGCCGTTGGGGTGCCAGAACACCTGACCGGGGGCCTCTTCCTGCATATGAAACAGGTCCATCTCGCGACCCAGCTTGCGGTGGTCGCGTTTGCCAGCTTCCTCCAGCATATGCAGGTGCGCTTTCAGCCCTTCCTTATTGGTAAAGGCGGTGCCGTAAATTCGCTGCAACATCGCGCGGTCGCTGTCCCCACGCCAATAGGCACCAGCGATGGACATCAGTTTGAAACCATCGGCAGGGACTTGGCCGGTGTGCTGCAAATGCGGCCCTCGGCACAGGTCCTGCCAGTCGCCATGCCAATACATGCGCAGCGGTTCATCGCCGGGGATGCTTTCGATCAACTCGACCTTATAGGGCTCGCCGCGGTCTTTGTAGTATTGGATCGCAACATCACGTTCCCAAATCTCGGTGCGCACAGGCTCGCGCTTGTTGATGATCTCTTTCATCTTCTTTTCGATGAGGCCGAGGTCTTCGGGCGTAAACGGTTCTTTGCGGTCAAAGTCATAGTACCAGCCGTCCTTGATAACCGGGCCAATAGTGACCTGTGTCTCAGGCCAAATCTCTTGCACCGCACGCGCCATGATATGCGCAAGGTCATGGCGCACCAGTTCAAGCGCGGTTTCTTCGTCCTTCATGGTATTGATGGCGATGCTGCTATTCGCCTCAATGGGCCATTGCAGGTCCCAGTGCTGGCCAGCCACCGTTGCACTGATAGCCTTCTTGCGCAGGCTGGATGAAATATCAGCGGCCACATCGGCCGCCGTTACACCGGCCTCATAAGAGCGGCTGTTACCATCGGGAAAAGTAAGGGAAATCTGTGCCATCGCAGGCCTAGCTCCTCGTCTGTTTGGCGCCTACGAAACGCCCGGTTGCGGGTTATGTGTGGGCGCTTACTGAACCTCTGAACTGAAATGGTCAAGAGGCCGCAGAGAAGCGTGCGCACCGGTATACCCAGATATACGTTGACTGCGACATGTAGACGGTTAAAAGCGACACAAGTTTCCGATAAGAAATCAAGATATGGGGATATCTGCATGCCAAGCTACAACCGCCAGTTCGACCTGAGCATCAATGATGTGGACCTGATAGAAGAAGCGCTGCGGGCGCGTGGGCGCGAGTTGTCAGGCATGCGATTGGCTTTGCGGGACGATAACCCCGCCCATCTGGAATCAATTCGTGTGGTGGAGCAGGACCAGCGACAAAACGAAGAATTACTCGGGCGTTTGCACGACCAGAAGATCTTTTACCGCCCCAAGAAGGCGGTCTATATCGGCGGCTAAGACGACGCAGTTTTGAACGACATGGGATGCACACAGCGCGGGAGAGCTGTGTGCATTTTTGTTTTCAGAACCGGGCTGCGAATACCGCATAGGCCATGATCAGGCAGCAGACCCAACCGGCGGTAAAGATGATGGGGCGCAGCGGGAAAGCCGCTTTGCCGGTGATATACCCAACCGCATGTGCGACACGCAGCCAAAAGAAGGCAATGGCGGTCCAATAGGTCAGCGCAGTGAATCCGTCGACGCGGTCAACAAGAAACACCAGCAACGCGAAGGGCACCAGCTGTTCCAGAAGGTTCAAATGCGCACGGTAGGCGCGCTGCACCCATGGGCGGTGCAAGCGTGGATTGGCGATGCGGATGAACCCGTCAGGTGCGTCAGCGGGCAGCGATTCCTCGGGGGCCGAGGCGGCACCGACAATATACGGGATCCACAGCGAAGCCGCGAGGATGGCAAGGCACGTCAGTATGCCGAGTTCTGTTGGGAAGCTTTCCATCGGTCTTCTCCTTACATCGCCGCTTTGAGGGCGGTACCGGTTTCCAGATAGCTTTTGAGCGATGACGCCAGACGCGCCCAGCCTTCGGCGAAGCCTTCCTGACCGGGGGCCATATCGTAATGCTCAATCGTCAACTTGCATTGTTCGCCCTGAGGCTCGATCAGATAGACCATGTGGCTTGCCGGTGCGTCAGGTCCCATAAAAAGGGGCTCAAACGTCATGGCGATCCGACTTTTGGGGTCCATGGCAGTGGTGGTCTGGTTAAGCATTGAACTGCCATCGGGGCGAATGAACGCTGTGTTCTCGCCAACCGTTGCGTTGCCTTCCACCACATTGCAGGCAAAGTGATAGGCTGCCATCTGGTCGGCCTCGGTCAGGGCCGCCCACAGGGCGTCCTGACTGCAGCGGATAAATGTTTGCATCATGAAATCGGGTTTTCCCATATTCGTGTCTCTCTCTAGCTTCGCTTTCAATTCAGTCACCGCGCGCGCCTGGCGTTGCAAAAAAGGGGCGGCCCATCTGTCCATCACGTCCTGCAAGGGCAGGGCATTCAGGTAGTGGTATTTGAACCGACCATCCTTGCGGGTGACGATCAGATTGGCCTCTTCCAAGACCTTCAAATGCTTCATCACCCCAAAACGGGACATCTCCAGCACCTCTTCAAGGTCGCTAAGGGATTGGCCATCGCGCTGGCGCAAACTGTCAAGCAGGTCGCGCCGTGCGGGGTCGTTGAGGGCTTTGAAAATCGCATCCATGGGAAACCTTATAGGTTACTAAATAGTCACGTGACAATAGGGTAACATAAAAATACTTGCAGCGGATCACAGGGTGTGATGCTGTAAGTGTATGGAAAACAATAGTGAAACCCCGTCTTTTGTCACGCCGCAAGGGCGCCGCATTGCCTACCATTTGACCGATGGGACCGGCCCCGCGATCGTCTTTCTGGGCGGTTTCAAATCCGATATGGGCGGCACAAAGGCCGTACATCTGGAAAAATGGGCGCGCGATTCGGGGCGCGCTTTTCTGCGGTTCGACTATTCCGGTCATGGCGAAAGCAGCGAGGCATTTACAGATGGCTGCATTGGCGACTGGTTTGAAGACGCTTGTGCGGCCATTGGGTTGCTGGCAGGCAAGGTGATCTTGGTTGGTTCCAGCATGGGCGGTTGGATTTCGCTACTGGTGGCCCGTGCGATGCCTGAGCGTGTCGGGGGGATGTTAACCATCGCCGCTGCGCCGGACTTTACCGAAGACAGCATGTGGGCCGGTTTTTCAGATGCGCAAAAACAGGAGCTGATGGCAGGGCAGGTGGCGTTGCCATCAGAATACGGCGAACCCTACATCATCACCCGGCACCTGATCGAAGAAGGTCGCAACCGATTGGTGCTGCGTGACGCGCTGCCGCTGCCTTTCCCGGTGCGGTCTTTGCAGGGCACGGCGGATGCCGATGTGAAAATGTCCGTGGCGCTGCGTCTATTGGAACATGCCGACAGCCCCGATATGCGGCTCACGCTGGTGGATGGGGCCGACCATCGCTTTTCAGATGAAGCCTGCCTGGACTTGATTGTAGCCTCTGTCGCCGATGTCTTGCGCGCGGCGGACGGGTGAAATCCCCCATTCTACGTAACGTTCCGCTTTGGGATGCACAGACGCTCTGCTTAGGGTGCGCAAAATCCTTGGGAGGGGACAGATAATGGCACTATCATTGGGGCAAAAGGCTTGGCTGGGGTCTGGCCGACATGGGCATCGTTGTCTTTGTCATCGTCAAGCAATTGCTGATCTTGGCATATATGACAGCGTTTTTGGGGGTCCCGGTCGGGATCGCAGGTTTCGTCACAACAGCCGTGTTGATCTTCGACATGATCACCGATCCGTTGATCGGCTACTTCAGTGACCGGACGCAAAGCCGCTATGGTCGGCGCGCGCCATGGATGTTCCTAGGTGTCTTGGTGATGTCGGCGGGCATGGTCGGCCTGTTTTCCGTGCCGCCAGGGATGGGAATGAACGCGAACCTTGCTTGGGTCGTAGCGTTCTTTGTGATGGCCACTATCGGCTTTACCATGGTGGCGATCCCCTATGGCGCGCAATCAGGGGAGATCACGCAAGACCCCAAGGAACGCTCGGCCATGACAGGGTTTCGCATGGCGTTCGCCAGCATCGGTATCCTGATTGGCGGTGCCGTATTGCCCGGCCTTGCAGATACGATGGGGTACCCAATGGCGGCATTGCTCGTGACACCGTTGATGGTGGGGGCGGTCTGGCTGTCACTTTGGTCCATCCGCAAGGCACCGCGCATTGAACAGGCCGCAACTGTCAGCCTGTCAGGCATGTTTGGGTTGGTTTTCGCGAACAAGGCTTTTGTGGTGCTAGTCCTGATCTATGGTGTGATGACTCTCGCGATTGCGATGATCACCGCAGGTTTGCCCTTTGCTGCGCTCTATTTGATTGTTGATAGCGGCGATACGATGCTCTCAGGTGCTGCAGAAGCGCTGACCACTCTCAGCCTGATGTTTGCAACCTTCGTTGTCGGCTCAATCCTCAGCCAGGCCATTTGGGTGCTGCTGTCACACCGGCTTGGTAAGGTCGGTGCGCTGATTTTGGGGCTCAGCCTCTACATGGTTTTGCTTTATACGCTTTACACAATGCTGCCGTCGGTCAATGTCACCGCCATCGCCGGTATGTTCGTATTGGCTGGCATGACCAATGGCGCGTATCAGCAGATCCCATGGGCCATTTACCCGGACCTGATGGATGTCACCCGCCGAGAAACGGGCATAGCCATTGAGGGCGCATTTTCAGCCATATGGCTATTTGGCCAGAAACTGGCGAACGCCATGGCCCCTGCCGTGCTTGGTTTGACCCTTGCGGCGGCCGGATGGCAGGAAACAACCGCCGGAGTGGTCGCGCAATCAGATAGTGCTTTGAACACCTTGCAACTGTCGATCACCCTGATCCCTGCGGCCATTCTGGGGGTTGCCATCCTTGGTCTGGCGCTGATCTATCGGCCAATGGCGCGACGCGCCCTTGTATGATCTGGCAAACATAGAAGCGGCCCTTGCTGCGGCAGAGGCTCCGGTGCCGCACCTGCGCCTCGGCTGTGAAAAGCGGATTATTTGGGCCAATGCGCCCGCAACCAAAACCCCTGTCTGTGTGCTTTTTATCCACGGGTTCTCAGCAACTGGGGAAGAGCTGCGGCCTTTACCAGATCTGGTCGCGCAGGCCTTTGGCGCTAACATCCATTTCACCCGTCTGACCGGGCATGGTCAGGACGGCGATGCCATGGGACGGGCGACGCTGGCGGACTGGCGGCGGGATGTGGCCGAGGCAATTGTGATCGCCGAGACGCTGGGTGACGAAGTGATCATCATGGGCTGCTCGACGGGCTGCACCCTAGCGACACTGGCCTTGGCCGAAGGTGCGCAGGCAAAAGCCATGATCCATGTTTCGCCCAACTTCGGACTGCGACACCGGGCGGTGCAGACCTTACTGGATTTGCCGGGATCCCGGCATTGGTCGAAATACGTGGCTGGATCATCGCGATCGTTTGAGCCGATCAGTGCGGCCCATTCGGCCTATTGGACGGTCAATTATCCCACCAACGCGGTGCACGTCATGGCGGACACGGTGCGTGCGGCACGCGGTGCAGATCTGGCGTTGATCAACACGCCAGCCTTGTTTTGCTTCAATGAGGCCGACAAGGTGGTGCATCCAGAGGATACCCGAAAGGTCATTGCGCGTTGGGGTGCACGGACATCTGTAGTTAAGATCGAACAAACCCCGGATGATGACAAAATGGGCCATGTCATGGCGGGCGATATCTTCTCACCCGGCCAAACTACGCCTTTGGCTCAGCAGATTGTCGCTTGGCTGCAAGGCTTGTCTGCACGCTGAAACACTTGCGGCAACGCGTTTTCCACGTCAGAGTGTAAAAAAACGACCCAAAGAGGTTGAGCAGTTTGTAAGGGCTATTGCAAATGCCGCGTGAAACGCTGGTGATGATACCGCCTATCTTATCTGACGCGCGTGTGTTTGCGCATCAGCTCCAAGTCATGTCGCAGGCACACGCAGTGATGGTTGCTCCGCCTACATGCGGTGAGCGGATCGAGGAAATCGCAAGCCAGATCCTGTCTTGGGGGCCGTCCAAGTTTGCCCTGTGCGGCATGGGTCTTGGGGGCATGATCGCGATGGAGATCATGCGTCGAGCGCCGGAACGTATCACACGGATTGCTTTGGTCAGCACCAGCCCACAGGCTGACACGCCAGAGGCAGCGGCGGCCAGAGAACCGCATATTATCGCGGCCCGTGCCGGTCGTTGGGATGATGTTTTGCAACACGAAATCAATTCGACCTGGATGGCACCCTCGACCGATAAGGTGGAGTTGGTGCGGATACTGACTGAGATGGGGCGCGAGTTGGGACCTGAGATTTATGTCAAACAGGCCCGTGCGATGCAGCGACGTAAGGATCAGCAAGCGACGTTGCGCCAAATCCAACTTCCAACATCCGTCATCTGTGGGCGCCATGACGGGCAATATCAGTTGAAAAGACACGAGTTTCTGGCGGAACTGATCCCCTATGCCCAGTTCGAAATTATCGAAGGGGCAGGCTATCTGCCCACGATGGAAGCACCCGAAGCGACGACAGACGCGCTACAACGCTGGATGAAGCAGCCGATGATGCTGCGGCTTTAGGGCTTTCTGGCCTAGTTGATCGCAACAACTTTGGCTGATTTGCGCTTGGGTGCATCCGCGTTGGCATCAATGAAATCCAGCACCAAGGGGCGGATATTGTTGCGCCAGCTGCGGCCCGCAAAGATGCCATAGTGCCCGGCACCCGGTTCAAGATGGGCGGCTTTCTTGTCATCAGGCAGTCCCGTCAACAGATCGAGTGCGGCCAAACACTGGCCGGGCGCTGAAATGTCGTCTTCCTCGCCTTCAACGATTTTCACCGCGACGGTTGTGATCTTGCCCATGTCTACCTCATGGCCCGCCACCATGAATGCGTTCTGTGCAATCTCGCGACCCTTGAATATCCGCTCGACTGTCGACAGGTAAAACTCTGCCGTCATATCCATCACGGCAAGGTATTCATCGTAAAAGTCGTTGTGGCGGTCATGCTCAGACGCCTCGCCCTTGGCGACCCGGATGATTTCATCACGGAATGCATTGGTGTGGGTTTCGGCGTTCATTGAGATGAAAGAAGCCAGTTGCAGCAGGCCGGGGTAAACCATCCGGCCCACGCGTAAGCATATTTGAAACCGACGCGCTGGATCATTGTCTCTTCCAACTGACCCATGGTGACAGAACGGCCAAAGTCAGTGACTTCAGTGTGGTTTGCTTCTGGATCAACAGGACCGCCGATCAATGTCAGTGAGCGGGGCTGCGCATCAGGATCAAGTTCAGCGAGATAGGCGGTGGCGGCCAGTGCCAGCGGCACAGGTTGGCACACGGCGATGACGTGAATATCGGGCCCAAGTGCCCGCATGAAATCCATCAGATAGAGGGTGTAGTCCTCAATATCGAATTTACCGGCGCTGACGGGGATGTCGCGGGCGTTGTGCCAATCGGTGACATAGACATCAGCATCCGGCAAAAGGCTGACCACGGTCTTACGCAGCAGTGTGGCATAGTGTCCCGACATAGGAGCCACGAGCATGACACGACGCTTACTTGGTTTGCGGCCAGGCATCGTGAAATGGATCAGATCACCAAACGGTTTCTCGACCACCGTTTCGATCACGACGGGGTAATCTCTGCCCTTTTCCCCAGTGATTGGCGGGATATTCCAGTCCGGCTTCATGATCATGCGCGAGAAGGTACGCTCGGTTACCTCGCCCCATGCCTTGAGCCAATCTATCGCCGGGTTGGCACCCCACGACATTGCCGGATAGGAGGCAAAGGCATGCGCGGTCGCACCCAACCACTGATTGGTGTTGCGCATGCTTTCCATCAGGTCGTAGGTCATCATATACTTCATTTACTCGATCTCCGATGGCAGGGGCGCACTGAATGCTGCACCTGCAGCATAGGCATAGGAACGTTAAAATGACAACAAACGATTTAGATGTGCAAGAAACAGTTGGCGAAAATATGGCGAAACTGGAGGCTAACCTTGCCCGGGTCGAGGAGCTAACCCAACGTTTGTTGCGGGTCATGGGGCATGGGCGACATGTGGCCCCCTCATTGCAGGGGCCCAGCCAGGAGCTCTACGTCAAAGCGGCGACCGCTTATATGACTGAAATGATGCATAATCCCGCCAAGTTGATTGAGCATCAACTGGAATTCTGGGGTAAATCGGTTAAGCACTACGTCGAGGCACAGCACCTGCTGGCCCAAGGCAAGCTAGAGACGCCAACCGACGATACTCCCAAAGACCGCCGCTTTAGCCATGAGTTGTGGGACACAAACCCCTACTTTAATTTCATCAAGCAGCAATACCTGATGAATGCTTCTGCGGTGCAGCAAGCGGTCGAAGATATCGACACGCTCGATTCTGACGAAAAGAAGCGGCTGCGCTATTTCAGTCAGCAAATGGTCGACATGATCAGCCCCACCAACTTTCTGCCCACAAACCCCGAGGCGCTGGCGCTTGCGGCTGAAACCGAAGGCGAAAGCCTTGTCGCAGGTCTTGAAAACATGATTGCCGATCTGGAAGCCAACGATGGTGATCTGGTCGTCACGCTGGCCGACAAGAACGCCTTTACGCTGGGCGAAAATCTGGCAACGACACCCGGTTCTGTCGTCTTCCGTAATCATATGTTCGAGTTGATCCAATATGCGCCGAGCACTGAAAAGGCGCACGAGATGCCATTGATCATCTTCCCGCCCTGGATCAACAAGTTCTACATTCTCGACCTGAAACCCCAAAACAGCCTGATCAAATGGGCCGTTGCGCAGGGCTACACCGTCTTTGTGGTATCATGGGTGAACCCCGATGCAGGCTATCGCGACACCTCAATGACGGATTATGTCGAAGATGGCTATCTGACGGCATTCAAAGAGGTCAAAGATATCTGCGGGGTGAAAATAGTGAATGCCGTGGGCTATTGCATCGCTGGCACCACACTGGCGCTGACATTGGCGCTGATGAAAAAGCGCAAGGATACATCCGTCAACAGCGCGACATTTTTTACCACGCTCACCGATTTCTCGGACCGCGGCGAGGTGGGGGTCTTTCTGGACGATGACTTTGTCGATGGGATTGAGGCCGAGGTGGATGAAAACGGGGTATTGGACTCCTTCTATATGTCACGGACCTTCTCTTACCTGCGCTCCAACGATCTGATCTATGGCCCGGCTATCAAAAGCTACATGATGGGTAAGGCACCGCCCGCGTTTGATCTGCTTTATTGGAACGGAGACGGCACCAACTTGCCAGCCTGCATGTCGGTCGAATACTTACGGGGTCTGTGCCAGAACGATGAATTCGCCACCACTGGTTATAAAATTGCGGGCGAGACCGTGCACCTCAAGGATGTTGGCGTCCCATTGTGTGCCATTGCCTGCGAAACAGATCACATTGCCGCCTGGAAAAGCAGCTACGCAGGCATTCAGAAAATGGGGTCCAAAGACAAGACATTCATTCTATCGGAAAGTGGCCATATCGCGGGCATCATCAACCCGCCATCCAAGAACAAATATGGCCACTATACCAACCCCGAACTTGGGCTGACGGCGAATGATTGGCTCGACGCGGCCGACAAGCACGAAGGGTCTTGGTGGGCGCGGTGGGATGCCTGGTTGTCCAAAAAGTCGGGCAAAAAAGTCACAGCGCGCACGCCGGGGGATGACAATCACCCTGTGTTAGCGCCTGCTCCGGGTACATACGTGGTGAATAAGTAGCCGAAATTTCAGGGTAATTTGCGTACGCAGAAAATTTATGCTGCAACGCAGAAAAAAAACTTGAAATGCTGCGGTGCAGCACTCATATTGGTGTCACGAGATAACAGCGGCTCCTCCCTCCGCACCGACACTGATAAACCGAAAGGCTGATACCATGGCTGCTAAAGCACAAGACTTCACCGCGATCTTCAAAGACATGACAGGCGCATTCCCAGTAGACACAAAAGCAATGGAAGAGCAGTTCAAGAACCAGACTGCGCTGGCTGAGAAAATGTCCGCTGTTGCACTCGACGCAGCTGGCAAATCTGCTGAGCTGTCCGCAAAGTGGACACAAGACACCATCGCAAAGATGGAAAGCATGTCCAAAGCAAAGGCAGAGCCTGCTGACTATGCAAAAGCAATGACAGACTTCGCTTCTGCCTCTGCTGAGTCCGCTGCCGAGCACATGTCTGCTTTCGCTGAAATCGCGAAGAAAGTTCAGACACAGACAATGGAATTGGTTCTGGCCGCTGGCAAGGACATGTCCGAGGACATGACTGCTGCTGCGAAGAAAGCACAGACTGAGATCACAGCTGCTGCCAAGAAAGCAACTGCTGCTGCAAAGTAAGTGGCTTTGAAAATCACCCTCTCCTCCCTGAGGGTTTGATTTGACAAGGGCGGTCCGCATAAGCGGGCCGCCTTTTTTGTTTTATGCAAAGTGCGGAACGCCACCCGACTTCGCCCTTTGCGTTATCGACTGACCCGACAAACGTGTCAGAAGAGAAACAGACCAATACACTTCAAACAGCGAATGTCTCAAGAGAGCCCAAACATCGCGCTCTGGTATGATGCAGCGAATGACGGCTGTCGTGTTGAACGCATTCATCATACCCGCCAGCAAAAATCACTCAGTATCCTCCGGGATAAATGCATCCTTCAGGATCGCTTGAAATCTGGGGCATTCAAGGTGCGAAGGCGCCGAACAAGCCGCGATATGATCCAGCAGGTCCGCTGTTACCTTCAATTCTTCTGCTTGGCTCCGTAGTTTGCCTGCTTGATTTTGTAATTCTTGACGGCTGAGTTCCAATCTTCCGCCTTGGGGGCGAAACAAAACCCCAATCTCATTGAGGGAAAAGCCCGCCCGGCGACCAAGAGCGATCAACGCAAGCCGTGTCAGCACACTGTCATCGTATTCCCGGCGCAGCCCGTGCCGACCATCTGACGCTATCAATCCGCGCTTTTCATAATAGCGCAAAGTCGATGGGTTCAAACCGCTGCGTTGAGCGACCTCTGCGATGTCAAGACGGTACATGTTGACTTAAACCTCACTTCAAGTTGCAAAAATAATGCGAGATTCTTTGAAGTAAGGAAAGCACATGAGTTGCGTAGAGTTGCTAGTTTTTGGAGCAGCTGCCGGTCTAGGAGCGACCATTTTTGCAGATTTAATTGCCATTCTGCGTCAAGGTTGGGCTATGACACACGGCTTTTATTGTTTGGTTGGCCGTTGGATTGGGACGCTTCCGCACAATGGACTTATCCATGAAGACATCCGTGCATCCGCACCCATCACTGGTGAAGCGGCACTAGGGTGGGGTGCCCATATCATACTGGGTGTCATCTACGGGATCAGCTTCGCCGTTCTGTTCGGGTCCTTGGCCCTCGATTCACCGAAGCTCTGGCAAGGGCTGGTCTTTGGGTTTGTTACCGTCCTGGTGCCCTGGCTCATTTTTCAACCGCTGTTCGGCTGGGGATTTGGTATGTCAAAGGCACCTCAGCCTTGGAAGATGCGCAAGAAAGGCTTGATAAATCACACCGTTTTCGGTTTAGGAATTTGGTTGAGCCTAGTGAGCTTGAACGCGTTTTTCTAATGTGTGCAGCGCGGGAAACAGCGATATCGCACGTAACTCGAAACGACTAACGGTCTTTGACACGCTCCACCACAGCAGACCTTATTTTGTTTCCAACAAACGGCAGCTGCCGTCCGCGCAGCCGACATTTGGATTTCGACCAGGCCGTTGATGCCTTAGCAATCTTGTCAGATGGCCGCTCTGAGCCCAACTTGCAGAAATGCTGCAATGCAGACAATGTCGGCAATAAAGAAATTGATTGAAGTGGTGCGCCTATGGCGACAAAGAAGATGGCACGGACTATCTCCAACATTGAAAGATATGCAGCGCTCTTTGGAGCGGCGATTATCGGCTTTGGCTTTGTTCCCGTTCCCTTGACCGACGCATCGCTTCCAAAGGCGACTTGTTTGGAGTGGTTCATTGCTATTTTGCCTCTCATGCCATTCGCCATCTTAGCGCTCTCAATTGTTAGTCGCCGGAGAATACCGGTAGTTATAGCGGTAGCCCTTGCCTTGGTACTCTTTTGCGCCGGAGCGTTTGCTACATTCGTTTTGATAGCTTTGTCGGGCGGCGGAACAGAGATGGTCATATTGCATGGAATGACTCTGGCATTAGCGTGCACCACGTCTATTCTGCTCGCCTCAGCCCTTAAGCAAAGAACTAGGTCGGTTGCATTTGGCGTTTACGTTTTTCCTACTTTGGTTGGGGTTTGGTCGCTAGCTATGGTTCCCTTCGCTTACTCAAGCGCCGTCGAAGCGTCCGCGAACCGTGCATACTGCATTGGAGAACACAGCCCGATTGAGAGAGAACTAAGCTCCATTTTTGGGCTTCGCGGCTTATCTTTCTATACGACCAGATCAGGTTACAAAATCGGGGACACTTGGTATTTCCACGGACTGCTTCTTGTGGAAGACGATAGCGGTCTGAACGTGTATAACTGGTCGCCAAGAGGTATGCGCTTTAAAGTTGTGGAGAGGCCTGGATCATTGATTGCGGACCCATTTGCTGCTTGCCAGCCTAGGATTGGGTTTCTTGAGGAACTCAATTTGATATAGGCTGATCGTAAGCGTAAGCAGCCGTTGAGGCCAAACTGACCAACGGCAGCTCCGTCCCGCACTTTGTCGATCGGCAGCGATATTTTGTACGTCCGGTCCGGGCCAGAAGTGCTTGATGACTGTGTCAGTATGGCGTGACACGACGCTTCGGTCAGATTCAGAAACGAGGCCGCATCAAGTTAAAGTCGTGTGACGTTCTGCACAAAGGCTTTCTTTTTTAGCAGACGCGGCGTAGGCTTTGCTGCACCGCAATATCCTGGGGAGGGACGCCCGTGGCCAAAACCGACAAACCGCTGCTGATCAAGCGCTATGCGAGCCGTCGTCTCTATAACACCGAGACAAGCGACTACGTGACATTGGAAGACATCGCCGTCTTTATTCGCGAGGGCCGCGAAGTCCAGATCGTCGATTTGAAATCCGGCGATGACCTGACCCGGCAATACCTGTTGCAAATTATCGCAGAACACGAAAGCCGCGGTGAAAGCGTGTTGCCTGTTGATGTACTGACCGATCTGGTGCGCAGCTATACAAGCCAGGCCGCTTCCGTCGTGCCGCAGTTCTTGCAAGCCAGTTTTGATATGCTGCGTGAAGGCCAGTCCAAGGCGATGGAGAATATGGGCAAGGCCAACCCCATGGCCAACATGCCGGGTTTCGAGGCGATGCGCGCCCAACAAGAAGCCTTCTTCAAGGCGATGACTGGTGGCATGATGCCCGGCGGTGCGGCTTCTGGTTCAGAAGATGACAAGGAAGACGGTGATCTGGGCGAGATCAAAGACCAACTCGCTGCGCTTCAGGAAAAACTGTCGAAGATGGGCAAGTAGGCCCACTTGCATGTTCAAACGCCGCACGGTCTTGGCGGGCGGAGGAGCGTTCGGTCTCATGGCGCTTGGGGGTAAGACACGCGCGGAAACCGCCGATGGTTTCTTCGTACCTGCCGAAGAAGGGCGTCATCAGGCGACCTTCATGCAATGGCCCGTCAGTCGTAGGGTGTACAGCGACAGCGTTTTTCTTGGGATGGTGCAGCATACCATAGCGGATGTCGCCAATGCGATTGCGGCGTTTGAACCCTTGATCATGCTTGCCGATCAGGCGGACCATAGCCGTGCACGCCGGTTCTTATCTGATGCGGTGACACTGTGGGATATCCCGACCGAGGATCTGTGGTGTCGTGATGCGGGGCCGATCTTTGTTGTGGACGGGGTAGGCGGGTTGGCCATCAGCCAGATTCAGTTCAATGGCTGGGGCGATAAGCAAATACACACCCGCGACGGCCAGATCGCCGCACGGGTGGCAGAGCGATTGAACCTGTCATTGCGGCCAAGCGGCCTGATGGGCGAGGCGGGCGGCGTTGAACAAGATGGTCACGGCCTGCTGCTGGCCCATGAAAGCAGTTGGGTAAATGACAACCGCAATCCGGGGCTGTCGCGCGATGAGATTGAAATGCGATTGTTGCGGGCTTACGGGGCCGACCGGATTGTCTGGTCTCCGGGTGTATGGGGTGAGGATATCACCGATTATCATATCGACAGTCTGGCGCGGTTCACAGGGCCCGGGCGGGTGCTGATCAACCTGCCCGATGATCCCGATATGCGCGACCCGTTTCATGTGGCCGCCTTGAATACGCATGATCGGCTGGTGGCCGCAGGTTTGGCGGTTGAGGTCATTCCCGAACCCGTTGAGCGTCGGATCGACGATATCGATTTTGTGGCGTCTTACGCGAATTACTATGTGTGCAATGGTGCTGTGATCGCGGCGCAGTTTGGCGATGATGAAACAGACCGGATTGCGGTGGAGGCACTGCGGCGACACTATCCAGATCGCGAAGTGATCACACTGCATGTTGATCCCTTGGGCGAGTTGGGTGGAGGCATCCATTGTGCGACCCAACAGATGCTTAAGCCGTTTAAGCGCCACGCCCGGATGGGCCTATGGCGACGCCGTTAGACCCCCAATCTATCCCGCAGCGAATACCATGTCATCGCCAGCCGCAGGATTGGGGCGCGGAATGCCGCGCCACCCGGAAAGCCGGGCACATTGAGGTCAGCGAACGTGTCAAAGCGTCCGGCCTGTCCTGCGACCGCTTCGGCCATGACCTTTCCGGCAAGACCAGAGAGCGCGACACCATGGCCAGAATACCCGCCTGCGGACAAGATATTGGGCGCCACCCGGATCACCGCAGGCATGCGTGGGATTGTGACACCCAAAGTGCCGCCCCATGCGTAGTCGATTTTCACGTCCTGAAGTTGCGGAAAGATTTTGGGAATACGCTTTTGCATCAAGGCGGCGATGCCCTCGGGAAAGCCGAGTGAATAGCTCGGACGCCCGCCAAAGAGCAGCCGCTTGTCCTCGGACAGGCGAAAGTAGTTAGCGACCCATTTGCTGTCATGCACGGCGATATCCTGACCAAACACCTCATCCGCACGCGCGCCCAACGGCTCTGTCGCACCGATAAAGCTGTTCAGTGGCATCACACGCGCTGCCACTTTGCGATCCAGATTGGGCAGATACCCATTCCCCGCAAGGATCACAAAACGTGCCGTCACTCGGCCCTTGTTCGTTGCAACAATCGCTGGGTTGCCCTTGTCGACGCGGTGTACTTCGGATCGCTCAAAAATCCGCGCACCAGCCTCTTCGGCCAGTCGCGCCAGCCCCAAAACATAGCGTAGCGGGTGAATGTGCCCTGCGCCCATATCAAGTAACCCACCGTGAAAATGCGGCGATTTCACCAGCGAGCCGATCTCATCGGGGCCATAAACGCGGGCCTGATCATATCCGTATTCGCGGGATAGCAGATCAACTTCGGCCTGATCCTCGGCGGTTTCCTGTGCCGTATAGGTGCTGTGCATGACGCCGGGGGTATAGCGGGCCTCGGTTATATGGCTTGCACAAAGGTCGCGCAGGTCCGCCTTCGCCTCTTCGGCAAGGTCCCAAAGCAATCTGGCCGGACCCGCCCCATACTTCTTGATCAGGGTTGTTTGCGGATAGTCATACTCGCTGCACACCTGACCGCCATTGCGCCCCGATGCGCCAAAGCCCGCGCGATGGGCATCCAACACAACGACATCCAGACCCTTCCGGGCCAAATGTCGCGCCGCTGACAACCCGGTATAGCCAGCCCCAACGATACAGACATCGACCGTCACGTCACCTTTTAGTGGCGGCCTTTCCGCCGGAATATCGGCAGATGCCACATACCAGCTGTCAGGAAACGCACCTGGGCGGTCGTTACGATAAAGCGGGTTCACGTCGGCGGCCTAGGCCACAACGCGTTCTTTAAAGAACCGCGCAATTTGTTCGGCAATGCGTGGGTTGTCGACGGGCTTTTCAAGGTCAGCAAGGGTCTGTTTCAGTTGCGGATCAGGCACCACACCCGGACCACGATGCCGGGCCAGACCACCAATAAAATCAGCACCAAACTCTGGGTGGGGCTGGGTGGTAAAGGCGCGTTTGCCGTAGACCAGCGCTGCATTGGCACAAAAATCGTTGCTTGCAACAACCTCTGCGTCATCAGGCAGAGCGACGACCTGATCCTGATGCCATGCATTCAGGGCAACTTCCGCGCCGTCCCAGTCATAGGTTTGGCGCCCAACGGCCCACCCTGCAGCGAACTTCTCGACTGTACCACCGAGTGCCTGCGCGATGATCTGATGGCCAAAGCAAATCCCGACAAGTGGAATGTCAGCGGCATAGACATCGCGGATAAAAGCCTCAAGCGGGGGAATGAAGGCGTGATCCTCGTAGGCGCCGTGTTTCGACCCGGTGATCAACCAGCCATCGCATTTAGTGATCTGATCAGGAAACTCCATGTCGACCACGTTATAGGTGACAAAGCTGAACCCGTGCCCGTCCAACAGCCGCTGAAACAGGGCATCATAGTCACCCGTTTCTTGCAAAAGCTGGTCAGGCGCATGGCCGGTTTGCAGGATGCCAATTCTCATCAGATTCTCGCTCTCTGGTTTGTCTCGTCTATAGACTTATACAAGGTCGAGATAATGGTCGATCTGTTCTTCCCGCGTCATTTCGGCAAAATGCGCCATCTCTTGTCGTTTGGTGCGGATCAGGTTGTCGACCAGTTGTGGGTCAAAGATACGCCGTGCCAGATGGCTGCGCTCGAACCTATCAATGGCGTCTTCCCATCTGCTGGGCACCTGCGGCAGGTCTTGATCATAGGCATTGCCGGAAATCGGCAAAGGTGGCGTCTTACGGTCTTCAATGCCAACCAAGGCAGACCCCAGAACAGCTGCAAGGAACAGATAGGGGTTAGCGTCCCCCCCGGCCAGCCGGTGCTCAATACGCCGTGCCGCAAAGCTGCCCCCAGGCACGCGGATCGTTGCGGTGCGGTTTTCATAGGCCCAGCAAATCCCTGTGGGGGCATGTTGACCGGGCACCAGCCGTTCATAGCTGTTGCCATGGGGGGCAAAGATCAGTGCCAGATCGGGAATGCAGGTCAGACATCCGGCGATAGCATTTTGCAATAGGGATGTGCCTTCAAACGTGTCGTTGGCAAAAGCGTTTTTGCCATCTTCATCCAAAATCGAAAAATGGGTGTGCAAGCCCGTGCCTGCGTGGTCGGTGTAGGGCTTCGCCATGAAGCTGGCCGCCATGCCGTGGCGGCGCGCCAGACCACGCACCAGCATCTTGAATAGCCAAGCATCATCCGCCGCTTTGAGTGCATCCGGGACATGCTCAAGGTTCACCTCAAACTGGCCTTCGCCGCCTTCGGATATCGCGGCTTCGGCCGGGATGTTCATCGCATCGCAGGCGTCATACAGGTCGTTAAAGAACGCATCAAATGCGTCCAAGGCGCGCAGTGACAGAATTTCACCTCCTGCGCGGCGCTTGCCCGAGCGAGGGGACTGTGGCGGGCGGATGCCGGTCCCACTATCGTCGACCAGGTAAAACTCCATCTCGGTCGCGACGACAGGTGTCAGCCCGCGTTCCTTGAAACGATCCAACACACGGGCCAACGCATGGCGCGGATCACCCGCGAAGGGCGCGCCGTCATCGGTGAACGACCACAGCGGCAAAAGCGCCGTTGGCGCGCTCAGCCACGGCATTGGCACATAGCCGCGTTCTGTTGGCAACATCAGCCCATCGGCGTCGCCGGTTTCAAATACCAACGGGCTGTCGTGGATATCCTCGCCCCGGATATCAAGGTTCAGGACAGAGAGCGGAAAACGCGCGCCGTCTTTTTCCAGTTTCTGCGCAAAACGGCGCGGCAAACGTTTGCCCCGCGCTTGCCCGTTCAGGTCGGCTGCGCCACAGCGCAGATTGCGTATGTCGGGGTGATCATCGAGCCAGCTCATCTGATAATCTGAGGCCTCACTTTAAGTGTCCTGCGGGCATCTTGCGGCAGGTGGCGGTTCAGGCGGCTGTTCACCAATCCAAAGACGCCAATAATGACCAGTGTCAGAAGGATGAAATAGCCTGCAAGGATGGGGTAGGGGACAAAGGGGTTGAATGTCTTGTCGGCAAAATAGTTCGCGTAGTAGAGCGCGTCGCCGCGTTGCTGTGTTGCCGGGAAACCGGAAAAGAACACCAATGTCGTTGCGTGAAACAGAAAGATCGCTTCGTTGGTGTAAGCTGGCCAGGCCAGCCGCAGCATTGTGGGCCAGACCACACGGCGGAACCGTGACCAGCCCGAAAGACCATAGGCATCGGCGGCTTCAGTATCGCCCTTGGGAATAGACTGGAGTGCGCCGTAGAAAATCTCACCCGAATAGGCGGCAGTGTTCAGGAACAGGACCACCAGCGCCCCTGCCCATGCAGAGGTTAGCGGGTTAAAGAAAGCGCTAACGTCTTTGAGGCTGAGAAAAACAAAGTAGGCAAAGAAGAACTGGATAAACAGCGGTGAGCCACGGAACACAAAGATAAACCACTCTGCCGGTTTGCGGACCCATGGGTTCCGCGCGGCCTTGCCCATTGCCACTGCCGTGGCAAGAAAGAAACCAGAGCAAAGCGCGACCACACCAAAGTAAATGTTCCAGATCATGCCGGACCCAATCAGCGTAAACTGCTGGCACAACGTAAAATCAGTACGTGGCAGCAGGCGCTCGCCAATGCCTTGGCTGCGTAGGGCGTAGTCGGCAATAGTGTCCCAGCAGCTCATGCACGGTGCTCCCACTGGGAGCGCCGCGTGCGCGAAAGCGTTTGCGCAGCAAATGCGTGCGTCACTGGGTGCTGGCGAAGCTCAACTTTCATTATGCTGCCGCCCGCCGCTGCGCTTCGCCAGCGGCTGTCGCTTGGCCGTGAGTCAACTTGGCCATGACCCTATCCAGTACGACCTCGGACACTTTCGTGAAGCACAGGTAGAACACCAGCAAAGCGGCAAAATACCACATCCGCCAGTCGGGGTGGGGGTAGTCGGTGAATTGCGGTTGTTTGGCCCCGCCCAATTCGCGCGCCCAGTAGACGATGTCCTCAACGCCCAGCAGAAACAGCAGTGGTGTCGCCTTGATCAGCACCATCCATAGGTTCGACAGGCCGGGTAGGGCATAAACCCACATTTGTGGAACCAACACGCGCCAGAACGTCTGACGACGGCTCATGCCATAAGCCTCAGCCGTCTCCAGCTGACCTTTGGGCACAGCACGCATTGCGCCGAACAGCACATTCGCCGCGAAGGCACCAAAGACGATGGCGAAGGTCAGCACCGCCAGCATAAAGCCGTAGGTCTCATGCACCCATTGCGGGGCGTTGCCCAACGGCAGTTTCGCCGCGCTACAGACGATAAAATCATTGCCTTGGCGGATGGGCTCTTCCCAATCGGGGCATTTGATGCGGTGGCGGATGTATTCAAACGCCTGATCCAATGCGATCACAAAGAACAGAAAGAACGCGATGTCAGGAATGCCGCGGACCACGGCGATGTAGGTCTGCCCGATCCACCGCAGCGGTGGGATGTTGCTGCGCGCCGCAGAGGCACCCGCGAATCCAAAAGCCAGCGCCGTCGGAGCGGTGATCGACAACAGCAGAAGCACAGTGCCCACGGCCCAATACATCGACATATGTTTGCCGGTGGTCAGGTAACAGCTGAGCCACTGGAAACCTTCCAATGCAGCTGGGTCGGTACAGAAACTGAACATCAATCGCCTTGTTGCGCTAGTGTCATAATCCGTCCAACAATTGCAGTGGCGAGTCAACGCGTTGCGACCACTTTCGGGGCGTCAGCGTGGGCTGTTTTTAGGTGGGAATGTCAAAAATGGTACAGTCTATCATTGTCGTAGGCGCAGGGATCATCGGGGCCGCCACCGCATTGCAACTGGCCAAGGCAGGCCATGCCGTGACAGTTGTGCAGGCAGGCGGGGCAGATGCGACCTCTGCGTCCTTCGGCTGGATCAATGCCAGCTTCTTTCTGAACGAAGATCACCACTTGTTAAGGGCGGAGGGGATCGCGGCATGGCATCGCGTTTTGCAAGACGTGCCAGCGCCCGTGGATTGGCAAGGTTGCCTGTGCTGGGACATGAGCCCAGACGTGATGCAGGCGACCTACACGCAGCTTCGCGCATTTGACTACCCCGTCGAGATACGCACAAAAGAGCAAATCCGAGTGCTAGAACCCGCCCTTTGCAACGCGCCCGACCAAGCACTGTTTTTCCCCACTGAAGGCGCGGCCTCATCCGCGGACCTGACACGACACTTCCTTCGTGCCGCGCAAGCACGCGGAGCAAAGCTGATCCGCAATCTCTTTGTCTTGGGCCTCAAGTCGCGGAACGGGCGGGTTATGGGCATTGAAACATCACAGGGGGACTTGGATGCCGATCAAGTCGTCATCGTCGCCGGAACTGGGACCACTGCAATCGCGCGCACCATCGACTGTGAGATCCCGCTTGTCCCACGTCCTGCCTATATCCTGCGTACGTCACCGCAGAAGAAAGTCTTGCACCACATCCTCGCCACACCCCACGGTGAGATCAGGCAGGAACCATCCGGGCAAATTCTGATGCCGGTTGCTGTGGGCCACCAAGGCGATACCGCCGAGGAGCTGACGCAAACACCGACCGCCGCGGCGGATGATACCATCGCCCGGTTGCGCAATGTTTTCGGCGGCTTGGAGAACGCGGATTGGACCGAGGTGACCCGCGCCGAACGCCCCATGCCACAAGATGGCCTGCCCATCGTCGGGCCGATCGCGGACGGGGCCTATGTCGCCGTGCTGCATTCGGGCATCACACTGGGGCCAATCATTGCAGAGCTGGTTGCCAAAGATATCACCGGACAGCTGGACAACACAGACGCTGCAATGCTTGCGCCTTACCGCCCGGACCGTTTCGCGGACAAATAAAAAGGGCCGCCATCACTGGCAGCCCTCAAATACGTGCATTGGATTGGCCAGCTTAGAACTGCTCGCCGACGCCCCATTTCGCGATCAGTTCATTCAGCGATCCGTCTTCTTTCATCGACGTGATCGCCGCATCCAGTGTTTCGCGCAACTCGCCGTCGCTTTCGCGCACGCCCAGGCCAACGCCGCCACCGATCAGCTCTTCCTGCTCCAGCAGCATGACTTCACCATCTGCATCAGCAATCGGCTGCAGGAAGGATTTGTCGGCCAGAACGGCATCCGCTTCGCCGGCTTTTACCGCAGCAACTGTTTCGTCAGGTGTTGCGAATTCCAGCAAGGTTGCACCTGTTGCTGCGATAAACGCGGCCTGAATGGTGCCTGTCTGGGCGGCCAGTACGCCGTTTTCCAGATCTACGTCGGGTGACATGGCAAGATACGCCGATGGATCAGGCTGTGTGTAGCCTTGTGAAAAGTCGATCACTTCATCACGCTCATCCGTGATGGACATGCCCGCGATGATCACGTCGTAGTTGCCCGAGACAAGGTTCGGGATGATGCTGTCCCACTCGTTGGTGACCCACTCACAGGTCAGTTCAGCGCGTGCGCAAATCTCATCACCTACTTCACGCTCAAACCCGTCGACTTCGCCGTCATCGTTGAGGAAGTTATATGGAGGGTAGGCGCCTTCAGTCCCCAGACGTACGACGGAATGACCGTCTGCGAATGTCACGGAACCTGCGATGGCCAGTGCGACCGTCGAAAGGATAAGGTTTTTCATCAGTTTTCTCCCGAGTTGATGATTTATGAAACCGTGGCTGACAGAAACCCCTGCAGCCGTTCGGTTTTTGGGTTGCCGAAGAGGTCGGCCGGGGGCCTTCCTCTTCGATTTTGCCTTGGTGCAGAAAGACAACGTGGTCGCTGACATCAGCGGCCAGACGCATATCGTGGGTGACGATGATCATGGTGCGCCCCTCGGCGGCCAGATCCTTGATCACCTTCACGACTTCCTGCTCAAGTTCAGGGTCCAAAGCGCTGGTTGGTTCATCAAAGAGCAGCGCCTTGGGTTCCATGCACAGGGCGCGCGCGATGGCGGCCCGTTGTTGTTGCCCGCCCGACAGTTGGGCGGGATAGACGTCGCATTTGTCGCCAATCCCAACCTTGGCCAGATATTTGCGGGCTGCGGCCTCAACCTCGGCCTTGTCGCGCTTCAGCACGGTGACCGGGGCCTCCATCACGTTCTGCAAGATCGTCATATGGGCCCAGAGATTGAACTGCTGAAACACCATCGACAGGTTGGTGCGGATGCGGATCATTTGGGCATGATCGCCGGGGTGGCGGTGCGCGCCCATGCCTTTCCAGTTGACGGGCTCGCCGCAAAATAACACATCGCCCTGCTGGCTGTCTTCCAACAGGTTGGCACAGCGCAAAAGCGTCGATTTGCCGGAGCCGGACGACCCGATCAGCGACACAACATGGCCCGCAGGCGCCACGATATCGACGCCTTTCAAGACCTCAAGATCGCCATAGGCCTTGTGCAGGTTACGAATTTCAATAACGGGGGCAGCGTTTGTCACGTGAGGTAGCTTTTCATAGTTCCAGCGCGAAGTAGTGCCGATTTTGCGCAGGTTTGCAACGGTAAGTGGCGGATTGACCCTACGTTAAGACGGGATTGTTTCAGGACTGGGCGGCATGGGCAGATCATAGGCGCTGGGCGGAACCGCAATAAGGTCTATCAGATAGAGTGCGGCGCGGTCATCCGGATCGAGGGCGGCAATAGCCTGAGAGATCGCTGTAAAGAGCGCGTCAGCGGGTCCGTTTTTTGCGGTGACATATGGCAAGCCGGGGCTGGGCTGGGTGGCGTGAACGATCTTGAGACCAGTGGTTTCTCCGACCGCTGTCAGGTGCCGCCACGTGACAGCATCAATTGCTGCAAAGTCCGCTTCGCTGTGCCGAACTGCCAACGCGGAGGCGCGGTGGCTGCCTGTGCACAAATGTGAGCCCTGCAAAACCTCCGGTGTTTCCAAGGCCAGCGCGGCCCACCCGGATTGAGACATCGGATCGTTATGCGCAAAGCGTGCATCTCGAAAATCTGAGAGTGCCGCACGGCGGTCCTCTTGCCGGGCAATGATCAGGCTGCGGTAGTACCCCGGCGGGCACCCGTCGATCCCATAATCCGGAGTTCCGATGAGGGTCACGTCGTTTTTCAAAGTGGCGCGAAACGGCAGGCCACAGGTTTGCGAAAAGAGCAGTGCAGGGTCGCGCCAATGCGCCATCAGATCAGGGGGTGTAAGCGTTAGCTGATCAGGTGCACCATGTCCCAAGACGCGCAGATGATCGCGGATCAAACCCCAAAACCGTGCATCGGCCCCAGCCGTCAGCGGGGTCGCATACATCGGCAGGCTGGCAATCATCCAGCGCTGACCTTGAGCCTGGCACGGTGGCTGTCCTGATCGGATACGCCCAGCAAGGATGCAGTCATGCGCATCATGCTGTCTTCTTCGTCATCCCGCACACCATCCGCCATAACCACAGACCAAAGTGCCTCAATGACGCTGACGCGGTTGTCGTAAGACACGGTGTCTTTGATTGCGCGGGTAAAACGCACGGTGTCGGGCGCTTCAGCTTCGAGCGCCTCGCACTCTTTGCGCAGGGCGGCGGCTTCAAACGGCGACAGATCATAGCGGGCCATCAGTGCCTTGTCGATCTGCGCGATCTCAACATCGGCATAATCGCCATCAGTGCGCGCGATGCGGACGAGCAAGGCGCCAAGGGCCAGACGGCAATCCAGTTCGGGCAATTGTGCGGGTTCGGGGGCGGTCAAACGCCGGAGCAAATCTTGAAACATCTGTTCTACATAGGCTGCGACAGCCTGTCTTGAAAGAGGTTAGTCAATCGCGTGGCCTCTTCTGCGAACCCATAAGGGGCATTCACCACAAATAGCCCCGAGCCCACCATGCGATGCCCCGGTCGGGCCGGAGGGAAGCTGACCTCATGTGTCACAGCGTCTGGGATTGCCGCCTGCAATGCATTGACCATCGGCTTGTGGGGGGCGTCCGTCAGGATCGGATACCACAGCATGATCACGCCAACGCCCCATTTGCGGTGCAGTTTGGCAATTATCCCGGGGATCGTGTCGTAGTCGGATTTCACCTCAAACGACGGATCAATCAACAGCAACCCACGGCGCGGCTCTGGCGGGCAGAGCGACATCGCCATCTCCCACCCGTCTTTCTGGCGAAAGATGCCGCCATAGGGGGCCATGTTGTCTTGCAGGGCCGCAAATTCTTGAGGGTGTAACTCGGACAGGTGGATCGTATCGCTAGGCCGCAGGCTTTCGGCGGCGATCAAGGGTGATCCGGGATAGGCATCCGTCCCGTGTTTGGCGTGAATGCGGCCCAAGACTTGCGCGTAAGGGTGATCAGCGGCGAACCAATCCTGCGCTAGGGCAATCCCCTTTGCCGCTTCACCGGTCTTGAGTGTGGCTGCATCCTGCAAATCATAAAGACCCCGGCCTGCATGGGTTTCCAGATATGACAGGGGTTTGTCCTTGCGGGTCATGTATGCCAAGGCCCAGGCAAGCATGCTGTGCTTATGCACATCGGCCAGATTGCCAGCATGATAGATGTGTTGATAGGAAAGCATCGGTGCTCCTGTGTTCTATGGCAGCGGCTTAGTGCAGCAAGATGACGCTGTCTATCTGTCTGCGGGGTTGCGCAACCGAAAGACCGTGCTACCTCTCACAGCGCAAATAAGAGGACCAAAACATGCTGCACCGCCTTACCCTCTCTGCCCTGCTGATCACATCGCCATTGGCGGTATCCGCGCAAGAGCAAGCAAACGGTATCGAATTCCGCTTTGGCGTAGGGCCATCGCTGGAGCCGGGTTATTTTGGTGATGAAGACCTTGATCCCGGTGTTGGTGTGAAATTCCGGCTCGAACGCTTTCAGTTTGGCGACATCTCACGCGATCGCAATGACCGCGCGACCGGATTGCGGTTCGCGCCCTCTATCCGCTTTATCGGGGCGCGTGATGCGGATGAGTTTGGCGAGCTTACCGGTTTGGAAGACATCGACCCTACCTTGGAAATCGGTGGCGGGTTGGCCTACCGCGCACCCGACTATGAGGTCTTCGCCAAACTGCGCTACGGTGCCTTCGGGCACGAGTCCTTCGTAGCTGAACTTGGCTCTGACGTCTTTTTCAGACCCAGCGATCAGTTCACATTCAAGGCGGGCCCGCGCATTTTGCTGGGGGATGACGACTATGCCCAAACCTATTTCGGGGTCACGGACGCCGAAGCTGGCACAAGCGACTTTGATGCCTTTGATGCTAATGCCGGTCTGATGAGCGCCGTGGTCAAGGCCGAGGCGACATATGCTATTAATGATGATTGGCAAGTGGTCGGCACGTTGCAATATGAACAGTTGCTGGATGATGCAGCCGACAGCCCAATCACAGAATCTGATGATCAGATCAGCGGCAGCATCGTCCTAACACGGCGGATCACGTTCGGGTTTTAAGTTCTGGTTACGCGCTAAACCAAGCGCGATGTCTCTACTGCGGCCCGCACAAAATCAGCAAACAGCGGATGGGGCGCAAAGGGTTTCGACTTCAGCTCGGGATGGAACTGCACCCCGATAAACCAGGGGTGATCTTGCCACTCGACGATCTCGGGCAGTTTGCCATCAGGCGACATGCCGGAAAACTGCAATCCCGCCTTCTCCAGCGTCTCGCGGTACTTGATGTCCACCTCATAGCGGTGGCGGTGACGTTCTTCGATCGCCGTACCACCATAGACCGCGGCCACCTTTGATCCTTCGGTCAGTGTCGCATCATAGGCACCCAGTCGCATGGTGCCCCCTTTGTCATCATCAGCCTTGCGGGCGACTTTGTGGTTGCCCTGTACCCATTCCTTGAGGTGATACACCACGGGTTCAAAACGCTTTTTGCCCGCCTCATGGTCAAACTCCTCGGACCCGGCCTTGGCCATACCCGCCACGTTGCGCGCCGCTTCAATCACCGCCATCTGCATGCCAAGGCAGATGCCGAGGTAAGGGATATTCTTTTCGCGGGCGAATTGCGCCGCCTTGATTTTCCCTTCCGTGCCGCGCTCACCAAAGCCGCCGGGGACAAGGATCGCATGGAAGCCCTGCAAGAAAGGGGTCGCATCTTCATTGTCGAACAGTTCGGCATCCACCCATTCGATTTTGACCTTCACACGATTGGCCATGCCGCCATGTGTCAGCGCCTCGGCAATGGATTTATAAGCATCCTCAAGCTGAGTGTATTTGCCAACAATTGCGACCTTCACCTTGCCTTCGGGGTTGTGAATACGGTCGTAGACATCATGCCATACATCCAGTTTTGGTTGCGGGGCCGGGGAAATGCCGAAAGCATCCAGAACCGCCTGATCAAGACCCTGCTCATGGTAGGCCAGCGGGGCCTCATAGATAGATTTCAGGTCGTAAGCGGCGACAACGCATTGTTTTCGCACGTTACAGAACAGGGCAATCTTCTCGCGCTCTTTCTCCGGGATCGGCTGCTCGGACCGACACACCAGAATATCCGGCGCAATGCCAATGGACTGCAGTTCCTTGACCGAGTGCTGGGTTGGCTTGGTCTTCAACTCGCCCGAGGCCGCCAGATAAGGCAGCAGCGTCAAATGCATGAAAATGCACTGGCCGCGCGGCTTGTCGTGGGCAAACTGACGGATGGCCTCGAAGAATGGCAGGCCTTCAATATCACCCACGGTGCCGCCGATCTCACACAACATGAAATCGACTTCATCTTCGCCGATGCTGATGAAGTCCTTGATCTGGTTGGTCACATGCGGAACAACCTGAATGGTTTTACCCAGATAATCGCCACGGCGCTCTTTTTCCAAGACAGTCGAATAGATGCGCCCTGAACTAACCGAATCTGTGTTGCGCGCGGGCACGCCGGTGAAACGTTCGTAGTGGCCAAGATCCAAATCTGTCTCGGCCCCATCGTCCGTTACAAAGACTTCGCCGTGCTCAAACGGAGACATCGTACCGGGATCAACGTTCAGATAGGGGTCCAACTTGCGCAAGCGCACCGAATAGCCGCGGGCCTGCAACAATGCCCCCAACGCAGCTGATGCAAGACCTTTTCCAAGTGAGGAGACAACGCCGCCGGTAATAAATATGAATCGCGCCATTGTCAGGGGACCCCCGTGAAAAATTCCAAATCTGTGGGAAAGCGTACCCGAAAATACGCATCATCACGGGATTTGACCTATAGTGGATTCGGGCGCGATTGGCAACCGCTGACCCAACATGATGTTGCCCGACGTCGCAGTAGGGCAACTGCTAGTGGTTATTCGCTTGCTGGCACCAGCGGGTCATCGCTGTCCAAAGACGGGGGCAGAAGGCTGTCACCAAAGTCCGGCACCAACACACCGTCATCGCCCGACTCGATCCCCAATTGATCTACGACGGAAGAGCCCGCCGTGTTACTTGCCGCAATCAGTGTCAGCGCAATAGAGGTGCAGATGAATGCCGCCGCCAAGGCCCAGGTGAATTTGCTCATCGCCGTTGCCGCCGGGCGCGAGCCTGTTGCACCGCCGCCGCCGCCGCCCATGCCAAGACCACCACCCTCGGACCGCTGCAACAGCACAGTACCGATCAGGCTGAGCGCAAGGATCAGGTGAATGATAAGGACGACATTTTCCATCAATGGACCTTTCGGGGCGTTCGCGAACACGCGGTATCTAAAAGCTGCGAGGCTTTCCCGCAACCCCTGAAACCAAGCTTATTCGTCAACATCGTCCATGTCGGCCTGTCCCGTCAGCCTGCGGCGCACGATGGACCAGGACAGCCCAACGGCCAGAACGATGGAAAGGGCAAAGATACCAATCCAGGCATTGACAGATGGATTATCAAGACTGATCACGCCCTGATCAAACAGCACCCACAACAGCGTGCCGACAACCGCCAGAATTAGGATCATCCCAAATATGCCAATCGACCGCAGGGTTGCGCGCAGATAGATGATGTAGCCCACGAACAGAACCAACCCCAACAGCACCGTCATTGACAGGTTGGAGTCCGCATTTTCCATCGCCCAACGGATGTAGTTCCATTCGGTTGGGTTATAGGTCGCGGCCAGCAACACAAATGCAAAAATCCAACGGATAACGAAACCCATGATACGCCTCACTTCTTTTGGTGCCGTGACAATGCCGGGGTGGGTTTGGGCTGTCCAGACCTTTGCGGATCGAGCCGTCTTGCACCCAACTGCGATTGTCGTGGGAATCCATCCGGCAATTGGTAATCTGCTGGCATGAAAAATCAGGACAGAAACCGGGCCAGGATCGCAAAGGCCCTCAGATACATCGAAGCCCATCTATCCGCGCCTTTGCGGATACCCGACATCGCCAAACACGCCGATCTGTCACCTTTTCACTTCCAGCGATTGTTCTGCGCCTACATCGGCGAAACCGTGAACCGCTATATCATCGTGCGCTTAAGCTAGAGGTGGCTGCGCTGGCCCTTGCAAGGAACCCAAAAACCAATGTCCTGCAACTTGCACTGGAATGTGGTTTCCAAACCCACAGCGCGTTTTCCAAGGCCTTCAGGAAGCAGTTTGGCGTTAGCCCTTCGGATTTTCGTGCCAACCCCGATGTCGCGCAAAAAGGGGTTGATCAGGACCGACCGTTCCTTGTCAGTGCACCAGCTGGCAAGATGATTGCGCCCGTTGATATCGTCACGCTCAAACCGTTCCATTTTCAGTTCCGCAAGTCGTCGGGCACGCTTGGCGGGCAGTTCTTTCGCAAGAACGATGGCGATGTTGGCCAGCAGTTTGCGCTGCTGCGCGCCGTCGAAACACCCCCGAACCTGTATGTGATGAGCTGCTTTCCAAATGCACCGCAGGCGCTGAACGATGACACTGTTCCGGTCTGGTTTGGCGGTGCGTTCTCTGCACGAACTGAGAATGACTGGAGCAAGGACTGGCACATGTTTGCAGGCGGCACATGGGCAGTGTTTCAGCACTGGGGAAATTATAGTTTCCTTTATCAGACATGGAACCAGATTTACCGCAACTGGGTGCCGCAGACAGACTTTCTATTGCGCGATGATATCCCCTTCGAAGCCTATCTCGGGCCGTCCGGAGGAGCCGATAAAGCAGGCCCGCTGACCCAGATATACATTCCTGTCAAAAAAGCATGATCGGAACAGCAAGCCCGGTGGCAGCTTGTTACTTCGGCTTCGAATTCAATTTGCGAGGACGTTCACATGCCCCTTCATCAATACACCGCGACCCAAATGGTCAAAACCCTGCAATCAGGCGAGTTCACTGCCGCAGAGATCACGCAACACCAACGGGACCGCATCCAAAGTCTCAATCCTGAGATCAAAGCAATTGTCGCTATGAATGACGGGGCGGGCACCGGTGCGGGCGGGGCATTGGCCGGATTGCCGATCACAGTTAAAGACCAGATCCATTGTCACGGCATGGCCTGCACCTTTGGCTCAGAACGTCATAAAGATTTTCGACCCACCCAGACGGCACCTGTGGTCGAAAGGCTCTTGCAAGCAGGCGCGCATGTTATCGCCAAGACCAACCTGCCGCCATTTGCCATGGATTTTCAATGCAGCAACGCGCTGTTTGGGACTACCAACAACCCTTGGAATCTGGACTATACCACCGGTGGCAGCAGCGGGGGCGGCGCAGCCGCCGTGGCGGCAGGTCTCAGCTTTCTCGACATCGGCACGGACCTTAGCGGCTCATTGCGCATTCCCGCATCTTTTTGCGGTGTTTTCAGCTTGCTGCCCTCAGAGGAGGCCTTGCCAAATGAAGGGATGATGGCGGACGGCGCCTCGCCGCTGAAACACTTTGCCCGCATGGGACCGATTGCCAGAAACCCCGATGATCTGGCATTGGCGTGGCGCCATATGCAGCCTTCGCCTGAAGCGGTGCAAAGTGCGTTCGCAATGCCGCAGATCTATTGGAGCACCGATGGCGGCATAAACACATGTGACAGTATCGTGCGCTGTTTCGGTATGGCGACAGCGGCATGGAAAACAGCCGGGTTTCAGGTGGCCACCGCACATCCGGTCAACTTTGGGTTTAGACAAGCCCGTCGTGCCTTTGGTGAGATCATGGGCTACGAGACGGGTGCGTTAATGCCCGCTCTGGTGCGTCTTCTTGCCCGCATCACAAGCCGGGCAAGCGCGCGCCGGTCGCCAGAGTTTCTCGCCAATGTCATGCGAGGGTACCGCCACAATCGCAAAAACTACGATGCCGCACTTTCTGAGAAAGCAACCCTTTCCGATGCGCTAGATTCCTTTCTGGGCGATAACGGCGTTTGGGTGCTTCCGGTGACCGCAACGTCTGTTTTCAAACATATGGTGCCAACCAGCGACCGAAATGGCGTACGGGACTACGCCGAACCATTGTTCATCAATGGGCAGGCGGAAAACTACTTTGATGCCCTGACGGCTTTTGTGACACCCATTTCCTTAACCGGCCATCCGGTTGTGACGATGCCTTTGGGGTTGGACAACAATGGGTTACCCATTGGTGCACAGTTGATCGGTCGCAAAGGCAGTGAAGTGCATCTGATACAAACAGCAAAGCGGCTTCATGGGGTGCTGAATGTCCCCGACTGCCCAATGCTCAAACGTGATTGAAGACAGATGTATTCGTGTCCTGAAAGCCGGTATTGACGTGCGAGCAAGGTCATGTTGCAGGGCTAAAATCAAGTTTGCGGTTTCGCCGGGGCAAGCGCGCCGATATAGGGGGCACGCAATCTGCAAAGGGAAAGAATCTTATGGCAAATGTTGTGGTCGTCGGTGCCCAGTGGGGCGATGAAGGCAAAGGCAAGATCGTTGACTGGCTCTCGGAACGGGCTGACGTGATCGCGCGCTTTCAGGGCGGGCATAATGCGGGCCATACGCTGGTCATTGATGGCGAGGTGTTCAAGCTGAACGCACTGCCCTCTGGCGTTGTGCGCGGTGGCAAGCTCTCGGTGATCGGCAACGGTGTGGTGTTGGACCCGTGGCATCTGGTGAAGGAGATTGCATCCATTCAGGAACAAGGCGTTGCGATCAACCCTGAAACCCTGATGATCGCCGAAAACACGCCGCTGATCCTGCCCATCCACGGTGAATTGGATCGCGCGCGCGAAGAAGCGGCCAGCAAGGGCACCAAAATCGGCACAACCGGGCGCGGCATTGGCCCGGCATATGAAGACAAGGTTGGTCGTCGTTCGGTCCGCGTTGCCGACCTTGCGGATGCGGCAACATTGGAATCGCGCGTTGACCGCGCGCTTCAGCACCATGATCCGTTGCGCAAGGGGCTGGGGATTGAGCCGGTTGATCGCGATGCACTGGTCGCCCAGCTGAAAGAGATTGCTGCGGAAATCCTGCCTTACGCCGCCCCGGTCTGGAAAGTGCTGAACGAAAAGCGCAAAGCGGGCAAACGTATCCTTTTTGAGGGCGCACAGGGCGCGCTGTTGGATATCGACTTTGGCACATACCCCTTCGTGACCTCGTCCAATGTCATCGCCGGGCAAGCGGCTACGGGCGTCGGCGTCGGGCCGACCGCCATCGACTATGTGCTGGGGATCGTCAAAGCCTATACCACGCGCGTCGGCGAGGGACCGTTCCCGACAGAACTGGACGATGAAGATGGCCACCGTCTTGGCACCCGCGGACACGAGTTTGGGACGGTCACAGGGCGCAAACGGCGCTGTGGCTGGTTTGATGCCGCTTTGGTGCGGCAGACCTGTGCGACATCCGGTGTGACTGGTATTTCTTTGACAAAGCTTGATGTTTTGGACGGGTTTGAAACCCTCAAGATTTGCGTGGGCTATGAGCTCGACGGCGAAACGCTCGATTATCTGCCCACGGCAGCCGACCAACAGGCGCGTTGCAAACCGATTTACGAAGAGATCGAGGGCTGGGCGCAATCCACCGAAGGCGCGCGCTCATGGGCCGATCTACCTGCGCAGGCCATCAAATATGTGCGCCGCATTGAGGAGTTGATCCAATGCCCCGTCGCCCTAGTTTCTACCTCACCAGAAAGAGACGACACCATTCTGGTGACAGACCCCTTCGCGGACTGAGGACACATGCAATACAAAGCGCGTAAACGACTGGCGATTTTTGTGCTGGTGATCGGCCTGCCGGTTTACATCATCTTAGCTGTGACGATCATGAGCTACATGATGACACAGGAAATCCGGTTTCCACTTGTGGTCGAGCTTTTCGCCTATGTCGCCTTGGGTATCGGCTGGGCCTTCCCGCTGAAATGGGTTTTCAAAGGGATCGGACAGCCGGACCCCAATGAACCACCACAGCAGCAATGAAAAAGGCGGGGCATGACCCCGCCTTTTCAATGATTGGTCTGAAAATGATCAACCCTGCGCGGCCTGATGCCCTTCGGGGCGATACTGGGTGTTCTCAGATACCTGAAAACGCCCGTTTTCCAGTTTGATCAACCGGGCTTGCCGCAACAGGCGGCCAAAGTTACGCAGGCCATCTTCGCGTGAAATCTCAGCGCTTGTCGCAGACTGAACCAGCTTCATCACCTGCGGGCGCGAGAAGTCAGCCTCGCCCTCTACAAAACAAATGTAGGCACCTGCGGCTTCCAGTTTGTCAGCAAGATCTGTGGCCCCGTGAGATGCGATAAACGCCGCAAAATCATCACCCTCTTGGGCAACTTCAGCCTCTTTCATGGTCGCAATTTGACGTAGACGGGCCGATGGGGCGTCTGCCGCGCTATCGCTCTCTGGCGCAGACTGAGACGCCAATGTGGCCTCTTTGCTGAGCGTATTGCCAGCAGGCTTCACCTCTTGGGATTTGACAAGTTTCAGCGGCGGTGTTCCTTTGACCTCGCTTTTGTCCTTGGCTTCATGGGCGCCAAGATCGTCCTTGTACACCTCATCGGGGTCCGGTTTTGTCGTTCCCTTGTCGCCCAATTGGCGGGCAGCTTCCGTAGCGGCAACAGCGGCCTTCAACTGGGCAAACGCATCGCGATGGCGGCGGTTTTCCGGCTGATTAAGGTGTTGATCCGTCTGCGACATGATCCGGCTCATGGCGTCTTCGACATGGCGGGGCAGACCGCGGCGCGCAAATTCATTGCCCTGACGTGCTGCGATTTCGGCCTCTACCTTGGCAACTTCCGCCTCAAGGTCGAACTCATCATCGTCGTTGTAATCGTCGTGATCATCTTCTGACGTTTCTTCATCGGCTTTGTCCGCAGAGGTCAGCACCAAGGGGGCCTCTTCATCTTGTGCCACGTCTTCGGCATCATCAGCATCAGATGCATCGGATTCCGGCTCCACACCGTCTTCGCCTGCTGTGGCATCATCTTGCTGAGCGGTTTCTTCAGCCTCGGCGGCCTCCTCTTCGGCGAGGAATGCTTCTAGCTCTGTATCTTCCAAAAAAGCTTCCGCATCAGAAACGTCGCCTTCGGGCTGATCTATTGCCGCTTCGTCGTGTAGCATGGCCTCAGCTACGGCGGCCTCAGGCAATAGTGTTTCAGCCTGGTCGTCTTCTACTTCAGCAACGTCAAGAGCAGGCTCTTCCATCAGATCTTCCGACATGACGGCATCGCCTTGGGCGGTGTCTTCTGCGGTGTCAGCGTTGAGATCGCTAAAGACGTTCATATCCTCTGCGTCAATAGCATCATCGCCTGAAATCTGATCGAGTTCAGGAACATCTGCCTCGGCGGTGTCTTCAGCCGGTTCGTCGACGCCCGCAGGCTCTTGCGCTGCATCCATGTCCCGCTCAGATTGCGTGGTGCGTTGCACCAATTCGTTCAGGCGTTGGGATAGCGGGTTGGTAGCGGGTGCCTCGGGCAGGTCCTCAGAATAGTCCTCGCTGGTTGGAGGAACTTTGCGCGCCGTCGCCGCGCGCATGCGCTGCAACTTTTCAGCCACGCTGGACAGATCGTCAGCAACGCTTTCGGTATCAGCTTCGTCAACGAAGTCTTCGGCAATGGGTTGTTCTGCGACGGTCTCGTCCGAGGTATCCTCGGCAACATCGTCATCAGCCACGTCTTCCTCAACGACCTCAGTGCGCACACGCAGGCTGACTTTGTTGTCATGCCCTTCGGCCTCAACGGGTTGTCCACTCTGCTCTTCGGTTAGGCGTGCCAAGGTCTGCATGTCAGGGGCCAGGGGCTCTGTGTCCATAAACCGGTCATGGCCTGCCAAATCGTGAAAGAAAGATACGACCACTTTCATTGTCTCGACAGAATCGTCAAAACCTTCCAGGCGACAAGAGAAGTTGCCATAGGTCACATCAAGAACTTTGGTATTTTCATCCATGAATAAACGCTTTCTTTCATTGATCAGCGGCAAGCGCTGGACAGACATTGGTTCTTAATTGAAAACAACAACACGTTCCATTGAGGATCATAATGTGACCCTTTTGGGGAATGTTTGTGAATAGAGGTGCAATCATTGCCAAACAAAACCATTGTTTCAAGTGATAAACCAGTCTGCCTCGTAGGGGGAGCGCCAATTGCAAAAGATGCGATTTCGGCGGTTTTGTCCCTGGTTGAGTGCTTTGTTGGGGTTGATAGCGGCACAGATCACCTGTTGGCGGCCAATGTGACACCCGCTGCCGTCGTCGGTGATCTTGATAGCCTGTCTGATCAGGCCCGTGCCGCATTTACGGGGTGTCTGCATCACATCGCCGAACAATCGACGACAGATTTCGAAAAGGCGCTCACCCGCATTGATGCGCCTTGCATTCTCGGGCTTGGTTTCACAGGGGGACGGCTCGATCATACGTTGTCGGTGCTCAATGTCATGGCGCAGCACATGGACAAGGCGGTGATCCTAATCGACGCCGAAGACGTCAGTTTCATTGCGCCCTTGGGGCGGACAGCATTTCAGGCCGACAGGGATACAAGAGTGTCGATCACGCCGGTGGGGATGGCAAACGTGACGGTATCCGGTTTGCAATGGCCGTTTCAAAACATGTGCATGACGCTGAATGGCTTTTCCAGCCCTTCCAATGCGGCTTCCGGTGGATCCATCAGCATCGACACCGACGGTCCCGTTCTGATCACACTGCCGCGGGCGCTTCTGCCGATTGCCTTGCAAGCCGCCGCTCGCGCAGAATGATGTAAAGGCTTAAGCACCCACCGTGATGCAAATACCCAAGGCCGCCAGACCATTGGGCAAATCGGCGAAAATCAACCAGCCAATCGCCGTGCCAAACGGAATTTCCAGGTATTGCATCGGGGCCAGGGTGGAGGCCGGGGCAAATCGCAGGCTCCATGTCATGAAAAGATGCGCAAAAGTGCCGATCAGGCCAAGGGCCGCCAGCAGCATCCATGTCCACGCATCGAACTGAAACGACACGGCGCCAAAGGTGGTTGGCAACAGCAGGATGACCGCTGTCAAGATCACAGTAGCCTGCACCCCGCTGATCGCTTGCAACTTGATTGGATCGAGTGCGCGGGCAATCTTGCGCGTCACCATCATGAACAGGGCGAAGACCACAGCAACCCCCAAGGGCAGCAAAGCTGGGTAGCCGACCTCTACAAAATTGGGCTGAATGACCAAAAGGGTGCCGACAAACCCCACCGTACAAGCCATCATGCGGTGCACACCGACATGCTCTCCCATCGCAAAATGACCCAGTAGCAACATGATGAAAGGCATCACAAAGGCGATGGCCAGCGCATCAGCCAGCGGCAGATAGCGCAAGGCACTGAACATCAAACCGATGCCCAGAATATGCAAAGCGGTGCGGACCAGCGTCCATCCCAGAATACCCGCTGGTAACCGAAACCCGCTCCCCCCAGCGCGACAAGCGGCAACAGGATGGCAGCCTGCAGCCCAAAGCGCACGAGGATCAGCACACTCAGCGCCACGACACCGCCCAGCAGTTTGGCAATGCTGTCTCCCAATGGGGCCAACACACAAAAGGCCAGCATCAGCATCACACCAAGAAAAGGACGATCCGTTGTCATTTCACCACCCTAGTTGGGCAGGCATATGGCCGCAATGCACACCGTTCGTGGTTTTCATCCGGACCTAAAAAACGCCACCTAAGACGTCAGATCTGACACCGATTTGATCTAGCAGTTCGGGACGTTCACCGCCAAACCACCTAAAGCGGTTTCCTTGTACTTCTCGCTCATGTCCACGCCGGTTTGCCGCATCGTTTCAATCGCCACGTCCAGCGACACCAGATGCACACCATCACCCCGCAGGGCCAGCGACGCGGCCGACACAGCTTTGATCGCGCCCAATCCGTTTCGTTCAATGCAGGGCACCTGTACCAACCCTTTCACCGGATCACACGTCATGCCCAAATGATGTTCCAGCGCAATTTCTGCGGCATTTTCGATCTGTTCAGGTGTCCCTCCAAGAACGGCTGCAAGGCCACCAGCGGCCATTGCTGCTGCACTGCCGACTTCGGCCTGACAGCCACATTCTGCACCCGAGATTGAGGCGTTATACTTGATTAACCCCCCAATCGCTGCCGCTGTCAGCAGAAACTCCGGCACGCGGGTCGCTGTCGCGCCGGGCACATGATCCAGCCAATAGCGTATCGTTGCGGGGATCACCCCGGCGGCCCCATTTGTGGGCGCTGTCACAACCTGACCACCAGCGGCATTCTCTTCGTTCACGGCCATCGCATAGGTGGACATGAAATCATTGATTGTATGCGGCGCGGTCAGGTTCATCCCCCGCTCGGCCTGCAACGCATCATGGATGCCCTTGGCGCGGCGGCGCACATGCAAACCACCGGGCAATATGCCTTCGGCTTCCAGACCTCGGTTGATGCAGCCGTTCATGACCTCCCAAATACGGGCGAGGCCTTTGTCCAGATCGGCCCCGGGCATGCGTGACAACTCATTGGTGCGCTTCATTTCGGCAATGCTCTTGCCCGACATATCGGCCATATCCAGCATTTCCTGGGCGCTATGAAATGGGAAAGGAACAGGCGCGCCGGTATCACTGTCCTTACCCGAAGCCAGTTCGGCCTCGGTCAGCACAAAGCCACCGCCAATTGAATAATAGGTCACCTGGGTAATGACATCGCCTTGCGCATCGGTTCCTCGCAGGATCATCCCGTTGGCGTGACCGGGCAGGGCGGGACCATAGTCAAAGATCAGATCATCTTTGGGGTGAAACTTCAGCGTGCCCAGACCTTCTGGTGTGACGTTGTGTTCAGCCGTGATGCGCGCCAGTTCGGCCCCGGCCTTATCCGCATCATAGTCATCCGCGCGCATACCTGCGAGGCCCAGAATAACCGCGCGATCCGTAGCATGGCCCACGCCTGTAAAGGCCAGACTGCCATGCAAAGAAGCCTGCACACCCGCCACCCCAAAGGGCTGGGCGCGCAGATGATCTAGAAATCGGGCGGCGGCGACCATCGGGCCGATGGTGTGGGACGATGACGGGCCAACGCCCACCTTGAACATATCGAAGACGGAGAGAAACATCTTAAAGTGCTGATCCTTCTGGCGGGTGGCATGGTGAGGGGTGGGAAAAGGGTGTCGCACCCAACCCTTCTGCGGCGGCTGCCTTGCGCGCACTGTCGCGCGCCTCAAACCGTTTTGCAAATGCATATAGACGGGGCCAATGGTTCAGATCGAACCACTGATCACCGCCACCATAAAGGGCGGCCCACCGCAGCATTGGTGCCAGATAACAGGCGTGAATGCTTGGATGATCGTCTTCAAGCCAATCCACGGTCTGTGCCGCACACAACAGGTCCATTTGGGATTTGACTCGCGTCGCAGCCATCTTACGCGTTGGACCTGGATCATCGTCAGCATATTGGGTGGGATAGAACATCATCCGCAGGCTGGGATGCAGGGTATTGGCCAGCCAGATCATCCACTGCAGTGCATGCATGCGATCTAAGGTCCCCTGCTTTGGCATCAACCGATCTTGCGTTTCGGCAAGCCACATCAGGATAGCCCCGGTTTCAAACAGCGGGCCATGTGGTGTGTCCAGAACCGGGATCAAGCCATTGGGGTTCAGCGCCAGATAAGCCTCTGATTTATGGGCGGCAACCGACCGATCAACAAGAACCGTATCGTAGGGCAAACTCAGTTCTTCCAACGCCAGCCGCACGCAAAGCGATGCGTTGTCGGGGGCATAGTACAGGCGCAAAGTTTTTTCCATGTGACTTTGGTATCGAACTAAGGTGCGTTGCCGCTCTTCAAATACGACGTTTCACCTATGAAAATGCACGTCCTGAAGTACCGACGGCGCTAACGTCAATTGGGGCCTCGCACCCTGCGGCAATCTTGCCTATAACGCAGCTGTATTGTTTTGAGGAGTGGGTCGGATGTCGCGTGAAATGTCACCTATTGAAAAGGCGAAATTTGTCGCCGCCAAGCAAGCCACCGAATATGTTGAAAGCGGTATGAGAGTGGGGTTGGGCACCGGCTCAACCGCTGAATGGCTGGTGCAATGTCTGGGCGAAATGGTACGCGAAGAGGGGCTTAAGATCAAAGGTGTGCCGACGTCCAAACGTACCGGTCGGCTGGCCGAGAAAGTCGGGATCGAGGTGGTCACGCTGGAAGAGGCAAAGTGGCTCGACCTGACTATCGACGGCACGGATGAATACGACAGCGATCTAACCCTGATCAAAGGTGGCGGCGGCGCGCATCTGCGTGAGAAAGTAGTGGCGACCGCCAGCGATCAGATGATCGTGATTGCCGACGCCAGCAAGAAGGTCGATATGTTGGGGGCTTTCCCTTTGCCCGTCGAAGTCATCCCTTTCGGTCTGCCCGTCACGAAAGGCCTGATCGAAGAGACGCTGACCGGCATGGATGTGCTTGGGCGCGAAGTGACAATGCGCATGAAAGGGGAGGCACCTTTCGTGACTGATGAAGGCAACTTCATCCTGGATCTTCACCTCAAGCGGATTGCCAACCCGCGCCAACTGAGCCTTGTGATCAACCAGATCCCCGGCGTCGTTGAAAACGGGTTGTTCATCGATATCTGCGATGTGGTGATTGTGGGGCACGGTGATGGGCGGGTCACAACGCGCGACATCACCAATAATACGGCCAATGTCGTCCGCTTTGATGTGCTGGATGACGACAATATCTTTTCTGATGTAGCGGATTGATCCCTGACCAATGGAATTCAAACGCACCCAGCGCCAGCACTTCTTTACCATCCTGAATTTTTTGCTGTTGTCATGGCTGTGGTACAGCTTCTTTACGTCAGAAACCTTGACTGAAAAGGTGATTGGGGTCTTGTGCGGGGCTTGGGCCGCCGTGATCGCCTACAACTACTTACGTGCCAGAAATCTTGGTCACATTGATTCTGATGGGCTGACGTTTGAACGCCTGTTCCGCACCGTGTCTTTCAAATGGGATGAACTGCAATGGGCCAGCATGGGTGAAGACCGGCGTGCGTTGGTCTTTGCCTACCGGCATCAAAGTGACGTGAAAGATCGTTACGTCGGTTGCAGTCGCAAGGCTCTGACGCCAGATGCCATTGACGCCATTGTTGCTGCGGTGAACGCTGCGCGCCCCAATCTACCATCAGGCCCACCTGAGGCCGACAAAAACGGAGCCACATCATGACTTTCGACTACGACCTTTTCGTTATTGGTGGCGGCTCTGGCGGCGTGCGCGCTGCGCGTGTCGCGTCGGCCACCGGGGCCAAGGTGGCTTTGGCTGAGGAATACCGGATGGGCGGCACCTGTGTGATCCGCGGTTGTGTGCCCAAAAAGCTGATGGTTTTTGCCTCGGGCTACTCTGAGATGTTTGACGATGCCCGCGCCTATGGCTGGGATGTGCAGGACGGACCATTCGACTGGTCCAAGTTCAGCGGTCAGATGAATGCGGAACTGGACCGCCTCGAAGGGATTTATCGCAAACTGCTGGATGGTTCGAATGTTGAGATTGTCGATGCCCGTGCCAGCGTCAAAGATCCGCACACCGTGGTGTTGTCAAACGGCAAGGAATTCACCGCCAAGCATATTCTGGTCGCAACGGGCGGGCGTCCCGTGATCCCCGACATGCCGGGGGCTGAGTTGGGCATTACCTCAAACGAGATTTTCAAACTGAAGGAATTACCAAAGTCGATCCTGATTGTCGGCGGTGGCTACATCGCATCAGAGTTTGCAGGCATCCTGAATGGGCTTGGCGTCAAAGTGACCCAATTCTATCGCGGCGCGCAAATCCTGCGCGGCTTTGATGATGAAGCCCGTGGTCTGGTCGCCGAAGGAATGCGCGCCAAAGGTGTCGATCTGCACCTGGGAACCAACATCGTTGAAATGCGCGCCGCAACACAAGAAGACCGAAAGGGCGCCACGCATGGTGTGCCTATGGAAGATGGCCGTCCGGTTGACTTGGCAGAAGGGGCAAACGGCAAAGGGATCTGGGTCAAAGCCACCAACGGCACCGAAAAAGTCTATGATCAGGTGATGTTCGCCACAGGGCGGGCGCCAAACACCGATAACATGGGGCTGCAGGCCGCTGGCGTCACCGTCGGCCGTCGGGGTGAGATTGAGGTGGATGAATACAGCCAGACAGCGGTGCCTTCGATCTACGCCATCGGTGACGTGACCAACCGGGTGCAGCTGACGCCCGTGGCAATCCGTGAGGGCATGGCGTTTGTGGAAACGGTCTTCAAAGGCAACCCCACGCCCATTGACCACGATTTAATCCCTTCAGCAGTTTTCACACAGCCGGAACTGGGCACCGTGGGGCTGACCGAAGAGGAGGCGCGCGAGATCGAACCGGTCGAGATTTACTGCACCTCGTTCAAACCCATGAACCACGCATTCGCCGGGCGGGATGACAGAGTGTTGATGAAACTTGTGGTTAGCGTCGAAACGCGCAAGGTTCTGGGATGTCACATCGTCGCAGATCACGCAGGTGAAATGATCCAATTGGCTGGAATTGCTGTTAAGATGGGTGCGACAAAGGAAGATTTCGACCGCACGGTTGCAGTTCACCCCACAATGGCCGAAGAACTGGTGACAATGAAGGAACCGATGCGTACCGCTTGATTTCGAAAGATCAAGGCACACATGGCATGGGGACAGCCCGCGATTTGGGATATCGCTGAAAGGAAGCATAGGAAACAATGGCAGGAAATAACGGTGGCCCTTGGGGCGGCGGTGGAAACAACGGCTCGGGCGGCAGAAATGATGATGACCGCGACAGCGGTGGTCGGAAACCTGGTAATGACGGTCCGAACATTCCCGAGATTGATGAGCTGGTAAACAAAGGCCGCGAACAGCTGCGCGTACTAATGGGCGGCGGCGGCGATGGCAGCGGGCGTTCAAGCGGCAGTGGCGGCGGTGGCCCGCAGGTCACACGCGGTATGGTTGGCCTTGGTATGATTGTTGCCCTCATTGCTTGGCTGGGTGCGTCTTTCTACACCGTGCGCCCTGAAGAGAAATCAGTGGAACTTTTCTTGGGTGATTTCCTTGCCGTGGGTGAGCCGGGTTTGAACTTCGCGCCTTGGCCAGTCGTGACACGTGAAGTGCTCGCCGTGACAACCGAACGCAACATTGATATCGGCACCAGCCGTTCCGGTATGGACGCTGGTCTTATGCTGACCGGTGATGAAAACATCGTGGATATCGACTTTCAGGTTGTCTGGAACATCACGGACCCTCAGACATATCTCTTTAACCTGGCAAACCCGCCCCAAACGATTGAGGCGACAGCCGAGTCCGCGATGCGCGAGATCATCGCCCAATCCGATCTGGCCCCGATCCTCAACCGTGACCGGGGTGCGATTGCAGACCGTTTGCGCGATCTGATCCAGTCAACGTTGGATAGTTATAATTCCGGCGTGAACATCATCCGTGTTAATTTTGACGAAGCTAATCCGCCAGAGCCGGTCATCGCATCCTTCCGCGCGGTGCAAGACGCCGAGCAGGCACGTATTCAGGTTCAAAACGAAGCAGATGGTTACGCGGCCCGCGTTGTGGCAGAAGCACGTGGTCAAGCTGCCCAGATCCTTGAAGAAGCAGAAGGCTACCGGGCCCGCGTGGTCAACGAAGCCGAAGGTGAAGCCAGCCGGTTCTCAGCCGTTTTGGCAGAGTACGAGAAAGCGCCAGACGTAACGCGCAAACGTCTCTATCTGGAAACCATGGAAAACGTCCTTGGTGGTGTTGACATTATCCTTCTAGATGAGGGCGAAGGGGCAGGGAATGGTGTTGTACCCTACCTGCCGCTGAATGATCTGCGTCGGACGCCGACCGCCAACGCCGGAGGGACCAATTAATGCGTAAGTCAGCATTCCTACTGCCCGCAATTGCGGTCATCGTGATCGGTGCCTTGTCGTCGGTCTTTATCGTGGACGAACGCCAGAAGGCGCTTGTGCTACAGTTTGGTCAGATCGTGAAGGTGCAGGAAGAGCCGGGTCTGGGTTTCAAAATCCCCCTGATCCAGGAGGTCGTGCGTTATGACGACCGTATTCTCAGTCGTGATCTGGAACCGCTTGAGGTGACACCATCAGACGACCGTCGTCTGGTCGTCGATGCCTTCGCCCGGTATCGGATCGCTGATGTTGAACAGTTCCGTCGCGCCGTGGGTGCCGGTGGGGAAGAGGCTGCGGCCCGTCGTCTGGACAGCATTCTACGTGCTGAAACGCGTGAGGTTCTGGGTTCGGTATCGTCCAACGACATCCTTTCGGTGGATCGTGCAGCATTGATGCTACGTATTCGTAACTCGGCCATTGCTGAGGCGCGTGCGCTGGGCTTGCAAGTGATCGACGTGCGCCTAAAGCGGACTGACCTGCCCATCGAAAACCTGAACGCCACCTATGAGCGTATGAAGGCGGAACGGGACCGGGAAGCCGCAGACGAACGCGCACGTGGTAACGAAGCCGCCCAGCTTATTCGGGCCCAAGCGGATCGTACCGTGATCGAACTGGTGTCCGAGGCCGAACGCGAAGGCCAGATCATTCAGGGTGAGGCCGATGCCCGCCGGAATGAGATTTTCGCAGAAGCCTTTGGCGCAGACCCGGAGTTCTTTGAATTCTACCGCTCCATGACCGCGTATCAGCGCTCCTTGCAGCCGGGCAATTCTACGATGGTGCTGTCACCCGACAATGACTTCTTCAACTTCCTGAAGTCCGATCTGGGGCGCGCGACCGAATAAGCGCGTCGCGCTAAGTTGTGTAGAAAGGGCCGACCTGAGGGTTGGCCCTTTTTTGCTTTGCCTAGTGGTGTTCAGCATCGGGCGAAACGGCGAATGACACCTTGTTTGCCAAATCCCGCGAGATCAGCGCATCCAGTGCCAGCTTGAGGCGCGGCGCTGTCCGCGTATGCCGGGCCAAAGTGGCCCGCGGCCAGATCACTACCTCGGTCCCTACAGGCAGTACTGTTGTTGCGGCGCTGGGCGTGCCGCGCAGATAGGCTACCTCACCAATGAAGGTAGGACCAGGGACATTGAACCGGGTCCGGCCCTTTTGGACGTGAAAGGTGCCCTTGGTGACAAAAATCAAAACATCAGGGTTTTCGCCTTCGCGGGTGACGATGCGATCTGCGGTCAGGGTTTCGCGGCTGGCCAACCGCATCACCTTGCGAAAATCACCGGGCATCAACTCGTCAAACAGGGGGTAGATGTCTTTATGTTGCTCTGGAACGGACCAGCTGGCATTGCGGGCATATAAGGCCGCCAAACCGATCAGGATCGCGACCAAAGTCATCGTCGAAATCACAATCGCACCCCACAGCGGCGTGTCAGCAACGTGAAAATAGTAGAGGATATAGAGCGATGTACTGCACAGCATCGTGAGGCGCAGGTATGTTTGATTGATAAAAAGATAGCCCAGAATTTGCACGCCCCCGGCCAGTATGATTAGGACAGACGGTGACAGAAACTGGGAAAACATTGATATTACTCGAACTTACGCATGACTTACGACCTCTACCTGAAGCGCAAATGAAAAATATTGCAAGATATACACGATCCTTCACATGCTATTGAGGGGTGAGTAGCGAAGTTTGCGTTGCGCAATCGACGCACTACATGGATTATCAGAGAATTAATTGGGTTGGCGTACCCGTGCCCCCATGTCCAAGACAAAGGAGATTTGCCCCGTGAAATCCAAGGCAATCGCAATTCAACAAGACCAACAGCGCGCACGCCGCTTGGTGGTGGCATTGGTGACAACACTTGCCGTCGCTTTCGCGATGGTACTCGCTCAGGTCACATTCGCAAACGCGCAGGAACGGCCCGCCACCTTTGCTGATCTGGCTGAACAGATCAGCCCATCTGTCGTGAACATCACCACCAGCACAACGGTCGCTGGCCGCACAGGGCCACAGGGCCTGGTGCCCGAAGGATCGCCCTTTGAAGACTTCTTCAACGATCTGGATCGCGGTCCGGGTCAAGGCACACGGCGCTCGTCGGCGCTGGGCTCTGGTTTTGTGATCTCTGAAGATGGGTTCATTGTCACCAACAACCACGTGATCGAAGGGGCCGATGAAATTCTGATCGAGTTCTACCCAGGCGGCGAACCGGGCGTACCGGCTGAGTTGATCGGCACAGACCCCAACACCGATATCGCGGTTTTGAAAGTTGATCTGGATGGCCTGCCATTCGTGGAATTTGGTGACAGTAACGCCACAGGTGCCCGCGTGGGTGACTGGGTGATGGCGATGGGTAACCCGCTGGGCCAGGGTTTCTCGGTTTCCGCCGGGATTGTGTCAGCGCGTAACCGGGCGCTGTCCGGTACCTATGATGACTACATCCAGACGGATGCGGCGATTAACCGTGGTAACTCTGGCGGTCCGCTCTTCAACATGGATGGCGACGTGATTGGCGTGAACACCGCAATCCTGTCGCCCAACGGCGGCTCTATCGGGATCGGCTTTGCGATGTCCTCGGCGGTTGTGACCAATGTGGTTGATCAGCTGATTGAGTTTGGCGAGACCCGCCGTGGCTGGTTGGGCGTGCGCATTCAGGATGTGACCCCCGATATGGTCGATGCGATTGAGGGTCTGGATATGGCCCGCGGTGCATTGGTCACAGACGTGCCGCCCGGACCCGCTGAAAATGCAGGGATGCTTGCGGGCGATGTTGTCCTGAATTTTGACGGGATCGAAATTGAAGACACACGCGAGCTGGTGCGCATCGTTGGCAACTCACCCGTCGGCAAAGAGGTGCCGGTGGCGGTGTTGCGCGATGGGGATATGGAAGACTTGACCGTCATTTTGGGACGGCGCGAAACATCCGAGGCTGTCGCCTTTCCAGCGTCCAGCGAAGAGGATGCGGCACCTGAGCAGTCCGAGATCCTTGGCCTAACGCTGTCCGAGATTACAGAAGAGTTGACGGATCAGTTTTCGCTGTCTGTTGAAAGCGGTCTGGTGATTACCGGGATTGACCCCGAATCCGAAGCTGCATCCAAAGGTTTGCTTGAAGGTGACGTGATCACTGAAGCCGGGCAGGAAACCGTGGCAACCGTGGCTGATCTGGAAGAGCGGATCGAAGCCGCCACCGAAGCCGGGCGTAAGTCGCTCTTGCTACTGGTGCGTCGCGGTGGCGATCCACGCTTTGTGGCGCTGGTGCTTGAAGAATAGTTTTCGGCCCTACGAAAGCAAAAAGGCGGTCCTTTTCGGGGCCGCCTTTTTGCTTGGTCAGGTCTGGTTCTGTGGCAACCCGTCCGCGATATCGTAGTAATCGCCTTTTTCGCTGACAAAAATGTGGCGCCCCAGTTTGGTCCCCGTTGGCGTATCAAAGGCCCCCATCGCTACTGCTGTCCAGTCCTGAAACACCGGGTCCCAAAACAAGGTCGATCCGCAGATAGTGCAGAACCCGCGTCGGACCTTTTCGGACGACTGATACCATCCCACATGCGCCGCACCATTGACCTGGAGTGCCGTGCGCGGGATGTCGACTGAGGCCTCATAATGGCCGGAATGCTTGCGGCACGCGGTGCAATGGCAGGCGTTGATCTCTGGCAATTCACCGGTGACGGTGAACGTCACCGCGCCGCAAAGACAGCTTCCACGATGTGTTGTCATCTTGGGCTCCTAGGCTGGTGCAGTCTGCCGCAATTGTCGCGCATTTAGGGCCAGTAGCGCAAGAACCACCGCCGCGCCGCCAATGTGCACACCGATGGGCGCAGGCCAGACACAGGCGGCACCGGCCAGTCCAACAATAATACGGGCAATCGGGTTCAGCGGCGCCTCCATGCATCCCTGTAACGCGCCCGCCAGCCCGTAGATGCCTACGACGCCAAAGGCAAAGATCACCAGCATCACGCCCCAGTCGCCCGACAGGAACGGCGTATAGGCCATGATTAACGGCACGATATAGAGGCCCTTCGCCAGCTTCCAACTGGCAAAGCCCGTGGCCATCGCAGGGGCCTTGGCAATGGCTGCAGCGGTAAAGGCTGCGAGTGCGACGGGTGGTGTCACGTTGCTGTCCTGGCTGAGCCAGAAGATGATCATATGCGCCGATAAAATGGCCGCGACCGCGACCTCTTGTGGCACAACCAGATCACGCAAGGGGGCGGCGACCTCTAGCGGCAAGGCTCGAATAATTGCCGTTGCGTCTTCGGTCGTCAGCGGGCCAGCCAGTACGGTTGGGTCCGGCACACCGAACATCAGCACCGCATTGCCTGCGTCGCCCAAAGTGCCCGCAGCCAAAGCCTCAATCACAAAGCGATCCGATATCATCCCCGCAAGGGCAGGGGCCGACAGTGTGGCCAGCACGATATAGGCTGCCGTGACTGGTAGGCCCATGCCGAGCACAAGGCTTGCAATTGCGACCATGACGATAGCAATCAACAGGTTGCCACCAGCCCAGTCGGCGATCATCAGACTAAATGTGTTCCCGATCCCCGCGGTCGCAATCACGTTGACCACAAGGCCTACGGCGCAAAGCAACACCGCCGTCATGATCATGCCTTTGGTGCCCATCACCAATGCCTCGAACACGGCGCGGGGCCCCATCGGGTTCTGGGTCAGCCAGCTGGACGCAATTACCGCCAGAATGCCAAAGACTGCGGCATAAGCAGGCGTAAAGCCTGACACAAGCATGGCAATTAAGCCACCAATGGGAATGACGAAACTCGCACCGCCCTTCTTGAAGGCGGAGCCAACGGTTTCGCCATCACTCTCCATCGGTTGCAGGCCTAAACGGCGGGCCTCAATCCGAACAAAGAACACGACTGACAGGAAGTAGAGCAAGGCTAAGCAGGGCGGCGACCGCGACGATGGTCTCATAGGAATCTGCGTAAAACTTGCCATCACGAAGGCCCCCGCGCCCATGATGGGGGGCATCAATTGGCCACCGGTCGAAGACGCCGCCTCAACCCCACCCGCAAATTTTGATGGAAAGCCTGCCTTTTTCATCAGCGGGATCGTGATAACGCCGGTCGATGCGGTGTTCGCCACAGCCGAGCCGGAAATGGTGCCGGTCAGGCCAGAGGCGATCACCGCAACAATGCCCGGCCCCCCAACAAGACGCCCCGCAATCGCGCGCGCGATATTGATGACGAAATCCCCTGCGCCCGAGCGCAACAGAAATGCACCGAAGATGATAAACAGGAACACGAAGGTCGATGAAATCCGCGCAATCGTGCCGAACATCGCATCATCACCAAAGATCGAACGGAATGCGATGGATTCCCAACTGAGCCCCGGAAAGGAAAACACGCCGCCAATCAACTGGCCCCACCAGCCAACATAGGAAATCGCGATGATAATCAGGCAGGGAATCACCCAGCCTGTCAAGCGGCGCGTCAACTCAATCGCGCCAATGATACAGATGACGGAAGCCACCCAATCAAGGGCCGAGAATTTGACACCGCGGTCGTAGATGCCCTGTTCGGCAAAGGGCATATAGATCGCGGCAGCTGCCACTAGCACACCTAAAGTCAAGTCAAACGCCAACATCGGCACGCTACGGGTCTTTCCCTGACTAGCGGGTGCAGCACGGCCGCTAGAAACGCGAAGCCTGCAAAGTGGTAGGCGTTGCGTTGGAATTCGGAAATGATCGGATCAAAGGCCACATAGATGTGCCCAACCGCGATCAGAAAACAGAGGATGGAAAGGGCCGTATTCGTCAGGCCGGTGAAGTCGCGCAGGGCGGCGGCTTCGACGGGGGTTTCATCAGACATACGCGTCCCCTTAAATACAAAACGGCCCGCACCTTTGGCGGCGCGGGCCGTGGTCTTTCTTAGTTCGCGATCAGACGCTCCGGGATATCAATCCCTTGTTCCTGATAGAACCGTGCCGCACCGGGGTGCAGCGGCACGGGCAGACCCGCAATTGCGGCCTCTAGCGCCATGGCCTTGGTGGCCGGGTGGATCGCTTGCAGGAATGGCAGGTTTTCATAGATTGTCTTGGTGATCTGATAGACGTTTTCCTCGGGCAGATCAGCATGTGTGGCCAGAAAGTTCGGCTGTGCAATCGTATTGATATCCTCCGTCTGGCCCGGATAGGTGCCAGCCTCGATCACATAACGGGTCCAAAGACCACGATCACCGTCAGCCATCGCCAACTGCTCATCCGTGAAGTCAAGCATCGTGACGCCGTCACCAGCCGCCGCCATCAATTGGCTGACGGCACCGGTTGGGACGCCCGCGGGTGTGCCGATCCCTTTGACCTGACCATTCTGCAACGCTTCTGCGGATGGGCCATAGCCTGCGAAGACCAGCTCATAGTCGGTTTCGATGTCAATGCCAAAACCGGACATGATCGTCGCGTTTGACCCGATCGTACCAGAGTTCTGACGGCCCAAGGCCATGCCTTCGCCCTTCAGCGCGACCATGTCCTCAATCGTGCCGGTGGTGGCCACGTCAGAGGCCACGACAAACTGTTCGACGTTCTGCCAAAGCATGGTGACCGAACGCAGGTGGTCCTGCGGCTCATCAACGGGCCCTGTGCCGGTGGCCGCATAATAGCCAAAGAGGCCCTGAAGAATGCCGAACTGCGCTTCGCCTTCGCGGATCAGGCGGACGTTTTCACCAGAACCGGCAGAGCTGATGGCCGACATGCCGATCTTCTGACGCGGCTCAAGCTTGACCTTGACCAGCGTCGAAAGGGCCACGCCGACAGGATAGTACGTGCCGCCGGTGGATGCGGTCGCAAGGATATAGCTGGCTGGTTCGGCTTCTTGCGCTTGCGCCATTGGTGCGGCGACAGCAATGCTCGCCGCAAGAACGGCTTTGGATAAATATTGCATAGATCTCTCCCTATTTTTGGGCCTCCCCGACCCAACGTAACGAAAAGGTAGAGATTCAGACGCCAGAGTCCACAGTGCACAAGTCCGTTAGCGTCTGACATGATGACATTTGGGGGTGGCGAGCACGAAAAACGTGCACTACTTAGTTTTGGACAAATCGTTTTTCGAAGGGACAGACAAGAATGGCCAAGATTACCTACGTTGAACATGGCGGCAAAGAGCATGTTGTTGATGTTGCCAATGGGCTGACTGTGATGGAAGGCGCACGCGACAATGGTATTCCGGGGATCGAAGCGGACTGCGGCGGTGCTTGCGCCTGTTCCACCTGCCACGTCTATGTCGATGACGCATGGGTGGAAAAGCTGCCTGCCAAGGATGCCATGGAAGAAGACATGCTGGACTTTGCCTATGAGCCTGATCCCGCGAAATCACGCCTGACGTGCCAGTTGAAGGTCACCGATGACTTGGACGGTCTGCGCGTGCAGATGCCGGAAAAACAGATTTGATCCGTACGCTTGCTTTGGTGGCTGTTATGGCCACCTCGGCCTGCGCCGAGACAATTGTTTCGGCGGATTACGGTGCGCCAACGGATCGCTACGCACATGGGGTTCTGGGTGACGCGATTGAGTGGGGCACGTTAGAGATCACAACAGATACAGGCATACGTCGCCTCGTACTGCCCCAAGACCGCGTATTCGAAGACGTCGCTCCCCGTCTTGCTGACGTTGACAACGATGGATCACCCGAAGTGGTCGTGGTTGAAACGCTCGCCACTGAAGGCGCACAATTGGCGATCTATGACGAAACTGGCAAGATTGCCGCGACCCCGCATATTGGCCAGACCAACCGTTGGCTTGCGCCTATCGGTGTGGCAGACCTCGACGGCGACGGCCTTGTGGAAATCGCCTATATTGACCGCCCACATCTGGCAAAAACCCTGCGCGTCTGGCGTTTTGTCGATGGGGCGTTAGAGCCCGTTGCGGATTTGCCCGGCCTGACCAATCATCGGATTGGAGAGGCTGATATCGGGGGTGGCGTCCGCGACTGCGGGCAGGGGCCTGAAATGATCACAGCCAGTGCGGATTGGACCCAAATCATGGCCACCACGCTTACGGCAGGTACGTTGCAAACCCGGTCCATCGGCACCCACGTTGACCGCAGTTCATTTGCCAAAGCTTTGGCCTGCGAAACGCTGCCTTAGGTGCTCATCACGACAATTGCGATCAGAACGGTGATTTCAGTGACCTGCTGGGCTGCCCCCAGAATATCGCCAGTCTGTCCGCCAATTTTTGCGTGAGCAATCAAAATACAGCCCAATATGGATAAAGCGGCGACCAGCGTGACCCCTAGGTAACCGCACAGCAGCGCAAACCCTGCGGCGATCCCGACAGCCAACCATGTTGTTGCCGAAGCCGGGCGGCCAACGTTCCGGCTTAGTCCCCCATCGCGGGCATTGGGCAGTGCCGCCATGACCACGACCATGCTGGCCCGGCTGACCGCGCCCGCCGTAATAAAGGCCACCCAGTAAGCGCCCATTGACACGATCACCACCAAGGCCAGCCAACGGATCAACAGCGACAACGCAATCGCACAGACGCCATACACGCCGATATGGCTGTCTTTCATGATCTCCAACCGGCGCGCCTTGTCCCAGCCGCCCCACAGACCATCCGCACTATCAGCCAACCCGTCTTCATGCATCGCACCGGTCATGACGACAGACCCGGCCAATACCAGCCCGGCAACGATCCCTGCTGGGATGCCGATGGCCAGCATTAGCGCTGTGGCCGCCGCAAGGATGACACCGACCACAACACCCACCAACGGATAGGCCCAGGCCGACGCTGCCCCGCGCTCCATCGCCCGCGCGCTATCCACTAAGATCGGCAGTCGCGTCAGCAAACCCAATGCGGCTGGCAGATCAACCCGATCAATCAAAGCATTGTCGTGTTTGTACAAAATGCGTCCTTCCGGGGCCTTTTCATCGCCGTGCCTTGCGTTAAACAAGACCAAGATTTGACCGCAGAGAGACCACGATGCAAGCGCCATTTACGACCGTTTCCACCTTCCGTGATGTTTTGGCTGGAGCCCCGGGGCCAGACGCGACCGCCATTACGGGCGCGCAGGACCGCAACGCGCAATTGACCAAACCACCCGGCGCGCTGGGCCGTTTAGAGGATCTTGCGATCTGGTACGCAGGCTGGCGCGGCGATGCGCAACCACAGGTCACGGCACCTCAGGTGATCATTTTTGCAGGCAATCATGGTGTCTGCGCGCAGGGCGTATCCGCCTTTCCACCCGAGGTGACCGTGCAAATGGTCGCCAACTTTGAACACGGCGGGGCCGCGATCAATCAGCTGTCGAAAGCTTTTGGGGCAAAGATGGATGTTTATCCGCTAGCCCTCGACACACCGACGGCAGATTTCACCACGACACCGGCCATGACCGAGGATGCATTCATCGAAGCCCTGCAGACTGGCTGGACCGCCGTTGATCCAGATGCCGATCTTTTGGTGACGGGCGAAATGGGCATTGGCAATACCACATCTGCTGCGGCGGTGGCCGCCGCCGTTCTTGGCGGCGAGGCTGCAGATTGGACCGGGCGTGGCACAGGCGTTGATGACGCCGGATTGGCGCGCAAAACAGATGTTGTCGCGCGTGGTTTGGCCCTGCACGCCACCTCTGATCCTTTAGGGGCTTTACGCTGTTTTGGCGGGCGTGAGTTGGCGGCAATGGCGGGCGCGATTGCGGCTGCGCGCTACCACCGTATTCCGGTGATCCTTGATGGCTTCATCTGCTGTGCCGCCGCCGCGGCCTTGCACAAGGCGGTCGATGGTGCGCTGGATCACGCGGTTGCGGGCCACTTGAGTGCGGAAGGCGCGCATCAGCGCATGCTGGATGCGCTAGGCAAGGAACCCTTGCTGCGGCTGGGCCTTCGTTTGGGTGAAGGCTCTGGCGCGGCTCTGGCGATTGGCGTGTTGAAGGGGGCCATTGCCTGCCATTCGGGCATGGCGACCTTTGCCGAAGCTGGTGTGAGTGACGCCTAAGACGCGTCCTTTTTGCGCTCGCTGGCCTGTTGGCGGGCGGTCAATTCCATCTCAAGCCCGCTGTTCAGGGCGCGCGCGCGTGCGACGTATTCGGGTACATCGGTGATGGGCACGCCGGGTCGCCACAACTCGGCCAGTTCGCGCAGCGCGGTGCGGTCGTGCTGATAGAAGGCCTGTTCCAGCTCTGCTGCTTCAAATTCCGACAAGCCAAGGTTTTCTAAAGCATAACGCCCCGCGCGCAGTGAGCTGTCGAACATTTCGCGCACGATGTCATTGGCGCCTGCATCATAAAGCTCATGCACATGCACCCGGTCGCGGGCGCGGGCAATGATATGCAGATCGGGCCGTGCCTTACGGGCATAGCGCACCAGTTTGTTGCCCGCTTCGCGGTCATCGACGGCGACGACCAGCACACGGGCATCCTCAAGCCCCGCAGCATTGAGCAGATCAGGGCGGGTCGGGTCGCCAAAGAAGCCCCGAAAGCCAAATTTGCGCATCATTTGCACGGTGCTCAGGTCATTGTCGACGACGACAGTGGCAAATCCCGCGCTTTGCACCAGCCGGTTCACGATCTGCCCAAACCGGCCGATCCCGGCGATAATCACCGTACCTTGTTCATCGACCTCGTCATGTTCGGTTTCTTCGGTATCGCCCATGCGTCTGATGATCAGTTCATAGATGATGAACATTAGTGGCGTGATCAGCATCGACATGGCAATGATCAGCAACAGTTGCCCGGCTAGCCCCCCGTCCAGAACGCCCTGTTGCAGCGAAAATGAAATCAGGACGAAACCAAATTCGTAAACTTGCGCCAGACCCAGCGTGAAGAGCCAGCGGTCTTTCCTATGCAGCTTGAACAGCAGGGCAAGGCCAAAGAGGATCACACCCTTGGTCGCCATCACTGCAATCGCCAACATAATAATCCGGGCAGGATCCCTAAAGAGCAGGGCAAAGTCGATACCCGCGCCTACGGTAATAAAAAACAAGCCCAAAAGTAACCCTTTGAACGGCGCAAGGTCGCTCTCTAGCTCGTGTCGAAATTCAGAGTTGGCAAGCACAACACCAGCCAAAAAAGTGCCCAAAGCGGGCGATAGACCGACCATCGTCATCAGCACGGCCGTGGCGACCACCATCAGCAGGGCGAGCGCGGTATACATCTCGCGCAGGCGGGCATGGTGAATGTAGCGAAACAGTGGACGGGTCAGAAACACCCCGGCCAGAACGACAATAGCAACGGCACCAAGGGTGACCAGCGTGACACCCCAGCCGGGCAGCCCTTCGACGAGGCTGAGGGTTGCGTGGTGGTCGGTGTCATGACCCGATGCTGCGTGGATCATTGATCCATCAGGTGCAAAGCTGACTACGGCGGGGACGGCCAGCAGGGGCAGCAGGGCCAACATGGGGATCACGGCAATGTCCTGCGCCAAAAGTACAGAAAACGTGGATCGCCCGCCGCTGGTTTGCATCAGCCCTTTTTCGGTCAACGTCTGCAATACGATCGCGGTGGAGGACAGCGCAAAAATCATTCCGATCGCGATGGCGGTTGACAGCGGATAGCCCATGGCAAGGCTGCCCGTTGTGATTGCGGCCATCGTTAAAAGTATCTGCATTCCCCCCAGTCCCAGCAATCGCTGGCGCATGTTCCACAATGCGCGCGGGTCCAGCTCCAACCCGATCAGGAACAGCATCATGACGACGCCAAATTCAGCGAAATGTTGCAGGTCTTGTGTCTCTGATCCGACGAGGCCAGTGACCGGGCCAATCACGATGCCCGCCAGCAGATAGCCCAGTACCGACCCAAGCCCCAGCCGCGCGGCCAGTGGCACCGCGATCACCGCAGCGCCCAGATAAATGGTTGCCTGAAACAGGAAGCTATCCATGCCGTTCCGTCTGCCCCAAACCGTGCTTGCGCACTTGTGTTAGTCTAGAATTGTGACGGTCAGTCTAACGGCGATCTGACTGTTTGAAAGGGTGAAAGAACCGTATCCTGATGGGTGAGGACCTTATTCCGCGCCGCTATGTCAGCACGACCAAAGCTTCACATATTAAGGCTAGCCCTCTGGAACTTCCAGAGCATAGGTGCGCCCGCGTTTGACGTAGTTGAGCGCATCTTCCCCAATTGCAGTGACCTGACCACCGTCAAGCGCGCTGCCGACTTCGACGCGCACATAGCGCCCGTTGCTAAGCCGGACCAAGGCGCGCCGCGCGTTGGCACGTCCGTAAACACCGATCAGGTTGATTTCGCGCAGGCGGATCGCGTCCTCCTGGGTTGCCGCACGGGCCACGCCGCCGGGGACGGGATCAAAGTTTTGTGGTGGCACAGGTGCAGCAGCGGCAATGGGCGCTGTTGCCGTAACTGCAGGTGTCTGTTGGCGGGCCTGCGCTGCGGCGACAACAGTGCCAAAGTCGCTTGGTCGGGTGTCTGGTCGCAATGACAGGACAACGGCCAATGCGGTGCTGTTGTCAAAGCGAAGGGTTGCGTCATCCGTCGCGATACCCGCGATGATATCGGTGATGTCAGGTGTGCCGGGGTCCACATTCGGCGACAGACCCTGCGGACGCAAACGAGGGCGCAGATCAACGATAGCGCCGTCTTCGATGATTGATGGATCAAGTGCTATCGCGCCAGAGTTTTGCAATTCAAGTCCCGCGATCCCGACGCTGCCAGGCGTCAGGTTGGTGTCATCTTGGGACGTGTCCTCGGGGATCGCGGATGCGGTGGTTTCGGTCTCATCAACTGTGTCATCATCTTGGGGCAATTGCGCATCGGCGGGGCGCAGGGGTGTGGCGAAATCCGGGCGCCCTGAGATGACAATCACGCCCTCTGGTGCCGGCGCCAGAAGCGCCATGCGGTCCAGATCAGCCTGATCCAAGGGAGGGCGCGGTGTGATCGTCAGGTCTGGAAGGCCCGCAATCACGACGGCCCCTTCGGGTGTGACAGTGCCCTCTTCGGTGGCCAGAATAAAACCATTATCGTCAAGCGGGAACACGATTTCAGGGGCAGGCGGATTGGCAGGAGCGACAAAGCTGAGGTCGGTATCCAAACCTGTCAGAGGAGGTACGTCAGGTTGGGCGATCCGCTGGGGTGGGGTCACAACGGTAAGCGGCTGAAATGTCAGTAAGATTGCCCCGGACGGCACATCAATAAAGCGCGGTGCGCGCAGCCAGACCCCGGTTGCGTCATAGATGCGTGCTGCTTCATCTGGCGAGGGGACCCGGCCGCGTAGCACCGGGCTACCAACGCTAGCCTGCGCGGTTTCCAATGGTGGTGGGGCAGGGGGAGCCTGCACCGGTGCCATCAGCACATCGGCAAACAATGCGGTGATCGCAGCGGGTTGGGTGACGGTGGGAGTTGCGGCTTCAGCGGAGAAGTTCGGCAGGGGGCCTCTGGTGTGTCTTCTGCTCCAAAACCTGCAACGGTGAATGGTGGAATACTGGGGCCAGGTTGCGGAACAGGCTCTGATATCGCTTCGGGTGCCGGGGCCGGAACTGGTGTAACGGGGGCTGGTTCAGGCATGTCAGGTATGACCGCCGCAGTTTCGACTGGCACGGTGGCGGGGGTCTCTGCAACGTCCGGTGTGGATTGTTGAGACCACATCAAACCGCCAATCAGCAATGCCCCGACGGCGACAGAAGCAGCGATGAGCGCAGTTTTGTTACGGCTCGCGCTCTGTTGGGGCACAGGTTTGCGGTCGGCGGCGACCCCAAGTTTGGGCGCCGCATTTGGGCCATTGCCTGTCACGGCGACCAAGGCCGGTTTGACGGGTTTGAAATGTCCAGCGTGGTACTCTGCAATCACAGGGTCAAGAAGAGCCACCGACGCAAAGACCGGGTTTGCCGGGATCAACGGGTCAGAGAGGGGTTCGGATTTGGTGACCACATATGCGTGGTACTCTTGCGGAACATAGTCCACCCAGATGGGTTGCACGGACGCAATAGCGTCAGTTATTGCAGCCTCAGCCTCAGCCTCAGCCTCAGCCTCAGCCTCAGCCTCAGCCTCTAGTGTATCATCAATCGTTTCATCCGAGATATCATCGGTTGCAGCATCGGTCCCACCTTGCCCAGCCAAGAGGGCTGCCAGATCATCTTTGTAGATGTCTTCTTTCACCTCTTCGGGTAGATCGAACACCAAAAGGCGTGATTTGATGCGGGTGCCGACGACCATGACCGGCAACTCATCGCGCTCGATCAGGGCATCGGGGCCAACCACGCTGCGCGCCATACCCGTGGGGCCGAAGAAAACTTCTTTTTGAAAGGTAAACGGCTCGGGCACGGCGACGAACGCGATGGGCTGAAACCCATGCGCTGCAGCGAAGTTTTCAGCTTCTTGCAGGGTTTCGCGGGCAACTGCCGCGATATGGGTGCGTCCGCCGAATTTTTCGCTGTCGATGACTAACTCATCCAGCGTGTAAGGGGTCGCACCTTCAAGTGCTGCGTGAATGTCCGCTTCGGTGGTCCGGGTACTATCAATTGCGATGTATTTGATCTGGTCAAGGGGGATAACCAGTTTGGTGCGCAGACCATCGGGTTCGATCAGCAGTGCCTTTTCGCGCAGTGCGTTCAGCTCGGCCTCGAGCGTTTCGCTGGCGACATCCGCCCGCCCAACGCGCCGCCACCCGCGCGGTACGCGGTGCAACAGCTCAATTCCGTCGAACGAAAGTGATAGCGCAAAATTGGTGATCATCGCCACGCTCTAGCATGTTGGTCCCAAAGGCAAAACGCGTTTTGCCCCCACGCGCGAACCCTATAGCAGAAACCCGCCCACGCCAAGAGCGTGGGCAGGGTTGATCGGCTTATGCCGTTGCTTTGGTCAACGCCTGATCAAGATCGGCGATCAAATCATCAGCATCCTCGATCCCGATGGACAAGCGTACGATACCGGGACCTGCACCCGCCGCCTCTTGCTGTTCCGCAGTTAATTGACGGTGCGTGGTTGAGGCAGAGTGAATGATCAGGCTACGCGCATCACCAAGGTTGGCGACATGGCTGAAAATCTCAAGGTTATCGACCAGTTTGATACAGGCATCATAGCCGCCTTTGACAGCGACGGTGAACAGTGCGCTTAAGCACCTTTCGGGCAGATTTTGGGAATGAGTTTCGCGTAGGGTGAACTATCAAGCCCGGCGTAGGTCACATAGTCCGTGCGCGGATCGTCCTCGAGCCATTTGGCGATCTTCATCGCGTTTTCGACATGGCGTTCCATGCGCAAAGACAGCGTTTCGATCCCCATCAGCGTATAGTGGGCGGCCTGCGGGTTCATCGTCATGCCCAGATCGCGCAGACCAATGGCGATGCCGTGGAAGGTGAAGGCGAGGGGGCCGAAGGTCTCGGCGAACTTCAGGCCGTGATAAGCCTGTTCCGGTTCGCTCAAGGACGGAAACTTGTCGTTCGCCGCCCAGTCGAATTTGCCGCTGTCCACGACACAACCACCGGTCACTGTGCCGTTGCCGGTCAGGTATTTGGTGGTCGAGTGGACCACCAAAGTCGCCCCATGCTCAATCGGACGGCAGAGGTAAGGCGTGGCCGAGGTGTTGTCGACAATTAGTGGGATGCCTGCTGCGTCTGAGATGGCCGAGATTGCGTCAAGGTCAGTGATATGTCCGCCGGGGTTTGCAATGGCTTCGCAAAAGACCGCGCGGGTATCATCATCAATCGCCGCTTTGACGGCATCGTGATCGTCGAAATCGACGAAGGTCGCGGACCAGCCAAAGCGTTTGATCGTCTGGCTGAACTGGGTGACCGTCCCGCCATAAAGACGGCTCGACGCCACGATGTTACGCCCCGGTTGCATCAGCGGGAAAAGCGCCATGATCTGGGCTGCGTGACCAGAGGAACAGCAAACGCCGCCAACACCACCCTCAAGCGTCGCGATGCGTTCTTGCAAGGCGGCGACTGTGGGGTTGGTCAGGCGGGAATAGATATAGCCGACCTCTTGGAGATTGAACAAAGCCGCCGCATGATCGGCATCGCGGAATACGTAAGCGGTGGTCTGGTAAATCGGGACCTGCCGCGCGCCTGTCGCAGGATCGGGGCGGGCACCTGCGTGAATTTGCAGTGTATCAAAGCCGTAACTTGGGCCATCGGTCATCTGGTGTCTCCCTTTGGAATGCGTTGCCGCTTGGTTTAGGCGGAAACGCGCAGGTACTCAACGGGCCTTGGGGATTAAGGTGGTGCCGGACATGGTGTGGGCGGTCCACGGGATTCAATCGCAGATAGGTACGATGCTATTTCTGATGCGGAACAGGCGTTCTGATCTGCTATGACAATGTTAGCTGCGTGGACGAAGCGGACGTTCAAATGGTGCGGGCTGATCGACCGAAGTTCATATTTTCTTGCTGACGCACGCTGCCCTCTTTGCTAACATCACAAAAGATTTACAATAACCGCCGGTTGGGGATGCAAAACAAAAAGATTACTTACGTCGCGGAAACGAATGGCGGCGGTGCTGTTGTGTGTGTCTGGATTGGCGCAGACGGACATAGGACTATGAGACCGTTCAATCCTGAGCGGGATCGTTTTGATGAGGCCGCCTCGGCGGATTTCTTTGGAGCAGAACCCAAAGTGATCAAACGATGGATCACGCAGCGGCAACTCTGAATTGGTCATTGCTTGCCCAAGTGGCTACGCACTTCTCTGACAGATCAATCAGCAAAATTCCGATCTTCATTGTCCCAAGCCGGTCTTGGGTCGGTTTCACTGCTTTTCTCTGAACCGTCCAGTTCCGTCCAAACAAACTCAGTGTGACCTGAAATCTTGACCTCTCGTACGCTTCGGAGCAGGCGCAGTTTTCGAAGGCTGTCCCAGACGAACGGGACACCCACAAAAGGCATCGCCGTCATGACAATCTTGAAGAGAGGTGTTTGCAGGACAAACTCTGGTTCTTGCCAGAGGTAGATCACTCCAATGGAAGTCAGTGTTGTCCAGATTGCGCTGAACCAGAATGTATACACTACAAATCACTCCATTCCTCTGTGAGCCCAGAACCAATTGATCGAGTACTATGTCCTTTTCGTGACACATTGCATAATACGCTTTGGGCTCAGTACAGGCATTGGTAGCGTTTTCATGCATCCGGTTTCTTATCTGGCGCGGTGGTTAACCCGATGTCCAGGGTTGTCGTAAGAGTAGCATGCGACAGCACCGCATATGCGATGCTATCGCGCCTCGATTACTCGCCCAAGGCGATGCCTTCGCGCCGCGGGTCGGCGCCACCGCTGAGTGTGTCGCCAATCGCGATGGCATGCAGGCCGGAGTTCAGGTCGCGGATGTTCACTTCAAAACCCCGTTCCACCAGCGCAGCTTCAAAGCTAGTCGCGTCGGTGCCGTCTTCAAGATCATAGGTGCCGAAGCGGTTCACCAGATGTGGCATCGCAACGGCCTGTTGCACGTCCATGCCCCAATCCACATGTGCGATGATCGCCTGTGCCACATAGCCGATAATCCGGCTGCCCCCGGGCGACCCGATCACAAGGCTGGGTTCACCGTCCTGCATTACGATGGTGGGCGACATGGACGATCGTGGGCGCTTGCCCGGTTCGATCCGGTTGGCGATGGGGATGCCATCGCTGTGTGTGCGGAACGAGAAATCTGTCAGCTCGTTGTTGAGCAGGAACCCACGGACCATCAAACGTGATCCAAAGCCGTTTTCGATGGTTGTCGTCATCGACAAGGCGTTTCCATATTGATCGACGATTGAGATGTGCGACGTAGATGGCAGCTCCAGTGAGATATCATCGGCCAAGAGCATCGCATGGTCCCATTCGGGCGCGCCGGGGGCGACGTCTGTCAGAGCCGCGTCCCCGTCGAGAAGCGCTGCGCGTTCATCGAGGTAGGCGCCAAGCGGTTAGGCCTGCGGTTGGCATGGGCACAAAATCACTGTCAGCCATATAGCGGCCACGGTCGGCAAATGCCAAACGCGAGGCATCACCGATCAAGCGCCATGTATCTGCACTCTCTGGCCCCATTTCAGCAAGATCATAACGGTCCAGCATGCCGAGGATCTGCCCGACGGTCAGCGCGCCGGAGGAGGGCGGCCCCATGCCGCAGACGTCCATCGTCCGGTAGGGCACGCAGACAGGGTCACGTTCGATCACCTCGTAGATTTCCAGATCGGTCGCCGTCAGCACGCCGGGGTTACCTGCTGCTGTTCTGACTGTGGCGACGATATCGTCTGCAATCGGCCCTTCATAGAAAGCGTCGCTGCCATGTGCTGCGATCAGGCGCAGTGTGTTGGCGTAGTCAGCGTTCACCAGCGTATCGCCAGCTTGCAGGGCATCACCGCCGGGGAAGAAATAATCGGCTGTGCGGGTAAAGGTTTGCAGCCGCTCTGCACCACCAGCGATGGAGCTGGCGAGCCGTTCAGAGACTGTAAACCCGTCTTCCGCCAGCGAAATGGCAGGGGTGAACAACCCACCCCAATCTGCGCGTCCCCAGCGCGCGTGTGCTTCTTCCATCAGCATCGGCGTGCCGGGTGTGCCAACCGAGCGCCCCCCGACAACGGCATCCCAAAAACCCATCGGTTCACCATCCTCGGTCTGAAACAGGGTCGGTGTGACGGCGAGTGGTGCGGTTTCGCGGCCATCCAGCGTAGTAACCTCGCCCGATGTCGCGTCGTACCAGACAAGGAAAGCGCCACCGCCAAGGCCGGATGATTGCGGTTCAACAAGACCGAGGACAGCTTGGACGGCGACCATGGCGTCTGCCGCTGTCCCACCGTCGCGCAGTACTGCGGCACCGGCTTCAACGGCCAATGGGTTTGCTGCGGCGACCATCCAGTTCTCTGCGGTTGTCGGTGTGCCCGCTTGTTTTGCTGCCAAGGCAGCCTGCGCGGCCTCGGACACCGCAGCAAAGGTTGAGAGGCCGCTTGTGACTTCTGGTGCGACTGCGTCGGCGGCTTGCTGCGCAGCCAACGGCCCAGCGAGACCCGTAGACAGTGCCAAAACCACGAATGAAAATTTTGTCATTTTTGAAAATCCTTTGCTGTGGGTCATGAAAAGCATGGGACGGGACAGGCTGAAATCAATAGAAAACGCCCCATATGTCATGGGTTAATTTGTCAGCGCTTGCGTATTTTTTTGGCAATAACCTAAAGGGTAAACAGCCAAAACCAGTGGATTTTGGCCTTTTTGCGGTCTGATAAACAAATGGACCGGTGCAGATTCATTCGCTAGCGTCATCGTAGGTAGCAAAAGAAAGGCGAGTCCAAGCGCCTCATAGCCACCTAAAAATATAGTCAAAAGACTAAAATAATGGGGACAAAATCATGAAACTAGTTATTGGACTCGATGGTCAAAGCTCGGGGGAAAAAGCCCTGGAATTTGCCAAGAGTGTTGCGGCGCATAGTGAAACCTGTGAGCTGATCGTCGTTTATGTGATCGAATGGTCACCGTTTTCTTTCCAAACGGCAGAAGAAAATGCGGCGCGCCATAAGCGGCGCGAAGAGGAAATTGCCGTTGCAATGGAGCGGGTCGTTGAACCGGCCGTAGCGTCACTAAAAGAGGCTGGACATACCGCGCGCGCGGTCGTGCGTCATGGCGATGTTGCCGATACCATTGACGACATTGCCCATTCCGAGGGGGCGTCGCAGATCGTTATCGCGCGCTCCAGTGCCGGTGGCCTAACCTCGCGCCTGTTTGGCAGTTCAACCGCAAACCTTGTCATGAACGCACGCGTTCCTGTTACCGTAGTCGCATAAGGATCGGGTCACATGAAAAAGATTTACTCAATTGTCTGGGCGGTCATCGCCTATCTTGCCATCGCCGTGCCCGCACAGGCGCAAGAGGCTGCGGCGTCGCTGGACGCCCGTGTCAATGAAGCTTTTGCCAATGCGACAGGCTGGTTCGTCAACTTTATCTTTATGTCGATCCCGGGCACCAATTTTCCCTGGATTGTGATGTGGCTGGTGATCGGGGCCACTGTGTTTACAGTCTATTTTGCCGCTGTACAATTTCGCTTCTTTGGCCACGCCATCGGGTTGGTGAAGGGTGACTACTCCGACCCTAATGACGCGGGCGAAGTTAGCCACTTTCAGGCGCTTGCCACAGCCCTGTCAGGTACCGTTGGTCTGGGCAACATCGCCGGTGTTGCGGTGGCCGTCGGGATCGGCGGACCGGGTGCCACATTCTGGATGATCCTTGCGGGCCTGCTGGGCATGGCATCGAAATTCACTGAATGTACGCTGGGTGTGAAATATCGCAACGAATACCCTGATGGGACCGTATCGGGTGGTCCGATGTACTACATCTCAAAAGGGTTTGATGAGCTGGGCTTGCCTGGCGGTAAAATCCTTGCGATCCTGTTCTCGGTCTTCTGTATTCTTGGTGCTTTGGGTGGCGGGAACATGTTCCAGGCCAACCAGGCCCACGCGCAGATTACACAGATCACAGGTGATTTCCCAGGCTGGATCACGGGCCTGATCTTTGCCGCTGTTGTGTTTGCGGTGATCGTCGGTGGTATCAAGTCGATTGCGCGGGTGACCGAAAAAGTCGTGCCGTTCATGGGCATTCTTTATGTTGGTGCAGCGATTGTTGTTTTGATCGTGAACTATGACATGATCGGTTGGGCCTTTGGTCAGATCTTTGCAGGTGCCTTCACAGGTCTCGGCGTGGCGGGCGGTTTCGTCGGCGCGTTGATCCAAGGGTTCAAGCGCGCCGCGTTCTCGAACGAGGCGGGCGTGGGTTCTGCGGCGATTGCACACTCGGCGGTGAAAACCAAAGAGCCAATCACCGAAGGGTTCGTGTCCCTGCTTGAGCCACTGATCGACACCGTTGTGATCTGTACGATGACAGCTTTGGTCATCATCATCTCGCAGCAGCTGCTGATTGATCAGGCCACTGGCAACTACATGCTGAACGAAGGCGGTACGGCCATTGCGACAGTCGATGGCAACAGCGGCGTTGCGCTGACCTCAGCCGCGTTTGGGTCTGCGATTAGCTGGTTCCCATATGTGCTGGCGATTGCGGTGATCCTGTTTGCCTTCTCGACCATGATTTCCTGGTCGTATTACGGGCTGAAAGCCTGGACCTATCTGTTTGGCGAAGGCAAAACGACCGAGCTGGTCTTTAAGATCATCTTCTGCGTCTTCATCGTGATTGGTGCGGCGGCCAGCCTTGGGCCTGTGATTGACTTCTCGGATGCAGCGATCTTTGCGATGGCGGTGGTCAACATCTTCTGCCTGTACTTCCTGATGAAGGTGGTGCGGACAGAGTTGAACTCTTACGCTGCGCGCCTGAAGGCAGGCGAGATCAAGAAGTTCAAGCACTAAGGCATCTTGCTAGAAGTCAGAAAGGCCGCGAGCGTCAACTCGCGGCCTTTCTTACGTTCAGGGGCTTTGCGTTTACCGCATCCAGAACCCCGCCGATTTGATCTTGTTACGGATCGTCCGCTCATGACGTGGCAGGTTGCCCTGATCAAACAGCGCGCGCACCTTATGGCCGCGGCTTTGATAGACCATGCGCTTGAACGGCTCGTGCAGTTTGAGCAGTTTCTTTAGCTTGTTGGGGGCTGTGATCTCTTCCAGAATGGTGATCTGCGCATCAGAGGCTGTCGCATAAAAAAGCGGCAATGTCCGGTAGTGATAGCTGACTGCACCATCAAGCCCGTCCAACCCCACATCTGGCCGCCCGCCGCCCAGCCCATGGATCACCAACGGCAAAGCCACCTGATCGAGCCAGGGATCAAGCGGTTGGATCACCAACTCCTTGGGTGGGTCGTCGCGTATATTGACAGCGTATTCGGTGAACCGGGCACCAAAAGCGGCAGGATCGGGTCCATAGAACCATCCTGCATTAAAATAGAGGTAGCGTTCCCAGTATTCATCTGGCTGTGACAGATCGAGTGTGCTTTCGAATTCCAGACCAAACTTGTCATAAAGCGATTTCCAGATCGCGGTGTAGCCGGGCCAATACAGCTCTTCTACGGGCCAGGTCGGGGTGCGCTTCATGGACGCGGCAGGGCGGGAAAAGTCGAAAGGCAGCTCTGCCAGTTCACCGGTGATCAATGTGTCAGTATCAAAGAAGATAAAAGGCTCGCCCACAGGCAGAACCTGCAAGCCCTCGATCTTGTTGCCATGGGGATAGCTGCTGCCAAAATGGCGCGTCTCAAACGGGACCACGCGCGCGCCCAAGGACATCAGGTGATCTTTGACAATCGCAGACATGCGCGGATCGCTGTCCCACAGAGGGCCGGGTTGAGGTTCTGCCACGAAAAGCTGGCCTTGAAACCGGGGCGCATAGGCCCGCAGAGAGGCCGCAAACAAAAGCGCCTCATACGCGAGCCGACCGCTTTGGCCGACAATCATGATATTGAAGTTAGCGGTCTGAAGCGGCGGGGCGGCCATGGGTATTCCGATCTAGAACCAGTCGGGCCTGTTTAAACGCGGCAGGCGGGCAGACGCAAGAAATGCGCGGTTGGGTGCAAGACGACGGGCTGGGGTATCCAGGCGATATGAAAGACACGAAGTGCGATGTTGAGACCGCAAACAGAACGAAACTGGCCACCTGGTGAATGGCCAAGCAGGTTCAAACTACGAACAAAGTTTGTCCGGCCACATTTAAGGGCTGTAAAAACACAACACGAAGCCAATGAATGTTAGAAAACCAATGGCAGCCCCATCGGCTGTCTAGCAGCTGGTCGATTGGGATTGATGTGATGTCGGTCTTGCAGGGGATGGCCTAAAGAACGCCAGCCGCGTTCACGCCGTGTATCGTAAGAAAAAACGATCCACCGCTGAAGGGAAAGAAGCCACGCGCCTGTTGCAAGTGCGGGGCGATGTTCCAGCCGACACAGAAGCGTCGAATGCTGTGCGAATACTGTTTCCGTCACGCTTGGTAGCCATCAGATGCGGCAGGTCATGCCGGGGGCCTTGTTCATGCCCGCCCCGAAATGCCCCCGTTAGTCAGTGAGTGGGAAAACCTTGACAGCGCGCGGTCTGCCGTTTCTGACGCGGCGCGCATCATCCACGCGTTTTTTATTTCCCGCGAATTGCGTTCGCGCTATGGTTGAAGAAAAGCGTTGGCATCCAATTTGAGTGAGGATTTTTAATGGTTTGGTTTTGTCGTCGTACTCTTGCTGCATCGTGTATTGCTCTTACCGTTGGATGCGGCGGTGGTGGAGGCGAGGGTACTGGCTCGGGCGGATCATTCGATGTTGACGGTGGTGATTCCGCTCTGATCCTTGGTGCCGGTGCCTTGTTGGCTTGGTTTGTCATTGATCAACTCGCACCCAATACATCTGATACACCAGTCGAAGCTACTCGTCTATTTGCTGGTAGTGATCAGTTTGCTCCTAGTCGTTTCGCCACCTACGGCATCGTGGCCTTTCCAGCGTCAGGATCAAGTGAAGATGCAGGGAGGCTTCAACTGTTTTGTGAAGCCTATGCTGCTGGGCTTAACTGGATAGGAGAAAGCAGTGCTCCGCCAAGTCGGCAAGCGGTAACGGTCTGGCCTCTAATTGACGATGTTGATCCGAGTGATTTCCGCACCACGCTTGATGAAAGGTGTGAGTCAGCGGTTTTGTTGTAAGATAGAAGAGCTGCTTCAAGAGCACTACGAGCCATTCGCGAACGTAGAATTGAAACCAACGGACGGGGCCCGTTCTTTGTAGCGTGGTCGCTTGGAGAGACCTTTGGGCATCCAAGTGAAGGTCAGGTCTTAGTATACGATATGTCGAAGGTTACTGACTCGCTGCAGGCGGCTCAACACCTACGCCAATGGTCTGTCGAGCTAGAAGCGGGACCGGAGACTTGGCAGGGGGATTGGGATGATGAACGCCGATGGTTGGCGATTCAGCGAACGATGACGAACTTTGGACGTCCGATTGACCGCTTCTTCTTTGACAATTAGCGGGCGGTGGCAAGAATTATGGAAGCAGTAAAGAGTTTTTGGCGCCCACTTCTGACGGTCACATGTCTTACCGTCGTTTCGACGTTTTGGGCATATCAGTATTTTGACCAGTACACGACTGGAGCCGCCGTAGTCTGGTTTCTTCTTTTGGGCCTTTTTTGGACGGCCATCGTAGCGCTCGGCTGGCGAGTTGTCCCGGTTCTTTCGCGGAAAGCACTAGTGAGTCTGCGCAACTTCTTTGATCGCCTTAAGTAACAATGATACAGCAAGGCTTTGGGTGCCCTGTATGTGGCCCCAGAAAAAAATCTTATTAAAATCAACGGGATAAGGCCACCAATGGCAGTCCCTAGGGGAATCGAACCCCTCTTTCCAGGTTGAAAACCTGGCGTCCTAACCGATAGACGAAGGGACCGCAGTTGGTGCGCCGCTTTTAGGGAAACCCGGCGGGGCGCGCAAGAGGGTTTTTTCGTTTTTTGTACAAGGTCTGTCAGGGGGCGGGTGCGGCATCCTCTAGCCGCAGCTGCACCGATTGCCGCCCTTGCCATGTATTGATTTCCAGCCGCCCTGCCAGATGAAAACGGGCGCCGTTGTGGTTAATCAACATTGGGCCCATCGGTCCGTCCATTGCACCAAAGCTGATCCCCTCGATGCGCCCGCCAAGGCCGTCGCCAAAGCTGATTTTCAGGTGGTTCGCACCAACCTGTTTGGCGAAATGGATCTGGCAATCAGGAAACGCAAAGCGTGGGGCAGGGGCACCAGCACCGAAGGGACCGGCATTTTCAATTTGATTGATCAGCTCAATTGTTGCGGCCCCCGGCATCAGGATGCCACTGATTTTGAGGTCGGCAGGCCCGATATCTGCTGCCCCTTGTTTGGCAAGCAGATCGCCAAGACGCGCCATTGCCTCGTCCAGTTTGTCTCTTGCAACTGTCAGCCCCGCCGCCATCTTATGCCCACCGCCTTTGATCAGCAGTCCATCCTGTGTGGTGCGCTGAATTGCGGCCCCAAGATCAATACCCGAGACAGAGCGGCCAGAGCCTTTGCCTTCATCCCCCTCCAGCCCGATCACGATGGCCGGGCGGTTGGTAGCTTCTTTCAGCCTTGCGGCGACGATACCAACCACGCCGGGATGCCAGCCTTCACCAGCCGCCCAGACCAAGGGTCCGTCCAGCCCGCGTGCAGTGGCTTGGTCCAGTGCGAGATCGCGCACCTTTGCTTCGACCTCGCGCCGGTCTGTGTTCAGCTCATCAAGCTTTGCAGCCATTGCTTCGGCTTCAACCGGGTTGTCGGTCGCTAGCAGCCGCGCGCCCAGATCGGCTTTGCCAATACGGCCACCGGCATTCACCCGTGGCCCAAGTAGGAAGCCCAGATGATAGCCGGTCGGTGCCTGGTCGAGGCCGGCAACATCAGCCAGTGCCGTCAGCCCCACACGATTGCGCCGCGCCATGACGGTCAGACCTTGACGAACAAAGGCGCGATTGACGCCGATCAAAGGCGCTACATCGGCCACGGTCGCCAGCCCCACCAGATCAAGCATTGCCATCAAGTCAGGGCCTTGTTGTCCCGCCTCGCGCAGCTGCCGATTCACATCAACGAGCATGAGGAAAACAACGCCAGCGGCACAAAGATTTGCCAGATCGCCAGATTCGTCTTGTCGGTTCGGGTTCACGACGGCCAAGGCATCCGGCAGGGTTTCGCCACCCAGATGGTGATCCAGCACAATGACATCAGCACCCTTTGCAGCCGCGATGGGGCCGTGAGACAGCGTGCCACAGTCCACACAGATGATCAGGTCGTGGTCGTTGGCCAATGAGGACATTGCGGCATCGTTGGGCCCGTAGCCTTCGTCAATACGGTCAGGGACATACAGTGTTGCTTGCAGCCCCATATCGCGCAGCCAGGTGATCAAAAGGGCTGCTGAACTGCCGCCATCCACATCGTAATCGGCGAAAATGGCGATACGTTCTTTCCCCGCGACGGCCTGCAAGAACCGCGCAGTGGCATGATCCATATCTTTCAGATCACGCGGGTCGGGCAGCAGATCACGTAGTGTAGGGGCCAGAAAACCTGCGGCCTCTTGCGCGGTGACGCCCCGTCTGACCAAAACGCGGCAAAGCGGTGCCGCAAGTCCGGTTTCCTGCGCCATTGCTTCGGAGAGCCGATCCTCTTCAGCCGAGGGGCCGACCCAGCGGCGCCCAGTGGCCGATGCCGTGACGTTCAAAAAAGCAGGTGTATCTGGTGGTATATTCATCGACACACACAATATGGGGCCCACGGCGCTTTGGCCACGGCTAGTTTACATCAAGCGACCGAACTATTTGTCCGGCAAGCTTCGGCATTAACCAGTCGGGTTCCGGTAGATCATGCGCCGCACCGAGCCTGTCTTCGATCGCATCAGAATCGTCTCTGCGGTCACAAAACCAACCTCACGCTTGATCCCCGGCACGAGCGAGCCGTCAGTCACACCAGTTGCTGCAAAAATCACATCGCCGGTCACCATGTCGTCGCGCGTGTAGACACGGTCAAAGTTGGTAATTCCAGCTTTCTTTGCGCGACCGCGTTCATCATCGTTGCGGAACATCAGACGGCCAAAAATCTGACCGCCCATGCATTTCAGCGCCGCGGCGGCCAACACACCCTCAGGCGCGCCGCCTGAGCCCATGTACATGTCGATGCCTGTCACATCAGGCTCGGCACAGTGCATCACGCCGGCTACATCACCATCTGTGATCAGTCGGATCGCAGCACCGGTGCTGCGTATCTCTGCGATCATGTCTTCGTGGCGCGGGCGTTCCAGCACGCAGACCGTGATATCGTTTGTCGAACAGCCCTTTGCCGCCGCCAAAGCCGATATACGCTCTGACGGTGACATATCCAATGTCACCACACCGGGCCGAAAGCCGGGGCCAATGGCGAGTTTATCCATGTAAACATCTGGCGCATGCAGCATTGAGCCACGCGGCCCCATCGCGATCACGGCCAAGGCATTTGGCATGTCTTTTGCCGTCAGCGTGGTGCCTTCCAGCGGATCAAGGGCAATATCCACCCCCGGCCCGGCGCCGGTGCCAACCTCTTCGCCAATAAACAGCATGGGGGCTTCGTCGCGCTCGCCTTCGCCGATCACGACGACGCCTGCAATATCAAGTTTGTTCAACTGGGTGCGCATGGCGTCAACGGCGGCCTGATCGGCGGCCTTCTCGTCGCCTCTCCCGATCAGTGGCGTACAGGCGATGGCCGCAGCCTCTGAAACGCGAGCCAAGCCCAGCGAGAGGTTACGGTCGTTGAAATCAGTTGCAGCAGGCATGGTCTTGGTCCTTTGGTGACTTGCATTCCCTAAAGCCTGTCCGTGTCGTGGCGGCAAGCCTGTTTGCGCTAAACCGCCTCGATCCGGATCGCGACCGGGTTGCTTTCGACAACGCCGGTGGCTTTGAAATCAGCTAAGGCTTCGTCCAGCGCGGTGCGGGTGGTTTTATGGGTCACGATCAGTACCGGGGCCGATGTGTCGTCATGTCCGTACTGGCGCATTCTGTCGATGGAAATGCCCGCTTCACCCAAAGCATGTGCCACCTTGGCCAGTGCGCCGGGTTTGTCGATCAGTTGCATACGCAGGTAGTAGGGAGCCGGAACGGCGGCACGCGCGGCGCGGGCCTTGCGCAGCGTGGTGGCTGGTTGACCAAATGTCGAAACCCGTATGCCACGCGCGATATCCATCACATCACCCATCACGGCACTGGCTGTCGGACCTTCGCCTGCACCGGGACCGCGCAGCACGATCTGGCTGACGGCATCACCTTCAAGCACAACCATGTTGGTCCCGCCCTGTAGCTGCCCCAAGGGCGATGTTTCTGGCACCAGGCACGGGGACATGCGCTGTTCCAACCCGCGCCCGGTCATCTGAGCTACGCCAAGAAGCTTGATCTTATAGCCCATGTCGGCGGCCTGGTTGATATCTTCGATCGTCACCGAGCCGATACCTTCCAGTTCAACTGCATCGAAATCAACCTGCGTGCCAAATGCGATTGAGGACAAAAGCGCCAACTTATGACCAGCATCAATGCCGCCCACGTCCAGCTCTGGGTCAGCCTCGAGGAACCCAAGCTGGTTGGCCTCATCAAATACGGCTTCGTAACTCAGGCCCGCATCCTCCATGCGCGTCAGGATGTAGTTGCAGCTGCCGTTCATCACGCCCATGACGCGGGTGATTTCGTTCCCGGCAAGTCCCTCGGTCAAAGATTTGACCACGGGGATGCCACCAGCAACAGCCGCTTCAAAGCGGATGACGCGGCCAGCCTCTTCGGCGGCTTCGGCCAGTGTTTGACCGTGGATCGCGAGGAGCGCTTTGTTGGCGCTCACAACGTCTTTGCCGGACGCAATTGCCGCTTCGGTGGCGTTCTTGGCCGGGCCTTCATGTCCTCCCATCACTTCCACGAAGACATCAATATCGGCCCGTTGCGCGAGTGTGACAGGATCATCCTCCCATTCGTACTTGGATAGGTCAACGTCCCGGTTCTTGGTTTTTGATCGCGCCGACACTGCTACGATCTCAACCGGGCGACCAGCACGTGCGGCCAGCAAAGCACCGTGTTTTTGCACCATCCGAACAATGCCCACACCCACGGTCCCAAGTCCCGCGATCCCAAGGCGAAGAGGTGTTGTCATCTGTCACTGTCCATCATTGCAATACGTCACGCCGGGTCTAGCGAAAGCGCGCGGCTACTGCAACGCGGCGATGTCAATCTGGCGAATGCGTGCCGCGCGCGCTTGTAGCGCCTCAATGCGCGCCTGCAAGGCTGCCTCATCATCACCTGCCGCGGCAGGCAGAGGTGGCAATGGTGTCAGGTTGGGGTAGGGCGCTTGACGTGCTGCATCGCTGATCGTGCCCTCAAGCGCGGGGAAATTCGTGCAGGCTGACATAATCAGCGGAAAGATAAAAGCATAGCGCATAGGCGGCACCCTATCCGGGCCATCCATCCGGGGGCAACCGCCGATCAGGGGTTTCCATATGAACAAGCGTTCAGTTAAATGGGCCGCATGGCACGTAAGCAAGGTTCTCATTCGGATATCACCGGCCCAAAGGTTCGCGATGCAGCGCTGCGCCTGATTGCCAGGCATGGGTATGCTGCGGTGTCGATGCGCCAGATTGCGGCAGATGTCGGGATACAGGCAGGTGCGCTTTACAACTATACCCCGGACAAACAGACGCTGCTGTTTGATCTGATGCATGGCCATATGACGGATCTGCTGGCGGCACTCGAGACAGCGGATTTGCAGGGCAGTGCCGTGGCGCAATTGGAGGCGTTCACCCGTTTTCATATCCGTTTTCATCTGCCGCGCCCGGATCAGGTGTTTGTGTCCTATATGGAGTTGCGCAATCTGTCGGATGAGAATTTCACATCCGTTGAGGGGCTCCGCCGTCAGTACGAAGACGCTTTGGAACGTATTTTACAGGCCGGTGAGGTAGAAGGCGTTTTCGCTGTTCCCGACACGCGTGTAACCACGATGGCGTTGATTGCGATGCTGACGGGGATCAGCAATTGGTTTCGCGCTGGTGGGCGGCTTGAGGCTGATAAGATCGAAGCGATCTACTGGGATATGGTGCGGCGCAGCGTGACAGCCTAGGCATTCTGTGCGCTGTGGGTTAAGGCGTTGGCAATGACGGAGACAGATTATGTTCCAACCGGATGAAGACGGTATCTATGCGCAAATCGAGGCTTCGCCTGCGCGCAGGATTTTTGCTTATGTCGTGCAGTTCGGGCTGGGGGCATTGCTGATCTATGTGACGCTGGCCCTGCCGCCATCGTTGCCCTGGATGGTCTTCATGCTGAGTTTCGGGGTGATGATGTTGTGGCAGGCGGAACGTATGCGGCGTGCAACAACCGTCACACTTGAACTGACAGATACTGAGCTGCGCGACAGCACGGGCGTGGTTTTGGCGCGGATTGACGAAATCCGCAGCGTTGAACGTGGTACCTTTGCATTTAAGCCCTCAAATGGGTTCAGTCTTGTCCTACACAACAAAAAACCCTGGGCATGGTTGCCGGGGCTTTGGTGGCGCATTGGGCGCCGTGTAGGTGTGGGTGGCGTCACAAATGCTTACCAATCCAAATTCATGGCCGAGCGGATCAGCATGATGATCAAAGACTAAGGCGGTTCGCAGGTTTCATCACCGTCAAAGCTCGGTGTTGGATCATAACAGAGCTTTCCGCTTCGCGGCCGAATGAGCATGTCATTTGTAAAGCTTAGATCTGCTAAATCAAATGCTTGAAACGTTCCGATTCCGACGCTTAAGGGTGCATCATATGCCACCCGGGTTTCAATCAGGATATTGTGGTCTGCCTCTGACATGATCGGCAGACGGCCTGCATTTTGGAGAACCAGAAGATCAGCGTCCGTTAGCTCGGCGTCCATTCCACGATTGTCTGCCCAGACGACACGATAAACGTCATCATCTGGGTCGGTTGGATTACCACCAAAGAATGTGAAAACGGTGATGCGATAGTCGGGATCGGATTCCTCATAGGTCAGTTCTTGCAAAACGGAGCGCGCATTGTTGATGAACTCGTCATTTACCGTTTCTTCGCGGCTAAAAAGTTCTGCCAGCGTAATCGTTGAACGAAGCGAGTTGGTTTCTACGCCAAAGACATCAAAATACACAATACAAGAGAGGAAAACCCAAGCAAGAATTGGCGCAACCAGCACGAATTCGACGGACATTGAACCGTTGTCATCATCGTGAAAGCGCTTGAGGAGAGTTACAAAGCGTGCCACGTATATCAATCCTCGTCCTCACCAGGTTCTATGACAAAAGCGCTTGTTGCCAAAAGCGCGTAAGAGCCGCCCCCTCATCGCTGCCGGTTGCGACAAAGGCCTTCCCAAGGTTCGAAGAAGGAATAAAGGGATCGATGCGGATACAAACCCGCAGAAACCCAAGCTCATTGCTGCCGATATTGTCAATGAAGGACGGTTCGGGTCTGTCAACTTCGGTTCTATTTCGGCAGCTGATATCGTTTGGTAATGGGGTCCACGCACCCGTCATGTCCCGTTGAAGAACTTCAACTTCGATTTGATCCAAACAATCAGGCAGGATCGAGGCATTGTCGCAAATCTCTGTGCGCAATTCCTCGCCAAACAGGGTTGGGTTTGTATAGGATATATTGCCCAATCGGACTTCTCTGACGGCAACATCGACACCATGTTCCAATACCACCTGACGCACAGAGAAGATGCCAGCTTCGTATGTCATCAAGAAAAAGCCGAAGAAAAAAGGGAACAAGATAACAAATTCTATCGATGCTGTCCCTTTCTCATCGTCCAGAAACCGTTTTATCGCATGTCTCATGGCCAAAACGTCCTTATTGGCTCAATCTCAAGGCGGTAATTTGGCTGGAAATCCGTGAAAAGATTTCACCCATGCCTGGTTGTGTCGGATCATTCGTGATCGTCGATGTAAACGCGTTACCGGGTTTGCTGGCGCAGGTCGTCATTGTGGGGTTATTGACACCCATAGAGATTGTGTAAACGTCGGTCACATGCTTTGCGGCCTCTTCGCAGATCTTGGTCAAGTAATCCCGGTTCAGAACGGTCTCAGAACCAATGGATCTGGTCATGCTGTTGTATGTTGTACTGGCAATACCGTCTCTTGAGGCCCAGCGACCAACGGTGTTTTCAGAGAACCCGACACGATTCACATAGGTTTCATAGTACTGCGGTCGGATATCTCGGGACGAATAGGTCTGCCCATCTGTCATAATCACAACATACTTATTGGTTGTGCCGTTGTTGTATTCTGCAGGGCGTGACCCCGCAAACGCAGGGTCAACCGATGGCATGCCTGCAATGATATCGCGCATACCGGGATCCAACAAAGAGACGCCCCACTTCATCCCGCGGTGGATTGATGTTGTCAAAGTCGGCACATATGCGTCGATGGTGTCCTGAAGCTCATCCACGTCTTGAGACATCACAACAATACCTTGAAAATCCTGCGGCGGGCACTGTACCCGCGACCGGTTGAATGAGGAACTTCTGGTGCTGCTGCTTATATGCGCATAAGCAACTTGCTGGTAAACGCGATCCGCATCGAAAGAGACTGTTCCGTATTCATCGGCGTCGAATGTCACGCAACGCGCCGGATTCACAAAGATGTCCTTGCCGTCAGCCCAGCTGTTATCAACCGTAAAATCGTCGGGGCCGCGCAGCGTGGGCTCCGGCCCTGTATAGTTGACATAGTTTCCATCACTATCCAACTCTGCATAGACCCACCGACCGCTTTCGTCGTCGTCGTCAAGGGTATTGCCAAAGTCGTCAATGCGAATGACATGCCTTCCACCTGAGCCAACATAGACATAGTCAAATGGCTCAGCATAGTTGTCTGTGATATTGAATTCACCAAAACTACTGCCAAGTTTATTGTCTTCGTTAATTGAGTCCGGTGTTGTTTTCAGCGCCATGTATAGCTCATCTGACAGCGCGACATGCGCCGAATACGCGATCAGGTTAATCGAGACCCGATCCTCATATTCTGGCAACAACAAGTCTTCGACGAACTTTTTGGCCGCCTGCTGCAGGAAAAACATCCTTGTTCCCCGCGCATTTGTCTGCGAAATCTTGATTTGGCCCGCGAACTCTGGGTGATCATCGGAATAGTACACAAAATCGCCGTTGGCATCGGTTTCGTAAACGTCGCCACGCATCATGCTTCCCATAGAACCAGAGATATCCAGTACCAGAGATACCTCAACATCACCCGAACCCTGAATTGCGCTCGACGTCGCTGGCGCAGTCAGCGTATCCATACCAATCAAGCGCAAATAGAATGTGTTGAGCTCAACCTGTGAATCGATTGAAATCGTACTAACGGAAGTACCACGCGCAATTTTAGCAGGGTCGCTTAGGTCTGTTGTGATCGCGTCTCCGAACCCTTCAACTTCAAAAAAATTCTCGATAACATCAGCTGCCGGAATAGTCTGATTGAGGTTTGCGGCCGCCAAAACAGCGCGATCAGACACGCTTTGCAACTTGGTGCGCTCTGTCTCATACCGCATGAAGTCAGTTGCCATGCCGCCAACAACCAACATCGAAATCAAAAGCAAAAGGGTCAGAACGATCAACCCACCATCTTCATCCTTGCGGAACTGGCGAACAAAAGCCAACTGTTCAAGATAGCTGCGGCGCATCTCTTGCAGTTTTTTAAACTTGTTTTGACGACGTTTCGAAAGCAGCATTCTTTTTATCCCCAATCGATGGCGCAAGATAACAGGGCGCCGGTACAACTTTTAACTTCACACGTTCTACCACATTCACCACATCCATGTGGCAAAAAAATGGCCTCATTTGGCGGCTAGTACAAATCCGCCCATTTCTGCTGCTACACTCAATTAAATCAACAAATATTGTTCATTTTTGCGAAACAATTCCGGGGCTTACTCGCGAAAATTGGTCGCAAAGTTAATCTAACGTTAACCCTCTTTCTTGCCAGAAACAGCGCAAGAGCGAATCACGCGGCCTATAAAACCACACCCGGCCAACCGTCCAAAGCTGGTGTGGCACGGCCATGGCGCTTTGAGCTCCGGCCTTGGTGATGCGATTGGCATCAGAAATAAGATACCTGGTCAAGGCGCTGCAATGTCGGCGCGCCCGATTTCCCCAGATCGCTGATCAGACGTGGGTATGTCGCCCCTTGTCATCCTAGTGTCGAAAAGCGAACATGCGTCGCGGGTTGGCCCTTGCTAGGGTCGACCCGGACCAAAGGGAAAAATGCATGGGATACTCGGGCTTTCGGGTGATCAAGGAGGGGCTTTTCGGCCAGAAAGGTTGGAAGCCGGTATGGCGCGACCCCGAACCGAAAACCGCCTATGACGCAATCATTATCGGCGGCGGCGGCCACGGGTTATCGACAGCATTCTACCTCGCCAAAGAGCATGGGATGACCAATATCGCGGTGCTGGAAAAGGGTTACATCGGAGGTGGCAATGTAGGCCGCAACACCACTATTGTGCGCGCCAACTACTTCCTGCCCGGCAACTCTGAGTTCTATTCGCACTCACTGAAAATGTGGGAAGGCATGGAGCAGGAGTTGAACTACAATGTCATGCATTCACAGCGGGGTTTGATCAATCTGTTCCATTCGGACGGTCAGCGTGATGCCTTTGCCCGCCGCGGCAATGCGATGATCAACCAGGGCGATGATGCGATCCTGCTGGACCGGGATGGGGTGCGTGAACACCTGCCTTATCTGGATTTCGACAATGTGCGCTTCCCGATCTATGGCGGGCTCTACCACCCCCGCGGCGGGTCCGCGCGGCATGATGCGGTGGCTTGGGGCTATGCGCGCGGAGCCGATCAGCGCGGTGTTGATATCATCCAGAATTGCGAGGTGACGGGGATCGACATCGAAGGTGGTGTTGTGAAAGGTGTGCAGACCACGCGCGGTGCGATAAAAGCCAAGAAAGTGGGTATCGTGGTCGCTGGCCGTTCTGGTCAGGTCGCGGCCATGGCGGGGATGCGTTTGCCGATTGAAAGCCATGTGTTGCAGGCTTTTGTGACCGAGGGGCTCAAACCTATCATTGACCATGTTGTCAGCTTTGGCATGGGGCACTTCTATATCAGCCAATCCGACAAGGGCGGATTGGTCTTTGGCGGGGATATTGATTTTTACAGCTCATATGCCGCGCGGGGGAACCTGCCAATGAAAGAGCATGTGATGGACGCGGCCATGACCTTGATGCCAATGATTGGGAAGGCGAAAGTGCTGCGATCATGGGGCGGGATCATGGATATGACGCCGGATGGGTCGCCGATTATCGACAAAACCCCGACAGAAGGGCTCTTTATTGACTGTGGCTGGTGCTACGGCGGCTTCAAGGCCGTGCCTGGGTCTGGCTTTAGCCTTGCCCATCTGATGGCGACCGGAAACCATCATGAGGCGGCGGCCAAGTTCCGTTTGGACCGGTTCCGCACAGGCGTGGGCCTGATGGATGAAGAGGGCACAGGCTCTCAGCACAATTTGCACTAGGACGGTATCATGCGGATTATCTGCCCAAATTGCGGTGAGCGCGACCGGCGTGAGTTTTATTACCAAGGCGATGCGCTTGCGCTTGATCGCCCGGCTGAGGATGCGGGGTTGGACGCTTGGGATGACTACCTGCACAACCGGGACAACCCTGCGGCGACACCCGCGATCTGTGGTTTCATGAGGCCGGGTGCGGTGCCTGGCTGGTCGTCGAGCGCAACACCGTGACTCATGCGGTGCATCAGGCAACTCTGGCCGAGAAGGTGAAGCGATGAGGCTGCAAGCGCCTTATAAGACGGTCACTTTCACGTTTAACGGTCAGAAGCTGAAGGGCGTGCCGGGCGAACCTGTATCGGCAGCGCTTTTGGCCAATGGGATCAAGCTGGTCGCGCGGTCCTTTAAGTATCACCGCCCGCGCGGCGTGATGTCTGCGGGGTCGGAAGAGCAGAACGCTTTGATCACCGTTGGGAGGGGAGCGCAGGCCGAACCGAATGTGCGAGCGACGACATTGGAAGTTGCTGAAGGGTTAGAGGTGTCGAGCCAGAACGCGTGGCCATCGCTGCGCTATGACATGATGGCGGTCAATGATCTGGTGTCGCCGTTTTTGGCCGCTGGCTTCTACTACAAGACTTTCATGTGGCCGCGCAGTTTCTGGGAAAAACTGTATGAGCCGGTGATCCGCCGGGCGGCGGGCCTAGGCGCGCTGAGTGGTGAAACCAACCCAGATAAGTATGAAAAGGCTTTTGCATTCTGTGACGTGCTGGTGATTGGCGCCGGGCCTGCGGGTCTGATGGCCGCGTTGACCGCCGGGCGTGCCGGGGCTGACGTCATCATTGCTGACGAAGACACACACATGGGTGGGCGTCTGCTGCGCGAGCGCGAAGAGGTTGACGGCAAGGCGGCGACCGAATGGGTTGCCGCGACGTTGGCCGAACTGGATGCACTACCGAATGTGCGCAGGATGACGCGTACGACCATTACAGGTGCTTATGATCAGGGGACTTATGGTGCGCTTGAACGTCTCGCGGGGCCGGGCGATAGCCATAAACCGCTGGAGTGCTTTTGGCGTATTGTTGCCAAGCGCGCGGTCCTCTGTGCTGGCGCGCTGGAGCGTCCGATTGCCTTCCCCAACAATGACCGTCCCGGCATCATGATGGCCAGTGCTGTGCGCGCCTATGTCAATCGCTGGGGCGTGGCCCCGGGCAAAGCGGTCGCTGTCTTTGGCAACAATGACGACGCCCACCGGACCGCCCATGATTTGGCGGCTGCCGGGATCAAGGTAGCGGCCGTGATCGACAGTCGCGATGATGCTAAGGCTGCGGGTGACTATCCGATTTATACCGGTGCGCAGGTCATTGCGACCAAAGGGCGGCATGGGTTGCAAGGCATCACGATCCAGCACCATGGCGGAACGCGGATCATCCAAACGGACTGTCTGGCGATGTCGGGTGGGTGGAATCCGACGGTGCATCTGACCTGCCATATGAACGGGCGACCAACGTGGCGCGACGACATCGCATCGTTTGTGCCAACGCCGGATAGCATTCCGGGTATGGTTACTGCGGGCGCCTGCAATGGGCATTTCAGTACCGCGGGCTGTTTGGCCGACGGCGCGGCAGTGGCCGCAGAGGTTGCGAAGGACCTTGGGTTGAAAGCCGATGTGACGCTGCCAGCGGCAGATGATGCGGCTTATGCCATAGAGCCCCTTTGGGCGGTGCCGGGCAAAGGCCGCAAATGGATTGATTTCCAGAATGACGTGCATGTGAAGGACATCAAACTGGCCGCGCAAGAGAACTTCCGCTCGGTCGAGCATATGAAGCGCTACACAACGCAAGGCATGGCCCCAGATCAGGGAAAATCCTCGAATGTGGTCGCGCTGGCTGTGCTGGCCGATGCAACGGGGCGGGGCATTCCCGAGACGGGCACCACGACCTTCCGGCCACCTTATGTACCGGTGTCGATTGCAGCGATGGGGGCGGGCAGTCAAGGCAAGGGGTTTGCCCCAGAGCGGTTCACAACCTCACATAAGGCCACTGTTGATCGTGACGCACCGATGATCGAGGCTGGGCTGTGGTATCGCCCCAGCTACTTCCCACAGAGCGGCGAAACCGACTGGCGTCAATCCTGTGACCGCGAAGTGGGGTATGTCCGCAATGCAGTCGGGGTCTGCGATGTCTCGACACTGGGTAAGATCGATATTCAGGGGCCGGATGCGGCGGCGCTTTTGGATTTCGTCTATACCAACATGTTTTCGACCTTGAAGGTCGGCAAGGTGCGCTATGGTCTGATGCTGCGTGAAGACGGACATGTGATGGACGATGGCACGACGGCAAGGCTGGGTGAACAGCATTTCGTGATGACCACAACGACAGCTGCGGCGGGTCTGGTGATGCGTCATCTGGAGTTCGTGTTGCAGGTCTTGCGCCCTGATCTGGATGCGAAGGTGATCTCCGTCACGGAGCAATGGGCGCAGTTTGCCGTGGCCGGACCAAAGGCGCGCGCGCTTCTGAATACTGTTTTGGATCAAGAGCTTGACGATGAGAACTGGCCTTTCATGGCCTGTGGCGACGTCAGTGTTGCCGGTGTGTTGGGGCGGTTGTTCCGTATCTCGTTCTCGGGCGAGCATGCATACGAAGTAGCGGTCCCGTCGCGCTATGGCGAGAGCCTGTTCCGAATGTTGACAGCACAGGCCGAGGTGATGGGCGGCGGCCCCTACGGCATGGAGGCACTGAACGTGCTGCGCATCGAAAAGGGCTTTATCACTCACGCCGAAATTCATGGGCGCACGACCGCCTACGACATTGGGATGGCGCGGATGATCAGCGCTAAGAAAGACTGTGTCGGCAAAGCCGCTGCGGCGCGTCCGGGTCTTGTTAGTGACAGTCGCCAACAACTGGTTGGCTTGCGCGCCAAGGGCCGGGATCACGGGCTGACGGCGGGCGCGCATTTGTTTGAACGGCAAGCGGATGCGGTGCGCGTGAACAGTCAGGGATATACCACCTCGGTGTGTTATTCACCGACGCTCGACACGCATCTGGCACTGGGCTTTCTTGAGAATGGGCGTGCGCGTTATGGCGAGGTGATCAAGCTGCGCGATCACCTGCGCAACATCACCGAAGAGGTCGAAGTGTGTGATCCGGTCTTTTTTGATCCAACGGGAGGGCGTGCCCGTGGCTAAGCTGATTGCATTGACGCCCTGTGCGGGCTTGCTGCCGATTGTGCATGGTGGTGTGGAGGTGACCGAGGTGCTGCCCGAGCGGTTGATGTCAGTGGTTCCTTACAGTGGGCAAAGCAAAGCGACGTCCGCGAAACTGAAAACGCAGGTGGGGGCAGGGCTATCTGCCGTGAACCGTCGGTCGGGTGCGGTGACGTGGTTTGGTCATGGCACCTGGGTGGTCGCAGGTGATGTCGCGCTGGAGGGGCTGGCGGCGGTGACGGATCAATCCGATGCCTGGGCTGTTGTCCAGATTTCTGGCGCAGGCGTCGAAGAAATACTGGGACGGTTGGTGCCGGTCGATCTGCGTCTACAAGTATTCAAGAAAAACCATGTGGCCAAGACGATGGTGGGGCATATGTCAGTGACGATCACCCGGACCGGGGCAGATGTCTTCGAGATCATGGTGATGCGGTCGATGGCGCAGACGTTGGTGCATGATCTGGATGTTGCGATGCGGTCGATGGCGGCGCGCTAGGGCGATCTGGAAATCGACTCGCACAAGACCGGTATTTCGGCATAAATAGGGGCATGAGTTTGCCCCCCGGTTTCCTTGACGAACTGCGTAATCGACTGTCTTTGGGACAGGTCGTGGGTCGTAAGGTCATGTGGGACACCCGCAAGTCCAATCAGGGTAAAGGTGATCTTTGGGCGCCGTGTCCATTCCATCAGGAAAAGACCGCCAGCTTTCACGTCGATGACCGCAAAGGGTACTATTATTGCTTTGGCTGCCATGCCAAAGGCGATGCCATCACCTTTGTGCGCGAGACCGAGAACGTCGACTTCATGGAAGCGGTGAAGATTTTGGCGGATGAGGCAGGCATGACGATGCCGGAGCGTGATCCGCGCGCGCAGGAGAAAGCCGACGCGCGAACCGTGTTGGTCGATGTGATGGAGCAGGCGGTGCAGTATCACCGGCTGCAGTTGCAGACAGGCGCGGCTGCCGAGGCGCGTGATTATCTGGAACGCAGGGGATTGAGCGCTGACGCGCAGGCGCGCTGGGAGATTGGGTTTGCCCCCGCAAATGGCGGCGTGTTGGAACAGCTAACCGGTAAGGGCGTCGACCAGAAATTAGTTGTTGATGCCGGGTTGGCCGCCGAAAGCGACCGGGGCAACGGTTTGTATAATCGCTTCCGTGACCGGATCATGTTTCCGATCCGTGATGCGCGGGGGCGGGCCATCGGGTTTGGGGGCCGCGCAATGGACCCCAACCATCCGGCAAAATACTATAACTCGCCTGAAACGGCGCTCTTTGACAAAGGCCGCAGCCTGTTCAACCACGGACCTGCCCGCGAAGCTGTAAGCAAAGGCAAGCCTTTGGTCGTGGCCGAAGGCTATATGGATGTTATTGCGTTGTCGGAGGCCGGGTTTCCCGCAACCGTCGCGCCTTTGGGCACAGCGATCACCGAAGATCAGTTGCGCCTGATGTGGCGGATGGCGCCTGAGCCGATTATTGCGTTGGATGGGGACACTGCCGGTCTGCGTGCCGCGATGCGGGTGATTGATATTGCACTGCCGCTCTTAGAAGCCGGGCAGTCGCTGCGCTTTGCACTGATGCCGGAAGGGCTGGACCCGGACGATCTGATCAAAACGCAAGGGGCCGGTGCGATGCAGCGATTGCTGGATCAGGCGATCCCGATGGTGCAGCTTTTGTGGCGGCGTGAGACGGAAGGGAAGAACTTTGACAGCCCCGAACGCAAAGCTGCCCTGGACAAGGCTCTCCGTGACAAGATCAAGTTGATACAAGATCCGTCGATCCGAAACCACTATGGGCAAGCGATCAAGGAGATGCGGTGGGCGCTGTTCTCAAGCCGAAAACCCACACCGGCGCGCGGACAAGGCGGTGCTTGGAATTCACGCCAAGACACATGGAAACGTGATGTCAGCCCCGTGGCGGCGTCGCGTAGCTCTGCGTTGGCCTCAGGTGCGACCGATCAGGACCATTTGCGCGAAGCCGTCATTTTGGCCACGATGATCGCAGCTCCCACTGTCGCGCCCGAGTTTGAGACCGCGCTGGAGCAGATGGAAAGCCGCGACCCGATGCACCGTGATCTGCAGGCCAGCTTGTTGCGCCATCTTGGTGCCGAGGATCTGCGCAGCGCAATTATCGAAGATCTCGGCGATGCGCCCCTTGAAAAGCTGATCGCACAGAACCATGTCGCCATCAGCCCTGCTATCCGGCGGGGCGGTGACGCCGATATTGCGCGCCTGTGTCTTGCCGAAGAATTCGCCAAACTGACCGCACGCCAAGGTCAGGTCCGCGAAATCGAAGACGCGGTTGAAGACCTCAGCGGGATTGCAGATGAAGGGCTGACGTGGCGTCTGGCGGAAGCGACCAAAGCCGTGGATCGGGCCGGGCGTGGAGACAATGATGACAAGGCCGAATACGCTATTGGCGAAAACGGCGCCCGTGTGAAGAAAGAAGAGCAGAGCGCATTTGACCAACTTCTTGAACAGATTGGCTTTGCTAAAGACGGCAAACGACCTAAATCGTAGTTTGCGCAACAGATACCAAGAACAATCCGCCAACTGCTTGCGAATCACCTCGATGCGAGGTTGATTCGATTTTAACCGAATCAGCCGAATCACTTTGGCTTAGAATAACGCGTTCGAAAGGGCATTCCGAATGGCTGCGAAAGATAACGATGATCGTAAAGACGCCGATCAGGATGGCGACATCAGCCTTGATATGAGCCAGGCTGCGGTCAAAAAGATGATCGCTGACGCCCGGGAACGTGGCTACATCACTTACGATCAGTTGAATGCTGTCCTGCCGCCCGAGCAGGTCTCATCAGATCAGATTGAAGATGTGATGTCGATGCTGTCCGAAATGGGCATCCAAGTCACCGAGGAAGAAGAGAGCGAAGAGACCGAGGAGACCCAAGGCAACACCGCCGTGGCGACGGTTGCAGGTTCTCGAGAGGTGACGCTTGGCGGTGCAGAAGCCGAAAAGCTGGATCGTACCGATGACCCTGTGCGCATGTATCTGCGCGAGATGGGTTCAGTTGAACTGCTGTCACGTGAAGGTGAAATCGCGATTGCCAAGCGGATCGAAGCTGGCCGCAATACGATGATCCTGGGGCTGTGCGAAAGCCCGCTGACCTTTCAGGCGATCACCATCTGGCGCGACGAACTCTTGTCCGAGGACATTCTGCTGCGCGATGTGATCGACCTTGAAACCACCTTCGGCAACCAGCTTGGCGAAGATGGTGAGGAAGAAACCGTTGTCGCGGCACCTACCACCCCCGGGGCCGAGCCCAAGAAAGAAGAGACGCAAGAGCTTGACGCTGATGGCAACCCGATTGCCAAGGACGACGACGACGATGAAGACGATCAGGCCAATATGTCGCTGGCCGCGATGGAAGCCGCCCTCAAGCCACGTGTTTTGGAAACGCTTGAGATGATCGCGCGCGATTTCGCCGATCTGTCCGACATGCAAGATGCCCGGATGTCCGCGACCCTGAACGAAGATTCCTCGTTCACCGACAAACAGGAAAAGAAGTACCAAAAGCTGCGGTCCGAGATTGTGGAGCTGGTGAATTCCCTGCATCTGCACAACAACCGGATCGAGGCGCTGATCGACCAGCTTTACGGCATCAACCGCCGGATCATGTCTATCGACAGTTCTATGGTGAAACTGGCGGACCAGGCCCGCATCAACCGCCGCGAATTTATTGATGCCTATCGTGGGCGCGAGCTGGACCCGAACTGGCTTGAGGAAATGACCGAAAAGTCGGGTCGCGGCTGGCAGATGCTGATCGAAAAGTCGACCGCCAAGATCGAAGAGCTGCGCGGTGACATGGCGCAAGTTGGGCAGTATGTTGGCGTCGATATCACCGAATTTCGCCGGATCGTGCAGCAAGTTCAGAAGGGCGAGAAAGAAGCGCGTCAGGCCAAGAAGGAAATGGTCGAGGCGAACCTGCGCTTGGTGATTTCAATTGCTAAAAAATACACGAACCGTGGCCTGCAATTCCTTGATCTTATTCAAGAAGGGAACATCGGCCTGATGAAGGCCGTCGACAAGTTCGAATACCGCCGCGGTTATAAGTTCTCGACCTATGCGACATGGTGGATCCGTCAGGCGATCACCCGGTCCATTGCTGATCAGGCGCGCACGATCCGTATTCCGGTACATATGATCGAAACCATCAACAAGTTGGTCCGTACCGGGCGCCAGATGCTGCACGAAATCGGCCGCGAGCCGACACCAGAGGAACTGGCAGAGAAGCTGCAAATGCCTTTGGAAAAGGTCCGCAAGGTGATGAAAATCGCCAAGGAGCCGATCAGCCTTGAAACGCCTATTGGGGACGAGGAAGACAGCCAGTTGGGTGACTTTATCGAGGATAAGAATGCGATCCTGCCGTTGGACAGCGCCATTCAGGAAAACCTCAAGGAAACCACAACACGGGTTCTGGCGTCGCTCACGCCGCGTGAAGAGCGTGTGCTGCGCATGCGTTTCGGCATTGGCATGAATACCGACCACACGCTTGAGGAAGTGGGCCAGCAGTTCAGCGTGACGCGCGAACGTATTCGCCAGATCGAAGCGAAAGCGTTGCGGAAGCTGAAGCACCCAAGCCGGTCGCGGAAGTTGCGGTCGTTCTTGGATCAGTAAGCGGGAGACGTCACATGGCGCTCTTTTCCAAACTCTTTGGCGGAGGGAAGGCACCGAAGACGACTCCGTCCGAGATCTATAAAGACTTCGTCATTACGCCGACTCCGCAAAAAGAAAGCGGGGGTTGGCGTCTTGCGGCACGGATCGAAAAGGACGGACAGGAGCATACGCTGATCCGCTCGGACGTGCTGCAATCCAAAGAGCAGGCCGATGCTGTGTCGATCGCCAAAGCCAAACAGATCATTGACGAACAGGGTGACCGCTTGTTTGGCTAAGTCATATCGGCACACTGCGTGTAGCCAACCTATCTACCTACGAAAAACCGTCCGGGTAGAGATGCTCCAGTTCCGCCTTTAACGGACCTAGAAATTCTTCATACCTTTTCCAGCGGTTAACGGCGGTTTTGTAGATTGGCTGACGTACTTGCGCGACCGAAATAGTGTGTACCGGCGCTTTGTTGCTTTGAAACTTCAGGCAAGCGGGATCCCAATCCAAACCGATAAAATCGATTATCTTGCGTGCCATACCTTCTGTATCGGCAACGACGTCCTCATAGCTTACCTCCATAGTTGGATTGGGGATGACTTTTTGCCAGTGCGCGACCAAACGCCGGAAATCGGTGTAGTACTCACCAAGTGAGGTCAAGTCCTGTGTATAGCTATGAAACTGAGTGAGTGGCTGCAGGTAGCAAGACACGCAGTTATCCATCGGATCACGTAGCGCAATGATAATCCGGCCCTTTGGGAACATCTTTGCAAACAATCCCAATAGTTCAAAGTTATGCAGATTCTTGCAGACAACCCGTTTCTTGCCAGGTGCAATCGCTTCCGAGCGTTTCAGATAAAGCTCTGCAAGCTCATTGGCCTTTGGTGACGACAGGTGCCGTATGATCCGTGACAAGCCCGCGCCATCGCCTGGACGAAAGCCAATCGATTTTGCGAGATTGCGTATCTCACTATGTTCACCGATTCCCCCGATCTCAGGGTGACTTGATAGGATTTGTTCAAGCAAAGTGCTCCCCGTCCGGGGCATGCCGACGACAAGAACCGGGTTTTCGCTACTATGACCATCAATTCCAAAGAAGTCAGCACGCGAGGTTCCAGAGATAAGACCGCTTACAAAGCCTCTGTTCGTTTTACGATCGTGGCGCGTGGTTTCCAGAGTCTTGGCCTGCCGATAATACTCGAACGATTGTGTGTAGTTTTCGATGTCGTTCTCGGCCTTGCCCAGCATCAGCAATACACTTCGAAGGCTAGGATGCTTATTGGCCTCAACATGAGGCAACAACACGGTGCGAATGTGCTGATAAATGGGATCGTTTACGGAGGCCTTCACGGTCCGGTTCCAGATTGACAAGTTATGTAGATTGTTGGGGTGTTCCGCAAAGATCTCGCGACAAATCTTTTCAGCGGCAATCTGATCTCCGGTTGAGTTTAGTGATGACGTAAGGAGTAGTTTGGAGGGTAAGTGATCCGGGCGGATGCTTAACGCTTTTTTGATCAGCTTGATCGCTTCATCATGGCGACTGTTGAATTGATTGACCGTTGCTGCAACATAGAGGCTGTCTGCGGACTTGGGTGCCAACGCCACAGCTTTGTTGGCATGGGTAAGCGCGACGTCGTAGTTGCGCAGACGACAATGTGTCTGGGCCGCCAATTCATGCGCCAACGCAGACCGTGGTGCCAATTTCAAGAGCCTTGGCAGCAGCGGGAGTACCTGTTCCGACTTCAGCCCTTTGCGTAACAGTAAGCGCCCGAGATGCAAAAGTGGTTTGGGGTCTTTAGGATAGTCCTTCGCGGCCTTGCTCAAAATCGTCTTTGCTTTGCTTAGCTGCCCGGCGTCCTCTGCATTTTTTGCTGCAAGCAGCATAGTGGCGAGTGCTATCTTAGCCATGAAGATGTCTTTCCTTGTTTTCGGCAGTCTCAGCGGCGAAACATCCGAGCTTTTACTTGCCATATATCGACGATTATTTAGTTCGAAAACTGTGTTGATGGGTCTGAAACACGAATCACGCACTACTCATGTGCATTTACGATCATGTGACATCGCGTTTCAGCAGATTGAAATGACCCAAGGTTCGGCACACATCCTGTCATAGAAAGGATGTCGTCATGACCAAACTCTCCATCTCCCTCGCAGCCGCTGTGCTGTCCGTGACATTCGCCCCGACCGCCGGTGCTTACAGCTTTGAGCCTGAGCATGACACGGCCATTCAGGTCGCTGCCCCTTCCGCGCAGACAGCTGATGCAGAAGGTGTTTGCTCCGTCGCTGTTACGCCGCTGCTCGCCGGTATTCTTACGTTGCCTGATGATTGGCGCGGCGGTGCTGATGGATCTGCCCAAACCGCATTGGCCTGTGCCGACGAGTGATTGAAAGCAGTTGCGCATTGCCGCTAGCGCGGTGATGCTGCGCTACATGCAGACCCGTTTTGAAATCGCAACGACAGGCCCCGGCCTTTATGAATTCACCCCTCAGGTTGCGGAGTGGGTGACCGGAACGGGGCTTCTGACGCTGTTTATCCAGCACAGCTCTGCCAGTCTGGTCATTCAGGAAAATGCTGATCCTGAGGTGCAAACTGACCTGCAGAACTATTTCTCCCGGCTGGTGCCGCCGACCACAGACCCTAGCATGAGATATCTGACCCATACCTATGAAGGGCCTGACGATATGCCCGCCCATATCAAAGCAGCACTTTTGCCTACTCACCTGAGCATCCCCGTTACTGACGGCGGGCTGGCGCTGGGCACATGGCAGGGGATTTACCTGTTTGAGCATCGTGACAGAGTGCATCGGCGCGGCGTCATCGCGCATCTGTGCTAGAAGTGCTTGTCTGATGTGGATTGCCGCTCTAGCAAAGGTCTATGACGGTTGAAGGGGTCCATCGGATGATAAGCCGTATCGCGCTGTGTCTTTTGGTGACGAGTACGGCCGCAAATGCCGTCTGCGGACCAGAGCATGAGACATTTATCGCCTGTCAGATTGCGGATCGTGATGTCACCCTTGAGGTGTGTTTTGACGCCGACACCGCCAGCTACAGCTATGGGCCGATGGGTGCGCCCGAGCTTACCTTGCAAGAACCTGTGGCCACGTTGGACTATCTGCCATGGCCCGGGGCCGGGAGCGCGATTTGGGAAGAGGTCACTTTCTATAGTGGGCCATACAGTTACACGGTGCTAGGTGGTTTTGAACGTCCTTTCAGTGAAAAGGCGATGCAGAAACCCGTCAGGCGTTTTGGCGGTGTTACCGTGCAAGAGGGTGAGACCACTGTGACGGCGTTGACGTGTGCGCCCAAGACGGTGGAATTCGCTTGGGGGGAAGGCCTCTGGCAAGCTAAAGAGAACCTTGGACTGACTTGGAATTATCAGGAACGGCGCTGGTTTGCTCTGCCTGATTGAGGCGATTTAGCCACGTTAGGCCCCCTTTATCTAGGGCAGCAATTTGCCCACTACCCAAAACTTGTGCGGACTCCTATAGTGCCTGTGGATAAGTGGGGCAGGGCCACAAGCAATAGACCCCAGCAGGAACAATGAGGACTGAACATGCGTTGCCCATTTTGCGGAAATGTTGACACACAGGTAAAAGACAGCCGCCCGGCAGAAGACCATGTGGCGATCCGCCGTCGCCGTTTTTGTCCCGCCTGCGGGGGCCGTTTCACGACTTATGAACGTGTGCAGTTGCGTGACTTGGTGGTAATCAAAACCAATGGGCGCCGCGAAGATTTTGACAGGCCCAAACTGGAACGCTCGATCCGTATTGCATTGCAGAAGCGCCCGGTGGAACCTGAGCGGATTGACCAGATGATCAGCGGCATTGTCCGCCGCTTGGAAAGCATGGGCGAGACGGACATTCCGTCCGGCACCATTGGCGAGATTGTGATGGAAAGCCTGGCGCGCATTGATACTGTTGCTTATGTGCGTTTTGCGAGTGTTTACAAGAACTTCCAGGCTGCAGATGATTTCGACAAATTTGTCAGCGAACTCCGACCCGATGGTAAAGACGAAGACGACGCGTGACCCCTCAAACTGATGCTCGTTTTATGGCGCTGGCCCTTATGCTGGGACGGCGCGGCAGGGGGCGTGTTTGGCCCAACCCGGCCGTGGGCTGCGTGATCGTCAAGGACGGTCAGATCGTAGGGCGCGGTTGGACCGCTGACGGTGGCCGTCCCCATGCGGAGGTGATTGCACTGGCGCAGGCAGGCACTGCGGCCAACGGGGCAACGGTTTATGTAACGCTCGAACCCTGCGCCCATCATGGCAAAACGCCACCTTGCTCGGATGCGCTGATAGCGGCCAAGGTTGCCCGCGTTGTCATTGCGGCGGATGATCCTGATGAACGTGTCAACGGGCGCGGTATTGCCATGCTGCGCAATGCAGGCGTGCAGGTCGATTGCGGTGTGGGGAACGCAGAAGCTGTGCGCGATCATGCGGGCTTTCTATCGCGTATCACCCAACGACGACCCTTTGTGACCCTGAAACTGGCAGGCACGTTGGACGGACGTATTGCGACAGCGACTGGCGAAAGCCAGTGGATCACGGGGCCAGCTGCCCGCCGCATGGTCCATATGATGCGAGCGACTCATGATGCCGTCATGGTTGGGGCGGGAACGGTACGTGCCGACGACCCATCGTTGACCGTGCGTGGTCTGGGCATTGTTCAGCAACCTGTCCGCGTTGTCGTCTCGCGCGCAATGAAGATCCCCGCAACCAACCAATTGGCCAAAACTGCATCAGATACCCCGGTTTGGCTTTGCCACGGTACGGGAGCCGACGTCGCTGACTGGACCGCTATGGGGGCCATCAGCCTGCCGTGTGCAATAGTTGCAAAACAGGTAGACCCCCAAGCTGTGATGACTACTTTGGCCGACCAAGGGATTACGCGGGTCTTTTGCGAGGGCGGCGGCATGCTCGCGGCCTCTTTGTTGAACGCCGGGCTGGTGGATCAGCTTGTCGTGTTCTCTGCCGGTGCTGCCATTGGGGCTGAAGGCACGCCGATGCTATCGGCAATGGGTGTTGATAAACTGGCCGATGCGGCGCAGTTTGCCCTTGAAAGTGTTAGACCAGTTGGCAGCGATATCTGCCATATCTGGACCAAGTCATGTAGTTAGTCACCGCCACAGAAATGCGTAGCTGGCAAAGACCCCCTGAAGTTTGGCAAGACTGCGATTAAAAATCCCTGCTTTGGGCAAGTCATTGTTTTCAATGCGATCCACAATCACTTCCACCGGGCACGGTAGGCCGGTGACAGGATCGCGGTAACGTGGGTAGGCGATCAAGGTCGCGTGTACCAGCGCAATGAGATCCACCCGTGCCTGCCTGCGATCAATCGGCATTGCCCGATCGTCGGTCAGCCCCCAACCGGCATAAAAGGGCGTCCCTAAGCAAGTTACCTTCTTGCCGCGCAACAGAGCCTCAAACCCTAGCAGAGATGTCATGGTCCAAACCTCATCAACGGCCTCAATTGCATCGATAGGGTCCGCCTTGGACAGGACCACATCGGCCAGTTCCTTGGCGTTTGGGACCGCGCCGGGACGCAACCCGGCTTCGACATCAGGGTGTGGCTTGTAGATGATGACGGCTGCCGGGTTGGCCTTGCGTGTGATTTCCAGCAGCGTCAGATTGTCGGCAACTTCCGATGTCCCGAGCTTGATTGATGCGTCATCCTCGACCTGTCCGGGCACAAGGATACGGCGGCCCTTGGGCAGTGTGGGCAGCGGTTTGGCCTTCAGATTGTATTTCGACAACCGCGCCTCAACAATGCGCTCAATCAAGGCGCCAAGCGCGCAGTCGCGCACTTTCGTTCAGCTTGTCAGAGGCGTTGATCAGGTTTTCCAGCAGGCTGGCGCGGGTTGCATCGTAGTAGATACCGGTGTCGTCCAAAACAAGACTTAGGGGGGCGACCAGGTTTGCCCCCAAGCCACGCGAGCGCAAGAATCCGTCTTCCACCAATATCGTATCATCCGCAGGTGCGGTGGCCCATCGCATCAAACGCAAGCCTTTCTTTGCGGCACGCGCTTTGGCCTTTGCATCAGTTGCAAAGGACACTGGCTTTGGCTTGCCAAAGAACGCCTGCAACGGTTTGCGCTTCCACATACGCATATCGGCGGCTACCCAGCCTGCATAGTCATCGCGCCATGCGTTGGCAGCTACCGTTAGGGTGGCGGCGGCCTCTTCATAGCTACACAGCCGGTCGTGAAACGGATCGTACCACGTTGGATAAAGGATCATCGCGCCCGCAAATAGCTGCGCACGCGTCAAACCGCGCTGGCGCCGTTGTACCGGCGTCCGATCATCGGTCAATCCCCAGCCGGTATAAAATGGCTGTCCGAAAACCACAGGCCGATGCCCCGCCATGACGGCCTCAAAACCCAATTGTGAACTGACGGTGTAAACGGCGATTGCACCCTCCAACAGATCCCAGGGCGAGACATTGTGATCGGCAAATGAAATCTGCGTGCTGGCATCCTTCGGGGTAAAGTACCCGCTACGATGGCCAGCCACCGTTTCGGGATGCGATTTGATGACAATCTGTGCGCCGGGGTATTCGGTTTGGGCATAGAATAGCATCTCTCGGAATGTGTTGCTGTCGGCGCCACAGGCTCTGACCGATGCATCATTTCGGGTCTGATCCACCACCAGAACGTACCCCGGTTCCGGTGCGGGCAGGGCAGGGTCAAAACGGTTGTATTTTGAGATATGGTCGGACTTCAGCGCAGCAATTCCGGCCCGCGCCCGATCCAAAAGCGCGGTATCGTCAAGGGGGTCTTCGGACAGGATGATCTCAAGGTCAGACCGCGTGTTGGGGTCATAATGCGCCCCGTTGCGATCAATGTTCAGCCCTATAGGCGGGTGCGCATCGCGCCCTAACCCGACCGAGCGCAGGAAACTGTCTTCAATCCGCACCAGGGGGCTGTTCTTGATTTCGGCAATGGCCTCACCTCTTGGCGATGTCGGGCTATGTCCCCAGACGCCCACCAGATCACCCTGACCAGGTGCGCCAAGCTTGATGTCATAGCCCGCAAGTTCGACAATGCGTCGGACGCGGCCCTTGGTTAGCAGGCCGCCGTTATAGACATAGAGGTTTTGGCGCGGATCTTGGATCATCTCGCGCAAACTATTGCAGGGCGGTGCTGTGCACAACGCGCAATGGCGCAGCCTTGTCGGATTGCCTTGTCAGCAAGGCATCGTAAGGGTCGGCATCGTCCAGCATCTTATCGACCAGTTCGCGCAGCAACTGCTGACGGCCAGAGGCGGAATAAAAGCCACCGGGCACCTGGCTGGTCTCCAAAAGAAACTGACGGTATTCGCGATAAGCCTGTGCATCAGGGCGTTGCGGCGCGGCAAAAAAATCAGTCAGGGGCTGATCGGAAACAAACTCGGGCTTGGAAAACACAGCACTGCCAAAGGCCTTCAGCGGAATACCCCGCCAAAGCGCCTGCTGCCCAGAGGTTGAGTTGACCGTTACCGCAGATCGCGCTGCATCCAGAATATGTGCCAACTTGCCACCGCGCAGATAGTGCGTGCGCGCAGCAACGCCGTGTTGCGCCGCTGTCTGCCGGATCATCTGGCGCAAGGGCGACTGTCCACTCTCAAGTGGATGGGCCTTGAATACAAGGTGATGGTGCGCTGGTGCACCGGTTGCAAAACCCGCAATCACCTGCGCGATGAAAGCTTCCATGTTTTCAAAGGATGAATGCGCCTGAAAGCTGGCGTCATGTTCCAATTGCAGCAAGGCGATATGATACGGATAGCCGCCTGCTTTGATCCGCCTTGTGGCCCAAAACCTGTGCACAGCCAGAAACGGCATCAACAGCAAGCGTTTGGTGTAGAGCATCGCTTCGCGATGAACGGGCAATGCACGATGGGGTTTGAAACCGGGATAACGCCTGTTTCGGAACATAACAAACCAGTGGTAGGCGGCCCCGTAAAAGATATGCTGGCGCATATCGCCCCAATGGGACGGTGGTGTTGGCATATCAATGTCAGAATGGGCCAACCGGTCGCGCATATCCGCCACGGAGAAATCCATAAGACGCGAATGCCCGTTGCTGCCACCCCGTTCATAGGTGATCCAATAGGGCCGCATGTAACCCTCTTCAAACACGTGAACACGTAAACCGAGTGCTTTGGCCTGCCGTACGGCCTCGGCGTGGGCCGGGCGGGTGTCGCCATAAAGCACAATGTCGGTAATCGCATGCTCTTTGATGATCGCGCTGAGTGTCTTTGGCCATTTGGTCATGTCACCTTGGAACGGAATATACCCCGGTGTGCGCCCCCAGAACGCTGCATCCCCGGCATTGAACCCTACACGCCATACCTGCGCATCGGCTTTTCGCAGCATCTGACCCAACTGGCGAAAGAAGGGGCCATGCGGACCTTGCAGGAAAAGATAGGTTTTGTGTTGTGGCATCAGCGCAATTTTGAACAAACAGATGCATCTTACTGCCTTGAAAGAGAGGTTCTGGCAAGCCTGTGGCTTGTGGGTGTGCAGATGAAACGCTAGGTCAAAGCAAACGATGAAGGGAGACTGCGGGCATGTTCACAGGAATTGTCACCGATATTGGCACCGTGCTGGAACTGGAACAGCGTGGCGATTTGCGCGCACGGATCGGGACTGGGTACGATATCGCTGGGATCGATATTGGGGCGTCTATTGCCTGCAATGGCGTATGCCTGACGGTGATCGCGTTGGGGCAAGAACCACAAAACTGGTTTGATGTCGAAATTTCAGCCGAGACTGTGGGCGCGACTAACGTGGGCGATTGGACCGTCGATGGAAGACTCAATCTGGAGCGCGCCCTGAAAGTAGGCGACGAACTGGGCGGGCATATTGTTTCCGGCCATGTGGATGGCGTGGCCGAGGTTGTGGGCATGCAAGACGAAGGCGACAGCACGCGTGTCACTTTCCGCGCACCAAAGGACCTGGCGCGATTTATTGCACCAAAGGGATCGGTGGCCCTGAATGGCACGTCTCTGACCGTGAATGAGGTGGATGGTGTGGATTTCGGGATCAACTTTATCCCGCATACCAAGATCGCGACGACATGGGGCGACACGGCGGTCGGTGACCGGATCAATCTCGAGATTGATACGATGGCTCGCTATGTCGCGCGTTTGCGCGATTACGGCTGATGAAACCGCTGGTCCTTGCGTCCATCGAGGACGCGACGGGGGACCGCTGCGTTGATATTATGCGCCTGACAGATGGGCAGTTCGCCTATCGTGAATGCTTAAGCGCGACCCCGAAGATGCGCATGGTTGGCGCTACCTGTCTGAGGCACCGCCAACACCGTTTGACACCGAAGCCGCCGCGCGCGAGGCTGCGTTACGGGATGTGAAATGGATGACGGAATGACAGCGGGTATTGGACATAACTCTGGTCGGGTTGACGCGCCGGGGCAAAGCTGGCGCAAGCATGTCTGGACTAAGGCACGTAAAGAACTGATGCCGACGCTGCCGTTGGAAGTGGTCCGCTTGCGGGTCCGGCGGGCGGCGGAACTGGGGTTGCCATATAAGACCTATGCCGGGATCAGGGCCAGTTCCGGCCATGATTTGATCGGGTTCCTGTTCTCCAACAATGCGTTGCAGGTGCTGCGCGAGGGGCAGGCGATGCCATCTGACAGGGCAGCAAAACTGAGCGCATTGGTGCGAACAGAATGCGCGGGCGTCGCACATCTGCCAGTCACGCCAACGCATCTGGGCAGCCTGCCGGGTTTGAGCGCTGCGCATGCGGCACCTGCTTTCAATGCCAGCTGGGCCGAAATGCGGAATCAGATGCGGGCAATCATCAACGCAAAGGGCCATCCCGCGGATCGCATTGTTATTGTTGGTGACACCGCGTTTGAACGTGAGTGGGCAGAGGCGGCGCGCGCGGCAGGTTATTTGCAGGCGGATCGGTTCTTTCAAAGGTAAGGTGGATCAGGATCCACCTTACGGCAGACCACCCTTAGTTACTTTCCAAAACCCCGGCGCTGGGCTATCTGCCTTTGCAACACGCCTGCGGAGACACCTATGAACAGCGCATTTGAAACCCCCGGCCCGGTCGAACGCGATTGGACGGACGCGATCAGCAAGATCGAGGACATCATTGACGATGCCCGGAATGGCAAGATGTTCATTCTGGTCGATCATGAAGATCGCGAAAACGAGGGTGATCTGGTCATCCCGGCGCAAATGGCGACGCCGGATGCAATCAACTTCATGGCCAAGCATGGGCGCGGGCTGATCTGCCTGACATTGCCAGGTGAGCGGATTGATGCGCTGGGCCTGCCGCTGATGGCCTCACACAACTCATCCCGCCACGAGACGGCCTTTACAGTGAGCATCGAAGCGCGCGAAGGCGTGAGTACTGGTATCTCGGCCCATGACCGTGCACGTACTGTGGCGACCGCAATTGACGCCTCAAAGGGTGCAGTTGATATTGCAACGCCGGGCCATGTCTTTCCGCTGCGCGCCCGCGAAGGTGGTGTGCTTGTCCGCGCCGGGCATACAGAAGCGGCCGTTGATATCTCGCGCCTGGCCGGTTTGAACCCGTCCGGTGTGATCTGTGAGATCATGAAGGAAGATGGTGAGATGGCGCGCCTGCCGGACCTCATCGCTTTCGCCCAATTGCACAACCTTAAGATTGGCACCATCAGCGATTTGATCGCCTACCGTCGCCGCCACGACAATCTGGTGCGCGTGCGCGAAGCCAGCACGATTCAATCCGAATTCGGTGGCGAGTGGGAGCTGCGAATCTATACGGATGAAACCCAAGGGGCCGAACACATCGCGTTGATCAAGGGTGACATTGCAACGCCAGAGCCCGTTTTGGTTCGCATGCACGCGATGGACCCGATGCTGGATGTTGTGGGTGTCGGCCCGAAAGGACGACGTGATGAGTTTGGCGATGCGATGAAACTGATCGCAGATGAAGGGCGCGGCGTTCTTGTACTTTTGCGTGATCTGCATATGAAACTGGACCCAAGCGAAGAAGCGTCGCCACAGACCCTTCGCCAATACGGGTTGGGCGCACAGATTCTGAGTTCTCTGGGCCTGCACGAAATTGAACTGCTGACAAATTCGCCGCAGCCCAAGGTCGTGGGGCTGGATGCCTATGGCTTGGAGATCACCGGGACACGCAAGATTTCGGAGATTGGATAATGGCTGGCGCATCACATTACATTATGCCTTTGCCGGAATTCGATAAGCCGGTCAAAATATTGATCGTCGCCTCGCCCTACTACAAAGATATCTCGGACAATCAGATCGCCGGTGCCAAGGCTGAAATCGAAAAGGCAGGCGCCACCTGGGAAATCGTTGAAGTGCCCGGTGCACTGGAGATCCCGACTGCCATCGGCATTGCTGAGCGGATGAGTAATTTTGACGGCTACGTGGCGCTTGGCTGCGTCATCCGTGGCGAAACAACGCATTATGACACCGTCTGCAATGACAGCAGCCGGGCGATCCAACTGCTCGGTCTGCAAGGTCTTTGCATCGGCAACGGTATCCTGACAGTCGAGAACCGCACGCAAGCCGAAGTCCGCGCTGACCCCGCTGAAATGAATAAAGGTGGCGGGGCTGCGGCGGCGGCCTTGCACCTGATCGCGCTCGCTCGTAAGTGGGGCAAAGCTGAGAAGACCGTGGGGTTCACCCGTGAGATTCTGATGGTAAGCGATACCGACAGTAAGACCTCAACATGACCCTTTCGAACAACCAAAAGCGCAAGATGAAATCGGCGGCGCGGCTTTACACCGTGCAGGCGCTCTTTCAGATGGAGGCGACGGCCCAGACCGTTGATCAGGTCACGCGTGAGTTCGAAGATCACCGCTTGGGTGCGGTTTATGAGGAAGGCGAGATGACCGAAGGCGATGTGGACACATTCCGCGCGCTGATGGAAAAGGCAGTCGATGAGCAGGCCGCGATCGACCAGATGACCGACCGGGCGCTTGTCGCCAAATGGCCGATAGCGCGGATTGACCCCACATGGCGGGCCTTGTTCCGTGCTGCAGGGGCCGAACTGACGCTCAAGAGTACGCCGCCCAAGGTTGTGATCAGCGAATTCGTTGGCGTGGCCGAGGCATTTTCGGCGGATGGCAAAGAACCCAAGTTCGTGAATGCCGTTCTGGATCATATGGCGCGCGAAGCGCAGCCAGAGGCCTTTTCCAAGTAGATGTGATTTGCCATTCGTTCGGGCAACGCTATCCTCAAAAACAAGGAGGATCGCCCATGCGCCCCGAAAATGAACCCGATCTGATGCGTCTCTATCTACGTCATTGCGCGATTGGCTTTGTGCTGTCTGCAGTTTTTGTAGCCCTCATTCTGTGGCGTGACGTAGCCGGTTTGGGGTCACTTATTGCGGGTTCCGACATTGGGGTGTTGGCTGTTTTCTTGCTATGGTTCTTTCACGGCACCATCTTTGGCAGTGTGCAGTTCGCAATCGTGGTCATGGCGCAAGCAAAAGATGACGATGATGACGATGACGACTTTCGGGGACCGCTTATCCCCGTTCATGCGCATGCACAAAGGCAGTCGGATCGGACATAGCATCGACTCCGAAGGTTTGCCGGGGTCACGGCGCCCAGATCTGTCGGATAACACTAGAAAAGCCGCAATATAAACCAGAGTTATACGCGTCTATGCCTTTGGTTTGGTGACTTTACCGGCTCATTCCGTCCACTGTCCAATTGTGCGCGGCCGACCGGCTATGCACTTCGTTCTACTTGATATGGACATTGGCAGGATGACGACAAGGTTCGAACCTATCGACGCAGAAAGCCTCATGCAGAAGGCGACAAATCTCAACCGCAATGATCAACATCATCGGTTTGATGAGCCTCGGGCCATCGCGCCGTTTCCGACGCGAAGGCGCCATGACACCTCCTGTGGTGACGGGGAACACAAGAGTGCGGGATTGGTACTGACGCTTCACAATGCGTTAAACGCGATGAAGATTCTCTAAGGCTGCATCTGATGATATAGCATGGGTTGTGACCCAGCGGCCCGCTTCACCTCTAGCTCAAACAGCTGTGACTCAGGACCACGGTGTTTGCGCCTTCAGCAAAAACTGCGGTTTGTGTTTCGCCCCCGATCGTCATCTGAACGATAGCGCCATCCAGTTCTGATCCCGCAACACGAATTTGTCCCAGACTGCTGTTGGTCAGGACGTCATCCAGATCAGCGGAAATGACGATGTCATCACCTGCACGCAAATCGCTGATTTGAAAGGAGAGCTGTTGATCGCCATCGACAACAGGTTGGGCCGTTACGATACCGCTCTGCACTTCAACGGGTTGAAAGATCTCGACCCCGGCACCGGCTGAGGTCACATCAAATATGAGGCCACCGGCTGATCCATCCAGGTCAATCAGAACGTCAACATCTTGCAAGGGGCAGGTATCACTTGAGATGACAAAGCGATCCTTCGGCGCGCTTTCGACAAAGCGCACCGTGATATCGGCCAAGGCAGGCGAGGCGAGCAACGCCAGCAAGGCTGCGGAAGGTATGATGCTTTTCATCTTGCACAGTTAGTGCTGTGCACCGGCTGGTCAATTTCGCAGGAAAAGGTGACGGGGACCACGGCAACCGTAGAGGTAGCTAATCCTGAGGACCTGTAAGTACAGGTGGGCGCCAGGTAATCAGACCAGGGTCAAAACAGAGCCAGCCCCCGAGGATTTGCGTAAGGCCGCTGGATTTGTACCTGTGGTATACGTGAGGCGCAGAACCCGTCGCCCAACTACGTAGGCGGGCATGTGGCGAAGGGCAAGGCTTTCGGTTCTTTATTCGTCGATGTCGCCACGGATCAACCAACCCTTGGCGCCGACCATCTCGGCGGGGGCGTAGCCAAGCAGCAGGCGCTCAGCAAGGCCGACAAACACCAGAGCCATGGAAACTTCGAAAAACGTGATATTCGTTAACAGTGACATTGGCAGCATTCCCTTGTTGCTTGCCTTAATGTCTACGTAACAAAGCCGCCGAAAACGTGACGCAGTGGTGACCTTTGCCCAAGTAACACAACGTAAAACGTCCAGATTGTGTCACAAAGCCGTCTCTATTCGATGAACCGAATGTGGCAAGCATTTCGTAACCTATTGTTTTGAAAAACTTAAATATGGGCGAGGTTACCAATTGCGCATTTCTTTGCAAGATTGTTTCAGTGACTCGATCTTCGCTCCATCAACCCTACGGGGCGTGCAGCGATTCCCGCATCCGCGCCAAATGATCATCCCAGCCCTTATCCAATGCCAAGGTAAGATCAAACCCTGCCTCACCTTCTGGCAGCCCTTCATGGCGCAATGACAGGCGCGTGCCCCCGGGCACCTCATCCAATGTCCAGGTTACAGTACTGACCGCATCGCCCATTGGACCGATCGTGAAAGTGTATGACAGGTGGTCATGTGGCGTGGACGTCAGAACCTTGCCCCACATTAGTTTGTTACCACTTTCTGTGCCAAACATTTCATAGTTATCGCCTTCGGCCAAAGCCTTGCTGGGTTTGTGAAACCAAAGCGCCAGTTTGTCAGGATCAGTCAGGTAGGCCCAGACATCTGATTTTGCTGCTTTGAGGTAAATGGATTTTTGAAGTGTCATTTTGTGTCCTTTTCAATAGCTGATTTCAGGGCGCTCAAGCGGTCATCCCAGAAGGCGTCAAAGAAGGTCAGCCAATCGCGCAAAGGGGCCATCCCACTGGGGTTTAAGGTGTTGATCCTTTCGCGCCCTTGCGCACGTACGGTGATCAGCCCGCCATCCGACAGAACAGTCAGGTGTTTCTTCACGGCTGCCCGCGTCATGTCGAAGTTGTCGGCGACCTCCGCGATGGTCATGTCCTTGTGGCGGAGCATCAAAAGAATGTCGCGCCGCGTCGGATCAGCGAGCGCGCGGAAGGTTGGTTGTGTCTCCATGATCAGGCCCCTCATAAGTGATACCTTTTGGTTTCATATTGATGCAATACCAGATGGTATCATGTCAATTTGTTTTTCTTCTTGAGTTTTGTTCACCTATTGTTCAGGGTATTGTGCATGCCAGATGATCACGACACACCCAGCCTTATGCCTGGCCAATTGCTTGCCCGTGGCGTGTCGCGCGCCTTGCGCAGCCTTGACTTTGTCAGCGTCGAGGAACTGGTGCCAACTTCGGGCTTGCGCGTTGATGTGATGGGTTTGGGCCCCCAAGGGAGAGGTCTGGATCGTCGAATGCAAATCAAGCCGCGCCGATTTTCAGTCCGATCATAAGTGGCAAGGTTATCTGGAATGGTGCGACCGATTTTTCTGGGCCGTCGACAGCGATTTCCCGACCGAGTTGTTACCGGATGACACCGGGCTGATCCTCGCCGATGCCTACGATGCCGAGATCATCCGCATGGGGCCTGAAGCGAAACTGGCGGGTGCGCGGCGCAAGGTCATGGTACAGAAGTTTGCACGCCACGCGGCGGTACGCGCGCAAGCGGCGCGTGATCCTGATTTTGTTGTTGAAAGAATCTATTGAATGTCAAGGGTCTGGTTTCAGCCCTTAGCAGACGTTGCCTAACGCGATCAGATCGACGTTATGAGGACATATCCTGCGCTGTGTACCACAAGCCATTGCCTAGGCAATCTCTGCAATCCACGCCGCGATCCGACCTGGGCTTTGGTAGAGTGCCATCTGCCCCTGATCCCCAATCTCATGCAGGGTGATACGGGGGGTCTCGGCGCATAGTGTGCGCAGAGAGGCAATATCCTGCACTGTGTTTTCTGTCCCATGGATGAAGGTCACCGGTATCGCAGATGCCACCTGCGCCAAGGTCGCGCTCCAATCCTGTCCCCACGTCGCGACATCGCTGACGATCTGGTCGGCATCTTCAAAGCAGTAGGCTAGGTTGCTGCGCAGTGTCTCGCGCAGGTTCGGGTCAGCTAGCGCGTTGGCGTCAGCTGGGCTGTCGCGCACAAAGAAATCGATGATCAGGTCTTCACCTATCCGGCCAGAGCGAAAAAGATGCGCGGCACTGCGATACCCCAACCGCAGCGCTGCAGATGCGGAATGCGCTGCTAGAAACGACCGCCGGATCGACGGCGCTGCGGCCTCAAATGCGCGCAGATCACGGACCGGTGCCCCGGTGGAGATCAGCACCAAGCCAGCGATTTCATAACCCTGCGCGAGCAGTCGGCCAACGGCCTTTGCGGCCAAAATACCCCCTTCTCGATGGCCCACGATCACAGGGCGCCCCCGCAGGCCTCGCGTAAATCATCCAGCCAATCGGCGCAAAGCACGTCAGAACTGTCCCCACGCACCGGGTCGCTGCCGCCAAAGCCGGGGCGACAGGGCGCGATGACCTGCAGACCTGCAGATGCGAAGGCGTCGCGCACGGCGCTGTTTTCCTGCGGCCTTGAGGATGTGGTAAAGTACAGCACGCTGTGACCCGCACCGTATCGAATGGTGCGGAGCATGCCTGTATCGCGGGTGATATCGCGAACCACGAAACCCTCGCCCATGGTTGCGTCGACCTGTGGTGATGGCCGCGCTTCGGCGACTTGCCGCAGGATTGTCAAGAACTGCACCAATTCGGTCTGCCGCCGTGCTCCGGTCTTTTTCAACAGTACTTTGATATGGCTGCGAATGGTCGCCACGCTGCGGCCCAGATGGCCCGCTATCTCTTGCGCGGTGCGCCCTTCGAGCAGGCCGCGGGCGACGCGGGTTTCGGCGGCACTCAGGTTCAGGTTCTCGGACAGATCAGCAGCAAAGACAGGGGTCCAGTCAATCGATGACAACCGGACCACGGTTTCGGCCAGCGGATAGGCCGATTTCAGGTTCTGGCCCAAAGGTGTTTCGACAGCCAGAAAACTGCGCAGCGTGCCCGGGCCGGTCATCCGATAGGCGCGGCGTGCGGTTTCAGGCAGTGTGACAAAAGGTTTGGAGGATGTGGCGATCAGTGTGGCACAATCCACGCCTTCTTCATCGAGCAAGGCGCGTGTGCTGGCATTGTGCGACACAATGTTATGCGCCTTGTCCAGCAAGATCGCGGGCGAGGCCACCTGATCCAGCAGATCTTTTTCTTCCTGAGTGTTGTTGAGCCTCTCTGAGGCGAGCAGCGCCTCTTGAAAAACACTTGAAATCTCGCGATAGGCCAGTCCTTCATCGCGCAGAATGCTGTCGCTCCACGCGTCCCAGGCTGCCAGAAGATCGCCGAAACGTTCTGGCTTGATCGCCACGCCATAGGCGCTCGCGACCAGTTTCAGCGTCGCATGTTCCTCGGTTTCTACGTCACGATCTTCCACCCGACCAGATTATCCCAAAGTGGCGGTGCAGCTAGCAGAAAGCTGTTTTTGCACCGCTTTGCCTGCGTTAGCGGGTAGGCTGTGTCCCAGAATCCCCAATATTGATGATTGAGCGGTGGAGGGCTGATAGGAGACATTAACCACATAATAGCGGTGAACTAGGGCAGCGGTGCAGCCACCCGCGCGCCTGAAAAGATATTCAGAAAGTAAGCATTTATGGTGAAAGTTTCTTCAGGTGGCCGTCTTTTTGGGCCCAGCGGTTTTGAGGAATTCAGTGCCGGTATGGCAATTGGTGATTTCAACGGCGATGGCGTTAATGACCTTGCCGTCACTTATGTGCTGGACGGCGCGTCGCGTGAAAGCAGTGCGGCGGTTGTGCGCGTTCTGTTGGGTGGTAGCGGGGCTTTTGACGGAGATGCCCAGGCGGCTGACCTTGGCGGTGTCACCATCACCACCAGCGGCCAGATTGATGCCGGTGTCGGCATCGACCAACCCGGAGAGCTTTCATTTGCCGACGTGGATGGCGATGGGTTGGACGACCTGTTGATCGGCGCACCCCGCGCCATTCTGGGACCCAGCGAAAGAGGTGCGGGATATGTCGCCCTTGGCGTCGGTGCGGCGGATAGCCTGACATATGGTCTGGTCGATCTGACCAATGAGGTGACTGGATTTTCGGTTGTCACCAATGAAACTGGTTTGGCGGGTTTTGGCTTTCAGGCCCTGGGTGATGTGGATGGAGATGACCAGCTGGATCTGCTGATCACCACGCCCTACGCGACCGCGCAAAACAGCACCAGTTTTGCCGGGTTGGGCTTTGTCTATGAGCACGAAACAACCACAAACCTTGACGTCAGCGATGCGCTTGACCCTGCAAGCGGGTTGTCGGCAAGTGTGCTGACGCCGCAAACGCGGGTTTTTCTGGGCGAGGAGGTTGCTGCTGTCGGTGATGTGAATGGTGATGGGCTGGATGATTTCATCCTGTCTGGACGCGGTGACAATGGGGCAGCCACTTCCGGTTTTGCCCGGGGCGCTGCCTATCTGATCTATGGCAATGCAGGCGGTCTGGCTGAGACCATTGATGTTGAAAATCTTGATGGCACGCTGGGGACAGAGATTGTCTCCTCCATTTCGCTGACATTGGGCATGCGCATCACGGCGGCGGGTGACGTCAACGGTGATGGTTTGGACGATTTTATTATTGGTGACTTGCCGCCCGGTGGCACTGATATATTTGCCTATATCGTCTACGGCACTGATGGTGGATTTGGTGCGCTGTTTGATTTGACGACACAGGCCAGCGGGCGGGTGACCCAGATTGGCGGTGCGAGGGTCGCCAGCCTGCAAACCGGTTTCGATATGGCATCTGCGGGTGACGTCAATGGAGATGGTTTTGATGATGTCATCATCAGCCGTGCTGATGCGGGGCCGAACCGGGCGGGAGATGCGATACTGCTTTTTGGAAATGCTGACGGGCGGGGTGATGTTGTTGATTATGACAACCTGTCGGCCGGGGCGGGATACCGTTTCAACGGGATCGACTTCTTTGAAAATGCGGGTTTCAGCGTCGCGGGCGGCGGCGACCTCAATGGCGACGGGGTGGATGATCTGGTGATCGGCGCGCGCTTTGCCCAGAACCCGGCGGATGACAACGCCGACACCAACCTGACCGGTGGTGCCTATGTCATCTATGGCGGGGCAGAGCGGCTGGCAGCACTTGATGCGATTTCGGGCGCAGATGGCGTGATCGCGCTGGCCGATGTGGGGGCCGAGGTCGATATCGAGATAACGACCCCGAATGATCCCCCCGTGGGCGTGCCCACCGATCTGGGTACATTCGCCGAAGACGGCGGTTTACAGAGTTTTGATCTGACCGATTATGTCACCGACCCTGAAGGCGACCCGCTGACCATTGCGGTTATCGGCGACTTGCCGGAAGGGATCACCCGTGATGGCAACATGCTCCATCTGGATCCCAATGCCCTGGCCGATACTGCGATGCTGGGGACAGGGCAGGACGTCACGACCGGTATCTTGCTGACCGCAACCGATACCGCTGGCAACACCTCTGACCGCTTCGGTCTGAGCTTCACCGTTATCGGCGTCGATGATCCACTGATCGTACCGGACCTCTCGTTTGAAGTTTTGGAGGGTGAAACCGTCCTGATAGATGCATTTGCCGAAATCATGGACGCTGATGGTGCCATACCGCTGGGTTGGGGGCCGTTAGGCAGCCTGACCCCAATCACCGATCCAACCACCGATCCATTTGAACTCCCCGGTATTCTCGGCGTCGCCTCAGGTGGTGTGTTTGGTTATATTGCGGCTGATCCGTCAACGCTGCCCCCGGGCACCATAGGGATCATTGCCTCCGACGATTTTGGCCCACTTGCTGAAGGCGATCGCGCATCGTTGGCTTCAGTTATTTTGGGGGCCAGCCTGGGGCTTTTGAGGCCGGTGATGTGACGATCACCATCACCGGCATCAATGACTCGCCGGATGTAATAGACGTGGCGCTTGGAACGATTGCCGAGGATGCAGGTGTGCAATCGGTGCGGCTGGCCGATTTTACCAGTGACAGTGATGGTGACGCGATCCAGTTCAATCTGTTGGATACATTGCCGACTGGCGTGACCTGGGACGGCGAATTCTTGCGCTTTGATCCCGATGCGATTGCTGACACGGCAGGCCTATCGACGAATGAGACACAAAGCATCACACTGGACGCCACCGCCACCGATGATGCGGGCAATACCTCTGACCCATTTTCGGTTGGTATCACGATTTCCGGTATCGATGATCCGGCGATTGTGCCGGACAGATCGTTTGAGGTGCTGGAAGGCGAAACCGTGCTGATGAATCTTTTCGGCACGATCACCGATATCGACGATGATGCCATTGGTCTGGGTTGGGGGCCGCTAGGCAGTACCGTACCAACGTTGGACCCGTTTGAATTGTCCGGTGTCCTGGGAGTCGGCGGCGGTGATCTTGCCTATGCAGCGATTGATCCCTCGACACTCGGCCCCAACCCGATTGGTGTTATCGGCTCTGACAGTTTTGACCCTTTGGCCGAAAATGAAACGCGCACAGTCAGCTTTACCTATTTCGGTGGCCAGCCGGGCAGCCCGGTGGCGGGTGATGTGACCATCACGATCACGGGTGTGAATGACGCGCCCGACATTGCCGATACCGCGTTGGGCACCTTTGCCGAGGATGCAGGCGTGCAGAGCATCCGTTTGAGTGATCTGGCTAATGATCTGGATGGGGATGCGATCCAGATCAACCTGCTTGATGCCCTGCCTACCGGCGTCAGCTGGGATGGTGACATTCTGCGGATCGATCCCGACACTTTTGCCGATGCCGCCGGTCTGGGTAATGGCGCGGAAGAAACCATAACACTGCGTGCCACCGCGTCTGATGATCTGGGCAACACTTCAGACGTTGCTGATCTGGGCTTTACGGTCACAGGCATTGATGATCCGGCGGTCGTACCTGATCAGAGCTTCGCGGTGTTCGAGGGCGAGACTGTCTTCATGGATCTGTTTGCTGGCATCGTAGATGTTGATGACCCGGCCGGTGGTCTGGGCTGGGGGCCGCTGGGCACCACCAGCCCTTCGCTTGATCCGTTTACCTTGTCGGGTGTGCTGGGCGTGGCTGGTGGGGCATTCGGCTATCTTGCGGCTGATCCCTCGACACTTGGCCCCAACCCGATTGGTGTTATAGCCTCTGACGATTTTGGGCCCTTGGCCGAAGGGGCGGCGCGCATTGTCAGCTTTACCTATTTTGGTGGTCAGCCGGGGGCCTTTGCGTCGGGTGATGTGACTATCACCGTGACCGGTGTGAACGATGCGCCGGATATCGCGGATATTGTGTTGGGCAGCTTCTCTGAAGATGCAGGTGTGCAGCGCATTGCGCTGGCTGATTTCGCAAACGATCTGGACGGCGATGCCATTCAGATCAACCTGTTGGATGCCTTGCCCACCGGTGTGACCTGGGATGGCGATGTCCTTCAGATTGACCCTGATGCCTTTGCTGATGACGCGGGTCTGAGCGCGGGAGAGGAAGAGACCGTCACGCTCACCCTCACTGCGTCGGATGCTGTCGGCAATACGTCTGAAACCGTTTCGCTGGACTTTACCGTGACCGGCATTGATGACCCGCTGATCGTTCCCGACCTGACTTTTGAGGTGCTCGAGGGCGACACGGTCTTGATGGACCTGTTCGCGGCCATCACCGATGTCGATGATGATGCAGTCGGGTTGGGTTGGGGGCCACTTGGCAGCGTGACCCCGTCTTTGGATCCCTTGACGCTGACCGGTGTCCTGGGGCTCACCGGTGGTGTCTTTGGTTATGCGGCGGTTGACCCATCAACACTCGGCCCCAACCCGATTGGCGTGATCGCATCGGACAGTTTCGGCCCGCTGGCTGAGGATGAAACACGCATTGTCAGCTTTACGTATTTCGGCGGTCAACCGGGTGATTTTGCGGCAGGCGATGTGACCATCACCGTGACCGGTGTGAACGACGCGCCGGTCTTTACCTCTGCGGCGACGGTCTCGGTTATGGAGGGGATGACCACGTTGATCGATGTGAATGCGATCGACGATGCAGCGGTAGAGCTGGACGGTCTGACCTATGCGTTAGAGAGCGGCGGTGACAGTGCGCTGTTTTCCATTGATGCGGCCACCGGGCAGCTATCTTTTGCCGCACCGCCCGATTTCGAGGCGCCGGGCGATGGGAATACCGACAACATCTACACGGTGAATGTCGTGGCCTCTGATGGATCGCTGAGCACGACCCAAACCCTGATCGTCAGCGTCGAGCCTGACCTGACGCCGGTCACACTGACCGTCGTACCAGGTGTCACCACCCTGACCGGCAATGGTGGTGCGGATATTCTGCTGGGCGCCATTGGGGCCAATACGCTGAATGGGGCTGGTGGCAATGATACGGTTGGTGCCCCTGCCGGGCAGAATGTGATCGTTGGCAGTGCTGGTGATGATTTGCTGCAAGGCGGGATCAATGATGACGTGTTGTTGGGCGGTGCTAAGCAACGATGTGATCAGCGGCGATCTTGGTAGTTTCTTGTTTGGCTCTGACACGATCACCGGCGGTGCGGGCGACGATATCATGATGGGCGGGGCCGGGGCGGATGTCTTTGTTTTTGCTCAAAACGATGGGCAGGACGTGATTGGCGCGCTGGCCATCAACCATGCCACTCCGGGGATTTCCACAGTGACCGGCGCGGATTTTGAGAGTGGCGTCGATCAGCTCGACGTGTCGGTCCTTGGTTATGCGTCGGCGGCCGATGCCTTTGCCCTTGTCAGTGATGTGGGGGGCGTTGCCACCTTCAGCGATCAGGGGACCGAGATCACCTTTGCCGGACTGACCCGTGTCGATCTTGACCAGAACGATTTCATCATTGCCTAAGGAGGTACGAATGCGCGCGTTGAAGATTGCAGTATTGCCCGTCTTGTTCATGCTGACTGCTTGCGGCGGCGGCAATAGTGGCCTGCCAGACGTTGATCAGACTTTTGCCGGGGCGACCGCCGCTGTGCCGGTCAGCGCATCGGTATTGAACGCGGCCACCGCGAGCGTATCGTCCCAGACGGGTACGCTGGACGATGCTGCACTGACATTCGCCTTTGCAGGGCTTTTGGGCGCGATCAATCCCGACCGCACGCAGATCATCCTGACAAATGGTGGGCAGGTGACGCTGGACCCGGCGGGCGATGGCTATGCCACGCGGTTCAGCTCTGCCCCGCAAGGCGGGCCTGCGACGAGGGGTATCATCGGGATCGCGGCGACGGATGTGCCGATCGATGGGACGGCGACCTATACCGGAGATACAAGGATTAATGCTGTTGTGGGAACGGACCTCTATGATCTGACGGGCAATGCCGAGGTCGCGATTGATTTTGCGGGCGGCAGGGTGACCACGACGCTGGATGCGCTATCGGGCACGGTGCTCAACCCCGTCACCGGGAGTAGCGCGGTGCTGGATGCGGGCACACTCACCATTGCTGACGCGATGATTTCGAACAGTGGCTTTTCCGGCGGTGTCACAACAGCAACGGGCGCGCCATTAGCCCTATCGGAGGACGCAACGACAGCGCTGAATGGTCAGTTCTTTGGACCCCAAGCAAATGAGGCCGGTGGCACCTTTGCTATTATTGACACCGAAAAGATCATCTACGGGGATTTTCTAGCGGATTGATCCCGCCGCTGTTCAATAGTGCTTGGCGAGTGCGGCATGGAGTCCAAAGGCACAAACGATGATCAGACTGAGCGCCCAGACCAGATCAAGGCCAGGCGTCGTCGGTGGCGACACCCATCGACGACCGCTGGCAGGAACCGGTTTGTTGGAAGACAAAAGTCAGCATTGGGCCACCTTGGACTTGATTGCATTCAAAACTTTGCAGTTTTGCTATGTCCGCTTACGGCGCATCGCCGTCATTGGGATGGTCGGATGCCGCACTGAGTCGAAAGGTAGATAGGTCCACAAAGCGGAGTTACGACGTTTAATATGACAGCATACCTACCGCGTCTTAACGGCCCGCGCAGCTAACGCCGCTGCCTTGATCTCTTCCGCAATCTCATCCGCTTCCTCAGGATCAAAATCCATTGGGATCTCGATCCCGTCCGCTTCGATGAATATCCGCACCATGCCCAGATCGGTTGGTCCGATTTGCATGTTCGCCTCGATGTCGCGTTCGTTGTTGATACCCATGTCAGTCCCTTTGATCTGATGGAACGTGTCCTACCGTGTGCCGGGCTTGATTGGCAAGGGCGGGGCGGGCAAAGATGCGGTATGGATTTTGCCTTGCGCCCCTTTGATGCTGACGATGTCGACTGGCTGGTGGCCGAACATGCCACCCATTATGCACAGGTCGAAGGTTTCGATGATAGTTTCGGCCCTTTGGTGCACGGCATTGTCACGGACTTCCTGAAAGCTCATGACGCAAGCTGCGAGGCGGGGTGGATTGCGCATCTAGGCGATCAGCGCTTGGGCAGTATCTTCTGCGTGCGCAAGGATGACAGCACAGCCAAGCTGCGGCTGTTCTATGTGGTCGACGAGGCACGGGGCACAGGCGTCGCGCAGGCGCTTTTGGATCAATGCCTGGACTTTGCCCGCGCCGCTGGCTATGCTGGGCTAACCCTCTGGACCCATGAAAGTCATGCTGCGGCGGGTCGTATCTACGCCCGCAATGGCCTGACCCGCACCCGCGCCGAACCGGTGCATTCCTTTGGCGTCGATCTGGTGGAAGAGACGTGGGAGATTGCGTTTTAGGGGACTTGCAATCGTGAACTCATCCCGCTAGATCAGCCCTGTTGCCGCCTTAGCTCAGTTGGTTAGAGCACTGGTTTGTGGAACCAGGGGTCCCCCGTTCGAGCCGGGGAGGCGGTACCATCCCTCCCATGCAGTACCGGAGACGATCATGGGTGAGACGCTCATTACATTTGAAATCGGACCAAACCCGCCACCACGGTTGGATAAGGCATTGGGCCGCGATGTGCCGGAAGACGCGTCGCTCAGTCGGTCGCGTCTGGCCAAGTTGATTGCCGAGGGCGCTGTCAAAGTGGACGGGGTTGTTGTGACGGACCCGCGCCAGCGCATTGCCGAAGGGGTTATGGTGGCGGTAACAGTCGCCGTTGCCGAGGAAAGCCACATTGGTGGCGAAGATATTCCGTTGGATGTGGTGTTCGAGGATGACGATCTGATTGTTGTGAATAAACCCGCTGGCATGGTGGTGCATCCGGCACCCGGCACGCCGGGGGGGACCCTTGTAAACGCATTAATCCATCATTGCGGTGAGACGCTATCCGGTGTTGGCGGCATGAAACGCCCCGGTATCGTGCACCGCATTGACAAGGAAACGACCGGCTTGCTGGTCGCGGCAAAATCTGATCGGGCGCATCATCATCTGGCCGATCAGTTTGCCGCTCATACGGTTGAACGTCGCTATCTGGCTATTTGCTATGGCCTGCCGGATCAGAGTGATCCGCGTTTGCGCGGCATCAAGGGAACGTCTTTTGAGCCCGGCAACATCCTCAAGATCCAGACCTTCCTTGGTCGACACCGCACGGACCGCCAACGTCAGGCGGTGTCATTTACCGCTGGACGCCATGCCGTGACGCGATCGCGCATTGTCGAGGGGCTGGGGACACCGCCCTGTGCCGCCTTAATCGAATGTTGGCTGGAAACGGGGCGGACCCACCAGATTCGCGTCCATATGGCCCATTGCGGACATGCACTGATTGGTGACCCGGTTTACGGTGGACGGCGCAAACTGTCACCCAAGGTGATTGGGGACGTGGGCGTTGCTGCCGTTGCTGCCTTCCCGCGTCAAGCGCTGCATGCGGCCACCTTGGGCTTTGAACACCCGGTTTCGGGCGAATTCTTGCAGTTTGAGGCGGAAATCCCCCAGGATATGCGCGATCTTTTGCGCGCACTTGGCAGTCAGGGCTGAAATATTCAATCCCATGTGCGTGAGCGCACGGAAATGTGCCTCGTATTACTAAACCGATTAGTTCATATAGAGTTTACGGAAATTCGGTAGGGCACCTCTTGAAACGCGGTGTGAGCGCTACCATATCCATGTTAAGCCTTTAAACATAGGAGGGCAAAGACAGTGAGCAATTATAAGAATCTTCCCGCACCAACCCCAGAGGGTGGTCTGAACCGTTATATGCAGGAGATCCGCAAATTTCCCATGCTGGAACCCGAGCAGGAATATATGCTCGCCAAGCGTTGGGTCGATCACGAAGACACGGATGCCGCACATCAGATGGTCACATCGCACCTGCGATTGGCGGCCAAAATCGCTATGGGCTATCGCGGCTATGGTTTGCCACAGGCCGAGGTGATTTCCGAAGCCAACGTTGGTCTGATGCAGGCGGTGAAACGCTTTGACCCTGAAAAGGGTTTCCGTCTGGCGACCTATGCGATGTGGTGGATCCGTGCCTCGATCCAGGAATACATCCTGCGGTCGTGGTCACTGGTCAAGCTGGGCACGACATCTGCGCAGAAGAAGCTGTTCTTTAACCTGCGCAAAGCTAAAAACCGCATCGGCGCGTTGGAGGACGGTGACATGCGTCCCGAGAACGTGCAGCGGATTGCCAATGATCTTGGCGTTACCGAAGACGAGGTCATTTCGATGAACCGCCGCCTGTCGGGTGGTGATGCCTCGCTCAATGCGACGGTCAGCGCCGATGGCGAAGGTGCGGCGCAATGGCAGGATTGGCTAGAGGATGAAAGCGCTGATACCGCCGGTGACTATGAAGCCTCTGATGAACTTGATGCCCGCCGAGAGCTTCTGGCCGAAGCAATGGGTGTGCTGAATGACCGTGAAAAGGACATTCTGATGCAGCGCCGTTTGTCGGAAGAAACGGTAACGCTTGAAGACTTGAGTGGTCAGTATGACGTCAGCCGCGAGCGTATTCGCCAGATCGAGGTCCGTGCGTTTGAAAAACTGCAAAGTAAGATGCAAGAGCTTGCACGCCAAAAGGGTATGTTGGCCGACGCTTAAAGCACAGGACATCAAGAGAATTAAACACCCCGCTGGACTACCCGGCGGGGTTTTCATTTGTGGCTAAGCCTTTTCATTGCTGGGCCGTTAGGGCTAACATCCGCTAACAAGGAGACGGCTATGAAACCACTTCGATGGGGCATCTTGGGTGCTGCAAACTTTGCTAAACAGCATATGGCCCCCGCTATCCACGCCGCAAAGGGCGCAGAGTTGGTGGCCTTGGCCACATCAAATGCGGGGAAAGCCGCAGATTTCCAAGCTTTTGCGCCGCAATTGCGTATACATGACAGCTATGATGCACTGTTGGCCGACGCTGAAGTTGATGTAGTTTATGTTCCGCTGCCCAACCATTTGCATGTCGCATGGTCACTGAAGGCCATGGCCGCAGGCAAGCATGTGCTGTGCGAAAAGCCGATGACCCTGAAAGCCGATGAGTTCGATCAGTTGATCGCTGCGCGCGATCAATCGAACTTACTGGCGGCCGAGGCCTATATGATTGTGCATCATCCGCAGTTCCATCGGGCCAGGGAATTGGTGCAGGGTAACGCCATTGGCAAATTGGTCCATGTTGATGCGACGTTCAGCTTTTTCAACGATGATATCACAAATATCCGCAATAAGCCTGAGGCGGGTGGCGGCGGTTTACGCGACATCGGGGTCTATACTTTCGGTGCGGCGCGTTTCGTGACGGGAGAGGAGCCAGAGGCGGTGCCCTATGCCAAGCTGCGTCGCGAAAACGATGTGGATGTTTTTGCCCAGGTTGCCGCTGATTTTCCGGGATTCAGCTATTCCGCCGTTGTTTCAATGCGCATGTTCCCGCGACAATCCATCACCTTTCATGGTGAAAAGGGGGTGCTGACCCTTACCTGCCCATTCAACGCAAATGTGTTTGATGCAGCGACCCTCACGTTAGAAAACGAGGCACAGACTGTTGTGACTGAGCGTTGGACCGGGGTGAATCAATACGTTCTACAGGTGGAAAACTTTTGCGGTTCGGTCCAAACTGGTGCCGCATACCAATGTACGCTTGAATTTTCGCGCGGCACGCAGCACATGATAGACATGATTTTTGCAGCAGACGGATATTCTGCGTAGGAGAAAATGATGGGACAGGATCAAGACCACTCCGACATTGATGTTGAGACAGACTACGAGAATATCTGGCTCCGCCTGTTGAATATGGTGATCATCGCTTTCCTGATGAGTATGGCCAGTACTCTATTGGGTTTGATGACCGTCGCGCAGTTCCTGATCATGGTGTTCAATAAGCGCGAACCGAATGAGCAACTGGCCGAGATGGGTACAACGATGGGTGTCTGGATGGCCAAAGCCGCGCGGTATCAGACCGCCGCAAGTGAAGTGAAGCCGTGGCCTTGGACAGAGTTGGACTAACCGCCCAGATTTAACCTGAGTATGTTTTGTGGCCCCGCATCACCGTAGGGCCATTCCTTGCCCGTATCGCCAAACCCACCGGCCAGATACACCTTACGCGCACGTGGGTTCTGCAAGTTCACGGTTAAGAAAACCGCCGTCGCATGTGGGTAGTGATCCGAAAGATAGCTCTGCAGTTGTTTGCAACAGGCAGTCGCGATGCCGCGGCCCTGCATCTGCTGATCAATCAGGAACGTCCGCAGGCCTGGTGTGTCAGGCCGCGCAAACGCGTATGCGCGGTGATAGCCATTGTCGATCCGAAACATGCCGACAACCTGCCCGTTGAGCAGGATCACATGGATATCCAGGTCGGGTTCCGGATTGTCGATCACCTCAAACGGTTGGCCTGAAAACATGACCTGATCATCTGTCACACGAACGTCGCGCAGGGCCCCGGTCAGTTCAGGCGTGAGCGGCGAAAGTGTGACCTTGTCGGTCACTCTTCCATCGCTTCCAATTCGTCGATCATGCCGCTGATCATTGACAACCCCTTGTCCCAGAACTTGGGATCAGACGCGTCAAGCCCGAATGGTGCCAGCAATTCCTTGTGATGCTTCGATCCGCCAGCGCGCAGCATGTCGAAGTATTTCTCGCGGAAGTCGGAATCACCCTCGGCATAGACTGCATAGAGCGCGTTCACGAGGCCATCGCCAAAGGCGTAAGCATAGACGTAGAAGGGTGAATGCACAAAGTGCGGGATATAGGCCCAGAAGGTCTCATATCCGTCGGCAAAATCGAAGACAGGACCAAGGCTTTCGGCCTGCACCGACATCCAGAGAGCGTTGATGTCGTTCGGTGTCAATTCACCTTCGGCGCGAGCGGCATGGAGTTTGCATTCGAAGTCGTAGAAGGCGATTTGGCGGACCACCGTGTTGATCATGTCCTCGACCTTGAAGCGAGCAGGATCTTGCGTTCTTCTTTGGTCTGCGCCCCGTCCAGCAGTTTCTGGAAGGTCAGCATCTCGCCAAAGACAGAGGCTGTTTCCGCAAGAGTCAGCGGGGTGGACGAGAGCAACTCACCTTGTTCGGCAGCCAGCACCTGATGCACGCCGTGCCCCAATTCATGCGCCAAGGTCATGACATCACGCGGTTTTCCCAGATAGTTCAGCATCACGTAGGGGTGTACAGGCGTCACCGTGGGGTGAGCAAAGGCGCCTGGCGCCTTGCCCGGCTTCACAGCGGCGTCGATCCAGCCATCCGTGAAAAACGGCTTGGCGATCTCGGCCATTTTGGGATCAAACTCGGCATAAGCTTGCATGACTGTATCGGTCGCCTCATCCCAATTGACGATCTTGTCGCTTTCCATTGGCAAAGGCGCATTCCGGTCCCAGACTTGCATCCGATCCAGCCCCATCCATTTGGCTTTCAGCGCGTAATAGCGATGGGACAGCCGCGGGTAGGCCGCGACAACAGCGTTGCGCAAGGCCTCGACGACTTCGGCCTCAACGTGGTTCGACAGGTGCCGCCCGGTTTGGGGCGTGGGCATCTTGCGCCAGCGATCTTCGATCTCTTTTTCCTTGGCGAGCGTATTGTGGACGCGCGAGAAGATCTTGATGTTTTCCTCAAAAACAGCAGCGAGCGCATGGGTCGCGGCCTCGCGTTTGCTGCGGTCTTGTTCCGTGAGCAGATTGAGTGTGGCTTCGAGGTTGAGGGTCGCGCCATCAACCGTGAATTCCAGGCCAGCCATGGTTTCATCGAACAAACGGTTCCACGCGGCTGACCCAACAGTCGACTGATCATGCAGAAACTTTTCCAGCTCGTCTGACAACTGGTGGGGCTTCATTGCGCGCATGCGGTCAAAGACGGGTTTGTAACGCGCGAGATCTGCATTGATGGCAAGGAGGCCGTTGAGATGGTCATCTTCGAGCCGGTTGAACTCGAGCCCGTAAAACACCAATGGTGTGGTATAGGCGGTGATCTTGTCCTGGCAGTCCGCCATGAACTTGGCGCGGTCACTGTCGGTAGTGCATTGGTAGTACCGCAGACCGGCAAAGGACATGATCCGCCCTGCAATGACGTCGATGTGTTCGTAGCGTTTGACGGCGCCCAGCAGACCAGCGGCATCCAATTCAGCAAGTTTGCCTTCGAACGTCGCAGCGAAATCTGCACACTCTTTTTCAAGCCATGCCATGTCCTGGGTGATTTCGGGACCATCAGTGGTTGGGTAAAGATCGCTCAGGTCCCATTCGGGTAGATTTCCAAGGTCCTTTCCGCCGCTGGTGTTGGCATCAAAGACGGGCTGAGGATGTTGCATCGGGGGACCTTTCATCAAATGTTATGAAGAACATAGGTGGGGTTGCCACTGGTGAAAAGCCCGTCAGCCATAGGTTGCCAACAACTCTTTGAGATCGTCTAAAGTATTGGCTTCGTCCACCGGCTTGTCCCGACGCCAGCGTAGCATGCGGGGGAACCGCAAGGCCACGCCTGATTTGTGACGCTGGCTGGCTTGGATGCCTTCAAAAGCAATCTCAAAGACGAGCTCGGGCGGGACCTGCCGGACCGGGCCAAAGCGCTGGAGCGTGTTCTTGCGGACCCAAGCGGTGATTTCGCGGAACTCCTTGTCGGTCAGGCCGGAATAGGCCTTGGTGAAAGGCACCAGATCGTTGCCGTTACGCACCGCGAATGTGTAGTCGGTAAACAGGTTCGCACGCCGCCCATGCCCGGCTTGCGCGTAGATCATCACGGCGTCGATGGTCAGCGGATCGATCTTCCACTTCCACCAATCGCCACGTTTGCGCCCTGACAGGTAGGGGCTGTCCAGCCGTTTGAGCATCAGACCCTCGGCGTTGAGGCTGCGGGATTCGTCACGTGCGGCGCTCAGATCGTCCCATGTCTGGAAGGGCACGGAGGCCGAGAGGCGGAGCGGGGCTGTATGTGGGACCTCTTTGATGAGTGATTGGAGCTTTTCGCGGCGTTCTTTCAACGCGGTCTCGCGCATGTCCTTGCCTTGGTGTTCTAGAAGGTCATAGGCCATCAAGATCACTGGGGCCTCGGTGAGCAGTTTCTTGGGCACGGTCTTACGCCCGATCCGTTTTTGCAGCGCGTTGAATGACAGCGGTTTGTCATCTGCAAAAGCCAGCACCTCGCCATCGATCACCGTGCCGTCCGGCAGGTAATCGCGCAGCTGTCCGAATTCGGGGAAGCGGTCGGTCATCAGGTCTTCGCCGCGCGACCACAGGTGGTGCTCAGCCCCGCGCACAATCAACTGCCCGCGGATGCCGTCCCATTTGCGTTCGGCATTCCAGTCGGTGATGGGGCCGAGGTCGTCGAAACTGTCGAGTTGGTAGGCCAGATAGAAAGGGTAGGGGCGCGATAGGTCGGCGGTGGGGTCGTCGGCCTCGATCAGCGTTTCCCACGTCGTGGTGTCCGGGGTCCAGCTGCCCATCAGCTTGTGGGTCAGTTGTGGTTCGGGTTGGCCTGTTGCTTGTGCCAGCGCGCGGGTGATCAGTTTTGCGCTAACGCCGATCCGAAAACCGCCGGTGAGCAGTTTGGTGAACAGGAAACGCTCGGTGCTGGGCAGGCTGTTCCATGCGTCCAGAATACCTGCTTTGCGATCTTCGTCTTCCAACGCGGAAAGCGACTTGATGTAGGTGATCCAGTGGGTGAGCGTTTGATCTTCGCTGTCGGTCGCGGGTGGTAGCACCAGCGCAATCGTTTCGGCCAGATCACCGACCATGCTATAGCTTTCCTCGAACAGCCAATCGGGCAGTCCTGCGACCTCTGCCGCCCATTCGCGCAGCCGCGTGGCAGTGATTGTTCTCTTTGGCCTGCGTCCCGTAAACAAGGCGATTGTCCAAAGACGATCTTCCGGGTTGGCGGTTTGAAAGTAATCGGCCAGCGCTGCGACCTTTACGGAGGTTTTGGTGCTTTCGTCGATGCGGGTGAAGAGCGTGGCGAAATCTTTCATGTCTCGGGCTCATCCGCTTGGTCGAACCCTTCACCGTGATAGTCGGTGCTGACGATATGGGCATCATAACCTTGGCTGCTCAGCCATTTCTGGAAGGCAGAGGTGTAGCCGTGGGTGGCGAAGATTTTGGTGGCGCCTGTCGCTTTGATCGCATCGTTCAATCCTTCCCAATCCGCATGATCCGATACAATGAACCCCCGATCCGCTGCGCGTCTGCGGCGGACACCGCGCAAGGCCATCCAGCCGCTGGCGAGGGCGGTTGATGCTGGCCCAAACCGCCGCGCCCATGTGGTGCCGAACGCGCTGGGTGTGGCAAGGACCAACGCGCCGGGGTGGGTTTTGTGGGAGACATCTGCGGTGACCAGGGTCGTTTCAGGGAGGGCGAAACCTTGTTCGCGCAGGACGGCATTGGTGTTTTCGATGGCGCCATGTGTCAGGATTGGGCCGATGTCGGGGTTCACGGTTTTCAGCAGGCGCTGGGCTTTTCCGAGGGCATAGGCGCCTAAAATAGATGTGCGTCCGGCGGCAGCGTTTGCGGCCCACCAGTCATTGATTTGCCGGGTCAGGATATCTTCGGGCGTCCATTTGAAGATAGGCAGGCCAAAGGTGCACTCGGTGATGAAGGCGTGGCATTTGACCGGTTCAAACGGTTCAGACAGGCCGTCTGCGACGGTCTTATAGTCGCCCGAAACAACCCAGACCTCGCCTTTCACCTCAACCCTGATCTGGGCCGACCCGGGAACGTGGCCTGCGGGGTGGAACGAGACTTGCGCACCGCCGATCTGGATCACTTCGCCGTAATTGACAGCGTCCAATGTGATCTCACCCAACCGGTGCTGCATCACCGGCGCGGTTCCTGTGGTCGCCATATAACGCCCCATCCCCGGGCGCGCATGGTCGCTATGTCCATGGGTGACCAGCGCGCGATCCACTGGTTTCCACGGATCAATGTAGAAATCGCCTGCAGGGCAGTAGATCCCCTGATCAGTAAAAGTCAGAACGTTGGCCATGGTCTGACTATAGAGCGCTATGCCCAGACGCCAATGGGGGTGGGTTTCGCCCCTCTTAAGGTGTAACAGCGCAGGGCGAGCATGACTAAAAGAGGTGGCCGATGGCCCTTGATCCAGCGCTGATCCTAGAGACTTATGAGGCAATCAAACCTGCGACCATGCGCACGCCAACGGTCCATGCCGCCCGGCTGTCGTTGCATCTGGGTATTGATCTCTACCTCAAGCTGGAGAACTTGCAGCACACCAATGCCTTTAAGGCACGCGGCGCTCTGGCGAAACTGCTGACACTGAGTGATGCAGAGCGCGCCGCCGGGGTGATCGCTTGTAGTGCGGGCAATCACGCACAGGGTGTGGCCTATCATGCCAGCCGGTTGGGCATTCCTGCCGTTATTGTGATGCCGGAGGCGACGCCCTTCAATAAGGTCAAGCGGACCAAGGATTTCGGGGCAGACGTCGTGCTACACGGCAACGGTTTTGACGAAAGTGTACAGTTCACGCTCGATATGGCGGCGGAAAAGGGGATGACATTTGTCCACCCTTTCGATGATCCGGTTGTGGCGGCAGGGCAGGGCACCGTAGCGCTGGAAATGCTGGAACAAGTACCTGATCTGGATGTGATTGTGGTGCCGGTTGGCGGGGGTGGCCTGATCGCGGGAATGGTTGTGGCGGCAAAATCGTTAAAACCGAAGGTGCAGGTGATTGGGGCGCAGGCGGCTAATTTCGATGCGGTGAAGGCGCAGTTTGATCAGGTCGGCACAAACTTTGGCGGATTCACCTTGGCCGAAGGGATTGCGGTGCGTGCGCCTGCACCGGCCAACCTTGCCGTGATCAAGACGCATGTGGACCGGGTTGAGACCGCGACAGAGGCTGAGATTGAAGCCGCGGTGTTTGACCTGTTGTCTTACGAAAAAATCGTGGCAGAAGGGGCTGCTGGCGCGGGCCTTGCGATTATCGAAAAGCATGCAAAAGACTTGCAGGGTAAGAAAGTTGGTCTGGTCATCTGCGGCGGCAACATTGATTCACGCCTGCTTTCAACGCTGATTCTACGTGGGCTCGTCCGCGATGGTCGTATCACGCGCCTGACGTTTGAAATTGATGATACGCCCGGCCAGCTCTCGGATATCTCGCGGATTATTGGAGGGGCGGGCGCCAATGTGATCGAGGTAATCCACCAGAGGATGATGCAATCCGTGTCATTGAAACAAGCCGAGCTGGAGATTGTGATCGAGGCCCGCGATCAGCAACATGTGGCGGACACAGTTGGTCAGTTACGCAGCGCGGGATTCAAAGTGCGTGCCGATAGCGAACTGGGCTAAGCCGCCTGCGCCAACTGCGCCTCAAAGAACGCGGCCGTTTCGTCGAAGATCATATTGCGCATCTCCGGCGTATCCATCAGCATCTCATGCTTGCCGTCTTTGATGACGCGCAGCACGCCATCAGGCCAATCTTTCATGCGGGCGCGAATGCGGAAAGGATCGACGATAGCCTCTTCAGTACCCAGATACGTCAGGCAGGGAACGCGCGGAGCGGGCAGTGTGCTAAGCCGGTGCATTTCGCGCAGAGACGTGTTGAGCCACCGCAACGAAGGGCCACCAAGGCCAAGATCGGGGTGCCGACGCAACTGATCACCGAACATCGCCCACATGGCGGGGTCGTTGGTCAGGGTATTCTCTTCAAAACTGGCGCGTAAGGCATAGCCTTCTTCAAACTGGCCGGGGGCGATGGATTGATCGAAGCCCAAAGGTTTGCTGACCGTCGAAAGCCCCCATGCAAGGGGGCGCAGTGCGGCAGCCATTTGCACGCCCCACATCGGCGCCGAGAACATGACGCCCTGCACGTCGAGCCCTTCATGTAAGGATCGCAGTCCGATGCAGCCGCCCATGGAATGCGCGAGCATGAAATAAGGGCGGGGCAAGCCCACCTCTTGCGCGTAAGCCATGGTCGCTGCCACGTCGTGTTGGTAGTCGGCAAAGTCGCCAACATGGCCAATGGCTCGGTTCGGGGTCATCCGGTCAGCGATACCTTGCCCGCGCCAGTCGATCGCCAGACTTGCAAAACCACGGTCCTGAAACGCTTGCGCGGCTATTCCGTATTTTTCGACAAACTCTGTGCGGCCCGGAAAGATCAGAATGGTGCCTTTGGCGTTCGCCAGATTCCAATGGCCCACGCGAATACGCAGCCCATCAGATGTCGTCAGCCAATGGGCAGCCCCGCCTGCAGGCCCGCCTGCGATCTCTTCAAAAAGGGGGGCTGCTTGCATGATCAGGACAATACGCCGGAAAGCTTCATGGCCTGGCCCATGTCGCCGTCCACTTTAAGCTTACCAGTCATGAAAGCGGTGGTTGGGTTCATCTCGCCGTCGAGGATCGCTTTGAAAACATCCGTCGACGCGGTCAGTGTGACATCTGCGTCGTCATCGCTGGCGCGCGCACCGTCACTGTCGATGATGATGCTGCCTTCATCTTCGATTGCAAATTTTGCAGTACCGTCAAAGCCTGCGCCATCCATCTTGTCATTCAGTTGGGCGACAGCTTCTGTCACAACATCACTCATTTTTTCGTCCTCTATCTTTGATGTGACTGCGCGGCTCTGGTGTTGTCCGCACAGTGCGCTACATTACCGTTATGGGTATGCAGACACATCGCTTCAAATGTATCGTTACGGCACTTTGTTTTGCAGTCGGGTTTTCCTTACCGGTCTACGCGCAGCAAACGACGTTGGATGAACTTTATCAAGAGCTGGCTGACGCAGACGAGAGCACATATGCGCGCATTGAAGGGCAGATTATTGCGCAATGGGAAAAAAGCGGCTCTGCCGCGATGGATCTGTTGTTGCGCCGTGGCAAAGAGGCACTGGAAGATGGTCAGCCGGATGCAGCGGTGGAGCATTTCACGGCTTTGGTCGATCATGCGCCGGATTTTGCCGAAGGGTATTACGGGCGCGCCTCGTCTTATTATTTGTTGGGTTTGACGGGTCCTGCGCTGGATGACATCCGTCAGGCCTTAACGATCAATCCCCGCCATTTCGAGGCGATGCGCGGCTTGGCCATTATCATGGAGGAACTGGAGCGCCCCGATGACGCGCTGGAACTCTATGAGATGATCTTGATCATGAACCCAAACTCTCAAGAGGTGCTGGGCGCAGTGGACCGTTTGAATTTGCAGCTAGAGGGGCAGGCGCTCTAGGCGTTTGGCCCCCTGAGTTTCGGGGAATGATATGATGGGTTCCCGGATCGCGGCCGTGCTTGGGCCGACAAACACCGGCAAGACGCACTATGCGATTGAGCGGATGCTGTCATACCGGACCGGCGTGATTGGCCTGCCGCTGCGGTTACTTGCGCGCGAGGTTTATGACCGGATTGTCGCCGTGCGCGGCCCGGGTGTTGTTGCATTGGTCACAGGGGAAGAGCGGATCGTGCCACCGCGCGCGGCATACTGGGTCTGCACGGTCGAGGCGATGCCGGAAGGCATGGGGTGCGATTTTCTGGCAGTAGATGAGATTCAGCTTTGTGGCGATCTTGAGCGAGGCCATGTCTTTACCGACCGCTTGCTGAATGCCCGAGGATTGCATGAGACGCTGTTTCTGGGTGCTGAAACGATGCGCGATGCGATTTCCGCCATGGTGCCTGATGCGCATTTCATGCGGCGCGAGCGGATGTCGCAATTAACCTACTCTGGTTCAAAAAAGATAAGCAAAATGCCTGCTCGGTCTGCAATTGTGGGTTTTTCGGTTGAAAATGTCTATGCGATAGCAGAGCTGCTGCGCCGGACAAAAGGGGGGCTGCTGTCGTCATGGGCGCGTTATCACCCCGCACGCGCAATGCGCAGGTCGAGATGTATCAGAATGGTGATGTCGATTATCTAGTGGCGACGGACGCCATCGGGATGGGCCTCAATCTTGATATCAGCCATGTCGCGTTTTCGTCGCTGACCAAATTTGATGGCCGCCGGATGCGTCATTTGCAGCCCGAAGAACTGGCACAGATTGCCGGGCGCGCCGGGCGGCATGTTGAGAACGGCACGTTCGGTGTGACGGGTGAAGCGCCGCCTTTGGATGAGGGTGTGGCGCAGGCAATTTGCGATCACCGGTTTCAGTCCGTCAAAAAATTGCAGTGGCGCAACAGCCGTTTGCAGTTTGGTTCTGTCAAACGCCTGATCGCCACTCTCGAAGAACGCACAGACGACTTTTGGCTGACGCGGGTTCGCGAAAGCGATGACCTTGCCGCGCTCAAGGCGCTGGCGATGGACGACGAGGTGGCGGCGCGCGCGAGCGATGGACCGTCGATCAAACTGCTATGGGATGTCTGCCGCATTCCCGATTTCCGGGGCATCAGCAAGGGCGAACATGCCGGTCTACTCACACATATCTACAATGATCTGCATCAGCTTGGGCATGTGTCCGCCAATTGGTTCGGGTTGCAGGTCCGGCGCATTGACCGCACCGACGGCGACATTGATACGCTCTCCAAGCGGCTGGCATATATTCGGACGTGGACGTACGTTGCGCAACGCAACGGATGGTTGCATGACGAATCCCATTGGCGGAATGAGACGCGCGCTGTAGAAGATCGACTATCAGATGCGCTGCATGGTGCATTGACGCAAAGATTTGTGGACCGGCGGACCAGTATTCTGCTTCGCTTAGCTCAAGCAGAAGGAGAGCCTTTTGGCTGACGTAAATGAAAAGGGTGAAGTCACCGTCGAAGGCGAATTCGTTGGGCGGCTGGAAGGTTTCCGATTTCGGATGGATAAGGCGGGCAGCCCCGACGAGGCTAAGACGCTACGCCAGGCATCGGTGCAGGCATTGGTGCCGCAGTTTCATTTACTGGCGGATCGGTTCTACAACGCACCTGACCCCGAAATTGACTTTACCGAACAAGGTGGCCTGATGTGGGGCGATCAGGCCGTTGGCAAACTTGTCAAAGGTGATGATCCCTTCAAGCCGGGTGTCGAAGCCTTTGTCGATGACGAGGCCGGTGCTGATGTCGCCGCCAAAGTGCAGCGCCGCTTGCAGCATTTCATCGACCGCAAAATTGCCGCCGGGTTTGAGCCGCTGTTAGGGTTGAAAAATGATGAGACGCTGACAGGCTCTGCAAAGGGTTTTGCGTTCCGCATGGCAGAAGGTTTTGGTATTATCCCTCGTGGTGAAGTGGCTGATGAAGTGAAAGCACTTGATCAGGACGCCCGCGGCGCGCTGCGCAAACACGGGGTTCGCTTTGGGCAATTCACCATTTTTATGCCGCTGTTGCTGAAACCTGCGCCGACGCGTTTGCGCCTGGTGCTTTGGTCTTTGTCCAAGGATTTGGGCGAGTTTCCCGAAAGCCCGCCGCCGGGCCTGGTAACTGTGCCTACCGTGAAAGGCGCGGCTGTCGGGTATTATGCAATGGCTGGATACCGCGCAGCAGGCGAACGCGCTGTCCGTATTGATATGCTGGAGCGTTTGGCCGACATGCTGCGCGACAAGGACAGCCGCGGTGGCTTTGAGGCAAACCCGGACATGTTGTCGATCACGGGTATGACGTTGGAGCAGTTTGCCGATCTTATGGCCGGGCTTGGCTATAAGGCCGAGAAGGGTGAGCGCGAGAAGGTGAAAGCCATCTCAACGGATGCCGTGGCTGACGCATCTGATGCCAAGGCCGAAGTACCCGACGCAACGCCAGACGAAGTTCCGGTGCAAGCACCTGCTGAGGTCGTTACACCAACGGACGAGGCACCCGCAGAAACAACACTCGAAGCACCGGATACCGGCCCCGAGATGGAAGTTTTCTACACCTTTACCTGGGGTGGTCGAGCGCCCCGCCCGGCACGCCCACAGGGCGATGCGCGCGCCCGTGGGAAAGGCAAACCAAAGAACAAGGGCAAGCACCACAGTGGCGGTAACAAGCCACAAACATTCCAGTCCAAGCCAAAGCGTGAAAAGCAAATCGATCCGGACAATCCATTTGCCGCCGCCTTGGCGGGCTTCAAAAAGGATTGACCGACCCCCGTCCGACCATCCGGCTGGATAAATGGCTCTGGCATGCGCGGTTCTTCAAATCGCGCAGTTTGGCTGCGGGCGTGGTGACTGGCGGCAAGGTGCGTGTAGACAGCCAACCGGTCAGCAAACCCTCCCGGGCCGTTGGGCCGGGCAATGTGCTGACGTTCATTCAGGCCAATGACACAAAGGTTGTGCGCATACTCGCCTGTGGCCAACGGCGTGGTAGAAGCGCCCGAAGCGCAGGCGCTTTATGAAGATCTCACACCGGCACCAAAAGAACGCCCGGTCGCCGCCAAAGGCGCGAACCCGCGCTATGAAAAAGGTGGACGTCCAACCAAGAAAGATCGTCGGGACATGGGGTTAGACTAGAGGCGCCCGAAGGGTTGGGAGATTGGCCATGCCGCGCTCCGGCACGGCATTCGGCTTTCCCAGTGAGACAATCCTCTTTGTGGCATCTTTCACTTATCAAGAACCGCGAAGAAGATTTGTCGGCCAGACGAACAAACGCGTCGATTATGGGTTAACAGCGTTAAGGGCAATGCGATTGCCTTCACTATCCTCAATCTCGGCGACAGTTCCGCCCGCACCAATATCTTTTTTGGGGTAGAGAACTCGGGCGCCCTCGGCTTTTGCCAGTTCAAGCACCTTGTCAATATCGTCTACGTCAAAGTACAGAAGACAGCCGTTTTGCGAGGGCTTGTACGCATCGCCTTTCGCCAATGCTCCGCTTGCGCCAGGCTGATCGTCCGCTCGGGGGAAAAAAGCCATCTCATATCCATCAATGAATTGGCGATCAAATACGATATTGAAAACGCGCCCGTAGAAAGAAATTGCGCGATCCAAATCCACGACCGGTATCTCAAAGTGGTAGATTGGATTGTTCATTTTTTCTCCTTGTATGCTTCTCTGGCGTTGTGCCCCACCAGCACAAGTGCCGCTAGCTGACGGTCCCAAAGGCGATCCCGGCTAACACTGCACCGGACACCCCCAGCCCGATATAGGCTGCAAACACCCGTGCCTTGACCAATGACCAAACAGCCGCCATTGCAGGGATTGAACTGACAGCGCCAGAGATCATGAAGGCCATGGCGGCCCCGTTGCTCATGCCTTGTTCGATAAGTCCGGCGAGCAAGGGCGGGGCGACATAGGAGTTGAGGTAGGCGGGCATACCGACAAGTGCTGCGATTCCGATGGGCAGGACGCCTTCGCCACCAACAACGCCTGCGATCAACTCGGCTGGGACATAGGTGACCAGCAGTGCTTCGAGCGCATAGGCCAACGCCAGCCATTTGATGAGAAAGGCCGCGTTTTGCATGAATTCCCGACCAAAGACAGTGCGGCGTGCCGGTTCGTGCCAGAATGCCCAGACCGGTTTGCCATCAAACGGGTTTGGTCCGCAGCCGCAGCCTTTAACCTTTTGTGGTTTAAGTGGATCGGAGAATAGGCCTGCACGCGTCATCGCTTTGATGGCAAATCCGCCCGCCAGTCCCAGTGCCACCGCGGCGACGGCTTTGCCGATAGCGAAGGGCCAGCCAAGTGCGGCCGCCGTTATCAGCAGTGTCGGTGGGTCGATCAGCGGGGAGGACAACCAAAACGCCATGACAGCGGCAAGCGGCGCGCCAAGCGCCAATAGGCCTGCGATGAATGGGATAACCTCGCACGAACAGAACGGGGCGAGACCACCAAACAGGGCAGCAAGAACGATCATCCGGTTCTCGCGCCCTTGAAAGGCTTTTGCGATCATCGCTTCAGCACCGGCGGCCTTGAGCCCTGCGATAAGCAGGACGGCGAAGACGATGTAGGGCAACGTGTTCAGCAGGGCACTGACGGCGAAGGAAATGATCGGGACAAGATTGGTAGGGTCAAGTAGGGCAACCACTACCGGTACAAGGAATGTAACGGTCCAAGGTGTTGCAAGGTATGACCGTGCGCGGTCGTTGAATGATGGGGCATGGCCAGTCGCATCGGTCATTTTGTGGTCTCCATATCGGTGCAGCATTCTTCGAGGATGAAGGCAGCGAGGCTTTGCAAATGGTCAAAGTTTGCGCGATTGGTGATCGTGCGCCCCTGCTTGTCAGCACGCACAAGACCGGCGCTCGCCAAAAATTTCAGGTGATGTGCAAGCGTTGATGCTGGAATACCGGTCCGTTGTTGAATTTCACCAACAAGCATCCCGTCTTCACCGGCTTTGACAAGCGTCTGGAGCACCTCCATGCGCGGTTCTGAGCCCATAGCAGAGAATCCCTGAGTAGCAGTGACGATGTCCATTTTCGTGTATCCCATATTATTCGATATTTCTAGTTGTATAGAAATATCTAGGATGCGGTCAAGATAGCGATATGCTCATCATTCTATCCCATTGATTAGGTTTTACTATTTTTGACTTCACCCATTGTAAAGCAGATCGAATAGCTTGCTGATCTGGTTCTGTTTGGTCTGATGCGCCTTGGCTTTGTCGATTTGCACGCACCAACTGCGCCGTTTGCCGACGGGTAAATCATCCCAAAGATCACGGGCGTCAGGGGCATCTTCAAACGCTTCTTGCAGGATCGCAGGGATCGGAACGGCGTTTTGATCGGCAATCTTGAAATGGATCGCAATCAGGTCGCCCAGTTCGATCCCAATCGCTTTTCGCAGGCGTTTAGATACCATCATATAGTGACCACCGTAGATCGGAACGAAAGCGCCTTGGTGGGCAAAACCGTTGATTTCGCCGTCGACCCGAAGTTTGGGGTATCGGTCGAAAGGAAGTTCCTTGGTCAGCGCTTTGTCCAGAACAATCCCGGGCGACATCAGCCGCTTGCCATTGAGCTCCTGCGTCAGTGTTGTTTCAAAAATGAATGGGTAGAAGTCGATCATGTCCTTCACTTAGGTCTGATTTTCAACCTGGCGAGCGTAGGCTTGCCGTGGTTTTCAACACTTCCCTGCGTCACTGCGTCCGTTGGACCTTGAATGCCCCAGCAGTCTAATCTAGCAAAGCGGCGTTAGATACTCGGAACCCAGCACCAATGACATACATCGTCAACGACAACTGCATCGCCTGCAAATACACCGACTGCGTCGAAGTCTGCCCAGTGGACTGCTTTTACGAGGGTGAAAACATGCTGGTGATTCATCCTGACGAATGCATTGATTGCGGTGTGTGTGAGCCCGAATGCCCCGCAGATGCGATCCGTCCCGATACCGAGCCGGATATGGAAAAATGGGTTGAGTTTAATCGCAAGTATTCCGAGATGTGGCCAGTTATCATCACCAAGAAAGATCCATTGCCAAACGCTGACGAAATGGACGGCAAGGAAGGCAAGATCGAGCTGTTTTCCGAAGAGGCGGGCGAGGGCGGCTGATTCGGGCCTTTGAGCCGAATAAGCCATTTGAAAGACTTGGTTTTTTCGTGCCGCGACGCAGCGCTTTCAGAAGTGTCATATTTGTGATACAATGCCCCTAATGCTGCGAACGAGTTGATACAGTTTCGTAACCGACATTCCCCGGCGGAGGCGCGTTGCCCCCGGCGGTTTTTTTGTCGCTTAACAATCTGAATCGCCATGAAAGGACGATCATGAGCAAGAAGAAGTACGATTTTAGCCCGAACGAGTTTGTCGTTTACCCTGCGCATGGCGTGGGCAAGATTGTTTCGATTGAAACACAAGAAGTTGCGGGTTTTGAGCTGGAGATGTTCGTCATCTCTTTCGAGAAAGACAAGATGACTCTGCGTGTACCGACCGATAAGGCGACAAACGTCGGGATGCGTGCTTTGGCGACACCTGATGTGGTGAGCCATGCGATGAAAACGCTGCGCGGCAAAGCGAAGGTCAAGAAGGCCATGTGGTCGCGCCGGGCGCAGGAATACGAGCAAAAGATCAACTCTGGTGATCTGATCGCCATTGCCGAAGTTGTGCGCGACTTGCACCGCCAGGACGACCAGCGCGAGCAGAGCTATTCTGAACGTCAGCTTTATGAAGCCGCTCTTGAGCGTCTCACACGGGAGATTGCTGCCGTTGCTGGCAATGATGAAAACGCCGCAGCGGCCGAGATAGATTCAGTTTTGGTGAGCCGTGCCGCTTAGTCGGTAGTTTCAAAAGAAAAGAGGCCGTGCTTTACCCAAAGCGCGGCCATTTTTGTGCGTCTAGCCAAGGCGCCCTAGAGCGCGCGCCAGCCGATATCAGACCTGTAAAACCCATCATTCCAGTCGATGCCTTGTGCCATCGCATAAGCTTTCTCATGCGCTTCGGCCAGGGCGTTCCCGCGGGCAGTGATGTTCAGGACGCGTCCGCCAGATGCGGTCACTTGTCCGTCTGTCCGTGCCGTGCCAGCATGAAACACCATATGGAAGCTGTCTTCGGGTTGGCTGTCCAACCCCTTGATCACGGTGCCTTTGGCGTAGCTTCCGGGATAGCCATTAGCGGCCATCACGATGGTAAGCGCATGGTCGTCGGCCCAGTTGACTTGCACCTCATGCAGGCGCGCTTCGGCGCAGGCCTGCAGTAGATCAAGAACCTGACCGCCCAAGCGCATCATCAGACATTGGCACTCCGGATCGCCAAAACGAACATTGTATTCCACCAAACGTGGCTGGCCGTTCTGGATCATCAACCCACAGAACAGCACACCCTGGAATGGTGTGCCGCGCTTGCGCATTTCGTCCATGGTTGGTGTGATGATCTGATCGAGAGCCTTTTGGGTGATTTCGTCCGTCATCACCGGGGCGGGGGAGTAGGCACCCATGCCGCCGGTGTTTGGCCCGGTATCCCCATCAAAGGCCCGTTTGTGGTCTTGCGCTGTGCCGATAGGTAGAATGGTGTTGCCATCGCAGAGGACAAAGAAAGAAGCTTCCTCACCGTCCATGAACTCTTCAATCACGACCTCGGCACCCGCTTCACCAAAACTGCCGTCGAACATATCGTCAATGGCGGCAAGCGCTTCGGCTTCGGTCATGGCGACAATGACGCCTTTGCCAGCGGCAAGCCCGTCAGCCTTGACAACGATAGGTGCGCCTTTATCGCGGATATAGCGCCGCGCAGCTTCGGCATCAGTAAAGTGGGCATAGGCAGCGGTGGGCGCATCCGCTGCATCGCAGATCGCCTTGGTAAAGGATTTCGAGGCTTCAAGTTGGGCTGCGTTTTGGCTGGGGCCAAAGACTAGGAGCCCCGCCTTGCGCAGCCGGTCGGCAACGCCAGCGGCCAAGGGGGCTTCTGGCCCGACGATCACAAAATCAATCGCGTTCTCTTCGGCAAAAGTTGCTACTGCGCCACCATCAAGAATGTTGATGTCAGCACAGTCTGCGATCGTGGCGATCCCTGCATTTCCGGGTGCCACGATCAGACGGTCGCATTTGGGGTTCTGTTTGACGGCCCATGCAAGGCTGTGCTCACGTCCGCCGCTGCCCAAGATGAGAATGTTCATAGCTGCCCCTGCCTACGATGATGTTGGCCCGGTTTTACGGCGGCGGCGACGCAACCACAAGTGGCCCGCGCCGCGTTGAATATCGGCAAGCAACGCTTGGCCAATCGCATGCATCATACTAAAGTCGCGGCGGGATAACAGACAGTAAGCGAACTTGCAGAAATGAAACCGATCAAAAAGGACCGGCGGCTTTGGCATCGTCTTGAAGGCTATAGCTTTCATGAACGCCCGCTAACCCGTTCGCTGGTGGATCGGCTGGAAGATGAGACCGGACATTCAATTGATGTATGCTACATCCTGATCGAGGAGTATCGCCGTTTCATGTATCTTGTTGGCAGCACCGGTGAAACCCTAGCGCCGTCACCTATCGTGAATGTGGTCTGGCAGATGCACGCGGATGACACCAAGGCCTATTTCGAAGATTTTTGCCCCCGTATCATTGGCCGCACGATCCATCATCCAGGCGATTTACCACCTTTTCAGGATGACCCGGCTTACTTGCGTACTTTGGACTACTATGCCGAGGAATTCGGCCGCGCGCAGGTACAGTTCTGGCCGGATCCCGATGTTGCCACGGTCCGCATGTCGAGTATCCTGTTTTGGATCAGCGGCATTCTGGCGATCATGCTGTCACTGCTTTTCAACTCGATCCTGTTTGCGGGACTAGGGGCTGCCTTGTTCATTACGACGCTGTTTTTGAAGTGGAAATTTTCGTCCTTGCCACTGCGTGCGCAACGTAAGAAAGGTGTGACGTGAACGATCTTTTTGAAGATGGGCCTGCGGATAACACGCCAGAGTTTTCCGTGTCCGAGATATCAGGCGCAGTAAAGAAAGCCATTGAAGGTGGCTTTTCCCATGTGCGTGTGAAGGGCGAGATTGGCAGGGTGTCCCGGCCTGCATCGGGCCACATCTATATGGATCTAAAGGACGATCGGGCGGTACTTGCAGGGGTCATCTGGAAAGGCCGCGCGCAGGGTTTGGCCCACAGGCCCGAGGAAGGGATGGAGGTTGTTGCCACTGGCAAGCTGACGACATTTCCCGGTCAATCCAAGTATCAGATGGTGATCGAGGATATCGCACCAGCAGGCGCGGGCGCCCTGATGGCGATGCTTGAAAAGCGCAAGGCGGCTTTGGCCGCTGAAGGGCTGTTTGCGCCAGAGCGCAAGAAAGAGCTGCCTTATCTACCTGAAATCATTGGTGTTGTGACCTCGCCCTCGGGTGCGGTCATTCGCGATATCCTGCACCGGTTGCGGGACCGTTTCCCGCGTAAGGTGTTGGTCTGGCCGGTAGCTGTGCAGGGCCAAAAATCTGCGCCAGAGGTGGCGGCGGCGATTGAAGGCTTCAATACCCTGACGCCAGGTGGCGCATTGCCGCGCCCGGATTTGCTGATTGTGGCGCGTGGTGGTGGATCGCTTGAGGATCTTTGGGGGTTCAATGAAGAGATCGTCGCGCGGGCCGCGGCTGCCTCAGCCATCCCGCTGATATCCGCCGTTGGGCATGAGACGGATACGACGTTGATCGACTTCGTGTCAGACATGCGTGCCCCGACGCCGACGGCGGCAGCAGAGCTGGTGGTGCCTGTGCGCATGGAACTGCTGGCCTGGGCAGATCAGCAAGGTGCGCGTCTGAGCCGCGCATTGACCGCCGCGCTGACCCAACGCCAACAAAGGGTGCGCGATTTGGGCCGTGCTTTGCCGCAGGTAGAGGCATTGGTCGAAGGGCCGCGGCAGCGGCTGGATTACTTAGGCGAGCGGTTGCCTGCGGCGCTGAAAGCGGCAGCGGCCAGGAAACGGTTGCAGATGAGTGAAGCCGCGTTGCGGCCTGGCATCCTGTCACGTCGTCTGGTCGAAGATCGGCGGCGGTTGGACGGGTTGGGTGCACGTCTTGAGCCTGCGTTGAAACGCAGGACACGAGATGGGCGCATAGCGCTTGAACAAACCAGCCGTGGTTTGCGTGGCCATGTTTTGCAAGATCGGATTACGCGGCAGGCTGAGCGATTGGACGCCGTGCTGCGCCGCCTGTCAGATCGTGCCTCGCGACAACACGCTGAGCGTCTTTCCCGACTGGAAGCACTGGACCGTTTGCGCGAAACCTTGGGCTATGTTGAGACGCTCAAGCGCGGCTATGCTGTGGTGCGCGGCGATGGGGCCGTTGTGACGACCAAAGATGCGGCAGGTAGGGCGAAAGCTTTGGAGGTCGAGTTCGCAGACGGCCGTTTGGACGTCAGCAAGGACGCACAGGGTAGGTTGCTCTGAATTTCAGGACGACAGGTCGTTGCAGATCAACTGATCATCGCTATCACGCATTTCATATATGACAGTCGTGTTCGGCACTGTAGTATAGACGCCGCGCAGGCCGTCGGGTTCTTCAAAGATTGTCCAGCATTGGTTGACCGGATTGTCCTCATAACGGAAGCAGATGTCGCCTTTGCTTTCGAACCAGACGCCATATTGGCACGTGCCATCAAAATCAGACCACATCACGCGCCGTCCGGGTAAGTACCGCTCAATCCCATATGCGGGGTTGTTAGACGTGCTGAAACTCAACGTGCGTCCGGTGACATAGGCGTCAAATTCATCCGCTGTCATACCCTCTTGGGCGGCGGCTGGTGTCGCCAGTGCTATGCAAAGAAACAAGCTACGCATCGCGCCACTTTTCAACCCTTGGGTCCATGATACGCCGCCAAAGCGGGGGGATGAGTGCGATACTGGCCATCAGCGGTAACGGACGAGGGAGCATGGGTGCATCCTTGGGTAGGGTAAGTGCAGGGTAGTGGCGCCCGGGGTGGGCGTGATGATCCGAATGGCGCGTCGCGTTCAGCATCAGGGCAGACGAAAACCAATGTGGGCTGTTCCAACTGTGTTTGGCGGCAACAGGTACGGGCTTGCCATCGGGACGTTTGGCGCGCAACAGGCCATAGTGTTGCACATAATCTGACATCAGCAATTGCGATTGGGCGTAAGCACAAAGGGCGACATAGGCCAAAAGAGCCTGCCAACCGCCCAGCCAGGTCGTCACGCTGAGGCACAAAGCTGCGCCACCGACGTAAACGACATAAGGATTGCGTGATGCAGGACGCCCAACCCTGGTCAGCTTGTCACGTTCGGCGATATAGCCTTTCTGGAATGATCCGATCCAGGCGCGGATGATATAACGATAAAGGCTCTCGCCTTTACGCGAGGTATTCGGGTCATCGTATGTTGCGACGTGCTGATGATGCACAAGCACATGTGCAGAGGTGTGATGACCAAAGAGCAGGGTGATATAGGACCACATGCCCAGCCGATGCAGCGCGCGGCTTTGGCGGTGGATCAACTCATGCGCATTGGCGTTGCTGACTTGCCCGTACCATAGGCCTGCAGCGAAAAAGAGCCCCGCCTTTTCGATGGGTTGCAGCGATGAGCCAGCCAATGCCCCAACCACCAAGGGAAGCAATGCAAAATGCGCCATAACAATGAGCACTGAAAGCAATGTGTCGCTTTGCTGGTCTGTGGCTGTCCCGTTTGGCTTGATCAGCCGGTCAAGCGCGCTTGTCATCGCAGTCAAGTAGATGACCGTGGCCAAAATCCATGGACCACCCCAAAACGCACCTGCGGCAAGCAGTGCTGCGGGTGTCAGGGTTGCAAATGCAAAATGCCAAAGCCGGGGTGTCATGTTTCGGATTGTTAGCATGTGTTTCCAACAGGTGTAGAGGAAATTGGCCCCCTGCGCGGTTTGGCCCCCTGCGGTGTCGCTTTTGCGTGGTTTGCGCCCCGATTGCCGACTATGTTTGCGATGATCGATACGGGAGAGGGCGATGGCTTTGGACAATCGCAAAGGTGTTTGGAAATCCGGTAAAGGCAAGGGGCGTTACCGTCCCAAGGGCCGCCAGTTGGATGATGCCGCCTGGGCCGAGGTCCAGGCCCTGTTAGGGGATCGCCCACGTCGTCGCGATCTGTTGATCGAGTTTTTACACCTCATCCAGGATGCGCATGGCTGTTTGTCCGCGGCACATATGCGGGCACTGGCCGAGGAAATGCGGCTTAGTCAGGCCGAGGTCTATGAGGTTGCAACCTTCTATGCGCATTTCGATGTGGTCAAAGAAGACGGATCTGCACCGCCTGCGTTGACTATCCGGGTGTGCGATTCGTTGTCGTGTGAATTGGCAGGTGCGCAGCAGTTGAAGGCCGCGCTAGAGGATGGCCTGAACCCCGCGGATGTGCGCGTTTTGCGGGCGCCCTGCATGGGGCGCTGCGATACGGCCCCCGTGCTGGAACTGGGACATAACCATATTGATCATGCCACCGTTGAGAAGGTCGAAGCGGCGATTGCAGCAGGCGATACCCATTCGCATGTCCCCGATTATGAAGATTATGCGGCTTATGTTGCTTAAGCGGCGGATACGCTGAACTGAACACGCTGCGCGAAGGCGGCGATTGGGAAGCGGTACAGGATAAGGTACTGGCATCCGGTCTGCGCGGACTGGGCGGCGCGGGCTTCCCGTCGGGCAAGAAATGGGGCTTTGTACGCGGCAACGCAGGCCCACGCTATCTGGCCGTCAATGGGGACGAGGGCGAGCCGGGTACGTTTAAGGATCGCTACTATCTGGAACGCTCCCCGCATCTGTTTCTTGAGGGCATGTTGATTGCTGCATGGGCAGTCGAGGCAGAGACCTGTTTCATCTACATGCGTGACGAATACCCCGCCGTGCTAGAAATTTTAACGCGTGAGATCAAGGCGTTGGAAGATGCTGGTGTCGTCGCTGAAGGCTATATTGATCTGCGCCGTGGTGCGGGCGCCTACATTTGCGGTGAAGAATCTGCGATGATCGAGAGTATCGAGGGCAAGCGCGGGCTGCCACGTCACAGGCCGCCTTTCGTGGCACAGGTGGGTATCTTTGACCGGCCCACCTTGGTGCACAATGTTGAAACATTGCTTTGGGTGGCGCGGGTCTGTCGCGAGGGCCCCGAGGTGCTGAGCACGACCGAAAAGAACGGACGTGTCGGGCTGCGGTCCTATTCCGTTTCGGGGCGGGTGGCTGCGCCCGGCGTCTACCTTTTGCCCGCGGGATCAACGATCATGGATATCATCGCCGCGGCGGGTGGCATGGCCGAGGGCCATGTGTTCAAGGCCTACCAGCCCGGTGGCCCCTCGTCGGGTCTATTGCCTGCATCAATCAATGATGTGCCATTGGACTTTGATACTTTGCAGCCTTTGGGCACCTTTATCGGTTCTGCTGCTGTCGTCGTTCTGTCGGATCAGGACCGGGCCCGCGATGCGGCGCTCAACATGCTGCGGTTCTTTGAGGATGAAAGCTGCGGACAATGCACGCCCTGTCGGGTCGGTTGTGAAAAGGCGGTCAAACTGATGCAGGCCGATCAATGGGATCAACCCCTGCTTGAAGATCTGTGCACCGCGATGGCTGACGCCTCGATCTGTGGGCTAGGGCAGGCCGCACCAAACCCGATCAAGCTGGTTGTCAAACACTTCCCGGAAGAGATTTGACCGCCGCCCAGTTAGCGCTTGGGTTGTCTGTGATTACGTCAGCATGGTTCTTGCTGGGCTACTGCTGGCGTGCGTCAAGCCTTGGCAAATCAGTGATCAAGACCTTGGCGGTTGGGGCGTTGGCGCTGTCTGCTGTCCTTGTGCAAGCCCCTATACTTTTGATCGCGGCGCTTTGCCTTGGCGCACTTGGTGACCTGTTTTTGTCACGGGACGGGGATCGCGCGTTTTTGTTAGGTTTGGTTGCATTTGCCTTGTCGCACCTCGCCTATGTGGCCTTGTTCCTGACCCTGGGCGCATCGTTTAACCTTAGCTTACCCGTTATCTTCATCGGTGGATTTGCCGTTCTGGTCGAGGCAATCCTGTTTCACAACGCAGGTGTGCTGCGGTGGCCCGTCGTGGTTTATGTCGGTATTATTGCGACAATGGGGATACTTGCGGTCGATCTGCCCGCCGGTTTTGCGTTGGGCGCGCTGGCCGCAATCCTTTTCATCATCTCCGACACGGTACTGGGCTTTGATACCTTTGTCTTGCCTGCTGATGGCTTACCAACCAAGGTTGCACCTTTCGCGGTCTGGACGTTTTACTGGGCCGCTCAGCTGTTGTTTCTTGTCAGTTTTGCTGATCCCATCTTGGCCTGACCCTTTGCATCCGCGCGCCGGTGCGATTAGGTGAAACGTGAAGTAACTCAGCAAGGCCAGTCGCAATGTCGTTCTTTAAGAAGCTCAAGGACCGGATGTTCAAATCGTCGTCCAAGATTGACGAGGGTCTGGATGCGATCGTTCAGGATGGTGGCGAAGCCGAGGAGATTGCTGAGGAAGCGGTGGTGGAGAGGGTTGCAGTGTCACACTCGCCAGCCGATCCCATTCCAGAGCCAGAGCCAGAGCCAGAGCCAGAGCCAGAGCCAGAGCCAGAGCCAGAGCCAGAGCCAGAGCCAGAGCCAGAGCCAGAGCCAGCCGTATATGAGCCGGATGCGGACGAGAGGTTGGTGTCGGAGGTCGACCTCGAAGATGAACCCGATGTGCAATTGCAAGAAACCGTTGCGCCTGCGCCCGTCCAGTTTGATGTCGACCTGACGGCGCCACTGACTGAAGAAATCGCGCCTGAAGCTGAAAAGAAAGGCCTTTTGGGGCGGTTCTTTGGCGGGGCTGAGGCCAAGACAGTTGTCAAACGCACACTTGATGATGACATGCTGGAACAGCTCGAAGAACTGTTGATCACCGCAGACATGGGCGTTGACACCGCCCTGCGCGTTACTGCGAACATGGCGGAAGGGCGCTTGGGGCGAAAGCTGTCGGTGCAAGAGATCAAGGCATTGATGGCGCAAGAGGTCAGCCGCATCATGGACCCGGTTGCGCGGCCCATGCCGCTTTATGCCAAGACACCGCAGGTCGTGCTGGTGGTTGGGGTGAACGGATCTGGTAAGACCACGACAATCGGCAAGCTGGCAAGCCAGTTCCGGGCGGCTGGTAAGAAGGTCGTTATCGCTGCGGGCGATACATTCCGTGCCGCTGCGGTGGAACAATTGCAGGTTTGGGGCGAACGGGCCGGTGTGCCTGTGCTGACAGCCCCAGAAGGTTCAGATCCCGCCAGCCTTGCCTTTGATGCGATGACACAGGCGCAGGCTGACGGTGCTGATCTGTTGATGATCGACACCGCCGGGCGATTGCAAAACCGGGCGGACCTGATGGAAGAGCTCGCCAAGATCGTGCGCGTCATTCGCAAGAAAGACCCCGACGCACCACATAACACTCTTTTGGTTCTGGACGCCACGACAGGACAAAATGCCGTACAGCAAGTGAAGGTCTTTCAGGAACTGGCTGATGTGTCCGGCTTGGTGATGACCAAGCTGGACGGTACGGCAAAGGGCGGTGTGTTGGTGGCGCTGGCGGATAAATTCGGCCTGCCGATCCACGCGATTGGCGTGGGTGAGCAGATTGATGATCTGGCCGCCTTCGATCCTGACGATTTTGCGGCCGCGCTGGTTGGGTTGGACCGATGAAAAGACTGTTTATGGCAACAGTCGTCGCGATTTTGCCAATTCAGGCAATGAGCGATGACGCGGCGAACTGCGTTGACACGTGGGCAGAGATATCTGAATTCACCGGGGCGCTTGGCCCCGCGATTTCGGAAGATGGGATTGTGACGGGCCATGATGGTTGGTGCCAGATCGTTGCCCGTGATGTCACAGCACTTGGTACGCGCCTTGAAGAAGGCGTGTTTCGCCTGGGTCAATTGCCAGATGACACAGCGGACACGCGGTCGATTGAAGTCGCATTGACAGGTCTGCAGACGCCTTTGGGATTGTTTGAAGGTACTGCTGCGCTAAGCGTTGAAATAGAAACGGACAGGTTGCGGCTTCACCAGTTACGGCTTTTTGCTGATGACGGGCGTGGAATTCGCGCGACGGCTGATATGGCGGCAAACAAGATGAACGTGGATATTGTTGTCACGCTTACCGCCCTCGCAACCGCGGGCATCGACTTTTCCGAGGTGAGCCGCGTCGCAGTCGATAATGCGCTGCGTGACGTCAACGAGATGCAGGTCAGTGGCAAAACACGCCGTGAATTTTTGCGGTTCGTAGGGGCTGCCCCCAATGCACAGGGCACGTTGAGCGTGAGTATTCAACTGAGCGACGGTACTCGCATTGCGCAGATTGCGGCGCCCTTTTTCGCACTCGGCATGAGCCCGAGTGACGATGCAATCGCCCGCGCGTTTGATGCCGCTTTGACCGACGTTCGCGTCGACATTGTTTGGAAGCCGGGGCGCATGTGAACGACCTTGGCGCATGGCTGGTTGCGATGGCAGGCACGCCCGAGGGTGCGCGCCTAGCCACTATTCTGGCGTTGGTATCCGCGCTTGCCCATGCCGTGTTCGGGGCGATGCAGAAGGGACGTTATGATCCCTGGCTGACGCGCGGCGCGATTGACGGATGGCTTTGCATTTTGTCCGCACCGATTGCGCTTTTCGTTGTACCTTGGCCGAATTTCACGACTGGGCTGATCCTTGTGGGCGCGATCCTTGTGCATTTTGCCTATAAGGTCACGATGGCTTTAGCCTACGAGCGGGCTGCCTATACCGTGGTTTATCCAGTGGTCCGTGGCACCGGCCCCTTGGTCACTGTTATCGCGGCATCGCTGTTTTTCGGGGAGTATTTCACCACAATGCAATGGTTGGGTGTAGCTTGTCTGTCAGGTGGTATCCTGCTGCTTGCCGTGCGTAACATCGCAGAAGAGGTGATTGACCCACGCACGCTCAAGCTTGGGCTGTTGTGGGCGCTGGTTGGGGGATGCCTTGTTGCGATCTACACCACCTATGATGCCTACGGTATTCGCCAAACGCCTGATCCATTTACCTTTTTGGCGTGGTTCTTCTTTGTGACAGCAATTGATTTCCCGCTTCTTGCGAGTTGGCACTACAAACGGCTCAAGGTGCAACCTACCTTGGGTCCATTGGTTTGGCGCGGCTTTGTAGGTGCACTCATCGCCTGGATCAGTTTTGGCGGTGTCCTTTTGGCCACCAGATTGGACAAGGTCGGCGAAGCAGCGGTGCTGCGCGAAACCTCGGTTGTATTTGCCGCCCTGATCGGTTGGTTCATCATGGGTGAAAAGGTAGGGCCACGCCGCCTGTTTTTGATGTGCCTGGTTGCACTTGGCGCTGTCATCGTGGAAATGGGTGGCTGAAGGAGACATCTATGGCTGAAAAAGCGATCAATCCGGTGTTGAAGCAGGTCTTGGAGTTAGGGCCAACGCTCGCGTTTTTCCTGATCTACCTGCGCATTCGGGATGAGAGCTTTACGATCGGTGGCACGGAATACACCGGCTTTATCGTGGCTGCACTGATTTTCATCCCGATCTTGCTGGCCGCGATGGGCGTCCTCTGGTTCCTGACAGGCAAGCTCAGCCGTATGCAGATTTTCACGGCCTTCATGGTGATCTTCTTTGGCGGCCTTACTGCTTACTTCAATGACGAGCGTTTCTTCAAGATGAAGACGACGATTGTCTATGGTGTCATGGCTGGTCTCTTGGGGATCGGCCTGCTGAGGGGACAAAGCTATCTTCAGTATGTGTTGGAAGAGTTCCTGCCTATGGAAAAAGAAGGCTGGATGATCTTTACGCGTCGTTTGTGTTTTATGTTCGCTGCCTTGGGTATCGCGAATGAAATTATCTGGCGTACGCAAACAACTGATTTGTGGGTCAAGCTAGAGACTTTTGCGTTCCCGGTTGTGTTGATGGTGTTTCTTTGGGTTCAGATCTACAAGTTGCAAGGCTATTTTATTGAGCCAGCCGAAGCGTCAGAAGAATAGCTGGGCCACCGTCTACATTTCAGCGAAGGCAAATCCGACCGCACCACGTGGGCGATTGCGGCCCCTGTCTTGACGGTAACGCAATGTATCCACCTGATTTGAAGTGATCTGTGGCCGGAAGATGATCCCTGCCTTGTCACCTGACGACCAGCAAACAACGGCTGCGACTTCATCGTTCAACACGCGGAACTTGATCTTGTCGCCCCGGCGCAGGGTACGTGGGCCCTGGATGCGTGCACCGGTGCTGTTTACATCGATGACATGGCACTGTTGTCGCCCGGTGGGCGTCGCCAGTTGGGTGGGGAACTGTGTTTGATAGCGATGTGAACGGTACTGCATATCTGGGCCAATCTCTTTGATCGGCACCAGCCTACAGCGTCACCTCTAACAAATCGTTACTTTGGCCGGGTGAACAACACGTTTTGCGCCTGCACATCTTTGCGAAAGTCGCCGCGTTTCTCTGCCGCGACCGCGCGACCGCGTTGCACACCGGGTCTTGCGCCCATCAGTGCGAGCCACCGCGCCATATGCGGTTTGTCATCCAGCGTCTGCTGCTGACCTTCCCACAGCGAGGCCCAACCCCAGATTGAAATGTCCGCAATGGAAAAGAAATCGCCTGCCACAAATTCATGATTGGCCAACTGGCGATCCAGCACGCCGTAAAGCCGACGCGTTTCCTTGCGATACCGATCCTTCGCGTAGGGCAGATCGTTGGGTGGGTCCATCGCCGGGGCATACTTCAGGAAATGATGTGCTTGCCCGGCCATCGGCCCCAAACCGCCCATCTGCCACATCAACCATTGGTCCACCGTGATTTGGTCGCGCTCGGTTTCGCCATAGAACCGGCCTGTTTTCCGCGCGAGGTATTGCAGAATCGCGCCGGATTCAAAGATCGAAATGGGCGCGCCGTCAGGGCCATCATGATCAACGATTGCTGGCATGCGGTTGTTGGGCGAGATTTTCAGGAAATCCGGTTTGAACTGATCACCTGCGCCAATATCGACAAGATGCAGCGTGTACGGCAGCTCTAACTCTTCAAGAGCGATCGAGGCTTTCCAGCCATTGGGTGTTGGCCAGAAGTAGAGGTCAATGGGTGCGGGCATCGGTGGTCCTTTCGCGTTGGGTGCAGCATGGCACGATGACCTCAAAGGGCAAGTGGTCTGATCTTGACGCAGGCCGGGTGCAGGCGTATGGCTGGCGGCGTGGCGATTTGTTACCGGATTGCGGGCCACGTTAAATATGCCGCTAAAGAGGATTGCAGGTTTTGTGCCTCGATACCTTTTCCCGGTGTCGGGGTTTTTTATTGCGCCAATGACGCGCGAGGACAGACGATGAAAACGTGGAAAAAACGCACCAAAGCGGTGCATTCAGGGACAAGACGCAGCCAATACAACGAGGTCAGTGAGGCCATCTATCTGACCCAGGGTTTTGTCTATGACACGGCTGAAGATGCAGAGGCACGCTTTATCAAAGCTGGCGATGATGAGTTTATCTATGCGCGTTACGGCAACCCCACGGTGGCAATGTTCGAAGATCGGATTGCGGCCTTAGAAGGCGCCGAGGATGGGTTTGCCACCGCCTCCGGCATGGCGGCTGTGAATGGTGCGCTGACATCAATGTTGCGTGCGGGCGATCATATGGTTTCAGCACGCGCGCTCTTTGGATCGTGCCTCTATATTCTTGAAGAGGTCCTGACACGTTTCGGTGTTGAGGTGACCTTTGTTGACGGCACCGACCTTGCCGCGTGGCAGGCGGCGATCCGCCCCGACACCAAGGCCGTCTTCTTTGAGAGCATCTCAAACCCGACCTTGGAAGTCATTAATATTGAAGAGGTTTCAAAACTGGCCCATGCGGTGAATGCAACGGTCATTGTTGACAATGTTTTTGCCACACCTGTCTTCTCTGACGCAATTGCCCAAGGCGCAGATGTCGTTGTGTATTCAGCGACCAAGCATATCGATGGACAGGGCCGTGCGCTTGGAGGTGTCGTCCTTGGTACGCAGGAGTTCATCCGTGGCACCGTGGAACCCTATATGAAACACACCGGCGGCTCTATGTCGCCGTTTACGGCATGGATGATGTTGAAAGGGTTGGAGACAATTGACTTGCGCGTGCGGGCGCAGGCAGCGACGGCCCAGTATCTGGCGGAATCGTTGGAAGCAGATGGTAGGCTGGCGAATGTGATCTATCCCGGCCTTTCCAGCCATCCGCAAAGTGCCTTGACTAAGGCGCAGATGGGGGCCGGTGGGACAGTGCTGGCCATTGATGTCGGAACACAGGAGGCGGCATTTAAGGTGCTCAACGCACTGGATATCTGGACGATCTCAAACAACCTCGGCGATGCCAAATCTATCGGGACGCATCCTGCGACAACCACGCATCAGCGCCTGTCGGACGACACCAAGGCGATGCTTGGGATTACGCCGGGTCTTCTACGTTTAAGTGTTGGGCTTGAGGATGCTTAGGCGACTTGATCGAAGATCTGCGTGCCGCGATTGCGGCGATTTGAATATGCGCCTCATCCAGCAATTTCTGGATCGCGTGGTCTTTGTACTGGTCAAGCTATGGGTGATGGCCCACGCATATCGGCACTGGAAAGATTTACGCAAACGACTGAAGAAAAAGGGCGTCAAGCAGGTCCGTGTTGTCGTTCCGTTGCGGGGCGATGAGAAGTTTTTCTGGCGAAAGGTTTTCGATCACGATCCGCGTTTTGTGACTTTATCGGATAAGATCGCATGCAAGGACTGGGTCGCGGCAGAAGGGATCGCAGTACAAACCCCCAAAACGCTTTGGGTCGGCACGGATGCAAATGACATCCCCGATGCGCTTTGGCATCAGCCGTCTTATCTGAAGGCTTCGCATGGTTACAACATGAACATCGCGGTCTTGAGCCCTCCAGCCGATCGGGCCGCCGTCATCGCGCAAGCGAACGCATTTGTCGACAAAGAGCATGGGCGCAAAGCAAATCAATGGGCATACAGGCACGTTGAGCGACGCCTTTTGCTGGAGGAAGCTCTATTTGTCGATCAGCCCATGATCGAGATAAAGTACTATACCAACGGACCAATTGTTGAACAGTTTGTCATTTCCCGCCATGGCCCTCCTACGTCCGGCGCACGCTGGGTACGCAACATTGACGGTGGGTATGAACTCGATCCTACGCCAACAATGCACGGTCCGAATATCGATACCAACCCGCTCCCCCCTGCAGTTGAGACCGGTTTGGCGCTTGCCAAAGAGATTGGAAGCCGCTTTGATCAAATCCGCGTTGACACCATGACTGATGGTGAGACCCTCTATCTCGGAGAAATCACTGTTTACAGCATCGCGGGTCGTATTCACCACTACGGGCATCTTGTCTCGACACCCCTCAACCGATCATGGGATTTACGCAGAAGTTGGTTTTTGACTGTCAAGCAACCTTGGCCTTGGTGCCTCTACGCGCATGCTTTGCGACGTGCCCTTGACCGCAGAGAAGCACGGCTTTTTGCCAAATAGCAGCGAAAAGATTCTGGCGCCGTGGCTAGGTGACGCAAAGCTAAAAAAGTGATTAACTTTGTTAGGTTTAGCGGTCAGAAAGGTGGATAAATGACTGATCCTCGTGCGGAATTGCAACGTATCTACAAAGATATCATTGGAAATTCGGACAAGCCGCCCCATCTAGGGGTGTCTAACGCACCGATGGGGGGCACAGATATGAATATCCACTCACCCGATATGGATCGTGAGCCATCACGCCAAGAGGCCGAAGCCGCGTTGGCGCTGTTGCGTCGCTGGGCAGGTGATGTCACGGCCGAGGAAGTTGCCGCACTTGATCCGCTGGTCTCGCGTTTGATCCCGGGGCAGGAAGTGTCGAATTATCCGGCGCTTGCACGGGCTTACCCCGAAGATTTTGAGGTGGATGATGCCTATAAGGCGTCCATGCCTGATTTGCAGAACGGCCCGTCCAGTCTGATCCGTGGTGCGCAACAGCAAATCCAGCACGTCGGTATCTCGAATTTTCGCTTGCCGATCCGGTTTCATACCCGCGATAACGGCGATCTGACGCTTGAGACGTCGGTCACCGGCACAGTGTCATTGGAGGCCGAAAAGAAGGGCATCAACATGTCCCGCATCATGCGGACCTTCTATAAGCACGCGGAAGAGACCTTCAGCTTTGAAGTCATCGAACAGGCATTGGATGCTTATAAAACCGACCTTGAGAGCTTTGATGCGCGCATTCAAATGCGTTTCAGCTTTCCGATGAAAGTCGATAGTCTACGCTCGGGCCTGTCGGGGTATCAGTACTACGATATTGCGCTGGAACTGGTTGAAAGTGCTGGCGTGCGCAAAAAGATCGTGCATCTGGACTATGTCTACTCATCAACTTGCCCATGTTCGCTGGAATTGTCCGAACATGCCCGTCAATTCCGCGGCCAGCTGGCCACACCGCATTCGCAGCGATCCGTGGCGCGCATCTCGGTCCTGCTAGAAGAGGGTGCTGATGTACTTTGGTTCGAGGATCTGATTGATCGCGCCCGCGCCGCTGTTCCGACGGAAACGCAGGTGATGGTCAAGCGCGAGGATGAACAGGCGTTTGCAGAGTTAAATGCCGCGAACCCCATCTTTGTAGAGGATGCGGCCCGTCTGTTTACCGAGCAACTACAATTGGATACGCGTATCTCAGACTTTCGCGTGATCGCCAGCCATCAAGAAAGCCTGCACAGCCATGACGCCGTGTCAGTCCTGACAGAAGGCGAAACATTTGCAGCCGAGAGCATTGATCCACGGCTGTTTCAGTCGCTGTTCCACATTGGTTAACCAGCGTCGGTCGCCGCAATGGTGACCGGCAACGCACCAATGCCATCAATCACAACGACGACTTCCATCCCGGCCTTAATTGGCCGCGCGCCGATAGATGTGCCGCAAGCAATCACGTCGCCCGGTTCGAGCGTCATGTCTGCGGAAAGCGCGCTGACGATCTGCGCAGGGTTCATGATCATGTCGGATGCCGGATAAGACTGCCGCTCGCGCCCGTTCACCATGACCTTCACCGTCAAATCGCGCCAATCGATATCTGTCTGGATGACGGGGCCGATGACGCCGAACCCATCAAACCCCTTCGCGCGGGTCCATTGCGGGAAGGATGGATCGGCTGTGAGGATATCCAATGCGGTGATATCATTGACGCAAGTGTAGCCGAGGATTGCAGTTTCAGCGTCCGAGACGCTGACGTTGCTGCATGTCCTGCCAATGACAACGCCCAATTCACCTTCGAAAATTACTCTGCCGATGTCTGGGGGCAAGGTGACCCCTGCGTTTGGTCCAGCGAGTGATGATAGCGGTTTGAGAAAGAAGAGGGGATGTGCGGGAATATCAAGACCGTTGCGCTTCGCAGCTGCATGGAAATTGTTCCAAAGTCCAATGAACTTGCCCGGTACGCACGGCGGCAGCATTGTACTGCCTTCCATGCTAACAGGCTCGCCCGCTGTTTCGTCAGAACCGAGTGCTACGCGTGGATGAAGTTTGCCATCTGCAATCACTCCGGTCAGGATTTGATTATCAGCCGTTTCTATGCGCGCCCATGCCATTGCACGTCTCCCGTATGAAGGACATTTTCATGCAGGGTGCAACTTTAGCGAAACTCTCGCAAGAGGGTGTATCTTGGCGGTTTTAGATCAGAGCGGGTGCCTTGACCGCAGCGGCGTAGCAGCCCAGCACCATGTCCCAGCCATGCAGGTAGCTGGTGCTGACCGCATCTGCCGTGTCACCCAATATATCGAAGCCGCCATGTGTCAGATCGCAGCGGGTGCCTTCATCGGTTTTGGTGAAGGTGACGGTCACAACCGTAGCTTCTTTTTCCGTGCGCCCCGGATGCCAGGTAAAAGCCAGATATGCACCGGGTTCATAGGCGATCAGCTTGCCCCAGATCGTGCGGGTGCCATCGGCACTTTCTTCGACGATTTCGCCGTCCTTATGGGTTGGAAAGGTCACCTTTGCCTTTGCACCGGTCACGGAATGCGTAGCTTTGGGCCACCAAGTGTCGATGTCGCTGGTGAATAGGTCAAAAGCCTTTGCCGGGTTCAGCGGGACCGTCAGGGTTTTCTCGATTGGATCATTCATCTTTGTTTTCCTTTGCTTTTTCCTCTGCAGCGCGTGCGAAAGCCGCCAAAGCATCATCCCACAGCCCGTCCAGATATTCGCGCAATCCGGCAACCCCGTCGGGGGCAATGGCATAAAGCCTGCGGTTGCCAGCGGGCGTCACAGTCAACAGCCCTGCATCGGACAAGACGCGCAGGTGTTGGCTGACCGCTGGCCTGCTGATCGTCATGCCTTTTGCGATAGCCCCAACCGGCAGCGCACCCGATCGCAAACGATCAATGATCACCCGGCGTGTCGGGTCGGCAAGGGCGGTGATTGCATCTTCGTAATTCATGACTTACCGTAAGTCATGGCTTACGATTCGTCAAACCTTTCGTGTGCACTTGAAGCCCCTGACCCCGAACACTAAGACTCTGTCAGGATATTTGAACTAGGACGGTCCCGTCCAAACATGAGGCAGTAATATGCAAGACCCCACAGAGACTTACATGAACCTTGTCCCAATGGTGGTCGAACAGACCGCACGGGGTGAGCGCGCTTACGACATTTTCTCTCGTTTGCTGAAAGAGCGGATCATTTTCGTGAATGGCCCTGTGCATGATGGGATGAGCCAGCTGATCGTTGCGCAACTGCTGCATCTGGAATCCGGAGAATCCCAAGAAAGAAATCAGCATGTACATCAACAGCCCGGGTGGCGTGGTGACATCTGGTTTGTCGATCTATGACACAATGCAATATATCCGCCCCAAGGTCAGCACCTTGGTGATCGGGCAGGCCGCGTCGATGGGATCGCTCTTGCTGACGGCGGGTCACGAAGGCATGCGTTTCTCATTGCCAAATAGCCGCGTGATGGTCCACCAGCCCTCTGGCGGGTATCAGGGTCAGGCCACGGATATTATGATCCATGCAGCTGAAACCCAAAAACTGAAGACCCGCCTGAATGAAATCTACGTGCGTCACACCGGCAATACCCTCAAAAAGGTCGAAGCCGCCCTGGAGCGTGACAACTTCATGTCACCAGAAGAGGCAAAAGACTGGGGCCTGATTGACGAGATCGTCGAGAACCGCACAAAGGCAGAAGACTAAATCCAGCATTGTATTGATAGCAGGCAAGCGCGGCTTCGGTTGCGCTTGTCATGTTTATGACCAAATGTCGTACTATAAGGCTTTCACCGGGGCCGTTAGCGGATTGTTAACGACGAAGTGCGTATGGTCATTTTGACATTGTGGACCTCGGCGGGCTGTCCTAGTGTTGTTTAAACGCAGTCCGATTTATGTTTGATCGGCCCATGGGCCAAGAGGTTTGAGATGGCGAATACGAACGGCACCGACAGCAAAAACACACTCTACTGCAGCTTCTGCGGCAAGAGCCAACATGAAGTGCGCAAGCTGATCGCTGGACCGACTGTATTTATCTGCGACGAATGTGTCGAACTCTGCATGGACATCATCCGGGAAGAGACCAAGACAGCCGGACTGAAGGCCGGTGACGGCGTACCAACCCCCTCTGAGATTTGTGGTGTTCTGGATGACTATGTCATTGGGCAACTGCATGCAAAGCGGGTATTGTCTGTGGCGGTGCACAATCACTACAAACGCCTGAACCATGCTGAGAAATCAGACATCGAACTGGCGAAATCCAACATCATGCTGATCGGACCAACTGGGTGCGGTAAAACGCTGCTCGCGCAGACGCTGGCGCGTATCCTTGATGTGCCTTTCACAATGGCCGATGCAACAACACTGACAGAAGCGGGCTATGTGGGCGAAGATGTCGAAAACATCATCCTCAAATTGTTGCAGGCGTCTGAATACAACGTCGAACGCGCGCAGCGCGGCATCGTCTATATCGACGAAGTCGATAAGATTACGCGCAAGTCGGACAATCCGTCCATTACACGTGACGTGTCGGGCGAAGGTGTTCAGCAGGCATTGCTGAAGATCATGGAAGGTACCGTTGCATCCGTACCACCACAAGGCGGGCGCAAGCATCCGCAGCAGGAATTCCTGCAGGTGGATACGACGAATATCCTGTTTATCTGTGGTGGTGCCTTTGCAGGTCTGGACAAGATCATTGCGCAGCGCGGCAAAGGCTCTGCGATGGGCTTTGGTGCCGATGTGCGCGAAGATGACGATCGGGGGATCGGCGAGATTTTCACCGATCTAGAGCCAGAGGATTTGTTGAAGTTCGGCCTGATCCCGGAATTCGTCGGGCGTCTGCCGGTGATCGCGACCTTGACCGATCTGGATGAGGACGCTTTGATCACAATCCTGACCCAACCAAAGAATGCATTGGTGAAGCAGTATCAGCGCCTGTTCGATCTGGAAGATACCAAACTGACCTTCACCGAGGATGCGCTGGGCGCCATCGCCAAACGCGCGATTGAGCGGAAAACCGGTGCGCGTGGCCTGCGCTCGATCATGGAAGACATCCTGCTCGATACGATGTTTGATCTGCCGGGCATGGATACCGTGACCGAAGTTGTGGTGAACGAAGAGGCCGTTAACTCGGAAGTGGCACCGTTGATGATCCACGACGAAGGCAAAAAGAAAGAGCCTGCGACCGCGAGCTAGGCCTTTGAATGTCCGCCACATCTCGACCGGTTCACCCTTTGAAGAACAGATCGGATATAGCCGTGCTGTTGTTGCAGACGGCTGGGTCTTTGTTGCTGGGACAACCGGCTATGACTACGCGAATATGGTGATGCCAGAGAGCATTGAAGCGCAGTGCGCAAATGCGCTTGCAACGATTGGACAGGCGTTGGAGGAAGCTGGCAGTGGGCTGGATCATGTGGTGCGCGTGAATTACATCGTCCTGGACAAAACAGAATGGTCACGGTGCTGGCCAATTACGTCCAAAGCCTTTGCGATGGCGAAACCGGCGGCAACGATGATTTCAGCGCAGTTGCAAAATCCGGAAATGAAGATCGAAATCGAGGTGACTGCGCGGGTCCCCGCCTGAACCCGCTGGACCTTTCACCGCCGTTGGTGCATGGATAGGCAACGCAATCGGAGACGCGACATGAGCCTTGCTCACAACTTCAAACGTATCTTTACATGGTGGGATGGCCAATCTTTTGGAACCCAGCTTTGGACCAATCGCAATGGCACCAAGGTGGGCGAAGATGCAGAAGGCAACGTGTTTTACCGTAACAGCGACGACAGCCGCCGCTGGGTCATCTACAATGGCGAAAACGAAGCATCCCGCGTAGCGCCCGAATGGCATGGCTGGCTGCACCGAACATGGGATGAGCCACCGACCGAAGCCGCACTGCCCCGCAAAGAGTGGGAGAAGCCACATCAGGAAAACCTGACTGGGACAATGGCAGCCTACGCGCCTGCAGGGTCAATCCGCCGTGCCGCCCCGGTTGAGCGCTCTGACTATGAGGCATGGACGCCAGAATAGGGGGCTTGGCATGCGGCAGATTTTTGCTTCTTTCATCGCATCATCGTTGCTTGCCCTGCCACTCGCGGCACAAGAAATTGTAACGACACCTATCGAAGAAATCCCGCTGGATGAGCTGATCGGTCAACTGACCACAACGCCTGCCGAAGAGGAAGAAGAGTTCCTGACGACCTCGACCGAAGCGGTCATGCAAGAGGTCGCGACCGCACCCGGTGGTGAATTGCGCGTTCTGGATAAGCTAACCGGGCAGGTCAGTGATCTGTCGCTCGAAAAAGGTGAAACGGCGACGCTTGGATTCCTGTCTGTGAAGCTAAACGAATGCCGATACCCGATTGAAAACCCGTCGGGTGATGCTTTTACCCAGATTATTGTGCGCGATACTGACGGCACATTGTTTTCGGGTTGGATGCTAGCATCTGCACCGGCGCTGAACGCCATGGACCACCCCCGTTACGACGTGTGGGCGTTGCGCTGTATGACGTCCTGAGCGGATGGCAGAGGGCCGGGGCTTTCAAATGATGCCTCTTGTGCCAGTGCCTCGGTCAGTTTTGCACGATAGTGGTCACGGGGAATCTCTACGGCGCCCAGGCTTTCCAGATGTGGCGTGATGAACTGCGTATCAAAAAGCTGAAAACCGCCAAGGCGTAACCTATCGACGAGAAAGGCCAGGGCGACCTTTGACGCATCCGATGCGCGGCTAAACATGCTTTCCCCAAAGAATGCCGCCCCAATGGTGACGCCGTAGACCCCGCCGACAAGGGCCCTGCCATCCCAAACCTCAATTGAATGGGCAAAACCGTCTCCATGCAATTGGCAGTAAAGTGCAAAGATAGTGTCGTTGATCCATGTTTCATCGCGATCCGCGCAACCGCACAGGACGTCTTCGAATGCCTGATCATAGGTCACGTTAAACGCGCCACGCCGCAGTGTTCGTGCGAGGCTGCGCGAAATGCGAAAACCATCCAGCGGTAGGATACCGCGCATGCGGGGGTCAACCCAGAACACCTCTGGATCGTTGCGTCCTTCAGACATGGGAAAGACCCCGACCTGATACGCCTGCAAGAGCAGGTCCGTGGTCAGGGTGGGGCCGCTATCCTTCACCGCCCTAGGTCAGGTTTTCTTCAAGCCAGTGTTCAAGCCAGTGGATGTTGTACTCACCGGTTTGTACGGCTTCTTCTGCCAAAAGCGCATGGAAAAGCGGCACCGTTGTGTCGACACCATCCACGATCAGCTCACCCAATGCGCGTTCCAATCGGGCGAGCGCCTCGGGACGATCACGCCCGTGTACGATCAGCTTGCCGATCAAACTGTCGTAGTAAGGTGGGATGCGATAACCGTCATAGAGCGCCGAATCCATGCGCACACCCAAACCACCGGGTGCGTGGTATTGTGTGATTGTGCCCGGGCAGGGTGCAAAGTTGGGTAGTCGTTCGGCGTTAATCCGTACTTCAATGGCGTGACCGTTGATTTTGAGATCGTCCTGCCCGAATGACATCGGCATGCCGGACGCCACGCGCAATTGTTCGCGCACCAGATCGACGCCAAAGATGCCTTCGGTCACAGGGTGTTCGACCTGCAAACGCGTGTTCATTTCGATGAAGTAGAACTCGTCATTCTCAAACAGGAACTTCGATCGTGCCTGCGCCGATATAGTTGATCTTGGCCACGGCATCGGCACAGACCTTACCGATCCGGTCGCGCAATTCCGGTGTGATGCAGGGCCCCGGTGCCTCTTCAAAGACCTTCTGGTGGCGGCGTTGTAGCGAACAATCGCGCTCACCCAGATGGACCGCATTGCCTTTGCCATCGCCGAACACCTGAATTTCGATGTGGCGCGGCGTGGTCAGGTATTTCTCGATGTAAACTTCATCATTGCCAAAGGCGGCTTTGCCCTCGGCACGCGCCGAATGGAACGCCTGTTCCATATCGGCGGCGGTTTGTGCCACTTTCATGCCGCGGCCACCGCCACCAGCGGTTGCCTTGATGATGACCGGATAACCGATCTCTTCGCCGATACGCTGAGCGTCTGCCAACGTCGGGACGCCGCCATCAGACCCGGGTACGCATGGCACACCGAGGTCCTTCATAGTGTCTTTGGCGGTGATCTTGTCACCCATGACGCGGATATGTTCGGCTGTGGGGCCAATGAATGTCAGGTCGTGGTCCTCAACCGCCTGAACAAAGGCGGCGTTTTCGGACAGGAAGCCATAGCCGGGGTGGATGGCCTGCGCGCCTGTAATCTCGCAGGCGGAAATGATCGCGGGGAACGACAGATAGCTTTGCGCGGATGATGGGGGGCCAATGCAAATGGCCTCGTCCGCCATACGTACGTGCATGGCGTCCGCATCGGCGGTTGAATGCACAGCAACAGATTTGACGCCCATTTCGCGACAGGCACGCACGACGCGGAGGGCGATTTCGCCTCGGTTTGCGATAAGAATTTTATCGAACATGGGACCGCCCTTATTCGATAATCACGAGGGGTGCGCCAAATTCGACGGGCCCGCCGTCTTCGACCAGAATCCGCTTGATCGTCCCGGCACGCGGGGCAGGGATGTGGTTCATTGTCTTCATGGCTTCGATGATCAAGAGCGTATCGCCCTCTTTCACCGCAGCGCCGACTCTTGTAAAGGGTGCGGCATCCGGCTCAGGCGCCATGTAGACTGTACCAACCATCGGGGACGTGACCGCACCAGGATGGCTAGCTGGATCAGAGTTGTCAGCGGCCGGGGCAGCAACTGGGGCTGCAAAGGTGTTGCCGCTGGCGCAATGGCGGTGGCGGCAGGCGTTGCCGCTGGCACGTTTGCTTGAACAACTGTCTGGGTTTGTCTGCTTACACGCACGTTCAGGCTGTCATTCTCGCCGTAGTCGCGTTTGACTTGGAGTTCTGTCAGATCGTTGTCACGTAGCAGTTCGGCCAATGCCGCAATAAAGCTGACGTCGCTGTCATGAGAGGTTTTGTTGCCCATTTTGTCCTCGGCCGGTTGCCCATATTATTGGCGCTTTCACGACGTTACGTCACGAAGCATCAAAATGCTTATAGGGCAAGCTGGCGAAGGTGGAAAGCATCGCCGCCCGGAAAAAGACTATGTGTCTTTGGTCGTGCTGTCTTCCGTCGGTGCCAGCGTATCTGCAACGGTGGCGGTGTCTGCAGCTTCACCATTTTCATAGGGCAGCATTGGCACATCATAAGGGCGCAGGGTCCGCTCTGGCGGTGCGATTTCAGCAGGGTTTTCGGGGAATTCAGATCCTGAAAGCCGGGCTGTCACCACTTGCGCAATGAAGGGCTTATCTGCCGGAAGGGTTGCACTGTTATCTGCGCTTTCTACAGCTTGGACCTTGGTTGTGATCGCGCGTGGTAAAACCGGGGCGGTCGCCGTGACAGTGGCTGCGGGTGTCGGAATATTAAGTGCTGTATCCATTTGTCTAGCTCCGTAAAAACGAGAACGTTGCCTGTTAAGATTCGCTTTTTCGGATTACCAAATAGTTAATCGCAGAGAGGCTATTCTCTGCGATTTTAGATTAACTGGTGAACCTGATCAGATCGCGAGGTATTGCGCGCGCAGGTCTTCGTTCTCCAGCACTTCTTTTGCCGAGCCATCAAAGACGACCTTGCCGATATCGAGAATGACAGCACGGTCAGCGAGTTTGAGCGCCGCAACTGCGTTCTGCTCTACGATAACCGTGGTGATGCCCTGATCCCGGATGACACCAAGCGTCTTGGCGATCTCTTGCACGATCACGGGGGCAAGGCCCTCATAAGGTTCATCTAAAAGTAAAACTTTGATGTCACGCGCCAAAGCACGGGCGATCGACAACATCTGCTGTTCGCCACCCGAGAGCGTAACGCCCTCTTGTGTGCGGCGTTCACCCAAACGCGGGAACAGGTCATAAATCCGCTCCAACGACCACCCGTGTGGGGGGCGATCTGGGCCAATTTCAAGTTCTCTTCGACAGTCAGACCGGGAATGATGCGACGATCCTCTGGCACCAAAGAAATCCCATTGGCAGCGGCTTCGTGGCTCTTCATCTCGTGCAGTGGCTTGTGATCAAGCCAGATTTCGCCATGCGTAAGCTCGGGATCATCAAGGCGGGCGATGGTGCGCAGGGTCGAGGTCTTGCTTAGGCACCATTGCGACCCAGCAGAGCCAAAATCTCACCTTCATGGATGTTGAAGCTGACGTTTTGCACAATGTAGCTTTCGCCGTAATACGCCTCGATTTCCCAAACGCTCAGATAGGCAGGGTGGGTGGCGGCATTGTTGGCGTGTTTGTTGAAGGGTGCGTTCATTTCAGTGTCTCCTCCCGGATCATCGTTTAGCACGACGGTCTGGGTTAAACTTGCGCCTCGCCAAGATAAGCTTCGCGGACCTTGGGATGACCTTTGATGTTGTCTGGTGTGTCTTCGACCAATGGCGTGCCTTGTGCCAGCACGGTAATCCGTTCGGCCAGTGAGAAGACCACGTTCATGTCATGTTCGATGATTGCCATCGTGATCCCGCGCTTTTCGCGGATTTCCTTTAGCAGGCTGATCGTGTTTTGCGTATCGGCCCGCGCCATGCCCGCGGTTGGTTCGTCCAACAGCAGCAGCTTGGGATCCTGCACCAGACACATTGCCATTTCCAGACGTCGCTTGTCGCCACGTGACAGGCTGGAGGCGACCATGTCTTTCTTCTCAAGCATGTTCACATCGGAAAGAATGGCATCTGCCTGTTCCTGAATATCCCTTTCGGCAAAGATGCTTTCGATGGCATGCATACGAAATGCGCCGTCGCGCTTGGCAAAGCAAGGGATCATGACGTTTTCAAACACGCTCAGATCACCGAAGATCTCTGGCGTTTGAAACACCCGGCTGATCCCCATTTGATTGATCTCATGCGGTTTTCGCCCTAGCACGGATTGCCCGTCAAACATCACTGATCCGCTGTCGGGGATCAGCTTGCCGACCAGCACGTTCAACAAGGTTGACTTGCCTGCGCCATTGGGACCGATGATGGCGTGCAAGCTGCCTTCTGCGACGCTCAGGTTCACGTCACCCAGCGCTTGCAGGCCGCCGAACCGTTTGTTGATGCCTTTTACTTCTAACAAACCCATCTGTTTGTCTCCTTATTCGGCTGGTTCAGTGGCGTTTGGCTTGGCGTTTTCCGGTTTTTTCCGGCGGAAGACCCCTGCGATTTTCTGACCACCTTGGACCAGACCACCGGGCAGGAAGATCACGACAAGCATGAACACAATGCCAAGTGTCAGGTGCCAGCCCTTACCGATGAACGGATAGACCATCGCAACCACGAAATTTTCCAACCCGTCGGGCAGGAAAGCAAACCAACTGTGCAGGATTGTTTCATTGATCTTCGAGAAAATGTTCTCGAAGTATTTAATCATACCTGCGCCCAGGACCGGGCCGATCAATGTGCCCGCACCGCCAAGGATGGTCATCAGCACGACCTCACCCGAGGCCGTCCACTGCATACGTTCCGCACCAGCCAATGGGTCCATCGAGGCCATCAGCCCACCTGCCAGACCCGCATACATGCCCGAAATCACAAAGGCTGCCAGCGTGTAGGGCCGCGCGTTCAGACCGGTATAGCTCATCCGGGTCTGGTTTGATTTGATCGCACGCAGCATCATGCCAAACGGTGACCGGAAGATGCGGATCGACATGTAGAATGCAAAGATCAAGAAGAGCGCCGCAAGGTAGTAGCCTGCATTGAACGTGAATAACCAGGCACCGACTTCCCACTCAAAGCTTGATCGCATTTCCAGACCAAAGAGGGCGGGGACAGGGATGTTGCCCGTTGCGGTCTGCGACACACCAAAGATACGGGGATCATCAAGTGCCAGTTGTAGCCCGGTTTCGCCACCAGTGATCGGTGTCAGAACCGAATAGGCCAGCGCAAATGACATTTGTGCAAACGCCAGAGTGAGGATCGAGAAATAAATTCCGGATCGCCGCAACGAGATATACCCGATGATGAGCGAGAAAAGGCCTGCAATCACAACACTAATCGCAATCGTAAGCAGCACATTCATGCTCAGCAGTTTGAACATCCAGACCGCGCCATAAGACCCGGCACCCAGGAAGGCGGCGTGGCCGAATGAGAGGTATCCGGTCAGGCCGAAGAGGATGTTGAAGCCAATGGCGAAGATCCCAAAGATCACAAAACGCTGCATCAGGTCCGGATAACCCGCGTTGAACTGCGCCATTTCAGACCCTTCAGGGAAGGGGTTCAGGATGAAGGGTGCGAGCATCGTCAGACCGATCACGATCAGCAGCAGCCGGAAGTCTTTCTTTTCAAGTCCGAGCATTGGCTTACTCCTCCATCACGCCTTTGCGGCCCATCAGGCCACGCGGACGCGTCAACAGAATGATAATTGCAACAAGGTAGATGATGATCTGGTTGATGCCGGGCAGGAAGTCGATAACGGCTGACATGGATGCAAAGCTCTCCAAAATCCCCAGCAGGAACCCTGCGGCGACAGCACCTGGCAACGACCCCATACCGCCGACAACCACCACCACAAAGCTGAGCACAAGAAAGTCCATACCCATATGATAGTTGGGCGAGTTGATAGGTGCGTACATCACACCCGCCAGCCCTGCCACCGCGGCCGCGATCCCGAACATGATCGTGAACCGCTTGTCGATGTCGATGCCAAGGATGCCTACCGTTTCACGATCGGCCATGCTAAGCCCGGACCACCATCCCGAAGGTGGTGAATTGCAAGAAGGCAAAGACAGCACCGATGATGAAGACCGAGAAGAAGAAGTAGACAAGGCGCCAGTAGGGGTAGCTGATGGCGTTCGGCTCAAATCCAAGGATGACACCAAAGTCGAATGCGCCAACGAAAGCTTCTGGTGCGGGTGTTGGAATGGGGTTGGCACCGTAGAAATATTTGACGATTTCCTGGATCACGATCGCCAAACCAAAGGTCACGAGGATCTGGTCGGCATGTGGGCGCTTGTAGAAGTGCTTGATCAGGCCGCGTTCCATGATGAAACCAATGGCCACCATCACAGGGATCGCGATCAAGATCGAAATTGGGACGGCCCAGTCGATGATCGCATCACCGGCGGCTTGCCCGAACATATCGTACAAGTAAGGAACATCGACCTGAAGCGGGTTGCCCAGAAAGTCAGTGCGTGTTTCATCAATGACCTTGTGGCTCAGTGTCAGCAGGTTGCTGACCGTCACGGCCACAAAAGCACCCAGCATGAACAGGGCACCATGGGCAAAGTTCACAACGCCAAGCGTGCCAAAAATAAGCGTCAGACCCAAGGCAATCAGCGCATATGCGGAGCCTTTATCAAGCCCGTTAAGAATTTGAAGAATGAACTGGTCCATCTGGTGACCTCTGATCAGTTGTGGGGATGCACAATAGGTGCGCGTGATGACGCCACTGCCCATGACTGGCGTTGCATGACCCTATGGTGTGCAGGTCACCCATGGTTTGGGTGACCTGCGCCTGTTTTGTTTATGCGCCTGGGTTACAGGAGCCCAATGCACCACCGGCAAACTGCGGGTGATCTGCTGGATATGTGACCTGTGCAGCAGGTGTGACTTCAACGATTTCAAGAAGGTCGAACTCGTTGTCTGGGTTCTCTTTACCCTTCACGACCAGCACGTCTTTGAAGCACTGGTGGTCATCGCCACGGTACAGCGTTGGGCCGTTACCCAAGCCGTCGAACTCAAAGTCCTCGAGCGCTTCGTCAACCGCACATGGGTTGAACGAACCGGCGCGTGTGACCGCATCTGCATAGAGCAGTGTCTGCACGTAGCATGTGTGCGCCGCCTGCGATGGTGGGAAGCCGTACTTTGTGCCGAACGAACGGACAAAGGCTTGCGAACCAGCGTCTTGCAGTGACCAGTGCCAGTTTGTCGAACCGAAGATGCCTTTAACGTTGGCACCCGCACCTTTCGCCATCAGGCGAGAGTACAGCGGAACAACGATTTCAAAGTTCTGGCCGTTCGCTTGCGCATCGCGCAGACCAAACTGAACTGCGTTGGTCAGCGAGTTCACCATGTTACCGCCGTAGTGGTTCAGAACCAGAACGTCAGCACCAGAGTTCAGAACAGGCGCAATGTAAGACGAGAAGTCCGTCTGTGTCAGCGGTGTCAGCACCGTGTTCACAGTTTCCCAACCCATGGCTTCCGTGGACGACTGCACAGCTTCCTGTGTGGTGTAGCCCCAGTTATAGTCCGCGGTCAGGTGATAGGCTTTCCGGCTGTTGCCGTAAGCGGCCTCAAGCACCGGTGCCAGCGCCGCGCCAGACATATACGAGTTAAAGAAGTGACGGAAACCATTCGCCCGCTTGTCTTTACCGGTAGTGTCGTTGGAGTGGGTCAGACCCGCCATAAAGATGATGCCAGCCTCTTGGCAAAGCGCCTGCACAGCCACGGCCACACCAGAGGATGACCCGCCGGTGATCATGATTGCGCCGTCTTTTTCGATCATCGAACGGGCAGAAGCACGCGCAGCGTCAGATTTTGTCTGCGTATCACCAGTTACATATTTTACTTCGCGACCCAGGATACCTGTGCCATCCAGCGCCTGTGACGAGAATGTGGACATCATGCCACCGTCGCCGCCACCATTCAGGTGCTCAACCGCCAACTCATAAGCGCGCAGCTCGTCTGCGCCTTCGTCAGCATATGGACCCGTTTGTGGCACGTTGAAGCCCAGAATGACTTCACTGTCGCCTGGCGCATTTGTGTATCCGGATTCTTGCGCACTCAGATACTGCGGCAGAGCAAGGCCCGCACTGGCAACCATACCAGTTTTGAGCACGCCACGACGCGAGAAATTTGATTTGGACATTATTATCCTCCCTAAAGATTGAAGCGAGTTGGACCAGTTCGCCCAACCCGCGCGCACTTTGCAGTACTTCACCACTTTGGGTGACGGTGATCCTTTCCGACAACAAACCATTGAGAGCACTAGACTAATTTGTAAAATTATGAACAAGTATCATTTAGAATCTGTAAGACTTTTTTCTTGCGCCCGCAGAAAGCCACTGAAACCAATAGGGGAATTCGCCTTGCCCAACCAAAGACTCGTAGGATCCCGTATTCGCGAGAAGCGGCTCGACCGGGGGTTGAAGCAAGCATCTGTCGCGGAAACAGTTGGTATCTCACCATCTTATTTGAACTTGATAGAGCACAATAGGCGCAGAATCGGCGGAAAGCTACTCGCTGATCTTGCGCGTGTGCTTGAAGTAGACACGGCGCTTTTGGCCGACGGCGTCGATAACGAGACACTTGATCAGATGCGCAGTGCTGCCGCCAATATGAGCAGTACTGTTGAAGTAGATCGGACCGAGGAACTGGCCGCGCGTTTTCCCGGCTGGGGTGCTTTGATTGCAGCTCAGGCACGGAAAATTGCGGCATTGGAAGAAAGAGGGCGGGTTCTGACAGATCGTATTGCCTATGATCCGCAACTTGCCGGGTCGCTGCACGAAGTGATCTCGGCAGTCAGTGCGATCCGCTCATCAGCTTCCATTCTGGTGGGACCAGAAGACTTGGATCAGGATTGGCAGCGCCGGTTTCATGAAAATATTCACAATGACAGTGTGCGTCTGGCCGACAGTAGTGAAGCGCTGATTGCCTATCTTGAAGCCCCAGAGGGCGTCCTTGAGCAGTCGGGTTCTCCGTTTGAATTGGTGGAAAGCTATCTCGAAGGTAGCGGGTTTCACATTGCTGCGTTGGAAGAGGGGGCCAGCCCCAATGCTGTTTTGCGCGATGCCGGGCTGGATGGGCCCGCCAAAACCGTTCTTTATGATGTTCTACAAGGCTATGCAGCGGATGTTGCGAAGCTACCACTTGCCCCATTTGAAAAAGCATGTCGCAAGCATAACTACGATCCAGCAGTTATTGCCCAGGTCTTTGGGGTGCCTTTGTCGGTTGTCATGCGGCGTTTGGCGCAATTGCCGCCGCACAAACGGCATCCGCCAATGGGACTGGTGATCTGTGACGCAGCAGGTGCTTTGACGTTCATTAAACCCGTGCCCGGTTTTACGATGCCACGATCCGGCGGGGCCTGCCCGCTGTGGCCGCTTTATGGTGCGCTCAGCAGGCCTTACCAACCGATCCGCATGGATGTTGAGATGCCGGGGGCCAACGCAACGCGCTTGTTGTGCTTTGCTTTGGCGGAGCCCAATGGCCCCACACCGTTTGACGCGCCGCCAGCTTTGCAAAGTATGATGTTGGTCATGCCAGACCCGCCTGAACCGGCGACTGTCCCCAATCCCGTTGGTGTTTCTTGCCGGATTTGCCCACGCAGGCAATGTGCCAGCCGCCGGGAACCAGCGCTTCTGGGAATGAACCTGCAAACAGAGCTTTGACAGCACCCTCGTTTAGCGTGATAGTTGTATGAGGGGGCCCCTTTTTGCCAAAGGGGAAAGTCGACAGGGAGGCGATGAAATGGGCAAACGTGTCCTTTTGATCGAAGATGAGCCAAATATTATCGAGGCGATCAGCTTTATACTCTCACGTGACGGTTGGACCGTGCATACCCATGAAGATGGAACATCCGCGATGGACAAGGTTCTGGCTCTGCCGCCGGACGTCATTATCCTTGATGTGATGCTGCCGGGGCGTAGCGGGTTTGATATCTTGCGCGATTTACGCGGCCACGATGTGACCAAGCAGACGCCTGTTATGATGCTGACGGCGCGGGGTCAGGACAAGGACCGGGATCTGGCCATGCGCCTTGGCGCAAATCTGTTCATGACAAAACCTTTTTCCAACAGTGAAGTGCGCGATCACGTGCGCCACCTGATGGAGGCATGAGCCGCACGCCACCATCTTCTGTCTTTCTTCAGCGAGCAAGCTATCGCCAAAGACGCATCAGGGATGCCGCCAGGTTTATTCCCTTCCTTGGCATCACACTGTTTGCAATTCCCCTCGCGTGGACCGATGGTGCGGCCCAGGATGAAATTGACTCAACCGCTTTGCTTTATGTCTTTGGTGCTTGGGTCATTTTGATTGTTTTGACTGCTGCCTTGTCTGGCTTGATGCGCGATGACGCAGCGCAGCACACGCAGGACCCGCTAGACGAATGATGTCGTTCAATGCCCTTCTTGTAGTGGCGCTGGGCTATGTTGTTTTTCTTTTTGCAATTGCCTTCATCGCTGAACGACGCGCGGCAAATGGCCACTCGAACTGGCTGACCTCGCCATGGATATATACCCTATCGCTCAGCATCTATTGTACCGCCTGGACCTTTTATGGTGCAGTCGGTTATGCCGCCCGTTCGGGGCTGGAGTTTGTGACGATCTACCTCGGCCCAACCCTTGTCATGGTCGGGTGGTGGTGGGTCTTGCGCAGGTTGGTGCGGATCGGCCGGGCACAGCGCATTACGTCAATTGCTGATCTTGTATCATCCCGTTTTGGCAAATCGACACAGTTGGGAATGATTGTCACTGTTATTTCGGTTATCGCAGGCACACCTTATATTGCGTTGCAGTTGCAATCCGTCACTTTGTCTTTTGCCGTCTTCGCCCAAAGTGAAGGGGCCAGCTGGAACCAGCCTGATTTTGTCGCCACTTCGATGTGGGTGGCTGTTGGTCTGGCCGTCTTCACGATCATTTTTGGGACACGCAACCTTGACGCCAATGAACGTCACCATGGCGTCGTGATCGCGATTGCGGTTGAAGCGGTTGTCAAACTGTTGGCGTTGGTCGCAGTGGGGGTCTTTGTTGTGTGGGGCATTGCCGGTGGTCCGGGTGAGATGCTGAACCGGATTGACCAATCCGACATCGTGTTGTGGAACGAAGACAGCGGGCGCTGGATTAGCCTCATCTTCCTGTCTGGTGCCGCTTTTCTATGCCTGCCACGCATGTTCCAAGTGCTGGTTGTAGAAAACGCTGATGAGCGCCACCTGCACATCGCGAGTTGGGCATTCCCGCTTTATCTGTTCATGATGAGCCTTTTTGTCGTGCCCATTGCCGTCATCGGTCTTGATCTGCTGCCCGCGGGCAGCAACCCTGACCTCTTTGTTTTGACCGTCCCGCTGAGCGAGGGGCGTGATGGTTTGGCGGTGTTGTCATTTCTGGGTGGTTTTTCGTCGGCAACGTCGATGGTCATTGTGGCGACGATTGCATTGGCCACGATGGTCTCGAACCACATTGTCGTACCGATCTGGCTGAGTGTGCAAGCCAATCAACAGGCTGTCATGTCCGGTGACGTGCGCAATGTCATCCTGCTGGCCCGGCGCTTATCTGTGGCTGGGATTATGGCACTGGGGTTTTTGTACTACCGTATGTCAGGTGGTGGGACAGCGCTCGCGGCCATTGGTTTGATTTCGTTTACAGGTGCTGTGCAAATCCTGCCTGCAATGATCGGTGGTATCTTTTGGCGGGGGGCGACCGGTATCGGTGCTGCCGCAGGGCTGATTACCGGCTTGGTGATCTGGATGTGGACATTGTTCCTGCCCAGCTTTGGTGTTGATGCGGTCATCAGCCAGGCGGTGTTGGAAGAGGGGCTTTACGGTATATCCTGGCTGCGACCACAAGCGCTCTTTGGGGTGAACGGGCTGGATCCTTTGGTGCACGGGATTTTGTGGTCGATGCTGTTGAATTCTGCGATGTTCGTGATCTGTTCTTTACTGACGTTTCCGGCCCCGCTGGAACGGTTGCAGGGTGCGCAGTTCGTCAACGTCTTTGAACACTCTACTGCCGCACCCGCCTGGTCGGGGGCTGCAACAGGTGCCGAGGATCTGCTGATCATGGCCCAGCGGATCATGGGCAGCAAAGAAGCGCAGGCGCTTTTCACGCAAGAGGCCGAACGCCAAGGTAAGGTCGGCTATCTGCCCGAGGTGACACCGGATTTCATTGAACGGCTTGAACGGGTTTTGGCCGGTTCTGTAGGTGCCGCAACGGCCCATGCCATGATCGGGCAGTTGATCGGAGGCAGCAATGTTTCGGTCCAAGACCTGATTGCCGTGGCCGATGAAGCCGCGCAAATCCTTGAATACTCGAACCAGTTGGAAGCGAAATCGCAGGAACAGGAACGCACAGCACGTGCCCTGCGCGCGGCCAATGACAAGTTGACGGCGCTATCGATCCAGAAAGATGCTTTCCTCAGTCAGATCAGCCACGAACTGCGAACCCCGATGACGTCGATCCGGTCGTTTTCGGATATCCTGCGCGATGGCGAGATGAGCGATGAGCAGGGGCGCTATGCCAGTATTATTCATGATGAGGCCGTCCGGTTGACCCGCTTGCTGGATGATCTGCTGGATTTATCGGTGCTTGAAAACGGTCAGGTTGAGTTGCGCGAAAACACGGGCAACCTATCAGACCTGCTGGACCGCGCGGTGCGTGCGGCAGGCACCCATGATGGGGTATTGGAGATCCAACGTGACCCAAACCACGAAGGTCTGCAGCTTGTGACTGATCTGGACCGCCTGACGCAGGTATTTATCAACCTGATCGCAAATGCGCGTAAGTATTGTGACGCTGACGACCCAAAGCTTCAGATTAAGGTGCATCAGCATCGAGATGCATATGTTGTTGATTTCATGGACAATGGCAGCGGAATCGCCCCCGAGAACCAGGATTTGATCTTTGAAAAATTCTCGCGCGTGGCGGACGGATCAAAAGCAGGCGGGGCTGGTCTGGGCCTCGCCATTTGCCGAGAGGTCATGCACAGACTGGGCGGCGACGTGTCCTATCTGTCGCAACCTGATGGCGCAGCCTTTCGTGTGCGGCTGCCGCGGGCGAAATCCGTGGCGGCGTTAGAGAAAACGTAACCAGTTTTCGCTATCACTGCGACGGAGTATCAGTGGCAGGCCTATGACTGAAAGCACCCAAGTGACATTGCTGCGGCGGATGACCCGTTCGCAAGGGGGAGAGGTTGCGGAAAATCCGTTGACCTCTTCGCGTGCCGTGCGTTTGGCGCTGACAAAGGCTGCCAATGACATGGTTGGACTTGTGCTGACTGTACAAAGCGTCGCCGAAGAGGTGACTGGCCTTGATGACATGTTAGGAGCATTGGCGGATGAGTTGATGTTGGTTGGGTTGGAGCGGGACGGTTGCCTGATCGGGTTAATTGCGCTGGATATGGAGATGCGCGCGGCAATTCTTGAAATGGCGACGATGGGTGCTGTTCTGGGCCAGCCAGCTGAGGCGCGTGCGCCCACGCTCACGGATAAGACACTTTGTGAGCCATTGTTGCAGGCGTTCTTGGCAGCTTTCCCGCAAGCTGTGATGGATACGCCGCTGGCGGGATGGATGGATGGTGCCGCGCTGGGCCGTAAGGTGGACAGCACACGGGCCGCGGGCCTCGTGTTGGAGGACTGCGATTACCGTATTGTACGGTTGAGTGTGGACCTCGGGGTCGCAGATCGCCAAGCAGAGTTGGCGATCGCCTTGCCGGTGATACAGGAAACGCCGGACGTCGAAACCGTTGTCGAAGTCCCGGTCGACTGGGACAGCCGTTTTCAGGACAATGTTACAGATGCGCCAGCCTGCCTTGACGCTTTGCTGCATCGCTTTCCCATATCACTGGCAACCGCAAAGGGTTTGCAGGTGGGATCAATCCTAACACTGCCCGGTTGCACCGTCAGTTCCGTGCGCCTTTTGTCTGCGGGTGGAGATGAGGTGGCGCAAGCCAAATTGGGGCAGATTGGCGGTTACCGCGCCGTCCGGCTTGAGGTCGCTCCCATGCCACAATTGACCGAGCTGCCCGGTGCGCGAGGTGACACAGTCATGCCCTTGCCCGATCCTATGGACATTGAAACGGTGGGTGGCGCATCGATGACCGACACGCCCAACGTCGGGATTGGTCTGGATCTGGATGACGACCCATTGCCTGTTCGGGATGAATCGGTAGAAGCGCCTTTGGGGATCGACCAGACATCGGATGGTATCGAAGAAACCAGTGATTTGTCCTTCGACCCTGACGCGCCTTAACGGTTGGCCAATGCCTCTAGTTGGGCGCGCATGCCACCCAGGTCGTAGCCCGCAGCAGAAGTCGCTGCGATGATATCGTCTGCGGGCATCTCGGTGGCTTGTCCAAATGACCAGACGATGGAAGACCTTGTGCCAGATGCGCAATAGGCAAGTGTCGGCCCGTCAGAGCTGTCCATCGCTTCTTTTTGTGCCATGATCATATCCATGTTCAGTCCCTGATGGGTGACCGGAATGGTCACAAAGGCAAGGCCTGCCGCCTGCGCGGCGGCTTCAATCGCCTGTGCTTGGTGGCTGGGGGGACCTCTGTATCTGGCCGGTTGCAAATGATGGTGGTGAACCCCGCCTCGGCGATGGCGGGGATGTCGGCCACGTCAATTTGGGGCGATACGGCGTAGGTCGGGCTAAGCTGTCGAATATCCATGTGCTCTCCTAAACCGCGATGGCGCTTTGGTCCAGTCGACTGCGCAGCCGTGGGGTTATCACCATGCCTGCGACCATGGCGATCACGAACAGGAGGCCGCCGGTGCCGCCAAAGCTCAGGGATGCAACGGCTGGGCCGGGGCAGAGGCCGGACAGACCCCATCCCATACCAAACAGTGTCGAGCCCAGCACAAGGTTGCGCCCCAGTTGTGGTGCGGGGGGCGTTGGGAAAGTGTGCGCCAGCACTGGTGTGCGCCCAACCGTGAACCGCCATGCGATGGCCATGGGGATGATGGCACCGCCCATGACAAAGGCCAGCGTCGGATCCCAGTCGCCAAAGATATCAAGCCAGCCCTGCACCTTCGTGGTGTCGGTCATACCGGATATCAGCAGGCCCAATCCAAAGAGCGACCCAACCAAAAATGAAACAACGACACGCATTAGATAACCCCCAGAACGTGTTTGAAGATCACGACGGTCAGGCCGCCCGCGCCGATGTAAAACGCGGTGGCGACGATGCCGCGCAGCGACAGTCGCGAAATGCCGCAGACACCGTGACCAGATGTACAGCCATTGGCCAACCGCGTTCCGACGCCAACAAGCAGACCTGCGGCGACAATTACGATCCAATTGCCGGTTAAATGCGTTTCGGCACCGCCTATCATAACTGCTGCGATACCCGGCACCACAAACAAACCGACGATCAGTGCAGCGCGCTCTGCCCAATCATGACGGCCACTGCCATCCACAAGGCCGCCGATAATCCCGGATGCCCCCATGATCCGCCCGTTCACGAGCAGAAAGATGGCCGCAGCCGTTCCGATGAGCACGCCACCGGCGAGCCCCATGATCCAATCTATTGGCATGGTGTTGTCCTATTCCGACGGTTGTGTCTAAAGCGCGTTAATCGGCACTTTGAAGTAGCTTTGTCCGTTTTCTTCCGGCTCGGGCATGTGACCGGCCCGCATATTGGTTTGCAAAGAGGGTAAGATCAGGCGGGGCATGCCAAGCTTGGCATCACGTTCGTTGCGCATTGCGACGAACGCCTCCATCGGGCGGCCTTCGCCGATATGCACATTCAGTGCCTTTTGCTCACCTACGGTGGTTTCCCATGCGAATTCATCGCGGCCCGGTGCCTTGTAATCGTGACCAACAAAAATGCGGGTGTCATCAGGCAGTGCCAGAATTTTCTGGATCGAGGCATAGAGATCTTCGGCCGATCCACCGGGGAAATCGCAGCGCGCTGTACCAAAGTCCGGCATGAACAATGTGTCGCCCACAAAGGCCGCATCTCCGATCACATAGGTCAGGCAGGCGGGCGTATGCCCCGGCGTGTGCAATACGTCAGCCCGCATTTGCCCAATATGAAAGCTGTCGCCATCTTCAAACAGCGCATCGAACTGCGAACCGTCGCGCTGGAACGCTGTGCCTTCGTTGAAGATTTTGCCAAAGGTATTCTGGATTGTTGTGATGTTCGCCCCGATCCCGATCTTGCCGCCCAGGTGTTCTTGCAAATAGGGGGCAGCGGACAGGTGGTCGGCATGCACATGGCTCTCAAGGATCCAGGCAACCTGAAGCTCTTCTGATTTGATCCAGGCGATGATTTCATCCGCAGAATGTGTGTTTGTGCGACCTGCGGCCTGATCGTAGTCTAATACACTATCCACAATGGCGCAGGTCCGTCCCTCGGGCTCCCGCACCACATAGGATACCGTGTTGGTGGCTGTGTCGAAGAATGCTTTTACGTCAGGTGTCATATCGAATCTCCTATCGGGATATAGAATAGTTGCTTTTTAAAGCATTTCAATATTGAAATGTTTTTGCCGGATTGCTAGAGTGCTCACATGACACATGCCACCACTACCTTTGCTGCCGACCCGATGGATGCCGCCGCCAATGATGCGGCTGACTTGCTCAAGTCACTATCGAACCCGGGTCGTCTGCGTATTCTTTGCGCGCTCGTCCCGGGTGATATGACCGTGGGAGAGCTAGAGGTCGCTTTGGGCGCAAGCCAGTCTTATGTCTCCGGTCAGCTGTTACGTTTGCGCAACGAAGGACTTGTGGCTTGCGAAAGGAACGGTCGCAGCATGCACTACCGTTTGGAAGACCCGCGCGTCAGGCCGCTACTTGAACGCATTTACGAACTGTTCTGCCCCGACACATAGGGTTTCAATTCCGCACGTGCGACCTGTCGGCGATGTACAGCATCCGGTCCATCCGCCAATCTAAGCGTACGTAACTGTGTCCACTGACGTGCCAGCGGCGTGTCTTGCGAAACGCCCGCCGCGCCATGTATCTGGATGGCCTTGTCAGTGATATCAAGTGCCACCTGAGGTGCGATGACCTTGATCTGGCTGATCCAGGGGGCGGCTGCTTTCTTGTCGCCCTGATCCATCATCCAAGCCGCTTTCAGGCACAGCAGACGCGCTTGCTCGATATCCATCCTCGCCTTGGCAATGATATCAAAATTCTCGCCCAGCTGCGCCAAGGGCTTGCCAAACGCCTCTCGTGCGACCGACCGCTCACACAGCAGTTCCAGCGCCTTTTCGGCTTGTCCAATCGCCCGCATGCAGTGATGAATCCGGCCTGGCCCAAGACGACCTTGCGCGATCTCAAATCCGCGCCCTTCGCCCAACAGCAAGTTTTCGGCAGGTACACGTACATTGTCATAGCGAAAATGCATATGCCCGTGGGGCGCATCATCATGGCCGTACACCTCCATCGCGCGCAGTCTGTCGATACCGGGGGTGTAAGCGGGCACTACAATCATGGAATGTTGCTGGTGCTTAGGTCCGTCAAAGCGGGTGCGAACCATCACGATATGCACAGCACACCGGGGGTCGCCCGCACCTGTCGCCCACCACTTCTGACCGTTCAACACATAGTCGTTGCCGTCACGTTCGCAGCGCATGGCGATGTTGGTGGCGTCCGAACTGGCCACATCAGGTTCTGTCATCAGGTAGGCCGAGCGGATCGTGCCAGCCATTAAGGGCTTGAGCCACAGTTCTTTCATCGCCTCGGTCCCATATCGGGCGAATACCTCCATATTGCCGGTGTCAGGGGCGTTGCAGTTAAAGACCTCTGCCGCGAGATGGCATTTGCCCATCTCTTCGGCCAGATAGGCGTATTCGACGGTGTTCAGCTGCGGTCCGTCGCGAAAGGTGTCCCAGAAATTCCATAACCCTCTTTCTTTGGCTTTCGCTTTGAGCCCTTCAAGGATCTCGGTTTGACGGTTGGTAAAGGTCCAGCGGTCGCCTTCATTTACGTCCGACAGGAAGGCGGCATCCAAGGGTGCGATCTCATCCGCAATCATGGCTTTCACCGCTGCCACTACCGGCTTTAGTCGTTCGGTCTGCCCCAGGTCCATTGTCGCGCCTCATCTTATGTCAGTGCCATCGTGCATCGTCGCGTCAGGGTGTCAATCAATGGTTGCACATGCTGGGGCAGGCGGCCCTAATAGAGGCATGAGAGAAGCCGCAAAAAATCTGGGGATCAGCCTGCCTGATCTGGATGCCTATCTGACGCAGGCCATTGCCGAGTTTGAGGGACTGCAAGGGGTCACCAAATTCGGAACCGGTCAGTCAAACCCCACATATCAACTTAATGCCGCGAGCGGGACCTATGTGTTGCGCAGCAAGCCTCCCGGTCGGTTGCTGCCCTCCGCCCATGCCGTGGATCGCGAGTTTCGTGTAATGCAGGCTTTGGCCGATACGGATGTTCCCGTGCCCGAAGTGTTGCATTTGGCCGAAGCCGAGGCGTCACCCAGCAGGCGGGCGTTCTTTGTCATGCGCTATCTGCCGGGGCGCATCTTTTGGGACCCGGCCTTGCCCGATTGCGATGGGGCGGAACGGCCCGCCATCTATGACGCCATGAACACGGCGTTGGCGGCATTGCATGATGTGGACGTTACAGCGGCGGGCCTTGGCGACTATGGTAGGCCGGGCAACTACTTTGCCCGTCAGTTAGAGCGCTGGAGCAGGCAGTATATGTCCTCGGTTGTGGAACCCAGCGAGGCGATGTCCGAAATTATTGCCTGGCTGGGCGTAAACATGTAGGCTGATGACGGGCAAGTTGCCTTGGTGCATGGCGATTGGCGGCTCGACAACATGATCTTTCAACCCGATAGCCCCGAAATCGCCGGTGTGCTGGATTGGGAACTTTCCACGTTGGGTCACCCAATGGCTGATCTGGCCTATCAATGCATGCAGTGGCGGCTGCCAAACCAGGGGGACATGCGCGGGTTGGCTGGTGTTGACCGGTCGGACCTTGGGTTGCCAAGTGAAGCACAGTATGTGGCAGATTATGCGGCGCGGCGCGGGATCGGGCAGATCGACAACTGGCCGTTCTATCTGGTCTTTGCGTTCTTCCGGTTGGCGGCAATTCTGGCCGGTGTTGCAGCGCGCGCTGCGGCGGGCAATGCCTCAAACCCGGCGATGGCGCGCAAATACGGGGCGGCGGTGCCTGCACTGGCCGCGATGGCAACAATCGTCATGCATGAAGGAGCTGCGCTTTAGCCCAGCATGACCCCGACGATCACGGCCATTAAGCCAATCATCGACACAAAAAGTGCGCCCAGGTTGATCGGCAACATTTTTGCAATGCGTGTGCGCAGCTCTTCGTCGGGCAAATTGGCGCGTTTGGCGCGTGCGACAGCGACAATGCTGTAAACGATCCCACAAAGCCCGACCACTGACAGGGCTGCACCAATCCAGACAATGATTTCCATGATCGCTCCAAACGTTTTGGTCGACCTATCGCGCAGCGCAGCCCTTCGCAAGGGTTGCAGGTCAGGGGGCAGGGGCTAGTCAAAGGCAACCTTTTCAGGAGAGCTTTGATGAACGATTCCGTGACCGAGACCGCAAGCACCGTTGCCGGACAAGAACTGCGTCAGTTCGTGGAGCGATTTGAGCGGCTGGAAGCTGAAAAGAAAGACATCGCCGATGCGCAGAAAGAGGTGATGGCCGAAGCCAAAGGGCGTGGCTATGACACCAAGGTGCTGCGCAAGATTGTGGCAATTCGCAAGCGTGATGCCAATGATCTAGCCGAGGAAGAAGCGGTCATGGATATGTATAAAGCCGCCCTGGGTATGTAGCACCTAGTCGAAGGGGAGGATTAACTCGACCCCTTCCATATCGGCAATCATGGCAAGATCGGCCTCGTAGGCTTCTGTAATCGTCGCAACCACAGTGTCATTAAGTTCTGGTAAGGTGATGCTGTCTTCGACGAGCTCTGGCAGGGCATGGGCCTCAAGCACCTCGGCGATCAGTGTCTGGCGTGCGTCGGTATCTTCAGGATCTACGCCTACCATCCCGGTTGTCAGAATTTGCATGCCTTCCGGGCTGATGATGTTTGTCAGCACATCATACTGACCCGTAATCGGAACATCGGTAGAAATGCCGGTAAAAAGCCGGATCAGCTCTTCCCAGATCAGCGGCGTGTCTTCGTTGCACCAGACATAAAGCGGGGTCTTTGGGGCCGCCAGCTTGATGCGCCGGATGACATCGGACCAAAGCACCTCGATCGGGGACAACACGCCAAGATAGTGGGTCAGGCTTTGTATCTTAAGGCACGGGTGGCCGTTTCCTGAAGAAAACTTGCCGGGTGCCGCATCCCCAGAAACAAAGCGATATCGTCATGGGGAAACAACCTGTGCAGCCCGCTTACCTTCTTTTCGGCCTGATGGTAAAAAACGCTATGGTCAAAAATCCGCTTGGGGATCGTGATGAAGTTGTCGTTGCTCAGCAACAGGCGGGTGATGTTGTCTTCGTCAACAATCGCATCCAGCAGCACATCGCGGGCGTCGGCGCGCGGCGCACCTTCGGCCAATGTATCAATCGCCTCGCGGATCAGTTTGCGGTATTTGCCAGGCCCGGGCACTGCGATGCCCTGTTGCAGCAATGTGTTGGCATTCTTCAGGGCCGATTTCAGCAGCCGGTCTTCATCAGTACAATTCGCGCCGATGTGAAATGCGATTTGCATGCATGACCCTTCAATGTGTTTCTGCGAAGGCTATCATAAGAGGATTTCGTATAGAGGCCAAACAGGTTCAAAAGGTAAAACCAAAGCACTCACAGGCAAAGATTTTCGAACCTTTGAAAGCCTTCCTCGCAAACCCCAGGAATATATACAAAAATGGAAATCTCGCCCTCAAGAAAACAGTGCTTAGAATGGTGTTTCGGGCACCCTTAGCCTATGACCGAGAAAGTGGACTTCGAACTCCGCAAACATCTGTAATCTTTAGGTTTTTGGATGAAATTTCAGAAAAATGTGAAATGGTGCCCCCACACGGCACCTCCAATGCAAAATAAACGGCCATAATTCATATGCTTATGTTTACAAATTGGTTTTTGGACCACCTTTTAGCCCATCAAAGCAATCAGTTTCCTTCGCCCATTGGATTGGCGCTTTGGGCGCTTCTCCGGTGGAACTGTCTCCCCTGCTAAGAACTGGGCGGCTTCCTTGGTCGTGCATTGATTGATCAACTCGACCAACGCCAACACGTCGCCGCCTTTCCGCATCATCAAAGTGCCAGTCATCCTGCAGCACTCGTCACCCCGTGCCTGCTTTGCCGAAACCCTGGTGCTTGATGGCAAAGTGAGTTGACGATTCAATTGCCGCATCGGCTGGATGCACATGTATGGAAGACGACCGTTGGATCACACCAAAGCTTTAAACTGTCCACAGCATCCTAATTAAATGAGATGGTTCTATGACCGGGTCCGTTTTTCCTCTTGCAGACTCGCAAACATATTTATAAACGCTCCGTCGATGGTGCGCGGTTCATGCGAAACAGCCCATTGCAGACTTTGTTTCGCGTTATCTGTTAAATCGTCAAAAATGTCATGAAATCAATGACATGCCCCTATAGCTCAGCTGGTAGAGCAACTGATTTGTAATCAGTAGGTCCGCGGTTCGAGTCCGTGTGGGGGCACCATTAAAATCAAATAATTAGCTAATACCTGTAGTTGCCCTAGGCTCGGACTAGGCTCATTTGCAACTGTTGAGCCGCTAGCCATCAGTAAAATGACATGCGGGCAAAACGAGCTTGAAAATCCTCGTGTTGGTAGTTCTGTTGCGCGCCCTAGCACCACAATTTCAATCACGCATTTCACGCACTGCGGCCTTGGGTTCCTTTTAGTCTGAAAGGTCTATGGCTCTTGGCGTTGCGGCTGATCGGGCTCACGGACATCTCTGGCAGGCCAGTCAAGAGGTAGGTCACCCAATCTAGAACCTAGAGTCTGTAGCACACGGTGAGTCGGCAAACTCTAAAGGGTAACTATGACGTACCTACCGTGCACAATCGACGAAGACGCGGACGAAACCCACTGAGTCCACTCAGTTTCTCACTGGTGAGAATTTTTGATTGTTGTTTATGAAGATAATCGCTAATTTATCCCCAAGACAACGCAATGAGTCTCAAATATGAGAAATGACCTTGATAAACTGCTCACAACCCTGCTGGACGGGTTGAAGGATGCGGAGATGAGTGAAGCGGCCAAGGCCATGCAGGTGTCGAAGGCCACTGCATATCGATATCGTAAGAACCCCTTGGACATGCCACTGCGCAGCTTTGTAGGGCTTGTCGAGTTCCTTAAGCTGCCACTCGATCTGAGCATCACCCTTCACCAAGAGGAGCTGATTGAGGCGGAAGAGTTGCGACTTCGGTTTGAGCAACGCATCGCTGAAGAGGGGGGATACCGGATCGTAACCACCCCGCATTTCACGGTGAATTGTGAAGTCCCTGAGTTTACTGAGGCCAAGTTTCGCGCCGAGTATCCTAAGGAGCAGTGGAGCCTGATTGGGCGCTATATGGAGGTGCGCCAGGCGCGCCGTGAGCTCTATCTTTCCGGTTCCTATCAGAGCATCGAGATCATCAATGGGTCAGCCTACCTCGATTTTTATTATCAGAAGAACCTGTTTACCGACCTGGAAGACCATCTTTGGCGGCAACAGCATGCGGAAGTGGTGGAAACACAAGAGCTCCCCCATGTTCAACGATACATCTATGTCCGGGCGACGCCCGAGCTGCCGGTGATCCTCTGCTATTCGAGCGGTGACACCATTCTCCGCTTTGATGACATCACCATCAACCTGTCCGAAGACCATTTCCTTCGGGCCAAAAAAGACCCTGAACAGCTTCAGGGATAACAGCAAATACCAAGAGGCGAGCGACGTACGAGACTTTTTCATCAACCCACTGAGAGTAGGAGCATAAGACTATGCTTGTGACTGCCATGAACCCAACTGACCCCCCGACACCCGTACATTTTGGTGAGGATTCGCGCATCGCGGATTTTGTGCTCGATGACCACCGCGCAATGTGCGTAGCTTCCGCGCTTTTGGACGCGGGGGCCTATCTGATCGACACGTCGCTGCTGAGCGAGAAATACTATAAGTGGAAAAGCGGTGTGCGTGCGCCCTGTTATTGCAATTGCCGGAACGCAATCTCCGATTTCGGCGCGCGCCGTTTGATCGCAGACGAGATGTCCAAAAGCGTCATGAGTGCCTTTGGTGATGTGGATGCTATCTTGGGCGTCTCGACTGCGGGCATTCCTTGGGCGTCCTGTGTTGCTGACCGCCTTGAACTGCCGACGGCGTACATCCGTTCCGAGAAGAAGGACCATGGTGTTGGCGGCTTTGTGCAGGGGCACGTCAAATCCGGTGCGCGTGTTGTTATCATCGATGACCTGGTCGCCAGTGGTGGCTCTTTGAGGAAAGCCGTTGACGCACTCAATGACGAAGCCGATGTCGAAGTTGCCGGGATTGTTTCGATCATCAACTGGGGTTTCCAGAAGATGCGGGATAACCTGGATGGTCTAAACTATGTCGCACTAACTAGTTATCCGCAGATCATCATGGCTGCTACCGCCCGCGGGAAGGTTAACGAAGCGGAAGTATCGCGCCTTCTGAACTGCTACATGAACCCTTCTCTGGGGTACTGATATGGCGCGCTATGAGCATGTTGCGTTCGACTTCGATGGTGTGGTTGCGGATAGTGCTGCGGTTTGCGCCGATGAGATCAATCGGCTCCGGGCGCATTTCCCAACCATTCCTGAAGTCCACAGCCAGGATGACTTCGCATTTATTTATCCTGGCCCGCTAAGGACATCGCTCAGAAGGTTTGGCCTATCTGATAAGGGGGTCAGCGACTTCTTTGACCGCCATAGTGCTCGTATGATGAGCAGGGCGCGGGAGCTGAAGCCTTTTGTGCCGGTTGCCAAAATCTTGGGTGAAATGGACCCAACACGATTTACAATCGTCACTTCGTCATACTCGGCGACAGTTCGGGACGTTCTGTCTCGATCAATACCTGGGGGATCGGTCGATGACATTTCGATCCTTGGTCGCGAGTTGAAGATGAAGAAATCTGCAAAATTTCAGCGCATCATGACCGAGAATAACCTGCGTCCGGCGCAGCTCCTGAAGATCGGCGACATGGTATCGGATGTGCTTTATGCCGCTGACGCTGGCATCGATTGCGCAGCTGTGGGGTGGGGATATCACCCGCTGCGTTACTTGAAGGCGTTTGATGCACGACACTTTGTGTCGTCGCCGAACGATCTTCGAAACCTACTCCGCAAACATGCTAAAATAGGAGAGCCCTATGTCTAAAGTAAATGCACTCGTGCTGATCGACTACGTAAATGAAATTGTCCATTCCGATGGGAAGCTATCTGGCAAAGGATATTCTGACTTTATCTCACGCCATGGGACATCGGAAAAGGTCGCTGAGTTGCTTGAAAAGTCACGCCAAAACGGATGGATTATCTGCCATGTTCGTGTTGGCTTTGATCCCAGCTATGTGAACCATCCTGAAGACTCTCCTCTGTTCGGCGCTGCAAAAAAGTTTGGGGCGCTCAATCAGGATGAATGGGGATGCGAATTCATCGACTTTGCTGCGCCAATGGAAGGTGAGGTTGTCATTCAAAAGCGCCGGGTCAGCGCGTTCTTCAATACAGAATTAGACACCGTGCTTCGGGTGAATGGCATCAAAAATGTCTTTTTTGGCGGCTGTGCGACCGACCTTGCTGTTCAGGCTGCCGTCCGGGATGCCCACGACCGTGATTTTACGGCCTGCGTCGTATCAGATGCGTGCGCCGCTGCCAATGATACCGATCACGATACGTCTTTGCCGACGCTTGAGAAGATAGCAAGGATATGCACAGTCGCCGAAATCTAAAGACTTAAGTATGACTGAAAGGTTCGCCTTGGCAATCAAAGGCGGGCCTTTTAGCACGTCAAACACATGACGCTCTGATTTAGTATCCTAAAGACAATTTCAGACTTGATGCCTCCCAGCGAACACCTGGTTCAAAGACTGACTTGGACAGGGGTGCAAAATGCAATCCATGATCTGGGAAGCCCAAGTAGCAAGGCTACGCAGGACAGTCGCTTCAATATCCCTGGAAAGCCCGCACAGCACGACCTGAAGATTGACTAGTCGACAGAGCACTGGTCCATACGATAAAAGTTCGAAAAGTAAGTCGGACATGTCCAGCAAGTGGGTCACTTTTCGAACTTTGACGCTAATCGTGCCATCGTCTCAGGCGATCAGGTTCGATCTGTGGTAACCTATGGGTCACCCACGGGGTTAAATATCGAACCGCTCCAGCACATTTGCGATCTGATCCCGAGTTCGAGTTGTGGTCTGGTCTGGCGGACCAAACAAGACACCCAAGGTGCTTTCAGGGTTTAGACACCAATTCTGTAGTTTGAGGCAAAGGTTTTTTCCCGTTAGCAAGCGGTTCGAGAAGGCGATTTCCACAATCCGCCGTTTCTGTGCGTGATCGCCCACCCGGTAAGTTAGACAAAGGTTTCTGATGAGTTCGAGAAACTGCTCACCCAATCGCGCATTTGCTTTTGAATCGGCTAATTCGGCTTGCGCTGCGGTCAATCGCTGCTGCTCTGTTTCGAGCGCTTGTTTCCGATCACCGAACACAGTTTTGTCTATGAGCCCATCGATCAGTGCATCGGTCAGTTTCTCTTCGCGGGTTCGAAGCTGGTCTAGCTGCAGGCGGATTGCGCGGTGATCTGCCTCACTATCCTGTCGCTTTATCAGCACTGATAAGCGAGCTTTCAGCTTGTCAAAATCTCCTGCTGGCAACTGGACACTCTGTAGCTTCTCCACGATTTCCGCTTCCAGACGGTCTTGGCGAATTGATGTAGTCGGACATCCGGGTGTCTGACATCGCATGTACACGTGACCTTTTTGCACTTCGCCATAGAGCGAGCGATTGCAATGACCACACGTCAACAGGCGTCGGTATGGGTGATCATGCACCACGTGTTTCTTTTGATGGCGATCTCCTTTGAGCGACTGAACCTTGTCAAACAGGGCCTTGCTGATAATCGGCTCATGGACACCCTGATAGGTTCGGCCAGTCCGATGCATGAGGATCGTGCCATAGTAGAAATGGTTTTTGAGGATGTTTTCTAGGCCGTACTTGGTCACCGGTTTGTCATTGCGGTTTCTTAGTCCGCGCCGGTTCAGCTCGCGAAGCAGGCTACGAACCGAGTACTTCTGCGTTGCATAGAGTTCGAAGGCCTGACAGATGAATGGTGCCCGTTGGGGATCGGGTGTTTTTGGCTTGCCCGGACCATTGTCCAGATATCCGATTGGGGCATTGAACGGGAACAGCCCTTGTTTAAGGCGACCTTCGATACCCTTGATGCATTCTTCGCGCAGGTTGCGGACATAGTCGGCCGCGATGACCGCTTGGATGTCTGCGGTCAGGCGGCCACCGCGTGACTGCATGTCGAGGCTTTCATGGGCAAAGCGGACATCAATCCCGTCATCAATGAGTTCACCGATCATCGCCCAGTCTGAGAAGTTTCGAGCTGATCGATCAATCTTGTGAATGATAAGTCCGCTGGCCTCCCCGGCACGCAGTCGTGCAACGAGCTGGCTAAACACAGGCCGTCCGCGCTTGGCAGCGGTCTCCTTTTCTTCAAACCACTCGCAAACTGAAAGACGTTGTTTGTTGGCGTATGCGGTGATTGCGTCTCGTTGAGCTTCTAGGGAGACGCCATCACCCTGCTTCACTGTCGAAACCCGAGTATATCCAAAATAGTGCTGCATATGAATGTGTTAGCTATTGTCCGACTCTACCAAATCTTCAGGTTTTGGCGAAGCGTCGGGGGTGGGCCAAGGCCACTCGCCAGTCCGCACCATCTCGAGATAAATCTCATGGCAAACCTGCAAGTACGCTTCAAACGCTTCTTCGGACATCCGATTTTCAAATGGGTTGAATTTGGTCATAGCAACAGAATACGCGTGTGCCGCAACGCCACTAGCAGCCACGATATCACTGCAGCCGATATGGTGGATACATTGAGGCTGAGAACGGTGCGAGACGTTGCCCTGCACTCATCACTTGCACCGCAGCTCGGTGGTTGGGCTGGTTTTGCAGATCAAGGGCCTCAAAAGGTGCCATTTGCTTTGCCAGCAAGGGCGCGTCCTTCACCCCAACGCGGAAGGCGATCAGATTGCCGACATTCCCAAAGACCGCGTCCGAGACGTCTGTGCTGAGCTGGGAAAGATGCTGTGCCGCCAGCACAAGCCCTAGTCGGTACTTGCGGGCCTCGGACAGCATACTGGCAAAGCTCTGTGTCGTGAGATTTGGGAACTCATCGACGTATAGGAAGAACGGACGCCGCGCGGCCTCAGGCAGTGTGTGGCGCGTGGTGGCGGCATTCATGATGCCTGAGGTGATCAGGCCCCCAAGGACGTTGGCGATGTCACTCCCGAGCCGTCCTTTGGCGAGGTTTACGATCAGGATCTGTCCTGTGTCCATGATGCTGCGGAAGCGGAGCGGCTGCTCTGGATCACACAGGGCCTTGCGCACAGTTGGCTGCGCCAGAAACCCGCCCAGCTTATTCGCAATCGGTGCGACGCCATCGGAACTGCTTCGGCATGATTGAGCGTCGGAAACTCATGCTTCCAGAAGAACAGGACCTGTTCTTCAGTGACCTGATCAATGACCTTGCGACGGTAGCTCTTGAATGTCAGCAATCGCAAGATGTCGCTGAGGTTGGCATCCTCAGTCTCTAGCAGTGCCAGGATAGAAAACCGCAGGATATGTTCCATGCGCGGCCCCCAGGCATCTGGAAACTGCTTCTTGAGTGTTTCGATCAATCCAGAGGCCACGAGCGGGCGATGCTGTGCGGCAACCTTGGCCAGTGGGTTGTACCCAAGCGGACAGGCGGGATCGCTTACGTTCCAATAAAGATGTGGCACGATCAGATTGTTATGCAGGTCTTCGGCCAAATCGCCATGCGGATCAATCAGACAAAAGCCAGTGCCATGTCGCGCATCCTGGTACATGAGGTTCAGCAGCAGTGTGGATTTACCCGTCCCGGTCATCCCGCAGATGAAGCAATGCTGCATCCTATCAGAGCCTGCGATGACAAATGGCTGAGGATCCTTGTATCGGTGATAGGCCAATCCGATGACAGCCTGGTGCTTGGTATACATTGCCTGATTGTGCCCGAGTAAGCATGCCATCCTAGCAGCCGCGATATCAGCTCCAGTGATATGGTGACTGCTTTGCGCTTTGCTGACCCCAGCGCATCATAGAGCCAGATACGTTCTTCATCCTGATCTCGCCTTCGCCGGGGTGTCGCTGAGCAATCCCGCTCAGCCGCACCTCAAGCGAGAGGTGATATCATGGAAACCAAAGACAAAGTCACGCCAGAGGCACTGCATACCGTCCCTGTCTGCAGGGCTTGTGGCTCAGAGCATGTGGTGTGCGATGCCTGGGCGTGCTTCAACCGTGAGAGCGGATTGTGGGAGCTTGAGAACGTCTATGACGATGCGCACTGTCATACCTGCGAAGAGGCGACGAAGCTCGACTGGATCCCGGCCGATGCGCTCCAGAACCGGCGGGTGCAGGCTCTCAATGACCGCTTCCGCAAAACTGGATTGGGCAACGGCAGCATCATGGTCACACAAGGCGTGCAGGAGCAGGGTGCAGAGTTTGTTGTAGCGGCGGTCTGCGCCGTCCGTCTGTTCAATGAGTTCTCGGAGGACAATGATCCGTGGGGTGAGCACGACTTTGGAGCGATTGAACTGCAAGGCCAGAAGGTCTTTTGGAAGATCGACTACTACGATCGCTCATTGACCCAAGGCTCGGAAAACCCGGCCAATGATGCGCTCACCCATCGGGTGCTCACCATCATGCTCGCGAGTGAATACTGATGGCCGAGACAGACGACGGCTATGAGATGTTCGTGCTGGAATGGACCGAGTTTAAGATTCAGGTTGCGTATCAACGCAATTGGTTCAACACCGGCAACTGGCACATCCAGCTGCAGTGCGACGAGCCGCTACCAGTGACATCAACCGGGTACCGCTCAATCTTCATCGCTGATGACCAGCTCATTGACGAAGCGGACGTCAAAGAGATGGTTCTCAACATGCTCAACGAGGCCGCCACCAGCAAAGACTGGCAAAGGCACCTCGACGATCGACGTCAGCTCAAGCTCTTTTGAAGCGAAACGCTGCTCCTAGTCGGAGTGGCGTTTTTGTGTTGCGACGGTCTCCGGCTGAAATGTGCCTCTGATATCTGCGTCAGAACCTGATACAGCCTTGGAAGAGGTCAGCCGCCTGTTCCAAGTGCTGTTCAGCATCAGTCGCGCCTGCTGCACAGCAAATCCGAATTGACTACAGTGGAGCGCCGTTTGCCGGGCATTTGCGCTGGTATGCGGAACACGTCAGATGTTCCGGTCCCACCGCGCTGAATGCCTGTCAGATGTGCGTCTCGTTCAGCCCAGACCCACTCACCGTATCACCCTCCATGATATCCTGACTGCTAGGATGTCCTTGTCTCTCACCATAGACTGAAGCTCTAGACGCTTAATCAATAATCTAAAGTCTATGAAAACCAAATTCTCTGCTGATCTGCGCCTAGCGCGCAGAAAGGCAGGCTATACCCAGGCTGATATTGCCGCCATGTTATGTGACCATCAATCGGTGGTGTCCGCGTTGGAGAAAGGCGACCAGCGCCCCGACCTGGATCAGATCATCACGCTGTCCGTGATATACAGGCGCTCGTTCGAAAGCTTCTTCGCCGAACGCATGGAAAAGTGCACGCGCCGCCTGAAACGGCGACTGAAACACCTTCCAGCGCATGTGCGAGAGACTGCACACACATTTAACCGGGCGGCATCGCTCAAGTCTCTGCATGAGCGATTAGCTAACCCCATATCCCATGGCGGCGCTTAGCGTGCTGGCGATTGCCGTCGCTTCGGGCAAGGTGGGCTATGTCTACATCGCCGGTGGTCATTTGCAGGACTGGGGCATCACCCTCAAAGCCACCAAGTCCGCCAATGATCTCGTCGGGTTTGTGCAGGAACTGATGAAAGAACTCAAACCCGATGTGGTGGTCACTGAAAAGCGGACCGCCGGATGCCGCAAGGGAGAACGCACCAAAGGACTGATCCACGCGATTGCGGAGCTTGCCAGTCACAATCCAGTGCTGGATGTTTCGGTTGTACGACCACGTGGGTATCCGTCCAAGTATGAGGAGGCCGATGCGCTTGCTCAGCAGTATCCAGAGATTGCTGGCTACCTCCCAAAACAGCGTCGACGCATCTTTGACTTTGAGCCCCGCAGCATGGTGTTGTTTGAGGCACTTGCACTCGCAGACGCCGTGATCAAGGGGGCGCCTACGAAGCTGGCCGAAGCGATGAGATAGAGAAGAGCCGCCCTACTGGGGCGGCTTTTTGAATTGCGAAATCAAACAAAGACAAAGTCGTCTTGATCGATACCAGAAGCCACGCCAAGAATGTCAATTTGCTGGGTCCCGTCGTAGCTAACTCTGGTTCCGCCATCGCCGTCAGATCCAATAACCAGATCAGTGAATGTGAGGTTGGTCGAGGAGAAATCGATCAGATCGATACCAAGCACGAAGTCTGTAATCTGATCAAGCCCGTCTCCGAGATCAAATACAAATATGTCTGCGCCTGCCCCACCTGTTAAGATGTCGTTGTCAGCGCCACCGCTGAGCATGTCATCGCCTGCCGAGCCAGAAATTGTGTCGTCCCCTCCAAGCCCGAAGAGCTCATCATTGCCGCTCGTCCCAGTCAGTGTTTCAGCTGCTTGCCAGCTTGTCGGCGCGAACTGCAGCAGATCAATGCTTCCGCCATTTGCAGTTTGAACGGTGCTTGCAATAGGGGCTTCGCGATTGGCCCATTGACCAGTGATCGTGATTTGCTGCCCTGTGGTGAGGATTTCTATGTTGAGGTCATCACTAGTTGTCGTAGCTACCACGTCTGAAGTGCTGATCTCTCCTTGATAGGTGATCAGGTTGCCGCCATCTGGATCAACAATCTCGTCAAGCTCAACGACCGGCTCAACGACGAGATTGGTGAAGGAAAGGGTCGCATACTCTGTTGTCGTTGTTTTTTTGTTCAAGAAAGCGCCAATATCCAACTCATTGGTGCCCGCCTGCAAGTCAACTTCAACAGATACGGTTCCGCTTTCGCCAGCGGTACCGCCAGCGTTTCTGACAAAGTACCCACTCCCAGAAAAGTCAATGGCCGTCCCATTTATGGAAACTCTACCTTCAACAAATTCGTTGCTTTCAAGTGCGTCTGCGGCAAAGAGTGAGTAGTCGAACGTCACCAGCGCCTTTTGGGCATGTCCTGCATTAATTGTGGTTCGCCAGGCACCAGACATCCCATTTGTAATGTCGGTTTGATTGACGCCACCAACCTCCACCGTCGATGTATCAGTGACGGCATCGTATGTCCCAAAGGCATAGTCTGGTCGGGATGTTCCAAAAGCATCATCAAGATAGGCTTGCACAGTGACTTGTACCGGTAGGGACGGAGGTACGGCGTCGATCACGTAGGTATCTCGACCCAAACCGCCGCTCAGGAAATCATCACCGAGGCCGCCAACCAGAGTGTCATCACCATCATTGCCGTAAAGCGCATCATCGCCCGCGCCGCCTGTCAGACTGTTTACCTCGGAATTCCCATAGATGATGTCATCTCCTGCACCGGCGATCACATTTTCAAAGTTCAGTGCTGTCTCGACTGCCCCAGCAACGGATACCGTCCCAGCAACCAGATCAATCGTCTTTGCTAGATCATCGTTTGTCAGGTCAAGCGTATCATTGTTTAGCACCTCCGTCGAGGGTATCGATATCATCACTCCCAAACACCACATCGTCGTTAAGCGCCTGCATTGATTGTGTCGTTTCCGCCTTGACCATCAAGAATGTTGTCGCCGTCCGTCCCGGTGATCACATTGTCGCCTTGTGTCCCAATGACATTTTCAACATTCTGAATGGATGCAGCTCCCGCATTGCCAGCCACAAGGTCAACGTCCAACAGATTTACGGATGCGCCAAAGTCAATCGTGTCAACGCCGGACCCGCCATCATATAGTTCCGCATCAAACCCAAAACCCGAATTACCGATGATGTAGTCATCGCCTGAACCGGCCAAAATGATATCTGGTCCCCAGCCGCCATTGATGAAATCGTTACGATCTGAGCCTTGAATCACTTCTCCGATCAGCGTCCCAATCATGGTTTCACCCATGTTCTCCGACGGCATGCCAAAGACCTCAATTTCTGTAACATGCAGATACTGATTCTTGTGCTGGAGAGAGACGAATTGGGCATCTATCAGTTCGCTGAGGCTAACTGTAATGATGCTTCCTTCGATAGCTCCTGCAATGGGATCGGAACGGAATACTTCTGCTAGACTAGAGTCGTAGAGAACAAGTTCCGCACCATTTAGGCGGTCACCCCATCCTTCGATCCTATTTGTAATGACAACTTCGGAGAGGTCATAACCTGAACCCATGTCTACTTCGATAAATTCCAACTCACCATTGTAAGTGTGCGGGCGATTGTCTTCCGACTTGATACCGTCAATCGCGAAATGACCCGGGCCACTCCAACCGGTAGAACTCATATTGACAGTGAGTGATCCACGAAGAGCCGCCGTGAGGTCGATTGGCTGCTGGGGGTCAAATGGGGCCGATGTTGCAAGCTGTGCGACAGATATGCCTGAAATGTCGACAATCTGTCCGTCAGAAAACTGCAGAGACTCGATGCGGTTGCCATCAGCCTGGACATTCGCGACCGTTATGGCATCATCAACTTGATCCAAAGGCGTTGATGGGTTGCTTGGGTCTGTTATGTATATCTTCAGATCATCTCCAACTGTCTCAAAGACAAGGTCCTCAAAAGAGATACCGTGACCAAACACGATAGCGTCCCCGGTCGGCGACATCGGGTCCGTACCCACACCCGCGCTGCCAGTATCAGTAATCGTATCGTGTCCGTCGCCGCGATTGTAGATGTAGGTATCGTCCCCAACACCGCCAAACAGCTCATCATCGCCGCCACGTCCTTCTATCGTATCGCTGCCCGCTGCACCTTCAAGCCGATTTGAGATATCAGAGCCAATAATGTGATTGTTACCTGCCCCCCCAATTACGTTTTCTATGTTCTCAAGCGTTTCAAACTGATTTGTGATCAGCCAATGGATCTTCTCATCCGCAAGACTAATAATATTATGATTGTTTATTGAATAACTGAAATCAATCGTGTCGTTTCCATCTCCACCGTCGAAGCTGTCTAGGTCGGAGCTGGAGACTAAAACATCATCTCCATCACCACCAAATAATGAGTCGTCACCATTCCCACCGTCTAAGATGTCGTCCCCATCACCACCATGCAAGTGGTCATTTCCATCGCCGCCGTTAAGTGTGTCATTTCCGGCCTCACCAAACAGATGGTCGTTTCCGCCATTACCGTTTAGCGTGTCGTGCCCATCCAGCCCATAGATGTTGTTCGTATCAACGGTGCCAACAAGGACGTCGTCCTCGACCGTTCCGCTTTGCCTCGTTGCAGAAACGATATCTTGAAGGGTCCACACTGTACCGTCTGCAAACTCAATTGCTTCAATACCTGCATCGTCACCTTCTGTCCCAAATTGATCCCGAATTGTGACCACATCCTGCTGTTGCTGAAGCTCGGGATATTCCATCGGATCAACTGACAAAAGATGCGTCGCATCGGCAGCATGGCCCAGCATTCCACTTCCAAACAGATCAACCCGCAGGTCGTTTGTATCTGGACCATCAACGAACAGATCGAGGCGTTCTGTGCTCGTATTCTCAAAATATAGGATTTCCAGGAAGTGCTGGCCCATGCCCAGCTCTATAGAGCCGCTACGCTCTCGGTAGCCATTCTTCTCACCATCGTTTGTGGCGACGCGTTGCCCATTGATTGACAATGCAGATCCATCATCAGATGCGGTAGTGAAGGTGTAGATGCCACTTGTTGTGACATTTATTGTCCCAAACATCTTCACCCCAAAGTAGTTTTCTCGCCCTCCTTGAACAAACCCGAGGCCCTTGACGTTTGTGTCCATTGCTAGCCCTGCTCCGACAGGGATTAACCCGTCGAAGTCGCGTAGTCGATCGAAATTGGCGTAATAGAATTCGTACTGTAGCCCGCCGAGAGTTGCACCGTAGCCGCTTTCGCCGCCGATTACGACACGCAGATCGTTAGATCCATTGAGGCGTTCTAGGCTCACATTTTCTGGAAGAGCCGATTCGAGCCGTAAAGTATCCGTAGAGACATTCGGGGCTGACGCGGCGTCGATGATAAGATCTGATCCGTCACCCGCATACCAAACATAGGTGTCGTTGCCCTGAGCGCCATATAAAACGTCAGCGCCCAAGCCGCCAATTAGCCGATCATCTGCACCATATCCATATAAGTGGTCATTTCCATCCAGCCCGTAAAGGTTGTCGTCATAAACAGTCCCAACTACCGAAGTGCCGCCCACGGTGTCGGTTACAACTGTTCGAGATCGTATCTCAGCCAAATCCCAGGTTGTACCGCCTGAGAACAGCAGTTCTTCGATTCCTCGGCCGATGTTTGTTCCATCAAAGCTGTCGTCGACTGTGATGGTTTCGCCTGTGCTTAGAATGTCTATGACGAGGTCATTTGAGCCTTCGGGCCGCGAAAGCGCAACATCTCCTGCAGCGATATCAACAAGCCACAACCGGTCATGCTCGGTTTGACTGGCAGCGGTGTCTCGGATCAGATCGTTTCCATCCCCAGCATGCCAAATATAAGTGTCAGCGCCGTTGCCGCCCTGCAAATTGTCATCGCCAGCCTCACCAATCAGGGTGTCCTGGCCGCCTTCGCCTCGCAGGGTGTCGTTGCCCCCACCACCGAAGAACGTGTCTTCAAGCCCCCAGCCTGTGAGATTCTCCGCGGCTTCCGTGCCGATTGTAACAGTCTCGGCCAGTGAACCTCCAAGAACCTCCGTTACGACGCCATCACTGAATTCTATGAATTCGATCCCATCACCCAGTCCGTTGGTACCAACATCGAAGCGATCTGAAACGGTGATGGTGCTACCAGTAGAGATGATTGAAACCAAAAGATCGTCTCCGGATTTCGTCAAATCCGCATTGGATGATGTGACGTTAGAGAACTTTAGCGTATCGACATCACTGCTAAGTGTGCCGGTATCGACCAACTGATCGTTTCCGTCTCCGAGCGCATAGACATATGTATCGCTGCCGGAACCGCCATTCAGTATGTCATTGTCGAGCCCACCAAACAACCAGTCATCCCCGGCGTAAGCCTCGATCGTGTCGTCGCCAGCAAGCCCGTAGAGATTGTCGCGGCCAGACTGACCGACGAGTTTGGTGGTACCTGTATCGCTTTGGTTTGTGCCCTCATGCTTGGTACGGGAAAGAATGTCCTCTTTGGTCCAAACGGCACCGTCGGCAAACAAGATTTGCTCGACACCTTCTCCATCTTCCAGGTTGAATTGGTCCCAGACAGCCAGCCCTTCGATACCATTTGGGCCGAATACCCGTATCTGAAGGTCATCTTTAACGCTTTCGCCAGCGTCGTTCGTGCGCCAGAGCTCAACTTGATCAGAGCTAACATCCTGCAGGATGAGTATGTCGACGTCTGTTTCATCTGCTTCCCGGTCGACGACATGGTCAGAGCCGTAGCCTGTCTGCCATATGTAGGTATCGCTGCCTTTGCCGCCGTCTAGCGTGTCATTGCCAGTACCACCATCAAGCCAGTCATCACCATTTTCGCCTGAAAGCTGATCGTCACCCGCACCGCCTCGGATTTGATCATCTGATTCAATGCCCGAAATGACATTCGGATCATCGTCGCTCAGAAACCACGAATTCTCAGTGATATATCTGCGATCCCAGACTGTACCATCGTCAAAGACGATCTTCTCGATACCCTCGCCAGCCTTATCAAACTGGTCCCATACCCCAAGTCTGGCACCAAGTGCACCAATTTGTATGTTCACCCAGAGATCATTCTTATGTTCGGTGTTCGAGCCCTCTCGTTCCAGCGATACTTGGCTTGGGTCAACGTCGACTAGCCTTAGGGTGTCAACATCATTAGTACCGGACGGCGCTTCTGTTTCCATTTCTCTGACGTAATCCATGCCATCGCCAGGAGACCAGATGTAGGTGTCACTTCCATTTCCACCTGTAAGCCAGTCTAGGCCCTGTCCACCGACCAGTACGTCATTTCCATCCTTGCCGGTGAGCGTGTCGTCGTCCTCTAGACCGTAGTAGTTATCGGCATAGTCAGTGCCGTTGAGCGTATTTGCATTGTCCGTTCCAGTTAGGGTTGCCAACTCCAGGATGCGCGCAAGATCCCAAATCTCACCATCGGCAAATTCTATCTGCTCAATACCATAGCCGTAATCGATATGATCATAACGAGAGTCGACAGTGATAGTCTCACCCGTTGGAATGATGTTGACCAGCAGGTCCCAGCCGTTGGCGCTCCGCGTCAACTCGACTTCAGAAGACAGAACATCGGCGAGATGCAATTTGTCTATCTCGACTGTCGACCGCGACCAGTCTCTGATCTGGTCGTTTCCATCGCCCTTTGACCACCTGTAGGTATCATTGCCATTCGGCAGGTTTGCCTGTGACGCACTGCCATTTGTGCTCCCCCCGTACAGAATATCATCGCCCAATCCGCCGACCAGGAAGTCATTGCCATCAAGGCCTATCAGCGTATCGTTGCCGCCTTTGCCATAAATCGATACGAGACCAACGTACCCTGTAATCGTCTCGGGTTGGTCCGTTCCTGAAATAGCACCCGCTGCGCTGATGTTTGGCGGTATATGCCCGTTCCCGGCCTCTAGGTGTTCAACGCTCTGCGCCAATGCCGCAACGAACTCAGCCTTCGTCAAGCGACCATCTGTAATAAAGTCGGTCCAAACTGAGAGCTCCGTCTGGGTAGGTGCTCTGCCGAGGCCATTGAGAAACGCTTGCTCAACAAATTCGCTTCCCGAAAGGCCATGGAGCGACCAGGTAGGTTTCCCGTCGATTTCGCCTCTGACGCCCATCAGCAATTCAGCGATATCATCTGCGCGCACATCGTCTTCCAATAAGGCTTCAGTGTACTTGATCAACTCTTGTGTGTTTGGATCGCGATCGGTGACCACATCGACAAGGTTGGTGACCAGTTTTTCGACATAGGCCTTGTCAATGCTCCGCTCAAATACCGCGGGATTCATGATCACGTCGAAGTTGTTGGTCCGCATATGCGTGTTGCCGACGACATAATGCTCTGATGAGAACGCGAGCTCTTCGGCCAATTCTGCGCGTGTCTTGGGCCCGCCGTTGACAAAGGCGATTTCTCTTGCCAGCTCCTTCATACTCGGGGCGCGACCAAAGCTGTTCAGATACATCTGCGCAATGAATTGCGCGTCCGACATTGTTCCATATCGCACCGTGAACTCACCAGGCGACATCAGATGTTCGATAAGTCCCGCCTTATCGAGCTGCCCGTCATCAACCCAACGCACTAGTTCTTCGCGTTCGTTGCTGTCGAGACCCCGGTCCAGAACCGTATCGAAGATCATCTCTGCCTCGGCAAAGAGTTGTGCCTTTGCCGCAGCGTCAAACCGAGCGCTATGAGCCGTTGTGACACTCCCTTCGCGCGCCGTCAGCGTCCATGTTTCGATACCGAGTGCGTCGATCTGATGACTGGTCGACAAATGTCCGGATGTGGTGCTAGCCACGCCATTGTGCCATTCGTAGCTGCTGTTATCAACGGCTGAGCGCTCAATGACTTGCTTGTTGCCCTCACGCAGGATCGTCGTCGTGAGCCCGTCAGCGCTTGTGGTCGTGATGAAGGTATTGTTCTTGTCACCGGCCACGCTGAAGGATGTTTCAGTTGTGACGGTAGAGCCATCAGAGGAAATGAACTGCTCTGAAATCTTGTCGGCAATTCCGTTGCCGTCATAGTCCTGAACGCGTGTGGTCTCTCGACCGTCTGCGCTGACTTCTTCAGTGAAGCGAGAATGCAGCTCCCCATCTGCGTAGGTTGTTTCGGTGAGCGTCGTACGGCTCCCATCGGTGTTGAGTGTCGTTGTTTGCTGCGTCGTTGCGTCGATGGTCCCGTCGCCATCAATGTCGATCTCTGTTTGGGAGGTCAGCCCGTTTGCAGAGGTCGCAGTGGTTTCGGTATAGCCAACGGTCCCGCTGCCGAATACGTCTGCAAGCACGGTGATCATATCACCATTGTCGTCATATGACGTGATGACTGAACGCGTAAAATCTGTGACACCATCAGCGTCCAAGTCGTATGCCTGCGCGACACTTGTCCCGTTAGCGTCCTTCGTTTCAACTACACCCGCTCGGATTGTCCCGTTGATGTTGATGTCTTCAAATGTCTCAATAGAGGTGTTGCTTGCGTTGAGTTCCCAAGCCACCTGGCGATCGACAAACCCGTCGCCATCGTCATCGATAGACTGGGTGCTAGAGCGCTCGTCGGCGGCAACCGTAAGCACCGTCGTGCTTTGCAGATTGTACCCTGCACCAAATTGCTGAACCGTGGTTGTGCCGCCGCCAGAGGCGCCGTTTTCAACTGTGGTCAGCCGATCAACACTCCCATTGCCCGAGTAGTCTGCAACGATCGATACCTGCAGCCCATTGCCGCTCGATGTCGTTGTGATCTCGCTGAGTGCGTCAGATGTCGCATCGCGCGAGACTTCACTGACTACCGTGTCACCATTTTGCTCAAACGTCCTATGCGTTTGTGTGATAAAGTCGGACACGCCGTCGCCATCCAAATCCAGCACAATTTCAGCAAACATTCCATCATCGCTGGTGGACCATTCTTGGCGTCCTTTCAGGGTATGATGCTGCCCCCGATGCTCAACGCTCCCGGTCGTCGATCCATCAACCCCAATGGCGGATGTCTCCACCGACCTGAGGTCGATTTCACCATCGCCGTTGTAATCGCGTAGTTGCGTGGTGGTGCGCCCATCACCGCTGACAATCATCTCATAGGTGCCCTCAAGCGCCCCACCGCTTGAGAAGTATGACGTCTCTGTCCGCTGCGTCCCGTTGTCCGCCAGTTGGAAGACGGTTTCGACGTCATTGAACCCGTTGCCATCAACATCGTTCGTCGTGGTCACCAGGCGTTTATCTGCAGATGTCACAACCGTCAGCAATCCAATGGTCGATAAATCCGCTGCCGTTCGAGTGACGGTTTGGGTCTCGATACCATCGAGGCTGAGATCTTTGTCAGTCACGACGCTCAGATCAATTGTGCCGTCCGCATCATAGTCATTGGTCTGTGTGACCGTCCGCCCATCGGCAGTCGTATGTGTGGTCGCGACACTGTACGCATTACCCAAGCGGTCCTGATCTTCGGTGACGCTCAGCGACCCACCATCGGCCTCGAGTGTCGTGCTCTCTGACATGATCAGATCAACGGTGCCGTCACCATCGCTATCTTCGGTGACGCTCGACAACAGGCCATTCGCGCTAGTAGTTGCTGTTGTTGACGACTGCAACGTGGTGCCATCTGCATCAAAGCGGGATGTTGTTGTGGTCATCACGCCCGCATCATCCTCGATACGGGTCATAACCTCATCAAAGACGCCATCCCCATTGCTATCAATGGACGTTGTGACAGACCGCCCATCATAGCTGGATGTAGTGGTCGTGCTGTTGCGGAGATTGCCGGTAGCGTCTTCGAGGGCAGTTATTCTCGTTGTGCTGCCATCGTCGCCAAGTAAGGTCGTATTCGTTTGAATGAGATCGTAAGCTTCGTCGCCATCCTTGTCGCTGAACACTTGGGTAACAAGGCCATCGTCACTGGTCTCGGTTCTCGTTTTGCTGAGTCGTTTACCGCTATATGCAAACACTTCCGTATAGGTCCAGAAGCCCGCTTCGTGGTGGTAAGACGAAAGAGTAGATTGGAATCTCTCTGTGACACCATCCCCGTCTGAATCAATATGTGTGTGTGTTTTGAAGCTGTCGTGACTTACAATTGAAAGCGTGGAACTTCGAAGACTTCCGTCATGGTTCCGGACTTGATCAACTGTTGTACGACCCCCGTTGTCGTTCAGTGACACGACGGACGTCGAAACTCCCTCTAAAACACCATCACCATCAAGATCTGATGAAACTGTCGTTTCCAACCCGTTTGCTGAAGTCTCGGTTAGTCGCGTACCGGATACCTCCCCATCAGGGTGGTACCAGGTTTCCAAAATGTCGCGACTGCCATCCTGCGCCAGGATATTCGATCTGACAGTGTCATCCTGGCCGTCGCCGTTGGCGTCGGTCGCTACCGTCACATCCCGCCTGTCAGAACTCTCAGTGATCGTCTCTTTGGAGAGTAGTGTTGTCTTGTTTCCAGCAAAAGTTGAGCTTTCGCGCACAACAACGCCGCCTATACCCTCTGTCTCCGTCTCCAGCACATAGCGATCCAGAAGTGTATCACCATCAACGTCGATTTCGGTTTCCTGGGTCAAGCCGTCGGCGCTGCTTATCACCCTTGACGTACTGAGAAGGGTGTTGTTCTGGCTGAATGTCTCAATCGTCCGCTCAGATGTACCGTTCCCGGCATCAATCGTTGTGTCCTCAATCTTGCGATCAAAAGAGGTTGGATGGTCAATCACACCATCACTGTTGGTGTCACTGGCACCGGTTTGATCGATGGTGGACGTGATTGTCAGGCCATCTTGAGAAGTGACCTTCGTGGATACCGAACTGTAGGTGCCATCCGTGTTGCGGTCCCATTCCGTCTCTGTGCGTGCATTGCTCGTGGGATCGACTGTGACAGACCTGACAAGATCGTTGGTCTCAAAAATGCCGTTCTCGTTCAGGTCAACTTTGGTTGCTGACGTGACCTTATCCGCGCCCAGCGTCACTTGCGATTTGGCAAGCAGGTTCATGTTCTTGTCATGGACAATCAGGTCCTGCAGTCGGCTGCCATCCGCGTTGATGGTCGTGTTGTCCACCGACGTCATCTCATAGAAGCCATCGCCATCTGCATCTGTCTTGATGGTTTTTTGCAACGCATCCGCCGATTGCGTCTGCTCCGATTTAGTCCGCAAAGAGCCGTCGCGGTTTGTGACTTCGATCGTTGACACCGTGCCAGACGCACTCACGGTGATGTCTGTATCCTCGACAGTCTCAAACAGGCCGTTCCCATCGCTATCAATCGAAACTGTCTTGGTTTGGCCATCAGCACTTACACTTTCAGTTATCGCCGAATGTTTCGAGTTGTCCTGGTTCCTGTTCGTTGTCGTTTCGACGCGGCTGCCATCTGGCGCAACCGCGATTGCATGCTCGACAATCAGGTCAGCAACGCCATCGCCGTCGTTGTCGATATATTCCGTCCGTGTCATCCCGTCGGCGGTGACGTCCTCCGTCACGCTGCGGATTGCGGTACCTAGGTCGGCACCAGCCGCAGGGGGCGACCAGTCGGTGGTGACGATGTTCAAGCTGCCATCGGCCTCAGTGGTCCGCACCTCGGTCTGGTCAAACCAGCCGCCACCGGTCGAATCCCGTTCAATCGTGACGACAAGCCCATCAACGCTGGTCGTGGTCACGGTCTGGTTCTGCAGGATCGCGGTTGCCGGGTCAGACCCCATGCTGTTGGTGACAGTTTTCTGCAATTCGCCGCCGGGAAGTGTGACGTAAGAAATCGTCTGGTAGCCGATCGACGACACCATCGCCATTGTCGTCATAAGTGTTGGTCGTCTGGGAGCCGTCCGCGCTCACCATCGTCGTGTTCACAAACGCAATGCTGCCATCGGCGTTATAGGCGGTGGTCACTTCCGTTCGCGTGCCGCTGCCGTCAAAGCTCTCGACCTGTTCCAGGCGATAGCTTATGCCCTCGGCGGTCAGTGTGACGTCGGCAACTGTGCCTGTGGTGCCATCCGCGTAAGTGAAGGTCGTCTGGCCGGTAATGACGGAACCATCCGGCAGCTCGATGTTGGTGGCATCGGCTGTCAGATCAATCGAGGTGATGTTCTTGAAGTTGTAGCCCTGCAAACTCGCCAACTGATCCAGCGCAACAGCAACGGTTGAGCCGTCGGCCAATGTGACCATGACCTTAAAGTCCGCGAGCTCCGCACCAGACAGAACACCATCACCGTCCGTATCAAAGACGGATGCGAGGGCTTCCATGTCCGACTTCGCCGTGGGGTCCCACTCGGTGAAGACGTATTGGCGGGCTTCTGTGATCTTGCCGGTATCGTCAGGGTCAAAAAAGAGAACGGCATTGCCGACATCTGCCCAAGCCGTGCGGTTCTGCAAGCCGTCGCCAGTGGCATCCATGTAAATGGCAGAATTGGACAGTTCCGTGATCTTAATGCCGTTGCCGGTGAGATCGAAGAGAATTGGCTGGGCACCAACAAACTTGGGATCATCCCCTTTACGTCCAAAGTCGTCTTCCCGGTCGGGAGTGGGTGCAGGGGCAATGTTACCACCCGGATTGCCAGATGGAACTTTCACCTTGTTGTCATTGACACCCCCACTTTGGCCATTGCTAGCCTCTTGTCGTTCTTTAGCCTCTCTCTTTATTCTCTCCAAATTTGTTTCGTTATCGTCTTCATCATCATCGTTGCGGATGAAGACGTCGTGTCCTTGACCAGTTTGACTAGAGTGCCGCCAGTCATCCTGAGACAAGCGCCAATCGTTGTCATTCGCTGGATCTCCATCCCCAAATGGAACAATCGGTATGCCGGGTACGCGCAGCTGGAGGCCCGGAACTGTCAATGCGTCGGCCAACTGATCCAGTCCGTTTAATTCTTGGCCAATGCCTATGTTATTTGCAGAGTAAATGTTTCCTTTAAGGAGATCTTTAGAGGTTCCCGTCGCGCCGTTTGATGCCAATACGGTAACGTGCGGCCCCGCCTGGCTTCGTCCGTCAGACTCTATTATGATTGGAGCCTTGACACGCAAACCGGTCTCGTTATCGGTGTAGGTCGCCAACCTGTTCCCGCTTGTGTCAATTTCAATTGATATAGGAGCTGACTGTTTAACGCCCGGTAGAAACTCATTCTCAAATCTGTCCGATGCCAGAAGGTTAAGGATAGAGTCGAAACCTGCAAATAGGTTGACATTGAGCTCAATGTACCCGTTGGAGTCCTTCGTCCCTAAGCCAAACCTTACGGCGATTTCTGCTTCCAAAGCATTGAAAGAACCACCAAAAATGAACCTTTTGATTTCCCAGTCTTTCTTGATCACCCCAAAATCAGTCTGGAAGTCGTCTCGAGACAAGTCGTGAATACTATCTCTGGAAAATCCATGGGCAGGGTTAACCGTTAAGGCCCCAAATTCAAGATCTCCCCTGCTCCCAGCTATTTTGACTGAGTAGTCAAAAGCGTTGAGCGCATCGACTTCATGCCTAAATGAGCTCTTCGAGGACAGTGCCGGAAGATCCAGAGAATTCAAGACAGGGTCAAGGCTAGAAGTAGAGGGGCCGGGGTGCTTGATACCGAAGAACAGCGACAGAAACCTATCTTCATCCATCTGGGCGTTTCCTATCTAAGAGTTTTTTGATGATTGCGATGGTCAATCGAAAAAGGGGAAAGCCAAAAACCAATGCAAATATGGCAGCTCCAATTCGTTGAGAAGACGGGGCATTGCTATCGAAAAGTGTCCAAACCGCCAGTGAAAAAATTGCAACAAGAAATAAGAAACCCGCGAGCGATCCCAGTATGTTTTTGAAAGTCAAGTTGCTAACCCTGATCATGTGCAAGGCTTGGTAGTGGCTTTGCTCTTACTATCACACTGAAGGTGTTGTCACCCGACACGTTATACAATGTAGGGGTCCTATGGCGTTTCGTGTTGTTAGCGGCACCACAATCATCTCTCAGCAAATCACAGTTTTGGAACTGATCGAGTGGTTCGAAGAACGTGCCATCGGTAAGGGTGTAACGCTCTTCGGCCAAAGAAGGTGAAGCGAATGATATCGCCAATACTAAAATAGCATTTCGCATAAGACCTATGCCCTTACACGAGCCCGATGCCGCTCGAATCTAAAAGTTAAGGGAAGGTTAACAGAGCCCTCGGAACCGTAAAGGGCGAAATCCAAAAAGATGATAAACTTCCTGGTTGTCATCGGTCTGGAGGTCCGCAGAGGCGGCGCTCGGAGACCCAGACGCTCTTGTTTGCAGTCGCATGAATGGTCAGATCACCTCAACGTCTGGAGGTGCTCCCATGTCTCTGCTGGCTTGCTGATTGTTCCGACAAGATCCGCGTTGCGCTGTTTTATCGGCGTTGGATGGCGTTGGTTTTGTGTTCTCGCCGCTCAAATCATCCGCCGTATGAGAAGGTCCCATCGACTTTGCACCGTCACTATCAGCCTCTTCCCGCACCCCAAACATCTCTTCCATTTCCAACTGCAGATCCCGCATATCCTCGCGCTTGTTGAACCCCGCCAACGCATCCTTCTCCCCGCGCACTGGCAAAAACCCCTGCTTGCGCGAATGCATCCCAAAGGTGAACTGCGGGAGATTGAGAATGTTCTCTGGCTTCACCTGCATAGAGGAGGCAAACTTCGCTGCATCCTCGCGGAAAGATGTCCAGATAAGCTTGGTCCCGGTGTTCACCATGAGCGGATCCGTGATGCTGCCACCCCCTTTGGCACTGCGGGCTTGGCTGAGGCTCTGGTGCGCAAGGATCAGCCCAATATTTGCCTTGCGCGCTTGTTCCAGCATGTCAGAGACGGACCGATCGAAGTATTCATGTGCCTCGTCCACAATCAGGTAGACGGGCCGATGGTTCTGCCCGGCACCGAACCGCATGTGCGACGCGCGCAGGATCTGCGCAATGAACAGCCGCCCAAAGAAGGCTGAGGCGGCATCGTCGAGCATGGGTTTGTTGGTATCGATCAGGATGAGCTTCTGGTTCTTGAGCTCCTCGAACATGTTGATGCGGTTTTCGGTGGCGGCGAAGAGACGGCGGAAGGTGGGATTCAGCAGCAGGCTATCGAGCCGCCGCCGGATTGCCTCTTTCGTCCGCCCATAGTCCTTGGATGGGAAATCCACTGCAAAGAAGCGTTGCAGGTTCTCATCAAGCTTCTGGATGTCCTCGGCGTAGCGTTCGTGCCCACCCTCGGCCAGGATATCCATAAAGGTGAAGATGTTGCCGCCCGGGATCGAGATCACCAGCTGGATGACATATTGGAAGATCGTCTTTTGGGGGTTGGTGAACTCTGCCCCCATCATGCCCTCAAGCACAAAGCTCAAGAGCCCCACCGTCTTGTTGATCAGGGTTTCTCCGGCAATGCCTTTGCCCTTCATCTCCTCATAGCCAACGTCAAAGAGATTGAGGGCCAAATTGAACTTCGGCGTGATGTACGCGGTTTGCGGGATATCGAGACGGGCCAGCTTCTCGATGAGCTGGGTCTGACTGTCGATCACGACAATACAGGCATCCTCATCAGCAAGCAGATCATGCGCGATGATGTTTTCGATGAGGTTGGTCTTGCCTGAGCCGGACGAGCCCAAGAGATACGTGTGATACATCCGGTCTTGCAGGCCCACCATCTCAGCCACATCACCCAGCGGCAGAAGCGGCGTGTCCTTCAGATACCGCCAGACATAATCATCATGTTTGCATTGGGTGGGCATGGCGGCGTTCTCCGCCGCGTAGTTTTCATCAATCTGATCCCGCAGGGCTTTGAACAGTCCGTCTTCCCTAAAGAAGCTTAACATCAGGTCTTCGATCTCCTGGCGGCTCCGCTGCCGCTTCGAGAAGAACATTTGGGATCCAGGCTGTTGGTTTGGCTCATAGTGTGACAGGATCTGCACCACCTCGTCCTTAAACCGGTTGAAGTGATTGGGCTGGGCCGCGTTGATGAAGCGCTCAAGCGTATCCTGATAACGCGCCAGCTTGATGGGATCATCGCCCACCGGTGGCAACACTGGTGGCTGCAGGCCCTCGAGCTTGTAGAGTTCGTGGGCCAACTGGTGCAGTTTGGGGTCGTGGATCTCCGCGTCCTCAAGCGCGGCGATCAGGGACTCTACCGATGGTGAGAGGCTTTTGGCTTGATCGTAGAGCGCCTGGGTGCGGGCCAGGCTTTCTTTGCGGCGCTTCTCGGGCAAATGGATGTTGTACAGATAGAAGAGACCGCCACCACCAACCAAGGAGATCGGTGCCACCACTATGCCGATAAAGACAAGGGCAACACTGGCCGTGATAAAGATGATGGCAAAGCCGATCAGATTGCCAAAAAGCGCCGCAAACTCGTCCATCAGAGCTCGAACGTGGCCGTTTCCGTCTCGACCTTGGCGTTGCCCTCTATCCAGCTCTTGAGGGTCACCAAAGCCTGTTTCAGGCTCTCCTCATACTCTTTGGCCTCAACCGGGGTGCCCAGATAGTGTGTGTCTTCGCCCTTCATCAGTTTGCTGACAGTGAGGTGATGGTGATTGGCATCTGCGCCGCTGACGGTTGCAGTCAGGAGCCGCTTACCTAGCCCGCGGCTTTCATGCCGGTCAATGGCGGCGTCGGACATGTCAGAGGAATAGTCCCGCTCCAACACAATGTCGGTCTCGAGTTTCCGCTCACGGACAATGGCGAGCTCTTCGGCATTGAATTCGACGCGTACGGTGACACCGTGATGCGTCGTCTTGCGTATCATCCCAACAGACTTTTGGACATGGTTAATCGTTACCTTCATGGGTCAACTCCCTTTGATCAATCGGTAGGTGGTGTGGTCTGCATGATCTCTGCTGAGCCACGCATCATGCAGCAGGTTGTGGCTGGCGGCCTCCAGAGTGGAGAACCGGTAGAGGTGGTGGAAGGCGGGATTGAGGCTCGCACTTGCTGCCGCGCGCAGGTTGGCGACGCGCGCACCGCTGGTCGTGACAAATAGCAAATGAAAGCCCGAATAAGTGCCCAGATCCGGATAGCGGTTGGCGACCCGGCGGCTGGCCAGATAGCGATCGTACTGGCCCAACTTCGCAACGACGGATTTGACCTCTGTCTCCGGCTGATCGCTTAGGAGCGGCGTTGTGCCCCGATCAACCTCGATCAAGAAGAGGGCGCACTTGCCGCTGGCACGATGCTCAAGTGCAAACCCGGCGTCAGGCACAATCCGAGTGTCTGCACCATGCGGCTCAGCCACGTAGTCAGTGGTCTCCTGCCGCCAGCGATTGCCAACACGCTCGCGCCGGTACTCCAGCAAGGTACCTAAGAGCCGATAATCCTTGAGCGCAGTACAATCGCGCTCGACATAGCTCAGCACATCCACAGTCGCTATGCGGTGATACATCAGCGGCGACCAGCGCGTGTTCATTTTGATCTGGCGATAGGGGCCGAGCCCTTCGCCAATGGCGGCCAGCTCTTCACCGAGAACGCGATGACCAGTCCGGGTCAAGAAATAGACCTTCGGGGTCTTCCCGTATCCGCGAATACCCACGTTGCCAAAGAAGCCTAAGAGCTGACCCCGCTCGAGCCGTAAAAGCATGTCAGACGCGGCCTTTGGCGTCATGCGCACCATCTCCGCCACCTGCTTCACCGTCAGATGGTGATAGGCGTAGATAAACCGTAGGGCGGATAAGATCACCGGTGTGATCGAAACAGATACAACCTGAGGCAAAATACAATACCAAATACTCGCCCTGAAATGGTGACGGATTTCGTAACGATTTGTAAAGTGAAAAGAATAAAGCGAACTCAAAGACATACAGTCCGTTGGGCGGTCCGAGATATAGCGCATTTGCGCTATATCCCACCCACCACCCACGGTGACGCAACCAGATTCCGCTGCAATTCCCCTTGGCATTGCACGCACAGCTTTGGTGGCATACTCACTCAGCTTAGGGTGGACTTGGGATAGTCTTCACTCGTGTTTCTTATTCAGTGCAAACTAGGAATTGGGAACGAGGAGAATACCCAATGGCAATTGAACTAAAATCAATGACACGGAAAGAGTTGGAAAAACTCAAAGCCAATGTTGAGAAAGCATTGGAGCGGGTTGAGAAGACCGAGATGAAAGCGGCATTGGCGGCGGCTGAGAAGGCGGCCAAGGCACATGGATTTAGTCTAGCCGAGATCGCGGGCGGAAGTGCGGCACCCGCAACCACAGCTAAACCAAAGAAGTCGGCCAAGCCAAAAACACCGGGCAAACCCAAGTACGCCAATCCAGACGATAAGGGTCAGACCTGGACCGGCAAGGGGCGTCAGCCTGAGTGGTTCAAAGCAGCGATGGCGGGGGGCAAGTCACCAGAGGATGTGGCCGTCTAAGGCACCTTGGCTGACACTTGGATCACCTTTGGTTTCTCTCCGCTTTGCGTTGCGTGCCGAGATTGATGGGTGATGTCTCGAGCCAAGCTTTGAACGCGACGGATTGTCTGCAAAAGATAACGCCCGCAGAGCAGATTGCTCGCGCGGGCGTTTTGTTGCGTCGCGGCGGATTTAGAACGGTCGGCTGCGCTGGATCGGTTGACCATCACGGGCGCAATCTGGCGGGTTGGTAAGGCCAAAGGCCAGTGGTCCGCCACCGGTGATGACGCAGTTGTATATGCGGCCATTGCTGGCGCGCACTGTGAAATACGTGCCGCTGCCAAAGGATGAGCGCCGTTCGGTGACGGTGAGGTTGGCTGGATTGATGCCAAGGATGCCACCGGCCTCAGAAGCCAGGCGCTCATCGGTCAGGGTGACAGAGGCAAAGTCTGTGCCGTCCTCCATGCAGCCTGCGGCGGCGAGAGTAGCGGCGAGGAGAATTGGTTTGATCAAGTTCATGGGCTTGCTCTTTGGTTGGGATTGAAGTGGACGCTATGCAGAAGGGCAGTTTGTGAGGGCGACAAATCTCCCTACTTCCAGTTGGGCAGCAGAACGTATGATTGCCGATTGACGGACAGCACGTATCCAATGACCGGCACGTCCTTGAACTGCGAGTTGCCACATTGGCCGAGTTGGTAGTTGAAGTTATCCGGTGCGCCGAAACCGGCCTGAAGCGTATCCGAGGGGACAAGCGCCGTGTTGAACTGATCGATGCTGCGCTGGCGGAGGTCTTGCGCGGATACAGCGCAGTCGCTCACCACCAAGCCATCTTCAATACCCGAGGTTGGGATGTAGATCCGGTTGCCGTTGATGACGCCGGATATCGAAACACTCACGCCTGTGCCCCGCGACGCATATGCTGACCAGTCATCCGCCCCCGGCGGGATGTGTTCCATCGCGAACCCGTACTGCCAATCAACGCAGCGGATCCGGTCATTGGTCTCGATGTTGCGGCGTTCACCTTCGGCGGTTGCATAGCTGGCAAGATCGACGATCGGTTGCAGGCTAACTTGATTGGCGCCCGTTCGGGCGTTCACCACAAACTCTGTAATCTCTGACAATGGCAGCGCCTTCGTCTCGTCCCGCTGCCACGCCCATGGCAAGGCGGTGAGGCGGATGTTTGGCGGCATCAGATTGATGGCCACGCACCGGGTGCTGTATTGCTCTCTGGGGTGTGGAACCAGGACCGCCCGTTTGAACGCATCCCCAGCAACTGGCGTCAGTTCTTGCAGTTCCCCATCAGAGAGACGTGCATAGACACCGGCGAACTCAGGTAGGTCTTCAGCGACCGCTGACGTCCCCATAAGCGCCGCCACGCACGCCACAATCGCTTTCCATCGCATCCCACCATATCCTTTTGTCTAAGGTGCTGGATTTGCACCATTATTCCCAATTTTGTACACTGTTGAGACTGCAGGTTATTTTGTGATTGTCAGGTCGATTGCAGCCAGATACGGTCCATCGCACTGCAAGCAAATCGTTGGATTTACTGGCTTATCCGGCTGCCTGCACCAGAATTGGGAATATTGTTGCACAATCGAACTGATCGGTTGTGAGCCGTTGAACCCAGCGCCCCTTATGTCACATGAACCACCAACCAAGCACGCGATGCGCCTCTATGATCGGTCTGCGCGCAGGCTGTATCTCAATGCCGCAGAGCGACAGCGTTTCCTGGAGGCCGCGCGTGCGGCGCATCCAGATGTGCGGAGCCTTGGCCTGACCCTGCTCTACACCGGGTGTCGGATCTCGGAGGCCCTGGCGCTCCGGCCTGAAGACGTCCAAGCAGATGCAGGGGTGATCATGTTCAGGACACTCAAGCGCAGGCGCGATGATGTGTATCGCGAGGTGCCGGTTCCGGTTGAGCTGGTCCATGCGCTAGAACGGGCATCTGGGCACAGGCCGCCAGATGAGCCCATTTGGCAGCACCGACGCCAGGCCCTGAACCGCAGCACCGGATAGATCAGCGACAGGGTAATAATTTGGGTGAGGTCAGGACGTCTGGTCCCGGGCTCTAGCTCTGAAACCACCGATTGATGGTCACAAAGTAAGGCGGGCTGCCCCGCCGCCCGGAAAAGCCTGAAACGCGGTATAGACCAATACGCGCAGGTCATCGAAAATGGGCTGCATAAGCAGCACTATGGGCTTACGGTAACTCAAAGCAGCAACTCTGCTGCCGACCTTCGCCAAGAAGGCGCTCTACGCAATCAGCTCGCCAAGCCAGTCGTCGTGACGTTCAAGCGCATCTTTCATCTCAGGCAGATATGAGTGCCGATTATAGATTCCCGCCACGGCGCCAAATGACCCGCTTTGGTGATTGAGGATTTTCTCGGTCACATGGATGGGTACGCCCAGCCGGGCCATGTTGGATGAGAGGGTGCGGCGCAAGTCATGCAGAGTAAAGTGTTCAATAGCGACTGCGTTTTCTAGGGCTTCCTTCGCTCGTCTGATGCCATTGAAGGGCTTCGTGGGGTCCTTGCCCGCGAACACATAGACGCTGTTGCTTTCTCGGGTCTCGAGGATGCGCATGACTGTTGGGGGCAGGGGCAGCGTATGTGAGCGATGGTTCTTTGTGCGCTATTCGGACAACGACGAGTTGAGGGCGTGTATTGTAGTCGCCGGGATCGTTTTGTCGAAAGAACTGGGCAACTCATCGACCAGTTTTCCAGCTCCATGAACAGGCTGTCAGGTATGCGCGGGTTCCACCGGTTGGGCCAGGTGCCGGATTTGGAAGACATGCTCAAGACGCTGACATCCATTAAGTTTGCCAGTGGTGTCAGCGCCAGCGATGCGGGGAAGCTCGCCAAGGCTGCAACAACACGACGTTACTTTATACGCGTGAGCGGCATTCTGGTGAGGGTCAAGAAAAGTGTCTCTGCCAATACTGTTGTTTGAGATGTGGGCGTCCACATGTAAGTCACCGATATCAGGGCGCTAAAACTACGTTATTAAACATATGCTTGCGGGTCATTTGCAGCAATGATCTCCGCACCGCGATGGGGGATGCGCGCGCCGCAGCGCCACCGTTGATGTCGCCCGATGTTCAGGACATAATACTCTGAAATAACAGCTAGATTGCATTTCTCCCTTTTCAAGTCGGCTTGCATTGGTCACACATCTAGCAGCAAAATTTCGGGAGTTACTGTGTCTCTCTTCTTTATCGTCGCCTTGCCATTCTTTGGCGCTTTGTTGCCCGGGTTGATGAATCCCGCGGGTCGATCTGCCTGTGCAGGCGTGACGTTCACTGTGACGTTGGCTGCATTTGTTGGCCTACTGACCAACCTACCAGCCATCATTGCCGGTGATATCGTGACTGCGCGTGTCGAATGGATGCCAGCACTGGGGCTGAATTTCACTTTGATGCTGGACAGTCTGGGCTTTTTCTTTGCCTTGCTGATCCTTGGCATCGGCTTGCTGATTATCGCTTACGCCCGCCAGTACCTAAGCCGCGATGACAACATGGGCGAGTTTTTTACTTATCTGCTCCTGTTTCAAGGCGCGATGGTTGGCATTGTTCTGAGCGATAACATACTGCTTTTGTTAATTTTCTGGGAATTGACGTCGCTGTCGTCCTTCCTGTTGATTGGATACTGGAAACACCTACCCGAAGGGCGCCAAGGCGCGCGTATGGCGCTGACCGTGACCGGAATGGGGGCCTTGCGATGATCGGTGGCATGCTGATCCTCGGCCAGATCGTGGGCAGTTATGATCTGAGTGTCATCCTGCAAAACCGCGAGCTTATTCAGGCTGATCCGCTATATCTGCCTGCGTTGATCCTGATTTTACTGGGTTGCTTTACAAAATCTGCCCAGTTCCCGTTTCACTTCTGGTTGCCGCATGCGATGGCAGCCCCCACACCTGTTTCGGCCTATCTGCACTCGGCCACCATGGTGAAGGCTGGTATCTTCCTGATGGCGCGCATGTGGCCGGTCCTGTCGGGGACAACAGAATGGTTTGTCATCGTGACCACCGCCGGATTGATCACGATGGTGCTGGGCGCGGTGATAGCGTTGTTCAAACATGACCTGAAAGCGCTTTTGGCTTTCTCGACCGTCAGCCATCTCGGCCTGATCACGATGTTGCTGGGCACGGGCACGGCTTTTGGAGCCATGGCGGCGGTCTTTCACATCCTGAACCATGCCACGTTCAAGGCGGCTTTGTTCATGTCGGCGGGTATTGTCGACCATGAGGCGCATACCCGCGACATCAGGCGTTTGGGTGGGTTACGCACTTTGATGCCGGTCACCTTCATGATCGTCCTGCTCGCCGCGCTTTCGATGGCCGGTATCCCGCTGCTCAATGGGTTCCTGTCGAAAGAGATGATGCTGGAAGAGGCCAACCATACTGTTCTTTTTGGCAGCCATTGGCTGGTGCCGGTTCTGGCGACGGTTGGTTCGCTTTTCTCGGCCGCCTATTGCTTCCGCCTCATCAGCCATGTGTTCTTTGGCCCGGTGCGTGATGACTACCCCGCCAAGCCGCATGACCCGCCTGCTGGTATGTGGCTGCCGCCTGCCTTGCTGATCATCCCCGTTGTTGTGATTGGCGTGGCCCCTTTCGTGGCTGAACCTTTCGTCAAGTTGGTGACAGCCTCGGTGCTCGGCAATGCCGCTGACATGCCATCCGCGCATCTGAAAATCTGGCACGGACTAGTGCCTGCGCTTTATATGTCGATTGTTGCCGTTCTGGGCGGTTTGGCGATGCTGTTTATCTTCAAACCCGCGCTGCGGGTTTGGGATACCGTGCCGCGGCCAGAGGCCAAGGTGATCTTTGAGGCAGTTGTCGCCGTGGCAGTAAGAGCGTCTCAGGTTGTGATCCTCCCGCTGCACAACGGGGCCTTTACGCGCTACGCCGCTATTGGGACCGTCACGATTGTTGTGGCGGGCTATTACGCATGGACCACAGGCACGGTGGGCGCACCGATGCACGCGATCCAGACGGCTGATCCGGTTCTGATCTCGGGTTGGGGCATGCTGGTGGCGGCAACCATTGGGATGATGTTTCTGCATCGCAATCGTTTCCTCTCGCTGATCTTGATTGGGATTGTGGGCCTGATGGTGTCGATCGGCTTTGTTTTCCTCAGCGCACCTGATTTGGCGATGACCCAGTTCACGGTTGAGGTGGTCACCATCATCCTGATGCTTTTGGCCCTGAATTTTCTGCCCAACCGGACGCCGATTGAAAGCACCGTTCTGCGCCGGATGCGCGACGTGTCCGTCGCTGTTGCCGGTGGTTTGGCCAGTTTCGCGCTCGCTTACTATTACATGTTGCGTGATCCGGTCGCGACCGCGATCTCAGAGTTCCATCTGGCGAATTCCTACAAAGGTGGCGGCGGCACCAATGTGGTGAACGTTATCTTGGTCGATTTCCGTGGCTTTGATACTTTTGGCGAAATCATCGTACTGAGTATCGCCGCTTTGCTGATCTACGCCCTGACCGAGGCTTTGCTGGGCGGACCAGTGCGCAACCGCCTTTTGAACCGCAAGCCAGATCAACCGCAGGCGGGCGGCGTGCACCCGATGATGATGGTTGTTTTGACACGCGGGATGATGCCCGTCGTCATGATGGTAGGTTTCTATATCTTCCTGAGCGGCCACAACGAACCTGGCGGCGGTTTCATCGCTGGTCTGATCGTGTCAATTGGTGTGGTGATGCAATATATGGCCAGCGGTTTCGCCTGGACATCGGCGCGGTTGAAGTACCCCTATCACGGGGTGATCGGGGCAGGGGTGCTTGTTGCTGGGTTTACCGGGGTCGGCTCTTGGTTTGTAGATAAGCCGTTCCTGACGTCTGATTTCACCTATGTGCGCATCCCGCCCTTTGAAAAGTTCGAGTTGGCCACGGCGGCCCTGTTCGATGTGGGCGTTTTCCTGTCTGTTGTGGGGGCTGTGATGTTGTCGCTTGAAAGCTTCTCAAGACTGGCGCGCCGTCGGGACAGCACTGAAAACGAACATCCGATGGACATTGATCCATCGCGGGATAATCCGCCTTCGCAAGTCGTACAGGAGGGCGCGTAGCATGGAGTTTCTGATTGCATCCGCTATTGGCGTTATGACCGCTGCGGGGATCTATCTGGTCCTTCGCTTGCGGACGTTCCCGGTGATCTTGGGTATCTCGCTGTTGACCTATGCGGTAAATGTCTTTCTGTTCACCTCTGGCCGGGTGGTGGCAGGCGCACCCCCGGTGCTGCGTGACGAGTTGAACAACTACACCGATCCACTCCCACAGGCGCTGGTCCTGACGGCGATTGTGATTTCCTTCGGCATGACGGCGGTGGTGGTCATGATCGGTCTGGGTGCTTTCCTTGGGTCTGATGATGATCACGTGGATGATCAGCCGGAGGGTGACGTATGACCCATTGGCTTATTGCACCGGTCGTTTTGCTTAGCGATGTTGGCGCCCTTTATCGTATTGGCCGCGCGTTATCATATCGGCATTCAACGGGTCTTCTCGCTCACCGGTGTATCCATCCTGATTGCGATTTCTGGTGGTTTGGTGTTGGCAACCGCCGATGGCACGGTGATGCTCTATCAACTGGGCGATTGGGCGGCCCCGTTCGGGATTGTGCTGGTGGGCGACAGGTTGTCGACCATGATGATTCTGCTGACGTCGGTGTTGGCGCTTTTCGTACTGATCTACGCGATCAGTTCAGGCTGGGATGACCGTGGGCGGCATTTTCATGCGCTGTTCCAGTTTCAGCTCATGGGGATATTGGGGGCGTTTCTGACGGGCGACCTTTTCAACCTTTTTGTCTTCTTCGAGGTTCTGCTGATCGCGTCTTATGGTCTGATGATCCACTCCGGGGGGACGGTGCGATTGCGGGCCGGTGTGCAATATGTGCTGTTCAATCTGATCGGCTCAACGCTGTTCCTGTTCGCCTTGGGAGCGCTTTATGCCGAAACAGGGACTCTGAATATGGCTGATCTGGCGAACCGTGTGACGCTGATCAGTGCCGAAGAAACGGTTGGTATTCGTGTAGCAGCGGTACTGCTGTTACTGGTTTTTGCGATCAAGGCAGCACTTGTGCCGTTGCATTTCTGGCTGCCGTCCAGTTATGCAGAAGCGCCGGCACCCGTTGCGGCGCTGTTTGCGATCATGACGAAGGTCGGGGCCTATGCGATCATCCGTGTTTACACGCTAATCTTCCCGCCCGATCTTGAGGTCACGGCAGGGCTGCATGATACGTGGCTTCTGCCAGCAGCACTGGTCTCGCTCGCGATTGGGATGGTGGGTGTTCTGGCCGCCAAGCGGTTCGACCGTCTGGTGGCCTTTTCGATTATTGGGTCGATGGGCATGGTGTTGGTCTCTATCGCGCTCTTCTCGCCCGAAGGGATCGCGGCAGCGCTTTATTACATCGTGCATTCCACCTTTGCAGGGGCGGCGCTGTTCCTGATTGTTGATTTGGTCCGGTCGCGCCGCGCCAATCTGGATCTGACAGCGCAACCACCCATAGCGGGTGCGACAATCACAGCGAGCCTGTTTTTTATCGCAGCGATCGCTATGGCCGGACTGCCGCCGCTTTCGGGGTTTCTCGGCAAACTGCTGATCCTTGATGCCGCATTCGGAGCTGATCTGATGATCTGGATCTGGGCCGTTGTTCTGGGGTCAAGCTTGATTAGTGTCGTTGGATTTGCGCGTGCGGGCAGCGTCTTGTTCTGGAAAGCACATGGCGTCACGTCACCGGACGGCATAGATCCGGCATCTCCCCCGGCTACGATGTGTTATGTTTCGATCGGCGGGCTCATTGCGCTGCTGGCCCTGCATACCGTCTTTGCCGGTCAGGTGCACAGCTTCACCACCTCTGTCGCGGCGCAACTGTTCAGCCCCGAACCCTATATCTCGACCGTTGTGGACACGCCGGGCAAGCTGAGCAAACCAACGACGACGGAGGATCACTAACATGGCCCGCGCGTTCAACTGGTTAATCCCCCATCCGCTTTTGACCCTGATCCTGACGATTGTCTGGATGTTCCTGCAAAACGAACTTTCGGCAGGGATGGTCGTCTTTGGATTCATCCTCGGCATTATTATTCCCTGGGGCACTTCTGTCTGGTGGCCCGATACGCCCAGCAGTTTTCGGGTGGGAAAGATGATCAGATACAGCTTTGTCGTGATCTGGGATATTATCATCGCGAATATCGAAGTAGCCTGGATCGTGCTGACGGTGCTAAGCGTCCAAACTGAAGCCAGCGTGGATCATTGTCCCGCTCCGGCTCAAACAACCAGAGGCTATCACGATGCTGGCTGGTACGATCACGTTGACACCCGGCACGGTCTCGGCGGACTTGTCTGATCAGGGGCGCAGCCTCTTGGTGCATGTGCTGCATACGGATGATGCGGATGCGGTGCGCGAAGATATCATCACCCGCTATGAGGCTCGGCTACTGGAGATTTTTGCATGATACTGGCAACACAATTTCTTAACGTCGCATTGGCGATTACCTTTTTGGCGCTGGCGCTGGGGCAAATCATGTCCATGGTGCGGCTGGTCTTGGGGCCGACCTCGGGTGACCGCGTATTGGCGCTGGATACGATGGTGATCAACGCGCTGGGTCTGGTCATCGTGCTGGGCATCCATCAGGGCGTACAGATCTATTTCGAGGTGGCCTTGCTGATCGCCATGCTTGGCTTTGTCTCGACCGTGGCGATGGCCCGGTTTATCTTGCGAGGAGATATTATCGAATGACCGCGCAGATTATTGGGACATACTTTGTCAGCCTCTGCCTCGTGATCGGATCAGGTTTCGTTCTTGTTGGGGCGATTGGCCTGCTGAAATTCAACGATCCCATGACACGACTTCACGCTCCAACCAAAGTCGGGACGGTAGGGATCGGGATGTTGCTGCTGGCTTCGATCGTCCATTCCTTTGATATCGGTAAGCCATCGACGCATGAAGTGCTGATTATGGTGTTCCTTTTTGTGACGGCACCGATCTCGGCCAATTTCATCGGCAAGGTGAATATCCACCGGCGGGCCTGCGACACACCGCCGGACCCGCCATTGGATGATACATGGTCAACGCTCAGCGTCCCTGAGACGGAGCGCGAAGGTTAGATATGCTTGGATAGGTCGGTGGCATTTGCGCCACGCCCATTCAAGTGAGACGTGTGTTTGCGGTGGCCTGTGATGCCTTATTCAAGGTAAAGGACTTCTTAGCAGAGGTCGTGATATATAACCACCAAACTGTAACGCCGGCGTATCTCGCGCGGTCAAGATGAGGGCGTAGCGACAATCATGTCTGACCAACAATCTGCAAAGGGCCAGGCAGAGCTTCTGGAAACGCGCAAAAAGAGCCGTGGCCTTTATTGGATTGTGGGCATCTTCAGTTTCTTTGTGAATCTGCTGATGCTGACCGGGCCGCTTTATATGCTGAACGTATATGACCGTGTTCTGAGTTCCCGGTCGTTTGAGACACTGTTGGCGCTGTCCGTTCTGGTCGGGTTTCTGTACGCGATGATGGGAATTCTGGACTTTGTGCGCGGGCGGGTCATGGGCCGCGTTGGCGCACGGTTTCAGGCCGGTTTGGACAGGCGCGTTTTTGCCGCCGTACTCAAGGCGACTACACTTCACCGTGCCCCGCATGAAGCGGCAACCGGCCTGCGTGACTTGGAATCTGTACAACGCTTGATCACGTCACCTGCCTTGATGGCGTTGTTTGATCTGCCATGGGCGCCGCTTTTCTTTTTGGGGATATTTATCTTTCACCCGCTCATGGGGATCTTGGCCATAGCGGGGGCGGTGGTCTTGCTTATTGTCGCAGTGCTTAATCAGGTGATGACGCGCAAATCGCTTCAGGCGGCCAATGCTGCTGGTTTCGCCTCGGAACGGCTGGGCGCCCATATCCGCGATGAGAGCGAGATGGTGCATTCGCTCGGGATGCGCGGAGCGGCCTTTGATCGCTGGCAAATGGCGCGCGGCGTGTCGCTGGATACGACAATTGATGCCGCTGATGCCTCGGGGACATTTACGGCGATGACCAAAGCGTTTCGTCTGTTTTTGCAGTCGGCGATGCTGGGTCTTGGGGCCTATCTTGTTTTGATCAACGAACTCTCGCCGGGTGCCATGATTGCAGGTTCAATTTTGCTGGGTCGTGCGCTGGCCCCGATTGAACTTTTAGTTGGGCAATGGGCACTGTTCCAGCGTGGCCGTGAAGGGTGGCGCAATCTGGCGGTTCTGTTGGGGCAAGTTCCGGCCGAGGCACCGCGTACTGAATTGCCCAAACCCAAGGCGCGGATTGAAGCGGAACAGGTGACGGTTGTTCCACCCGGTGAATCGCAGGCGGCGCTGCGCTTGATCAGCTTTGCTGCTGCACCGGGGCAGGCGATCGGAGTGATTGGCACCTCAGGCGCAGGCAAATCCACATTGGCGCGGGTGTTGACGGGCGTATGGCAGCCTGCAGGCGGTAAAATCAGGCTCGATGGGGCGGCATTGGATCAATATGACCCCGATGTATTGGGCCAGCATGTCGGATATCTGCCACAGCGGGTGCAGCTTTTTGATGGGACGATCAAGGAAAACATCGCGCGTATGTCGATGGCACCGGACGATGCCAAGGTGATTGCCGCGGCCAAAACCGCCGATGCGCATGAGATGATCCTGCGTTTGCCAGATGGGTATGACACGCAGGTGTCTGCCACCACCGGGCGCCTGTCGGGCGGGCAAATTCAACGGGTGGGTTTGGCGCGCGCGCTTTATGGCGACCCGGTGATTGTTGTTTTGGATGAACCGAATTCAAACCTCGACAATGACGGATCAATCGCGCTGAACAAGGCGATCAAGGCGCTCAAGGCTGACGGTAGGATTGTGTTCATCATGGCGCACCGACCGTCGGCCATTCAGGAATGCGATCTGTTGTTGGTCATTGAAAATGGCACGCGGCGCGCCTTTGGTCCCAAGGATGAGGTGCTGGCTGAAATCGTTAAGAACCACGGCGACATTAAACGCAGCACCGGCAAGGCAGGAGGTGTGTCATGACTGACGCCATTGATCGACGCTGGTCGGCGCGCAAGCATCTTGTCATTGGTGGGCTTACATTGCTGATCCTTGTGGGCGGTTTCGGCACATGGGCCGTTCTGGCGCAGATTTCCGGTGCCCTCATCACCACCGGCCAGATCGAGGTCGATCGCAACCGTCAGGTCGTTCAACACCCTGACGGGGGTGTGGTCGAAGACATCATTGTAGATGAAGGTGATACGGTCGCGGCTGGTGATTTGCTGTTGCGGCTGGACCCGACGACGTTGCAATCAGAACTTGCGATCGTTGAGGGACAGTTGTTTGAGATCCTCGCGCGTCGTGCCCGTTTGGAGGCTGAGCGCGACAATACCTCTACGCTGGTCTTCAATGATGTGCTGCTAGAGGTTGATACCCCAGAGGTTCAAGGCCTGATGGAAGGCCAAGAGCGCCTGTTCCGGGCACGTCTTGAAACCAATCGCAGTTCGGTCGAACAGCTCTCACAGCAACGTGCGCAAATCTCCAGCCAACTGGCCGGGATCACGGCGCAGCAAGAGGCGCTCTCGACGCAGCAAGGGCTGATTGCGCAGGAACTGGCGGACCAGCAAAGCCTGCTGGATCGCGGCTTGGCGCAAGCCAGCCGTGTATTGGCTCTGCAACGCGAAGAGGCCAATTTGTTGGGGACCGTTGGCAATCTCACGGCGCAGGCCGCCCAGGCCAGCGAACGCATGACCGAGATCGAGTTGCAGATACTGGGCCTTTCTTCGACTCGACGTGAAGATGCCATTACGCAACTCAGAGATCTGCAATTTAATGAATTGGAACTTTCAGAACGTCGGCGCACTCTGCGCCGTCAACTTGATCGGCTGGACATCCGTGCACCTGTTTCGGGCGTGGTTTATGGTTTGCAGGTCTTTGCACCCCAATCTGTCATTCGCCCGGCCGATCCGGTACTGTTCCTGATCCCGCAGGATCGCCCGCTTGTGATCGCCACGCAGGTGCAGGCCGTCGACATTGATCAGGTTTTTGTTGGTCAGGACGTCACCTTGCGGTTTTCGGCCTTTGACCAGAAGCGGAGCCCTGAATTGGAAGGCCGTGTCACTTTGGTATCGGCAGATGCATTCCAGAACGAAACATCCGGGTTGTCCTACTACCGCGCCGAAGTGCAGCTCAAAGAGGGACAAGCCGACCGCTTGCCAGACGACATGACCCTGATCCCCGGCATGCCGGTTGAAGCTTTCGTGCGGACCGCAGATCGCAGCCCGCTGAACTTTCTGATCAAACCGCTTACTGATTATTTTAACAAAGCTTTCCGGGAGACCTGACAGCGGGCATCATGGCTTGTGGTCACGCTCTGCTTCGGCCATAATTTATCTATGCCCGACCCCTGTGAACTGATGGTTTTTACTGATCTCGACGGCACGCTGATCGACCATGATACATATGAATGGGCCCCTGCTATTCCGGCTTTGCGGACACTCCAGGACATGTCAGCGGCTGTTGTATTGGCCAGTAGCAAAACAGCCAAGCGAGATAGCGCCACTGCGCTCGAAAATCGGTGTGGCGCAATGGCCTGCTATTATAGAAAACGGGGCAGGGCTGCTTGCACCTTACGAAACACAAACGACCGCAGCGAACGATTGCGGGGCGGTACGTGCAGCATTGGACCGGGTGCCGCCAGACCTGCGTCAGCTGTTTCGCGGTTTCGGCGACGTCACTGTGGAACAGCTTGCGGCTATGACCGGCCTGTTACTGGGCGACGCCGCGTTGGCGCAACGGCGCAGCTTTTCAGAACCCGGCCAGTGGTCAGGCTCGTCTGCTCAGAAAAAGTCGTTTCTGGCTGCATTGGCGGCAGATGGTGTGACGGCAAAGCAGGGGGGCGCTTTTTGACGCTGTCTTTGGGGCATGACAAAGTTGATCAGATGCGCGGCATCATCGCCGTCTACAAGCCCCGGCATGTCATCGCATTGGGCGATGCCCCCAATGATATCGCTATGCTAGAGGCCGCTGATATCGGCATCGTCATCGCGAACCCCGCCCACCCACCGTTGCCACCCCTCAAAACCGAAGGCGCGGGTCGCATTGTCCGCACTCAAGATGCAGGCCCCGCCGGTTGGAACTGGGCTATCCATTCTGCAATTGACCGCCTTGAAGTGAGTAGGACACCAACCCATGGCTGATTTCCATCAAAACGGTAACATTACGACTCTTCACAATCTGCGCACCCGGGTGGTCGCGGAAATGGAGGCGGAACTGAATGCGTTCGCCGCGACCCGCAAGATATCCTTGATCCTGCCCTGCCTCTATTCAGAGCTAGAGGGTGATGCCATGCCCCATATTCTGACTGAGCTTGCCAAGGTAAACTACCTGCACCGGATCATTGTTGGCTTGGATGCAGCAGATGAAAAGCAATTCCGCCATGCGAAGTCATTTTTCAAAGGTCTCAACCAGAACCATATCGTCATTTGGAATGACAGCCCGCGCATGTTGGCGCTGGGCGCACGCCTGCGCGAACTGGGCCTGGCCCCCAGTGAGCAGGGTAAGGGCAAGAACGTCTGGTCGTCCCTTGGCTATCTGATGAGCTGTGCGGACAGTGCCGTCATGGCGATCCATGATTGTGATATCCTGACATATGATAAGGAGATGTTGGCGCGCCTCGTCTATCCGGTTGCCAACCCAACCTTCCCCTACCAGGTGGCCAAGGGATATTACGCCCGCATCGGGGGCGGCAAGCTGAATGGTCGGGTGACGCGTTTGTTGGTCAGCCCGCTTTTGATCGCGCTGAACCGGGTGATCGGGCCACGTGACTACATCGACTACCTGCGCAGTTTCCGCTATCCTTTGTCAGGCGAATTTGCGATGCGCACCGCTATTTTGCCCGATCTGCGTATTCCATCCGACTGGGGGCTGGAGATTGGGGTGCTGTCAGAGGCATGGCGTAACCTGGCACCAAAAGCCGTTTGTCAGGTCGAGATTTCGGATGCCTATGATCACAAGCATCAGGATTTGGCCGCCGATACCGCCGGGTCTGGCCTGAACCGAATGTCCACCGACATTTGCAAAGCAATCTTTCGTAAGCTTGCGGCGGATGGCACTGTCTTTACCCCCAATATCTTTCGCACTTTGAAGGCCACTTACTACCGCTGCGCGCTTGATGTGTTGGAAGGCTACTACAGTGACGCCAAGATGAATGGCCTTGTCATAGACCGCCATACCGAAGAAAACTCGATTGAGATGTTTGCCGAGAACATCATGCGGGCCGGAAAGGTGTTCCTCGATAACCCTCATGAGACACCGTTCATCCCAACCTGGAACCGCGTGCATGCCGCCGATCCCACCTTTTTGGCCGATATGAACACTGCGGCAAAAGCGGACGAGGCCGAGTTTCAGTGATCACCCGCGCCGGTTGCTGATCCAACGACATTGATAAGGGGCGAGGTTAACGGCTTCCTGATCCATGTCGATGGCGTCCCCGCTGAGTAGATCAAACCACATTTCATCCTCGATCAGGTTCATCGATAACTGCGACAAGACAACGGGCTGGTCACTCACGTTATGCAACGCAAAGATGGATTGCCGCCGGTCAAGGCTTTGTCGCCAGACCCCAAACACGCTGTCACCCAGCGGCATTGTGAACTGGGTCGCATTGGGATGAAACGCGGGCTGCTTGGCCCGAATACGCAACCGGTCCGATAGCGCCGTTAATATCTGTGATTGTTCAGATGCAGGATCTTCCAATAGCGTATTCAATGTCGGGTAATCCCAGCGGTGCCGATTGATCGCCCGGTTCATGCCGCGATGGGCGACCTGGGCGTGATCATTTGGTGTGGCCAGCATGGAATGGATGTAGAAAGCTGGAATACCTTCCAACGACATGACGATGGTCTGGGTGCAGATGAACCGCTCAAAATGGTAGTTATCTTTGCTTAAGCAAATGTTTGTGACGTCGCCTCAAAATAGGTCGTGTTGATTTCATAAGGCGCTTCACTGCCATCGGGCAGAGCGCGCATCGACACAAGACCGCCGATGTCTTTGATCGTATCAATCATGCGGGCTTGTTCGTCGGTGGGCAAAATACCTTCAGCGGGCCGCATCCCGATGCCATCATGACTGGCCGTGAAGTTCAGATAGGCGCACCCCAGCTGCGCGGGTGGCATCCCGCTCTGCCAGTGTCGCAGATAATAGGCTGATCCTGACATCACCGCATGCAGGATCAGCGGGGGCAGGGGGAAGTTATAGATAGCGTGTGCTTCGTCGTGGTTACCAAAATAAGACAGGTTCTCGGCCTTGGGCACATTGGTCTCGGTCAGCAAGATGATTGTCTCGGACGCGTAGTCACACAACAGCCGCATCAGTTTCACGATCGCGTGTGTCTGCGGCAGGTGGATCGATGGTGTTCCTGCCTCCTTCCAAAGGAATGCGACCGCATCAAGCCGGATGATCTGAACACCGTTATCCACATGCAACCGAATGATCCGCAGGAATTCCAACAAGACCTCTGGGTTGCGGAAATCCAGATCAATCTGGTCATGGCTGAACGTACACCAGACGTGGCGCGGCCCGTGCGATGTTTCGACCTCTTGCAACAGGGGGTGGTGCGCGGTCTGACAACGGCGCTGAGGTCTTCGTTCGGGTCCGCCTCGAAAAAGTATTTGTCGTATGGTGACTGGCCTTGCCGGTAGCCGTTGAACCATGTCCCTTGGCTGGACACGTGGTTGAGGACAAGGTCGGACATCAAATGAAAGTCTTCACTGATCCGGTTGATATCCGGCCAATCGCCCAGTTGCGGGTTCACGGCGCGAAAGTCAGATACAGCAAACCCATCGTCCGAGGTGTAGGGGAAGAACGGCAGAATATGCACGCCGTTCACGACGCCCTTCATATAGCGCAGCAGGAAGTCATGTAGCAGATCAAGTGGTTTATGCGTCCCATCGACGATCGAATTGCCGTAGGTGATCAGCAGTGCGTCTTTTTCTGTCCAAAGATCATTGCTTGGCATGCGCCCGCGTTTACGCTGGCGCGCGTCCTCTGGCCAAAATGCGGCTACAATCGCTTGCGCCAAAGCGTCACGATCTGCGTCAGGATAGATCTGATGGATCAGTGCGGTCAGCCGCTTATGAAACGCGTTTGTTGTGGTCATCTATCGGGCACTCGTATGACGGTCTTTCGTCTTCTGACGTGATGTATCAAAAGCCTAACTGACCAAATGATACATGCGAATTCAATCCAGGCGCAGTCACTGCGCCTGCCTAGAGGGCCAAATCAGCCATCAGGCGACCTTTCGAATAGTCCTCTTTTGTGGCGGTTTGCTTGATCCTGCCGCGTTCAATCACGACAAAGGTATCCGCAATCCGGTAGGCAAAATCGGCATTCTGTTCGACCAGCACAATCGCCATTTGGCCTTGGTTGCGAAGCGTCTCAAGCGCATCACCGATCTGTTGAATGACGTTTGGTTGGATGCCTTCGGTGGGTTCATCCAGCAGAAGGACGGACGGTTGCGTGATCAGCGCGCGTGCAATGGCCAACTGCTGTTGCTGGCCGCCAGACAAATCGCCGCCGCGCCGGGTTTGCATTTCGCCCAAGACCGGGAAAAGTTCAAAGACATAGTCCGGGATCTCATGTTCGGTCTTCGGCAAGCAGGCAAAACCTGTCTCAAGGTTTTCGCGTACCGTCATCATCGGGAACACTTCGCGCCCTTGCGGCACGTATGCGATGCCCGCACGTGCCGCATGGTAGGCAGAGAAGAGTGAGACCGCTGCGCCGCCAACCAGAACGTCGCCGCTGGCAACGGGGTGCCGCCCGGACACGGCTTTCAGCAGGCTTGTCTTGCCCACGCCATTGTTGCCCATGACGGCTGTGATCTGTCCGACCTGTGCCGTCAATGAAACGTCGTACAAAATCTGGCTTTGCCCGTATCTGAGGTTGATCTGACGCACTTCAAGCATGGGCACGCCCCAGATAAACGTCGATAACAGTCTGATTGGACGTGACGTGATCCAGGCTGCCTTCGGCTAACACCGCCCCTTCGTGCAGCACTGTCACCTTGCAATTCAGGCGGCGTACAAACTCCATATCGTGTTCAACCACGACAACGGCGCAGGTTTTGGCCGCCTCTTGCAGGATGTCGGTCGTCTTTTCGCGCTCCTCCGGCGTCATACCCGCGGCAGGTTCATCCACCAGCATCAGGCGCGGCTCTTGGGCCAGCAGCATGCCGATCTCAAGCCATTGTTTTTGCCCATGGCTCAGCTCACCTGCGACCCGGGTCAGGCCGTCCTGCAGCCCGATCCGGGCAGCGACGTTTTCAATGCGTTCGGCGTTTGGTTTGGTCTTCTTGTGCATCAGCACGGCAAACGGCCCGCGTGGTGTCTTCAGCGCCATGGCAAGGTTTTGCCGGACGGTCTGCGCCTCGAAAACAGTGGGTTTCTGGAACTTCCGCCCAATGCCTTCGCGTGCAATCTGACTTTCTGACATGCCCAGAAGTGAGATATTCTGATCGCCCCAGATCACCTGTCCGTCGTCCGGTTTTGTCTTGCCGGTCACAATATCCATGAATGTGGTTTTGCCCGCCCCATTGGGGCCAATGATCGCCCGCAGTTCTGTCTTTGCGAAATTGATCGACAGGTTATTGATCGCACGAAATCCATCGAAGGTGACACTGACGCCCGAGACCTCCAGCAGCATACTCATGACGGTTTCCTCACCAGATAGTCAAACAGCCCGCCAATCCCTTTGGGAAAGAACAATGTGACCGCGACGAAGGACACACCCAGCAGCACCAGCCACCAATCGGTCCATTGGATCACATAGAAACCAAGGTTGATGTCAGGCGCGCCGCCACCCGTGAACCAGCTGGATAGGAGCGACACGAAGGCCGCGCCGATCACCGCGCCATAAAGCCGCCCGCGCCCGCCAATGGCGACCCAAACGGCCAGATAGATGGACGCGATTGGGGCGATTTCGCCGGGGTTGATGATGCCCGCCTGTGGGTAATAAAGCGCGCCTGCGATACCCGCGACCACAGCCGTCGTGGTGAAGATGAAGAGTTTGTAGCTTTCGACGTGGTAGCCCAGAAACCGCACCCGTGCCTCATTGTCGCGAATGCCCTGAACGACGCTGCCCATCTTTCCCGACACGATCCAGGCAAAGAAGACATAGCCAGCCGCCAGCGCAAGCGCGGAAGCGACAAAGAAGATGATCGAGATAGTGGCCTGCGATACATCCTCATAGCCGGGGATGTTTTGCAGGCCCGACAGGCCGTTGTTGCCACGCAAGCCGCTATCGTTTTGGAACAGGTAGAGGGCGAGGGCCAGCGTCATGGCTTGCGTTAGGATCGACAGGTAAACGCCCGTGACACGCGACCGGAACGCCAACCAACCAAAGACCAGTGCTAACAATCCCGGTACGAGAATGACCATCAACAACTGAAGCAGCAAACTATCAGCGAAAGCCCAGATCATGGGGAATTCAGAACTGCCCACGACCCCGAAGATCTGGTTGCCGATTGCATCGGAGATCTCTGCGGGCGTCGGTGGAATGGGTTGTCCAGCAAGGCTCTCAATCACGATCCCCTCGGTGCGCGCATACATCAGCCACATGCCGATGGCATAGCCGCCGATGCCAAAGAACGCGAAATGCCCCAAGGACAGGATCCCGCAGTATCCCCAGACAACATCCATCGCGATGGCAATCAGGCACAGGCACAGGGTCTTGCCCAGTGTTTTGACGAAGGAGGTTGAGATCAGGCCGATGCCTGTGACCTCGGACAGTACCGTAACAGCCACTGTAAAGACCGCGAGAATGGCAATGAACCACAACACGGATGGGTTTTGGGCGAGGAATGATCTTTGCATTGGTCTAATCCGCCGCCGCGCGGCCCTTGAGGGCGACGATGCCTTTGGGCCTGAATTGAATGAAGAGGATGATGAAGAGGATCATGTAGGTCTGTGCCGCCAAGGTATTGGATGGGTTCAACCACTCGATCCCCTTTTGCAGGAAGCCGATCAATGAGGCCCCGGCCAGCGTGCCCCAGACATTCCCAACGCCACCGACCACGACGGTCATGAAGCTTTGCACGATGTAGTCGGCACCCATCTCGGATGTCACCTTGGCATACAGTCCGATGGCCACACCTGCGATGCCTGCAATGCCGGACCCCAGACCGAAGGTTAGCATGTTGATCCGATCCGGGTTGATCCCCATGGAGGCCGCCATGCCGGGGTTTTGGGTCACGGCGCGCACCTCAAGTCCAAGTCGGGTGCGTTTGAGCACAAAGAGGATCAGAACCAGAAACATCAGCGCCATCACGAAGATCGCGATGCGGATATAGCTGATGGCGACGACATCGTTGAAAACCAGCGCGCCATCGAGCCACTCGGGCGAGGTGAGCGGGCGTGCCTGCGTGCCAAAGATGTTTTTGGCCAATTGCTGGAGCGCAATGGAGATACCGAAAGTCGCCAAAAGCGTTTCCAGCGGGCGATGATAAAGATGGCGGATGACTGTCCGTTCCATCAACACGCTTAAAGCACCGAAGGTGATCGCAAAGGCCAAGGGCAGGGCGATGATAATCGACAGGGTGTAATCCGGCACAAACTGCTGCACGACAAAACCGGTATAGGCGCCCATCATGATGAACTCACCATGTGCCATGTTGATGACGCCCATGACACCGAAGGTGATCGCAAGGCCGATGGCGGCAAGAAAGTAGATCGAGGCCAGTGACAGCGCATCAAGCCCAAGGTCGATGCTTTGGTTAAAGGCCACGTTCGTTTCAATCGCCGTAAGCGCTGTGCGCGCGGCATCGGTGATGGTGCTGTCAGGTTCTGTGTACTGCACGAAAAAGCTGTGTGCGGCGATGGCCTGCGCTTGGGTGGTCTCGTCCACGCGGGACGGGACAATGCCGTCTGCGGCGAGCAGATCATAGGCCAACCCGCGGGCGGCGTCAGTGTTGAGCGTGGCGACGGGGACGCCGCCGACCGTGTCACCGTCGATGTTGGCCACAAGTGCTTCGCGGATTTGTGCCTTGGTGATCAGGGGGCAGCGAGGTCGGCACTGACCAGCCGCGCGTAAGCATCTGCAGCAGTGATATCCGTACCCACGATCAGCATCTGCGCGACATTTGCGCCCTCCGGCACCATCTCGGCTACGGCTTCTGAGCTTTCCAGAATTCTATTCAGAACGGCGCGCACATCGACCGATAAGTCACCCGACAGTGCCTCGATTGCTGCAACGCGATCCTCGGCCGCGTCCGCAAAGAGGGCACCCAGCATGCCTGCGAGACGCATTTTCGTTTCTTTCAGAACCGTATCCGGCTCATCCTGAACCGAGGCCGTGAGCGGGCCCAATTGGCTGGCATCCATACTGCGGGCGATGGCGTCAACGGCGGCTTGGCGCTTTGCGATGTCCGGGTCCGATAGTTGGAATTGGACTAGTGCATCGCCAATCGCGCGACGCACGCCCCCGTTAGGGCGGGATTCTGTCAGTTCGTCTTCGTTGGCAGTCAGAGTTTCGCCGCTGTCGAGGTTCTCCAACGTGATCGTATTACCGTCTTCGATCACCCGAAAGAACAGCCCGTCGCTGTCCCGCTGCACGATCTCGCGATCGCGCCATGCTTCCAAAAAGGGCAGGGCTTGCGGTAATCCGCTGGCGACCAAATCATCGAGCACAACACCGACACTGCGGCGTCCGGGTTTAAGCACTTCCTCTTGGTGGGTTTGCAGGATGTCTTGCAGGGGCTGGGCCGAGACTGCGACGGGCAATGTCAGCAAAAGCGCGAGCGCCAGTGAAAGCAGTCGAAACATGGGGTATTCAGGCCGATCTGTCAGGCAGGTTTTTGCAGCGGGATGCAGATGCCCCCCGCTGCGAGAGAGGTCTTAGTAGTTTGAGGTCAGCTGAACACAGGTCTCGGTTTCAGTGTTATACATACCGCACCCCAGTTCCTGCCAATCCGACTTTAGGATAGCGGATTCGGGCAGATAGTCTGTCCATGCATCGCCGGGAACCTCAGCCGTTTGGCTAATGATGTCGAACTGACCATCGGCAGTGATTTCACCGATCAGCACGGGCTTAGCAAGGTGGTGGTTGGGTAGCATCACCGCTGTCCCACCTGTCAGGTTCGGGAATTCCTGCCCATACATCGCTTCGCGGACCGCGTCGACGTCGGTGGTGCCAGCTTCGGTCACTGCGTTCACCCACATGTTAAAGCCGATGAAATGCGCTTCCATCGGATCGTTTGTGACGCGCTCTTCGCCCATCTTAGCTTTCCATGCTGTCACCCACTCTTCATTCAGATCGGACTCAGCGGACTGAAAATAGTTCCAGGCAGCCAGATGGCCCACAAGGTCGGATGTATCGAGACCGGACAGCTCTTCCTCACCAACCGAGAACGCTACGACCGGGATGTCATCAGCAGAAATACCTGCGGCGGCCAGTTCTTTATAGAAACCGATGTTGGCGTCACCGTTGATGGTCGAGATCACACCAACCTGCTTACCATCAGCACCCAGAGCCACAACGTCAGCGACAATTGTCGCCCAGTCGGAATGCCCGAACGGTGTATAGTTCACAAAAATGTCTTCGGCAGCGATGCCGTTGTCCTGAAGATAGGCCTCAAGAATGTTGTTCGTGGTACGCGGGTAAACATAGTCGGTGCCAAGCAGCGCGAACTTTTCAACACCCAACTCTTCAAGGAAATAGTCAGTCGCAGGGATCGCCTGTTGGTTTGGGGCAGCGCCTGTGTAGAACACGTTCTTGGAGCTTTCTTCGCCTTCATACTGCACCGGGTAGAACATCAATCCGTTGAGTTCCTCCAGCACGGGCAGTGCGGATTTGCGGCTGACAGATGTCCAACTGCCGAAGATCACGTCAACTTCGCTGACGGTCAACAATTCGCGTGCCTTTTCGGCAAAGAGCGGCCAGTCAGAGGCCGGGTCAACAACAACCGCTTCAATCTCACAGTCTAAAAGACCACCGGCGGCGTTCTGATTTTCAATCAGCAGCTCCATGGTGTCTTTCAGCGTGGTCTCGGAAATCGCCATCGTGCCAGACAATGAGTGCAGTACACCCACTTTAATCGGATCGGCGCATTCGGCAGCAGCCATCGCGGTGGCGCCCAGCAGAGCAGTCATTGCAAGTGCAGAGGTTCTTAGTTTCATAGGTCTTTCGTCCCCGTTGTCGCTGCGGGTCGTTGAGGGGACGTCAACGCCCCTTTTCAACGGTGGACCAAGCCAATAGGCAGGACCCGCAACAGTTTTGTTGTGGTCGCGCGAGGGGTTTATCGGTCAGGATCGGTCCTTCGCGCGGCATTGATGCTTTTTCAAGCAGATGTAGTTGGTGCCGCAGTGCAGCGTTAGGCCAGATTTTTTTCGCCGGGTCGCTTAGGTCGCTACTACTTGCCCAAAAAATACGCGTGATATCGCTACCTGCTTAAATTCGCGACGCAATCCTGATGCTTTGATGGCGCTCCTTGGGACATGGCGCAATTTGCTCCCCGCCAGCAGGTTTCGTGATGGCTGATCGGGGCCGTGTTTCGGGTCTGGGCCGGACGATTTGCTTCTTCAAATGCTACCTTCAATGGCTGCACGAACCTTGACGCAAATCCGGTCTGGCCATTTTCAGCACGCTATATTAGCAGTGCTTCAACGTTGGTTTTGACGTGCCCATCGCCATGACAGTCCGGCAACCCCACCCTGTAGTATTTGGGACGATATCTCGAAGCCGATCTACCGTTCGATTTAGATTTTGCAGTCGTTTCAGGACCTTTGAGATGTTCTTGCCGCTTTTTCCTATGGCCCTTTCTGCCCTCGCGCTGTTTGCAGGGGCGAGTGTGTTACTTTTGAGCCCGCGGAAAAACCTGGCCAACCGTGTGTTGGCGACGTTCTTTTTCATATCGGCTTTTGCACAAGCTATGAGCGTGCTGAATTACAGAGACGACTCTGACGGTTTTCAGCCAGTTATGATACTGATGCAGCTGCTGCCGCTGGTGATTGCATTTCTGTTCGGCCCGTTGATCCTGCTTTACACGCGGCTTCTGACCGGTCAACAACGACATATTGGTGGCAGAGATTTTTTGCGGGTTGCATGGGCGCCGACGACGGTAGCCATCATCTGCACACCGCTGACAATCGGCGCGATTTGGTTTGGTTTTTTCTCAGATGATGGTGCCTTGCGTCCCGGTGCGATTGGCTATGCCGCCGGTATGGCTGTGATTCTGACACTTCTAGTCATCATGCCCTTCACTTACATCTACGTGTTTATGTGTTGGCGTCTGCTGATTGCGCATCTCGATACACTCAAGGATGCGTTTTCCTACATACAAGACAAAGCGCTATCCTGGTTGCGTTGGTTTCTGGTTCTCCTCAGCGTTCAAGCGACGATGGCGGCGTTTGAAATATATGACCAGCTCACCCAATCTGGCCTCAGTTCACCAACGATTATGGATATTGGTGAGTTCTTCTTGCTGTTCATCATGAGCCTTCTTGCGCTTAACCACGTGGTGCAATCCAGAGAACGTCAAGAGGTTGCCCCTCAGCCTGAACAAGAACCATCCAAATATGAACGTTCCGCGCTGACGGCGCAGCAAGCGGGCCGTGTTGCCCAACAGCTGGACCAAACGATGGCCCGTGATGGCTTATACCGTGATCCGTTCCTTAATCTGAGCACATTGTCCGCGCGGGCACATGTTAAATCACATCGTGTTTCTCAGGTGCTCAACACCCATATTGGTCGTTCGTTTTTTGACTATGTTAACGGCTGGCGCATTGATGCAGCCAAGCGCCAACTTGCTGACGAACAGCTGACCATTGTCGCCATCTTCCAAGAGGTCGGTTTCAACAGCAGATCCACATTCTACACAGCGTTTAAGAAGGAAACTGGTCTGACCCCGACCGAGTATCGGCGTCGCTTGCGTAGCGATCAGACGGTACAGCAAAACAACGCCGCTGTGTAACTGTGTAGTATTGGCCCCTTCACTAGACCGACAGCGCTGATCTATCGCCACACTTGCCCATAACTGGCTTCGCCCATCGGCGCGGACAAATCCCGGCGGCTGTCCCCTGTCCACGCCTGCTGGCACTGAATTAAGCTTTGACAGCTGGGCGACCTTTTGGCTGCGCGACTGTGACCAATCATGTGACCTCATAAATGCTGGGTCAGCCATGACTGGATCTGACGCACAACGGCTTTGTGGTTCCAGCAAGACCGGCAATCGCCGGGCATTCAACCTTTAGTCTCAGGAAATGAATACATGAAACTCTTCCAACGAACTCTGTGTGTCATTGGCGCGGCACTTCTCCCTACAACCGTGTTGGCAGATTGGAGTGGTGTTTACGGCGGCGTCTCTGCCGGTCGCAGCTTTGACGCAGAACTCACATTTGATGATAGCAGCTTGGGAAAGACCGAAACCGAGCCTACGGGCGTCTTTGGTGGCTTTGCGGGCTATCAGTTCCAGAACGAGCAAGTTGTTTACGGTGCTGAAATCGCGTTGTCGCGTGCCCCCGATATCGAAGCATCTGACGATGCCGACCTTGATATGGATGGGAATATTATCGACCTCAAAGGCCGCATTGGCTACGCCGCAGGCAATGGATTGATCTACGGCGTGGCTGGGTTGTCTTCTATCATGATTGACAGCGATGATGGCGAATTTGATGGCTTGGGCGCCAACTTTGGGGTCGGTTACGACTTTCTTGTCGCAGAAAACATTGTTCTGGGGGCAGAATACCTGATCCGCCGCACAACGGGCGACGATGATGACAATGACTTCGATATCGATTCTGACGTGTTGTCGATCCGGGCTGCCTACAAATTCTAAAGGAGTTGAACGACCAAACGAATGTCGCGCCTGTTTGGCGCGGCATTGATGCACCTCTAGCCAATGACAGCTGATGCTTCAGTGTAGGATTGCGCCAGATGTGTCCTGTCGACTGCAGATGCTCGATAACATGCGACGGCCTGCTTTCACCGCAGTGGTGGCATTCGCGTTCCGCTCGTGCTGGCACAAGGATTGCGAAACGACCCCCACATCAGTAGCACTTGTATACTTAGCGCACATTTGCCAGTCCGCTACACTGTGGTTCACGTCAGCGTGCAAAACACCGTCTATTCGGATGAAAGCGGCCCGGCAGCCGACGCCACAATCGCGTTTCCATACAGCGGATCACTGGCCTCATCCCCATTGCGAATGACGGGCTGTGGACCTGCAAGGGGATCAGAGCTGCCGGTCAGTTCGACACTCACGGGCGTACTGGTGCCAGCGCTGGCTGTTGCGGTAACAGTTCCCGCATAGACGAACGTAGCATTTGCTTTCCAAGCAACCTCCGCGTCACCTGACTTGATGTGGGTATAGGTCGTTACAACCAGTTCCCCGCTCCATTCGCCGCCGGGATCGAACCCGGTGAACGGACTCTCCCCCGAGGCAGGTTCGAGCGCGATATCTGCGCTGACAGCGGCCGGTTCGAGCGCCATTGATCAGTTAACCCAAACCGGACACGACGCGCGCCATGCCCTGCCAATTGGTGATTTCATCAATACGTGTCGGCAACCCCGCGCGCTCAAGCATCACGGAGACCTCTTTGGGGCTGGCATCTTCAAGGGCACCCAGCGTGCCAATCCCGCGATCTGTCAGCACATCACGCGCCTTTGGTGGTATGGCAGAGAAGGTTTCCAGCTTGGCGTCATCAATTTGGGCATCGTCGGTGATCAGACCCATCGCACCGATCTTCACAGCGATGCTTGCCCCCGATGCAATGATCCTTTCGGCTTGGCGCTCGCTGAAGCGTCCGGCCAGATCTTTGGGTGAATCGAACCTTGTGCCACCGCTGAAGCCTTTCAAGGCTTCGGTGACCCGCAAACCAGCACCAATCGACTGGCTGCCGAACTTGGCTTCCAACTCGGCGGCGCTAAAGCCTTGGTTGTCGAATGTCTCTTCCAGCAGGTCAGCATTCTCGATGACCCATGTGTTAAAGCGCCCGCCCAATTCGACCCTTGGATCGATATAGCCAGTTTCGGCGTCTTCGACCTTGCTGATCGGGGTCAGGAACATACCCGCAGGGGTCGACCAGACTTCGACGCTATCGCCATTGAACTCGGCATTGGACAGGCGGGTCAGCCGGCATGCCGCCGATGGTGCCGATGTCGCTGTTGCCACGCAGCGCCCAAACGCCGACATGACCCGGATTGATAAGAGGCCCATCGCCACCAACAACGGGCGTGATGCCACCACCAGTACCGAGGTTGCCGAAATTGGCACCCATCCATGGCATCATGTACTGCCAGTCTGGCTGAATGGTTCCAATCCCATTGAAGCCGGGAACAAAGCCCGGGTTGGGGGTGCCCGGCGTGGGCGCGACCCCAAGTGGCGGGTTGAAAGAACCGGGCCAAGGCAGCGGTGTGGGTGTCGGAAACCAGGGTCTGTCGCGCAGCTCGAACACATCGGCATGCAGCGTGTTGATCTGGCCTTTGATTTCCTCCAAGGCGACAGCTACTTGCATCCGTAGGTCCATCAGGCAATTGAGTGCAGTGGCGGCATCGCGTGCCGCAGCGTCCAGATCGGTCTCGATCCGGTGGAAGCGGTCGTTGAATTCATCCGCATCGACCATGTCTTCGCCATTCACCCAATCGCCATGATCAAGTGTGCGTTCATAGGCGGCGCTGCACCCGTCTGTGTCCGAGTCGACAGGCTGCGAGTAGTTGAAGCGCCGCTGTCGTCGGCCAAAGCGTTCAAGGATAATGTTGGCCAGCACGGCCCCCTGCACGTCGTTGGCCAAACCGACCACTTCCATCTGGTTAAGCAGCTCTGCTGTATCCAGATCGTATTCCATGGAAAGAATTTCGCTGATTTCCGGCATCACAAGCTCCTTGGCAAGTTATTCTGGTGGTGTAGGACGGGTTGGCGGTGCACCGGCCCTGCGTGGTTGAAGAAAGGGACGAAAGGTGCGCGAGGCCGTCGGATCAAGCGGCGTGGTTTCGCCCGTGTCGGCAGCGACATGGAACTGGCGCAATTGCCATGTATTGATCTCAACCCCGGCGGGCGCGCGCATCGACAGCATGTTCATGACGTACTCATACTGCGCAAAGGTCAGTTGGCCGTCGTCCTCTTGCGGTCTTATACGGACCTCGAAGGGGTCGGTCGCGCCGCGCCGCTCATAGCCCAAGGCGACCACTGCATAGAGCCCATTTGTACGAAAACGGATCTGCGTTTCGCGCGCGCTTGGGCGTTTGATCTGAACACTCTGGTTGCCACGGCCTCGGATCGTCTTGGACCAACCAGCGGTGGCATCCTGATCAATCGGGATCACAAACCAGCGGATACCAGTTGCCGCCTTGCCGGTCAGGTTCGTGCCGATACCGGGTAAGCCGATCACTGAAATCAGCAGGCTCACGCCGGTGTTGGTAATGACGGGCACGGCAGCAGACAGCCCTGCATCCCGCAAGCCCCGCACCATCGTGCCAAGATCACGCCACGCGGTTGCCTGACCGTTGCGCAAAGCTTGCGAGACCGCATTTGGAAACTGGATGATTGCCCAATCCTCGGGTGGCAGGTTCGGCAGCCGTTCGGCCAGCCGGGGCCAATCATCGACAACGGGCAAACCTGCCGCACGAATGCGCAGGGCTTGAGTCGCATTTGGCGCTAGACCGGTGTCAACAATCGCGGTCGGATCGGCGGCAACCGTGGTTCCGGCCAGCGCATCGGTGGCAGTATCAATGAGGGTCAGCAGCAAGGCCGATCGTGATACCTCTCCGGCTGGCGTGAAGCGGGCCAAAAAGGTGATATCGGTTGTATCTCCGGCCAAGATAGCTTGCTGTTCACCTGAAATGGCGAGGCTTTGTGCATTGGTATGCGAAAGATAGATGCGATCTGCCGACAGCACATGTACTGTGGCAAAGCCACAAGCGGCAAAGAACCACGCGCCCGCACGGTCTTCTGAAACATCTGCAGGCGGTTGCAGGGTTGAAAAGGTTGCAGCGGCCTCTGGGTCTTCGGGCACATCACCGGCGCGCACGGCATCTGCAAGGCCGGTCAGTATCGCGGCGCTGGGGCGCGCGATTTCGGCACCAAGTCCAAGATCAAAGCGCGAACCGTCTTCGGGTGCATGCACCCGGTGGATGCGCAACTGATCCGCCACCCCCAAAATGCGCATCAGGCTTGTTGCACGGTCAAAGGCGCGGGCCAATTCGGGTGCCAAGTCGGCCGTGGTGGTTTGAATATCCAAGGCTTCGCGAAGTCGCCCTCGCATGGCACGCTCTTGGGTTGCTGCCCGACGCGACATGGACCGACGCGAGGGCAATCCGGCCGCAGGGTCAATCAGCACCCAATCGCGCAGGAACGTCATGAACCGGTTGCGGCGTCGGGTGGTTGCTTGCTCGGTTCGGTCAATCGACACCAGACGCACAGCCACCGAAAACGGATTATCGGCTTCATCCAGAACCATCGGCACAGCAGGCCCAATCTGCGAAAGCGGGCCGTCCGCGGCCAGTCGTGCGGCCATATGCGCCGGGCGGGGCAGATTGAATGAGCGGCCAAGTGCGAGACGCATCCGGTAGGCGGCATCATTTTCTTCACCTGTTTCTGTTAACACCTGACCGTCAGCCCTAAGCCGCAAACCATTGCGAAAGCGCGGCATGCCCAGATCAGTGCCATGGCGATCTAGCGATATCCCTTCGGCCCCGTCCAAAGATCTTGCAGCCGCAATCGCCCGGGCATGGCGGCGCACCGCGACGGTTTCAGCTTGTAGCATTTGCAGCAGCTTGCCCGTGCGCCCGCTGACGATACGGGCCTCGAGCCATTCCGCCGTCTCTTCTTGCGTCAAATCGCGCGCCCCCAAACGGGCATCAAGTATGATCTGAAATGGTGCAATCATCTCCGTTTCGGGGTCAGCTGGAGGGGTGTAAAGGGCAAGTGCGCCACCGGCCTCGGTCCAGGACTGAAACCGCGACGGCACTAGGTCGCGTAGCGGGTCTTGCAGTCGTGCCCGTACGGTCAATGCATCGGCAGCGAGATTACGACGCAAACACAAAAACACGGCCGCCTCACGCAGGGGGGCATCAATCCCGATAGAACCATCCGCCGCCAAGGCGCGTTTTTGCACCCGCAAGGATTGGGCCATGGGCCCCGTGATCTCATCACTGAGATGGGTCAGAACGTCAGAGGCGTATGGGTCTTGCATGGTGCACTCCGTTCAAAGGATGGTCAGGCCGCTGGGATCGTCTAGGAAAACGGCCACCTGATCGCGCCCAATGGGGACATTCTCGCCGCAATCCATCAGTGCGGCGTTGCGCACCGTGTTCGTCGTGATTGTATTGCCGAAATCAAGATCCGAGGGCGGTGGCAACGCACGCGCCAGGCGCAGGTCGATCACATCCGACAGGCCCGGTTCGTTCAGCATGACCCATGTGACTTGTGAGGCGCGCACCGGTTCACCGAAACTCAGGTTGCCCAGATAGGCCCGGACCCGTTCCAGCAGGCGGGCCTTGAACTGTACCGCTGCTTCCGAGGCGTTCACGGTGGCGCGGTCGCCGCGCGGCAATGGCTCTCCATTGACCACCAACTGAGCGACGATGCCGACGCCAACTTCGTTTGCGGGCACGATGTCGGGAAAGACGCCAATTGGGCGCACGTCTTCCAGCGCCTCTGCGATACTGGCGCGCAGCCCGTCCGCGCCCGTCCAAATGGCAGCCGGTGAGGGTTTTACAACGACGCGGAACGAATAGGGCGAACCCAGATCGCGTTGCCCGGCAAACAGCCGTTCAATGAAATTGAAGTTACCAAAGATGGATTGTTCGGTATCCAAACCGCCAAACTCGTCAACGACTTGTGCTTCCTCGACGCCCGGCACCAGCAAAACAGCGGTACGCAAAGCTTCAACCGACCAGATCGACCGAGGCGCATTCAGGATCAGGGTGCGGTAACGTTCATCTGGCCAGCCACGCTCCCCCCGGCAAGGGCATTGGCATGGGTGATCACAAGCGCCTCTTCAGTGGTCATATCTGCGTCGGCTGCAAGGCGTTGCAGGGTTTCAAGCTTACTATCAAAAGGATGCCAGCGCGCGATCAGTTGATCTGGCTGGGCAGGGTCAAGATTATGCTGCGGTCCGGGGTAAAAAGCCTGCACAGCAACGGTCTGGCTGGTTTGCCCCTCGCTGAAGCGCGCGCTTTGTGCCAGCGCCACGTGATGCCCACCCGCGGTCAGCATCCGCGCGCCCGCATCAATCACCACCCCGCCTGCGGGCATGGGGATGGCAAGGTCCAGTTGCACTGACCCTTCGGCTTGCAGAAAGGGGCGCGGCAACCCCAGCTCTTCGCCGCGACGATCAAGTGCGGCCTCGCGCGCGGTGCTGACGTTGCCGGAATCATAAAGGGCGCCAAGATGCACATAGGTTCTGGCATGATCAAGCGACGTCATCTCAATAATGCGGCGCATCGCAGAGCCGGGACGTACGTCGATGTCATCGCCGAAATAGAGCTTTGCACGCGCCAGACCTTCTGCCACCAAACGGGCATAAGGTTTTGGCACAAATCCTTTGTCCCCAAGCCCATAAGGTCCACCGGCACTATCGCGCAGTTCAGCCTCTGCAATTGCAGCCGGGTCAAAAGCGGCGTCCTCAATGGGTGAAATATCGCTAGCCATAGGGAATGCCCTCCACATCCAATGTCGCACGTTCGTCCAAGATCGTGTCGAACATCACTTTGAGATTAAGTTCGGTCTGGCGCTGGCCAGGGGCCGCTGGGTCGTCATCCACTTGTACCTCCAGTATCCGGCGTACTCTGGGGTCGGCCTTTAGGACACTGACGACAGCCACTTTCACGGCTTCGCGGCGCATGAACGGGTCAGATTGGTCTGCCAGTGCCTGAAACGCGCCGGACCCGAAGGTGGTGTTCAGCGGGTCTGTTCCCAGCCCAGTGGTCAGGGCGACTGACAGGTCTTGTAACAAAACATCGATCCCTTCGATCATACGCAGATCGCGCGGCGCGCCTTCGGCAACTGGCCCGGAAAAGTCCAGATCGAGGCCGATATCGCCTTCAGGATCAATCGGTTTTAAACCGATCCCCCGGCCAAAGGCGCGACGTCTTTGGTGCTGCGTCTGGGTCATTTTCCCTCACTTTGGTTCATGATTTCACCACGTTGACAGCGCCCGACACCGAGAACTCGACGTCTTCGGCATCAAACTTGACCTGTTTGCCGGTGATGGTGATGTTGCCGTCTTTATCCAGCACGATCTTGGCGCCACCGTCCTTTTGGTGGATCACGACCGCTTGTGCCTCGGCGCTTTCGGGGGCTTCCGGCCGGACACCTTGCCCGCCCAGGGCGGCTGCCCCGACACGGATGACAAATTGGCCCACTTCGATGGTGCGATTGCCCTGCGCGTCGGTCAGATCATTTGCCGCCTTCGCATCCGTGGGAGGCATGACCGGTTCGCTCAGGTCTGTTGCCTCGCCGTAGCCAGCGGGAACGCCTGTGGGCAGTGACAACCACCAATCCCCTGCTTCAGCAGTCTGCGGACCGGCGGCGTCTGCCCCGTTGTTGCGATGCCAAACGGCACCCAGATCAACGGGGTCCTTTCTTGCGCCACCACGGTGGCTTAATAAAACGCGCATGCCAGCATATCGCGGCAGAACCTGACCAAACCGCCCCCACGCAAAGGGTGTTGTATATGGCACAGCATTGACAGCGTTGTTGCGGTGGCGTGCGATGTTGCCGAAGCGAACCTGATTTTCGGGGCCGCTGTTTTGGATCAAACCCCGCAATACACCGCTGGTGAACTTACCCGCGTCGTCTTCTGTTGCGGTATGCACGCGCACTTCACCGATATTGGGCCAGGCACGGCGGCGCATGCGACGTTCGACGAGCTGTGATACCTCCAGCGCGATTGCGCTTTCAGGTGTGCCATCATCAATCTCGGCTTCCCGCACATCGCCGTCAGCGCTTGGGGCTTCGCTATGCACGTCCCAGATCGCATCTGGCGCTGAACCGTCAGGATCAATTTCGACGCAGGTAAGCGTGGTCTGAAAACCCTGATTCTTGCCAAGATGATGCACCAGTGCAGAGACGTAGAGCGAAACGGTTTCGGTCTCAATTCCGAGGGCACCGATGCTGGTTTCGCGCGCATCCGCCGAGTTGGGGGCTACTTGTACGACATCGCCTGCCAATATGTCAGGCGCGCCAATCAATGTGACCCGAAACACCCGTCGCATAGGTGGGCGTGCATCTGCGCCAAGCCTCTGCAAATGAGAACGCGGGGTCCTTGGGGCGCCGACCGACCACCTGACAGGACAGCAGACCACCAGCCACGGTGAGTGTGCGGATACCCGCGACCCCATCTGGTGGAATATCCCGGTCAGTCCCTATGTAAATCCGACCGCCCCGCAGCAAGATGGCGTCGCGACCATGCTTGTTCGCTTCGATCTCAAGTCCAGCGGACATCTCACGCAGCGCTTCAAGGGCAGGGCGGCCGATATCCAGTGTGATCACCGGATCGCGCGGACCATCAGCCATTGGCAATGGGATTGGGATTGGCAGGCTTGCAGGCTCGATAAAGTCGCTTAGGCCAACCTGATCAAGGATACCACGCGACGCTTCGATGTAGTCAGCCGAAGGTACGGCATCCGCAAGCCGCTTCTCTGAAAGGACATGGGTGATGTAGTCACGGCCCGTCAGCCGCAGGCGCAGTTGAGGGCCTTCAACCTGCGCAGTGACCTCTGAGATGACAAAACGGCCGACGTCATAGAGGCCTTCTGGGGTCGTGTTCTTGCCAATCGGTATGATCCCAAGCCACTTGGCCGCCTGCCAGCCCATCTGCACCTCGGCGATCAGCGGCTCTTGTGCCTCGGCGCAGATATCCAGCGCACGAGCGAGGTTTTCGTAGTCTTTGCGCGTTGCCCGTTCGAGGTCGACGCGTAGCCCTGAGCCGCCAAGGCTTACCTGCGTGTCGACCTCAATATGCCCGTAATAGTCTTTGCGTGACAGTGTCTGAAAAGCTGGCGGTAGGCTGGTGCCGCCGCCAGCCAATGCGGCAACCGCGCTGCCAGCGACGGCACCCAGATCAATGGCGTCTAGCCCAAGTGCTGACAAAATTTGCATGCTGACATCTGTCGTTGCGGCATGAAGCGTGACTTTCCAGTCGGCTGTACGTCCCGGAACGGGCCGTTCGGCGCCGGGCAGGCTGGGTGCGCTAACCATCAAACCCCTCCCATCCATAGCCAACCCAGCGCCCAGACCCGGGACCTGGTGCACCACTTTGCGGCTGGGCCAGCCCGCGACCTAAGTCCGGGTCAGCTGGCAATGGTGCTGCGATGGTCCCATCCAGACGGTGAAGAACGGTGCGTCGCGCTGTGGGGGCCTGAAAACTCTGCGTTGATTGCGTGGCCAGATGTGCCCAGCCAAGCCTGATAAAACACCCAAAGTCGCCATCCTTGAGGATGGACCCGGCATGGACACGCCAATCTAGGATGCGCAGCGCGATGCGCGCGCCATCCGAGATGCCAAAATAGCGGGTTGGGCCGCGTGTCAGCGCAACCGCAGCGATCAGTTTGGCATCAGAGCGTAACAAGAGCCGTAGTGGTGTTGCGCCCTCTGGCCCGATGCTTTGCGCCTGTGAGACGACCTGATCGGGTTCCGCTTGCATCCAATGCCGCGCCAACCCACCAGCAGCCACAAGGATCGCGTCAAAACCGCCGCCCAAGGAAAAAGTTGAAGGCAAGCCGCCGGTGATCCTGTGATCAACCTCTGCCATCGTAGCCGCAAGCGGGGCAGGGCGGCTTTTGACCAAAGTACCTACGATCGGAGAAAGGGGGATAGGGGCAAGGGCCATGATTACACCGTGAAATCCATAAGAGTACCGACCCCGACGGCAGCGGCATCAAGAATCTGCGCCAGAGGGCCGGGGCGCGGGAGATGCGCCAACGAGATGGACACATCAATCACATCGCGCCGTGACGCATTTGCCGAAAACGACAAAGAGCGCACGAACATATCCGTCCGGATGGTCATTGTCGTGATCAGGATCAGCCCGCCCACTTTGCCCATCGTCGTCTTTTCAAGGAATGAGCCGCGCATCGATTGTTCGGCCTGAATTTCCAGCAGCTCCTTAAAGATGAAACGGTCCCATCCGATCAATGACCCGTTGAGCGAGATCGTATCGTCATGAGTATCGACCAACTGGCGGGACGCGGATGATGTAAGCGGCGGCAGATGATAGCTCTCAGAGATCGACATCATCGAAACGGACCAGAGCGGGACGATCAATGGACCATCAGCGATAATCGCACTGGGGATCGACTTGGGGATAAAGCCAACCTGCCCGTTGACGTCGCCCTGCACGAAAGATGTCAGATAGCTGCGCTTGCTCATGATGCGTTTCCATTCTGTGCGTCGGGGGTGTCCGGCAGGTGAATGTCGCCTGCAATGATCCAACCGGTCACGACATCCAGCACAGGCCCCACCGCTGCGGCGCTGCCGGGATCATTGCCAAACGATTTTAGGATCAGATCGGTGGGGCGCGCTGCGTCTGCGTTCGTGATTGTCAGAACCAGACTACCGGGCCCGGTGCCAAAGCGGCAGTACCCTGGGATATCCCCTTTGACCGGCCCAAGCTCATCTTTGCCAAAGACCGTCACTCCGGCCTGCGGCAGCAGAAGCCCGTCTGTCACTTCCAACAGCGCAATGTGACCGCGTCCGGGCGATACGCTGGCCGCTTTGGCGGCGTCGGTGATGTCGGTGGCCGTGCTGCCCGGCCGTGTATCAACGTGAGAAGGGTGTGCCGAGATTGCATCGCGCAGTGCGGTGATTTGCTGGTCAATCAGGCGTGTTCCATACCATGGAGGGCGGCCCGTTTCGGTGGATTCCAAAAAAGTCGCCAGATCAGGTGCACATAGAACACAGGTCGATGGTTCCACATAAACCTTGTCTACCGCAAAGATGGCGCCTGCGCCCCGGTATAGTACATTTTGCGCATCAACAAAGAAGACATACCCCGACCGATCCCATCCAAATAAAACAGCCCCGGGGAATGCGCGTTGGACAACACTTTGTGCGGGATGCGCGGCGGCCTCTTGCAGGTCAAAGACATCGTAGGCATGTAGCATCAACCCATCATGGACCCCATAAAGTGCTGCCAATGCCGGTGTAAGGCGACCCATCGCCAAAGCCAGCGCAAGATCTGTGCGCGCGACAGGTGCGGGATGGGGTGGCAGATGCCGTTTGGCAAAGGCGGTGACACGATCTTCGGAGGAGGGAAGCACGGTGGTAGCGATCATGGCGTCCCCCAAAGTTTAGCTGGGCGCCAGGTGCCAAGCAGATCACCGTAGAGACTTGGATCGATCCTTGGAAAGACGTGATCTCTAAAGTAAACATCGTGCGCCGTCAGGTAGTTGCGGATTGCCTGTTCGGACACACCGACGCTGCGCATCTCCCGCTCGGCGATCCGGCGCATTTGATCGTAGGTGACCGAGCCCAGTTCTTGATCTGTCAGCCGTGAGCCGGGTTCTGTAAAACGCGGTTCGGACGTGCGGCCTTCGATGGCTGTGATCCGAGCGTGCGGCGAACCGGTGCGCGAATTGCGCAGCCAGATTGTTGGCGCGGCGTGCCTGTCGTAGCCGAAGCCGCCAAAACGCGCCTCCATCGGTGCCGCCTGCACACCATGGTGCGCATTCAGCAGTGACGTGGTGCGTGGTTTGTTTCCATAAGGATCGACAAAAACGGCTTCTTCCCTGATGGTAAGCTCGGTTCCGTCGCGCTGACGTGATGTCACAATAAGAATCTCGCGCCCGTCAACTTCTTCGACCCTTAACCGCCCGGTCGAGCCATCCTCAAATGTATTGATAAACTCTGACGGATTGTCAGGATCAGGACGCCAATCCTTGCGATGTGCGCGGCTTTGGTTGAACGCATAGCCTTCGTCACCCGGCAGGCGGCCCGCCCTGTCGCGGAAATCCTCATCAACAAGACGCCCGCCCGCCTGGCTGTCTTGTTCGCGAAAGCGCGGGCTCTGTGTGCCATCAGGATCCAGTAACTCGCCGCGAAAGCGGCTGCCCAAGGCGTCTTGTTCTGACGGGAGCAGGCGGAAACTATCGACCGGGCTGCTGGCGTTATTGATTGCCTCGTCCAGTTCCATGTAGTCGCGCAAAAGCCGCTGCAGTTCGGCATCCACATCAATCGTGCTATCGCCGCCCCGTCGCATCAGCCCACCGTAGATGCCATCAATGCGGGTGCGGATATCCATAATTTGATCAATCTGCGCGCCGCGGATTGCGACATAGTGGTCACCTGCACGCCGCATGACGACAACCATCATATCCTCGACCACATCTGCACCGCGTTGACCGTAGCGGGCGGTTAGCTGATCGCGCAGGCGCGACAGGTTCGGTGAGGCGGCAATCGCCTCGGTGATGTTGAAGGCATCAGCGCCTTGGACAAAGCGGAACAAGCGGGCCATCTATGGATCCCCCCTGCGGGCAACTTCTGCCCCTTCGGGACGCCGCGCGCGTTCGTCATCGCCCTCTTGCAGGCGCTGTTCGATCCGATGGGCGTCGCGGGCCTGTTCGGCTTCACTGCCCAATGCGGGGTTTTCAGCCGTGGCATCAGGGAGCGACAGCACCGTGTCGGTCAGAGACAGTTCTCGTTGCAGCTGCATGACCACTGGGCCCATGGCCTGCTGCATAACCTGCCCCATGACCTGATCTTGTGCCAGTTCGGTCATAAAGGCCATTGGCAGCCCACGTTTCAAGTTGCTTGCGATTTCTTCAGCCACATCACGGGTGATCCCGCGTATGGCGCGGCGACCCGCGTTACGCGCCCCAGATCGGGCCACTCCCATCACCCCGCGGCCACCCAATCTGAGCGCCTTACCCGCCAAAGGAATGACGCTAAAGACGGCCTCGAGTTCCGCCATGAACAGATCCAACTCTGCCGTTGCATCTGTGACGATCTGATCATTGTCAAATAGCCCTTCAACAATGTCCATTTGTTCATGTGCCGCGTAGAGACGGCCACCGGCAACAGCGATCCCCAATGCGATGCCTGCCGGCGGGAAAACGACTGACAACAGAACGGTTCCCGTCAGTTCAAAGAACTGCAGCAACGATTGTGTCCCAAGCTCCACACCGAATGCGTAATCAATGGCTGACCCATAGAATGGGTCACCCATGAAGGCGTCGCCAATCGCATTATGCGCAACAAGGTGAATGCCGCCCAGCTGGACTGACGTACCCGGAATAGTGGCGCGCTCGATACTCTCGTTAATCTTTGAGGCACGGAATGCATACTGCGGGCTGTCTTCGGCGTCGCGCAGGACTTCTGTGTTGCTTTCAAGCATCTCAGTCAGGAGCGCGTGAATGTACTCGCGCGATGTCTCGGGATCGTTCTGGGCGATGATAACGGCCTGTGGCAGATCCTTGACCTTGCCGACCAGTGGGTCGATGGCTTGCGCGACACCGCTGCGCATCGCAATGGCTTGGTTCAACTCGTCCCGTGTCCAGATCTTGCCATTCTCGTCACGGACACCGTAGCCGCCACTTTCCAGCAGTATGACTGTCGCCTCTGTTGTGGCTTCACCGATGTTGTCTTCGCTGTCAGAGATAATCTCGGCGGTATCGGATGCGCCAATCGAAGCCATCAGCGCTTCGCGTGCGTCACGCCAGTTTGTTGCCACAACGCTGACGGTAGATTCCATATCCGGCTCAACAAGAGCATAGAATGAATTCAGCCGCTCGCGCAGCAGTTCAAGGCGCGCCTGGGGTGCCAGGAAGGTGCGCAGGAGGCTGTCAAAGAGCGGCCAATAGTTTTCAAAGTTGTTCAGCCGCTCAAGGATCTGCTGGCGCGACGACAAGCAGGATTGTAACAGGCAGGATTGGCATGCCACCTTGAAGCCAAAGCCGATGCTCTGCTTGATTTCAGGGACAAAGGCCTCGCGCAGCCGCAGCGTCCAAAGTGTGCCCTCGCCCTGGAAATAACCACCGAGTTTAGCCGCCTGCGCTGGGTCGCGATACAGATGATAAAAAGCGTCCAGCATGCGTTTCATCAAAGGTACGGTGCCTGCAAGATGTCGGATTGTATCTATGACAGGGCTTGGTTCCGGTTCGAAATCGACATCGCCAAGTGTGCCGTCTTGCCCTTCAAGTAACCGCATAACTGCCGCGCGTTCGCCTGCAAAGCCCGATGCCCCTGCCGCCCGACCGCCCCAGACCTTGGCCGCATTCACAATGAATTGGCCTGCGTATTTACACTCGGGCATCGATAGCCGCCACGCAATGCGGCGCATCAGTTCGGCGATTTCGCTCGCCGCGTCGCCCAAAGCGTCCAGCGTTGGCTCATCGTTGAATGGTTCGCACACCAGGCTGTCGCCGGGTGACCGCAGGGTCGGCGCCGGGAAAGGGAAACGCTGCGGTGTGACAGTACCGGTGGCATCAGGATCGTCGCCACCTGAGCCGCCCGCGCCATCGCCGTCAGTGCCGGCTTCACCGGTCCCGCCTTCACCACCACCGCCGGTGCCATCGCCACCACCCTCGCCGCCGCGGCCATCGCGGGCCACATCGCCACCATCATCGGCATCGCCGCCCGCGCCAGCGGGGCCGCCTGCTTCGCCGGTCTCAAGTGCGGCTGTCGGTGTCAGATATGCGATGGAGTAAAGCGGAAGCGTTGTCTGCTCGCCAAATAAATCTTCAAAAAAACCGGGCAATCGTTGACCGGTTGTCGTTGCCAGCGTTGCGACAACAAGAGGACGGCCCCCGGATTCAATTCTGGCGTCCCTCAGAATGCGCTGCACGTTCTCCAACATGCGCTCGCGGTACATGCGATGAACAGCGGCGCGATCCTCAGGTGTGGCATTCATGTCAAATGCCTCATCAATTGCCGCATCCAGTCGCGCTCTGTCCCTGGCGACGGCCAAATCCGCGAGTGTGGTTTCAAGATCACTGCCAGCCGATGCACGGATGAGGTTTTGGATACCGATAAGGCTGTGCCGACCGGAGCCACGATCACTTGGTGTCAATCCACGTTCAACATCAATGCTGTAAGATTCGACGCTACCAATCGTGAAAGTGCCGACAGATCGCAGGTTTTCAGGATCGCCTGCATAGTCAATGACAATTGCCCTGCGCGTGAGTTCACCCATGGCATTTGGCCCGACAAAGATGAAACCAACCCGTTGATGCGGGATTTCATGGCCTTGTTCGATAGCGCTCAGAATGACCAAACGTACGGCGCGCAAGAGATCGGTCTGACCGGTGTAGTGATAGTAGGCACCTTCCCAGACCGTTCGGTCATAGGTTTCGCGTACATATGCTGGTGTGCCCAAAAAGGCGACCGTTGCCCGGCGGGGTGGTGCGTCGCGCGTGCCCTCTGTACCGTCCGTTTCGTAACTGTCGAGGATGTAACTTGCTGCGAGGAGCTGATCATCCTCAAAAGGTGCACGGGCATCAGCGGGCAGTGGTTCGGCGGCTGCAGGTATGTCGCCTTGACCTTGCAAAGCTGCATGAGAGCGTTCGGCGATCAGGTCGGCAAAAAGTGTATCGCAGGCCTCTAAGTCCTCGGGTTCAAGTCCGCTCAGGCCTTCGCCGCTCCATTTGGTTGCTGGCACCAGAACGTCGTAGGACAGATCACTGCCCCGGTCAGAAAACTCGGTGACCATGTTGTCCAATGCGCGGTCCAGCGCACGGCTCAAGGCATCGCGCAGTGCGCCGTGCCCGCTGCGCGCGGTGCGGGCGTCGATCCGCAACTTCACGGGTATTCTGGCGTGGACACTCATATGGCGCACCGCATCTGCATTGGGTTAGCCCAGACGCCGCAGGCGGCGTGCGGCGCGCGTCATAAGCTCAGCCGCCGCAAGATCAGCTTCGCCTTCAGCACCGCCTGTGACGACTTCGACCTCGACAGGAAAGACCACCTGCACTGCGGCTTGCGCATCGTCACCTGCTGCGACGGCCTGTGCCTCTGATCCCGCGCTGGGATAGACAGTTTCGCCCTCGTGCACGACGGCCAGCCCGGTGCGCGTCACACGCTTGGGCCGTCTGTCACCGCCACCAGGGGTCAGTCTGAACCGCATGATCAGCCTTCCTCTTCAACGGGAACGCCTGATTTGGTATCAGCAGCTCCCATCGCGCCCATCGTGCCGTCTGTGCCATCCGCCATTGAGCTTGCGGCAAGTGCAAAGCCCGAGAAAGTCGCCGTCGGCGCGCCGGAAATGGCAGCATTCGTCGGCGTGGCATTCGTGATGATGCAGTCCGACAGGACGATACTTTCGAAGGCCCAGTCGTCCTCTTCGCCCTCTTGGGTTTCAAGTATGATGTTGAAGGGTTGACCCTTGATTGCAAGCTGCGTCAGCTTTGCCGTGCGGCGCACCAGTTCCGCCAATAGCCTTAACTGTCATTGAGAAATTGATCTGATCGGGCGAGTAGATCACCCCCAGATGCGTGTCCTCGATCGAATGCACCGGCTCTGCCTGAAATGAAAAGCTTGGTTGCAAAGAATCGATGGGGGTAACGGAAATGGGGTCCTCCGATCCGGGTGCTTCGACAGAAACGGATAGTCTTGAGCGCCAGTTCATTGACATGTCTTAGTCCTCTCTTGTGGCAATAGCCTTGGTTTGGTCAGTGACCGGATTTAGGTGTATGTCGGGGCCAGATTGATCTTGAGCAGATGGATCGATGGCCCAAGCACGATATTGACCATCATCTGAACCTCACGGTTGCCGCGCGCTTCGGTGACGAGGTTGGTTTGCGGTGCAGTCCAACTGGCCCGTGGCGCACGCAGGATCTCCAGCACAGGTATGCGGACCTCAAAAGCGTCGATGCCACCGGGGCCAAGCAGGCGACCCAGAATGCCCTGCGCACGGGTCGCAACCGAGATCAGCCCGGCCTTGGTGATCCGTGCATCCCCGATCATGTTGATTAGGCCTGCTTTCAGACGGAATTCCACATCATCCAAAAGGCGCACGACATCGATGTAGCCAAGTGTGGCGTCATCCGTGTAGGTGCGCCCGTCGGCAAAGTGTAGGCTGGGCCCGGCGATCAATGCCGGATCAATGATGGGGATGATATCCAAAGCGGCAATCGCTTTGATTTCACTGGGTGAATACTGCGCCTCAAGCGGGATCTGGAACCCGCCTAAGCGTTTCAAGACCATCGAGGTTGCTGGCGCCTGACCGGCAATAGCAGCGGCAGCAGCACAGGCGATCTGTGCATCCCCGCCGCCACTGACGGCACCACGCGCCGCGATAGCGATGCTGCGCGACGACCGGAAATCGACCAGTGCGGAATCTGCGGCCGCCGCATAGGGCCCCGCACCTTCGGCCGTGAGCGCCGGATCGAGGGCGAAGACAGCCATCCTTTTGTCACCGCCTGTGGCGGCTGCCTGCACATGGGCAAAGAGGGCGGCAACATCCGGGTTTGTCACCGACGCCGATGTCCGGCATCGGGTGGCGCACTTGCCACGATGCCTGCCAATGTCACGAACGTCACATCGTCCGCAGCGTTCAACGAGGCAAGCGCTGCGGGAATGCCGTCCGCCGCAGCTTTAACGCCATAAACCTTGCTGGGCCCAGGCGATTGAGTCATTGCTGCGACCAGCCCCTCATAAAGGGGGCTCGTTGCGGTGACCGCACCATCGCCGTCGACGGTGGCGAACATATTGGCGGCTTCCTCAAGCGAGCCGACAATACGTGGCGTATTCGCTGGCGCATCGCCAAGTGTGCTGACGCCAACCACGGCCAGGACACCGGGGGCTCGGCGCATCACCGGCGCGAGGCCGGACGTGTCTACGTCGACGTCTACAAAGGGATATGCAATGGACATGCGGTTCTCCGTTCTTGATGCCCCTTCAGGGCGTGAGGGCCGAACCTTGATTTGGCGGTGCGGCGGGGGTTCGACGGGCCCACCACACGGCCAAATGGTTAGTTTGGCGTGGCAATCGCTATTCCGAGTTCACGCAACCAGATGTTTGCGGCATCCCGGCGCGCGGCGGGGTTGGCACCAGGCCAGTCATTGTCTTCGAACCAATCGAGAGGCACCAACCAAAGCCCAACAACCGCGCCGCGCCTGTCGATCCCGGGTGTGGGTGCAGCAATATCGCGGCTGGTTGTGAACAGCTCTTTGGCGCGTCGGGTCGCGTGGATCAGTGACATCAAACTTGCCGTGTTCGGTTGCGGCTCAGCGATATGAATGACCGCGTTCAAGGACAGGCGGATCGGGCTATCGACCGCAGGTGCGTCAGACACAAACCTGATCCCAAACCCACCGCCGACATCGACCTGGCTGTTCATATTCATAAAGGTGGAAAGGTCGGATGCACCGGACCGGCCAACCCAATCGGAAACATCCTGAGAGGTGATGCTGTCTGCACGCCCGGTTGCCGCTGATAACCGTGCGGCGATCTCTGCCAAGCGCGCTACATCACGCGCTAAGCCCATCCGCGGGCACACCGCCAGCCTGATCAATGACTGCATCTACGTCGCCCAATCCGACGAATGAGCCGGACACTTCGGCAATGCGCCCGCCGCCAACGCGGCCCTGGCCGATCACGGCCCCTTGCCAGATCGCATCTGGTGCGGGGTCAAGAGGGTCCTGAACGATCCGGTCAATCTGTCCGTCGCCACGGCCAGATGTCACGTCGAGTGAGAACCGAACCTGAGCCTGATCACGCAATTCGAACAGCAAGCGCAAGTTCGACCTTGTCAAACGCCGCCGCCCATGGGGCAGACAATACACCGGGATCAATACGGTAAGCGGCAGCGGCCAAGCCAGCCAAAGCCTCTTCTGTCAAAAGACCGTCGCGCAAGTCAGGGGAGGCGAGTGAAACCAAGGTTGCGTCGCGAAAATTCATGACTTCGGATCTCCGTAACGCGCTATGCGAAAGGGAACCCGGTATCTGACAAAAATCGCCGACGCATCCGCAGAAATGACTACAGAAAAACCTAAATCTATAACTCGGAGGCCGCCGCAGAATAAGCGAGGCATGAAAAAACCAAAACGTAATTTAATGGTGGAAAGATAGCACAATGACCGCTTTTCGTAAACAGTTATGGTGTCTTAACAGGTAAGGTGATGCGTCTTGGTCCTTGTAATATCATTACCTAACAATGCTTTAGGTGACTTAGCGAAAGCTTTGCGTCGCCAAACAGTCATGACGTGAGACGGTTCAAGACTATAGGTTGGCTGCCTGCCAGCAGTGCGCAACATGACAAGAATCATGCGTAAGAGACTCAGTCTCATTCCGCACGGACAAGTGAGAAAAATCCTGATGCGCCGCTGTCGCCAAGGGTTGCGGACATGGGTCATGCTATTGCGGTGTTGCTAGCCGATCTACTCTGCTTCGCCCCGCCAAAGAACACATCATAGAGCACCGGCGCAGCGACAAGTGTCAGGATCGAAGCGAATGCCAAACCACCCATAATGGTGACCGCCATGGACACAAAAAACGCGTCTCCGAGCAACGGTACCATCCCCATAATCGTCGTCGCAGCCGCCAGCAGAACCGGGCGCAAGCGAGAGGTGGATGCGGTGACGATGGCTTCTCGCAGTGCGCGTCCTTCGCGGCGGACGATGTCGATCTCCTCGACCAGCACGATCCCGTTTTTGATCAGCATGCCGGACAGGCTCAGCAGGCCTAAAAGGGCGGTAAAGGTAAAGGGCAAACCGGCCCCCAAAAGCCCAATGGCCGCGCCGTTAACCGACATCGGGACAAGCAGCCAGATAATCAATGGTTGCCGCAGTGCATTGAACAACAGGACGGTAATCAGCACCATAATCAGAATAGTGACCGGCAACTGAGCGCCAAGACTGGCATTCGCGTCGGCCGAGGATTCGAACTCTCCGCCCCACTCCATTTTGTATCCAAGCGGCAACTCCATCGCCTCGATGGTGCTGCGCACCTCGGCATGCACTTGGGCTGCTGTCATGTCTGCCGGAACGCTGGCACCAACTGTGAGTGTTGGCACGCGGTCCAGACGTCGGATGACGGTGTTCTGAGGCTCCAGCGCGAAACCATCCACAATCTGCTCAATCGGGAGCAGCGAAGATCCATCTTGTGTTCCAAGCACCTGATCCATGATCCCTACGTCAGAGCCGGGTGCCACCCGTATCACAATAGGAATAGCGCGCTCACCCTCGCGGTACGTACCGACGGTGGAGCCATCTGTTGCGAACAGAAAGCTGTCAGCGATATCGTCTCGGGTGATGCCCGCGGCCTGTCCTCGCTCTGTCACATAGCGCGGTCGCAAAACAAGTTCCTGTTCGCGCCAGTCGATCCGCGGCGCAATAATGTTTGTAGAGGCGGCGGTCATCAACGCGATCGCCTGATCCGACAGATCACGCAATACCTTTGGGTCGTTGCCCGAAAAACGAACTTCAATTGGGCTGCCGCCGCCCGGGCCGAAAACAAGGCGCTCGGTGCGGAATTCCCCTTCTGGCAAGTTCTCGGCGGCAAAGGCCTCGAGTTCCGCCTGCAACGGTGGAATGCGATCCAGGTTTTCGGTGCGAATGATAAGGTGGCCATAGGCCGGGTTAGGGGGCTCGGCCCCGTAAGTCAGCAAGAAGCGGGTGGCCCCTTGGCCCACAAATGTCGAAACGGCGACGACATCTTCGTGCTCGGCCAGATAGGCTTCGATGATAGCCATCTGGTCAGCTGTTGCTGAGATAGGTGTCCCTTGCTGCATCGTATAGTGCACAAAGAATAGCGGTGTATTCGAGTTTGGAAAAAACTGCTGTTTCACCATGCCGAAGCCAACATAACAGGCGGCCGTGATCCCGACGAGACCGACCAGCACAAGCCAGCGCAGGCGAAGTGCTCCGCGCAGCAGGCTGGCGTAACCTCGGAAGATCAGTCCGCCATATGGGTCACCGCCGTCATCTACACCCTGTTTGAAAACATAGTGGCCAAGCAGAGGTGTCACGGAAACCGCCAGCACCCAGGACAACAACAACGAGATACCAATCACAGCGAATAGTGAGAACATGAACTCCCCGGTTGAATCCGGGCTCAATCCGATGCCCGCAAAGGCCATGATGCCAACCACCGTGGCCCCCAGAAGCGGGATTTGCGTCTTGCCCGCCGCTTCGTCAGCGGCGTCTCGTGACGACTTGCCCCGCGCCATGGCGATTTGCATTCCTTCCGCGACGACAATAGCGTTATCGACCAGCATGCCCATCGCAATGATTAGCGCACCCAGCGATATCCGTTCCATTTCGATCGAGAATATCGCCATGAAAAGCAGGGTCCCTACCACGGTGAGCAGGAGCGTCATGCCGACAACGACTGATGCGCGCACGCCCATGAAAAGGGCCAGGACCAGCACAACGATGCCTACTGACATCGCAAGGTTGATCAAAAATCCTGTTGACGACTCATCCACGACGACATGCTGCTGATATATCGGGTGCAGATCGACGCCATATGGGATTTCCGAGGCAAGTGCCGCGAGATGCGCATCGACACGATTGCCGACCTCGACGATGTTTTCGTTTGTTGCCCCTGAAACACCAATGGTGAAGGCAGATTGCCCGTTGTAGCGAATGATCTGCGATGGGTTATCCTGCCGTCCGCGACTGACCTCTGAGATATCGATCAGGTTCAGAAGATCACCACCGATACCAATTGTCAGCGCAGCAATTTCGCTGACGGAATCCGATCCTTCGGTAAGCTGAATCTGGGTGCGCGTCTCGCCAGCGTTCACCGAGCCAGCCTGAGAGATAGAGTTCGAGGTGGCAAGTGCCTGACCAATGATCTGCGGATCGATCCCAAGCTGGGCACTTAACGCAAGATCAGGTTCAACAAAGATCGCTTCAGCTGGCAAGCCAGCAATATCGACGTCAGCGACACCATCGACTGTCAGTATTTCACGCCTCAGAAATGTCGCTAACTGGTGCTGTTCTGCGTCGCTGAATCCTTCGGAAGTGATCGCGAAAAAGATGCCATAGACATCTCCAAACCCGTCATCGACAAAAGGTGCCGCTGCCTCGCTCGGCAGTTCATTCCGTACGTTTTGCAAGCGCTCGCGCAGTTCCGTCCAAATCGCAGGAAGCTCGTCACCCTTGATTGTGTCCTCGACCAGAACGTCGATACGCGAGACACCGGGCCTGTTGACAGATTTGATCTCGCTCACTTCGGCCATGCGCTGAATTGCGGCCTCAAGCGGTTCTGACACTTCGTCGGCCACTTGTTGGGCGGATGCGCCCGGATATTGGGTGATGACCACCGCCTGTTTGATCGTGAAGGCGGGATCCTCCAACCGCCCAAGGGAGCTAAACCCCCAAATGCCGCCAAACAGGCAGATCAGCATGATGATCCAGGTAAAGATGGGCCGGTCGATTGAAGCGCGTGCAATTCTCATCAGATAACCCAGCCTTAATTCGCGTAGCCGGAAAAGCGACGCACTGTCTGACCGTCTGCCAGAACCTGCGCGCCAGTCCGGATGATTTCTGTGCCAGCCTGCAATCCTGAGACGATCATGAACTGCCCGTCACGCGTTGCAGTGACTTCAACGGCGACTTCTTCAAGCGTGCCGTTGTCGTCTTCGGTTGGTGTGAAACGCAAGACACTGGTGGCGCCGTCGCTTGCGATCCGAATGGCTGTCGCAGGCACAATCAGACGGGATGTGCCTTCACCCATAGTTGCGAGCACAACAACAGAACTCCCCGGCAAAACGCTTAGACCGTCCGGTCTGTCCATACCTAGTGTCAGGCGGAATGTTTGTCCGATGGAAGACGCTTCAGCATTGAACTCTCGTATCTCCAGCGGATAGGTTTGATCGCTGGTTGGAAAACGCGCCAAAAGCGACACAGTTGCATCCTGACCTGCGCGTTGGAACAGTACCTCCGGCACATCAATGTCAATGCGTAGCTCTGACATATCATGCAGTCTGACAACAGGGGCGCCTGCGCTTGTTGTTGTAAAATTCGCGACATTCCGGCTCGCGACAAGCGCGTCAAAGGGTGCGCGCAACGTCGCGTTTTCCAGAGAATACTCGGAATTGCGCAGTTGAACGCGGGCCAAAGCCAGTTGTGTTTCCGCATCCTGCTTTGATACTTCAGAGGCCGAAGCGCCAAGGTTGTTCAATCTTGCAACCAAACGCTCGGCCTGTTCGACCTGCAAAGCGGCCTGCTGTTGTTGCAGTTCAAAAGGTTCGGCATCAAGTTTCGCAATCAATGCACCCTGCGCAATCCCCTGACCTTCGGTGGCTGGGAATGCGACAATCTGGCCAGATACCTGAAAGGCAAGATCAACGGTTTGACGGGCCACGACCTGGCCAAAGAATTGCCGGGTGACACCCCCAGAGTCGGCACCGACAATCATCAGCTTTGCCGGGCGTATGGGACTGTCCTGCGCCGTAAGTTGGCTCGGGTTGGAGACAGCCAAACCGGTGAGCGCGAGCAAGGTGAGAATGCGGATCATGACTTGTCCTTTAATAAAATACGTTGTCAAACAGGATCGCTGACAGGTTCTTCGATGTTGCAAACCCCCACCTCCAGCGCGGCCTTGTTTAACTTTGCAGTAACATCAAACATTCGTCACGTATATTGTTTCGCAAGAATGATTGACCGGAGAGGTGCCGTTTTGCGGATGTCGGAACACGCTCATGATCACCGCCTCTTAAAAAAGTCTGTCAGCAAAAAGAGGGATCATCGAACAAGATAGAGCCTACGTCGCGTGTCAGATGGACATGCCGCAGCTACCCATTGAGCAGTTTCAGTGCGCCAATCCCGCTGTCGAGTTTGCCTTCTTTGCGCGTAGCGTAGGCGGTAATCCACCACCGTGGGGCGATGATGGGTCAAAACTGACATCTCTCCGTTGCAATGACGCCGTATCCCTGCGCAGACTTGACCTGTTCAACCGTGGGGGCGGCTGTGCGCTCTCCTTCTTTTGCAAGGACTAGATATCATGTCAGATTTGATGATCACCGGCGTAATTGACGGCGGCCTTTTTGGTGGGCTGCCCAAGGCTATTCAGCTTACCGCAATCAACGATATTGCGGATTTATCGATTTACGGGGTCGGCTCCGCCAACAATGGCGGCGGCAGCGATGGTGAAGAGTTTACCTTTCCAGCGATCCCGCTGGCCGCAGGAACAACAATCTACATCGCCAGTGAAATCGACAACTTTACGGCCTTCTTTGGATTTGCGCCCGATTTCACGGATAGCGCCGCATCGATCAATGGCGATGACGCGATCGAGCTGTTTCAGAACGGTGTGGTTGTCGACCTGTTTGGCGACATCAACACCGATGGTAGCGGAGAGGTTTGGGAGTACATGGATGGTTGGGCATCTCGCCCTGTCGCGGGGGGACCAGACCCGGTCTTTAACTCCAATGCGTGGACGTTCAGCGGCCCAAATGCGCTGGATGGCGTGACAGATAATGCCAGCGCACCCAATCCGTTCCCCGTACCCGGCGCACCCGAACCTCAGGTCAGTGTTGCGATTAACGAATACCGCATCTCTTCTCCTGGGGGTACTGATGACACCTCCAACTTTGTCGAGCTGTTCACTGACCCCGGTGCATCGCTCGCGGGCAAGACCCTGCTGGTCATATCCGGTGAATTTGCGCCCGGCTCCATCGATTTCGCGATTGATCTGAGCGATGCCACTGCCGATGAGAACGGATTTGTGCTAATCGCCAATGATCAGAACCCCAATCTTGAAGCGGGCGACGTGGGTGTCGCAGGGCTCGATTTTTTCGGGTCGCCGCAAACCTTCCTGATTGTTGAGGGCTTCACCGGTGCTGCGGGCGACGATCTGGATACCAATGACGATGGCATATTTGATGCAGCGCCTTGGGACACCATTCTTGATGGGGTTTCGGGTGTTGACGGCGATGCAAATCCGGACTTCAGCTATGCAGATACGGTTGTCCCTGCCGATGGCAACTTTACGGCGGCAGGTGCTGCGCGCGACGTTGATGGCACAGGTGATTTCGTTGCATTGCCCTTCGGTGATCAGGCAGGCGACACACCGGGATCAACAAATGAAACCGACACAAGTGGCCCCCGCCTGACAATCATGGAAATTCAGGGGGCAGGGCATATCTCTGGTCTTGTCAGCGCAACCCCGCTTGATCCGACAACGGGGGTTGGCAGCGCGCAGGTCACCACCAGCGGCATAGTTACCGCGGTCGACTCCAACGGGTTCTATATGCAGGACCCTGATGGCGACGGTGATATCGCGACATCAGATGCAATCTTTGTCTTTACTGGCAGCGTGCCGGGCGTGGCCATTGGCGATGCACTGGATGTCAGCGGCACCGTCAGCGAATTTTATCCGGGCGGCCAAGGCACCGGCAATCTGAGCACAACGCAGATTGGCGGCAATCCGGAGATTACAGTATTGTCCAGCGGCAACGCCTTACCTGCATCCGTCATTCTGGGTGCTGATGGGCGGCCCTTACCGTCCGAGAATATTGAGGATGACAACTTCACCTCATTCGATCCAGAAACTGACGGTATCGATTTCTGGGAAAGTCTGGAAGGCATGCTGGTCACCGCACCGCAGCCCGTTGCGGTATCGGGGACAAGTGGTTTTGGAGAACTCTTTGTCGTTGTGGATGGTGGTGAAGGGGCCACCGGCCTGTCGGAGCGTGGTACGCTGAATATCTCACCCGATGATTTCAACCCTGAAAAGGTGCAGATCGACTGGGACTTTGGCCTTGATGCGGTTGACGTCAACACCGGCGCCACCTTGGAGGATGTGACCGGTGTTGTTTCTTACGATTTCGGCAACTTCCAGATTAACCCAACAGACCAGATTGTCGTCGTCGAACCGTCGCTTCTGGAGCCCGAAAGCACATCATTGGCCGGGTCCGAAAACCAGCTGACAATTGCCAGCTACAACGTGCTGAACCTTGATCCGATTGTCGAAGATCAGGCGCTGACGAACAATGGCGAGGCGCGTAACGTTGATGATGATGTGGGCGACGGCCGTTTTGATACCATCGCCGCACAGATCGTAAATAACCTTGGCAGCCCTGACATTATCGGACTGCAGGAAATTCAGGACAGCACTGGGGGCGAAACCGGTGACGGTGTGGTTTCAGCGGCCTTGACGTTTGAGACCCTGATTGACGCCATTGATATGGCCGATGACGGGATCATGAACGACAGCTCCGGCTATGCCTATATCGATAATACGTTCATCACGGATCTGGCCAGCGGCGGCCAGCCGGGCGGGAACATCCGCACCGGGTTCTTGTACAAAGAGGACCGGGTAAGCCTTGTCGAAGGGTCGGTGCAAACCATCGGAACACAAGACCCCGGTGGCAGCTTTGCAGGGGCACGTTTGCCACTTGTCGCGACGTTCGCATTTAACGGCGAGGAAGTGACAGTTGTGAACAATCACTTCTCGTCCAAAGGTGGCAGTGCGCCGATTTTGGGGGTGGAGCAGGACTTTGCGGATCGTCAGGAAGATGTAAACGTCAACGGCTCGCTTGATGAACGACAGGCGCAGTCAGAGGCGGTTGCCGGTTTCGTCGCAGATACCATTGCAGCTGATGCCGACGCAAATGTCGTGGTTGTTGGCGACTTCAACGAGTTTGAATTCGTCTCGCCAGTCACCGGGCTTGAAGATGCGGGGCTGACAAACCTGACCAACACCTTGCCGGAAAACGAGCGGTATACGTTCAACTTCCAAGGCAACAGCCAGGCCCTCGATCATATTCTGGTATCAGATGGTTTGGCGGGCGACGCGCAGTTTGACATCGTGCATGTGAATTCCGAGTTTGCTGACACCGATGACCGCGGCAGCGATCACGACCCGCTTCTGGCGCTGCTGACCATCGGCGATGTCGCGCCGGACACCATTGGCGTGGCTGTCGCATTCGAAGAAAAAGGATTCTTTGGTACGCGCGCAACAGAGATCATCGACGGGAACGCTGTCGATACGGACAATCTGCCTCTTCTGAAAAACGCCGTATCGTTCCGCGATGTCGATGTACGCCTGAAGGCCGAAGCAAGTGGCTGGGAGAAACTGAGCTTCGTTGATGGTGAAGTCGGTGTCTGGTCACGCGGCGATAACTTCTTCGCTGGCGAATTCGGCCTTGTAAACGATGACGAAACACTCACGTTCAAACTGCAGGATGGCGATTTTGGGGACGCAACCGAAGCGTTCTTCGATTTTGACGAGCTGCGTGGCAACGGCGATGTCGAAGTGCTGTTCCTTAACGACGGGCAGATGATCGGGTCGCAGGTGGTCAATGCCAGTGGCGGAGAGATCAATGTCACCCAGAACGGCGAAAGCTTTGATGCCGTGCAGATCAGGGCTGTCGGGGATACAGCCTTTAGCTTGGATGGTTTCGGCTTTGAGCGCTTGGTTGATGACGAGTTCGTATTCGTCTAGTCCTGCTAGAGGTTGCGCCAGCACCTAAGGTTCAGCCTTGGTGCATATCCTGCCCTAACCAGCGTTGGGCCGACGTGGTATTGTCGGCCCAAAATGGTCAGGCAAATGCACCTCTCAATGTTGTAACGCCGACCACCATTCATGTATCAGCGGCACTTCCGCCAACTCACCCAGTCCAAAGTACAGTTTGTGGGTGGAACTGTGACCAGGCAAACCAGAACGCCTGATGGCTTCCCAGATCCATGCCATCAACGTCCACAGCCTTTATACCGCCAGCGTCAAGGACAAGATGCACATTTTCGACATTGATCGTTGCGCCGTTTCGCAAGGCTAAAAATGCGGCACTTCGCTGAAACGCCACGGGATGGCCGGAGGCTGTAATGACGCCTATGACATCCTCATGAACAGGCAAACGCGGATCAACATCTCCGACCGGGAAAATTGGCCCATTGGCATCCCGCCCATTCCGAAAATCGGGATCGCGACCTAATGCCAACGCTTCGACCAACACGGTGGTCTGCGGATGTGCGGCCTTCCACGCCCCCCAATCGGTTGTCACCACGCTTGCCTGCTCAAGTTTGAGGTTTCCGTCGGCAAGCGGGCCGGTCAAAGCTTCACCAAGAAAGGTATCAAATACGGAGTAAGTGTTCAGGTCGTACATGACCTTGTTGGATCGACTTAGAAGCCCAGAGGTTCGCAATATCGGCCTGTCGACGCCAGCAGGCAATTGATCGGTAAAATACGCCTGGGCGGCGCCACACAAAGTACAGTAAGGAATGCCAAGGTGCCGCCCGCCCAATGTGTCGTTGACCATCTCGCGCACTTCCATGATGCGACGCGGATAGGCGCGATATTCACCGTTCACTTCGACACCGAAAACGATGTCGTCATCATCCAGCCAATTTGCATCTTCGGCACTTTGTACTCGCGGATTGTCTGCGGCTGGAATGCAATTGCATGGCTCATCTGTGGTGTCGTATGCGCGATCATCAATGAGCACGCCGCCCCAGGAAACGAGCCGCCAGTCAACGTCGCCTTCAACAAAGATTTGGTCCCATCCGTCAAATACGCTTGTGAAAATCGCGCGCTTGACCGGCAAATAGTCAGGCGGAGCCGGGACGTCCCACGCGATAAGGCGATCCGTAATGTGGCCCCAGTTGTTGCCGGGCCCAAAGCTCTGACCGAGTAAGGTCGAGGCAGCATCAGAGAGTTCGGTGTTCAATTGCTTAGGCCGGGAACAAAGCGCATGAGATCACTAATCAACCACGCCAGTCGCGGATCATTTGACTCTACGATTTCTGCCAGCGCGATTGATTGATCGTTGCTCCAGATCGATTGTGTCATGCTCTCTAAAAAGGCCACCTCAACTGCCCGCTGAAGCGATGCTGAAAGCGGCCCATCAGGGATAGCTAGGCGGGCTACCAAACTCTTCGATCACATAGTCCGGCAGCGTGTTGGCCTCTTGAGCCTGTAGTGCGTTGCTCCAAACCAAGGACACGACAACCAGTAGTCTTGCCAAAACAAAGCGATAGTTCAAACAGGGTTCTGCTATCATGCCTCTTCCTCTCACACCGTTCTTTGATCTCTGCCACAACTGGCTCTCATCGCGGACATCTGCGGCGCGAATGCATCTTAGACTGCAAACCCAATCTTAAGACCTCATGCCACTTGAGTGGGCATACACTGTGGCGACGTAAAGTCGCCAATCAAGAACATATCAAAACCTGGTGAGCGCCAACGCATTTGTTCGGCCCCAAGCCAATGGATCACCTGCTGACCCAGCGGGTTGTACGGGTACTCCGACTGAATGACCCCGTTGATCGCAAAGGACGACATGCGGTTCGTCAGCGTGACCGCTGAAGGCCAAATCGCTGATGCGTTACACAGTTGCCTAGGCACGCCCGCAAATGGCGCGTCCACTACAACACCATCAGGCCGCACAGTGCTTTGGGCTATCGTCCGCCTGCACCGGAAATCACCGTTCCCATCGACCACAGACCCACGATGAACCAACAGTTAGACCGGAACACCCGATAGGGGCACGCCAGTCTTCATCTGCCTGATCGGGACTATCGATGATCGAAACGGATGTTGATGTTCCTCGGCGTGCATTGCTGAATGTAGGGGTACCAGTGGTCGGTGCCGGTGGCATGGGGACGCCGAATTTCGTGAAGTGTTGGAGTGATCGTTGCTTATCCGCAAGAATAGGCCCGATCTCGGATCCGTTGAAAACGAGTCGTGCGTTTTCCTCGACACTTTTCAATCGAGGCGAGGCGATATCATAGTGGTCCTCGCCATAAACGTGAATGATGATCGCAGACTTGTCCAAAGCAATGAATTTTTCGAGCTGCCTCATGGATGTACAGATATGCGTGGCATAGCCGTATCGCCGAAGAGCACGACAAAACGGTGGTAGGAACTGCTTGCCACCTTTCGCGGACCCCGACAAGCCGCCGGGGCTGAGGGACGTGACAATCACATTGGCCAGTGGGTCGTTTGGTTGAACGCAACGGCTGTCTTAATCGCCATATATCTGCCGTCCCACACGGTAGGCTTGTAGTAATCGCTCAAATCGATTCAATGTGGATTTCGCCTTGACAATGATCAGACAGGAATGACTGATGGAGCAACTGGCATAACCTCGATTAATCCTCGGTATGCGTCAACTGCGGAACATCTGATGCACCTGCGGATCCGCGCCCTGACAGCGAGGGGTTTTCCATAAAGAAGCGGTGGCAATTGAAGGCGAAGGTACCCTCTTTAACGCTGGACCGCGTGAAGCTGCCATCGGCCGACATGACCCAGCTTTGCGCGATATCGGCCATATTGGCAGCCATGATCTGACTGACAATCTGGGCTTTAACGGTCGCGTTTTTGATCTCGACCAACGTCTCAACTCTGCGGTTCAGGTTGCGGCCCATCCAGTCAGCGGAGCTGATAAAGACCTTGGCTTTCTTGGAGGGCAAGTTGCCGCCATTGCCAAAACAAACGATCCGCGAGTGCTCAAGAAATCGCCCCACGACGGATTTGACGCGAATATTCTCGGACAGCTCTTTGACACCCGGACGTAAGCCACAGATGCCGCGCACAACAAGGCTGATTTTCACGCCAGCCTGACTGGCAGCATAGAGCGCGTCGATGACATCGCTTTCGATCAGGGAATTCATCTTGGCCCAGATCACCGCTGGCTTGCCCGCGCGGGCATTCTCAGCTTCTGCCGCGATCCGGTCAAGCAGGGTTTGCTTCAGATTCAAAGGCGAAATTGCAAGGTTTTCGAGGCCATCGGGCTGGGCATAGCCCGATAGATAATTGAAGACCTTCGTGGCGTCGCGCCCCAGTTTGGCATCGCATGTGAACAGGCTCAGGTCGGTATAAATGCGTGCGGTGATCGGGTGGTAATTTCCGGTCCCGAAGTGTGTGTAGGTGACCAGCTTGTCCCCTTCACGCCGTACCACTGTGCTAATCTTGGCATGGGTTTTATAGTTCAGGAAACCATAGACCACATGTGCCCCTGCGCGTTCCAATCGCCGCGACTGACGGATGTTGGCGGCTTCGTCAAAACGGGCCTTCAGTTCGACAAGTGCGGTGACGGATTTACCGTCTTCCGCCGCTTCGCAAAGCGCCTCAACGATGGGCGAGCGTTTGGATGTCCGGTAGAGTGTCTGTTTGATCGCCACGACATTGGGGTCGCGGGCGGCTTGGGTTAGGAAGCGGACCACCATGTCGAAGGTTTCGTACGGGTGGTGCAGCAGCATGTCTTTTTGGCGGATGGCAGCGAACATATCGCCGTCATGGTCCTGGACCCGTTCGGGCACACGCGGCGCAAAGGTAGGCCAAAGCAGATCGGGTCTGCTGTCGAGCACCAACTCACCAAGGTCTGCGACACCAATCAGGCCATCAACCTCAACCACCGATTCCTCGGTCACATGCAGCTCGGACATGATGAGGGATTTCAACGCGTTAGGCGCGCCATGCGACATCTTCAAACGCACCACTTCGCCGCGGCGTCTGCGTTTGAGTGCGGTTTCAAATTCGCGTACCAGGTCTTCGGCTTCGTCTTCAAGCTCCAAATCACTGTCGCGCAGGACCTTGAACGCGCAGTTTCCTTTGATCTGATACCCCGGGAACAACCGCCCGATATGCAATAAAAGCAGTTCTTCTAGCGGCAAAAACCGATGCCCGTGGTCGGCTAAGCAGGGCGACAAAGCGGTCAATCTGGGTAAGCACAGGTAAGAGAGAGCGCAACTGTCGCTTATCGCTTGGGCGTTCCAACTGCAGCGCCAGCGCAAAACCTTCGTTGGGCAGAAACGGGAACGGATGTGCGGGATCAATCGCCAGCGGCGACAAAACAGGGAAGACCTGTTCAATGAAGACATTTTCCAGATAGGCAATGTCGGTCTCGCTCAGCGCGGCGCGATCAAGAATATGGATATCCTGTGCGGCCATCAGTTCTTGCAGGTCCGTAAACACCGCCTGCTGTCGGGCGATCAGCGCCCGTGCATCGCGGTCGATCACAATCAGCTGTTCGGCAGGCGTGCGCCCGTCAAGGCCGGGCGTGACATTGCCCTCATTTGCAAGCTCGCGCAGGTAGGCGACGCGGACGGTATAGAACTCATCCAGGTTGGTCGCAGAGATCGATAAGAACCGGAGCCTCTCAAGCAAAGGCACGCGCGGGTTTTCAGCCTCTTCCAGCACGCGCCAGTTAAAGCTCAACCAGCTCAGCTCTCGGTTCACGAAACGCGCCGGGCTGCTCAGGTCGATATCAAGTGTTGTCGGGGACGGATAGTCCCCTTCCAGAAAGTTTGCGTCAGTCATTGGGGCCTTTTGGTCCGCATTTGTTGCGGTTCTATGACAGTATCGCGGTGTCAGTTGGGGTTGTCCAGTAACTCTGATGCCAACGCTTTGTTTATCTTACGTCTTTGCGCCAAAGCGGCGGTATCAAGCCGGGTCACAATATCGGCGGCAGCGGCGAAAGAACGTTCAATGCGTGACGTCAAATACTGCACCAGTGCTGGTTGGGGGTTGATCTGACGATCGGCAAAAAGCTTCATGATCAGGGCAGAGAGCAGCGCGTCATCGGGGTTGTCGATCCGTGCGATAGTGGTGGCCTGCATACGCGATGCCAGATCGGGCAGGGCGATGGGCCAACGGCTGGGCGGCTGATTCGAGGTTAAGAGAAGTGACCCGCCTGCGGCGCGCAGATTGTTATGCAAGTGAAACACCACCTCCTCCGCAGCTTGGTTAAGCATCTCCATATCTTCGATGATCACCGTTTGTGCATTTGTATGGAAGGGGGCGGTGATCTCATTCGCCGCAATCAGCAAACCATTGCTTTGGGTCTGAAAGACACGTGCCAGATGGCTCTTGCCGCAGCCCTTGGGCCCGACCAGTGCGAGCTTTTGTTCTGGCCAAGTCTGGGGCGTACGGAGCATGGCAAAAGCTTGCGCATTCGCCGTGGACACGAAGAAATCATCCGGCCCCAGCGCAACACCTGTTGGCCAGTCAAATGCGAGCTGATCTGACATCTAGTCGCTCCCGGATTGTCCGCGATACAGCAAGCTGTCTTTGTACTGTCCAAGGCCCCAGCGGGCGACAACACCGATCATGGCGGCAATCGGAACAGCGACCAACATGCCGACAAATCCAAAGAGCGTGCCAAAGACCGACAACGCAAAAAGCAGCCAGACGGGATGCAGGCCGACGGATCCGCCAACCAGTTTTGGCGTCAGGATGTTCCCCTCAAGAAACTGACCCAGCCCAAAGATCGCTGCGACGATACCAATGCGCAGCCAGTTGGTCGCGTAGGTCACCGTGTCTCCGTCAACGACTTCTACGCTGCCCCAGAACTGGAACAAGGCCAGACCCACAGCGAGCACGCCGCCGACCAACGCGCCCACATAGGGGATGAAGGTGATCAAACCGGCGATAAAGCCGACGATCATGCCGAAGTTCAGCCCAGCCAACATCAGCGCCACGGCGTAATAGGTGCCCAGAACCAGACAGACCGTGCCCTGACCGCGGATGAAAGACGCCAGTGTCGCATCAATATCGCGGGCCAGCATCCGTATGGTTTCAGCATGATCGCGGGGCAACATCTCGTCGATCTTTGCGGTCATGTTGTCCCAATCAAGCAGCATGTAGACCGCGACGACAGGCACAATGACGATCAGCACAAGGATATTGATCAGGCCAAGCGCGGATGACACCAGCCCGTTGACCAACTCACCACCCTTTGATTGGATCGTTTCCCGATCGCCAGAAGCTGTTGATAAACAGCGCTCTCGTTGTCCAAAAGCTGAGGGAAACGCTCGGTCAGCCCGTTGCGCAGGCGTTCAAACAATTCAGGTGCGGCGTTGATCAAAGCTGCTGTTTGTTGCACCAGGGTCGGGATCACCAACAGGATCAAAAGAACGAAGACCAAAACTGCGATAAGCGTGATGATACCGACCGCCGCAATCCTTGAACATCCGGCTCGCTCAAGGCGGTCTGCGATCGGGTCTAGGCAGTAAGCAATCGCCCCGCCCAGAACAAATGGCAGGATTACATCACCCAAAAACCACAGGGCGATCAAGAAGACGGCCGTCGCGATGCCCCAATATTTTGCTTGTTGTCCGACCGGCAGTGCCATGTGTGATCCGTAGTTGCTTGACGCAATAGATGCGGTATGCGGCACGGTGGCGCAAGGGTGGCTGTGAAATAACGCAGTCCGGATGCGGTTCACTGCAATATCATTGATCTGTGTCGTCTGCGCTTGCGAGGCGCCCCGCAGGCGCTTAAACCGTTGCGGAACATTGCACCATGAAAGTCACCGCCATGCGTCTGAGCCGCTATTTCCTGCCCGTCCTCAAAGAAACGCCGCGCGAGGCGCAGATTGTCAGCCACCGCTACATGTTGCAGGCGGGGATGATTAAGCAGGCTTCCGCTAAGCATATATTCGTGGTTGCCGCTGGGCTTTAAAGTGCTGCGTAAGATCGAGGACATTGTGCATGAGGAACAGGCGCGGGCAGGGCACATCGCAGTCCAGATGCCGACGATCCAATCGGCGGACCTCTGGCGCGAAAGTGGCCGCTATGATGCCTACGGTGAAGAAATGCTGCGTATCAAAGACCGTGGCGGGCGTGACATGCTGTTTACGCCCACGGCTGAGGAACTGGTCACGGACATTTTCCGCGCCCATGTGAACAGTTACAAAGACTTGCCGCTGACGCTGTATCAGATTCAATGGAAGTTCCGCGACGAAGTACGCCCTCGTTTCGGCGTCATGCGGGGCCGCGAGTTCTATATGAAGGATGGCTATAACTTTGACCTGACTAAAGAAGACGCGCTGCACGCCTATAACCGTCATCTGGTCAGCTATCTGCGCACCTATGAACGCATGGGTCTGCAGGCCATCCCAATGCGCGCTGATAGTGGCCCGATTGGTGGCGATGACACGCATGAGTTCCTTGTGCTGGCCGAAACGGGTGAAAGCGAGGTTTTCTATGACAGCGAAATCACCGATCTGAAGTTTGGCGACCGTGAGATCAACTACGATGACAAGGCGGCCTGCGCCGCTGTGCTGGATGAATTCACGAGCCGCTATGCGCGCACCGATGAAACCCATGATGAGGCGCTCTTTGACGCGATCCCAGAGGGCCGCAAGCGCACCGCGCGGGGTATCGAAGTGGGTCAGATTTTCTACTTCGGGACCAAATATTCTGAAGCGATGGGGGCTTTGGTTGATGACGGGCAGGGCGGCAAAGTGCCTGTCCACATGGGGTCCCACGGGATTGGCGTGTCACGCCTACTAGGGGCAATCATCGAGGCGAGCCATGATGACAAGGGCATTATCTGGCCCGAGGGCGTGACCCCCTTCCACTGTGGCATCTTGAACATGCGTCAGGGCGATGAGGCGGCGGACGCGGCCTGTGAAGCGCTCTATGCGTCGCTGACGGCACGCGGCCTTGAGCCGCTCTATGATGATCGCGACGAACGGGCCGGGGCCAAGTTCGGCACCATGGATATGATCGGGCTGCCTTGGCGGATCACCGTGGGGCCACGCGGCCTCAAGAACGGCGTGGTCGAAGTGACCAGCCGTCGCACTGGGGAGAGTGAAGAACTGCCGCCGGAAGACGCCGTTGCGAAGATTGCCAAAATCTACGAAGGCATCGCGTGAGCCTGACCGAAGTAGACTGGTCACTGATCCCGGCACCTGCCGACGATGGTAAGGCTGCGCATCTGGAAGGTATGTCGCTGCCAACTGTGACTTTGCCAGCGACTATTGGCCCGGACGTTACGTTGTCGGATTTGGGTGGGCTGGCGGTCTTTTACGTCTATCCAATGACCGGTCGCCCGGACCGGGATTTGCCGGACGGCTGGGATCAGATCCCCGGCGCGCGTGGATGCACGCCGCAGTCCTGCGCCTTCCGCGATCATTTCGCGGAATTGCGGGCGTGGGGCGTCGACGCGCTCTACGGGGTCTCTACGCAGGCAACGGACTATCAGAGGGAAGCGGCGGCACGTCTGCACCTGCCGTTCCCACTGTTGTCAGATGTTGATTTGGCGCTGGGCAGCGCGCTTGATCTGCCCGGGATCGAGGTTGAGGGGCAGCATTTGCACAAACGCCTGACCATGATTGTGCGGGACGGGGTGATCTTGAAAACCTTCTACCCGGTGTTCCCACCGGATCAGGATGCCGGAAACGTCATCAATTGGCTCCGTAATGACGCGGAAGAACGCGCATAGGTGCCTGAGGCGTTAACACCTCAGCCAAAATCTGCTAGGTTCCGTCAAAACAAGACGTCACGAGGCAGCAGATGACGATGATTTCCCTATTGCGGGCGCTGATATGATCAGGGTCCTTTGTTTGGTCGGTGGGCTGATGGGGGCCGCTGGCCTGTCGCAGTTCCCCGAATTTTCGCAGCAGTACCTCCAACGCTTGGCCGGACAGGTGGACGAGTTGACGCGGCAGGTTGTCGAATTCGACCAGACCGCCTTGGCCGACGGTATGGGCCGGGAAGAGATGTTGCAGGCGATGGCCGAGACTCCGTTAGTCGCCTCGCAAGAACCCATGTGGCGGCGCACCTTTGCGCGACATGCGCGGCTCAGCGAAAACCTGATGATCCTGCGTGAGGCGTCTGCCATGAAACGCCTGATGATGCCGCACCGCATGGCGGATACAGCGACCGTGCAGGCGGTATGGAGTGACTTTACACCGGCAATGCCGCTCAGCGTAGCCGGTGCGGCCTCTACAGGCACCGGGTTTCTGGGCGGTTGGGCCATCTTTGCCGCGTTGCTCGGCGCGCTCACATTGCCATTCCGCAAGAAGGCGGCCTCAACCGCGCAGCAGAGGCGCAAGCCGCCATCGATGAAATCCGACCCGCCTTTGACGCGCCCAACCCTTGTCGCGGACAACCAAGGTCAGCGGCCCAGACTGGTTAGCGTGCAAAGATAAACACTGACCACCTTGACCATTTCCCCTCCGCGCACCACGTTGCGGCAAACGCCAAGCAGGAGCATTCATGGCCGAGGTGAGGACAACACGTCCCTTTGCAAAATTCGAATGGATGATCGCATGGCGCTATATTCGTGCCAAACGCGCCGAAGGTGGCGTCAGCGTGATGACCTGGATCAGCCTGATCGGTGTCACGCTCGCCGTGTTTGCGTTGATCGCGACATTGGCGGTGCGATCTGGCTTTCGCGCGGAGTTCATTGACACAATCGCAGGGGCGAACGCGCATGTGACGGTGGTGATGCCACGCGCGGTCATTCAGGATTTTGAAGGCGTTGCCGGAGATATCCGGGCCGTTGCAGGCGTCCAATCCGTGGCCCCATTGGTCCGTGGACAGGCGATGGCCTCAGGCTCTGGTCGCATTGGATTGGCGGATATCTACGGTATTCGATTGGATGACTTGAAAGCGTCGGATGCGATTGTGCAGAGCGAACGCACTATCGGCAATATTGACGACCTGCCAAATGGCATCGCGATCGGTTCGGCGCTGGCGGATAACCTGGGCCTGACAATCGGCGACCGCATCGAGATCACCACGCGTTCGGGTGCCGCGACGCCCATGGGGCAGGCCACCCGGCGCAATGCCTATGAGGTTGTTTATATCTTCTCGACCGGACGTTTTCAGATCGATGAGGTGCGCGCTTATCTGCCCTTTGATGTCGCGCAGCTGATCTTTAACCGGGACGGCGTGGCGGATGAGTTGGAAATCAGGCTGGATGACCTCAACCAGTCCGAAGAGTTGAAACAAGAGATCGCCAACGCCGCTGGTCCTGGTTTTTGGGCCTATAGTTGGCAAGATCGGGTCGGGCGGTTCCTGCGGGCGCTCACGATTGAGGACAATGTGATGTTTATCATCCTGTCGATCCTCGTGCTGGTGGCATCGATGAACATCATCAGCGGCTTGATCATGCTGGTCAAAAACAAGGGCCGCGATGTCGGTATCCTGCGCACGATGGGGCTGACCGAAGGGTCGATTTTGCGGGTGTTTTTCATCTGCGGTGCCGGGATCGGCACGATTGGCACAGCGCTGGGCGTGATCCTCGGATGTCTCTTTGCCATCTACATTGATACGATTTTCAGCCTTGTGAACTACGTTGCAGGTGGCGGCGTCTGGGATCCGTCCATCCGCGGGATCTACAACATCCCCGCTGAGTTACGTCTGATTGATGTCGCCAAGGCCATGTCGCTGTCACTTGGCTTGTCGTGGATTATCACGATTTTCCCTGCGCGCCGTGCGGCCCGCATGAACCCTGTCGAGGCGCTGCGATATGAGTGATTGCACATTGCAGGTCACTGACCTCACCAAATCCTACAATACAGGTAAGCCGAACGAAGTGCGGGTGTTGCAGGGGGTGTCGCTGGATGTGAAGCCGGGTGAGGTTGTGGCCTTGGTGGCACCCTCAGGTGCAGGCAAATCGACGCTGCTGCATATCGCGGGGCTACTGGATACGCCCGACGCCGGGACAGTGCAGATTGAAGGCACGGATATGACCCGCCTATCAGACCGCAAGCGCACCGCCGTGCGGCGTTCGACCGTCGGGTTCATCTATCAGTTTCACCATCTGCTGCCAGAATTCACCGCCTTGGAGAACATCGTGCTGCCACAACTGGCAAACGGCGTTGCTGACAAGGCGGCAAACGCGCGCGCGATGGAATTGCTTGATCGCGTTGGCATCGCGGAACGGGCGTCACACCGCCCGGCCGCGTTGTCGGGCGGTGAACAGCAACGCGTGGCGTTTTGCCGCGCGCTTGCAAACGAACCCTCATTGCTTTTGGCAGATGAACCGACGGGTAACCTTGACCCTGACACGTCAGATCGCGTTTTTGACGCGCTGATGGGGCTGGTCCGCGCCACCGGATTGGCCGCTGTCATCGCGACCCACAATCTGGAATTGGCAGCCCGCATGGACCGACGGGTACGCCTGAACGGTGGTGTATTGGAGACATCATGAAAGTATCTGTCACCGAGATTGAGGCGCGAAGCCACGCCGCACTTTTGGCCCATGGCGCAGGCCAGTTGCAGGCTGCAGCGGTGGCCAAGGCGGTCGCGCGGGCCGAGGCTTTGGGCAACATCATCTGCGGTCTCTACTACCTTGAAAGCTATTGCACACAGCTGCAATCCGGTCGGGTGAACGGGACGGTTACACCGGTGGTCAGCCGCCCGCGTCCGGCGGCTGTCCTCGCAGATGCCAAGTTTGGTTTCGCGCAACCCGCCTTTGCAGCCGCTCTGCCAGAGGCTGTCACTGCTACGCGCGAAAACGGTGTCGCGACATTGGCTGTTGCGCATGCGCACACCTGCACATCGCTGGGTTTCTTCACGGAGCAAATCGCCGCTGCCGGATTGATTGGGATCGGCATGACCAATGCATCCCCCATCGTTGCACCGCCCGGCGGCAACAAGCGTGTTATTGGCACCAATCCCATCGCGATGACCGTGCCAGGTGATGGTGAGCCAGCGATGCATTTTGATTTCTCCACCTCTGCCGTGGCGCTCGGCAAAATCACGATGGCGAAGGCGGCGGATGAACCGATACCGCTGGGATGGGCTGTCGATGAAAGCGGCGCGCCAACGACGGACCCGGACGCCGCACTGAAAGGTGCCTTGGTTAGTGCGGGCGGCTACAAAGGCTGGGGTTTTGGTTTGATGGTTGAGTTGCTTGCGGCTGGTATGACCGGATCGGTCAATTCGCTGGATGTGGCCGGATTGAAAATGCCGGACGGCAAACCGCATGATTTGGGTCAGTTCTATATCCTGATGGACCCCGGCACCTATCACGCGGATTTTGGCGCGCGCTTTGCACGCGTGGCAGAGGCCGTGGCGGAACAAGACGGTGCCCGGATTCCCGGCGCTAATCGGCATGTGATGACGCAGGTCGATGTGCCAGACGCGCTTTGGGATCTGGTTCTTACGCTTTCTGCGTAACAAAAACGCCAAAGGCCATCAAAGCGATCCCCGCCGCGCGGGTCAGAGTCAGTGGCGAGGATTGCGCTGTGAACAGCCCAAAGTGGTCGATCGCGGCCGCTGAGATCAACTGGCCCAACAGCACAAAGAAAACGGCATTCCCGACGCCCATCGTTGGCGCGATCCATGTGATCGACAGCACGTAGAATGCGATCAACACCCCCGCCAGAAACAGATGTTTCGGCGCAGACGCGAGTTTTGCCATCGCTTGCGGGTTTGTCAGAACAGCAACCACAGCAGAGACAGCGAATGCCACGACAAACAGAACAGCCGCAGCCACCGCCGGAGAGCCGATATAGCGCCCCAACGCCGCATTCAGGGCGGCTAAGACCGGTATCCCAATCCCGGCGGCGAGCATAATGACAATATGGTGCGACATGGGCGACCCTTTGCTGTTTTCGGCAAGCTTAGTTGTGGACTGACGTAGATCATAGTGGCAGCCCGCTGCGATCTGTTACATTCTATCCAAAACAGGAGGCACGACATGCGGTATTTTATCGTTCTGGCAGTATTGGGTTTGGCGGCTTGTGTTGAAGAGCCCATCGACGGGCGCACGGCATACATGGAAAACTGCGCGAGCTGTCATGGGGCCGATGGCACGGGTGGCGGTGCCGCGGCACGCAATCTTGCGGTTGCCCCGCCTGACCTGACAACGATTGCGGCTCGCAACGGGGGTGCTTTCCCCACAAATCAGGTTATGAGCACAATTGACGGGCTGGACCGCGGTGCGCACTTCAGCGTGGCCATGCCAGAATTCGGCGCGGGTGATCTGGGCGAAACCGTCATCGTCGAAAACGACGGGCTGGGTACGCCGGTACCGATGAAATTGCTTGTGTTGACTGAGTATTTGCAGAGCATCCAGCAGTAACCAAAGCTGACATTCACGTGACATCAGCCGTTCAGAGGTTTCTGAACGGTGCGAGTGCGGTAGGACTTTGTGCAAACGCCCACAAAGGATACCCTGATCATGCGCATCTTGCTTTCCGCCGCCCTTGCCCTTGCAACCACCGTCAGTGCCAGCGCAGGGCCGATCAGTTTCAGCAATGGCTGGCAAGAGCAGCGGTTGTCGCTCTTTAGTTCCAACGATTACACGTTTGGGCAGAACCTTGGGCTGGTCTCGAACGGCTCTGTCTCCATCGCCTGGAGCCGCGTGGGGCGTGAAAGCTGGGGGTCTTCAGGTGCGACATGGAACTGGACGGTTGAACAGTCCGTTCCTGCGACCGACCTTAGCCGCAAGGGCGGGGACGACCGCAACATCTCGCTTTACTTCGTCTTTGTGCCGGAAAGCATCGCGCCCAGTCTGGAAGGCGCGAACATTCGCAGTCTTCTGGGCAACGATGATGTGCGCATTATGCAATACGCCTGGGGCGGCACCCATGCGCGTGGTCAGGTGATCCAGTCGCCCTATGGCCCGCAGGGGCAGGGTGTGACTATTGCTTTGCGGCAGGCAGGCACCGGGTCATTCAGTGAAAGCGTTGATCTGGCCGCAGATTACGCCCGCGCCTTTGGCGGTGAGAAGGGCGCATTGGTCGGGTTGGCCGTGTCGGGTGACAGCGATGACACCGATACGATGATCCGGGCGGCGATTGGCAATCTCAGCCTGCGCTAGCCAAGGATTGATTTGCATCAACGCGCTCTGCGCGCGGGCCGCCTAAGCTGACTTGAACAGCACAAAAGGAGGACGTGATGCGACTATTTCCTTTGGTCGTGGCCTTGGGCCTTGCTGCCCCGGTGGCGGCGCAGGACGCGATGCAGGGCGAGGCGCTTTATGGGTTTTACTGCGCGACCTGCCACGGCAATGCGGCCATCGGCAATGGCCCGATGTCGCCCTCTTTGGTGGTGGCCCCGGCGGACCTGACGACATTGGAGGCACGCAACGCCGGTGTGTTCCCCACGACCCGTGTTGTGATGCGGATTGACGGGCGTGACCCATTGATCAGCCACGGCAGCATGATGCCGGTTTATGGTGATTTCTTTGAAGGCACGGATGTCGCGACCAAGGCTGAAACCGGCCAGCCGATCATGACCTCGCAGCCGATTGTCGACCTACTCGCCTTCCTTGAGAGTATCCAGCAGGAGTGAAGCGAACTGCGTTTGGGGTGTCGTGCCCGCGATCTCCAAGATCAGCTTGCGGCGCACGGCGTCTGTGAACTCTGGCCCAGATTGGGCGGGCATGACAAAGGCGTTGGGCCCACCGATGATATTGGCCTCATAGGCGGCGGGCAGGTCAAAGTTCTGAAAGCTTTCGTTGCGCAGGATTGGCAAGGCGTTGATGGTGATGCCTGCGGCCACAACCTCATCCCGTGCCACTGTGATCGGCGGGCCATAGCTGTTGCCCATCGTATCCCCGGAAAAGTCGATCACGCGGCGGAAGCCCCTGATATCGTTACCTTCTATCTGATCCTTGCCATACAGCAGCGCCGACCCAATGGCGTTGCGCCCGGTGGCCTGACGGGGCGGGCCGATCAGGGCTTCGGCGAAGGCTGTCGCACTGTCCATATCCGCGATGATGGTCCAATCCACGACGGTGGCCTGTGTCTGGGCCCACTCCACGTAGGTGACGGCGATGGAGCCGTAAAGCGTGTTTTCGATGGCGGAAACCACCGCCGGATCGGTGATCGCGATGGCGTAGGACTGACGTTGGAACAACAGCTCATCCGCGTCGATGGAGCCGGAGGCATCGGCGAGCAGGACGAGTTCGAGGTCGGTCTCGATGGTTTGGGCGGCGAGGGGCGAGGCGAGGGTGAGGGCGAGGAGAAGGGTGCGCATGAGGGAGAGGTAGGGCGAATTTGACGGTGGGAAAGAGTGGGGAGCATTGCGTACACATGCTGTACACAACCTGTGCATACGCGGTGCGCCGGGACAGGCCCCGGTCTACGGGGCGGCTGTCAGCGATATTGCTGCTGTTGCGAGATCATCTCGTTGATTTGGGGTGTGAATTCATGCGCAGCTTTACTAAGGGCGGTTGATGGGGGTGCGCACCCGAAGGCGTCCTTGTGTTTGGTAAGATGTATTCGAGCCCTATCCCACGGTTTGCTATGTGACCGCCGCCCTCAATAGCTAATTCCAACCTGAGAGGCCGCACCAGTCCAACGTGTAACATGCGACCCCGAGAAAAGGGTCTCTATCAATCGGGAATGCTGTGACTGCGCCGGAGCTGTCCTCGAAAAATCTTAGCGCTTTGTCGTCAGGTAACAATACTAGCATTCCATTGGAGAGATTGCGGACAACCTTTGCGTTTGACGGGAGCTCCATTTCAATCTCAGCAAATTGTATTGAAGGTAAATCGCTGTAGTTTCCAGATCTTATCCTCATACCCTCAAAGGCTCCACTAGCCGCAACAATCGTGGCGAAGAGTGACAGGAAGAAAACGAAGTTCTTGATTGATCCTAATAATTCGGCAACAAAAACTGATCTAAAAATCAATATCGAACTACCCAACGCAACGACAAAGATCAATATCGACGGACCTACCGTTGGAGCAAATCCGAAGAAGATATACGAGATAGCAAGGACTGCCGTGAAATACTTGAGTGTATGATATAGCATCTCATGCCCAAGGGCATTGATACTATGATTTTCACCTTGTTGAACTCCTCCAGCTCCAGAATGTCCTAGCCAAAGACCTAGTAAAAAAACGGAATTGCAGGGACGATATAGAACACACCTGCCCGTACCAAATCAGAGAACTCAACAATTTGAAGCGGGTCAACTCCCCAAAAGTAGTAAAAACTGCCCTCAAACAAAAAGGCAAAGATGAAACCGGAAACGGGTAACAAAGGCAGTAGTTTGAGAATCATTGAGAGCTTGGTGGAAGCCTCATCTGCCTCAAACATCCAACTCCTCCACAAACCGCGCGTTTTCCTGAATATACTGGAACCGCAACTCGGGCTTTTTCCCCATCAGACGTTCCACCAGATCCGCCGTATCCCCCGGCTCTTCGTCATGGACCGTCACGCGGATCAGTTTGCGGGTGGCGGGGTCCATTGTGGTTTCTTTGAGGTCTTTGGCGTCCATTTCCCCCAACCCCTTAAACCGTTGCACGTCGATTTTGCCTTTGCCGCCCAAGCCTTTGGCCATCACCGCGTCTTTTTCCGCGTCGTCCGCCACATAGACCCGTTTCGCCCCTTGCGTCAGCCGGTAGAGCGGGGGGCAGGCGAGGTAGAGGTGCCCTTGATCGATCAGCGGCCGCATTTGCGTGAAGAAGAACGTCATCAGCAATGACGCGATATGCGCGCCGTCGACGTCGGCGTCGGTCATGATGATGATCTTGTCGTAGCGCAGGTCATCGACGTTGAATTTCGTGCCCATGCCGACCCCGAGCGCCTCGCAGAGGTCGTTGATCTCGGCGTTGGACGACAGTTTGTTTGACGCCGCCCCCAGGACGTTGAGGATCTTGCCCTTCAGTGGCAAGAGCGCTTGGGTTTTCCGGTCGCGCGCGCCTTTACCAGAGCCACCCGCAGAGTCGCCCTCGACGATGAAAAGCTCGGTCCCGACGCGGTCTTTGCTGGTGCAATCGGTCAGCTTTCCGGGCAGGCGCAGTTTCTTGGTGGCAGATTTGCGCGCGGTTTCTTTCTCTTGCTTCCGCCGCAGCCGTTCTTCGGCGCGTAGCACAAGGAAATCAAGGATCGCGCCTGCGGATTTCGTGTCGTTGGCCAGCCAGTTGTCAAAGTGGTCGCGCACGGCCCCTTCGGTCATTTTGGCCGCCGCTTCGGTGGATAGCCGGTCTTTGGTTTGGCCCACAAAGGCCGGGTCACGGATAAAGCAGGACACAAGCGCGCAGCCCCCCGACATCAGGTCGTCGCGGGTGATTTGCCCGGCTTTTTTGTTGTTCGATAGCTCGCCGTACGCCTTGATCCCCTTCAGGATCGCGGCCCAGAAACCGCTGACATGCGTGCCGCCTTCGGGCGTGGGCACGGTGTTGCAGTAGGACTGGATGAAACCGTCACGCACGGGCGTCCAGTTGATCGCCCATTCGACCTTGCCGGGTTCGCCGAACTTTTCTGTGAAATCGACAGTGCCTGCAAAGGGTTTGTCGGCGTAGGTGGTCGCGGTGCCAAGCGTTTCCTTGAGGTAGTCAGAGAGGCCGCCGGGGAAGTGGAAGGTGGCTTCGGTGGGGGTCTCACCATCGTCGATCTCGGATTTCCAACGGATTTCGACGCCGGAGAAAAGATAGGCCTTGGAGCGGATGGATTTGAAAAGGCGCGCGGGTTTGAACTTGTGATGGCCAAAGATTTCTGCGTCGGCGTGGAAGGTCACGGTGGTGCCGCGGCGGTTGGGCGCGCTGCCGACCTTTTCAACCTTGCTGAGTGGGATGCCCCGCGAAAACCGCTGTTCGTAGATCTCTTTGTTCCGCGCGACCTGTACGACCATGCTGTCGGACAACGCGTTGACGACTGACGCGCCGACGCCATGCAGACCGCCCGAGGTCTGATAGGCTTTGCCTGAGAATTTGCCACCTGCGTGCAGGGTGCAGAGGATCACCTCAAGCGCGGATTTGTCTGGGAATTTTGGATGTGGGTCGATGGGGATACCGCGCCCGTTGTCTTTGATTGTGACCGCATAGTCTGCGTGGAGTTCAACCTCAATCCGGTTGGCGTGGCCAGCAACCGCTTCATCCATCGAGTTGTCGAGGACTTCGGCCACAAGGTGATGCAACGCCCGTTCGTCCGTGCCGCCGATGTACATGCCGGGGCGTTTGCGTACAGGCTCCAGCCCCTCCAGCACCTCGATGCTGTCGGCGTTGTAGTCGTCGGGGTCTGTGTTGGACAAAAGATCACTGGGCATGGGCTCGAACCTCATTCTTGTTGGGGCTCTTATGACAGAGGGCGCGCGTCGGGGGAAGGCTGCAGTCGCCCACATTCGTGCTGTGACCGTGCGGATACTGCGCGAATCTGAAGCTGTTCTATAGGGCGTCTTGCGCAGCACGTGTGGTCGCTTCGGATGACACGTTGGGCATCGGGTTTCTGGCAGACTGCACGTCGTTGGATCGCAGTTACAGGAGCCTGCCAAATGGACCCGTTGCACATGAAAGGAATAATCGACATCACCAGCCATCACGCAACCGCTGCGGATGACGCATTCTACGCGCGCCATAGCTGTGCATGGTTGCAAGGATTGAAGCGCGTCAAACATGCCATAGGTGGTTTAATGTGGAGAGATGGCTGGCCGACCGAAAGGCACCGACCGATCAGAGCGAGGAAAGCGTGAACACACCCATCGAGACCTCTCAAGACCACATGGCGATCATGCAGGTGATAGCGCGTGAGACCGAGGCATTTGCAAATACTGACTTCCCCGCATGGGCCGCGTGTTGGGTGCAGGATGAGCGCACCCGCGAGGTGTGTTTTTCGTCCATGTTTGGCGTGACCGTGCTGGAGGGGTGGCGCGCCATCGAGGGATATATCCGCGAGGTGTTTGCAAGTGGATCTGCGTGTAAATTCGTTGAGTTCCGGCGCGAAAATGTGAACCTGACCATCAACGACAGTATGGCCTGGGTGGTTTTTGACGGGCGGTGTTTTCAGATGGATGGACAGGTCGAACATACTTACGAGACACGCGTTCTGGAAAAGACCGATGGCAAGTGGCGGATTCTTTACTCGTCTTTCGTGCTGCGCGGGCCCCAAAGGGAAGATGCGCACCGTTTGGCGGTTGATGCCAAAGGGATGGTCTTGGCGGCCCCGGAAGACGCCATGGCGATCTTGAAGGCGCATCCAAGCTTGCAAATCTCTCGGGGGCGGCTGCGCGCTACAAAACCGGCTTGGGACAAGGTTTTGCAGGCGGGATTTGCCTGCGCTGCCGAACAACATCGGTACTTCCAACAGTATCGCTATTCTGCCCAAAGCGGCGAGAGCTTTCGGTTGCCAATTGTTTTTGGCGAAACCGACGATGGCCGTGTGGCTTTCTGCACCCTGTTTGCGCGCGATGAGATGACGTTTGTGGAAATCCAGAGCGACGGGGATTTGAAGAAAAGACTGAACATGGCGAAGGCAATTTATGGCCTTTCGGCGGCCCAACTCAACTTGGCCGCGCGCATCGTCGGCGGGGACAGTTTGATTGCTGCAGCCAAGAACCTTGGGATCAGCATCAACACTGTGCGCACGCATCTTACCCGGATTTATGCCAAGACCGGGGCCAATTCGCAAACCGCGCTGGTGCGGATTTTGCTCAGCGTCGGATAGGTGTCGACCTTTCGCCCAACGGTACGCGGTTACTCACCAGCCTGTTTCGTTTCAAACCGCAGTCCGGCCGCGGTCCGGTTCGGGAATCCCATCCAATAGCTGTGTTCTTCGGTTTGGACCCCATCCTCATCAACCGACCAGACCCCGTCTGTGGCCACCGGCGTCAGGTCAAAATAGGCTGCCATTTCTGTATCGCCTTTCAGGTGCAGGTCCAGATAGCCGGTCACAAAGTGCTGACTGATGTTGTTCATACGCACCGTATCCCAGACCGGGTCGGCATAGTGATCGAAGGGGGCATAGCCAAGCGCGTCTGACACCGCATAGCTTTCGGCGGGCGCGGGCATGGGCGCACCCGCGTTATGGTTGGCTTGGGCAAAGGTTAGCAAATGGCGGGTGGTATTCATGGTGTCGTCAAAGATACCGCGCATCGCGGTGTATTGCGAAACGTCATCAACCTCACCCGCAATCAACATCAGCGGTTTTTCAATCCCGGCCCAGCTTTCCGCGTCCCAGAACCCGGTGTTATTGCCCCATGGGCCGAAGGCCACGATGGCTTTTACCCTGTCGTCGGCCAATGCAGCATGGCTTTCGGTGCCCATCAGGTTGCGTTCGAGCAGTGCCTGCGGCGCGCCCCATTCATAGGTGGTGCTGAGCAGGGTGACACCTGCGCCTGCATAGATCAGTGCCCCGTAGCCGCCCATGGAATAGCCGACAATGGCGATGTTGTCGTCTTGAATGATCTGGCCAAGGTCACCCTCAAGCGCTGTCACACTGTCAATGACAAAACGTTGGTCCCAAGGACGGTTGACCAAGGTTGACCCAAAGGCCGTTTGATCATCATAGGTGCTGTCAGGGTGGTCGATTGAGGCGACCACATACCCCTTCGACGCAAGGTTTTCAGCCAAAGGTGACAGCAAGAACCGGTTGCCGGGATAGCCGTGCGAGATAATGACAAGCGGAAAGGTCCCATCCGTGTCCGGTACCGCATCGCGGGCGGCCTGGCCTGTAAGCGTGGCCTCTGTCACACCGTCGCGGATCAGAGCGGTATAGGAACCACCCGGTTCCGTCTCATCGGTGGCCGGATACCAGATTTCCACTGTCATCTCACGGTCATAGCGCGGCGGTTCGCCGGTTTCGCCGGTGTTCACCACATCGATCTGATCAGGGTTGGTGAAAACCATGGTCGTCACGCCGATTTTGTGATCGCCAAAGGCGGCCAAGGCAGGGGCGTCTGGGCGCACCATGTCGATGCGGTTTTCAGCGTGAACAGCGGTTGCGGCCAGTAAACTAAAGGCAGCGGTCATCGTGCGCATGGGATGCTCCTGCGGAATTGAGTGAGTGGTGCCCTTAACGTATAGGTCAACGCCGGGAATGAATAGCCATTGCAGTCCCCCCTGGTCGGATTAATCTGCCCGCATCAGGAGGATCAACATGCGCGTCTTTTTTACTGGTGGCAGCGGCAAAGCTGGCAAACATGCGATTACCTATCTGCAAGGGCAGGGGCATACCGTCGTGAACGCGGATCGGATGCCTTCGGACTTGGATGTGTCAGAGTTGTTGATTGATCTTAGCGATGCGGGGCAGGTGATTGGCGCCATGTCGCAATACGCGGATTTCCACGAGTTGGAGCCGGGCAAAGGCGTGCCCAAATATGATGCTGTCGTGCACTTCGCCGCCGTCCCGCGCGTTATGATTGGCACCGATGGCGAGTGTTTTCGTCAGAACACATTGAGCACCTATAACGTGATCGAGGCAGCGGCAAAGCTGGGTATTCCGAAAGTCATCTTTGCCAGTTCCGAGACGACTTACGCCGTCTGCTTTGCCGATGGTGAATTGAAGCCGGAGTATGTGCCGATTGACGAAGAGCATCCGACGGTGCCCCATGACAGCTATGCCATGTCCAAGGTCTGCAATGAAGCGACCGCACGGTCATTTCAGGCGCGCACGGGCATGGACATCTACGGTTTGCGCATTAACAACGTGATTGAACCACATGAATACGCGGTACAATTTCCGGCCTACCTGGATGACCCGGCCCTGCGCCGCCGCAATATCTTTGCCTACATCGACGCCCGTGATCTGGGGCACATGGTGGATTGTTGTTTGCGGACCGATGGGCTGGGCTACGAAGTGTTCAATGTATCCAACGATGACATGTCCGTGGGCATTTCGTCCGATGAGGTGATCGCGCGTTTCTATGATGGCGTGCCGGTCAAGCGCCAGATGCGCCGTGATGAGACATTCTATGCCAATGACAAAGCCAAGCGCATGGTGGGCTTTAGACCCAAGCATTCATGGCGTGAGGTGTTGGGTTAGTGTTCCCTCGGTTCAACCTTGCCGCATTCGAGAGCGCACAGCACGATGCACGCCGCGCCCTTGCACAAGAGTTGGACCAGATTTGTCGTGACACTGGATTCTTAGTTTTGGATGGGCATGGGATTGCGCCCGATGTGATTGCTGACGTGTGGCACGCGGCAGAGGCGTTCTTTGCGCAGGATGTGGCGGCCAAACAAGCCTTGGCGCCGCCGTATCAGGGTTACCCTTACGGATATCTGGGACCGGATGCAGAGGCCTTGGCCCGATCCAAGGGTGAGGACACGCCGCCAGATCTGAAAGAGAGCTTCAATGGCGGTCCCTTGCGGGTGCCGGTGGGTGCCAGCACGGCAGCGACCGACTTTTGCTATAAGCCGACGATCTGGCCGGAACTGCCTGGGTTTCGCAGCGCGTGGGAGGCATATTATACGGCGATGGAAGATTTGGCGGCACGCGTCATGCGGGCTTTTGCCGCGGCCTTGGCATTGCCAGGGCACTACTTTGATCCGTTCATCACACACCCAATCTCGGCACTGCGCGCGCTGCACTATCCCGCAACTGTCGATGTGCCTTTGGACAAGCAACAGCGTGCAGGTGCGCATACGGATTATGGATCATTGACCATTCTGTTGCCTCAGCCGGGCAGCCAAGGGTTGCAGGTGCAGCAAGGTGATACATGGGTCGATGTCCCTGCGCCCGAAGGCGCTTTTGTGATCAATATCGGCGATCTGATGGCGCGTTGGACGGCGGATCGCTGGGTCAGTACCTTGCACCGGGTCGTGGCCAAACCGGGCCAACCAGCGCGTCAGTCTTTGGCGTTCTTTCATCAACCCGATTGGGATGCCGAGATTGTGCCACTGGATGGGTCGGATGTTTACCCGCCCGTCCGGTCAGGGCCGTATTTGATGGCGAAATTTCAGGCGACTGGTGTTTGAGCGGGTCCGGGCTAGGTTCTAAATGGCGGTGAAGGACCGACGTCATGACCACATCAGATAACCCAATCGCCGTAATGGATGCCACATGCGCCCTTTGCAGTTGGGGCGCGCGGATGATTCATCATCTGGATTGTTCTGGCGAGATCAGGATCGCACCGATCCAGTCCGAGACAGGGGCAAGGCTGATGCGCTTGCATGGGCTTGATCCTCGTGACCCCGATACATGGCTATTTATCGAAGAGGGTACGGTATGGCGTGATTTCGACGCACTGATCCGTGTGGGGCAACGGTCGGGTGGGTTAGGCTATCTGTTTGCAGGCCTCAAGGTTCTGCCACGCCCGGTGCGCGACTGGTTTTATCAAAGGATCGCGCGTAATCGCTATGCCATGTTTGGTCGCGGCGATATGTGCGCGTTGCCCGATCCTGCGTTTCGGGCGCGATTGTTGTCGTGAGAGTCGCTGTTGTTGGCGGATATGGGGTCTTTGGGTCCCGGCTTGTGCGACTTCTCGCGCGCGACGGGCATGACGTGATCGTGGTCGGCCGCAACTTGACCGCAGCCCGCGCCCTGGCGGGTGAAGTGGGTGCGATGCCGCTTGCTCTTGACCTTAGCGGTGACCTTGGGTTGCTGTGGGATGTGTTACCAGAGGTTGTGGTAGATGCGGCGGGGCCGTTTCATGCGTATGGCGATGATCCTTATCGCCTTGCGCGGGCCTGCATCGCGCAAGGTGTGCATTACCTTGATCTGGCTGATGATCCGCGTTTCTGTATGGAGATTGCTGGCCTTAATGCGCCCGCCCGCCAAGCAGGCGTCTTTGCCCTGTCCGGGGCATCAAGCGTACCGGCGATTTCTTCCGCCGCAGTGACCGCCTTGAGCGCGGGTGCAGACGCCATTGACTGCATCAGTTCTGCCATCCTGCCCGGCAATCGCGCGCCCCGTGGAGCGTCCGTTGTGCGCAGTATCCTGCACCAATGCGGTCAGCCCATGTCAGTGCCGGTCGATGGTCAGATGGTGAGAGTAAGGAGCTGGTCGGACCGCGAGCGCTGTGATCTCGGCAAAGGTCTGCTTCGCGATGGTTGGGCAATCGCGGTTCCTGATCAGGGCCTTTTTGCGCAGGCCTTTGGGGCGCGAACGGTGGCGTTTCGTGCGGGGATGGAACTTGGCATCATGAACTGGGCTCTCGCCGCATTTTCATGGATGCGGTCCTCGTGGGGTTGGGCGGTGCCAGATTGGCTGGTGCGGTTGACGCTCTGGGGCTCGCGGGCGCTTTGGCCTTTTGGGACGGATGTTGGCGGTATGAGTGTCAGCGTGATCCTTCGGAAAGACGGCGTATGGAAACGCAAATCTTGGCGTATGATTGTTAAGGCTGGCGACGGGCCGTTCATCCCGGCTGTGCCTGTGCGGGCTATCTTGCGTCAGGCTGGAACGATCACGCCCGGTGCGGGGTGGCGCTATCTGTCGTGCCGCTTGCTGCCTTGGTTGACGGGATGAAAGATTTGGCCGTGGAAGTAGATACGACCGAGGCAGAAATCATACCGCTCTTTGAGGGGTTTCTGGGCGCATCTTTTGACACGCTTCCGCCGACGGTACGCGACTTGCACGATGTTCCGGCCCCACGCCGCTGGACGGGGCAGGCGAAGGTCACACGTGGCACCTCGCTTTGGGCGCGGTTGATTGCTGGTGTTTTTGGGTTTCCGCCCGCGACGGATCAGACCCCGGTTGAGGTAACAATGACGCCGAAGGGCGGCGGTGAGCTTTGGGAGCGACGGTTTGGAGCAAAACGCTTCTGGTCGTTCCTGAGGGTCAAAGATGGGTACATGACGGAGCGGTTTGGCCCGCTTACATTCACGCTGGGTCTGCATGTGGCTGACGGGCAGTTGCATTTCCCAGTTGTTTCTGGCCGGTTGGGGCCGATCCCGTTTCCGCGGTTCCTTCTGCCAGTGAGCATTGCGCGGGAATATGAAGCGGATGGGCGCTTTCATTTTGATGTCATGCTGAAGGCGCCGCTGACAGGCGCTTTGATGGTTCACTATCAAGGCTGGCTTGTACGTGATGAGTAAACTGTCGCGCAGGTGTCAGGGCCCTCCATTGCGCCCCTTGCAAACCCGGCTTAAGTACACGTCATGCGTCTGACACTTCCCCTTCTGGCGGCCATGGTCATGCCGACGATAGCCCCGGCTCATCCACATGTCTTCGTGGAGGCGCAGGTGACTGTTGTCTTTGCCGAGGATGGTGCCTTGGGTGTCCGGCTGGATTGGTTCTACGACGACTTGTTTTCGCTTTTGGTCACGACCGATCTGGGGATTGATATGGATGGTGATCTGATCCTGACATCTGCCGAACAACAATTGCTGGATACGCAGATCACGGCATGGCCGCCAGACTATGCGGGTGATCTGGAAGTATCTCAGAATGGCGTGATGTTGGCATTGGCCGAAAAACAGGATCACAGTATGACCTATGAGGGTGGCCGGTTTCACGAGGCGCATTTGCGTCTTGTACCTGAATTGACTGACCCGGACGCACCGGTTCAGATCAGGGTCTATGATCCTTCGTTCTACACGGCCTATGATCTGCGCCGCCCGGTGCTCATAGAAGGACGTGATGATTGCACGGCAGAGGTGATCCCGGCGGATCTTGATGCAGCCTATGCTTTGGCTGAGGACCTGCTGGAAGGGCAGGACCCCAACGCCGTTGGCCCTGATGAGTACTTCCCGGCAATTGGCGATGCCTTTGCTGATACCATTGTTGTGACATGCGCTGGCCTGTTGTGATCCTGGGCGCATTGGGCGCACTAGCGCTATGGTTTTGGGCCTTTGGTGGCGCTGATCAGATTGCGGGATTTGCGATCACTGCGCAGCGTGATGTGCAAAATGCCATGGCCGCCGCTTTGCGCGGGCTGCGCGCGGGTGAGCCGGGGGCCTTGGCCACACTTTGGGGGCTTTGCTTTGCTTATGGTTTTGTGCATGCCGTGGGTCCCGGTCATGGTAAGCTGGTGATTGGCGGGTATGGCGCTGGCACGCGTGTCCCGGCGCGGCGATTGGCGGGCCTGGCCTTGGGGGCGTCGCTGGCGCAATCGTTGACGGCTGTATTGCTTGTTTATGCGGCTGTGTTCCTCTTTGGCTGGGGGCGCGCGCAGATGACAGGTGTTGCAGATGATGTATTGGCGCCGCTGAGCTATGCTTTGATCGGTATGGTTGGCCTGTGGCTGCTGCTGCGTGGTGTGCGGCATCTGCGTCCCGCACATGACCATACCCATCATGGTGACAGCGAAGTCTGCTCTTCCTGCGGGCATGCGCACGGACCGACCCTGAAGCAAGCCGAGACCGTGCGCAGCTGGCGCGATGCTTTGATCGTGATCGGAACGATTGCTGTGCGGCCTTGTACGGGCGCTTTGTTCCTGCTGATTCTGACGTGGCGGCTGGACATCGTGTGGGCCGGGATTGCTGGTGCGCTGATCATGGGGCTTGGCACGGCAAGTATCACAGTACTGGTGGCCTTCGCCGCCGTGGGTTTTCGTGAAAGTGCGTTGCAACTTGTCAGTCACAGCGCGGTCGCACGCACATTGGCGTGGGTCGAAATTCTGGCGGGAGGCACCGTGTTGATCCTTGCCAGCCAATTGGTGCTGCGCAGCATCTGATTGCGCTTTACCGGGGCGGCGATCGGGCCTAAGGCTGGGCTTATGGAACGTGTTGCGCAAACATATAAAGACCACAGCAGAGCGATCTGGATTTTGGGTATGCCCCTGATCCTGAGCAATCTTGCGCAGTTTGCGATCCATATCACGGATACAATCATGCTGGGTTGGTATGATGTGACGGCCCTTGCGGCCTCGGTCATTGCGGGCACGCTTTTCTTTGTGATTTTCATCGTGGGTGCGGGTTTCTCCCAAGCCGTGACACCTTTGGTGGCGGCGGCTGCCGAAGAGAATGATGATGTGCAGGTTCGCCGCGTCACACGAATGGGGCTATGGCTGTCGATCTTTTACGGGCTGGCCGTGACAATACCGTTCTTTTGGGCCGAGGATATCTTGCTCGCGATAGGGCAGGATCCGGACGTTGCCGCACTGGCCCATATCTATCTGCAGATTGTGATTTGGCAGATGATCCCCGCGTTGATCGTTATGACGCTCAAAGCGTTTTTGGCCGCGATGGAACATACAGCGATCATCCTGTGGGCGACGATTAGCACCGCGATCCTGAACGGTTTCATCAACTACGCGCTGATCTTTGGCAATTGGGGCATGCCGGAACTTGGTATTCGGGGGCGGCGATTGCGTCACTGACCGTAAACCTGATCACCGTTCTGATTCTGGTGATCTATATCCAGCGAAACCTGTCGCAGTTTGAACTGTTCAAGAATTTCTGGCGCAGCGACAGCGAGATTATTCGCCGGGTGTTCATGCTGGGTTGGCCGATTGGTCTGACATCACTGGCCGAAGGTGGCCTGTTCAGTGCCTCAGCGGTGATGATGGGCTGGATTGGCGAGATTGAACTGGCAGCCCACGGTATCGCGATCCAATTGGCAAGCCTGACCTTTATGGTGCATATCGGGTTCAGTCAGGCGGCCACCGTGCGGGCCGGGCGCGCGCTAGGCCGCAAGGATGAGATGTCTTTGCGCCGGGGCGGGATCACGGCGATTGGGATGTCGGCGCTGTTCGCTGTGCTGACATCTATCGTGTTTCTGTCAATACCAGAGACGCTTGTGTCGCTCTTTCTGGACCCCGATGAGCCAGAACGCGCCAATCTGCTGCGTATTGGCGCCAGCCTGATCATGATTGCCGCGCTGTTCCAGTTGGTTGATGGCCTGCAGGTGCTTGCGCTGGGTTTGCTGCGTGGTGTGCAGGACACGACCGTGCCGATGGTCATGGCCACGATCAGTTATTGGATCATCGGGCTGCCGGTCAGCTATCTGCTGGCCTTCACGCTGGGATTCGGAGAGGTCGGGCTGTGGCTGGGTCTTGTCATTGGTCTGGCTATTGCCGCGGTGCTACTAATGTGGCGGTTCTGGGGGCGATCAGTGAAAATCGCCCCACCACAGCTAGCCCAGCAAATCTAGATCGCGCATCCGCAGGCGCGGGTGGTTCATCAGACCAAAGTCTTCGAAACCGCGTTTGTGGGGGAACAACGACAGATATTCGCGCAATGCATCGCCGCGCAGGCCAAGGTTAAAGGCGGAGCCGGGGTGCAGCGTTTCGATTTCAAGCCCGTTCACCATCAGGCAGCGTTGGGCCGCAAAGCCGAACTGAAAGACGCTGACGGGTTCGACCGGCTGCAAACTGAGCACTGTGTTGCCATCGACAAAGTCGGCGGCCGGTATAAATGCGGCATCGGTACCCGTGACCCTGCGGATGCCCGTGGCACGGTGCAGCAGGCGCGCCGAAGGGCCAAGCACAAGATCCTGTGTGGGGCGGTTGTCGCCAAGTGCATCGCCTGTAATCCGTGTCATCATTGGCTGCTTGGCATTTGCATTGTTGGCCGTTGGCCCAAGGGTTATGCGCCCACGCCATTGCAGGGTTTCGTAGCTTCCATCAGCGAGGCGGACCTCATCGCCGGGCAGGACGTCTTCGACCGACATATGCCCGTTTTGTGTCTGCACAATTGCGCTATGTCCCAGTGCGGCAAATGCCTCTTCAAACGCGGTGTGGGCGCGGGCAATGGTGTTGAATTCGTGAAAGCGGCCCTGTGCGTCCAGATACATCACTTCGTATTTGCGCTGCGCGACATCTACGCTTTGCGTCTTGGCGTGCTGGCGTTGGGCAGGGGTTTGCTTGATTTGCTGGCTGAAGATATCGACGGTGCGGGCGGGTGCAGATGAAAGTGACGAGATCCATGCGAAAGCCTTCTTGGGTCTGACCTCATTTGCTGTCCCACCAAACAACAACTGAGCAATGGTTACATTTACTGTGAAAAGCGCAGCATGACGGCTGTGCAGATTGATGCGCCCAGTGACTGATCCAGCACCCGGATCGGTCTTACGACGTCGAAACACCGGCTTTTGTCGCGCGCCCCTGCAAAGTACAGGTTGAAGCGTGACTGATCAGGCGCTGCGTACGACAGTAGGGCGCGGTTGCTGATTGTCGTTCGCTTTCATCTCGCGGCGCGCAATCATCGCTTTGCGAATGTCACCGCGTGCCCAGGGCATTGGCGTGTCATATGCGGCGACGGCGGCTTCAAGGGATTTCTGCCAGCGGCTTTTCATTGTGATACCTCTTTTCCGAGTGCGGCCATTTTTGGCTGCGATTGAACTCAGATTGCTGGATTAAACTGGCGAGATTTTGACGATTTCAAAAAAACACTGAGGCGGTGCTGTTAACCGTTCAGAGGTCTTTTAGGATATTGAAAAACATAAAGAATAAGGCTACGTCAGGGGCCGTTTTCAGGCAATAGGTTAACAAACCGAGGCAAGACTTGCCTCATTTAGTTAAACAGCACATAGCTAAAGCCGAATGGCGGCGATCAGCCGTCCATAATCAGCCTGCTTTTCATGCACGGACCTGCGGTAGCTAAAGAATCGCGTAGGATCGGCATAGGTGCAATGACGCGTCCATGTACCGGCCTTGATCCCGCTTTGTTTCAGCAGGAACAAACCAAAACCCGGAAGATCAAACTGAAAACGATCATCCTGACCTTGCAGGAAGAAGCGCTCAAACCCGGGGTCGGTACGGACAAAGCTTTCGCGAAACTCAGGTCCAACTTCGTAGTTGGGCTGGCTGATGGAGGGGCCGATGACCGCCATAATGTTGCCGCGCGTGGCCCCCTGCGTTTCCATCTGCGCAATCGTTGCTTCGAGCACGCCGTTGAGTGCGCCCTTCCATCCCGCATGGGCCGCGCCGATCACCCGCGCCTTGGTGTCGGCAAACAGTACTGGCTGGCAGTCAGCCGTGAGGATCGACAGGGCGACCCCCTCGCGGGCAGTCACGAGCGCGTCGGCTTTCGGCGCCGTTGCATTCGGTGCGTTCATCACGACGGCATCTGAGGAATGTACCTGATGAACCCCTACCAGATGATCTGTCGCGACACCCAGAACACTCGCGACGCGCCCGCGGTTGATCGTCACGATATCCTTTTGATCAGAGCTGCCATAACCACAATTCAACCCAGCAAACACACCCGATGATGCACCACCCCTGCGTGTGAAGAACCCGTGCGGGATGCCTTCGAGCAGTGGGTCGGTGATGATGTCCAGCGTCATGGCTCTAGTCCCGGTGGTGGGGTGGCGGTGGAAGGATAGATACTGATCACCTTGAAAAGGTCACCCATTTCCGAGGGGTGGGTCAAGCGCCGATGTGCCGCAATATGAGATGTCAGCGCATCACCTGAGAGCTTTGCCGCCAACGCTTGCGCACGCTGGGTGATCCCAAGACGTTCGAGGAACACGCCTTGCGGTGTCAGGCGGCTGAATTTCGCGGGGCCTGCGTGCGCTGCGATGGCCGCGAAGTCAACGTGGGCGGTCAGGTCTGCCTGACCGGGTGCGGCCAGCGGATCTGTGTGATCTTGTGATTTTAGCGCCTGCAAGGTGTCGCCCAAGGACTGCCAGTCACCATAGTCGATGATCAACGCGCAACCGCCGTGGCTTTCGATTCTTGCACTGAGACTGGCCATGATTGATGGCAAGGCAGGGCAATGCTCGACCAGATCACCGTTTTTGGTATCGGACAGTCGCGCTTCCAGCAGTGCAATTGGGGCGGCAGCCGAGAGGCCGAAGCTGAGCGTAGTGTCACTGACGCCAATCATCTTTTCGCGCCAGCCATCGCCTTCACGTATGAACTGGCGGATGGGGAGCGCGTCAAAGAACTCATTGGCGATGAGGTAAAGGGGCGTCTCGGGCAGGGTGTCGACGCTGTCGTGCCATGTGGCATCGGGAACAAGTTTGGCCTGTTCTGTGCGCAAGGCAGGCGAGGTCTCGACCAGATGCACAGATAGCGCGCGATGAAATCCTGGAACGGCCTTGGAGGCGCGCAGGGCATCGGCCATCAACGTACCGCGTCCCGGGCCAAGTTCGGCCAGCGCGATCTTGGGTGGTTGTCCCTGATCCATCCACGCTTGCGCAAGCGAAAGCCCGATGAGTTCGCCAAACATCTGGCTGATTTCGGGGGCGGTCGTGAAGTCTCCTGCCACGCCAAAAGGATCGCGCGTCGCGTAGTATCCATGCTGCGGGTGCATCAGGCACTCGGCCATATAGTCTGCAAGGCTGATCGGGCCGGTCCGGGCGATCCGGGCGATCAGGAGATCACCCAAGGCGGTCATCTGCGCGCGGCCATGATGACGACGGCGAGGCCAATCAGGATCATCGGCAAGGTCAGCGTCTGACCCATCGTTAAACCGTAGCCGTTGATATGGAAGGCCAACCCCAGCTCGTTGCCTATGCTGACGAATTGCGCATCCGGCTGGCGGACGAATTCGACAAGGAAACGCGCAAAACCATAGCCCGTAAAGAAGACCCCCGACAGAAGCCAAGGTTTCTTGAGCGCGCCAAAGCGGAAGGCAAGCAGGATCAGGATCGTGCCGAGCAGCAACCCTTCAAGGCCCGCCTCATAGAGTTGCGAGGGATGGCGCACGCAAGGCTCCAGCGCCGTGGCGCAAGCTTGAGCGGCTTGGCCCGGAAAGATCACGCCCCACGGCAAGTCGGTCTGTCGGCCCCAAAGTTCCGCATTGATGAAGTTTGCAATGCGCACCAGCAGGACCATGCGGCGTGGCCGATACGGCGATGATATCCGCCAGATCGGGCAGGGGCACCTTACGGCGACGACTGAAAAGGTAGACGGCGACGACGACGCCCAGGAAACCGCCATGGAAGGACAACCCACCTTCCCAGATTTTGAAGACATCAAGCGGAGCGGCGAGGAAATCAGCCGGTTTGTAGAAGAACACATAGCCCAAACGCCCGCCGCCGATGACGCCAATCACGATGTAGGTCAGCAGGTCTTCGAGTTGGCTTACCTTCATCGGTGGCCCATTGCGCCATAAATCGGGCCGGTTCAGCGCCAGTTTGATCAACTGCCAGCCAATCGCGATTCCGACAATATAGGCCATCGCGTACCAGCGCAGCGCGATCTCGCGCCCAAAGACCGTGAACGAGAAAATCTCAGGCGAGATATCGGGAAAGGGGATGGCGCCAAACATGGGTGCATTCCTTGTCTGCGGGTGCGGCAAAGTCAACCGCTCTTGCCGCGGCTTGTAGCGCGGCCCGCAAAAGCCCATATAAAGACCAATTGGAGATGGAGTGTACCATGCAGAGCAACAGCAAAATCCTTGATGATATCAGCCAACTGATGACCAACGCGATGGGCGTGGCCCAAGGGGCCAAGGACGAGGCGAACACAGCGATGAAGTCGATGATGGACCGCTGGCTGGCCGACCGCGATTTCGTTACCCGCGAAGAGTTCGATGCCGTGCGCGCGATGGCGCAGAAAGCGCGCGAAGAGAATGACGCGTTGAGCGCAAGGTTGGCGGCGCTGGAAGGCAAGAAGAAGTAAGCGCAGCTACTTCTGCGATTGCTCCCGGAAATTTCCCCGTGCTTTTGCGGGCACTTGATGCCAGACAAGTGCGCATGAACACATGAAAGGGAGAACCGTGATGGGACTAGGTGATATGATGGGCAAAGCGGCGGGCCTGATGGGCGGCAGCGACTTTGACCTTGGCGCAAAGATGGAAGAGCTGGGGATTGACCCCGCGATGCTGGAAAACCTCGATATTGAAGGTGTGAAAGCGATGATCGAGGAAAAAGGAATCGACTTGTCGATGCTCGATAGCCTTGGAATTGATCTGGACGAGGTGATCGCGAAGTTTAAGGGTGAGGTATAAGCGCCGCTTGCATTGATCCCTTTCAGAACGAGGCGAAGCGGCGTTACCATGGGAGCGCCGCTTTTTTGATGTCTGCTGCAAGGAAACAACCGAGACCGAGGGTAAAGGATGACTTGGATATTTAAGGCCACAACTGATGGAAGGGGCGGATTTGTAGAACTCTATGCCGTAGATCCTGACAATCTTTCCGATTGGTCACGCGCGCTGCCACTTAGAGGCGTGGGTGTTAGCCTTGCTGGTGTGTACAAAGGAAAAGACGCGGAGTTACTTCTTAAGTATGTCCCAAGGCACTTCGTAACACCGAAGCGTATCAATGCGTTCAAAGACCTATTTTGGGTAGAGGGCAAGATGCTGGTCATATCAGAGCGGTTTCGCGAGATTATCAAGGCCCATGATCCCGGCATCCACCACATTTGGCCGATCCAGGTGATGTCGAAGAAAGGGGTTGCCTACCCTGATGCGCTTTATGGCTTTGTGCCAGCGGTGCATGCCGCCGCGATCTCAGAAACGGAAGGTGACGTTCATATCACAGAACCGAGCACAGCCCCGCCAACGAAATTGTTCCCGCAAGGAGTACATACTAGACGATCCACGCGGCTAAGACCGAGTTGGATCGCTGCAGTTCATCCCGACAAAGTCCCGTCACAGAATATTTGGTGGGATCACGGTTTGACACGAAACTACCTTTTGCTGTCCGACGTGCTGCACGACGCCATCGTTGCTGCGGATCTCAAGGTTATTCCAATGAAGAAAACAACAGTGGCAAGGTGTCTAAGATCGTGAGTTCTTTGGCGCCACACTAACAGATGTCGCTTAGGTGATGCGCTTGGCTTTGCTCTTCCGATGATACCGGCGCAGGCAACACCGAAATCACGACCTCATCGCCGAACATGGGACGCGGCAATGATGGAATATGGCCTAGAACTTTGTGGTGATTTCAGATTCCGTTTGTGTCGGCGACAGCCAACGACACAAACAGAATCTGATACTGGAGGGAATGGGTTCGTGCCCCTACCCCTAAAACTCCCCTAAATACGCCACCAGAATGTCCAGCGCCGCTTGCAAATCGTCCTTGGCGATCATTTCGGTCACCGTATGGATGTACCGCGTTCCCACCGTGATCCCCACTGCCCGCGCACCCGCTGCGGCTTGTTGAGCGGCGGCCCCGTCTTGTCCGCCAGAGGCCAGCATCGTCCGCTGGTAGGGGATCTTTTTCTTGATGGCGAGCGCCTCAATGTCCCGCACCAACCCTTTGTCCGCGATGAAGGAACTGTCACGCACGTGCAGGCCAAAGCCTTTGCCTTGGATCGTCGTAGCATCCTTGTCGGGGATGCCGGGGGTGTCGCAGGACAGGGTCACGTCAATGCCCAACCCGATGTCTGGTTTGATCGCATAGGCCGAGGTGCGGGCGCCGCGCAGCCCGACCTCCTCTTGTGTGGTGAAAGCCACGTGGATTTCAGCGCCGCGTCCCTTTTTGCCCAGATGCCGGATCGCCTCGATCCCCAGCCAGCAGGCGATGCGGTTGTCGAGCGCCTTGGACACGAACTTATCCCCCATCTCAAGGAAGGGTTCGTCCATCACCACAAAATCGCCGACCTTGACGATATCCTTGGCCGCCTTGCCAAGGCCGAGGTCGATGAAGAATTCGCCCACCTCGGGGATTTTTTTGCGGTCTTCCGGCGAGGAGATATGGACGGGCTTGCCGCCTGGGTTCATCACGCCCTTGAAATCGCCATCATCAGTGCAAACCAGCACGCGGCGGGAAAACAGATTGCGGGGGTCAAAGCCACCCACAGGCAGGACGTAGAGAAAGCCGTTTTTGTCGACATGACTGACCAGAAATCCGATCTCGTCCATGTGGCAGAGCAGCATGACTTTGGGCGCGCCCTCTTTGGTGGCATCGCGGCGACATAGGAGCGAGCCCATAGGGTCAGTTTCAATCGAGATCGAACAGCCCTTTCACCTCCGAGGTGATCAGTTCGCGGACGCGTTCTTCATGGCCGGGCACGCCGGGCATTTCGCAAAGACGTTTGAGAAGGTCAGTGTTCATGTTCGGTGCTCCTTTTTGTCTCAGTCAATGCTAGGCGATGCTATCCAAAGCAAGTTAACTATGGTGAAACCATAGACATTTTACTGCATTCAGCGACAAAAGCCCATGCTCCGGCAGCACGGCCATCTGTTGTTACTTCTGAATACGGTATCGGCCCGTTGGCACATCAATCCGTACTGTCACGAACTCTTCTCGGCTCGGGGACAAACCGGTGTTGCTGCAGAACGCAGTCGTTCCGACAAGCTCGGCTTGGCGGTTTGCATTGGATACGACGTTGAAGAACCCAAGCCCTCTCATGACGGTGTTGCCATTCATTTTCACGGTTGAACCGTTCAACGCCTGACGTCCAAGCCGAGAAAAAATGGATCCTCCGCGGTTGCTGTATGCACCACAGATATACATCTGGTCATTTTCCATTATCGGACGGTAGCGGATGAAAGTTTCCGCCCCATTGCTGTCCCACTGGAGAACATATCCAGCAAAGCTGTCGTCTACTGTGATTTGCACCGTATCACTAGATGCGCTTGCCTGTTCGGCTTGAGGCGTTTCAATATTGACTTGAGTTGGAGTTTCTGACGAAACAGCTGCAGTGCCGGGGTTCTGCATGCAACCAGAGGTAAGCGCGATGATTGCAATGATTGATGCAAATTTGTGCATGTTTTCGTCGTCCTTGAAAAATGATGGAGTGTAGTCCGTTTCAAAAACGCCCTATCATGAGCCTGATTTGGAGGAAAGCACTTGTGGGATAAAAGATCGAAAATCTGCTTATAGTTGTTCCCCTGTCATAATTTCCGCTGTGTTCTATCAACGTGATCGCGAAGGCCTTACGCGGTTATGTGGGTGTGACGGAGTCCAAATATCCACAAAACCTTTGCGGCGTTCCATTTATCCCCAAGAAATTGCTTTACAGGTGCGCCGCGATTGGCCACGATATCTAGTAGGGGGAACGGTGAAGAACACCGCCCCTAGAGCAGGCACCTAGCGCTTGGGCACTGCCATGACCCATGCGCCAACGCAGTGAGGCCGAGCATATGGCATTGTCCGAACATTACCTTGAGGCTGATGATCTTCACCCGATTGATTTGGTGGAACACATCGCAGAACACCACGCGTGGGAGTTTGACCGCATCCACGATGACCAAATCGCAATGGCCGTCGAGGGCCAGTGGCGCACCTATTCGATCACGCTGGCGTGGTCTGCCTATGATGAGACGTTGCGATTGATTTGTACTTTTGAAATGGAGCCCCCAGCAGAACGGATCGACGCTTTATGAAACGCTGAATGTGATCAATGACCGTTGCTGGGCCGGGGCATTTACATGGTGGGATGAGCAGCAGTTGATGGTGTACCGCTATGGGCTGATGTTGACGGGTGATCAGGTTGCAGGACCGGATCAGATCGACACGATGATCGGTGCTGCCGTTGCGGCCTGTGAGCAGTACTATCCTGCGATCCAACTGGTGACCTGGGCGGATCGCAATGCCGAAGAAGCCGTGCAAGTCGCGATTGGTGGTGCCTACGGGCGGGCCTAAGGTTTGCTGAATAAAGCGAATGCAGCGCGAATGATCGATCTGCATTCACCGAAGTGGCGCTAAGAGTTCGGTCGTGCTGCGCCGGTATACATGCCCACCACGGTGTTCATATTGGACATCGTGATATTCAGCATCATGAACTTGCGGGCATGGTCGTCGTTATCAAGATCGCCTCCGGCCAAAACCTCAGTTGCGAAAGGCTTCACGGCATCCCAATCCTCAAGGACACCTGCCAGCCCAGCCGAAATCTCCGCAGTAGGTGGCGGACCTACACCCACAGACGGCATCCCAAATCGGAGAGCGTGGAGCGATGCCTCGAAGATGCGTGCTGTCTCCCCCAATGCTTCGAGCGTTTCAGCTATATGATGGGTGCCGGTAATGGTGCAGGTTTCCTTTGACATCTTCTGGGTTAGCATGCGTTGGCGGCCAGAAATGTCGATGAGCATCAATGACGCTCGTGTCGCGGCGTTTGGATTGGAGTATTGTTTGACCAGTTCTTCGACAACAAGCTGTGCCGCACTTAACACCGCAAGATTCTCGTTTAGAAGGTAGTTGATCGCGGCTTCACTTTCGGTTCCTGCGACAACCACATCAGCGGCTGCCTTAAATGGCCCCCAAAGCGCCCGAAGTTCGTGGATACGCGCAAGCGATTTGCGGCGCGTTTCGGGCATGATGATATTTAGATCCTCGTCCCCGAACTCCAACGCCGCCAGTATCTGCTCAAATTCTGCTGTAGCGCCTTCAAGAAGCGCGCGTGCACTTTCAACCGCAATGCCTCTGTCCAGATGGCAGGCCGCAGAGGGAATGCGCTGTGACAGCATTCTAAGCTCGCCGGAGAAGTTTATCCTCTCCTGTGCATTTTCTTCGATGGCTTCTGCAATCGGTACATTCTGGGGCGGGGACGCTTGCACGGATGCTGTCAGGGCGAGCAGAATAGCTTAGCGCCAAGACGGCAAGATATCTCGCTTTCGTTTTCATCATGAATCCTTTTAGGTCACACGCAATGTGAACTGGCCCCCATTTCGACCGGACATCTTGGCCTGACCAAGGAGGCTTAAGGATAGCCTTAAGCACATGCTCATGTCTGAGATTGAAATCATTACCGACGGTGGCCGCCGCCGTCGTTGGTCTGCGGCGGATAAGCTGCGGATCGTGGAAGAGACCATGTATGAGGGTGAGAGCATTTCCGCCGTTGCGCGTCGCAATGGCGTGGCCCCGAATCTTCTGTATCGTTGGCGCAAGCTCATGCTCGAAGGGGGAAGCATCGCCGTGGCAGAAGATGACAGCGTCACCGGCAACAAGACCGCGCGAGAGATGGAAACCCGCATCCGGGAACTCGAACGCCAGCTCGGGCGCAAGACGATGGAAGTCGAGATTCTGAAAGAGGCCCTCGACAAGTCACGGGCAAAAAAACCGACCTTGCTTGCGCAGTCGTTGAAACGGGACGATTTGCCATGAAGACCGTCGCTGATGTTTTGGGGGTCTCTCGTTCCAACCTGCACGACCGTGTGAGCGGGAGCGCAAAGCCGCGTCGGGGCTATCATAAAGCCCAAGACGCGGCGGTCCTGCCACGCATCCAGGCGCTTGTGGCGAAGCGCCCGACCTATGGCTATCGACGGATTACAGCACTGCTGAACCGAGAGCTGCGCACGCAGGGTTTACCGGCTGTTAACCATAAGCGCGTGTATCGCATCATGGAGCGCAACAACTTGCTGCTCCAGCGATCCGGCTTTGATCGACCCGAGCGAAACCACGATGGCAAAGTCATCATGATGCGCTCAAACCTGCGTTGGTGCAGCGATGGCCTGGAGTTCGCTTGCTGGAACGGCGACGTGATCCGCTTGGCGTTCCTCATCGATGCCCATGACCGCGAGATCATCTCATGGCGGGCCGTGGCGAATGCCGGGATCGGCGGGTCGGATGTGCGCGACATGCTGCTGGAAGCTGTGGAGAGCAGGTTCGGCACCCACCGTGCGTCGGAACAAGTCGAGGTTCTCTCCGACAACGGCAGCGCCTACACTGCGAGGGACACACGCATCTTTGCGCAACAACTGGGCCTGAAGTCCTGCTTCACGCCGGTGAAAAGCCCGCAATCCAACGGCATGTCGGAGGCTTTTGTGAAGACGCTCAAACGCGACTACGTCCGCGTGAAACCATTGCCAAACGCCGAAACCGTGCTGTCATTGATAGGAGACTGGATCGAAGACTATAACGAAAACCACCCACACAGCGGCCTGAAATGGAAATCGCCTCGCGAGTTCATCAGGGCCAAGACCGAAACCGCTTAGGTGTCCGGTGAAACAGGGGCTGGATCACAATGCGTGTGATGTGGTTACTTTTAACGGTGGCTTTGCGTCTGCTAAGGTGCAGATTTAAAATAATGTAATACTTGCAACGACGATATTGTGTTCAGCTTAGAGGTGAGGAAATTGATATTTTCTGGGTGGGATTCTGGCTAATGTTTGATAGGCGGTTTACCATGTTTAGATGCCTAATATTCGTGCGAAAATGTTCAAAAAAGTGGCGACTTGTCTCGGCCTGATCGGGCCATTGCCGAAAACGTATCTTCCCCCTTTCAGCGAGTTTGTTTAACCTGCTGGGAGTGATTTAAGAGGTGACTTTCCATGAATATGACTGATGTTGCAGAGCGCGGGCTGGTTTTGCTGGGATGCGGCAAAATGGGGTCTGCCATGCTGGAAGGATGGCTGCGCACGGGGCTGCCGCCTTTGTCAGTATCGGTGATTGATCCGAACCCCTCTGTTTGGCTTAAAGAGCAGGGTGTACAGATCGGGGGTAAGCTGCCCAAGGACCCCGCGGTGGCGATTGTTGCCGTCAAACCGCAGATGATGGACGACGCCTTGCCAGACCTCAAAGCGCTGGGCAATGGCAAGACGCTGGTGATCTCAATAGCGGCGGGCACACCGATTGCGACATTTGCAGATATACTTGGCCAAGAGACCCCGATCGTGCGGGCCATGCCGAATACGCCAGCCGCGATTGGCCGTGGGATCACGGCAATGGTTGGCAATGGCAAAGTGTCCACCGATCAGATGGACCTTGCCGAGGCGCTGCTGTTGTCCGTGGGCGATGTTGTGCGTCTTGACGGTGAGGAGCAGATGGATGTGGTTACTGCCGTGTCAGGCTCTGGCCCGGCCTATGTCTTTCACCTGATCGAAACCCTTGCGGCAGCCGGAATGGCCGAAGGTCTGCTTGGCTGACCTTGCCATGCAATTGGCCAAGGCGACCGTGGCCGGTGCCGGAGAGTTGGCCGAGCAAGACGATGTGACCCCCGCGCAATTGCGGGTCAATGTCACCTCGCCCAATGGCACCACCCAAGCCGCACTTGAGGTTTTGATGGACTTTGAGACCGGGTTCCCACCGCTTTTGCGCCGCGCTGTTGCAGCTGCTGCCAAACGGTCACGCGAGCTGGCAAATGGGTGAGATCAGTTTCGATGATTTTCTGAAGGTTGATGTGCGCGTCGGGACCGTGTTGCGCGCCGAACCCTATCCGGAGGCGCGCAAGCCTGCGATCAAACTATGGATCGATTTTGGCGATGAGATTGGCGAGAAGAAAACATCGGCGCAGATCACCGCGCACTATCAGCCAGAGGCACTTGTTGGGCGTCAGGTTATGGCGGTTGTGAATTTTCCACCGCGTCAAATTGGAAAATTCATGTCCGAGGTGCTGGTCCTTGGCATGCCGGATGAGACTGGCGAGGTCGTTTTAGTTGGCCCTGACCATACCGTGCCGATTGGGGGGCGTTTGCATTGAAGAAGAAACTGCTGATCACCCGCCGTTTGCCGGATGCCAATCTGGCGGCGGCGCGTGCGCGATACGATGTCACGTTACGTGATACGGCTGATGGCCTGACCGTGACCGAGGCTGCGGCAGCTTTGCGTGACTATGATGCGATTTTGCCAACCTTGGGTGATCAGTTCACGGCTGACGCCTTTGGCGATGACATCCGCTGCGGGGTGCTGGCCAATTTTGGTGTCGGCTACAACCATATTGACGCGGTGGCAGCGGCCAAAGCAGGTGTCGCCGTGTCAAACACGCCTGACGTTGTGACAGACGCCACCGCTGATATTGGTCTTACGTTAATCCTGTCAACGTGTCGTCGTGCCGGAGAGGGTGAACGGTTGGTTCGCGCCGATCAATGGGATGGCTGGGGGCCCACGCAGATGTTGGGCACCCATGTCACAGGCAAGACTGTCGGCATCGTCGGTATGGGTCGCATTGGGCAGGCCGTCGCGCGCCGTTGCCATTTCGGATTTGAGATGCCGGTGAAGTACTATAATCGCTCACAAAAGCCCGTTGAATTTCCGGCAGAGCAAGTGGCGACGTTGACTGAATTGATGGGTACTTGCGACATCATCGTCGTCACGGTGCCCGGCGGGGGCGGAAACACACATCTGATTGACGCGAATGCACTGGCCGCAATGAGGCCCGAGGGCATCTTCGTCAATATCGCGCGCGGCGATGTGGTTGATGAGGATGCGTTGATTGCCGCCTTGCAATCGGGGCAGATTGCGGGCGCGGGGCTGGACGTCTTTGCCAGCGAACCCATCGTGCCCGATGCCTTTCGTGCGATGGAAAACGTTGTGCTGCTCCCACATCTGGGGACAGCCGCGTTGGAGGTGCGCGAGGCGATGGGCCAGATGGCGCTTGATAACATCATCGCCTGGGATGAAGGCAGGCCTCTGCCGCAAGTCGTCTAGCTTTCTGGCGAGAACCTGCCCGCACATTCATGGCGGCGGTCAGTTTTTGGGCGCAGGTGTCATTAGGGCTAATCTGTGTATCAAAGGAGAATGCGCATGATTACGCTCGACTTTATTGGTGACATGTCCGCCGCGCGCCGCGCGGTTTTTGAAGCTGCCGCCCGCAGGTGGGACCGTGCCTTGAACACTGGCTTTGATCCTTTGGACGTGGATGGTGATCGGCTGACTGGCCTTGCAATCGAGGCAAACATTGCGCCGATTGACGGTGCGGCCGGAGTGTTGGGGCAGGCCGGGCCGACGGTCTTGCGCGAAGATACCGGGTTGCCTGTTAAAGGGGTGATGCAATTTGATGATGCTGATATCACGCGATTAGAGGCCGAGGGTAGTTTTGCTGATGTGATCCTGCATGAGATGGCCCATGTTCTGGGTTTCGGCACGTTATGGACGTTTAACGGTTTGATCGCCGCCAGCGGTACGAATGATCCGCGTTTTACCGGGCCTGCTGCAGCACGCGAGTTTGCGGCGCTTCTGCCGGATGGCGGCCCTTTTGTGCCCATCGCCAATACCGGCGGGGCGGGGACGCGCGAAGGACATTGGCGCGAGTTGATTTTCGGTGATGAGTTGTTGACAGGATTCTTGTCAGGTGCGAACCGCCCGCTCAGCCGGATGTCCATCGCGTCGTTCGAAGATCTTGGCTATGAGGTCGACTATAACGCCGCAGACCCATTTACCCTGCCCAGTTTCCGACAGTTGGCCCTGATGGGCCTGACCGAGGCAGTGCGCATCTGTGATCTGTGTCGTGTTGACAGGCCGGTTCCACGCACCGTGCCTTGCTAGATTGAAATGACGTTGTGCCGCAGATTTCGGGTCTGGTGCGGCGCAATTGCGCGGTCTATATAAGGATCAATATGCGCCATTTGATGACATCCTTTGCACGTCTTCTTGTTGTTCTCGCCGTCGCTGTGGCGATGACAGGGTCAAGCTTTGCGCATCGCGGGGCACCGGCCGATGTTGACGACAGCCTTCTTGCCTATGTGGCGGCGGGTGGTTCACTCGATGACCTTTGTGGTCAGCCGGGCTTTGGTGGTGGTGGTGAAACCTGCGACGCCTGCCGATTGGTTGATGTGGCTGTTGTGGCTGCCAATACCACGGTACGGTTGTCTGAAATCGCCGTTACCTTGCATCAACGGATGGGCGCAATTCCTGCCCTGAGGGTGGCACAGACGGCAAATCCCGCCTGTCCGGTGCGTGCGCCCCCGGTTGCGTGATCCTTTCTTACCCGAACTGATCAAATCTACGCGGCCTCAAGCTGGCCCACACCGGAGACCTAATATGAAACTGATGTCCTATGCAGCTGTTGCTGCTCTTTTTACCTTTGCGACCACGGCAACTGCACATGAATACAAAGTTGGCGATCTTGTCGTTGATCACCCGATGGCCTTTGAAACGGCCCAAACCGCGCAGACGGCTGGTGGGTTCATGACCATCACCAATACGGGCAGCGCGGATGACCGCCTCATTGCCGTTGAGGCGGATTTCCCGCGCATCGAAATCCACACCACCGAGATGGATGGCGATGTCGCACGGATGATGCATTTGGAAGACGGGATCGTGGTACCTGCTGGTGAGAGCGTTACGTTGCAACCTGGCGGGTTGCATGTGATGTTCATGGGCCTCGGGGGTGATCCCTTTGAAGTGGATGAAGAAGTTCCCGCCACGCTGGTCTTTGAAGAGGCCGGTCGTCTGGATGTGATCTTCCATGTCGAGGAACGCAAGATGGACGGACACGGTGAGATGGACCACGGTGAGATGGACCATAGCGGCCACTGATCTGCAAAACGGGCAGGGCGGCGAAATGCCTGCTTGCCCGTTTTCATCTGCCTGCGGCCCTTAGCTCTTGGTGACTCGATCTGATTTCTTGCGCACCAACACGCTGCGCAGATCATGCATCGCCATCAAAAGATCGTCTGTAATCTCTTCCAGCTGAGCATCGCTGGCTTTCGCCTGTGCCCATTGTGCGGTCAGGTTCAAATGGTCAATTGCGCGATGGATATCGTCCATATCCCGTGCCGCCAATACCGCCAGCCGCGATTGCAGCCAATCATTGATGACCGTCTCTTCCTCGGGGCTTAGCGTGTTGTCGCCCTGGGCTTTGAAATCCCCCCGGTTCGTGTTCACGACCGCGATCTGATCCATTTCGATCCGCCGCTCGCGGTTTTCCGTGTTGATGCGAAAAACCGCTGCACCGTTGTCACGAATGCGAAAGTAAAGCTCTGGTAGGTCCGTCATGCCAACCCTTCGCAAAACGTGATAATCCGCTGACAGGCCTCCTTCAGCGCCTCATCCGAGGTGGCATAGCTGACGCGAAAGTTAGGGCTAAGGCCGAACGCGGCCCCAAAGACGACCGCAACGCCGGTTTCTTCCAGTAGTGCGGTGGCGAAGACCTCGTCATTGTCGATGACCGTGCCTGCGGCGGTGGTTTTGCCAATGCAGCCAGCAATGGAAGGGTAGACATAGAACGCACCCTCGGGCTTTGGGCAGACAATACCAGGCGCCTTGTTCAGCATCGAGACCACCAGATCACGCCTTCGTTCGAAAAGGGCATTGTTCGGTGCCAGAAAATCCTGCGTCCCGTTCAAGGCCTCAACGGCGGCATTCTGGCTGACTGAGCAGGGGTTGGATGTCGATTGCGACTGGACCTTGCGCATCGCCTTGATCAGCATCTCTGGCCCTGCGGCATACCCAATCCGCCAGCCGGTCATCGCATAGGCTTTTGACACGCCGTTAACGGTGAGTGTCCGGTCATAGAGTTGCGGTTCCACCTGGGTAGGCGTGCAGAACTTGAAATTCCCATAGGCCAGGTGTTCGTACATATCATCGGTCATGATCCAGACATGCGGATGGCGCAGCAGCACATCTGTCAGGTCTTTCAACTCTGACCAGCTATAGCCCGCACCTGTTGGGTTGGAGGGCGAGTTAAACAGAAACCACTTGGTCTTTGGCGTGATCGCGGCCTCCAACTGCGCCGCAGTGATCTTGAAGTTCGCTTCAAGCGTAGCTTCGACCGTTACGGGTGTGCCACCGGCCAGCAGCACCATATCGGGGTAGCTGACCCAATAGGGGGCGGGAATAATCACTTCGTCACCGGGGTTCAGTGTCGCCATGAAGGCGTTGTAGAGGACCTGTTTGCCACCGGTGCCGACGGTGACTTGCGCTGGCTCATAGGCCAGATCATTGTCGCGTTTGAACTTGGCGCAAATCGCTTCTTTCAGTTCTGGAATGCCATCGACGGCTGTATATTTCGTCTTGCCAGCGGCAATTGCTGCGACGGCGGCGTCTTTGATATTTTGAGGTGTGTCAAAATCAGGCTCGCCCGCGCCCAACCCAATCACATCGCGGCCCGCTGCCTTGAGTTCCGCAGCTTTTGTCGTCACAGTGATCGTGGGGGACGGTTTGACGCGGTTGAGTGTCGCGGAGAGAAAGGTCATTTGGTGATCCGATGGTAAAAAGGCAATGCTTGTGACATAGAACGCTCATGGGTTGAATAGCAAGAGAATGAAGGATGACATGATGGCGCAAGATCAGGACTGGTATGGCGCCGATACGGCGACCTTCGGTGATCGTTTGGCAGGTGCACGTGATGCAGCAGGCCTTGATCAAAAGGGTCTGGCAGACAAGCTGGGTGTCAAACTGGCCGTTATTCAGGCTTGGGAAGATGACCTCAAGGAACCCCGAGCAAACCGCTTGCAAATGGTTTCCGGGATTGTAGGTGTGTCGATGAGCTGGCTTCTGACTGGCGAAGGTGATGGCCCCGAAGCGCCTGAAGACGATGTCCCAATGAACGGTGATTTGGTGGATCTACTGGCCGAGATGCGCGCACTGCGGGGGCAAATCGCGCAATCTGGTGAGAAACTGGGTGGCTGGAAAAGCGGTTGCGCACGGCGCTAAAGGACTAGCATGACCGAGCCTCATGACACCAAGATCAAACGCCTGCGTATGCGGTCGATGCGGCGTGGCATCAAGGAAATGGATTTGATCCTGCAAGCCTTTGCAGAGGCGCATCTGCATGGGTTTTCGGATGAGGCGCTGGCGCTTTACGATCAGCTTTTGTCAGAGAATGATCACGACATCTATGGCTGGATCGGTGGGCAGTTTCCCACACCTGCGCAGTATCTTGATCTTGTAACACAGATTGCCAGTAAGGCCGAAGGTGTCACGCGTCCTGACTGATTAGGCCCAAAATTGTGGCTTAACTGATTATTTTTTGTTTCATTTTATCGTCTGGTCGCGGACGGATAATGGAGCAATGAAATAATGAGCATTCACCCTGACCTGGATCAACCAGAAACGCCCGACGTGCTGCCTGCGCGCAGTGCGGCTTTTATGAGCAGTTATCTTGATGCGCTCAATCTGGTGGAACGTCTTCACCGACTTTTACTTGATGTCATCAAAGATGAATTTGAACGGGTCGGGTTGCTTGAGATCAATGCGGTACAGGCTCTCTTGCTTTTCAACGTCGGTGACAACGAAGTCACAGCAGGCGAGTTGAAATCGCGTGGCTATTATCAAGGCTCGAATGTGTCTTACAACCTGAAGAAATTGGTTGAATCGGGATATATGCACCATGAACGCAGCGAGATTGACCGCCGGTCTGTGCGGGTGCGCCTGACTGAAAAAGGACGCGGCGTGCATATTTTGGTCACGCGGCTGTTTCGCACCCACTCTGAAGGGCTGATGGACCGGGGGGTGCTGGATCAGCAAGGTGTTGAAGACATCACCGTCGCCCTGCGCCGGGTTGAGCGGTATTGGACCGAACAAATCCGCTATATTTACTGATTTACTTTAAAGTAAGAAAAATTGTTTTTACTTGGGTTGCGCAGGAGGAAAATGCGCAAAAGTTTGTTAGAAACAAAGAAGTTAGTAACGAGGATAACGGTTAAGATGGGCTGGTGCGCTGGAGTACCGGCCCATTTCTTGTGAAGATGGTATCATCAGCGGCTTTGCCCAAGCGGCAGGTCCGCTTGCCCGACGACCAAACTTGCGAGTTCGCGCATCAGTTTGCGTTCCATCGCAGCGGCATAATCTTCAAAACCCAAGGCGACCTCGACAAAGGATCCTGATCCGCGAATAACGTTGGATCTGAAGTAAGACGAAAGCTCTTTGATGTCGGCGAAGTGTTCATCGTCGCCGCGTAAGTTCCCTGAGCCAATCACCAATCCATTCACGACCACGCCGGTGGGGGTGTGATTTTCGCTGATATCTTGCGGGCGTGGTCCAGTGTTTGATTGCCCGTCACCGGAAAGATCAAGCGTGCGCTTCCAGCAGTCGGGTCGTTGGCGCAGAAAGGTAAAACCAGCCAAAAGCGCGGAGCCGATTGCAGTGGTAGGCGCTGCCGGGCGGCGCTGATGGTTGCGCAACGCCGTTGTGACCGCAGAGAGATCTGCGGGGCTGGTGATTGAGGTCCAGGGGATGATGACGGTTTGGCTTTGCGGCCCGCTCCATTCGTAGACCAACAGGTGCACGGGCGCTTGGGTCTGCGCGATAAGCATCTGCCGCACACGCGTGCTGCTCAGCGCGGTCGCCAGCCCGTCCAGCTGCAAGCGGTATTCGACGCTATCGACGGATTCCGACACATCCAGACCTAAGGCAAGGGCCTGTCGGCAGGCGGCCTCGGCAAGTGCTGGCAGTAACAGCATGAGTAAGGCTATGCGTATCACCCGCCGGAACCGCGGCCGGTCTCAACCCGTCCAACAGCCAAAGCCGTCAGTTCACGCAATAGTTTGCGTTCCATGGTCGCGGCATAGTCATCATAGTTTTCCGCGACTTCGACAAAGGCTACAGGCCCCCGGATGACGTTTTCACGGTAGTAGACTTCGAGATCAGCAAGGGCATTCCGGCTGACCTGATCGCCAAAAAAGTTGCCGGATCCCACCACCAGCCCATTCACGGTGACGCCAGAGGGCGTTTGTGTATCGGGGATGGTTTCAGGCAAAGGACCGGTATTGGTTTCCCCATCACCAGAGAGATCAAGTGTGCGGATCCAGCAATCGGGATGCTGCTCAAGATAAGAAAACCCGGCCAATAGCGCTGACCCGACCGCGGTAGTGGGCGCGGGGACGCCGCGCCTATGCGCACGCAGGCGTGCCGTCACAGTCGCCAGGTCAGTTGGCGTATTTAACGTGGTCCATGGCACGATGACGGTTTGGTTGATCGGCCCGCTCCATTCGAAGACATGAATGCGTACCGGTGCATCCGGCTGCAAGAACAGGATATCCATGATGACGGGCGCGTTCAGGGCCGTGATGACCCCTTCCAGTTGCAGGGTGTATTCGGATTGATCGACGGAACTGGACACATCCAAACCCAACGATATTGCCTGCCTGCAAGCGGCCTGCGCCATGACCGGCAAAAGCAGGAAAAGCAGGCAAAACCGGATCACCCCCGCACCTCCTGTCCGGTTGCGATACGCCCGATCATTTGCGTTGACAGCTCTCGCACCAGTTTGCGCCGCATCGCATTCTCAAAGTCTCGGAATCCGTGTGCCACTTCGACAAAGGCGGTGGGTCCCCGGATCACCTGCGTCTCATAGTAGGGCTGCACCGCAGCATCTGCGCCCGCGATCACCAAGCCGTTGACGATCACCCCATCGAAAGGAAAGGCAGCATAGGTAGCCGCTGCGGCGCGAAGCCGTCGTTGTTGATGCCATCTCCGGCGACGTCGATCGTTTGAAACAAGCACGCCGGTGCTTCTTTCAGTTTGATGGAGGCATAGCCCAATGCGTAACCTATGGCCGTGGGCATGTCGTTGATACTGCGTTTGCTTTGGGTCAAAGTATTGGCAGCCAGAAAGAGGTCGGCGGGCGTTCTGATCAGCGTCCAATCCAGCAAGTCAGTTTGATTGCGCTGCCCGCTCCATTCAAAAATCTGAATGGCAACGGGTTCAGGTGCAGAAAAGAACGCTGCTTCGACTTCGGGCGCGCGCAGGGCAGCAGCCAAGCCATAGCGTTGCAGTTGGTCTTCCTCAGCGTCGACCGAGGATGACACGTCAAGTGCCAAGACCAAAGCAAGGCGGCAAGCCTCAACCGGAGCCGCCGCCAAGCAAAGACTGCAGAGAAGCCAAGCTCTTACCAATGCCCGGTATTTTCCATGCTTGCCCAAGGCTCAGCCGAGGGTAGATCATCGCCTTCCTGCAGCAGCTCGATCGAGATGTTATCGGGAGAACGCACAAATGCCATATGTCCGTCGCGCGGTGGGCGGTTGATGGTCACGCCGTTGTCCATCAGGTGCTGACAGGTCTCATAGATATTCGACACACGGTAGGCGAGGTGGCCGAAATGACGGCTATCATCTGGCAGGGCATCATCGCCATCCCAGTTATAAGTCAGCTCGACCGGGCAGTCTTCTTGCCCCGGAGGTGCCATGAAAACAAGCGTGAACCGTCCGCCTTCATGATCAAATCGTCGGGTTTCTTTCAGGCCCAGCAAAGCATAAAAGGCCATGGATTTTTCTAGGTCTTTTACGCGGACCATCGTGTGCAGGTATTTGAGGGACATCAGGCTCTCCAGTCGGTTGGCATTCACTATAGCCTAGCCGTTCGAGCGTGACAGTAAATGCCCGATTGGGCATTGTCGTGATCTCAACGCTGACACGGGTTAACGCGTTTTTGAGTGTTTTCGTTCAGATATGGCTTGCCACGGCGGGCCCGTTTCCGATACGAAACAAATACATCTTGATGTTGGGAGAACCAGACAACTGGTGCCGAAGGAGCAACTGCCTCGGAAACTCTCAGGCCGCAGGACCAGCGTCAGGATACAAACACTCTGGAGAGTGGTGCTTTGCGCACCCGCCGAAGGGATAGCGATCTCAGGCAAGTGGACAGAGGAGGCACCGAAGCGCAGGTTTAGCTTGGCGCAAAGAAGGTGCCGCTTGATTTGATGCAAGTCTTGTCGGCTGAAGAAAGGCAAGACATGGCTGATCTGCACAAAACACCGCTTCATGCATTGCACGTGTCGTTGGGGGCCAAGATGGTTCCGTTCGCTTACTACGAGATGCCTGTGCAATACCCCCTCGGTGTGATGAAGGAACATTTGCACACCCGTGCCAAGGCGGGCCTATTTGACGTCAGCCATATGGGGCAGGTTGTTGTGCAGGGCGCAAGCTATGCCGACGCTGCCAAAGGGTTGGAGCGGCTCATACCCGTCGATATCCTTGGTCTTTCAGTGGGGCGTCAGCGCTACGGTTTCTTCACCAATGCAGCCGGTGGGATCGCAGACGATCTGATGCTGGCGAACCGTGGTGATTATGTCTTTTTGGTTGTCAACGCGGCCTGCAAAGCGGCTGACATCGCCCATATGCAAGCGACACTTGCGCCAGAACTGAGGGTCACGGAAATCACTGATCGTGCGCTGCTGGCATTACAGGGTCCCGCCGCTGAAGCGGTGTTAAGCGCATTGGATGCACGTGCTGCGGATATGGCATTCATGGATGTCGCAACACTTGACCTGTTGGGGGTTGCGGCGTGGGTGTCGCGGTCTGGGTATACCGGCGAGGACGGATACGAGATTTCGGTCCCGGCGGATGATGCCCCAAGGGTCGCACAGGCGCTGCTAGATCATGCGGATGTCGAACCAATCGGTCTTGGCGCGCGCGACAGCCTGCGGCTGGAGGCCGGGCTTTGCCTCTATGGCCATGACATTGATGAGACGACATCGCCGGTTGAGGCCGCTTTGACCTGGGCCATTCAGAAGGTGCGCCGCCGCGGTGGGGGCCGCGCTGGCGGGTTTCCGGGTGCAGATCACATTCTGGCCCAGCTTCAGGATGGGGTGATGCGCAAGCGTGTCGGGCTGCGGCCTGATGGCCGCGCACCGATGCGTGAAGGCGTCACGCTTTACGCTGATGAGAATGCAACTGACCCTATCGGCACGATTACCTCTGGCGGGTTTGGCCCCACGATCGGCGGGCCCATGGCGATGGGCTATGTCACGGCCGAACATACCGACATCGGCACCTGCGTTTATGGCGAGTTGCGCGGTAAGCGCCAGCCTTTGACCGTCACCAAATTGCCGTTCACACCAGCCAACTTCAAACGATAAAAGGGAGAAACACCATGAAATACACTGAAGAACACGAATGGCTGCGCGCCGAGGGCGACGCATATGTTGTCGGTATTACCGAGCATGCAACGACACAACTGGGTGATCTGGTCTTTGTTGAACTGCCCGAGGTCGGTGCAACAGTTGCCAAAGATGATGAGATCGTCGTGATCGAAAGTGTCAAAGCTGCCTCTGATATTATGGCCCCCGTAGACGGCGAGATTGTTGAAGTGAATACGGCACTTGCCGATGATCCCAGCCTTGCCAATAGCGATGCCATGGGTGCGGGGTGGTTCTTTAAGATCAAACCGTCTGATCCCTCGCAACTGGACAGCATGATGGATGAAGCTGCTTATAACGCGATGATTGCCTAAGGAACCTGACCGATGACTTTCACGCCAACTGACTATTTGCCCTATGATTTTGCCAATCGCTTTAAGCACATTGGCCCATCACCCGCTGAAATGGACGAGATGTTGCAGGTGATTGGGGCGAAAGATATTGATGCGCTGATCGACGATACGCTGCCTGCTAAGATCTGTCAGAAGACACCGTTAGACTTTGGCAAACCCAAGTCAGAGCGTGAACTGTTGCATCATATGCGTGTCACTGCGTCCAAGAACAAGGTACTGACATCGTTGATCGGGCAGGGGTATCACGGCACGGTCACACCGCCTGCGATACAGCGGAACATCCTTGAAAACCCGGCGTGGTATACCGCCTACACCCCATATCAGCCCGAAATCAGCCAGGGCTGGCTTGAAGCGCTGCTGAATTTTCAGACAATGGTGTCCGATCTGACGGGCCTTGAAATCGCAAACGCATCCTTGCTAGACGAGGCGACGGCCTGCGCCGAGGCAATGACGATGGCGCAGCGGGTCAGCAAGTCGAAGGCGACAGGGTTCTTTGTTGATGAAAACTGTCATCCGCAGAACATCGCGGTGATGAAAACGCGGGCGGCACCACTGGGGATCGAGATCACAGTTGGCAATCCTGATGACCTTGATGCCGAAGCCGTGTTTGGCGCGATCTTTCAGTATCCGGGCACATATGGCCACCTGCGCGATTTCACCGATCACATTTCCAAGCTGCACGAGAGCAAAGCCATTGGCATCATCTCGGCTGATCCGCTGTCACTGACGCTGTTGAAAGAACCCGGTGCCATGGGCGCCGATATCGCTGTCGGCACAACGCAACGCTTTGGCGTGCCTGTCGGCTATGGGGGCCCTCATGCTGGCTATATGGCGACAAAATCCACCTATGCCCGCAACATGCCGGGCCGTATTGTAGGCGTGTCTATCGACAGTCATGGCAACCGGGCTTACCGTTTATCACTGCAAACCCGCGAGCAGCATATCAGGCGCGAAAAAGCGACGTCGAATGTCTGTACGGCGCAGGCTTTGCTGGCCGTCATGGCGGGCTTCTACGCCGTCTTTCATGGGCCAGAGGGATTACGGGCGATCGCCCAGCGTATTCACCGCAAGACCGCCCGTTTGGCGGAAGGTCTGAAGCAGGGTGGTTTCGATGTGCGTCCAGCGACTTTCTTTGACACGATCACCGTGGATGTGGGCCCATTGCAATCCGCCGTGATGAAATCTGCCGTGGACGAGGGGATTAACCTGCGCGCTGTGGGCAAAACTGCTGTCGGGATTACGCTGGATGAACGCACCCGCCCTGCGACGATCGAGAAAGTCTGGCGCGCCTTTGGCATCACACGCCAGGACAAGGACTATACCCCCCACTACAACATGCCGGACAAGCTGATCCGGACCAGTGATTTCCTGACCCATCCGGTGTTCCACATGAACCGGGCCGAGACCGAAATGATGCGCTACATGCGCAGGCTTGCGGACCGTGATCTTGCGCTGGACCGTGCGATGATCCCACTGGGCTCTTGCACGATGAAGCTGAATTCTGCGGCCGAGATGATGCCCGTTAGCTGGCGCGAGTTTTCCTTGCTGCATCCGTTTTGCCCCAAAGATCAGGCGCTGGGTTACGCTGAAATGATCGACGATCTGTCGGCCAAACTCTGCGATGTGACGGGCTATGACGCGATCTCGATGCAGCCGAATTCTGGCGCGCAGGGCGAATATGCCGGGCTGTTGTCTATCGCCAGATACCACCAGACAAACGGGGAAGGGCAACGCGACATCTGCCTGATCCCGATGAGCGCACATGGCACGAACCCTGCTTCTGCGCAAATGGTCGGCTGGAAGGTTGTTCCGGTGAAGTCAGCCGAGAATGGTGATATTGATCTTGATGATTTCAAGGCCAAGGCGGCCGAGCACAAAGATCGTCTGGCCGCCTGTATGATCACCTACCCATCAACCCATGGCGTGTTCGAGGAAACCGTGATCGACGTTTGCCAGATCACCCATGATGCAGGCGGTCAGGTCTATATCGATGGGGCCAATATGAATGCGATGGTTGGCCTCAGCCGCCCCGGGGATCTGGGGGGTGACGTCAGCCACCTAAATCTGCACAAGACATTCTGCATTCCACATGGTGGCGGTGGCCCCGGCATGGGCCCGATTGGCGTGAAGCGGCATCTGATTGCACATTTGCCGGGTGATCCGAACGAAGGGGAAGGGGCGGTCAGTGCGGCGCCATATGGTTCGCCTTCACTTCTGCCGATTTCCTGGGCTTACTGTCTGATGATGGGTGGTGAGGGTCTGACGCAGGCGACGCGCGTGGCGATCCTGAATGCCAATTACATCGCCAAACGCCTCGAAGGTGCCTTTGATGTGCTTTATAAAGGGCCAACGGGCCGTGTCGCACATGAATGCATCATCGACACCCGGCCTTTTGCCGATAGTGCCAATGTCACCGTGGATGATATCGCGAAACGGTTGTCTGATTGCGGGTTCCACGCGCCGACGATGTCATGGCCAGTCGCGGGCACATTGATGGTTGAGCCGACAGAATCCGAGAATAAAGCGGAGCTGGACCGCTTTTGTGATGCGATGCTGGGCATTCGTGCAGAGATCAAGGCCATCGAAGATGGGGTGATGGATGCAGAAAATAACCCGCTCAAGAACGCACCGCATACAATGGAGGACTTGGTCAAAGGCTGGGATCGTCCTTATAGCCGTGAAACGGGGTGTTTCCCGGCGGGTGCTTTCCGCGTCGATAAGTACTGGCCGCCGGTCAACCGGGTCGACAACGTCTGGGGTGATCGCAACCTGACCTGCACCTGCCCACCGATGGAGGATTATGCGCAGGCCGCAGAGTAACGCCGTTCGTCAGGTTTTCGGCCTTTGCATCGCAACGGCAAGGATTTCCGAAAGAACCGAAACGGCAAGGGTGCCCGCGTCGCGTGCAGAGGGTATCAGCCCCACCGGACCGCGCAATCTTGCGATATCGGCGGGCGATACCCCCATCTGCGCAAGCGTCGTATGTCGCTTGTCGCGGGCACGTTGGCTCCCTTGTGATCCGATATAGAACGCATTGGTCTGCACCGCCTCTTTCAGGATCGGCGGTTCCCAGTCATGGTCATGAAAGAACAGCACGATTGCAGTGCGGTCATCTGTTTGCAGGCCTTTGGGAAAGCCATGCTGCGTCATATGTCGCGTAGGGCATCCAGCCCCGACACCAGCCTGCAAGGTCTCACTATCTGGTGAAAGCAGCAGGTTTGGATAGCCCGCCGATTGGACCAGCGCGGCAAAAGTGCTGGCTTCCGGCCCTTTTCCAAAAACCAAGAAACGGATTGCGGGGTCAAAGCGCACCGACAGTTTTTGCCCAATACGGCCTGTTTCGGCAGGTTTTTGCAAGGTGATCGCGCCGCTGTCGATATTGATGGTCAGGCTACAGTCTTCCCGCGCCGCTTGCCGCAGCGCGATTTGGCCGAGCGCCTCTTTATCCGGATTTGGCACCAGCAGGATATCAAGGCCCCCACCACAAGGCAGTTCGATATCGACAAAGGGCGACCCCTGACCATAGCGGATCATTCTAGGGGCACCTGTCGCGAGCACGTCGCCCGCGTGTAAGGCAATGTCGGCCTCGATACAGCCGGACGACAAAGTGCCAACCCGGCTGCCATCCGCCATCACAGCCATCATCGCCCCAAGCGGGCGATAGGACGGCCCTTCGACCCCTGCAATGACGGCCAGAACACTTGGCCCCCGCGCATCAAGGATCGCGCGGACCGGATCTGCACCAGTGGGTGCGTGATTGAAGGCTGTGTTCATAGATGCGGTTCCTGCCCTGTCGTGCGTGGTGTCGTCAATGGGCGGATGGGGACCACGACGGTGTTCCGTCGTGGTCTTTCTTCAACAGGGGGTGTTAGCCGCAGGCGGCGATGGCCCGGCGGGTCAGGACCCCAACCAGATGGGCGCGATACGCACCTGTTCCATGCAGGTCAGTAATCATGTCATCGGCGTTGCCGGACATGCCCGCGATCGCGCCTTCCGAAAAATCGCCATTCAGCGCTGTTTCGGCCTCCGACCAGCGGTAGACGCCATTATTGGATGCTCCGGTGACAGCCACGCGGACCCCATCGGCGGTCTTTGCGACAAAGACCCCCACCAGCGCAAAGCGTGACGCGGGCTGTTCGAACTTCTGATAGTTGGCTTTTTCCGGCACCGGGAAACTGACCGATGTGATGATCTCGCCTTCGTCGAGCGCGGTTTCAAACATACCCTGAAAGTAGTCGTCCGCCGCGATGTCGCGTTTGTTTGTTGTGATCGTGGCACCCGATCCCAATGCGCCCGCCGGATAGCAGGCAGCCGGGTCATTGTTGGCCAATGAGCCACCGATGGTCCCGCGATTGCGCACAGCTGGATCGCCGATATTGCCTGCCAGACCAGCAAGGCCAGGGAAAAGGCCCGCCGTCGCGGCGGCGACCTCGGCATGGGTTGTGGCACCGCCGACGGTCACTGTGTCACCGTCTGCACGCACGCCGACCATCTCCGCGACGCCGGTCATGCTGACCAGCACCTCGGGTGAGGCCAGGCGCTGTTTCATGGTTGGCAACAGGGTCTGCCCGCCACCGAGTGCTTGCGCACCTTCGACCGCCATCGCATTGGCGGCCTCTGCCACTGTTTTGGGTTTCGCAAATTCAAAATTATACATCTATTTCTCCTCTCTGGTGGGTGGGGCGGGCGTGCCACCCCACCGCTATCCAGATCATCCGTTCATCGCTTCCCAGACACGCGCGGGGGATACCGGCATATCGATGTGTTCCACGTCATGGCCACCGCGCTGCAACGCGTCGACCACGGCATTGACCACCGTAGGGGGTGATCCGATGGCACCTGCCTCACCACAGCCCTTTACCCCGATGGGGTTATGGGTGCAGCGCGTGGCATGGCTGTGATCGACCACGAAGCTGGGCAAATCATCGGCGCGCGGCATGGCATAATCCATGAGTGAGCCGGACAGAAGTTGCCCATTCTCATCATAGATCCCATGCTCCAACAGCGCCTGCCCAATCCCTTGGGCCAGCCCACCTTGGACCTGTCCGGTCACGATCATCGGATTGACGACATTGCCGAAGTCATCCATCGCGACCATTGAGCAGATGTCGACCTTGCCAGTGTCCGGATCAACCTCGACCTCGCAGGCATAGGCGCCGGATGGGTAGGTGAAGTTGGCCGGATCGTAGAAGGCGGTTTCCTCTAACCCTGGTTCGATGTCCTCAATCGGGAAATCGTGCGGGATATAAGCCTTCAGCGCGACATCTCCGAAGTTGACCTTCTTGTTGGTGCCTTTGACTGAAAATGCCCCATCTTCGAAGTCAACGTTCTCTGGTTTGTCCTCCATCATATGGGCGGCGATCAGTGTCGCCTTCTTGATGATCTTCTCAGTCGCCCGGAACACGGCAGAACCACAAACAGCAAGACTGCGCGACCCATAGGTGCCCATGCCGAATGGGATTTTTGAGGTGTCGCCATGGACGATCTCTACCGACATCGGGTCAACACCCAGCATATCCGCCACGACCTGCGGGAAAGCCGTCTCGTGTCCTTGCCCGTGACTGTGTGCGCCGACCATGACCGAGATATTGCCGGTGGCATTCACCCGTACCGTGGCCGCATCATAAAGGCCAACGCGAGAGCCAAGGACGCCTACAAGGTTGGATGGCGCAATCCCGCAAGCCTCGATATAGCTGTTAATACCCAGACCACGCAGCTTACCGTTCTTGGCGCTTTCAGCGCGGCGGGCTTCAAACCCTGCGATATCGGCACGTTTTTCCAGCCCATCCATCAGCGCATCATAGTTGCCGCTGTCGTATTCAAGACCAGCGGCTGAGGCGAAAGGATATTGATCAGGCTTGACGAAGTTCTTGCGCCTGATTTCAACAGGGTTGATGCCCAACTCACGCGCGGCTTTGTCGATGACACGCTCAAGGCTGAAGGTCGCTTCTGGCCGTCCCGCGCCGCGATAGGCGTCGACCGGGGCCGTATTGGTGAACACGGCTTTGACGTTCACATAGACGTTGGGAACGGTATAGTTACCCGCCATCAGCGTGCCATGCAGGAAGGTCGGCGTCGCGGTCGAGAAGTTCGACAGATAAGCGCCGACATTCGCCATCGTTTCGGTCCGGAAGGCGATGAAGGTGCCGTCCTTTTCACAGGCCAGCTCGATCTTGGTTACATGGTCGCGACCATGGGCATCCGAAAGGAACGCCTCGGTCCGGGTCGAGGTCCATTTGACCGGGCGGTTCAGCTTTTTCGCGGCCGCCAACACCAGTGCCTCTTCACCGTAGTGATAGATTTTGGACCCAAAGCCGCCGCCGACGTCGGGTGCGTGCACGGTCAGCTTGTTCTCGGGGATACCCATCACAAAGGCACTGATCAAAAGCCGCGTCAGATGCGGGTTTTGCGAGGTTGTCGTCAGCTTGTAGTCGCCCGTGCCGGGGTCATACTCACCAATCGAACAGCGTGGTTCCATCGCATTGGGCACCAAGCGGTTGTTGACCAATTCCAGCGTTGTCACATGCGGCGCATTCTTGATGGCCTCATCTGTCGCAGCGCGGTTGTCTTCGATCCAGCCCCAGTCGAAACACTGGTTTGTGCCGATTTCATCATGGACCAGCGTAGTGCTGTTGGCCAATGCGTCGGCCATGTCGATCACGGCGTCGAGCTCATCAATATCCGCATCCAGTGCCTCAACCGCATCCATCGCCTGTTCCAGCGTCTCTGCGACTACTGCGGCATAGGCGTCGCCAACATGACGCACTTTGCCATGGGCCAAAACGGGCCGCTTGGGTTCTTTCATCGGCTCGCCATCGCGGCTGTTGATCAGCCAACCTGCCGGGTTGCCGCCGACTTCGGCAAAATCCTCGCCCGTAAACACAGCCACAACGCCGGGCATGTCGGCGGCTGCCGATGTGTCGATGCTGTTGATTTTGCCATTGGCCACGGTCGAGCGCGCAAAGGCGCAATAGGTGGTCTTGGCGGGGGTGTAGTCGTCAGTGTACTTGCCACGTCCTGTCAGGAAACGCACGTCTTCACGGCGTTTGGTGGCGTGACCCATTCCTCCGTCTGCTGCCATATCCTTGTCCTCCCTATTCTGCCGCAATGGCGGCTGATTGACCGCTTGCTGCCATGATTGCGTTGACGATGCCCTGATATCCGGTGCAGCGGCAGATATTGCCTTCCAGATAGTCGCGAATTTCGGCCTCGGTCGGTTTTGGATTTTCTTTCAAAAGGGCTGCGGCACTCATGATCATGCCGGGGGTGCAAAAGCCGCATTGCAAGCCGTGGTGATCCTGAAACGCCTGCTGGATCACGTTCAGCGATCCATCGACATGGGCCTGGCCCTCAATGGTGTCCACATCGGCCCCGTCGGCTTCGACCGCGAACATCGTGCAGGCTTTTACGGCCTTGCCGTTGACATGCACGACACATGCGCCGCATTGGCTGGTGTCGCAGCCGATATGGGTGCCGGTCAAACCAAGCTCCTCGCGCAGAGCGGCAGAGAGCACCGTTCGGTTCTCGACCTCTGCCGAGACGGACGCCCCGTTCACATTCATTGTTATTGTTGGCATATCTTCCTCCCATAAGATTGCCGGATTGATGCGTTAGCCTAACATGCGCCCAATCCAGCCCTTTTTCGGTTTCTCGTCTTCTTCGTCGGTTTCATCGGTTTCAGCAGGGTCCTCCAACCCGTCCTGAAACCGCTCAAAGAATTGATCTGCGAGTTTCTTGGTAAAGCCATCGATGATGCGGCTGCCCAGTTGCGCTAGTTTGCCGCCAACCTTGGCCTCTACGTCATAGGTGAGCAGGGTGCCGCCATCGTCGGTATCGGCAAAACTGACTTTCGCGGCGCCCTTGGCAAAACCGGCCGGGCCGCCCTTGCCTTGGCCCGTTAGGGTGAGGCTTTCGCCCTCTACAATGTCCGAGATTTCGACCGCACCCTTGAAGGTCGCCTTCACGGGACCGACCTTTTGCACCACGATGGCTTCAAACCCATCCGCGACGGATCCCGACAGCTCTTGGCAACCTGGAATACAAGTCTTCAAAACCTCTGGATCGAGGATGGCAGCCCAGACGGCTGAGCGTGGCGCGGCGATATCCCTGGCGTCGGCTAGGTTCATGGGTTTTCCTACAGTCTTCTGCAAGCAGTTGAACAAGGATTGTAGCACTTGTGAAGCCGGTGGCACGGATTTGCAGCCCGCGCCTGTCTCAGAACTGAGACAAGCGTGCCTTAGCTGTTGATACCAAGGCCTTTCATACGGCGGTAAAGGGTTGCTCGGGACACCCCAAGTTCTCTTGCTGCAAGGCTGACGTTCTGGTTAGCGCGAATCAAAGCCCGTATCACCGCCGCACGCTGTGCGCGTTCAAATCCTTTGGATTTGTTATCCCGTCCGATCAGGTCTCCAAGCGGCACAGGCTTGAGGCTGCCCTCGGATTGTAAATCAAACGCGCGCCGTGCGGCACGGGTCGCCCCAATCACAATATCATCTGAATCCGTCGCCAAGAGCGAGACCCCGTCGGTGGCGTCGTTCACCATGATCACGCGTGCGGAACTGAATTTGTCTTGAAAGTTGTCTGCCTCGATGCTGCGCGCTGTCTGACGCACCAATGCCGCGATCATACCATTCATCGTTTCGGTCTGGTCTGCCCTTGCTGACGACACATCCAATGCTGCGACGATATCTCCCTCTGCGCCATAGACCGGCGCGTCGATGCAGCTCATGGCGATATTGCTGGCCATAAAATGCTGATCGCGGTGGATCACAACCTCGCGGCGTTCTGTCAAACAGGTGCCGATCCCGTTGGTCCCTTGGGTTGCTTCGCTCCAGTCGGCACCAGCGTCAAGCCCCCAATTTCTGAAGGTTGGCATGTCTGCGTCCGTGATACGGTGGTCAATGACGATGCCTTGATTGTCGGTTAGTACAACGCCACAACCCGAACTTCCCACCAGCGCGAAGAGTTGGTCAAGTTTGGGCTGGGCAACGGCCGCAACGCGTCCAAGCGCCTGCCTGCGTTGGGCAATACTTTCATCAGGCAGGTATTCCGCCGCGCGCTGTTCGGCCGGATCAAGCCCGTGGTTGATCATTGAGCGGCGCCAGGATGCGGCCAGCCATGATCGCGCAGCAGCGGCACGGGAGTCGACGGTTTGTGCGACCTTGTCGATATGCGAACTGAATGATGCGATTAGACAGATACCCCCCGTAGATATTGTTACCATACAATGATTGTCTCGCAGCGCAAATTTTCCAGCGCTGGGTCCGTCGTTTTACTCAGATGGGTGGTGTGCATCCTGATCTGGGACGCTGAAGAAAAGAAGCGGCGGGAACATGCAAGACAGTAAGGCGCACTTCAGCGGGCCTTTGCCTGCCGCTCCAGCGCTGCGGGGCAGCCTGATGTGACGCATGGTTTGACCGGCACAATCAATGGTCAGTTACGGGGCCTCAAAAATGGCCTAGGGATAGGATAATCAGCGCAATAGCGTTATGGTGGGCGACCCCGGAATCTTGATGGTTACTGGCGGCTTCCTTCTGTCCGCTTACGATCACATGAAGGGGCAGAGCCAAGACCGCGACAAACTACGGAAGCTGCGCGAAGAGACTTTCACTGGCGTGGACATTGTCGATGAGGTCGTTCGATTGAGCGCAATGAACCTGTATCTGCATGGAGTCGGGGACGGTGTCAGTCCAGTACATCAAGGCGATGCGCTTTCTGGTGACCCCGGTGATCGCTATAAGGTGATCTTGACCAACAGACAACGTAGCCACCTGTTTCAGGGAACTCCCAACCAAGGTCCTCGCATAGCCGCTGCAAGGCCGCTCTGTCATCGTACTCTTCAACGGACCGTAGATCGGGCTCGAAGGCACCGACCTCGACGTAACCGGCTCCTATGCGTTGCATCTCCTTCTGAATGTGGGCGAAGGATGCATTGGCTTCGCTGACGACATCAGGCAGTTCGTCCAGCCATTGCGCGATGCCGTGAACAGTGGTTTCCATGGTCCACTCCCCGATGCAGTCCGCAAAGAACAGGCTTTCGAGGTCCAGAAGCATCGCCCGAGCCTGTAGGTGTCTGGCAATTGCGCAGAGCGGGGAGGATGGCTCAGAGGCTCCGTCAGTGAGGTTGATCTTGTCGTATAGTGTTTCGAACTCAGGGATATGCAGTCGCTTCTTGAGGGCCTTGAGAACGCGCTTCGTGGCTTCAACCTCCCGGCACAGGTACGGCATCCTTAAAGGTCTTCAGGATTGCTCATGACCAACGATATGTATCGGTCAGAGAAGATGCTTTTCGCCAATGCCCGCTGAAGGCGTCCATTTTTTGACGTTAGTCTTTGGTGTTCGATGGTATCTCGATTGATACGCCGCGTCTGATTGCTGTTCTTCATGGTCCTGGACGTGATCGCGGACATCCAGATCAGACTGTCGGGACTGATCGGGGTATCAGCGATCAAGCTGCTGAGTTTGTCGTGTCAGACAGGCCATCAGAAGGACACAGAACATGCGTTCTGGTCTGACATGCTGAACCAGGCTGACGGTGTATTTACTGTCGGAGGGTGAGAACGCGCCTCTTACGGTCGCCACGTTCGATCTGACTGACTTGATGGCCTAAATATCAGGGTAACAACCTGAGACCTGAACCATGCAAGAAACCCGTCACACAACCCGCCAGCAATTTGACAGACCTTCCGTCAAAGAGGATGAGCCTCACTCCCGTTGCGGGGTCTTTGCCGACTGGTTCAACACGTGAAATCTCTTTCAATGAAAATCGCTCAGGACGACGAAAAAGACGCCGCAGAACAATGTCATCAACTGAGACATGAACACTTGTGCATGCGGCGGCAAACAGAGCTACAGCCAAAGTAGAGAAGACCAGGCTGATAACGAAAATGAGCCAATTCTTCGTAGTCTGCCCACTTGGTTCAGCTAACACGACTTGCCAATAGTATGCCGCACAACCTCCGAAAAGGATCAGCGTCCAGACGGCGACATATATATAGTGGCGGGGTCGGCGCATGACGAGTATGGCCTGGGTACCTATCCCCGTATAATGTCGCCGCTCAGACCTACCAGCAGGGGTGGTCCAGCCCGATCTTTTTGCTTCCGCGTTCTTTTCAGCGGCACGATGCAGAAAATGTGCCAGAAAATGTACCTGTAACCAATTTGAAATCACCACAACACTGATGACCACCACCGCGATGATTGGGTTGTCCAACAGAAATCGTAATACGTCCACCACTGGCTCAAACATGTCGAGTTCCTAACAGTTCCAAACCGATGGTCGCACATAAAGAGTTTAGACTTACACCCTTGTGCTATCAATTCGAATGTAGAACGGTCCACCCACACTTCCCTGTTTGACCGTCTCATTTTCGTGCCCCACCATTGACACCAGATCGGCAAAGCCCGCAAGCTTTGACTCATCAAGCTGGCCAACGGCAAAAGTCTAGTCGGAGTCTGATGTGCTACCGAAAGACGGATATGTTCGCATTAGCTGGGGTCGTCGGGCTGGATTAATTTGGGGGCCGGGCCTTGGACAAACAAATACAGTGCTTCGTCTTCAGACGCTTGAGTGACATCGCTCTCTTTCAAAGAAAATCCCATGCTGCAAGGTGGGCTTCTTGACGTTGGTCTTTTTGCTCGTGCTCGCACCACTGATCTGGGTCGCTTTAGCGATTTGGTGCGTCGTGCGTCAAGTCACGACATCCGGCTTAGGTCTTTGGCGTTTTGCGTCTGTTGTGGCTATACAGATAGCGGTGGTATCTCTGCCGTTCATTATCGGCGAAATATACCTCAGACAAGCCGGGCTTTCTGACTTTACGGTCTGTCCGAATGGCCAGGAGTACTGCGAAGATTTTTACCGACTTGAGCGATTAAGAGGCCGCATACTATTTTACCATGTTTTAGCAGTTTGGGTTGGAGTGACCATATGGACTCTGGCCTTGATGGCGAGCTTCCGGCAGAAGAAGGCTCAACGCTGACGACACAACACATAGCAGAGCAATATGGTGACAAGTCATATTCCCGGACCGGCAATAGGGAATGTCAAACAAAGGTGCTGAAAATCAAGCCCGTTTCATGAAGGAAACCGCCGAGAATGACTTTGACTGACCTGTGCTTTCAATCAACAGGGTTGGTGTCGTAGCTTTCACAAATGCCCCAAAGCCTGTGACCCAAAGAGTGTAGGTATTGTGCCAGGTTCATGGGGCGATAGGACGGCATGATCTGGAAGGCTTCGGTGACGGGCTTACCATCGTCAAAGGCAACGACGCAGAAGGCCACAGGGGCGGCTGGGACGCGCTCATCGCGGATTTCGACCACCCACCTGCCACGTTTGATGCGAGGGTCTCCACCAGCCTCTCTGATGGCCTCTGACCATGCTTCCGGCATTTGATCAGGTCTGAGGTAAATTGCAGTTGAGGACAGCGGATAGGGCAACACCCGTGGCATCGGTGTACCGTCATCTGCGGATGCGAGGTCTGATGTATGGAATGAAAAGAGCATGGTTGTGGTTCCCTCTGTTTGTGGTCCCTGTATTTGGGGTTGCGAGTGCGGGATCAGGCCACGTTTTCAGGTTCGCGGCTGTCCGGTCTTGGAACCGGCACCAACCCTAAGGCGCTACGCACTGCGGTAGTTGAGGTGCTTAGGCTGGAAACATCCCGTGTGCTGGATGCTCCGGGCAGTACATTTGACCCTTCCCGTTACGATGGGATGGTCCAAGAAATATTCAGGAATTAGTTATCTTCTTGGGTCAGTCGCAAGTACCCACTTTCGCTTCACATCGAACTCTGGTCCATCATAGTAGTGACGGATTGCACCGGCTTCTTTGTGGCCTAGTATTGCACGTTGAACTTGAATATCGGCACCCGCACGTCGCATCGCGCTCGCAAACGTGGACCTAAATGAATACAGTGCTTTCTGAGGGTCTGTGATCGGGTTTTGCATTTTGTCCCTGAGTAGACGGCCAAAGTTATGACGTACTGAGCCGACTTGATCCGTTTTGATTGATTGAAACGTGTCCAATCCACCCGATGCAATCCAATTTGGAAAGTCGGATATCTCAGGATGAAGAGGGACGACCCTGGTGGAGCTTTCGGTTTTGCTGCCAGTGATGCTTATCCAATCATCTGTAACATCGTCGGGTCTCAGCCTGATGACTTCGATTGGACGCATACCTGAGAAAGCCAGCACCCGTACAACCATGTGTATGGCGTCACGACGCGGATCAGACAATCCTTGCACGGGTGACGACCATAGGTCATCCGCAGCCTTCATGATCCTTGTGAACTCAAGCGGGTCGAACGGTTTCCACTTCCGCTCTTCAATTGGTCGTTTGTCTTTGGGGAGTTTGACCCCAAGCATTGGGTTCACTGGAATAATGTCTTCGTCAAAGGCGAACGCAAAAATACCCTTAATCGGTGTGAAGACTGCTTGGATGGAGGCGGCTTGAATTGTCCCGATCAAATCATCCCTCAACTGTTTCAAGTCCTCAGTGCGGACATGTGCCAAAGGGACATCGCCTGTGATCGCAATGAGCCTGGCAACCTCACGAACATACTTTGATCGCGTTCCAATTCGAATGGAGTTGAACTTGCAGTACTTCTCAAGGACGGCTGAGATGCTGTTCTTGTCGGGTAGGACGCTTGAAATCTTTCGTTCGATACGATGCTTTGCAAAGATATACTCATCGCGATCATCTGGATCAGACGGTGCGGATGGGTTGGTGCCAAAGTACCGCTGGAAAACTCTCTGTAGCTCGTCGAGATAGCGTTCATCAGACATTGGCCTCGGTGATTGAGGCGTGAACTCGAACTCAACTAAACCAACATCTGATGCGTGTGCCTTAGCCAGTTCGATGAACTCTGGGTAGGGTGTGAGTTTGATCCTGCCCAGCTTGGGACCACCATGCTTTGCGCGATCTATTTGAGCACGTAATTGCAGTACCTCGTGCTCTGGGGCCTTAGGTTGTGAGTGGTATTCATCGAGTTTGGCAACTTCTTCGAGAGCTTTCATCCAAGGCTTTGACAGGTCGTCATGCGAGACAAGCTCGTCACCGACCAGATATACAGGTGATCCACCAGTTTGCTCTACCAGAATCTGGTATGCCATATCCTTCGACCGCAGCACCTCTGCTTCAACAGAATCGTAGCCTTCAGGTGTCTTGAGCTTGGCCAGCAAGTCGTCATGTTCTTCAGCCCAGTTGACGACAAGCTGAACAGCCTTGGCGTAGCTGACATCTCCACACGGCATTTGCCATTTAGATATCCCCAGCAACTCCCGAAACTGGTCTGGTACACGGCGCTGGTAGTAGTACCGTCCACGGTCGATCTTTAGGTATTTTACCTTCTTCTCACCGGACATTTGTATCGAAAATCGGCTTGATTGTATCGAAAATTGGGGTTCTCTCTGCCCATAGTAGAGAGAAAATTTATAAAAATCAATTATATGGAGTGAATGGTGGGCGACCCTGGAATCGGCTTGCTCACGACATGACACCTGGAGTTTAATTATTATTTAGCAGATGCTTAGACTACTTAGTGAAAGATGGTAAGGTCACCATTGTGTCCAGAAATGGTATAATTGTGTCCACCGCAGAATGGATAACGCCAACCGACAGGTTCGATGCTTTCAAGAGTTCGCCACTGCCGAAAGCGAATGCGTGTCATTTTGGCCGTACGGTAGATGGAGGCTAATACTGGATTATCTGATGGCCTACATCTTTTCCATTATTCTCAGATATTTACGGGTCACAAATGATGCTGACATCACACATCATGACTCACAGTTTGCGACGATGCCTGCGTGACACCCTTGAGGTTAGGCGTCCACATCACATGGATCAATCATCCGCGATGATGAGACTTTGCTTACCGCACGTGAGATTTGCTGCTCCCCTGCGGTAGATGCTACGATTGGGCAACGCGCAACCTCGAACAAGAGTAACCTAGCATGCAGTCAAAGAAGCGGTGTGGAGCGAATGCAAACAGCAGCCTTTCTGCTGTTTTGTCTGCCTTCCTCCATACGGTGCTTGTTATCATTGCCACAAACGTGGCCACCGCTGCAATCGCCGATGGTCGGTATGCTTTCATTGTAGGCAACAGCAACTATGAAAACGCTGCCGCGTTGGACAATCCTGTCAACGATGCTCGTTTAATCTCAGCGTCTTTGGCATCGGTCGGGTTTGAGGTCACTACGCATATAGACCTTGGGCGCTCTGAGTTTGGTCGCGCGTTATCGGAGTTTCTCTCTGCAAGTGATGGTGCAGATGAAGTAGTCTTCTACTTCGCCGGTCATGGTATGCAGTTTGACGGAGAGAATTACCTTCTCGCAACCGATGCGTCACTTGCGTCCGAGTTTGATGTCATGGCGGAAAGCATCTCGTTGGAGCAGGTTTCGGTTGCACTAAGCCGTGTTTCAGACTCAGTGCTGATCTTTATTGACGCGTGTCGCGACAATCCAATAGCGACGCGCTTTTATGCCGAGAATTTCCCACAGACCCGTTCGGTGGAGAAGCAGGGTCTTGCGCCAATCACATCGAACCAATCAGGTACGATGCAATTCTTCGCGGCCTCCCCCGGCGAGGTAGCTTATGATGGTGTCGGTGCAAACTCACCGTTTTCACTTGCCCTTGCGCGTCACCTTCCAACACCGGGTGTTGAGGTTCTTACGCTCACCAAACGGGTGATCGCCGACGTACGGGTGCTGACTAATGGGCGGCAAAGCCCAACCGTGACGAACGATATCTCACGTGAGATTTATCTTGCGGGTCTAACAGTTCCAAACGCTGGCAAGCCAGAACCAACGCGGATTGAGCAAGCCGCTGAGGCTTGGAAGGATTTTGAAACCAGTCGGTCCCCCGATGCGCTTGAGGCTTTTGCCGAAGCCTATCCAGACACACCTTACGCCACGCTTGCAAGGGCATTGTCACGGCGGTTGATGTCTGATGATGACCTCAATCAAGAACCAGTTGTCCTACCGGACTGGTGCACTAATCCCTCCAATACGACCCAAACCGTCATATGCGGCGATCCTGATTTACTGTCACTCGATGCCGAACTGGCCGAACTCTTGCAACGGCGTTTGGACTCCACCCGGACCGGAGCGGATCGAGGTCGTGCGTTGGTCGAAGATCACAATTGGAAAATGGATCGAGATGCCTGCGATGCAGATCGCGAGTGCATTGCACAGCTATACGAGTTGCGACGGATATCGCTCGTAGAGTTCTCTGATGCGGATACACCGACGGCCTTGGTGGTCCGGGCCGTACAGGAAGAACTGAACAGGCTAAGCTGTGGTGCGGGCCAACCAGACGGTGTGGTTGGGTCGCAAACGCGGGGTGCCTTTGATCTGCTTAGGTCCGTGGTGAACCTAGAGCCTGAACAGCCACTTGATGCTTTGGAAACCTTGGCCAGTTTGCGCAGCATCCCTTCAGGTGTCTGTTCCGTGATCAATCGGGCAAGAGAAGCACCTGTGCTTTTGGAAGGCACGTGGCGTGTCGATATCTCAGACTGCCCCGGTGAAGTAGGCTCCGAGAGGTCCATACGCATTCGGTTGAACCACGACGGCGGCACCACCTACTCTGGTAGTCTCGCTTGGGGAGGTGTCTTTGATCGGGCTATCGGCGGTGTCCTGAGTAGCCAGTCATTCAGCGTTGTCCACGTTACAACGAACGGCGCACGGCAATCGTTTTCTTTTACACCGTCTGACGCCCCCGATGTGCTCGGAGGCGTCAATTGGGAGCGTTGCAAGGTACTGGCCTATAGAGCGCGATAGTACGCCAGTCTCGTTTTGGCTCAGTTGCCGTTGGGACGTGCTGGAACGAATAACCAGCTTACAACACGGGTGTCCGCATTCTGAAGCGCGTTGGTTTGGTCCATGTCAGGCGTCGCGGCGGAGCGTGTGCACAGATATGGTGTATCAGCAGTCGTCAGAATAATCCGTGGATCGCCCAACGAAACTTGCTCTTGCAAGCTGACCACAAAGTAACCATCCGGATTTGCACGAACGTCGTCCTCGGCCTGCATTTCGTTGACATGATCAGCCCCGCAAAATTCGATGACGCGGCTGTCAGCATAGTCGGATGCGGTGCTGCCATCAGCGAAGGCGATGGTTGCAGTGGCGATCAGGGCAATTGCAGAAAATGTCGTTGTGTTCATCATTGGTCTGTTCCTTATGAGTGGGATCATCTGTCCCGTTGGGTTCTGTCGTGATGGCCACCTGCCATCTCGCTCTGTGAACACTTCTGAGGGACCTACGGCTTGGACCAACTCCAATCGAACGGGCGTCCGCATAAAGCTTGGAGGGCTTACCAAATCTTGGTAAGCATTCTGAAAACCAAACGAGGCAGCGGGTTGGCGATGAGAGAATTGCGATGTTTGGCGGCGATGCGCTCTGCAAAGGCGCAGTTCTTCACATCAGTCGAGGCGCATGCTGCGAAGCACATCGGTGTCGATGGTGCTGCAATGCTCGAACGCGATCACCGCAGGGTGTTGCGTAGTGAAGGTGTCGCTCAGGTCGCGGAGTTCTTCTACGTGCTCAAATACGCTGGGATACCCATCCCCGATGGTTTGGCTAGCTTCCTTGAGCGCCACAACGCCGACATGGATACCTTAGAGCAGTCATGCCGCAATGGTTACACCGTCGGAGGCCTGTCGGCACAGCGTGTCCGCCGGGCAAAGTTCAGCGATGCACAAATCAGATACGTCATGCACGAATCCAGCGGCGGTGAACCACGCTTTGACCAGCAAAGTCTGCAACGGATATTTACACAGATCATGTCGTTCGAGTCGTGCCGCTCAATCCTCGTGACACTATCTGACTTTGGGCTTTTACGACGGTGGGAGTTCAATCAGGTGGTCATCGGGTCAACAGGCATCCTGGAAGACCTATACAAGACGCAACTGGAGACAATCGTTGCCACGTTTGATCAAACATAGGGCCATCGCTATCGGCATGTCATGCCTGATGGTGACGCCTGTTGCATCCCAAGAAGTTAGTCCGCTGGAAGCGTTCACAGAAGCGAAGTGCCTCTCATTCGCTGGTGATCCGTCGGCACATTTGGTGAATGACAATGGCCAAAGCGCCGTGTCGGTTCTCCTGACTGAGGCCATACTACGGCACTGCGCCGCAAGGGGATATGCGTCAATGCCTGAGCGGCACGATGGTAACTCCACACGTTCGGCTGAAGTGCCAATCGACCTTGATGCAGACGAAAAGGAGCGGCTGGATCGTGAGTCCCGATACTACCTTGAGACCTCAATGCAGATTGATGCTGATGCTGCCAACGATCTGCTAAGGCGGTTGCTCGGATCGCTGCCAGTTCCGCAGGAGGAATGAACTCGTCATTGTGTGGACGACCCAAGACTGACGTGCCGCATCTTTGATTGGTTCAAAAACATTGCTACTTAGCGTTTCCAACGATGATGGTTGCGGGAGTTCGTCACCACCGAAAGAGAAACATCGTCATTGTGATCGTTTAAACGGTTGGTGAGAATAGGAGATGACTACAGACCTACCAGACTTTGATCAAGATCAGGAATTGACTGATCTGCGACGCATCTGTGATGACATCCGTTCGGAAATCCTGAAGCATAGCCCGCAACAGCTTATCGGCGGCCTGTGGTCCATGATGTTGATGAGCTTAATTTCCAAGTTTGATGATGACGGCGATGGCAGCCTTCCCAACGTGTCTGCGGACGAAAAGCATGTGTTGTTCGCTATGGAATATCTTCATGCCACGGACGCAGCAGAAGGTGTACCTGGTCCTGAAACTGCGTTGCCAGTAGATGAAACAGTTCTAAAGGAGCTTCTGGAACTGTCAGAAAAGGCCATAACACACGTCTTTCGCTTTGGCCTTGCATCAATGGCAAAACAGTTTGGGGATAAGACTGCAAACTTTCATTCACTCCAATCGACGATCCTTACAAACTGGGTATTGATCAGAGGGCGACGTTATCAGGTTATGGAAGAGGAGTTCTTTAGCTACGTTCTCCAGCCTCATGATGACGTGATCCAAGAGTTGTATGGAGTTTCGGCATCCAAACTTTCGAAGGAAATTCAAGCAGCCGTTACAGCCATCAGAGAAGGTATTGATCGGGCTAGAGATGAAATCACGCAATTGATGCTGGAAACATCTGATCAAGCCAGTGCCAGTGGTATCGACATGGCGGCGTTCACGGCAGGTGAAGGCAACATAACAGAAGAAGATCGCAAACGTGCAACCAGCGCATTCGACGATTTGATGTTTGGCGGTGTATTCAACGTCAGCAAGCACACCAATATCCCGCAAGACTTGTTAGATGACCTCTGTTTCGAAGCTGGTTCTGAGGATAAGTTCTTAGATGGCTCTGATTATGCTGGTACACCTCTTCAGACCTTACCAGCGCGAGTGAAGCCGCTGATAAGGATTGAAGGGAACTACTACTGCACCGAACCGAACTTTATTCGCGATTCCTTATACCGTGCAGTTCAACGTGCAATTATTGGTCGCAAACCAGACTACCGAGAAAGCTGGAACCAACGTCAGAAAGAGATGTCAGAAGCTGCTTTTTCCCAACTAATGGGGGATAGTCTTGGGACGGCTAAGGTGTTCACCGACGTCTATTATCCGATTGGTAAGAAGCAATGGGCTGAAACCGACGGAGTAATTCTGATTGACGACGTGTTGATCTGCTTGGAAGCTAAAGCAGGCACTGAGTCTTTGGCGGCACCATCGTCCAATATGGACTCTCACATCAACAAGACTGAAGAACTTGTTGTTAAGGCTTATCGCCAGGCAAAACGTTTCATTGACTATGTGCATGCTTCAGAAGAAGCACCGCTTTACGCCAAAACAGACGACGGGAAGTTCGTTGAGATTGCACGGGTCAAAAAAGCAAACCTGAGGAAAGTTTATCCAATCGGTCTGACCGTCGAAGCCTTTTCCCCGTACTCGGCGGCTGTAAAGGAACGGGACGACGTGGTGCCAATCGCCGACCGACACAACTTCATATCTATGTCCATTGATGATCTCTTCGTGCTCAGGCGTCTGCTGAATGGTGCAGGTGAGTTCCTACATTACTTGGACGTTAGACAGGCGTTGGCTGGAATGAAGAATGTTACTCTCTTTGATGAGATGGATCACGTCGGGGCCTACATATCCAACAACCGAATGGACCAACACATCAGACAAATAATCGAGGACGAAAATGCTGACTTTGTCTCCATTGATGGTATGCAGGAGGATATTCTGGACCCGTATTTTAGCCACCCTGACTGGCCAGACTGTCGACCCCCGCCCAACAATATCCAGCCCGAACGCAGGAAATTTTAGATAGCTTGGCGGCCACATCTTCTTCTGGATGGCTTTCGGGTGACAGCTTTATCCGTGACATGTCCGGAGAGGGCAGACTGCAAATATCTGATCATTTCGACAAGGTCCTGCCTAATCTAGCTCAGGGATGCCGCCGCCGCAGTCGGCGTTTCGGTTCCAACGCTTTATCGTTGGTTGCCTAGTTCAGTACGTTGATCTTTCAGGACAACAGGCCGAGCCTTTCGCGAGCGATTTGCAAATACTCAGCAGAAAGGTCAATGCCGATGCCATGTCGGCCAAGCCGCTGAGCAGCGACTAGCGTGGTACCGGTGCCCACAAATGGATCAAGAACGATGCCGCCGGTCGGGCAGGTGGCCTTCAGCGGCACTTCGGCAATACTCTTCGGAAATGCCGCGTAGTGTGCACTCCTGCCCGTAGAGCGATCAGGCGCGATCTGCCAAACGTCACCTGGCATGCTGCCTTTTGGATTGTATCTCAGAATATAGAATCCATCGCGCTGAAGCCGAGATGCCCTCGCTGAAATGGTCTCGTTGTCAGAATGGGTGACACGGTTCCCTCCTTTGAGGATAAGTCGAAAGTCATACAATCGACCGGCTTTGATTTCGGCGAACGTATTATCAACAGCGTTCATCTTCTGTGTCTCCGTTAGGCTAGCCGCCGACTTGATCCGTTCCTTACACGCTGGCGGCGATATGCCGGTTGCGGTGACCACTTCACCTTTTGCAAGTCGTGCTTTCTTTGATGGGATGCGAATGGCATCTGCGTCGAAGTAGTAATCGTTTTGTTTTGCAAGGTGGAAAACATGTTCATGTCTGTGGGTAGAACGCGAACTCCCGGAAGAAACGGAGTGGGCCAAGGAACTATACCTCGAACTAAAGAGACAAGCGGAACGGTCTGAGGGCTTCCGTGCTTACCGAATTGAACGTGTCATCCCCAAGGTGCTCCGCGATTTAGCGAACGATAGCCCCAAGGAAACTTGAGACGAGATGATTGGACATCGGATGAGAGATGGTTCACGCACATGACTGATAGCATGATCCTAACGGTCCAGAACCATTTGGAACATGACCCACGGCTTGAAGGCTGGAGTCCACTTGGCATCGGTATGACCTTCGAGACTGACAAGTGGGTTGAATTGATCCTTTCCTACAGTCTCACCGAAACGGTCCCGGACTACCTAGAGCAGATGTTCGAACGGGCGCAGGGATGTGCTGTCTATGGTTGCTATCACTATCCGCTGTTCACTCTGGCCGTCGAAGAACTTTTCAGACTCAAAGAAAGCGCCTTACGGGAGGCTGTTCGGGAAACCCGTGCTTCAAAGACCGTTCTGAAGCAAAGCTATGCCGATCTCTTGAAGTGGGCATACAAAGAGAACCTGATTGATCAGCAACGTCATGACCAGTGGCAGGCGGCAAGAGAGTTGCGCAATATAACCAGCCACAAGGGCGATTACTTGCTGTTAGGTCCAAACGATGCAATCGGCCATCTCCAATTCACTGTCGAAATGACTGATGAAATCTTCAGGGCCTGCCGAACTCATTCCAAGTCATCGTCCTGACCCGGCTCCGCATACTCCTTTCGACAATCTGATGCTTCAAGCCACTTACGCTTTTGGGTAAACTCCGGGCCATCGTCATAGTGCCTGAGCGCCCCAGCCTCTGCATGACCCAATATGGCCCGCCTCAGATCAGGTGATGCACCAGCACGCCGTAGAGCGTTACTGAACGTTGATCGCCATGAATAAAGCACTTTCTTTGGATCAGTGATCGGTGGGTCCATCTTCTTTCGTATCAGTTGTTGGAAGTTGTGCCGCACAGACTGCACAAGGTCTTTCTCTTGGGTCTTGAACGTGTTGAAACCACCGCTGCGGAGGAACTCTGGAAACTCAGCTAGTTCAGGATGCAGAGGGATCACCCGATCCGATCCGTCGGTTTTTGACCCTTCCACTTTGATCCACTTGTCCGTTATCCGTTCCGGTTCAAGATCAAGCACTTCTTTGGGTCGCATCGAAGTAAAGGCCATAACCTTGATGACCCATCGAACTGCAACGCGGCGTTCCTCAGTCATACCACGCACACGCTTACCCCATATGGTGTCCATGGCATCGAAAATGCGTTGAGCTTCGTTAGGCGTGAATGGCTTCCATTTGCGCTGTTGAACCGATTGCTTTTCGCGATGTAGCTGAACCGAACCCATGGGGTTGATGTCGATCAGTTCCTCTTGGATTGCGTACCGCAGAGTCGTTTTGATCGGCGTGAAGATTGCCTGTACTGAACTTGCAGAGTTGGTCCGAAACTGGTTGTCGCGAAACTCTCTGAGCATTCTTGGTGTGATGTGCGAGATAGGGATGTCCCCGGTTTGTCGGATCAGAGTCTGGATATGCCTTCGATACTTCCTGCGTACCGACTCTTTGACCCCGTTGAACGCGAAAGCGCGTTCGCTCACCACAGACAGTGTGTTCGGATCACCGGCAATGTCAGCGATGCGGCGTTCCAGTTTCCGCCTGACCAGTTCATATTCATCACGCTCATCTGCGTCCGTAGGGGCGATCACTTGATCGCCAAAGCAGATAGTCAGGATGCTGCGATATGCTGCCAGTCGAGCAGCAGGGCTAGTTTCCGGATGTTGATCGGCGGCGAGTAGTGCAGCCCTTGCCCCCTGCAACATCTGACTGCCACGCCAGTTCCCCGGCTCCATGCCCAGATCGGTCAGTGCATCGGCGATACCCATCAACGGCTCTTCAAGCGCGTTGACTTCTGTCACATATCTCGTGTTAGTGTCCGAGCACGTGGTGTAATTTCTATGCCGTCAACGGTGTAAACCCAGGTGGCCACCGAGGTGTATGGTCGGGCGGAGTTTCGCGACTTCAACCACGGACCACACGGAGACCCCGATGACCAAAACCAACATGGACTTATCAGAGCTTCTGGCCAAGCAGGACGGCGGCGACTTTCTTCGCAGCGTTGCCGAGGCCGTTCTTCAGCTCATCATGGAGGCCGATGTCGAAGGCCTGATCGGTGCAGGCAAGCACGAACGTAGCAATGACCGCGCCACGTGGCGGAACGGGTATCGAGAGCGCTCTCGATACCCGTTTGGGCACTTTGAACCTCAAGGTCCCGAAGCTCCGCCAAGGCAGCTACTTTCCCGGCTTCTTGGAACCCCGAAAGACATCCGAGAAAGCCCTGGTGGCTGTGATCCAGGAGGCTTGGATTGGCGGTGTGTCCACCCGCCGCGTCGATGAATTAGCCCAAGCCATGGGCCTGAGCGGCATCTCCAAGAGCACCGTGTCCAAGCTTTGCAAAGACATTGACGAGAGGGTGAATGAGTTCCTGACCCGCCCGCTCAACGGGGAATGGCCCTATGTCTGGCTCGACGCCACATACCTGAAGGTGCGCCAGGGCGGGCGGATCGTCAGCGTTGCCGCCATAATCGCCGTTGCAGCAAACACCGATGGCCGCCGGGAGATCATCGGCCTAGGTCTTGGCCCCTCAGAGGCAGAAACGTTCTGGATGGACTTCCTGCGCGGCCTCAAGGCCCGTGGGCTTGATGGGACCAAACTGGTGATCAGCGATGCCCACAGTGGCTTACGCGCCGCCATCGAGCGCGTCTTCGAGGCGACGTGGCAACGCTGCCGGGTTCACTGGATGCGTAACGCCCTGGCGCATGTGTCACGCGGCCAGCACACCGTTGTCGCCGCCGCGATCAGGCAAGCCTTCGACCAGCCCGACCGAGCATCCGCTGGAGAGACCTGGCGCAAGGTGGCCGATCAGCTCCGGCCTCGGTGGCCAAAGTTGGCAGAGTTGATGGACAGCAGCGAACACGACGTGCTGGCCTACATGGCCTTCCCGCGCCAACATCGCACGAAGCTGCACTCGACCAATCCCATTGAGCGCCTGAACAAAGAGGTGAAACGGCGCGCGGATGTCGTCGGTATCTTTCCAAACGAGGCATCCATCACCCGCCTCATCGGCGCAGTGCTATTTGAGCAGAACGACGAATGGCAGACCGCAAGCCGCTACATGATGGTCGAGGCATTCGCCCAGATCGACAACGAGGAGACAGACCCAATTCTCAGCATCAAAGCCGCCTGATCATGCGCTCAGGCCACCAGGCAAATTACACCACCTTGACGGACGTGACCTATCTCGTTTTTTCCGCGACTAAGGGATCATCCAAATCCTTGATCGTCTGGTCGTCCTGCTTGGTCCACTCAACAACCATTGCGACCGCCTGTGCGTCAGAGACTTTTCCGCATGGTCGATTCCACATTTTGAAGCCCAAGGTCTTCTGATGCTTGTCGGGAACACGGCGTCGGTATGACAGAACACCACCATTGTCCTTCATGTATTTGGGCCGCTTGAGTGTCCGCATTGTGTCCAGATTTCTTGAATTTGTGTCCAGATTTCGCTTCTGGAAACAAGCAATAGCCATTAAAAAAGGAAAATCAACGCGATAGCGTCATGGTGGGCGACCCTGGAATCGAACCAGGCGTGAGTCGCCTCGAGGGAGTTACAGTCCCCTGCCACACCTTGCGGCCTGTCGCCCACTGACGGGGTGACTACCTGTGGCCCAAGGGTGCGTCAACTGCAAAAATGGTCAATCGTGCCCCACTCTTCACAGCTTGCAAATTGTCGGGTATCGCCTGCGTTGAACCAAGGATCGGAAACAGCATGAAAAAGCCAAAGTGGGTGATTGCCAAAGAACAGGCCAAGCGGCAGGCCGCACAAGAGACCGTCTGGCTTTTTGGATTGCATGCGGTGCGCGATGCTTTGCAAAACCCAGCGCGCCAGAAACTGCGGCTGGTTGTGACGCGCAATGCTTTGGAGCGGTTGGGTGACACGGTGGCGCAAAGTGGGATGTCGCCGGAAATCTCTGATCCGCGCAAGTTCGCAGCACCGCTTGATCCGCAGTCCGTGCATCAGGGGGCCGCACTTGAAGTCAAACCGCTGGACTGGGGCAGTCTTGAGGATGTGGCATTGGGCGAAGGGCCTATGCCGCCGCGGATCGTGTTGCTCGACCGTGTGACTGACCCCCACAACGTGGGTGCAATCCTGCGCTCGGCCGAGGTGTTCGGGGCGCGCGCCGTGGTGGCCGTGCAGCGTCATTCCGCGCCAGAGACAGGTGCATTGGCCAAAACGGCCAGTGGTGCATTGGAACGCCAGCCCTATCTGCGTGTGCGCAATCTGGCGGATGCGATAGAGGCCCTGAAAGGCATGGGATATCTTGCGCTGGGTCTGGATGGCGACGCAGAGCACACGATCGAAGCCGCCGTCGAGGGCAAGCGCGACCGCCCTGTGGCCCTGGTGATGGGGGCGGAAGGCCCAGGTTTGCGCGAGAAAACCCGCGAAACCTGCGATGAATTGGTCAAAATCGACGCGGCAGCGGGATTTGGATCGCTCAACGTCTCAAATGCGGCGGCAGTTGCCCTATATGCTGTCAAAGGCTGACGGACAGGACGAGACCCATGGGTGCCACGAAAATTGCGACTTGCTGCTATTGCGGCACCAAAGCGGTCCTCGTGCTGCGCGGCAAGGACAAGCATGAACTGGCCTGTAGCAACTGTGGTGCGCCATTGCGCGCTTTGAAAATGTTACCAAAGCGGGCCGGGGGGCGACTGCGCCTGCGGCGGCACCCGCCCGCCCGACCAAACGCAAACGTGTTGAAAAATACCCTGAATACCGCAAAGAACGCCCGAAAAAGCGCAAGAAATCCAAAGGGTTTGGCCGCCGGGTGATGTCTGAGATCTGGGATGTCGTCGAAGACGTCGTGGATGATATCTTTGACTAAGGTCTTATCACTGCGCTTCACGCCTTTGCGAGGGGGTAGGCAAGACTGCCATCTGCACGCAGTTTGTCCTGCATGACCCATCTTTTCACCGTCTTCCCATGCTAAGCCGTCGCCATTTTACCGGTGGTCTGGCCGTCTTACCTTTCGCGGCGACACCGGCTGTGGCCCGCCAGCCTTGTGTGTTTGGCACGCATGGCGTTGCCATCAACGGCATCGATCCCGTCAGTTATTTTGCCGAGCATAGGCCAATGCCCGGATCCGATCTGTACCGGTTGCGCTGGCGCAATGCGGTGTGGCGGTTCGGGTCATCGATGACAATGGATGCGTTTGAACGCAATCCCCATCAATATGCGCCACGTTATGGTGGCTTTTGTGCGGTGACCATGGCGCATGGTGGCGTCTCAGATACCGTGCCAGAGGCCTGGGCGGTCCATGACGGTCGCCTTTATCTGGCTCAATCGCGCCTTGCGATGGCGGCATGGCAAGCTGATCCCGCCCAGTACATCGCCCAGGCAGATAGCCACTGGGCGACGGCCAGCTGCGGCTGAATACACGGTTTGTTCACATTTACCTGAGAACGTCTTTTGTGCCAGTGCGGCATACTTATGTAGCATTGGAAGGCGTGCGTTCGGAACCTGCGCGCCTTCTCACTGTCCCTCTGTTCCGCAACTTGCGCCCGGGGTTGTCCGGGCGCTTTTTTGTCGGCACGTCGCAGGTTATAGTGCGCTGATGCAGTATTCTGATGATCACCTTCGCGCCATTCTCAAACGCACCAAGACGATTGCAGTTGTCGGGGTGTCGGCCAATGAAATCCGTCCCAGCTACTATGTGGCCCGCTATCTGGGTCTGAAGGGGTATCGGGTAATCCCGGTCAATCCCGGGCTGGCGGGGCAGACACTGCTGGGGGAAACGGTGTATGCTGATCTACGTGACGTGCCGGACGATGTGGATATGGTCGATATCTTTCGCCGTTCCGAGGCTGTGCCACCCATCGTGACCGCAGCGCTGGCGCGTTGGCCGAACCTGCAAACGATCTGGATGCAAATCGGGGTGAGACATGCCGAAGCGACGGCCGAGGCCGAAGCGCGCGGCGTCGATGTCATTCAGGATCGTTGCCCGAAGATCGAGTATCAGCGCCTGTTCTCTGAACTGCGCATGGGCGGCTTTGCCACGGGCATTATTTCATCAAAATTAGAGCTTTAGCCGATCTGTTCATGAAAAAATGGCGCTTTGCCACAACAAAGGCACAATTGTCGCACAATCATCAGTGGCTGCCGTGCAAATGATTCCATACGCGTCAAATTGAAGGTGCTTTGTGTTTGACTTTGCAGGTGCAACTATATGTATAACCGCAAGTTCCCGTATCAGTGTTTGTTTTTCCGTTGTTCCTTACAACCATGGATAATCAATGCAAGAAACACGTATTATTGATGCATCGCAGACGTATGATCAGCAAGGTCAAGGACTGCCGACAGACTTGGAGTTGCTTGGCGGCAAGTTCAAAATTGATCGTCAGATCGGTGCAGGTGGATCGGGATCACCTATATCGCGCAGGATACCTTTCTTGAGCGTGCGGTTGTTGTCAAAGAGTGTTTTCCCGAGTCGATTTGCATGCGTTTTGGCAACCGCGTCACGGTCAACTCGCCCACGCATGAAGTTCAGTTTCGCAAGATCGTTGATATGTTCATGCGCGAGGCCCGCAGTTTGGCCCGCTTGCGTCATCCAAATATCGTAAGCGTCCATCAGGCATTTGAGGAAAACGGTACCGCCTATATGGTATTGGATCTGTTTGAGGGTCGTGACCTGCTGGATGCGATTGAGGACGATAACGACACGCTTATGCCTGACCAGATCCGTGATATCCTGCTCAAGGTTCTGGACGCCATTGATTTGGTGCATAGCCATGACCTGCTGCACCGTGATATCTCGCCCGATAACATTCTGCTCGACAAATGGGGCACCCCTGCGCTGATCGATTTTGGCGCCGCGCGCGAGGATGCGAGCCAGAAAACAGGCGCTGTTTCGACCATGTTGGTGGTTAAGGATGGCTATTCCCCGCATGAGTTTTATGTCTCTGGCGGTATTCAAGGCCCTTGCAGCGACCTCTATGCGTTGGCTGCGACGATGTACCATCTGATTTCCGGGAAAGCTCCGCCTGTCAGTCAGACCCGTGTGTCTGCCTTGGCGGACCTCAACGATGATCCTTACGAGCCGCTCGCGGGGAACTTCCCGCAATACGAGCCTGCTTTCTTAGAAGCCATCGACAAAGCAATGAGTGTGCCGCCGAAGGACCGGATTCAATCCGCCAAAGAGTGGCTGACTCTGATTGCGCAAGAAAGCAAGAAGCCCAAGAAAGTTGAGTTTCCCGAGAACAAACATCTCACAAAAACCATCAGTGAGCTGATTGAGGAAACCAATAAGCATGTGACACCGGTGATCCCAAAAGAACCGATTGTCGCGCCCAAAACCTCATCCCCGCAGCGCAGCGAACGCTACCGTCCAGAGTGGGTTGAGGAGTTTAACCGTGAAACTGTTGAGGTGGCAGAGCGCAAGCGCCGTGAAGCAGAGCGGGCTGCTGCCCAAGAAGCAGCCCGCCGCGCGGAAGAGGCGCGCCAGGCCAAGCGCGAACGTTTGGCCAAAGAAGCCGCGCTGGAGGCGCAGCGCCAGCAAAAGATAGCAGAAGAGGCGCGGTCGTCGAGAATTCTGGGCTGGGTGACAGGCAGTAAACCCGGCTAGGTGCGTCCTGCTTTTTCTGCAATGCCAGATGTGCCTTGGCGGTCCGCGAGTGTCTTGAGCACATTCTCTAGCGGTACATCCCGTGCCGCAAGCATGACCAGAAGATGATAGAGCACATCGGCTGCTTCACTTGTGAGGCGGTCCTGGTCGCCTTTAACGGCCTCGACAATCGCTTCGATGGCTTCTTCCCCGAATTTTTCAGCGCATTTCTCGGGCCCTTGCGACAAGAGCTTTGCGGTCCAGCTGCTTTCAGGGTCAGTACCTTTGCGCGACGCGATGATATCGGCCAGATCGTTCAGGGTCATGTCATCCTCACGGGGATACCGGCGGCGGCCATATGAGCTTTGGCCTCGCCAATAGTGTAGGTGCCAAAATGAAAGATCGAAGCGGCCAGCACGGCGGAGGCACCGCCTTCGGTCACACCTTCGACAAGGTGATCCAAGGTGCCCACACCGCCAGAGGCAATCACCGGCACATCAACCGCGTCCGAGATTGCGCGTGTTAGGGGCAAGTTGAAACCCGCCTTCGTGCCGTCCCGGTCCATGGACGTCAGCAGGATTTCCCCAGCCCCTTTTTCAACGACCGTTTTGGCGAATGCCACAGCGTCGATGCCTGTTGCACGGCGTCCGCCATGGGTAAAAATCTCCCACTTGCCGGGGGCCACGGTTTTGGCGTCAATCGCCACGACGATGCATTGCGAGCCAAAGCGCATGGCGGCCTCGGCCACCACATCGGGGTTGGCGACGGCAGCAGAATTGAAGCTGACCTTATCTGCGCCAGCCAGCAGCAGATCGCGCACATCGTGGTGGGTGCGCACGCCGCCACCGATGGTCAGCGGCATAAAGCATTGCTCAGCCGTGCGCGTGGCCAGATCGAACATGGTGCCCCGGTTTTCCTGCGTGGCCATGATGTCCAGAAAACACAGCTCATCCGCGCCTGCCGCATTGTAGGCAATCGCGGCATCTACGGGATCGCCCGCATCAATCAGGTCAATGAAATTCACGCCTTTCACAACGCGCCCTTCGGCGACATCGAGGCAGGGGATGATCCGGGTCTTCAACATGGCGTGATCTCTAGGCGGAATCGCGCGAAATGGGAAGGGGTGGGGTGGATCACGCGCACCGATCAGCGTTAGCTGACACCACTGGAAAATGGGAGCTATCAAATGAAACTTGCCATCACTGCCGCTTTGATCGGGCTTTGTGCCGCACCTTTATGGGCCGAAAACATGATGAAATCCTCACCACTCTCTGTCGCTGAAACCATTGATGGCCTTGAGGCCGCTGTGAACGGGGCAGGGGCCACAGTCTTTGCCCGCGTTGATCATGCGGCAGGTGCGCAAAGCGTAGGCAAGTCGATCCCGGATGCGACTTTGCTGATCTTTGGCAATCCAGCCTTGGGTACACTCGCGATGGAAGATGACATTCGTGCTTAGGCCTGATGCTGCCCTTGCGTGTCTTGGCCTATGAAGATGCCGACGGAAACACGCAGATGACATGGACCCCGGCGGAAGAGTTGCTGGAGGGATTGGATATCGCCTCGGATGCCGAGGTTGTCGGCAAAATCAACGGCGCGCTGAACATGCTGACGGATAAGGCCATGAGCGCAAACTAGGCCCGCGCGACCCGTGCCAAAGCGTTGCGCGCAATCGCGATGTGAAACGGCATGATCGCGGCCAGATAGATTCGGCCACCAATGTTATGGGGGGCGACCCAAGTCGCCAGACTGATTTGCCCTTCATGCGACAGGACAGACACCAGAAAGTTCAGGTGTTTGTCGTCGAACCCGGCAATCACTTCGGTTTCAGTTTCTGATTGTACCGGGAAGGGGCCCAGTTTGTCGGCCGCCTCTGGCCCATCTTGGCTAAGTCCGAAAGGCCCCGTGACGATCTTGCGGATGATCAACAGAAACCGCGCCCATCCGGGAAAGGCTGTGATGATTTCCGCGGCACGCCGTGGTGGCAGCTCAGAGGCCACGCTGTAGCAATCCATGAAATCACCCGCGACGCGCTGATCATGCAAGGCGCTGGCGGCGGGGAGCGTGATTTTGCTGACCGGATTGCCCATGCACTATCCTTTAAGCTGGGCCAGCGCTGCGGCGAGATCAATGGCCCCATCATAAAGCGCCCGACCAGAGATGGCGCCAGAGATGACACCCGTCTCTTGCAGCGCTGTCAGATCATCCGTCGACGATACCCCGCCAGATGCGATGACGGGGATATCCACGGCGCGCGCCAGTGCAGCGGTCGCGTCGATATTCGGCCCTTTCATCGCACCGTCGCGCATAATGTCGGTGTAGATGATGGCCGCGATCCCTGCGTCCTCGAATGATTTTGCGAGGTCGGTGACCATCACATCTGTTTCTTCAGCCCACCCGCGCGTGGCGACACGCCCGTTGCGGGCGTCAAGGCCGACGGCGACCTGACTGGGAAAGGCTTTGGCGGCGTCGCGCACCAGATCGGGGTTTTCGACTGCAACCGTGCCAAGGATGACACGGGTCAGCCCCTTGTCCAACCACCGCTCAATCGTGGCCATGTCACGGATACCACCGCCCAGTTGGGCGGGCACGGGACAGGCTTTGAGGATCGCCTCAACCGGGGCGGCATTCACGGGTTCGCCCGCGAAGGCACCGTTGAGGTCCACAAGGTGTAACCACTCGCAGCCCGCCGCGACGAAGTCTTTCGCTTGGGCGGCCGGATCATCGTTGAAAACGGTGGTCTGATCCATGTCGCCATATACCAATCGCACGGCGTTTCCGTCTTTGAGATCAATGGCAGGGTAGAGGATCATCGGCGCGCCTTTCACGTTTGCTTGCGTTTATGCATGCTCGGCAGAGGATTGCAACGCGCGGCTTTGACCCAACGTCTTACTTGATTGCGGGTCCGTTGCGCGCGCATGATCTGGCCCAGCAACTCAGGGAGGAGATGAGTATGAAACGACTTCTGATTTTGGCAGCATCGCTGTTTGCCTTTGCAACGGCAGCATCTGCGCAAGACGCAGCCCTTGGCGTGTGGCAGACCGAGGTTGACGACGGTGCTTATGCCCATATCACCATGGCCCCATGTGGCGCCGCAGTTTGCGGCGTGATCAGCCGAACCTTCAATGCGGATGGCGAATACCAGTCCGAAAACATCGGCAAAACGCTGGTGATCGATATGGTGCCACAGGGCGGTGGTGCCTATGAAGGGTCGGTCTGGCGCCCGTCCAACAACAAGATCTACATCGGCAAGATGGATGTCGAAGGCAACAGCTTGCGCCTGCGTGGGTGCGTCGCCGGTGGCCTGCTGTGTTCCAGCCAGAACTGGGTGCGTGTGGGGTAAGACGCATGCTCTGTAACGCAAAGCCTCCCGCATTGCGGGGGCTTTGGTTTTTGGGGCACCAATTGATGCAATTTGATGAAAAACGGTCACGTTGGGTCAATGACCCAAAGGCTTCCGTATTTTTGCCACAAAGCGTTCTTAGCCGATGAAGCATCAAGACATGCAATTCAAGGTACAGCATACATGCGCAACCCGCGAACATACCTTCTTTCGACCTGCCTCTGCCTAACCGCAGCGGCGGCTTCTGCCCAAAGCATTAGCTGTGGACAAGACTATACAGTGCAATCTGGCGACTTTCTGTCCAGCATTGCAGAGCAGGCCTATGGCAACACGGGCAGTTTTAACCTGATCTACAGTGCCAATGCCGAGGCCATCGGCCCGAACCCGGGTCTGATCAACATTGGTGACGTTCTCTTCATCCCTTGCCTTGACGGCGACCTTGGTCAATCTGCTGCGAATGCATCCGCAATCCGGAATGTGCAGACGACCGAGCAACTGCTCAGCACCAGCCGAAGACAAGCCGATCCGCGTTTTGACAGCCACCGGCTGGGCCCCTTTCATGGATGAGGATCAGGCGCAGGGCGGTTTGCTGACCGAGATTATCAACCTTGCGCTTGAGAATGCCGATGGAAACCCCGAGTACCAGATCGACTTCATCAATGACGACGGGGCACACCTGAACCCGCTGATCGTTGATCACGCCTATGACATCAGCATCGGCTGGAGCCAGCCGAATTGTGACATCATGGACAAGCTGGAAGACGAGTCGCAGTTCCGCTGCAATAACCTCGATTTCAGTGCGCCTCTTTATGAAGAAGTGCTTGGTTACTACAGCCTGTCCAGCGATCCGGTCTTTGCAGATCACGCCGAGCTGATCGGCAAGAGCATCTGTCGCGCAGAAGCCTTCACACTGGCGCCGCTTGAAGAGGTTGAACTCGTCTCACCAGCCGTCACGATTGTCCGTGCGCCTACAGCAGCCGACTGCATCAACTATGTGGTTGATGGACAGGCTGATGTGGCGCTGGTTGCCGTTGATGCGGCGGATGGCCGGATCAGCGAATTGAACGCTCAGGCCACCGTCCAGATGCACGAGGCGCTGACGTTTGTTGACGTGCTCCATGCTGTGATCGCCAAGACCCATCCGCGTAACGCGGAAATCATGGATACGGTGAACAGCGGGTTGGAGAACATCAAAGCCTCTGGCCTTTGGTTTGCGACAGTACGTCGCCACATGACCGAGTTCCGCAAGGCAAACTTGTAAGCTTCGGTTTTTATCAATAAGGCATCCATTCAGTTGTTTTGATGGGTGTCTTGCTGGCCCTTTTGGTATTGCAGGGCGGCTACGATCTGCAGAAGACCCGTGTATTTGGTCCGTCAAACTGCGCGTAACTCCACTTTTGCCTATTCAAGTCATGGACACCAACATGGAAAACGTCTTTCAAACCTATCGCTTTATCGCTTCAGGCATCCACCTCATCCGGCAATCGTTTATGATGACGGCTGCCTGCATAGTATGTGGAACATCTGCCTTTGCGCAGGATAGCGAGACTGTCACGCTTAAGTTTTACGATGGCGATGGAATCAGCGGTGAATTGATCGAAGCGAATGATCAGTTTGTGATGCTCAGAAGTTCAATTGGTATGGTCACGATCCCCGTCGAGGGTGTTTCTTGTATCGGTCAGGCCTGCCCGGAGGCGATGCGGTTTGTTCCGGTTGGGCCGACACTGACCTTTACAACCACTGACGGTTCCGTCGAAGTCATGGGCCAATTGATCGAGATTTCGAATGATCAATATGTTATCGCAACCAACCTGGGTGAGTTGCGTATAAATGTCGATGGGGCGATCTGCTCGGGCGACGGATGCCCGGATGTGGGCAGTCAGCCAACTTTTGGGGGCGATGTGATCCTGACAAATGGCGCGACCGTGATTGAGGGCAAGCTCATTGGGATTGAAGGTGCAGCCTATCTCGTGGAGGTGCCAACGATGGGGGCAATCCGGGTGGATTCCGGGGTATTCGAGTGCGCTGGTGCAAGCTGCCCTTGATCGCCTCTGCTTCTAACCGGACCGCAGTCCCGTTTCGACCAACATCCCGCGCCGCTTGGCTTCGTAGTAATAGCCGCGCGCGTACCAGTTGACTGCGGTCTGTTCATCGCCATCCGAAACAAGCCAAGCGCCACGCAGATATCGTCCGGCGTAGATAAGGTTTGTTTCGGCGTCCAGCAGGCCTTCGGGCGATCCACGATAGCCCATAGTCCGCGCTGTTTCAGGCAGAATTTGCATTAGACCATAGTACGGGCCGTTGCGCGCGCCGGGCCGGTGTGTGCTTTCGCGGATGATCACCCGGTGTAGCAAAGTCACGGGGATATCGTGCACATCGGCGTATTTGTTGATCAGGCGCCGCAGTTCCGGTGTCTCATTGGGATAAAGCGGAATGTCTGCGGCCCTGCTGGCGCTGGGCGTATCACGGCGACCTCCGCAAGCGGCCAAGGCGCCTGCGCTTATCATGAAAAAATGGCGACGGTTGATCATATTCTGCTCTGCTCTCGATTTTTTTGCGCTCTTGCATGGCGCAGTTGTTTTTAGTGATGCCTCAGAATTGGCTGTCTGCGTTTGCTATGCAATATCAGAATTGTTGTTCAGGGTGCCCAACGCAAGAAATTGCCGATCATGCGTAGACCGGCATCCTGGCTTTTTTCGGGGTGGAACTGTGTGCCGATCATCGTGTCGCGCCCGATAATCGCGGTCACCTCGCCACCATACTCAACATGTGCCAAGCGTTCGGCAGGGTTGGTCACGTCCATTGCGTAGGAATGCACGAAATAGGCATGGTCGCCCGTCGCGATCCCCTCCAGCACGGGATGCGGGTTGTCGATCACCAGATCGTTCCAGCCCATATGCGGGACCTTCAACGATGGGTCTGCCGGAGTGATCTTACAGATATCGCCTGCCACCCAGTCAAACCCTAGGGTTTCTTCGTACTCATGCCCGGTGGTCGCCATCATTTGCATGCCGACGCAGATCCCAAAAAGGGGCGCGCGCGCGTGGTCACCGCCTCGACAATCGCCTCAGCCAATCCGGTGCGCGCGAAAAGCTCGGCCCGGCAGTGCGGGAACGCGCCATCACCGGGCAGTACGATGCGGTCAGCCTTGGCCACGACATCAGGGTCCGAGGTCACGATGATTGAACCCGACCCGATCTCCGTCGCCATCCGTTCAAACGCTTTCTGCGCCGAGTGCAGATTGCCGCTGTCATAATCGACAAGTGCCGTGGTCATAGGCTGCCCTTGGTCGATGGGATGGCGTCTGTTTTACGCGGATCGGTCTCTACCGCCTCACGCAGCGCGCGGGCGACCGCTTTGAACGCAGCCTCTGCAATGTGATGCGCGTTAAAGCCGTGCAGCTTGTCGATGTGCAGCGTGATGCCACCATGGGTACTGAGGGCCTGAAAGAATTCGCGCACCAATTCGGTGTCAAACGTGCCAATCTTGCCAAAGGGCAGATCAAGATTGCAGATTAGATAGGGGCGTGCCGACAGGTCCAGCGCGCAACGCACCTGCGCATCATCCATCGCAAGGTGACAACTGCCATAGCGCCGGATGCCGCGCTTGTCGCCCAAGGCTTCTGTCAAAGCCTGACCCAACGCGATCCCCACGTCCTCAACGGTATGGTGATCGTCGATGTGTAGATCACCGGCGGCGCGGATCGTCATGTCAATCAACGCATGGCGCGACAACTGATCCAGCATATGGTCAAAAAACCCGACGCCAGTCTGGTTGTCGTACTGACCGATGCCATCAAGGTTGATGGTGACAGAGATATCCGTCTCGGCCGTTTTGCGTGTGATCGTGGCTGTCCGCATGTGTTCGCGTCCTTTGGTGTTGCCCTTGCTCTATAGGGTGAAGCGGGGCAGGGGCCAAGCCTGCGCAAACCCCTCGTGACATTTTCAACAAAATTTAAGGAGTTGATTCCTATGATGAACCCATGCTGCCATTAATCAGGAGAATCCGATGAAAGCCCTCATTCTACGCGCTGATGAAAATGCATCAGTCGCAACTGCACGTGCACTGATCGACAAAGGGTTTCAAATCCTGTCGGTTAATACCCAGGTTGTGGCCCATGCGCTGATCCGCGTGGATACCATTGATCTATTGGTGATGGATGAACAGATCGAAGGGCAGCTAACCCATGCCATCGCGCTGTCAGGTGAGCGGAGAAACCCTTACCTGAGTGCGATTTTGCTGACCGATCGGGGGCGCGGGCAAACTGATGATCTTTATGATCTGATCCCTAGTCTCTATGGCATTGTCGGTAGCGATGCGGCACCAGAGTTGATTGGTAAACTGGCGCTAAGTGCGGTCAGCAATATTGAATCTGCTGTGGCCCGTGCAGAAAAAGAGGCTGCGATGAATGCAGCCGAGAATGCGGAAATAGCTGAAACAGAGCCGCTGATCCTGGCACAGGCGGACATGTCGCCGCCCGAAGATGAGATGGATAATCCCGAGCCAAGCTACGCTGATGTGGCCATTGCAGCCCCAGCGCTGGCCGAAATGACGATGGAAAAACGTGATGTGCCCTTACAGAAGATAGAAGACGCATTGCCGCTGGATGAATCGCAAGCTTTGCGCCGGGCCGTGATGCTGGAACATGTTGAAGACGCGGTCAGTGCAGAAGTTGCGGCTTTATTTCGCAAGAACACGTCGTCACTACAAGTGCAACCGTCGCAGTCTTACGCTGCTAAGGCCGGATAGCTCAGACGGCACGTGTCACGACTGGCGCGAAACCAAGACCTGATCCCAAAAAACAAAAAGCCGCAGCATTCGCTGCGGCCTTTTGTTTTTCAAATTGGAGCGGGCGATGAGATTCGAACTCACGACCCTAACCTTGGCAAGGTTATGCTCTACCCCTGAGCTACGCCCGCGCGCCAATTCGTGAGGGCTGATCTATAAAGAGTTGCGGTGTTCTGCAAGGCTAAAATCGCGCGAATGCGCGTTTTTCTGTCTTGTCATGATCGCGGCTCTCTTTGCGCACCGTAACCATCGATCACTCGCGCACCTGTGCCGACATCAATGCTGTGGATAATCAGGCCATCGGGAGCCAACAGACCCAAACCGTAGGCCCCCGGTTCATCCGTCGACAAGCCGGAGGTATGTTTGACCAGTTCGACCACGCCTTGGTGACAGGGGCTTTTGAAGACGGTCCAAGGGACGCCATTGGTGTTGCCTGAAATCGTTTGGTGCATGTGCCCGCAGACCAGATGTAGGTTGCCGTGTCGTGCCAGCAAATCCAAAACAGCCGCGCCATTTGCCAGCATGATCCTGTCCATGCCGATGACGCCAGTTTTGAAGGGCGGATGGTGGATACAGACGATTGCGTGGCGACCTGAACGGGTGGTCAATGCCGTTTCCAGAAAAGATAGCCGGTCGGGGCAGAGCAGCCCTGCGTGATGCCCACCGGGGTAAGGCGGGCCATCAAGCGAATCCAACGTGATGAGCCGATGTGTGCCAATATCGCGCCACTGCTGGATATGACCGGAGGTCGTTTTTGGTGCATCAGGGAACTGCGCCAGGAAGGCGTCGCGCCGGTCATGATTGCCGATCATCGGTATGATGGGAATGGTGACCTGTGACAGGTTACGCGCCAGCTCGGCATATTCCGCGGCATGCCCATGGTGGGTCAAATCGCCCAACAAAATCAGGGCCGCAGCATCGGGATGAGCGGATATTGCTGCCTCCAGCACGGCCTCTAGTCGCTCAGACGGGTCCAACCCGATGATCGTTTCACCCTGTGCGCAAATGTGCGGATCGCTGATGAACAGGATTTTCTGCATGACGTCAGCCTTTGAATTGAATCAGATCCCACCTGTTTCCAAAAGGATCACGAAACACAGCGACTTGGCCATAGGATTCATCGCGAGGTGCTTCTTCAAAGGTGACACCTTTGGTCGTCATTGCCGCGTGATCGCGCGCGAAATCATCAGTTTGCAGGAATAGCCAGACACGGCCTCCACCTTGATTCCCAATTGCTGCGATCTGTTCAGCACCAACCGCTTTGGCGAGTAGAAAGCCGGTCTCGGCGTCTTTGGGGCCGACGCGCACCCAGCGTTTGCCGCCCCCAAGGTCGGTGTCTTCATGCAGATCAAAACCCATCTGATCTACAAAGAATGCAATCCCAGCCTGATAACTTGGTACCAGCAGGCTGATCAGCGCAAGGCGTTGTTGTGCTACCACGTTTCGGGGATTGGATTGTCAGACATCGCAGGCACCATGTCAGGTGTGACCGCGCCGCTCGCCACCATTTCACGTATGGTATAGCCGCCATACATCACGCCGTCTTCGGAAAACAACGCCCAATCAGCGATTTGGGTTGTGTCAAATGTTACAGTATCGCCTGCGTTCGCCCCTTTGATGTCCTGAGGTTGGTTTGCAAGAATGCCGATCCATTCGGTTGCAGAGGTCTGGGCGAAGGGGCTGACCCAGATGATCTCATTCCCGTTCGCCGTTGGTATGCTGACCTTTAGCATCGTTTGTGGCGCGGATTGTCCATCACTGAGGGTGTTTTCAAGAAACACATCAAGCGTATCGCGGGCTTCTGCCATGGCGGCGTTCATGCTTGCATCGTCTGTTGCGAAGTTGAACGTTGGATCGCCTTGCGCCCAGATCGGGGCGCTGAAGGTCAGAAATGCGATCAGCGTTATGTGGATGAATTTTGACATTCTCATTACGCCAACTCCACCAGCAAGTCTTTGGCGTCAATCTGACCGCCTGCCTGTACATGCACGGCTTTTACAACCGCATCACGCTCGGCATGAATGCCTGTTTCCATCTTCATGGCTTCGATGGTCAGCAGCAGATCGCCTTCCTTAACCTCTTTGCCTGCCACCGCCGCAACCGTGGCGACAACCCCGGGCATCGGTGCGCCGATATGGTTGTCGTTGCCTGCTTCTGCTTTGGGTCGCAAGATTTTCTCGGAGGCGGCAAGGCGGTTCATCACGCGAATGGTGCGCGGTTGACCGTTGAGCTCAAAGAACACTTTGACCTCGCCGTCTTCGTTCATGTCGGCGACGGCTTGAAGGCGGATTTCGAGCGTTTTGCCGGGGTCGATTTCGGCGACGATCTCTTCTCCGGGCTCCATCCCATAAAAGAACGTGCGTGTCGGCAGCGTGCGCACTGGCCCATAGGTTCGGTGGCGTCCGGCGTAATCAAGGAAGACTTTGGGGTACATCAGATAGCCGTTGAGGTCTTCGTCATCGACGGACATGCCATCGAGTTGTGACGACAGATCAGCGCGTGTTGCCTCCAGATCGACAGAGGTCAGATGCTTGCCAGGCCTGTCTGTGGTTGGTTTTTCACCCTTCAGAATTTTCTTCTGGATCGCCTTTGGCCAGCCACCGGGCGGTTGGCCCAGATCGCCGTGCATCATGTCGATCACACTATCGGGAAAGACGACGTCGACCTTGGGGTCTTCGACCTGTGCGCGAGTCAGGTTCTGGCTGACCATCATCAGCGCCATGTCACCCACGACCTTCGAGGAGGGTGTGACCTTGACGATATCGCCGAACATGGCGTTCACGTCGGCATAGGTTTGTGCGACCTCATGCCAGCGTTCTTCCAGCCCGAGGGATCGGGCCTGCGCCTTAAGGTTCGTGAACTGCCCGCCGGGCATTTCGTGGAGGTAGACTTCGGAGGCGGGAGCTTGCAGCCCGCTTTCAAAGGCCGCGTAGTGCGCGCGTACCTGTTCGAAGTAGTTGCTGATTTCGCGGATCGCCGCGATATCAAGCCCGGTGTCGCGGGTGTCGCCGCGCAGCGCCTCGACAATGGACCCCAGTGTCGGCTGCGAGGTATTGCCAGAGAGCGCGTCCATTGCCGCATCCACGCAATCCACACCAGCCGCAGAGGCGGCAAGCACGGTCGCGATTGCCGCCCCCGATGTGTCGTGTGTGTGGAAGTGGATTGGTAGGTTTGTCTCTTCTTTCAGGGCTTTGACAAGCGCTGTTGCAGCGGCGGGTTTCATCAGCCCGGCCATGTCTTTCAGGCCTAGTACATGTGCGCCTGCCCCTTCTAACTCTTTAGCCATGCCGACATAGTATTTCAGATCATACTTGGACCGTTTCGGGTCCAGCAGGTCGCCGGTGTAGCAGATTGTCCCTTCGCAGACCTTTTCCGCCTTGATCACTGCGTCCATTGCGACGCGCATGTTTTCGACCCAGTTGAGGCTGTCGAAGACGCGAAAGACATCTACGCCAGAGCTTGCAGCCTGTGCCACGAAACTCTGCACAACGTTGTCTGGGTAATTGGTATAGCCGACACCGTTAGAGGCGCGCAGCAGCATCTGCGTCATGATGTTGGGCATCACCGCCCGAATGTCACGCAGGCGTTGCCACGGGCATTCCTGCAAGAACCGATAGGCCACGTCAAAGGTCGCACCGCCCCAGCATTCGACGCTAAAAAGCTGATGCATATTCGCGGCATATGCCGGGGCTGCGTTGATCATGTCGATGGACCGCATGCGGGTCGCCAGCAACGATTGGTGCCCGTCGCGCATCGTTGTATCGGTGATCAGCAATTGCTTTTGATCACGCATCCAATCGGCGACAGCCTCTGGCCCGAATTGGTCCAGGATGTTGCGAGTGCCGGGGGTCACGTCCGTTGTTGGTTTCACCGGTGGCCGCGGTGGTTTCACGTCCGCTGCCGGGCGCGGGCGGCCAGCGGTTTCGGGGTGCCCATTCACGGTGATGTCCGCGATATAAGTCAGGATTTTAGTCGCCCGGTCCCGGCGTTTGGTGAAATTGAAGAGGTCGGGTGTCTCATCAATGAACTTAGTGTGGTATTCATTGTTCAGGAAAACCGGGTGCTTGAGCAGGTTTTCCACGAAAGCAATATTGGTTGATACGCCGCGAATACGAAACTCGCGCAACGCGCGGTCCATCCGCGCAATTGCCATTTCCGGCGTCGGCGCGCGCGCGGTGACTTTGGTCAGCAGGCTGTCGTAGTAGCGCGTGATCACCGCACCAGAATAGGCCGTGCCACCATCGAGACGGATGCCGGGGCCAGTGGCAGAGCGGTACATCTGGATACGGCCATAGTCGGGGATAAAGTTGTTTTGCGGGTCTTCGGTCGTGACCCGGCATTGCAGGGCGTGGCCATCCAGTTTCACGTCGTATTGGCTGGCGCAGCCTGTCGCCTCAACCAGTGATTTACCTTCGGCAATCAGGATTTGGGCGCGCACGATGTCGATGCCAGTCACTTCTTCGGTGACCGTGTGTTCGACCTGCACACGCGGGTTCACTTCGATGAAATAGAATTCGCCGCTGTCCATATCCATCAGAAATTCAACCGTCTTAAGCGCATTCATAGTTCACGTGTTGGCAAATCTTTTTGCCCAAGTTGCAAAGCTGCTCGCGCTGGGTGCCGGACAGATACGGGGCAGGTGCGCGTTCGACGACCTTTTGGTTACGGCGCTGGACAGAACAATCACGCTCCCACAGGTGATAGATTTGACCATGGCTATCGCCAAGGATTTGCACCTCGACGTGGCGGGCGCGCATGATCATTTTTTCGAGATAACCTTCGCCGTTGCCGAAAGCGGCCTCGGCCTCGCGGCGCCCTTCAAGGACTTTTTCTTCCAGCTCACCCTCGGACATAATCGGACGCATGCCGCGGCCACCACCGCCCCAAGAGGCTTTGAGCATCAGGGGATAGCCAACTGCAGCCGCTTCTTTCTTGATGGCTTTCATGTCATCGCCCAGCACCTCAGTCGCAGGGATGACAGGCACGCCTGCGGCGATCGCCACCTGACGTGCGCTGGCCTTGTCGCCCAAGGCGCGCATGGTTTCGGCCTTGGGGCCAATGAAAGTAATGCCATTGGCGGCACAGGCATCCACGAAATCTGGGTTTTCGGACAGCAGGCCGTAACCGGGGTGGATCGCATCTGCGCCGGACATCTTGGCGACGCGGATAATCTCATCAATTGAAAGATAGGCCGCAACCGGCCCAAGATCTTCGCCGATACGGTAAGCTTCATCGGCCTTGAACCGGTGCAGGCCCAGTTTGTCTTCCTCGGCAAAGACTGCGACCGTCTTTTTACCCATCTCATTCGCGGCCCGCATGATGCGGATGGCAATCTCGCCCCGGTTGGCAATCAGGATTTTGTTAAAGTCGGTCATGGTCGTCCCCTTCGCAGTTGCAGCATTCGTAAGGACGATTTGACGCAACGTCTATAACGATTACTGGGTAGATCGCAGGCGATTTGCCACTTCTTTGAGCGTTTTGGTGCCCAATTGCCCCATATTGCTGATCATATCCTGTCGCAGAATGTCGAGCACATGGGCGGCCCCCGGCTCGCCCAACGCGGCCAGTCCGTAGTGGAAGGCGCGGCCCAGCATGACAAAATCTGCACCGAGCGCTAGCGCACGCAGTACGTCCAGGCCGCCTTCGATACCGCTGTCGAAGATGATCGGCAAATGCGTGGCCGCGCGCACCAAAGGCAGCGTTTCAATGGTGGCGGGTCCTCCGTCGAACTGGCGGCCCGCGTGATTGCTGACCCAGATCGCATCGGCCCCTTCGTCGGTCAGGCGTGCCGCATCATCGGGGTTGCCGACCCCTTTGACGATCAGCGGACCGTCCCAGACATCACGCAGGGATTTGAAATAGTCCCAATCGGGCGAGGTGCGCAAAAGGTATCCGACATGTTCGTTCGAGGGCAGGGTGCCTTTGACGTCCGAATAGCTTTCCATCAGGCGCAGGCGGGGCATGCCGGTTTTGCGAATGCCATTGAGCCAGGGTGGACATTGGGCGGCTTGCATCAAAAGGCGCGGTGTCATTTTGGGTGGCTGTGTCAGCCCGCCACGTGTCTGACGTTCGCGGCGGGAGGCGACAGGCACGTCGACGGTCAAAATAATAGTGTGAAAACCGCCGTCTTTGGCGCGTTTCAGGATATCATCGCGAATGCCCGGATCGCGCGGTGGATAAAGCTGGAACCATGCATGTTTGCCTGCGTGGGGGCCGACATCCTCGGGCAACTGACTGGCCACCGTTGAAAGCGTAAAGGGGATGTCCTCGCGTGCTGCGGTACGTGCCAGCATTTGTTCGGCCCCGGGCCAGATGAGGCCGGACATGCCGACAGGTGCAATGCCGATGGGTAGCGGATGGGTTTGCCCTAGCAGGGTGGTTGAAAGGTCGGGCGTAAATTCGCCATGCAGGATTGAGGGGTTCAGCAGCACCTGATCCAGTTGATCGCGATTGCGTTTTTGAGTCGCCTCAACCCCGGTGGCGCTATCAAGGTACTCCCAAACGAAATGCGGGATGCGGCGGCGGGCGCGGGCTTTCAGATCGGCAATGGCGGGGTAGCGGCTGTGCAGGGTCATGGGGCGCACGCTATTGCGAGTGCCGCGCATTTGGCAACCGTCGGAGCCTCCGGCGGAGGTATTTTGGAACATGAGAAGGGTGGAACGGAAGTAGAACAAGGCTTTTCACGCGGGCTGGTTGGCGTTATGTGTGAGCGATGAGTAGTTTTTCCGAAGATGACGCCTTTGAGGCTGCCGCCGTGCCACTGAGCCAGCAGGCGATGGCGCGTCCGAGTGCGGCGTATCTTGATGGGTTGAACCCCGCGCAGCGCGAGGCGGTTGAGACGCTGAGCGGACCCGTGCTGATGCTGGCAGGCGCGGGGACAGGCAAGACGAAGGCGCTGACGACGCGGATTACGCATTTGCTGGCGACAGGAACGGCCCGCCCGCATGAGATTTTGGCGGTGACTTTTACCAACAAGGCCGCCCGCGAGATGAAGTCGCGGATTGGCGGAATGATGGGCGAGGCTGTGGAAGGGATGCCTTGGTTGGGCACCTTCCATGCGGTCTGTGTTAAACAATTGCGCCGCCATGCTGAGTTGGTAGGTCTAAAATCCAGTTTCACCATTCTGGACACCGACGATCAAATTCGTCTGATGAAGCAGTTAATCGAGGCAGCTGGCATTGATCACAAGCGTTGGCCCGCGCGGATGCTATCGGGAATCATTGATAGTTGGAAAAACAAGGCGATTACGCCGTCCAGTATTCCGGCAGAAGATGCTGGCGCCTTTGACCACAAAGGGCCAGAGCTCTACGCCGCCTATCAGCGTCGTTTGCTGGAGCTGAATGCCGTCGATTTTGGTGACATCCTGCTCCACATGGTGACGATCTTTCAAAACCACCCTGACGTGCTGGAACAGTATCAGCGCTGGTTCCGTTATATTCTGGTGGACGAGTATCAGGATACCAACGTCGCCCAATACTTGTGGCTGCGTTTGCTGGCCGCTTCACATAAGAACATCTGCTGTGTCGGTGATGACGACCAGTCGATCTATGGCTGGCGCGGGGCTGAGGTGGGCAATATCCTGCGGTTTGAAAAGGATTTTCCGGGCGCGCACGTTGTGCGGTTGGAGGAGAATTATCGCTCGACCGGGCATATTCTGGCCGCGGCCTCTGGTGTGATTGCCGCCAACAAGGGACGCTTGGGCAAGACGCTGTTCACCAATGGCGAGGATGGCGAAAAGGTCCGCCTGATCGGCCATTGGGATGGCGAGGAAGAGGCCCGCTGGATCGGCGAAGAGGTTGAGGCGATGCAGCGCGGCACGCGTGGCATGGCACCGATGGGTCTGGATGATATGGCGATCCTTGTGCGCGCCAGCCACCAGATGCGTGCGTTTGAAGATCGATTTTTGACCATTGGATTGCCGTATCGTGTGATCGGTGGCCCGCGTTTCTATGAGCGGATGGAGATCCGCGACGCGATGGCCTATTTCCGGTTGGCTGTGTCCCCAGAGGATGATCTGGCGTTTGAGCGGATCGTGAATACGCCCAAGCGAGGCCTAGGGGATAAGGCTGTGCAGACAATCCAACGGACGGCGCGGACCAATGGTGTTTCGCTGGTCGAGGGCGCGCGGCTGGCCTGTCAGGGGAGACTGCTGGGAGGCAAGGGCCTTAAGGAACTGACGATCTTGGTCGCTAGTATTGACCGTTGGCATGGGCAGGTGCGGGCCGAGGCGGACACGCATGTCGAGCTGGCCGAGATGATCCTTGATGAGAGCGGCTACACCGGCTTTTGGCAGAACGACAAGACGCCCGAGGCACCGGGGCGGTTGGAGAATCTCAAGGAACTTGTCAAGGCGCTGGAGAATTTTGAGAACCTGCAAGGGTTCCTCGAACACGTCAGTCTGATCATGGACAACGAGCAAGAAGAGCAGGGCGAGAAGGTCAGCATCATGACGCTGCACGCCGCCAAAGGCCTGGAGTTTCCTGCCGTCTTCCTGCCTGGGTGGGAAGATGGCTTGTTCCCGTCCCAACGGTCGATGGATGAAAGTGGCATGAAGGGCCTCGAAGAAGAGCGCCGCCTTGCATACGTCGGGATCACACGCGCGGAAGAGATTTGCACGGTGTCTTTTGCGGCCAACCGGCGCGTTTATGGCCAGTGGCAATCGGCTATGCCATCGCGTTTTATCGATGAATTGCCGCAGGATCATGTTGATGTGCTTACACCACCGGGCCTTTATGGCGGAGGCTATGGCGCTGCGGGCATGTCGGGCTCAGCCTCGCCTGCCGTGATGGGCATGGCTGGATCGGATCTGCATGAGAAGGCGCATAAGGCCGATGTTTACAATTCACCCGGATGGAAACGCCTGCAAGCGCGCAGCCAGCAGCGGGGGATGTCGATGCCCTCAGAGGCGCGCAATATGACGATTGATATGGATGCCGTGTCAGCTTTCACCGAAGGCGAGCGCGTGTTCCACCAAAAGTTCGGCTATGGCGAAGTCATGGGGATCGAGGGTGACAAGCTGGTGATCGAGTTTGACAAGGCCGGGTCAAAACATGTGGTGGCACGATTTATTGTCAGTGCAGACAAGGCCGATGACGTGCCGTTTTAGGTCATCAGCATCGGGTAAAGGGACACCACCAGCAGAACCGCCATCGACACATTGAACACCCGCAGCCGCTTGGCGGTGCCCAGCCAGCGCCGTACCTGCACCCCCATCCAGGCCCAGACGGTGACCGACGGCAGGTTTGTCATCGAGAATACTGCGGCGACCATCAGTGAACCGATCAACACGCCCCGGTCCTGCGGGGCATAGGCGCTGATGGCTGTGATCGCCATGAACCATGCTTTGGGGTTCACCCACTGAAATGCGGCAGCTTGCAGGAAGGTGAAGGGCGTGCCTGTGACCTCCTTCGCCTCTGGTGGCACAGCATTGGCGATTTTCCACGCCAGCCACATCATATAGGCCGCGCTCAGCACTTTGAGTACGAGGTTGAGCACCGGATAGGTCTCAAACACCTGCAACAGCACGACGCCCACCATTGTCACCATGAACGCGTGTCCCAGCGAAATCCCCAACATATGCGGCACGGTCCGGCGCAGCCCGTAGTTTGCACCCGACGCCATGAGCATCAGGTTGTTGGGACCGGGTGTGATGGAACTGGCAAAGGCAAAGCCGACAAGGGCAATGAGAATTTCGTAGGTCATTGTGCAATAATAGGCGGCAAAACATGCAATGAAATTGCCAAGATGTAATAATTTGGGATATTGTTGCAATTCATGATCAAGAATGACCCAATCAACAGCAAGATATTGCGTGTACTGTCGCGCGACGGCCGCATCAGCAATCTGCAATTGGCGGATCAGGTTGGGCTATCGCCCTCGGCCTGTCTGCGCCGCGTGCAGGAGTTAGAGCGCAGTGGGGTGATCAAGGGCTATCGCGCCCGGCTTGACCCCGTGCAAACGGCGCGCGCCTATGTTGTTTACGTCGCCGTTGGGCTGGCAGAGCATACCAAAGCGGCACAGGCCGGGTTTGAGCAGGCTATGGCGCGGGCCGATGAAGTGGCAGAGTGCCACAACGTCGCCGGTGCGTTTGAATACATGCTGCGGGTCGAGGTGGCGGATCTGCCTGCGTACAAGGCGTTTCATACCGACAAGCTGGGCACAGTGCCGCATGTGCGGTCGATTACGAGCTATATGGTGATGGGATCGCCGAAGGATACGCGCGGCTGATCCCGCAACGATCCCCCCGGGTTCCGAGGGGCCTATGGATGCTTTGAGTCAGTCCTGTTCTGTATCAAATGGGATCGTTCGACTGGATTGTGCCATGGCTCCGATCATACTGCGAGGGTTGGGGTGTTTGGTGTGATGCCCGTGCGTTTTCACCGGGATCGAACACCTGAACCTGAAGTGGATAACAGGCAGCCGCATCAGAAGAATGCTCTTGAGAGCAGTCCCCGCCCGGGCAGGCTGATAGTCCGATGATCAGGTCGATTTCGGCATAGAACTCCAGATAGTCGCCGGGCCGCACGGGGCTCGCTTTCATGAAGTACTGACCGGTGTCTAGGGTGAACCCGGTACACATAAAGACGTTGAGCACGTCATGGACATGCGTTTCAGCGTCGTGCAGTGGAATGTCGCAATGCGCGGACAATGCGCGCGTCAGGTTGGAGTGGCAGCAGTGATGATAGTCATCCCCTGATAGCAGTCGCCCGGTATAGGGATCGCATCTTGTGCCGATGACGTCGTGTACGGAGCCACCGAAGTCATCGAAGCCGTACCAATCAAGCGTATCGGCCGTAATTGTGGCCATTGGGCGCAGAGTCGGAAAGCTCGACCACATACGGTCGCCTGTCGAAAGATGGGTTCCGTGCAGCGCACGTGTCTTTCCAGAGTAGAACCGTTCGTTCAGATCGGCTTTGCTCCACAGGTTCAGGTCGCCGACTTGCGATCCTTCAACAGAGTTGATCCGAAAGAAACACCCGGCGGGTACGTCAATGCACTCAGCGGTACGCGGTGAAATCGTGATCTCTGCTGTTTTGGAAGCTGTTTTGCGTATGTCTGCCAAACGCCCCAGGTTTACGGGTGTCAGCGCATCTGGTGGGTAACAGATGACCGGCGCGATTGCGCGCCGTGCCGCGGCATCATCAGGCGCTTCAAACTGTGGGCGGGTTAATTTCATGCGGCGCTCCTTGACCACTTTGGCACTGCCACATGGGCGGTTTCTACAATTGCCCAATGCTGTCATGAACGCCTGACCTAACGCAACGTGTTCGCGGCGGTTCAAAGATCATTCCTGCAATAAAAAACGGCCATGCCCGGGAGGAGGTGGGCATGACCGCTCTTATTGATCAGCGTCCGCCCATAAAGGGAGGAGGAGGGCAAACGCGTCCTCGCTGCGGCTTTGCTCGGGAGGAGGTGAGCGCGGCCTGCGGTATGATCGGTTCCAACCCGGGAGGAGGTGGGCGGTTCCGAAACTGGTGTCATAAAGTGGCGACATCCGGGAGGAGGTGGATGCCGCCACCTTATTGAAGACCCAAGACCTCGGGAGGAGGTGAGGTAATGGGCCGTGTCCAGATCTGTCTAAAGGGAGGAGGCGACAGACCCGAATTCTTGCAATTACTTGCCGTAGGCGGCCTCGTAGGCGATGCCTTTGATCATGCTGCGCGAAATGCCCAGATCGGCGAGGTCGCGTGTCGACAGAAGGTCAAGCTCTGCTAGTGTTGTGCGGTATGTTTTGCGCTTGGCTGCTTTGTCAGCAAGCTGGGCACGGAACGCCGCAAAGCGTTCTGAAAGGGACGTGCCAGCAAAGAGTGTTTCTACGTGTACGGTCATCTGCTATCTCAAATTCTTGGTTTTGTGCAGCGGCAAGTGCCGTGCTGTTGTGTCTAGGATGTATGATTATGCTGCGACTGCACAATGATTATTTGCGCAATGCTGCCATGCAGAAAGTGCATAAATACTGCTGACCTTTCTTCATCAATCTGTTGTTTATTTGTGCATCTGTTTCCAGGCCCTTGCGCTTTGCCTAAAACGTGCCAGATGGTGGGTAGAATTTAGACACTTTTGAAACTTGAGGTCTCAATATGGCTGTTACCCGTGATGAAATCCTAAGCGCGCTGTCACGACTCACTCTGCCCGGTGGCGATGATCTGGTGTCACGCGACATGGTGCGCGCGCTGAACATTGACGGCGGCACCGTTCGGTTCGTCATTGAGGCCGCTGATCCGGGCGAGGCATCCAAGATGGATGGTGTCCGCCGGGCCGCCGAAGATATTGTGCGCCGTCTGCCGGGTGTAGAGGATGCTACCGTTGTTTTGACGGCCCATGGCCCTGCGCCCAAAGCGCCAGAGGCCCCTTCGCTGAAAATCGGGCGTCACCCCACGCCGCAGGCTGGCCCGGCCAAAGTCTCTGGTGTTGATCGTATTCTGGCGATTGGGTCGGGCAAGGGGGGCGTCGGCAAGTCAACCGTATCCTCAAACCTTGCCGTTGCCTTGGCGCGCGAGGGTCGCCGGGTTGGTCTGTTGGACGCCGATATCTACGGCCCGTCCCAGCCTCGCATGATGGGTGTCAACAAGCGCCCGGGCAGCCCTGACGGAAAGACGATTATTCCCTTGCAGGCCCATGGTGTCACCATGATGTCGATCGGTCTGATGATGGAGGACGGCAAAGCTGTTGTGTGGCGCGGCCCTATGTTGATGGGCGCGTTGCAGCAAATGCTGGGGCAGGTGCAATGGGGCGAGTTGGACGTATTGATCGTCGATTTGCCGCCGGGCACTGGTGATGTGCAACTGACCCTGTGCCAGAAAACCGAGCTGACGGGGGCGGTGATTGTCAGCACCCCGCAGGATGTGGCGTTGTTGGATGCGCGTAAGGCACTGGACATGTTCAATACGTTGAATACCCCTGTGTTGGGCATGATCGAGAATATGTCGACCTTCGTGTGTCCAAGCTGCGGAACGGAATCGCATATCTTTGGTCAGGGCGGTGTCGCCGCTGAGGCCCAGAAAATCGGCGTGCCGTTCCTCGGTGCTTTACCGATTGATCTTGAAACCCGGCTGGCCGGTGACAGCGGCACACCTATTGCGGCGGGCGACAACCCGATGGCCGATGCTTATCGTGCAATGGCACGCCGGTTTATTGAAGGTGGCATTGCTTGATCAACATCCGCGCCGCAACACCTGCCGATTTCGATCTGATCTGGCCGTTGCTGCGCGATGTCTTTCGCGCGGGCGACACTTATGCGGTTGATCCCGAGATCAGCGAGACCGAGGCCCGTGCTTATTGGATGAAGCAGGCGCGCGCGACCTATGTCGCGGAAAGTGACGCCGGGATTGTCGGCACCTACTACATCAAGACCAACCAGCCCGGTGGCGGCGCGCATATCTGTAACTGCGGGTATATCGTGAGCCCCACGGCGCGCGGGCAGGGGATTGCGGCGATGCTTTGCATGCATAGTCAGGATGAAGCACGCCGTTTAGGGTATCATGCGATGCAGTTTAATTTTGTCCTGGCCAGCAACGATGGCGCCGTGCGCCTTTGGCATCGGTTGGGGTTTGAGACGGTTGGCACGATCCCTGATGCGTTTCAGCACCCCAAGCAGGGCATGGTTGATGCCTTTGTGATGTACCGCCGCCTGTAAGGTCGGGCTTTTCGATCACACCTTTGGGAATTCATGGAATCAACGGCAGATTCGAATCATAATTCGCCCTGAATTCCACTAACCAACACCTGATTGGGGTGATTTGGTACTGCCATCCGAAAAAATTTGGGATTACTTGGTAACAATCTAGCATCCCTAAACCTGACTATATATAGTAGTTCAATGTGTATGAGGCGCTACGATTATTGCAAAATTGCCCATTCGCACTCAATATCTTGTTTTTCAACTATCCCAAAAACACCATCTAGTACCATGAATTCCCAAAAAGTTGTTGCTTGGTGCGTAATCTGGTGGCACAACAGTGTCACGGTAATGACGGACACGACTTCAAACGGGGCAACTTAAGAACCCCAACCGGCACAAAGCAGGTTTCATACAGGCTTCGCCATTACCGAAACTAGATCCGGCGCGTGAGCGAGCAGACATCCCCCCAGGTGGCACGCGCAGTCGGACTTCCCGCAAGGGACGAGGCGGCGGATTGATCAGTGGCAGCAGATCAATCCGCCGTTCTCACATCTAAGGCACGTTTTCGGGGGCAAGTTGAGGACCGAGGGACAGTGGTTCTGAGTTTTACAGGCGAACACACCCAAAAGGTGGACGGTAAGGGGCGCATGTCGATCCCTGCCGATTTTCGTCGTGTGCTCGAAGCGGGTGATCCTGAGTGGACTACAGGCCTATCCCCGCGCATGTACCTTCTTTATGGCGACCATCTGAAAAACCAACTGCATGGCTACACGGTTGATGAATTCAATGCTGTTGTGGCCCAGATCAATGCCTTGCCGCGCGGGTCTGCAGATAAGAAGAAGCTGTCGCGCCTGATCATTGGTCAATCCATCAAGCTGGACGTTGATAAGGACGGCCGCACTGTGATGCCAATTAAGCAACGCCAGAAGCTGGGGCTGACAGATGGCGAGCTGACCTTCAGCGGGTTAGGCGACCATTTTGAGATTTGGAAGGCCGAGACATTCAGCAAAGAGGTCGCCGATGACCTCTCTGGCTGGCTGGCCGAGCAGGAGGATGGGTATGACCCGCTCATCCTGTTGGATGGCTGAACGATGTCTGCTGCCGCTGAAACCTCACCTCATATTCCTGTTCTGATTAGACCGCTCATCGCAGCGGTCTCGCCCGTTTCTGGGGTCTGGTTGGATGGGACGTTTGGGAACGGTGGCTATACCCGTGAATTGCTGGCCGCTGGCGCGGATAAGGTGATTGGTGTGGACCGTGATCCGCTGGCGTTCGAGATGGCGGCGGATTGGATCGGTGCATATGGCGACCGGATTGAGACGGTCGCGGGTGTGTTCTCCAAGCTTGATGAATACGGCTCTGATCTGGATGGTGTCGTGCTGGATCTTGGCGTCAGCTCGATGCAGCTTGATCTGGCAGAGCGTGGTTTTTCCTTCATGCGTGATGGGCCGTTAGATATGCGGATGAGTCAAGATGGGCCGTCGGCGGCGGACCTGTGCAATGAAGCGGATGAGGCGGAGCTTGCTGATATCATTTACCTTTACGGGGAAGAACGCGCATCGCGCCGGATTGCCAAGGCGATTGTCGCGGCCCGTCCGCTGACGACAACACTTCAACTGGCAAAGATCGTTGAAGGTTGCTTGCCACGCGCAAAGCCCGGACAATCCCACCCCGCCACACGGACATTCCAAGCGCTACGTATTGCTGTGAACAACGAGTACGGCGAATTGGCTGAGGGATTGATGGCCGCCGAGCGCGCATTGAAACCCGGCGGGCAGTTGGCCGTTGTGACGTTCCATTCTGTGGAAGACCGGATGGTCAAACGGTTCTTGCAGGCACGGTCGGGCAATACCGCGAATGCGAACCGCTATGCGCCGGAGATCGAACAGGTCACGCCGGCATGGCGCATTGAAAAGCGCAAGGCGATTGGCCCGGACGAACAGGAACTGGCCGAAAACCCGCGGTCACGCTCCGCCAAACTGCGCGTGGCGATCCGTACGGATGCGCTTGGCGCAGGCGATTGATCCAGCAAAACTGGGCATGCCAATGACAAAGAAAAAGGGGGGCCGGTAGGTGCGTGGTCTGTTCTATGTGTTGACGGCATTGGCTGTCATGGGGCTCGCGTTTTGGGCCTATCAGGAAAACTACAAGACACAGTCGGCGATTGCCGAGGTGCGCGGCTTGCATGGGGAAATTGGTGCAGCGCACGAGCGTCTTGGTATGCTGCGTGCGGAATGGGCTTATCTGAACCGGCCGGATCGTCTGGCTGACCTTGCGGACCTGAACTTTGACCGTCTCGGGCTGCTCCCGTTGATGCCTGACGCTTTCGGCGCGGTTGACCAGATCATCTATCCACTGCCGCCGATCCTGCCGATCACGAACCCAATTGAACTGTCGTTTGATCAGCGTCAGCAGATGGGGAATGACCTATGAGCCGCGCGCCGCTACGCCCACTTGCGCGTATTCTGAAGGCACGTGCCCAGGGTGAGAACCCCGATGCGATTGAAGCCGAAAATCGCGCCCGCCGCCATGAGGCGATGGCGGACAAGCAGCGCCAGCGTGCCGAGGGGCGTTTGCTGGTGCTTGGTTTGGCGTTCTTTTGTGCATTCGGTCTGATTGGCATGCGCATGGGCGCATTGGCGTCTTCTGTGCCCGAGGAGCCGCGCGCCTCCGCCGTGGGTAACCCGATTATCGGGCAACGGTCTGATATCGTGGATAGAAACGGGCGTATTCTGGCAACGAACCTACAGACGCACTCGCTCTACGCGCATCCGCGCGACATGATCGACCCGGCTTATGCCGCCAAGGGCCTTGCGGAAATCTTCCCAGAACTTGATGAAGCAGAATTGCTGAAAGACTTCGAAGGCGACCGCCGCTTCCTGTGGGTTCGTCGCCAGATCAGCCCCGAGCAGATGCAGGCAGTTCATGATATCGGCTCGCCTGGTCTCCTCTTTGGCCCGCGCGAGATGCGACTCTACCCGAATGGACCAATTGCGGCGCACGTTCTGGGTGGTGCTAGCTATGGCCGCGAAGGTGTCGCCAGTGCCGAAGTCATCGGCGTGGCGGGTGTCGAGCGTCAGTTTGATGCTTACCTGCGCGACCCTGCGAACGAAGGCGCGCCCTTGCAACTGTCGCTGGACCTGACGGTGCAGGCCGCAGCCGAGCAGGTGCTTGCCGGTGGCATGTCGATCATGAACGCCAAAGGTGCGACCTCTGTCTTGATGGATATACATACGGGCGAGATCGTCTCGATGGTGTCCTTGCCGGATTTTGACCCAAACAACCGCCCCCGTGTTCAGACCACAGGCGATCAATCGGACAGCCCATTGTTCAACCGAGCGGTGCAGGGCGTTTATGAATTGGGCTCTGTTTTCAAGATTTTCACCACCGCACAGGCGATGGAACTGGGACTGGTGAACGCGAACACGATGATTGACACGCAGGGACCGCTGACTTGGGGCCGTTTTCGTATTCGTGATTTTCGGGACTACGGGCCTGAATTGAGCACGACGGATGTGATTGTCAAATCCTCCAACATCGGCACAGCGCGCATCGCCATGCAGATTGGCGCAGAACGTCAGCGGGCGTTTCTGGGCTCGCTGGGGTTTCTGGAGCCGACACCGCTTGAAATGGTCGAAGCCCCCACAGGCAAGCCACTTCTGCCACCGAACTGGTCTGAGATTTCGACGATGACCATTTCCTACGGTCATGGCCTATCATCATCGCCGGTCCATCTGGCAGCGGGCTATGCGTCGCTGTTGAATGGGGGCACGCGGGTGGAGCCGACACTGCTGCGCCGCGATCATGTGGAACAGGGACCGCGCATTGTGAGCGAGGCGGTCAGCGCCCGTTCGCGCGACATGTTGCGGCAGGTCGTAACCGATGGCACGGCATCCTTCGGTGAAGTGCCCGGATATGAGGTTGGCGGTAAAACCGGTACGGCGGATAAGCCCCGCGCGGCGGGTGGCGGATACTATGAAGACAAAGTGATTTCGACCTTTGCGACAGTCTTTCCGGCCAATGATCCACAGTATGTTTTGATCGTCACATTGGACGAACCATCCGAGAATTCAGGCGATGAACCGCGTCGCACAGCGGGTTGGACGGCTGTGCCTGTGGCGGCCGAAATGATCCGCCGTACAGCGCCGCTTTTGGGCTTGCGTCCGCAAGTGGACACGCCTCAGCAGGTCGGTGTAACACTGACCTCAAACTAGGCGAGGGCGGGCAATGAAATCACTGGCGGAACTGGGGCTGACGGCGCGAGGCGCGCGCGAGGCGCAGATCACCGGGTTGGCTGTGGATAGCCGCGATGTGAAGCCGGGATTCCTCTTTGCGGCATTGCCGGGCGCGCAGGTGCACGGGGGTGCGTTCATTCAATATGCGCTGCGCATGCAGGCGGCCGCGATCCTGACGGATGCCAAAGGGGCCGAGATTGCGGCGGATGAACTGGCAACGTCCGATGCCGCAGTGATCGTGGCACAAGACCCGCGACAGGCCCTGGCGCAGACGGCATCGCTGTGGTTTGGCGCGCATCCGCAAACGGTAATCGCGGTGACCGGCACCAACGGCAAGACGTCCGTGTCCACGTTTTGTCGCCAAATTTGGGAAGAAATGGATTTACCGGGTGTGAACCTTGGCACGACGGGGGTCGAGGGCGCGTGGAACCACCCCCTCAAACACACGACGCCGGAACCAATCACCTTGCACCGCGTTTTGGCTGAGGCCGCGAAAAACGGGATCACCCATGTGGCGATGGAAGCCTCGTCGCATGGGCTAGATCAGCGTCGGTTGGATGGTGTTTTGCTGACGGCCGCCGGGTTTTCGAACTTCAGCCAGGATCACCTAGACTACCACGAAACCTTCGAGGCGTATTTTGACGCGAAGATGGGGCTGTTTCAGCGGGTGCTATCGGAAGATGGCGTGGCTGTAATCAACCTCGATGACCCCAAGGGCGCGGACGTCGCCGGGATCTGCACTGCGCGCGGGCAAGAGGTGATTGGTGTGGGTCGAAACGCGGATGCGCGGTTACGCCTGACCGGGCAACGCTTTGATGCGACCGGACAGGACTTGTTGTTTGAATGGCAGGGGCGCGCGCGGCAGGCGCGGCTGGAGTTGATTGGCGGATTTCAGGCCGAAAACGTGTTGCTGGCTTCTGGTTTGGTGATCGCTGCGGGGGCCGACCCGGATGAGGTCTTTGATACGCTGCAGTACCTGACCACCGTGCGCGGTCGTATGGAGCTGGCGGCGACCCGCCAAAGTGGCGCGGCGGTTTTTGTCGACTACGCTCATACGCCCGACGCGGTGGAGACGGCGCTGAAAGCAATGCGCCCGCATGTGATGGGGCGGATCATTGTAATCGTCGGCGCAGGCGGGGATCGTGATGCAGGCAAGCGGCCTTTGATGGGGGCGGCAGCGGCGCAGAACGCGGATGTCGTCATTGTCACGGACGATAATCCGCGCTCAGAAGATCCTGGCACGATCCGCGCCGCGGTCATGGCTGGGGCGGTTGATGCGCGCGCATCCGACAGTATCATCGAAGTGGGCGACCGGGCCGAGGCGATCTTGCGTGGTATTGATATGCTGAGCGCCGGGGATGCCTTGCTGATTGCTGGTAAAGGACATGAGACAGGGCAGGTCGTGGGTGACACGGTGCTGCCATTTGACGATGTCGAACAGGCAAGCGTTGCCGTGGCCGCCCTTGAGAGGTGGATATGACCGCGCTTTGGACATCGGCAGAGGCCGTTGTAGCGACGGGCGGCCAATCGACAACGGATTGGGAAGCGCAGGGTGTCTCCATTGACACGCGCACCATTGTGCCGGGCGACCTCTTTGTTGCTTTGAAGGATGTGCGCGACGGACATGAGTTTGTTGCGCAAGCGTTGGAGAAAGGTGCTATCGCGGCGCTTGTTACGCATCGTCCAGATGGTGTGGCTGCGGATGCACCTCTTTTGATCGTCCCGGATGTTTTGGAGGCACTGAGGGCCTTAGGCCGCGCGGCGCGTGCGCGGACGGACGCCAAGGTTGCAGCGATCACAGGCTCTGTCGGCAAAACCTCGACCAAGGAAATGCTGCGCGCCGTTTTGGGTAAGCAAGGCAAATGCCATGCGGCTGAGGCGTCTTACAACAACCATTGGGGCGTACCTCTAACGCTTGCGCGGATGCCTGCGGACACTGATTTTGCGGTTATCGAGATCGGCATGAGCAATCCCGGTGAAATCACCCCGCTGTCCCAAATGGCGCGCCCGCATGTCGCGATGGTCACGACCGTGGCGGCGGCTCACTTGGCGTCTTTTGACAACCTTGCGGGGATTGCCGTTGAAAAGGCCTGCATCATGGATGGGCTTGAGCCGGGTGGCGTGGCGGTGCTGAATGGCGATGTTGAAACCAGCGCGATTTTGCAGGACCATGCCGCCAAACTCGGCGTGAAACAGGTTTTGTTTGGCGAAACGGCAACCGATTGGGCCGTCAAAGATGTGCGCATCGCAGGTGATGTGACGGTGATTGCCGCGTCTGGTGGCGGCGAAGACTATCTTTTCAAGCTTTCCGTGCCCGGTCGCCATTTCGCCATGAACGCGGTGGGGGTGCTGGCGGTCGCCGAGGCGCTGGGAGCTGATCCTGTTGCTGCCGCGCTGGACATCTCGGCCTGGGTGCCACCGGCGGGGCGGGGCACACGCGAAGTGATCGTGACGGACATGGCCAATGATGGTGAAAGCCTTGAGTTGCTGGATGATGCGTTCAACGCCAATCCGACATCGCTGATTGCATCGCTTGAAGTGCTGGCCGCCTCAACACCCACAGACAATGCCGGGCGCATTGTCAAAGGGCGCCGCGTGGCGATCCTGGGTGACATGTTGGAATTGGGCGACGCGGAAGACGCGATGCATCGCGATATGGCCGACAACACCCACCTGCAATCCCTTGATCTGATCCATTGTGTTGGCCCGTTGATGCGCAACCTTTGGGATGCGCTGCCGGAAGAACAACGCGGACACTGGGCCGAGACGGCGGCTGAACTGGTGCCACAGGCGCCTCGTCTTGTGGACGCAGGTGATGTTGTGCTGGTGAAAGGGTCCAAGGGCAGCAAAGTCAGCCTTGTCGTTGACGCCATCCGAAAACTCGGGCATCGCCGCCCGCAACAACAATAAGGTACTTGGCATGCTATACTGGCTGACGGCGCTTTCGGACGGAGGGGATTTTTTCAACCTCTTCCGCTATATCACGTTTCGGGCAGGGGGGCTTTTATGACGGCCCTTCTGTTTGGGTTCATTTTTGGGCCGCCTTTGATCAACGTGCTGCGTCGTAAACAGGGCAAGGGCCAGCCCATCCGCGATGACGGACCAGAGGGGCATTTCGTGAAAGCCGGTACGCCGACGATGGGCGGTTTGCTGATTGTGGGGGCCTTGACGTTTTCAACGCTTTTGTGGGCGCGACTGGATAACCCGTTTGTCTGGATGGTCTTGTTTGTGACACTGTCCTTTGCTGCAATTGGCTTTGCCGATGATTATGCGAAAGTGTCCAAGCAAAACACCTCTGGCGTGTCAGGCAAGGTGCGTATCTTGTTGGGTATCCTGATCGCAGCCATTGCCGGGTATTGGGCTGCGGCCTATCACCCCGATGATTTGACCAACCAACTAGCCCTGCCGTTCTTCAAAGATGCGCTGATCAATCTGGGCATTCTTTTTATCCCGTTCGCCATTGTCGTGATTGTCGGGGCCGCCAATGCCGTGAACCTGACCGATGGTTTGGATGGTTTGGCGATCATGCCGGTGATGATCGCGGCGGGGACATTCGGGATCATCGCCTATGCCGTTGGTCGCACCGACTTCACAGAATACCTTGATGTGCACTACGTCCCGCAGACCGGTGAAATCCTGATCTTTGCAGCAGGTTTGATTGGCGGGGGGCTCGGCTTTTTGTGGTACAATGCACCGCCCGCTGCGGTGTTTATGGGTGATACCGGATCGCTGGCCTTGGGTGGCGCGCTGGGCGCAATTGCGGTTGCCACCAAACACGAGATCGTGCTGGCTATCGTCGGTGGGCTTTTTGTGGTCGAGGCGCTGTCGGTCATTATTCAGGTGCTCTATTTCAAACGGACGGGTAAGCGTGTTTTCCTGATGGCGCCAATCCACCACCACTATGAGAAAAAAGGCTGGGCCGAGCCGCAGATCGTGATCCGGTTCTGGATCATCTCGCTGATCCTTGCGATGATCGGATTGGCCACACTGAAAGTGAGGTAGTCGCAATGCACAAGGCTTTGGTCACCGGCGCAAACCGCGGCATTGGCAAGGCGATAGCGGCGGCGCTGGTGCGTGAAGGGATTGAGGTGCTTGTCGGCGCGCGTCATCTGGCCGCCGGTGAAGAAGCCGCCGCTGAAATTGGCGCACATGCTGTGCATTTGGACCTGACCGACCCTGAAGCTTGTGATCGCGCACTCGACGGTGTGACCGTTCTGGTTAACAACGCAGGCGTACTTTGGGACGGCAATGTCTTTGATGACATGGATCGTTTTGAAACAACAATGGATGTCAGCTTACATGGCCCTTATTCGCTGATCCGTGCGGCCTTGCCAGCGATGAAAGAAGCGCGTTATGGGCGTGTGGTCAATGTCTCTTCTGGCTGGGGCAGTTTCACTGAAGGATTGGGCGGCGGCGGTGCTTATGGCGTCGGCAAAGCTGCCATGAATGCGCTGACCGTCATTGCGGATCGTGACACGCCCGACTTTATCAAGATCAACGCCATGTGCCCGGGCTGGGTGCGGACCCGCATGGGCGGCGCGGCAGCAACCCGCACGCCGGAAGAGGCGGCAGACACCGCTGTTTGGTTGGCGACCTTGCCTGCGGATGGCCCGTCCGGTGGCTTCTTCCGCGACCGTAAACCGGTGTCGTGGTAGAACAGGCGCAGGCGACAGGGCGAAGGTGACGCAATGATACCAGTTCAGGGATATGCCGGTCAGACGGTGGCAGTATTGGGTCTTGGCCGCTCGGGGCGTGCGGCGGCTGTCGCGCTGGCCGCGGGCGGCGCACACCCGGTTGTTTGGGATGACAGCGCCGTGGCCCGGGATGCAGCAGATGAAGCGGGTCTTGATCTGCGTGATCTGTCCAAACCAGGCGCGTTTGTCGATGTGGCCTGCCTGATTGTCAGCCCCGGTATTCCGCATCTTTATCCGGCCCCCAACCCTGTCATCGCGGCCGCTTGGGATGCCGATGTGCCCGTCGATAATGACATCGGGTTGTTTTTTCGCTCCTTTGCCACGGCGGATTGGGGTGAGTTCGATACGCAGCCCCGCGTGATCGCTGTGACGGGGTCCAACGGTAAATCCACAACCGCTGCGCTTATTCATCATATTCTGGTCGAGAATGGGCGCCCGGCGCAGCTGGCGGGGAACATCGGGCGCGGCGTGCTGGATATCGAGCCGGCGCATGATGGTGAGGTGGTGGTGTTAGAGCTGTCCTCTTACCAAACCGAGCTTGCCCGCAGCATGACGCCGGATTTGGCTGTGTTCACCAATCTCAGCCCCGATCATCTGGACCGGCATGGCGGGATGGGCGGGTATTTTGCCGCCAAGCGCCGTCTCTTTGCCGAAGGGGGCCCGGACCGCGCTGTCATTGGCGTGGATGAAGCCGAGGGCCGCTATATCGCCAATCAATTGATCGAAGGGCCGGGGGATGACCGGGTGATCCGCGTTTCTTCTGGACGGAAACTGGCCGGGAAGGGCTGGACCGTTTTTGCGCGCAAAGGGTTCTTGGCAGAGCACCGCAAGGGGCGGCAGGTCGGGTCCATCGACTTGCGCGCAATCACCGGCTTGCCGGGGGCGCATAACCACCAGAATGCTTGTGCGGCTTACGCGGCTTGCCGGACCTTGGGGCTTGGGCCCAAGGGGATTGAGGCGGCGATGCAAAGCTACCCCGGGCTGCCGCATCGCAGCCAAGTCGTGGCCGAGCGTGACAGTGTGATGTTTGTGAATGATAGCAAAGCCACGAATGTCGATAGTGCAGCGCAGGCCTTGCAGGCGTTTCCCAAGATCCGGTGGATCTGCGGTGGTTTACAGAAAGAAGGCGGGCTGGATGGGGTGTTGCCCCATCTGAACCATGTCGTGAAAGCCTATGTGATCGGGCGCGAAGCCGAAGATTTTGCACGACAACTGGTTGGCGCTGAGGCAGAGGTGTGTGGCACGATGGATGGGGCCGTTGCACAGGCCGCAGTGGATGCACAGCCGGGCGAGGTTGTTCTTTTGGCGCCAGCGGCGGCGTCCTTTGATCAATATGATAGCTTTGAGGCGCGAGGCGATGATTTCATCAAATGTGTGAAGGCGGTGCTTGCGTAAGAGGGATCGTGATCCACGTTACGCCCCTGCTATTGCTTGCCCCGCCGCCCAACCCGATGACCACGCCCATTGGAAGTTGTAACCGCCAAGCCAGCCAGTCACATCCACGCATTCGCCAATGAAATAGAGCCCCGGCACGTTCTTCGCCCCCATCGTTTTTGACGAAAGCGCATCGGTGTCCACGCCACCAAGCGTCACTTCGGCCGTGCGATACCCCTCAGAACCTGCGGGCGTTAGCGTCCAGCTAGCGAGCCTTTCGCATAGTTGGTTGAGTTTCGCATCACTTTGGTCGGCGATGTTGCCGCTGAGTGCCAGCTCAGTGCTAAGGTGATCGACGAGCCGACTGGGTAGGTGCTGTGACAGTACCGTGGTCAGCGCCTTCCGCCCGTCGCTTTGCCGCAAGTTTTGAAGTTTTGCTAGCAGATCGCCAGTTGGCACAAGGTTGATGCTGATTGTCTCACCTTCATGCCAATAGGATGAGGCCTGCAAAACAGCAGGGCCAGACAGACCGCGATGGGTGAAGAGGATCGCCTCGTCAAAGCTGGCATCATGTGCAGAGACACGGGCCGGTGTCGCCACGCCAGCGAGCGGTTTGAACCTATCGTCCGAGAACGTCAGCGGCACGAGGCCCGGTCGTGGCGCGACGACAGGCAGGCCGAACTGTGCCGCGATTTGGTAACCCAGCCCTGTCGCACCCATTTTGGGGATCGATTTGCCGCCACAAGCGAAAACCAGATTGCGCGCCGTGACCGTCCGGGCACGCCCTTCGCGCCTGAGATCAACGGCAAAAGCCTCGCCGTCATGGCGGATGTCGCCGACATCGGTTTGCAACCACAGTTGTGCGCCCGCCTTGTCCATCTCGGATCGCAGCATGGCGATGATGTCTTTGGCAGAGGTGTCACAGAACAGCTGTCCAAGGGTCTTTTCATGCCAGGCGATCCCGTATCTGTCGACCAGATCAATGAAATCCCATTGCGTGTAGCGCCCCAGTGCAGACTTGCAGAAGTGCTTGTTCTGACTGATGAAATTCTGTGGGCTGGTGTGCAGGTTGGTGAAATTGCAGCGCCCGCCGCCTGATATCCTGATCTTTTCACCTGGCGCTTTGGCGTGGTCCACGATCAACACGCCGGGTCCCGCATGCGCGGCGCACATCATACCTGCGGCCCCTGCGCCGATGATCAGAGTTTCAACCTTCATGGCGGCCCATATGGCGCAACCGGTGAGGGAGATCAAACGTTGCAGATTTGACCATGCCTTTGAGGGAGGTTTGAATGAGCGAAGAATGTCAAAACGCTGCATTTACTGTGGAATCATGGCCAATTGACGGTTAAGGTGACCTCAGACCCGGCAAACGGGCGAAGTAGGCAAAGAGCGGTGATCCATGACGGAAATGGTCTATGGGACGGTCCCGGTGCAATCCGGCGACCCGGTTCTGCCCCGGTGGTGGCGGACAATTGATAAGTGGACGATGTCTTGCATCCTGCTGTTGTTCGGGATTGGTTTGCTGTTGGGCTTGGCGTCTTCGCCGCCGCTTGCTGCTAAGAACGGGCTCGAGCCGTTTCATTATGTGACGCGTCAGGCGATCTTTGGTGGGATGGCGATGACGGTGATGTTCATCGTGTCGATGATGTCGCCAACCTTGGTGCGCCGCCTAGCAGTCTTGGGGTTTTTGGCAGCCTTTGTTGCCTTGGCTTTGCTACCTGTGCTGGGCACCGACTTTGGGAAAGGGGCGACGCGCTGGTATTCGCTGGGGTTTGCCGCTGTTCAGCCATCCGAATTTCTCAAACCCGGGTTTGTGGTGATGGCGGCATGGTTGCTTGCCGCATCCCAGCAGTTGGGTGGTCCGCCGGGCAAGATATACTCCTTTGTGCTGACGATAATCATTGTGCTGATGCTGGCGATGCAGCCCGATTTTGGACAAGCCGCCCTGATCCTCTTTGCATGGGGCGCGATGTATTTTGTGGCTGGTGCGCCGATGATCTTGCTGATCATTCTGGCTGGGTTGGTCGTTTTTGGTGGCACGATCGCCTATGCGAATTCCGAGCATTTTGCCCGCCGTATTGATGGGTTTCTATCCCCCGATCTCGATCCGAATACCCAACTTGGCTATGCCACGAATGCGATCCGTGAAGGCGGGTTTTTTGGTGTCGGCGTCGGTGAGGGGCAGGTGAAGTGGTCATTGCCTGATGCCCACACAGATTTCATCATTGCCGTCGCCGCAGAAGAATACGGGCTGATTTGTGTGATTGTGATCATCGCGCTTTATGCGGTGATCGTCGTACGGTCGTTGCTGCGTTTGATGAAGGAACGTGACGTGTTTATCCGTCTGGCAGGCACCGGTCTGGTCTGCATCTTTGGTGTTCAGGCAATGATCAACATGGGTGTTGCGGTGCGCTTGCTGCCTGCCAAGGGCATGACCCTGCCGTTCGTATCTTACGGTGGGTCGTCTTTGATTGCCGGTGGCATTGCCGTTGGCATGCTCTTGGCGTTCACCCGCAGCAGGCCGCAGGGTGCGATGGAAGATATCCTTTTACGTCGGGCAAACCGATGACCGCGCCGTTGTTGGTTATTGCCGCTGGCGGCACCGGTGGTCACATGTTCCCCGCGCAGGCACTGGCTGAAGCAATGCTCGCAAAGGGTTGGCGCGTGAAGCTTTCAACCGATGCACGTGGCGCGCGCTATACGGGCGGTTTTCCTGAGGCGGTCGAGGTCAATGTCGTCGGCAGCGCCACATTTGCGCGTGGCGGTATCGCGCAAAAACTGATGGTCCCATTTCGGATTCTCGGTGGCATTGGTGCTGCCAAGTGGCGCATGTTGCGTGACCGCCCGTCGGTTGTCGTTGGCTTTGGCGGCTATCCCGCCATCCCTGCGATGTCGGCGGCGTGGGCGCTGCGTATTCCGCGCATGATCCACGAACAGAATGGCGTTCTGGGACGTGTGAACCAACTTTTTGCCAAGCGGGTTGATCAGATTGCTTGTGGTACGTGGCCGACGGAACTGCCCGGCAACATCGCGGGTGCGCACACCGGCAATCCGGTGCGCGCCGCGATCCTTGAGCATGCAGGCGCCCCCTACATTCCGCCCGGTGACTACCCGATGTCGATCCTCGTCATGGGTGGCTCGCAAGGCGCGCGGGTGATGTCTGATATGGTGCCGCCTGCGATTTCGGCCTTGCCACAAGAGATTCGGCGCAACATCCGCGTTAGCCATCAGGCGCGGCCTGAGGACGTTGAGCGCGTGAAAGACTACTACGACAGCGAGTTGATCACAGCCGATGTGCAGACCTTCTTTGATGACGTTCCGCGCCGCATGACCGAAGCGCAATTGGTGATCTCGCGCTCGGGCGCATCGACCGTGGCGGATGTGAGCGTCATTGGACGCCCGGCGATCTGGGTGCCCTACGCGGGTGCAATCCGGGATGAACAGACCGCCAATGCGCGCCAGTTGGTTGAGGCCAATGCCGCGGTCCTGATGCAAGAGGTTGATTTTGAGGTCGCACCCTTGACTGCTAAGCTGACCGAATTGCTGTCAGATGAGCAGGGGATGTTGGAAATGGCGCAGGCTGCAATGGCCTGCGGTGTGCCGGATGCGACGGAGCGGCTTGTACAATTGGTTGAAAATCTGGCAGAGGCGGGCAAAAGATGATGGATGGGGACCCTAGAATGAATGCAGCAACGAAACTGCCCCTTGATGTGGGCCCGATCCATTTTGTGGGCATTGGCGGCATTGGGATGTCCGGGATTGCCGAAGTGCTACTGAACCATGGCTATACAGTGCAGGGGTCCGATCTGAAGGCCTCCAAGATCACGGATCGTTTGAAGTCCTTGGGTGCGATCATCTATGAAGGCCAGCAGGCCGAGAACCTTGAGGGTGCTGAGGTGATCGTGATTTCTTCGGCCATCAAACCGGGCAATCCTGAGTTGGATGAGGCGCGCGCCAAGGGCCTGCCTGTTGTGCGCCGGGCGGAAATGCTGGCCGAGCTGATGCGTCTGAAGTCGAATGTTGCCGTTGCGGGGACTCACGGCAAGACGACGACCACGACGATGGTCGCCGCGTTGCTGGATGAAGGTGGCATTGATCCGACGGTCATCAATGGTGGCATCATTCACGCTTATGGGTCGAACGCCCGCATGGGGCAGGGTGAATGGATGGTGGTGGAAGCCGATGAAAGCGATGGCACCTTTAACCGCTTGCCCGCCACCATTGCCATTGTGACCAACATCGATCCTGAGCATATGGAGCATTGGGGGACCGAAGAGGCGCTGCATCAGGGCTTTTATGATTTTGTGTCCAACATTCCTTTCTACGGTTTGGCGGTTTGCTGCACCGATGATCCGGATGTGCAATCGCTGGTGGGTAAGATTACCGACCGCCGCGTTGTGACCTACGGCTTCAATGCGCAGGCCGACATTCGCGCAATAAACCTGACCTATAAGGGGGGTGTCGCTCATTTTGACATTGCCTTGCAGGCCGAGGATGCAGTGATCGACGGCTGTAGCTTGCCAATGCCCGGCGATCACAATGTTTCAAATGCATTGTCCGCCGTTGCCGTTGCCCGTCACCTCGGTATGAAAAAGGACGAAATCCGCACAGCACTGCAAGGTTTCAAAGGGGTCAACCGCCGCTTTACAAAGGTCGGCGAAGTCGATGGTGTTGCGATCATTGACGACTACGGCCACCACCCAGTTGAAATTACGGCCGTGCTGAAAGCCGCGCGCCAGGCGACGGAAGGCCGCGTCATTGCTGTGCATCAGCCACACCGGTTTAGCCGCCTGTCGCATCATTTCGAAGAATTCTGTGCCTGTTTCAATGATGCCGATGTGGTTGGCATCTCCGAAGTTTTTTCTGCCGGGGAAGACCCGATTGAAGGGGCCAGCCACCGGGATTTGGTCGCAGGGCTGATCCGTCATGGCCATCGTCATGCGCGCACGGTGGAATCAGAGGATGATCTGGAGCGGTTGGTGCGCGAACAGGCTAAACCCGGCGACATGGTTGTCTGCCTTGGGGCCGGTACGATCAGCGGCTGGGCCAACGCACTGCCCGCCCGACTGAAAGCGTGATTGATCCACTTATTCTGATTGGGTTTTGGGTGGTGCTGGCTTTCGTCATGGCGGCCTTTCCATCCAATGATAACCACTGGCGGCGGGCCTATGTGTTGATCGCCGTTGGCATCCCGCTGTTGGGCTGGATCATCTGGCACGATGGTTTTTTGATGGGGGCGCTTGCTTTGCTCGTTGGTGGCCTGGTGTTGCGCTGGCCTGTTTACTTCCTATGGCAGCGTGTGAAGCGGAAACTGGGGGTAAAATAATATGGCGCAGCTTCTGGTGCTTGGTGTGATGCTGACCTGCGCTGTCTTGCCTTTTGCTTTGTTGACCAAGCTGATGCGGGCCGGGCAGTCTGGGCTGACGCTGACTATTATCTCTGTCATTGGTGCGACTTTGATCATCTTCATTTATGCGAGTGGGCGGCCTTTCGGGATTGATCCTGTTTTTGCGATGACTGTGGCGATGCTGGCCTGTGTGCCTGCACTGTTGGGTAGTACGGCCGGGGCCTTTCTCGGGTGGCTTTTGCGACGACAGGATGATCGTAGGGTCTAGTATTCCATACCTTGGACCGAAGGGGCTTGCGCAAATCGCATTGATTGCCCGCGCTGTGAACAGCGTTCATTTTTGGAGATAATCAGATGAATGAAGATCTTATTCTGTATATTGGCACCCCAATTGCGCTCTTTGGGTTCGGATATTTATCGTATCGCTTCGCAAAGCTGCGCAATACAGCGCGGCTGTTGGGGCTGGTGCTTGTGTTGCTGCTCTTCTCGGCCTTCATGTATTCAGGAGCGGAGTCCTCACACACCATGGACTGGGCGGTGTATGTGGCGGCACTCATGTTTGTCAGCTTGCTTAGCTGCGGTTGGGCTGCTGGTTGGTGGTATCATTGGATGGTTTCAGGGCAGATAGCAGGTATTAGCAAATAATCTCCGAAAATACTTGAACAATGTTCATATCTGCCTTAATAATTGAACGGCGTTCAATTCGGGAGACGAATCATGTATAACGGAGACATCGTGCTTTTCGCCGTCATCGGTGCGATCTTCCTTGGCGCTGCCTTTCCGGCATTCTTTCTGGGGCGGCGCCAAAGCAAACTTGGGTTGTCGATTCTGGGCCTGATCTGGGTTGCCTTTACAGGCGCGCTGTTTTTTGGAATGAACAACGGCAATAAATATGAGGAGCTGGCCTATCTCTTTGCCCTGATAGGGATAAGTGCTCCTGTCGGCCTGGGTGGTTTGATTGGCAGCCTTGTCGGCTGGGCAAAGAGTGGCAATGGACAACATGAACAATCTTCCTCCCGTGCGGGGCACACTGACACCGCATCGCCCCCTCGCTGATTTGACATGGATGCGTGTTGGCGGGCCCGCTGAGGTCTTGTTTCAGCCTGCCGATGTTCAGGACTTGTCTGACTTTCTGGCCGCACTTGACCCATCGGTGCCTGTATTCCCGATGGGGGTGGGTAGCAATTTGATTGTCCGTGATGGCGGTATCAGTGGTGTGGTGATCCGGATGGGCCGGGGGTTCAATAGCATTGAGATTGGTGCGAACGACGTGATCGCGGGTGCGGCCGCACTGGATGCCCACGTTGCGCGCAAAGCTGCAGATGCAGGCTTTGACCTGACCTTCCTGCGCACCATTCCGGGTACGATTGGCGGGGCTGCGCGAATGAACGCCGGGTGCTATGGCACCTATATGGCAGACGTCTTGCAATCGGTGACGGTTGTGTTGCGGGATGGCACAATCACCGACATACCTGTCGACGCACTGCAATTGGCCTATCGCCAAAGTACACTACCGGATGGCGCTGTGATCGTGGCAGCGCGTTTGGCGCCCCCCAAGGATGATCCCGCGCAGCTGCATCAACGCATGGCAGATCAACTGGCCAAGCGCGACGAAACCCAACCCACCAAGGACCGGACCGCTGGGTCAACCTTCCAAAATCCGGCTGGTTTTTCGTCGACAGGGCAGGCCGATGACGTGCATGATTTTAAGGCGTGGAAGGTCATCGACAACGCAGGCATGCGCGGCGCGCGCATCGGTGGCGCTGTGATGAACACGATGCACTCCAACTTTCTGACAAATGCAGGCGATGCAACGGCCGCCGACCTTGAGGATTTGGGCGAGTTGGTGCGGAAAAAGGTTTACGATTCCCAAGGGATTGAGCTACAATGGGAAATCAAGCGGGTCGGTCATCGTCCGGGTGAAGATACCGCGCAATAACGGGCCAAAATGGCCATGACCTTAGGCGAAGGTCGCAATAAATGACGGGTCGCAAAAGGCCCGCGTAAAGGCGGTAGGGTATGTCGAGCAGGACAAACCCGAAAGTTGTTGTCCTTATGGGCGGCCCCTCGGCGGAACGTGAAGTTTCGCTCAGTTCGGGCCGTGAATGTGCGACGGCTTTGCGGGACGCAGATTGTGATGTGATCGAGGTCGATGCAGGCCCGGACGTTGCTGCGCGCCTGATCGAAATTGCCCCCGATGTTGTTTTCAATGCGCTCCACGGGCGTTGGGGCGAAGATGGTGCCATTCAGGGCGTGCTGGAATGGTTGCAAATTCCGTATACGCATTCGGGCATTCTCGCCTCCGCGCTGACCCTTGATAAACAGCGCACCAAGGATGTGTATCGCAAAGTTGGCCTGCCCGTTGTGGATAGCATTTTAGCATCAGCCGATGCGGTGCGTGCGGCCCATGTGATGCCACCCCCTTATGTGGTAAAGCCCTACAACGAAGGGTCCAGCGTTGGCATCTACATCGTCGACGCCGATGCCAATGGCCCGCCACAACTGGCCGATGACATGCCTGATGAGGTGATGGTTGAAGCCTTCGCGCCCGGTCGCGAATTAACGACGACGGTCGTGGGTGATCGCGCGTTGACCGTCACCGATATTATCACCGATGGGTGGTATGACTACCAAGCGAAATACGCCCCCGGCGGGTCGCGCCATGAACTGCCCGCTGACATCCCCGCTGAGATTTTCGACGCTTGCATGGAGTATGCCCTGCGCGCCCACAATGCCCTTGGCTGTCGCGGTGTTAGTCGCACGGACTTCCGCTGGGATGAGGGGCGGGGTCTTGATGGCCTGATCCTGCTTGAAACCAATACCCAACCCGGAATGACGCCCACATCACTCACGCCTGAACAGGCGGCACATGTGGGCATGACCTTCCCGGAGCTTTGCCGCTGGATGGTGGAGGACGCATCATGCGATCGCTGATCCGCCGCCCGGTGTCTGACGCTGCCCCACACGACCCTGCGCCATCGCGGCTGGTCTATCGGTATCAGCGTTTGATGTTGACGCCGGGCTTTCGCGGAACTGTTCGGATTGGTGTCCCAATCCTGTTGATCGCTGCGATTGTTGGGTCGTGGTACTCTCAACCGGAAAACCGGGCTGAGCTCGCCGCGAGAATTGAGCAAACCAAGCAGAGCTTTCAGCAGCGACCGCAATTCATGGTGCAGAGTATGAATGTCACGGGCGGCGACTTGTCGGTGCTGACAGAAGTGGCGGAGCTGTTGCCAACTGCGTTCCCCATCTCGTCGTTCGATCTTGATCTGGAAATGATCCGCGCCGACATTGAAGCGCTTGATCCGATTAAATCGGCGAGTGTCAGGGTTGGGCAGGCGGGTGCATTGGAAGTGCGGTTGAACCCGCGCGTGCCGGTCGCTTTGTGGCGCGATGGTGCGACATTGCGGCTCATAGACGCTGACGGTGTGCAATCCGGTCAGATCATCGCGCGCGCCGATCGGCTTGATCTGCCGCTGATTGCTGGCGATGGCGCGGAAGATAACATCGAAGAAGCGCTGAACCTCTTCGCCGCCGCTGGCCCGTTGATCGCACGAGTGCGCGGTTTGGTCCGCATGGGCGAACGGCGCTGGGATATGGTGTTGGATCGGGACCAGCGCATCATGCTGCCGGGTGACGATCCGGTGTCTGCATTGGATCGCGTGATCGCATTGAACGATGCGCAAGACATGTTGAACCGCGATGTGGCTGTGGTGGACATGCGCAATACCGACAGGCCGACACTGCGGATGAATGAAGAGGCCGCAGATGCGCTGCGCCGGGTGAACACAACGATAGATGATGGGGCGGACAACTAGATGGGCGATCTTTATGACAGCCAACGGGCCATGCGGCAAATGCGCAAAGCGGCAATGCAGCGAGGCGTTGTAGCCATTTTGGATGTTGGTACCTCTAAAATCGCCTGTCTGGTGCTGCGTTTTGACGGGCCAGAGCAGTTTCGCACGGACGGTGTCGGCTCGCTTGTTTAGCCAATCCCAGTTTCGCGTCATTGGGGCCGCAACAACCCGGTCACGCGGTGTCCGTTTTGGTGAAGTCGATGCCATGCAAGAGACTGAGCGCGCCATTCGCACGGCGGTTCAGGCGGCCCAAAAGATGGCAAACGTGCGTGTGGATCACGTGATCGCGTGTCTGTCTGGTGCGCGTCCGCGGTCTTATGGTTTGGACGGTACGCTGAATGTGTCCGGCGGGATGGTGACCGAACAGGATATCAGCCAGGTGATGGCTGCCTGCGACGTGCCTGATTATGGCGTAGATCGGGAAGTGCTGCATGCGCAGCCAGTCAACTTTGCGCTAGATCATCGATCCGGGTTGTCTGACCCGCGTGGGCAGATTGGCAATGAACTAAAGACCGATATGCACATGCTGACGGTGGATGCCACCGCCGTGCACAACATATTCTACTGTATCAAGCGGTGTGATCTGGAATTGGCGGGAATTGCGTCATCAGCCTATGTCTCGGGCATGTCGTCATTGGTCGAGGATGAGCAGGAATTGGGCGCAGCCTGTATCGACCTTGGTGGTGGGTCCACCGGCCTGTCAGTCTTTATGAAGAAGCACATGATCTATGCGGATTCGGTGCGTATGGGCGGCGAACATGTGACCTCGGACATTTCGATGGGGTTACAGATTCCGATGCCAACGGCCGAACGGATCAAGACATTCTATGGGGGCGTTGTCGCGACCGGTATGGATGATCGCGAGATGATCGAGATTGGCGGCGATACCGGCGATTGGGAGCATGATCGCCGCACAGTCAGTCGGGCCGAGCTGATTGGTATTATGCGTCCGCGCGTCGAAGAGATATTGGAAGAGGTACGCGAACGTCTTGATGCAGCCGGGTTTGAGCATTTGCCCGGGCAGCAAATCGTGCTGACTGGCGGCGGGAGCCAGATCCCCGGTCTGGACGGATTGGCCAGCAAGATCCTGGGTCAGCAGGTGCGTTTGGGCCGTCCTTTGCGTGTGCAAGGCCTGCCGCAGGCCGCGATTGGACCGGCGTTTTCGAGTGCTGTTGGCCTCACGCTCTTTGCCGCAAACCCCCAAGACGAATGGTGGGATTTTGAGATTCCGGCCGAAAACTACCCGGCCCGGTCGCTGAAACGCGCGGTAAAATGGTTTAAGGACAACTGGTAATGCGCAACATCTTGCTCATCAGTCGAAATGCCGGGGGCAAGCGGAGGTTTTTGTCCAGATTTGGTGGCAATTTTGTGTTTTTGTCGTGACCTTTCGGCATCACTTCGTTAGTGTGAGTCTCAATAAGCAGTAATCGCCCGCGGGCACGGGCAAATAATAAAACAGGCGGATCGAGTTATGACATTGAATCTTTCCCTTCCGGGGCACGAAGAACTGAAGCCACGTATCACTGTATTTGGTGTGGGTGGCGCGGGCGGTAACGCCGTGAACAATATGATCGAGCAAGAGCTTGATGGGACAGAGTTCGTGGTCGCCAATACTGACGCGCAGGCGCTGCAACAGTCGCGCGCCGGTGCGAAAATCCAGATGGGTCTGAAAGTGACTGAGGGTCTGGGTGCAGGCGCGCGCGCCACCGTCGGTGCCGCTGCGGCTGAGGAAAGCATTGAACAGATCGTTGATCATCTGGCTGGCGCGCACATGTGCTTTATCACCGCCGGTATGGGCGGGGGCACCGGAACCGGCGCTGCACCAATCATCGCGCAGGCCGCCCGTGAGCTGGGTGTGCTGACCGTTGGCGTTGTGACAAAGCCCTTCCAGTTCGAAGGTGCCAAGCGCATGAAGCAAGCGGAAGAAGGCGTTGAAGCACTTCAGAAAGTTGTCGATACGCTGATCATCATTCCAAACCAGAACCTGTTCCGTCTGGCGAATGAGAACACAACCTTTACCGAGGCCTTCGCACTGGCCGATGATGTGCTTTACCAGGGTGTCAAAGGTGTGACGGACCTGATGGTCCGGCCCGGCCTCATCAACCTTGACTTTGCAGATGTCCGCGCTGTGATGGATGAGATGGGTAAGGCCATGATGGGGACAGGCGAAGCTGATGGTGAAAACCGCGCCATTCAAGCCGCTGAAAAAGCCATCGCGAATCCGCTTTTGGACGAAATCTCGCTGGAAGGCGCCAAGGGCGTACTGATCAACATCACCGGTGGTTATGACCTGACGTTGTTTGAACTGGACGAAGCGGCCAACAAGATCCGTGAAAAGGTCGATGGTGATGCGAACATCATCGTCGGTTCTACGTTGGATACAGGCATGGAAGGCAAGATGCGTGTATCCGTTGTCGCAACTGGGATTGATGCGATTGCGAAAGAATCAGAAACGCCTGTGCCGCGCCGGTCCATGGCTGCCCCATTGGCGCCAATTGCTGAAGTTCCTGCACCCGAGGCCGCAGCCGCCGTTACGGCAGTGGTAGAGTCTGCACCGGAACCCGTCGCACAGGAACGTACGTTGTTTGAAAACCTTGATGCGCCCGCAGAACCAGTCGCGGCCTACCAGCCAGCGCCTGCGCCCCAGCCTGCACCGGCCCCACAACAGGTCTCAACCGATGACTTGCCGCCGCCCGCCTATACACCACGCCCCGAGCCTGCACTGACCGAGGCTGACAATTTTGTGGCACCACGTGCGACATCCACACCGGGGACACCATCGCCAGAGGCATTGGCGCGTTTGCAGGCAGCAGTGAGCCGAGTGCCAAATGCGGATCCGGCGCCCCAGCAAGCACCAACGCCTGCAGAGGCGTCAGAGGCCGATAAGCCGCGTTTCGGGATCAACTCTTTGATCAATCGTATGACCGGTGCCCAGGCCGACGGTGCAGCACAACAGCCCGCCAGGACGCAGCCGCAAGTGACGTCGCTGCACCAGGAAAACGAGCAGGGTGATGATCAGGACAAGATCGAAATTCCCGCGTTCCTGCGCCGTCAGGCAAATTGAATTGACATAAACCGTTGCGCCGACGTGACGTACCGTTGAACAAGAAGGCCGCAATCATGCGGCCTTTTTCTTTTGTTTCGAGTGTGTTGCGGGTTCTGCCTTAGTCTTGCCACAGTTGGTGACAAAAGTGTTTCAGACCGTCGCAAAGAGTGAGTTGAGGCAACGGCTGTTGCACCCTAGTTGAGGGTAACAAGCGAGAATGCTGCAAGGGCGACATAAACGTGCAAACAACATTGAAAACCGACGTCACTTTTGAGGGCACTGGTCTGCACTCCGGTGAATTCGTCCGTGTTGTCTTGCATCCTGCGGCGGCAAACAGTGGTATTGTGTTTCGGCGTTCCGATGTGACTGACCGTCCCAAGATGCGGGCCGATTTTCGCGATGTGATCGTTTCACCATTGAACACGCGGCTGAGTAACGCAGATGGTGTGACTGTTTCGACAATTGAACATCTGATGGCCGCACTTGCTGGCTGTGGTGTGCATAATGCACTGGTCGATATCGATGGCCCGGAAGTCCCAATCCTGGATGGCAGTGCCGCCAGCTTTGTGCGTGGGATCGTCGCGGCGGGGCTGACGCGCCTGTCTGCACCGTTGCACGCAATAGAAATTTTGCGCGAGGTGTCTGTGTCAGAGGGCGGGGCGATGGCCACCTTGGCACCATCGACAACGCTTCAGATTGATTTCGAGATTGATTTCGCTGACGCGGCGATCGGTCGTCAGAAGAAGACGTTGAACATGGCCAATGGTGCTTTTGTGCGTGAGTTGTGTGACAGCCGGACGTTCTGCCGCTCTGCTGACGTCGATGCCATGCGCGCCAATGGTTTGGCATTGGGCGGCAGCGTCGAGAACGCGGTTGTCGTTGATGGGGCCGATGTCTTGACACCCGGTGGCCTGCGCCACGCGGATGAGGCTGTGCGTCACAAGATGCTGGATGCCTTGGGCGATCTTTACACGGCGGGCGCGCCAATCCTTGGTCGCTATACCGGATCGCGTGCGGGGCATGCGATGACCAACAAGCTATTGCGTGCGCTTTTCGCGCAGCCTGATGCTTGGCGGCGCATCCAATGTGATGCGAAAATCGCAGCACGTTTGCCTGGTGTTGGGGTCAGTATGGCTGACTTGCACGCTGTCGCCTGATCTTGACCCACTGACAGTTGATCATCTTGCGTTCAAAAGGGCATTTTGCCCCCGATTTTTCTATGCTAGACCGACCGAAAGCCATAGCGATACCATCGTTGTGGCCAGCCTAGCATGTGTGAGTGAGGACGCAAGAATGTCAGTCAAAAAGGGCCATGTCAGCCGTCGGATGTTCCGTTTTGGCGCAGCCATAGGCTTGGCCGTTTTGGCTGCATGTGGCAATAGTGAGCGGGGTGGTCAACCGCTGGACGATCTGACCGCCCAAGCCATTTTTGAGCGCGGCGAACGCCAGATCGAACGTGGCAACCCCGATGACGCTGCCTTCACCTTTGGTGAGATTGAGCGGCTTTATCCCTATTCAGAGTTCGCGCAGCGTGCATTGATCATGCAGGCTTTTGCTTATCACCGGGATGAAGATTACCCGAACAGCCGGGCGTCGGCACAGCGCTATATTGATTTCTACCCGGCCGAGGAAGACGCGGCGTATGCCGCCTATCTCTTGGCGCTTTCGTATTACGACCAGATTGACGAGGTTGGCCGCGATCAGGGTCTGACCTTCCAGGCGCTGCAATCTCTGCGCCGTGTGATCGAGCAATATCCTGACAGCGAATACGCGAGCACATCGGTACTCAAGTTCGACTTGGCTTTTGACCATCTGGCGGCCAAGGAAATGGAAATCGGGCGCTTTTACCTTAAGCGCGGCAATTATATCGCGGCGGTCAATCGCTTTCGCACCGTTGTCGAAGATTTTCAGACCACATCACATACGCCAGAGGCGCTGCACCGCTTGGTTGAAAGCTATCTGTTGCTCGGCCTGATCGAGGAAGCGCAGACAGCGGGCGCTATACTCGGCTTTAACTACCAATCCAGCGAATGGTATGAAGCCAGCTTTGCTTTGCTGACGGGGCAGGGCCTGACGGCGGATGCCGCGGGGGACAACTGGCTGTCGTCGATTTATCGGCAGGTGATACGTGGTGAGTGGTTGTAATCATCGCGGGGGCGTCCCCGCCCTTTGGGCTATGACATGCTCCGTGGATTAGACATCAGGGATATGCTGATTATTGATCGGCTGGAACTGGCGTTCCAACCTGGATTGAATGTGCTGACCGGTGAAACTGGCGCAGGCAAATCAATTCTGCTGGACGCACTGGGATTTGTGCTGGGGTGGCGCGGTCGGGCTGAACTGGTGCGGCAGGGGGCTGACCAGGGCGAGGTGACGGCCTGGTTTGATTTGCCCGTCGGGCACCCGGTGTTTGCAGTTCTGGAAGAGGCGGGGATCGGTGCAGAGGATGAACTGATCCTGCGCCGGATCAATACCCGTGATGGCCGCAAGACCGCATGGGTCAATGACCGCCGCGTCAGTGGCGAGGTGCTGCGCAACCTGTCAGAGGTTTTGGTTGAACTGCACGGTCAGCATGATGATCGCGGGCTGCTAAACCCTCGCGGGCATCGCCAGATGCTTGACAGTTATGCGGGGCTGGAGGCGGCTGCAGACAAGGTCCGCACCCATTGGCGTGCGCTCAGTACGTCGCAACGCGAATTACAGACGGCAGAAGCACAGATCGCCGAGGCGCGTGCAGAAGAGGACTATCTGCGCCACGCAGTAGCTGAACTGGATACGCTGGCACCGGAGGCCGGTGAAGAGGCGTCGCTGGATACCAAACGCCGTCTGATGCAGGCCGCCGAAAAGATCCGTGCTGATATCATGAAGGCAGCGGATGCTTTGGGATTGCAGGGCGCTGAAGGCATGATAGGCGATGCGTCTCGCTGGCTGCAAGGTGTGGCCGGTGAGGCAGAGGGCCGTGTTGATGCGCCGCTGGAGGCTCTAGAGCGGGTTCTTTTGGGGCTGGATGATGCGCAACGCGGTATCGCGGACTGTCTCGATTCCTTGTCGTTCAATACGTCAGAACTTGAAGAGGTCGAGGAACGCTTGTTTGCGATCCGTGGACTGGCGCGCAAGCATAACGTCCTGCCGGATGATCTGCGTGGCTTTGCAGATGATCTGCGCACACGTTTGGCCGTATTGGATGACGGCGCGCGCGATCAGGCAACTTTGATAGCTGCGGTGCAGGCCGCACAGGCCAGCTATGATCAGGCGGCCGCCGCATTGCGTCAGAAACGTCTGAAAGCTGCCAAGCGGTTGGATGCGGCCATGGCAAAGGAACTTGCACCGCTCAAAATGGAGCGAGCGGTCTTTACGACGCAGATCACACAAACCGAACAACCCGGTCCAGATGGTATAGATGTTGTAGCCTTTACGGTTGCGACAAACCCTGGCGCACCGGCGGGTCCGCTGAACAAGATCGCGTCGGGCGGAGAACTGAGCCGCTTTCTGTTGGCGCTCAAGGTCTGTCTGACCGAAGGTGCCAGCGGGCTGACGATGATTTTTGATGAGATCGACCGGGGTGTGGGTGGGGCCACAGCCGATGCTGTCGGACGCCGTCTGGCCGAACTCGCCGATGAGGGGCAGGTACTGGTTGTGACACACTCGCCTCAGGTTGCTGCTTTGGCCGGGCATCACTGGCGTGTTGAAAAGCAGCAAACCCGTTCGGAGACCCGATCGACCGTGGTTGCATTGGATGTCGACGCAAGGGTGGACGAGATTGCACGGATGCTGTCCGGCGATACTGTAACAGATGCAGCAAGAGATGCAGCGCGTGCGTTGATGAATGCCTGAAAACAAAGTGGGCGCCGCAACATTGCGACGCCCTGAACTTTTACCGGTTACCAATCCCACTCATACTTGCATACCTCGGCCACTCACCTCCGCGATACACATCGTTCATTTCTAGAAGCCCAAAAACGGACTTCCGGTAACATCAAGCACTGTTGCGATAAAGCTGGTCAGTACTTTTTTACTCACTAACCTCTGAGGCATAACCCGCCTCGTCTCGCGAAAATACTAAGACAAGAGGTAGGCGGCAACCTGTACCAAAGTATGTCATATATGCTGACATAACTATCAAGAGTTGATTTCTTAGCCGCCGTCAAATCACTCTAATTGCAGGAAATACCTACAAAAATGACTTAAATGCTCTTTTAAATAGCAAGATACGCTTTTTTGACTATCGGACCGGCATGAGGCCTGTTTTGTGAGTGACCCTAAGTCAGACTGATTTGTGATACACGCTGAGATTGCGTCCGAGTCGATAAAACTGCGCATTTTTGTCCGCTAAGCGCACCGTATGTTTCCGGCGCTATCCTGCGAAGTTTTTCTTGGAAGCGACTCAGCCATGCAGTAGGTGTTAGGCGAAGCCGGGGTTTGCACCCGTCGTCAGTGATCGACAGCGCCGAGCGGCGCGCAAGAAAGCCAACTGCATGGGCAAGCCAGTCAAAGTGTTGCTGCAGCAAGGGATTGCTGATGCTTCGCAGACATGCCGTGATGCCGCGCGGGTGATGAAAACCCACGGGCCCAATCAAATCCAGTTTTGGTTTATCGCGTTGGCGATCGGGATTGCCGCGGGTTTTGCCGCCGTCATTTTTCGGCTGGGCATTTATGCGATCCAAACCACTGCCTATGGGACCGATGATGTTCTGACACTGCATTCTTTTGCAGCCGGGCTGGCATGGTATCAGATTCTGCTGATCCCGATTTGTGGCGGTCTGATTGTCGGCCTTATCTTGGATCGATTTACGGATGACGGTCGCGTGCGTTCCGTAGCTGACGTGATCGAGGGTGCTGCCCTTTCCGAAGGGCGGGTAGAGGTCAGGCGCGGTCTGGCTTCGGCTGCGGCCTCCATGATCACCCTATCCACAGGTGGTTCATCTGGCCGCGAAGGTCCGGTTGTGCACCTTGCTGCAGTCATTTCAACGGGCATATGTCGGTGGATCAATGCCAACGGGATCACTGGACGTGATTTACTGGGCTGTGCCGTCGCCGCTGCGGTCTCGGCCAGTTTTAACGCCCCCATTGCTTAAGCGCCCTTTTTGCGCTGGAAGTGGTTCTGCGCCACTTCGCAGTTCATGCCTTTGCCCCGATTGTCATCGCCTCTGCTGTTGGCACTGTCATTAACCGTCTGGTCTTTGGGGATGTCACCGAGTTTGCGCTGCCAATTCAGAACGCGCTTGGCTTTTACGTGGAGTTGCCAGCATTTCTGATCTTGGGGCTGGTCTGCGGTATCGTTGCCGTTGCCCTGATGAAATCTATCTTTTGGGCCGAAGACTTCGGCAACTATGTTCAACGCGAGACAGGCATCCCGCGGTATCTGCGGCCCGCGATCGCTGGGGCGCTTCTGGGCGGGTTGGCGATTTGGTGGCCCCATATCATTGGCGTCGGTTATGAGACGACATCTGCGGCGCTGACGGGCGAATTGCTGCTGCACGAAGCCATTGTCTTTGTCATCCTCAAAGTGATTGCCGTGGCCATCACCATGGGTGGGCGCATGGGGGGCGGTGTCTTTTCGCCCTCGCTGATGGTGGGTGCGTTGACGGGTCTGGCCTTCGGGATCATTGCCACGGCCATTTTCCCGACCGTGTCAGGGAGCGGAACGCTTTATGCGCTCGCAGGTATGGGGGCCGTTGCGGCGGCCGTTCTTGGTGCGCCGATTTCAACAACGCTGATTGTGTTCGAATTGACCGGTGACTGGCAAACCGGTCTTGCGGTTATGGTGGCCGTATCTCTGTCAACGGCCCTGTCGTCACGCCTTGTGGATCGGTCTTTCTTCCTGACGCAGCTGGAACGGCGCAATGTGCATCTTGCAGCAGGCCCACAGGCCTATTTGCTGACCACCTTCAAAGTGTCTTCAATTATGCGCCAGATGGACGCCAAAAACGCTGCAACAGAGGAAGAATGTTGGGATCTCGTGCGTGATGGCATCTATGTGGACGGCAACGCTACGCTTGAGCAGGCGATGCCAATCTTTGAGGGCGGGGGCCATCGCCTTATTCCTGTCGTGACCTTGGGCGGCGAAGATGCCCCGCCCGAGTTATGGGGCGCGCTGTTTCAGATCGACGCCTTGCGTGCCATGAACCGCGCCTTGTCAGAAACGGCCGCAGAAGAGCACTCCTAAACCTGCTCGACGGCGACTTTCTCAGGGTAGAAGGCGATGTGATCTTTGATCGCGGCAACGGCCTCAATCGGGGTTTCATATGACCATGCCGCATTCGCTATTGGCCCGCTTTTGGCTTCAATCGTGAAATAGCTTGCCTCACCCTTGTACGGGCATTTTGATGTCAGATCCGTTGGTTCGAGAAACGCCATCGCAAGATCGCTTCTTGGGAAGTAAATCACCGGCGGATAGTCACCTTCAACCAGTTCCAGCGCATTGGTGCTTTCACCGATAACAGCACCTGCTGCGCGGACAACCCAAGTGCCTGAGGCAGGACGGATTTTGATATGATCGGCCATGGTGATTTCCTTTTTGCCAAAAGACGTTAGCAACCGGCGAGCCGGGCTAACGTAAGGGTGTTAAATGACAGTTTGATGTCAGAGCGGTGCGCAGGCTTTGGTCAGCCAATCGCGCGTCTGCGCATCCAGTCGCGAAGCAAGAAGCGACAATGTATCGGTATGATAGCGATCAATCCAGTCCCGTTCTGCATCTGTCAAAAGCGCTGCGTCGATCAGCCGCCGATCAAAGGGGACATAGGTCAGCGTATCAAACCACAGCATGTCCCGGTCGTCCCCGCCAGCCAAAGCCGGGGCATCCGTCACAACGATCAGGTTCTCGATGCGAATGCCGAATGCATCTTCGCGGTAGTACCCTGGCTCATTCGACAGGATCATCCCTTTCTGCAAGGCCACTTCAGAGCGACGGTGAATGCCCTGTGGCCCTTCATGCACGCTGAGATAGCTTCCTACGCCATGCCCGGTGCCGTGATCATAATCCTGGCCTGCCATCCACAATGGCGCCCGTGCAAGCGCGTCTATATGCTGCCCACCGACTCCTTGCGGAAAGCGGATACGGCTAATGGCGATCATACCTTGCAGGACGCGTGTATAACAGGTCTTGTGTTCATCCGTCGGGGTGCCAATGGCCATCGTCCGGGTGATATCGGTGGTCCCATCAATGTATTGCCCACCACTATCGACGAGCAGCAGGTCATTCTGTGCGACAGGGCGATTGGTGTCTTCGGTCACGCGGTAATGCACGATTGCGCCGTTTGGTCCCGCGCCACAGATCGTTTCAAAGCTGATATCGCGCAGCGCATTCGTCTGCATGCGGAAGCCTTCAAGTGCCTTGACCACATCAATCTCGGTCAGTCCGCCTTTGGGCGCCTCTGAGTCGAGCCATGCCAGAAAGCGCACCATCGCGACGGCATCGCGGTCATGCGCGGCCTTGGCACCGGCGATCTCGGTGTCGTTCTTGCAGGCTTTGGGCAGGATGCAAGGGTCCTGACCTTGGACCACATCACATCCCGCAGCTTTCAGTGCCGTGGCGACTTTGTCAGGGCAGGTGCGTTTGTCGATCAATATCTTGCCATTAAGGCTGGCGAGGGCGGGAAGAAAGCTGTCCATATCTTGGACCGTCACGTCCGGTCCAAGATGATCTGCAATGTCATCGGCTTTGCCGACCCCAGTAAAAAGATCAACCCGACCGTCATGGTGCAAAACAGCAAAGGCCTGCGGTACGGGATTGCGGGCAATGTCAGTGCCACGGATATTAAGTAGCCAAGCAATGCTGTCCGGCAAGGTCAGTACTGCCGCGCTTTCCTTCATATCCGCCGACAGCCGCTTACGCTTGGTGTCATGCGGCTCGCCCGCGTGTTCAAGCGCATGTGCCGTGAACGGGGCGTCAGGTGTGGCGGGTTGGTCCTCCCATATCGCATCAACCAGATTGTCGGTCGCGACCAATTCGAACCCGGTCAGCTTTTCCTGCAGTTCTGCGACCTCAGACACGGTGTGCAGCCACGGGTCATATGCGAGTGTCCCACCTGGCGGTAACTGCTCGGCCAACCAATCAGCAAGCTGCGTCTCCGGCCAATGCACAGGGGTATAAACATCCGCGACCTGCGCGCGGACCTGCACCCGATAGCGCCCATCAACAAAAATGCCAGCCACATCCGCCAAAACGGCACAAAACCCGGCTGAGCCTGAAAAGCCGGTCAACCATCCTAATCGCGCATCACGTGGGGTGACATATTCGCCCTGATGGGCATCGGCACGCGGAACCAAGAAGGCGTCAAAACCCTTTTGCGCCATCAGGCCTCGTAAGCTTGCGAGCCGCGGTGGACCTTGATCAGGTGAAGATTGCGCCTCAAATGTCTGAAACATAAATTAAAAATCTTCCTCTTTCTGTGTTCAATAAGATTTCCGCCAGACGCATCAACTGCTAGCAAGGCATGCTGGAGTCAGCCCGCCTTACGCATACCAAGAACACGTGCCCGCTTGCGCGGATCGCTGTCGAAGAGGCTTGCCAGCTGCTCGGTCATCGCACCTGCAAGTTGCTCCACGTCTGTAATCGTCACCGCGCGCTCATAATAGCGGGTCACGTCGTGGCCAATCCCAATCGCGACCAGCTCAACGGCTTTGTGTTTTTCGACCATCGCAATAACATCGCGTAGGTGTTTCTCCAGATAATTGGCAGGGTTAACGGACAAAGTTGAATCGTCCACAGGCGCACCATCTGAGATCACCATGAGGATCTTGCGTTGTTCTTGACGCCCTACAATCCGGCGGTGCGCCCACTCCAGCGCTTCCCCATCGATGTTTTCCTTTAAGAGGCCCTCTTTCATCATCAAACCCAGATTAGGCCGGGTCCGGCGCCATGGCGCATCTGCCGATTTGTAGATGATATGACGCAGGTCGTTCAGACGACCGGGTGTGGCCTCGCGCCCTGCAGCCAGCCATTGCTCGCGGCTTTGGCCGCCTTTCCACGCTTTGGTGGTGAAGCCCAAAATCTCGACCTTGACGTCGCAGCGTTCTAGCGTGCGGGCCATAACATCTGCACAGATTGCAGCGATGGAAATCGGGCGGCCACGCATTGAACCGGAGTTATCCAGCAAAAGGGTCACAACGGTATCGCGGAAATCAGTGTCTTTTTCGACTTTGAAAGAGAGTGGCGTTGTCGGTGACGCCACAATACGGGCAAGCCGCCCGGCGTCCAGAATACCTTCCTCGCGATCAAACTCCCAGGATCGGTTCTGCTGGGCTTGCAAGCGGCGCTGCAACTTATTGGCCAGCCGCGACACCGCACCTTTCAGTGGCTCAAGCTGCTGGTCGAGATAGGCGCGCAGCCGTTCCAGCTCGACCGGCTCGGCCAGATCTTCGGCCGGTATCTCTTCATCAAACTCGGTCGTGAATACACGGTAGTCGGGGTCCGCGTCGGAAATCGGCTGTGGGGTAAGCGGCTCCAGCGGGGCTTCACCCTCGGGCATCTCGGCCTCTTCGCCCATCTCGGCGTCAGCTTTGTCATCCATGCTGACCTGCGCTTGGCTTGCGTCTTGCTGCTCTTCCTGTGATTGCTCTGGCGTGCCTTCTGCCTCATCACCTTCGCTGTCATCTTCGCCCGTGCTGTCAGGTTCTTCCTGATCATCATCGGAACCTTCTTCGGCCTCATCCTCTTGATCATCATCAAGGCTGTCTGGGTCGTCGCCCAATTGATCGCCGTAGCCCATATCGCTGATCAACTGGCGTGCGAATTTCGCAAAGGCCTGCTGGTCGTTCAGCGTGTCTTGCAGATTCTCAAGCGTGCCGCCGCAATGATCCTCGATGAACCCCCGCCATAGCTCCATGACATTGTTCGCGCCTTTGGGCAGATCGCGCCCGGTTGCCATATGGCGAATGAGATACCCGGCAGCGACAGCCAAGGGCGCGTCAGAGGCTTGGGTGATCTGCTCATAGCCTTTGCGCATCGCTTCGGTGCCGATCTTGGCGTCTATGTTGCCTGCGGTGCCGGGCATGTACTGGGCGCCAACCGCCTCAATCCGCGCGGTTTCCATTGCCTCGTAAAGGTCCTGTGCCATTTGGCCCTGCGGCATGTAGCGAGCCGAGACTTTGGGATCGTGAAACTTATGGCGTAGCGCAAAGGCATCCGCCGTGCCCCGCGCTAACAGCACCTCGTCGCGCGTCATACGCCGTGAAACTTGGGGTAGGCGGATCGTGTCAGAGGTCTGGTAAGCAGGATCAACCGAATAGGTCACGGCCAATTCAGGGTCATCCGCCATAACCTTGGTGGCTTCAGCCAGCGCCTTTTTGAAAGGATCGGCTGGATTGTCAGAGGGTTTGTTCATGGCGCAGTCCTTTACTCCGCCACAAACTAGAACTGCGAAGAGATAAAGGCCAGTCCCACAGGCATGGAAACCTACTCTTCCGCGAATTCAGGTTCTTCAAATGTGATCCCGGCCTCAGGCGCGATCTCGAACGGGTCCTCGGCCAACTGATGGAGCGTGTTTAACTGGGCTGCACCAGGCAGCATTGCGCCCGTTTCGTCGATGAATGCGAGGCGGGGGCGGAAGGTTTTGCCCCCTAACTCAATTTCACCTTCATCAAAAAGGTAGGCCAGTTCGGTCACGATGCCTTCTACGTTGGCCTTAGCCATGTCTTCGCTCATGTTTTCTGCAAAAATCGGTAACAGGGCGTGGGCAATCAAAGTCGAGGCCGTTTCGGCCAGGTCTTCGTGGCTCACCACGTAATCAGCAGGCAGGGGGTACCAATCTTCATTTTCATGGGTCTGCTCCGGTTCAAGTGTTTTTCAGTATCATGGGTAGAAAACGGACCGCATGAAGACAACCCCGTGTTTTCTTTAAACCTGTCGTGGCTAGCTCAAAAGCAACCCCGTGCATTCGCGTTCAAACCGTTGAGCTTGCTGACGCGCCCATACTGCGTCGCTTGCATCGGCGTTGAACGTCGCGCGGGTTAGTAAGGCCGATTGCGCCAGCTTGGCAGAGATGCGCCAATGCAACACTTCGCGCCCGCGTTCCGGTGGCATGATCGCCTCAACCAGATCAATCACGGCGGCCCGTTGCATTTTCGTCTGTTCAGACGCGTCACCGTCAAACATCCATTGATACTCCATCACAGCCGACAAACGGCCTGCGCAGGCTGCGAAGATCCGTAATTGCTGTTCAGGATCAAAGGCTTGCGCATGAGAAGCGGGCGCGCTGAGCAACGCGGAACAGAGAAGAAGATGATGGATGAAAGTTTTCATGCCGCTCATACTTGCAGCATGACGGCATAATTTCTGCCTAGCAATCGGGCATATTGGAAACTCTGCGTTTTCTCAGGCGAGCCAACTCACCGCGATATCAGCCTAGGCTCAGGCTTGCGGCGCTTTCCGGCAGTTCTTCGTCAAAACAACGTTGATAGAATTCGGCGACTGTTTGCCGCTCAAGCTCGTCACATTTGTTCAGGAACGACAGGCGGAAAGCATAGCCCACATCTTGGAAAATGCGTGCGTTTTCGGCCCAGGCCAGCACGGTCCGCGGTGACATCACTGTGGACAGGTCGCCGTTCATGAAGGCGGTTCGGGTCAGATCTGCGACAGTCACCATCTGGCTGATCGTCTTGCGCCCTTTTTCCGTGTTGAAATGCGGGGACTTTGACAGAATGATCGCCGCTTCCGCGTCATGGCTGAGGTAGTTCAGCGTCGCGACCAATGACCAGCGGTCCATCTGTGCTTGGTTGATCTGCTGCGTGCCGTGGTAGAGCCCGGTGGTATCACCCAAACCGACGGTGTTCGCCGTCGCGAAGAGGCGGAAGTAAGGGTTCGGCGTGATAATCTCGTTCTGGTCCATCAGCGTCAGCTTGCCGTCGGTTTCCAGCACCCGCTGGATCACGAACATCACGTCGGCGCGGCCCGCATCATATTCATCAAATACAATCGCAACGGGGTTGCGCAGTGCCCAGGGCAGGATACCTTCGTGGAACTCCGTCACCTGCACACCGTCGCGCAGTTTGATGGCATCCTTCCCGATCAAATCGATCCGGCTGATGTGGCTATCAAGGTTCACGCGGACCGCAGGCCAGTTCAGGCGGGCGGCGACCTGTTCAATATGGGTCGATTTCCCAGTACCGTGATAGCCTTGGATCATCACGCGGCGGTTATAGCCAAAGCCTGCAAGGATCGCCAAAGTCGTGTCGGGATCAAACTTGTAGGTGCTGTCAATCTCGGGCACGCGGTCAGAGCGTTCGGCGAAGCCTTTGATCTTCATGTCGCTGTCGATGCCAAAGACTTCACGGACCGAAATCTCTTCGGTTGGTTTTGCTTGCATGTCAGTCATACCGTCCGCCATCTGTGGTGCCTTTGCGATTGCTTGTTCATCCTTGCCTCGGAGATGCAACATAAAACGCGGACCTGCAAGAGAAAGGGCGGTTTGGCATGGTTGTTGGCTGCCGACTGGACCGGCAGTGCAGCTGTTCGGGTGCATGCCAATGCGGGGCGTTCCTCAGCGTGTTGATTCGAGCCTGAAACGCCAGTTTCAGCACACGCAAAAAGGGACTTTCTAAAGAGAGAGTTAACGTAAGGTGAAAACGGTGAATGCGCACGTTTCTCAAATCGAAAAAATAGCAAGCTTTTCTGTGGGTTGTTTATAGATAGGCGATTAGATGCCGGTTTGTTCTTGAGGAACCATACAATTTGTGGCAATTTCTTGCCTATAGATAAAAGATCGGTTGTGGCACTTCGCAGAGGCAACCGCTGCTACCGTGTAAGTGTCATTTGAATAACGAGTAAATGGGGGTAGACGCTATGTTTGAGCGTTTGGCAGAAAAATTCTACCTGACGAGGGGCGAGAAAGCCTACGTCCTTGGTTTTGTGGTGATCATCGTAATCGCCCCACTTGTGGCGCTAGTTGTGATGGCGGGTTTGGCTGCGCCTTACACGCTGGCTATTGAGCCTGCGAACTTTGTGTATTGGGTGGCCATCTCTGGCGCAATCAGTGCAGGTGTTGGCCTGTATCTCGCCCGGGGGTGGATGGGCAATCTGGGCATGATGGGTCTTGCGCGTGCGGTTGTCGGCAGCGTCGTTTTGACGCTGATTGCGGCGGTCATCGGGGGCAGTTTGACAGTCCCATTTGAGGGCACGCTTTATGCCCCTCTTATGGTTGTATCTGCGTTTATCGCCAAGCCGTGGTTGGCTGCTATCTGGTTTGCCGGTACCTTTGGCGCACATTATCTGATGTCTGTCGTCGAGGAAGAGCGTGCCTTTGGCATCGGCCGCGAGGCGCATCGCAGCGCCACATCGCAACTCAGCACACTATCACGCGCTCAGTTGTATCACCGCGACTAGTTTTGGCGATTGCAAGTGAGTGGCAAAGGCGCCTTCGGGCGCCTTTAGTCTTTGTCGCGGAAGTTGCGGCTGACCTTGATCTGATCCCAGGCCCAGACCACCTCTGACAGCTGTTCTTCCTGGCTACGGTCACCGCCGTTCATATCCGGATGCAAGACTTTGATCAGAGCCTTATAGGCCTTGCGGATTTCCTGCTTGGACATATTGTCCTTCGCTTCCAGAATTTCGACCGCACGCCGCTCGGTCGGCGGCAGCTTGCGCCCGGTTGCAGCACCACGCCCCGGATTGCGGGTCGCGTTTTCGCCCAACACCTGATGCGCGTCGTCCACACCTAGCCGCGCCCATGCCGCTTCTTCCACGGTGCGCTTGAACGGTTTGGTCGGGCGTTCCCAAACGCGATCACTATCCATCTGTGCAGCCAGTTCTGCCTCGGACGTGCTGTCAAAGAAATTCCACTTCAGATTGTACTCGCGCACATGCTTTTGGCAGAACCAATAGAAATCATCCAATACGTCAGGCGACTTGGGCGCGCGGTACTTGCTTAAGCCTCCTGGCAGCCTTCATGATCGCAAATCCGCGTCGATGTCTCGGACGCACCCGACATACCACGCCGCCCGCGTGGGTTCTTTTTCTTCGAACTCGACACGGACATGTCGAAACCAAAAGGATCATCTTTCTTCATGGGGTGCGTTACCTTTTCGAGTCGGAGAAGATACAATAAACTCTGGAGCGAGAGATTGAAGAGGGCAGGCAAAAAATAATGGCATTGGAAACAGAAATTCGTGACGCTTTGGGCAGCCTTTCGCCGGAGCACGTTGACGTCATCAACGAAAGCGCCTTGCATGCCGGGCATGCCGGTGATGATGGATCAGGTGAAAGCCATTGGCGGGTGGTGATTAAGGCCGCATCATTGGACGATTTGTCGCGTATCGCACGTCACCGCGCCATTCATGCGGCGCTGGGGCAGGACATCATCGGGCGCATTCACGCCCTGGCGATTGATATTCAGTAGTTATTCGGCAGCAACGTCAGGCGAAGAGCCCGACTTTTTCTCGGTCGCGGGTGCATCTGCGCTCTCAGGTGTCTCCGACTTGGCGGGCGCGATCAATTTCTTCGTGACAGTCGGCTCTTGGCTGATCTGCGGCCTTGGCGTAGCCACAGGTGGGCTTTGTGCGGGCTTGACCGCTGCTTTCACGCGGCGGAACACTAACATGTTTTGGTAGACCGTCGTCTTGCTCATCAACCCTTCACGTTGTTCACAGGGCAAAGTGTCGGCGCGCAGGTATTCCCAGCCGTCACCGGCCAGTTCGTTCATGGCCATCTCGAGCGCATGGGCAAAGCGATCTTCAGCAGTTTTGATGCCCTTCGCTTTCAATCCGCGCGCAGGCGCTGGTACGACTTTATATTCGTAGCTCATCACTTCACCTATCAGTCCACCCAAGAGGGTGTATCAAAACCCGACGCCCGTGCCAATGCACTCCGCGACCTTGCGGATTACAGACCCAGCTTGGCAGAGACGATCTGGTTCACCGCAGCCGGGTTCGCCTTGCCCCCAGTGGCTTTCATTACTTGGCCCACAAACCAACCGACCAGTTTGGGATTGGCCTGCGCCTTTTCGACCTGCGCTGGGTTGGCAGCAATGATGTCATCGACAGCCGCTTCAATTGCGCCGGTGTCGGTGACCTGCTTCATACCTTCAGTTTCAACAATTTCAGCCGGGTCGCGGCCTGTTTTCAGCATTATCTCAAATACGTCCTTCGCGAGCTTTGATGATAAGACATTCGTGCTTCGGAGATGGAAAAGCTCGCCAATGTCGACCCTCTCTAAGACAACATCAACGTCCTCATTGTTTTCCTTTGCCCAGCCGAAAATTGGTCCTTGGACAAAATTTGCGATTGTGTCGACCGCCCCATAAAAATTCGTGGCTGTCGCTGCGACTTCCGCATCTTGGTTAGACTGCAGCCATCCAGTCGCTAGTTCAGCTTCAGCTGCTGTAGCGTTGTTTAGTTTCGTAGCTCTGAGTACCGACCGCGGTGGATCTTGCACATACCGTTCTAACCATCTGTTCAATTGGGCTTCAAACGCATCAGCCACAGATTTTTCGGCAGTTAAGACAGAGGCCAGGTAATCGGACAAAAGAAGCTGGCCAATGAAGCGTCTCTTCTTTTGATCCGGCAGTTCCCCGATTGTGACTTCGATGTCGTCCACCCATGCCTGCTCAATCTCCAAAGGCAACAGATCAGGGTCGGGGAAGTAGCGGTAGTCATGCGCCTCTTCCTTGGACCGCATGGACCGCGTTTCGTTCTTGTCCGGGTCATAAAGACGCGTTTCTTGCGTTACTTCTTGCCCGTCTTCGATCAGGGCAATCTGGCGGCGCGCCTCATAGTCGATCGCCATCTGAATGAACCGCATTGAGTTCATGTTCTTGATCTCACAGCGGGTGCCAAGATGACTGAAATCCTGTGTTTCCTGATAACGCTCATAGTCGCCGGGGCGACAGACCGACACGTTCACGTCTGCCCGCAGATTGCCATTTTGCATGTTCCCGTCGCAGGTGCCCAAGTAGCGCAGGATCTGGCGCAGTTTCAGCACATAAGCCGCTGCTTCCTCTGGCCCGCGAATATCGGGGCGGCTGACGATCTCCATCAACGCCACACCGGTACGGTTCAGGTCCACAAATGACATATGTGGATCCATGTCATGGATCGACTTACCAGCGTCTTGTTCAAGGTGGATACGCTCGATCCGCACAGTGCGCGCCTCGCCATTGCCCATTTCAACCAGCACTTCGCCTTCGCCGACGATGGGGTGGTAGAGCTGCGAAATCTGATAGCCTTGCGGCAGGTCAGGGTAGAAATAGTTTTTGCGGTCAAAGGCTGACACGAGGTTGATCTCAGCATTCAGGCCCAGCCCCGTCTTTACGGCCTGCGCGACGCAACCTTCGTTGATCACGGGCAGCATGCCGGGCATGCTTAAGCATCCACAAACGCCACATTGCTATTGGGCTCTGCGCCAAACAATGTTGAGGCGCCTGAGAACAACTTCGCATTCGTCGCGACTTGTGCGTGCACCTCAAGGCCGATCACCAATTCCCAATCGCTGGTTGCACCGGCGATCACTTTGGGGGCAGGGGCTGTATAGGTGAGGTCAAGCATGAGGCGCTTCCTTTGTCTGCATTCGCCTTCGTTTAAAAGAAGGCGGACCCAGCTTCAAGGGAACATGCGTGGCCTATTTTGCGAAAGCACGTGAAGTAGCGACGAGGTTCACAGTCGGGGCATCCTTACCACCCAAAGCCAGCGTCGCGCGGCGCAGCATCGCGATCCCGTCTTCTGCGCTGTGCGGGATTGAGACGGCAGAAATCGGTTCGCCCACAGTGACCCGGAAGGGTTGGCGCGCCTTGTTCAGCGTCTCATGAAACAAAGTGATATCCCGCAAGGTCGGGTGGATCAGATCGAAAAGGTAGAAGAGAGCCGAGTTGCGTGCCTGAATATTCACCGGGATCACAGGCAGATCAAACTTACGCGCCAGCAGCGCCGCCGAAGCCAACCACGGCCGTTCATAAAGCCGCAGACCACGGCGTTTTGCCAAGCGGCCTGAGGGGAAGATGACGCCAAGGCGCGCGGCATCGGTTGCATTGCGGACATATGCCATCGTTTCGCGCGTCTTTGCATGACTGCGCTGTTCCTTGCGCCATTCCACCGGGGCGATCATGGTTTCCATTTGAGGAAACACCCGCAGGATATCGCGGTTGGCAAAGAAATAAGCATCAGGGCGTATGGTGCCAAGCAAGCCATTCAGGATGATCCCATCAGCGATACCGGTGGGGTGGTTGGCCACGATCAATGCGGGCCCATGCGCGGGAATATGACCCAATCCGCTGGCATGGACCATCTTTGACAAACGTTCGGCCATGGTACCCATGATCTGGTCAGATGGCGCGTGTTCCAGCGATTTGGCGATATCAACGGTGGTATCATAGGCCAGAAGGCGGTGAAGGCACCGTTTGGCGATGCGGGTGCCGGGGCGATCACTGTAAAGCCACGGGGCGCGTTCAGCGATCAGCGGGTCAATGCGATGTTCCATAAGCCATCAATGCGCTGGCCCGCGTAACGTTTCCACGACAATCTTATGACAGCTTTGCAACGGCAAAAGCTTGCAGCAATGGGCATGCCCTTTCGGCAAAGTTCAGCCCAAGATGCGTGTCACCATTTCTTCGGTATCACCTGAAAGATCAGGCGTTTGCGCGATTCGCATCAGCGCGGCGCGCATTTTCCCTTGCCGATCAGCATCATATCGCCTCCATGTATCGAATGAGGCCGTGACGCGGGCTGCCGTTTGCGGGTTTAGCGGATCAAGCTTGATCAACCAGTCCGCCAGCAGATCATATGCCGCGCCAGACGCGTGGTGGAACCCGGCTGTGTTCGCTTTCAGCCCCCCGAAGACCGACCGAAACCGGTTGGGATTCTTGATGTCAAAAGCGGGGTGTTTTGTTAGGCGCTCAGCGGTCGCGGTGGCGGCGTCCGGTGCGGCCAAGCTGACTTGCAGTGCAAACCATTTATCCATGACCAATCTGTCATGTTGCCACTGGTTTTCAAAAGCGGCCAATGCGTCAGCACCTTTCGAGATTTGTAACAGTGCGCGCAACGCGCCCAGTTGCTGGGTCATGTTGTCGGCACTGCCAAACTGCTGCGACGCCTGCTTGCCGCCGTCCAGCTTGCTGATCAACGCCAGCACCGTGTTACCAAGCGTACGTTTGCTTGGCTGGCTCCGCATCTGGTGTGTAAGCACCGGTGACGATCATATCGGCGTAAATGCGCGGTAGTGTATCCTGCAAATGCTGCGCGATATGCAGTTTCAGCGTCTCATGCGTTTGATTGATCGCTGTCGGATCCGGTGTATGGCCCGTGTCAGATAGCGCCTGGGCGGTATCCTCTTCGCTGGGTAGGCGCAGCACCAAAGCCCGGAACGCGGGATCAAGTGCGTCGTCGCGCAAGACAGATGCAAGCCCATCAAGAAATGCTGCATCTGGTGTCGCGTCCTCACGGACCATGCGCACCAGCAAGTCCTGTGCGAGCGTCCGACCTGCGTCCCATCTGTTGAACGGGTCGGTGTCGTGGGCCAAAAGAAATGCGCGGTCAGCATTCGTTCGGTCATGTTTTACAATCACCGGGGCCGAAAAGTTGCGCAGGATTGATGGGATTGGTTTGCCGGTCAGTCCTTCAAACGTAAAGGTTTGGGCCGCGTCTGTCATTTCCAGAACCGTTGTTGGGACCACCTCAGCACCGTTGTCATTCAGCAAACCGACGGCGATTGGCAGCAACAAAGGCTCTTTGTTCTCCTGATCCGGCGTTACCGGTGTGTCTTGATGCAAATGCAGGTGATAGGTGCCATCGACGAATTCATCGCTGACGGTCAGGCGCGGTGTGCCTGCTTGGCTGTACCATTTGGCGAATTGGGACAAATCGCGCCCGGTGGTGTCTTCAAAGACCTGTAACCAGTCTTCAATCGTGGCGGCATCGCCGTCGTGCCGTTCGAAATAGAGGTCGAGCGCTTTGGCATAGGCGGCATCACCCACCAAAAGTTTGAGCATCCCAATAACCTCGGCCCCCTTTTCGTAGACTGTCGCGGTATAAAAATTGTTGATCTCGACAAAGCTGGCGGGCCGGACCGGGTGCGCCAATGGCCCATTGTCTTCGCGGAACTGATAGGCGCGCAGGACCATCGCGTCATCAATGCGTTTGACAGGGTGGCTGCGCATATCACCAGTGAATTGCTGATCGCGGAAAACCGTCAGGCCTTCCTTCAGGCAAAGCTGGAACCAATCCCGGCAGGTGATCCGGTTGCCAGTCCAGTTGTGAAAGTATTCATGCGCGATGATCGCCTCGATCCGTTCGAAATCGGCATCGGTCGCAGTTTCTGGTGATGCGAGAACGGCAGAGGCGTTAAAGATATTCAGCCCCTTGTTTTCCATCGCGCCTGCGTTGAAGTCATCGACCGCAACGATGTTGAACAGATCAAGATCGTATTCGCGGCCATACACATCTTCATCCCAAGCCATGGACTTCTTGAGCGCCTCCATGCCGAAGGCACATTTCGCCTCATCTGCGCCAGGGCGAACCCAAATGTTCAGATCGACATCGCGCCCAGACCGGGTGATGAACCTATCCGAATGCGCGACAAGATCGCCTGCCACCAGCGCGAAAAGGTAGGCCGGTTTGGGCCAGGGATCATGCCATTCGGCCCAGTCATCACCAGCAGCTGTTGGGTTCCCGTTGGACAGCAGCACCGGCAGGTCACCTTCAATGCGCACGGTAAACACGCCCATCACATCAGGACGGTCCGGGTAGTATGTGATCTTGCGAAACCCCTCGGCCTCGCATTGGGTGCAATACATGCCGTTCGACATGTAAAGGCCTTCAAGCGCAGTGTTTGTGGCGGGGCTGATTTCCACCTCCGCCTCAAAAACAAAAGGAGCGCTGGGAACAGGACAGCGCAGACCGACGGTGCTGATGTCCGGGTCAACCGGTTGCCCATCAATCTTGGCGCTGATCAGTTTCAGATCGTCACCGTGCAAGAATAAATTGGTATCGTTGGCATCCGGGTTGGGTCGAAAAGCGATGTGCGAGACAACGCGCGTATTTGTCGCCCCCAACTTGAAAGTCAGATGGACGGTATCCACCAGATAGGCAGGCGGCGTATAGTCCGACAGGTAGATCTTTTGCGGGGCAGCGTCTTTCATGGGGCGCTCCTTGGTTGGCTACATCCAAGGTAGGGCGGGCGCCTGCGAAGCGCCACCACCATCCGGGCCAAAGTTTGGGATGACCTGCGCTATTGCACGGCGCGCACGCTCGGTCGCTGACCCCAAGTAAACAAATCGTCCCGACCGAGTTGCCTATCGGAAACTTTCGCACTACCTCCGTTGCTGAGCGGCAATCGTGTGCCGCGGTATGCAGCAATCCAAAAAGGGGCGGGTCATGACGGATCGCATTGAAAAACAAGGGCTGAAAGTCGCGACAGAACTGGCGAATTTCATTGATTCCCGGGCATTGGATGGCACCGGCATTGATAGCGACACATTTTGGAAAGGCTTTGCCGGGCTGGTTGCTGAGATGACGCCGCGCAATCGTGCGGCCCTTGCCACGCGCGATGAGATGCAGGCGACCATTGATGCATGGCACGTCGAGCGGCGCGGGCAAGGCCTCGACCGCACCGCATATGAGGCGTTCTTGCGCGAGATCGGTTACTTGGTTCCTGAGGGCGACGATTTTGCAATTGATACCTCAAATGTTGACCCCGAGATTGCGACGGTCCCCGGCCCACAGCTTGTTGTCCCCATCACCAATGCGCGCTTTGCGCTGAATGCGGCTAATGCGCGTTGGGGCAGCCTGTATGATGCATTCTATGGGACGGACGCCATGGGTGAGTTGCCGCCCAAAGGTGGGTATGATCGTGGCCACGGATCGCGCGTCGTTGCCCGGGCAAGGGTATTTCTGGACGAAGCTTTCCCGATTGACGGCACAAGCCATGCTGACGTGTCGCGCTATCATATCCGCGATGGTGTATTGCTGGTCGATGATCATCCGTTATGCCAGCCCGAGAAGTTTGTCGGCTATCGCGGCAACCCCAAAGCACCAGATGCCATTTTGCTGCGCAACAACGGTTTGCATGTGGAACTTGTTTTTGATCGTGCGCACCCGATCGGTAGCCGGGACCAAGCATTGCTTGCCGATGTGCGCCTTGAAAGCGCTGTTTCAGCGATCATGGACTGTGAGGATAGCGTCGCCTGTGTGGATGCAGAGGACAAGGTTGAGGCGTATAGCAACTGGCTGGGCCTGATGCAGGGCAACCTGACGGCTGAATTCCAGAAAGGCGGACAGACTATGACCCGTCGTTTGGCTGATGACATTACCTATACCGCGCCGGATGGCAGCGACTTGACCCTGAAGGGCCGCGCACTGTTGTGGATCCGTAACGTCGGCCACCTGATGACAAATCCCGCTATACTGGATGCCAATGATGATGAGGTCTTTGAAGGCCTGATGGATGCGATGATCACCGTGCTGATCGCAATACATGACCTGAAACGCGACGGCGGCAACTCTGCCCTTGGATCAGTCTATGTGGTCAAACCCAAGATGCATGGACCTGATGAAGTCGCCCTGACCAACGATATCTTCAACATGGTTGAAGATGCGCTAGACCTGCCGCGCAACACCGTCAAGATTGGTATCATGGATGAGGAACGCCGTACGACCGTGAACCTCAAGGAGTGTATCCGCGCGGCCAAGTCGCGTGTGGCGTTCATCAACACAGGTTTCCTGGATCGCACGGGTGATGAAATTCATACCTCGATGGAGGCCGGGCCATTCAGCCGAAAAGACTTTATCAAGCGCAAACAATGGATTGGCGCTTATGAAGATCAAAACGTCGATATCGGACTGGAATGCGGATTCTCTGGCAAGGCCCAGATTGGCAAAGGCATGTGGGCGATGCCCGATATGATGGCCGCCATGCTGGAGCAAAAGATCGGTCACCCACAATCGGGTGCGAATTGCGCATGGGTGCCAAGCCCCACAGCCGCGACGTTGCATGCGCTGCACTACCACAAAGTTGACGTGATGGCGGTGCAGGCAAAACTGCTGAAAGGCGGGCGGCGGGCCTATGTTTCGTCCGTTCTGGATATTCCATTGGCACAGTATCAGCGCTGGACGGATGCGCAGAAAATCAAAGAGGTCGAGAATAACGCCCAAGGCATCCTTGGCTATGTTGTGCGCTGGATTGACCAAGGTGTTGGCTGCTCGAAGGTGCCAGACATCAACGACGTGGGGCTGATGGAGGATCGCGCGACTTGCCGGATTTCCAGCCAGGCACTGGCCAATTGGCTGCACCATGAGGTTGTCAGCGAAGAACAGGTCATGGAGGCCATGCGCAAGATGGCTGCCGTTGTGGACGGGCAAAATGCGGACGACCCCGCCTATCGCCCTATGGCGCCAGAGTTCAATGGGATCGCGTTTCAAGCGGCCTGTGATCTGGTCTTCAAGGGCCGCATTCAACCGTCCGGCTACACCGAACCCGTCCTGCATCAGCGCCGGTTGGAGCTGAAAGCGCAGCGTAATCACTAAGTTTCCAAGGGAGAAACAGACATGGCTGAAATCTCAGCAAACAAGGCGCGTACCATCATTCGCAAAGCATTGGCCAAGGGCGACGAGATGGGTTTCAAGCCGCTCTCGGTTGTTATTCTGGATGCGGGCGGGCACGTGAAAGCGTTTGAGCGTGCCGATGGCGCAGCTCCCGGCCGCTTTGGGATCGCGCATGGCAAGGCCTATGGATCAGTGATGCTAGGCATGGCCGGTACAGCGCAGATGGCACGCGCTGAACAACAGGCTTACTTCATGGCTGCCGTGAATGGTGTTTACGGCGGGCAAGTTGTGCCTGTGCCGGGCGGCGTCTTGGTGCGTGACAAGCGCGGCAATGTGATTGGCGCTGTTGGGGTCACGGGTGATACATCGGACAATGACGTGATTGCGGCCATGGCCGGGATCGACGCTGCCGGTTTGAGCGGCGAAGCTTAATAAAATCGCGCATATGCCTGTCAAAATCTGGCATGTGCGCATTTGTTGGCGCCGTTGTGCGCCACATTGCCTTTAAAACATCCATTTTGGACGCTAGACAGGGTGAAACCTCAAAAAGGATCACTGATGGCGCGCCCAGTTGTTGGCATTATCTCAAACTCGCATCTGATTAACGAAGAATACCTCGTGCAGGGCGCAGGTGCTATGAATGTGCAGGCGCTGTCGGATGTGTCAGGCGTGGCACCGGTGATCATTCCAGCCGACCCCGAGGTGCACAGTATTGAAGAACTCATGGCCATCTGTGATGGCTTCTTCTTTCCTGGCGGTCGACCGAACGTCCATCCTGAAGAGTATGGCGAGGAAGAGACCGAAGCCCATGGCACGTTTGAGCGTAACCGCGACCGGATCACATTGCCGCTGATTCGGGCTTGCGTGGCGCATGCGCAGCCTGTGTTGGGCGTATGTCTTGGGTTTCAGGAAATGAATGTGGCGATGGGTGGCACGCTTTACCCCGAAATCCGCGATTTGCCGGGGCGTGACAATCATCGCATGCCCCCCGATGGCACTTTGGAAGAAAAGTTCGAGCTGCGCCATGAGGTCACACTGACCGAGGGCGGTCCTTTTCACCGCCTGTTTGGAAACCACAAGGTCATGACCAACACCCTGCACGGGCAGGGAATTAAGCAGCCGGGCGCGCGTATCGTGATTGATGGGTATGCCCCGGATGGCACGCCAGAGGCGATCTATGTCAAAGATGCGCCGGGCTTTGCGATGTCGGTGCAATGGCACCCAGAATGGAACGCCGCAGATGATCCCGTGTCACGGCCACTCTTTGAAGCTTTTGGTACCGCTTGCCGTGGTTGGGCGTCTGGCGGTTTGCGTAAAGTGGGTTAGGCCAACCTTATCTGATTTGGATCAATTTTAAGATCTGCCCTTGTTGCTATTCTGTGCTCAGAAACAAGGAGCAACACGTTGAACATCTTGATCACCTACGCCTCAACCGAAGGGCAGACCCGTAAAGTCGCCCGCTATTGCGCAGATTATCTGAACGGGCAGGGCCATTCTGTCGAACTGGTGGGCGCGCAGGATGCGTATGACGCTGAACTCGCGCGCTTTGATGCGGTTTTGCTCGCGGGGTCCTTGCACGGTGGCAAATATCAAAAAGCACTTGTCGCGCTGGCGACGGCCAAAGCGGCGACACTTACACAGGCGCGTGCGGCGTTCCTGTCCGTATCCTTGACCGCCGCCGGGGATGACGCTGATGAATGGGCTGGGCTGGCTGATTGTGTGAGCCGTTTTGCCAGAAAGACCGGTTGGACACCACCTACGGTGATGCATGTGGCCGGGGCGTTCCGGTTTTCGGAATATGATTTCTTCAAATCCTGGGCCATGCGTTGGATCGCGTCGCAAAAAGGGGAAGAGATCACGCCGCATGAAGATAAGGAATTCACCGATTGGGCCGCCCTTAAGAAAACATTGGATGTATGGTTGGCGGGGACCTGAGATTTACCGCGGCGAACAGCTGCCCAGTGTATCCAAAAGGATTGGTATCTTGTCTTTGAACCGGAAAAACCCATGCGTTGCATGGGGCCAAGCTGCCGCATCGTAAGGGCGTATGACCTGAAGCAATGCAATGTCAGCAAGAGCATCTCGTGTCGAACCTGCAGGCAGGTATGACGTGACAATCTGCTCAAGGCACTGCGTCTTGGCCCAGTCTCCGAGCTTTGCTTGACGTCACCTCTGTTACCGGGCCAAGGCGCTCAGCAAAGCGGGTGGTGCAGTCGGACAACGCGCCTTTGACAAAGTCGACAACGTGATCGCTCACGGCAAGTGGGCTGCGATCCTGTGTGGTCTGCACAATGGCGCAGGCGCTTGGCTCTATCTGATCAAGCAGCCAGCTCGGCGAGAGGTCCTCCTCAGTAATCAATAGACCTGTCCGCAGGCTTGGATTGGGTCGGTTGGACAGCGGCAGGGCTTGTCGCCCCGGATGCGGAACGCCGTCCAGTGGAGCGGCAAATGTCGCCAAACCTGTCGGATGAAACCGCCCATTGGTATAGTTCGCGATGTTGTCAGGTTGCGCCAGATAGGTTTTGCTGATCGTCTGCAAGCCGCCAACCCAGCGCCACGACAAGGTGTTTGATGCAGGATCACCATCCAGTAAGTGGCGCATGAAGAAGTCTGCCCCGAGCGTCCAGGGCAGGCGTAGCGTGAAAATCCAGATCGAGGCGAACCACATCCGCGCATGATTGTGCAGATACCCTGTTTCAACCAACTGCCTGGCCCAGTGATCAAAACAGTCGATGCCGGTTTCACCTTTGCATGCGGCCTCCCACTCTCGCCGCAACCCGCTCTCGGTTTGCACCTGGTTTAGCGCCGCTTGCAGATCTGACCGGTACATGGCCCAAACCGCTGGGCGCATTTCCAGCCACCCCTTCCAATAGGTGCGCCAATAGACCTCTTGAATGAATTTCCCGGCTGCTTGCGGGCGGTGGCGGGCAAGGGTGGCTTGCAACACATCCTCTTCGGTGATGATCCTGTGGCGAATGTAGGGCGACAGGGCTGAGACATGGGTCAGATCGTCATAGTTGCGCTTGCTGGCATAATCACGGCTTGCTTGGGGGACAAAGGCCGCAAGCCGTCCCAGTGCGGCGGTATAAGTAGGTTCAAACATGAGAATGGAGCTAACCCGGCGATATGGGCTTTCAAGCGACAGTTCGGTCCAATTCGGAACGCGCTGTTCTTGACACTGCCGGGTGGTCAGGACAACGCTGCCCGCATGATAGATTTACGCCCAGTGGGATATGTGATCGGTCTGCTTGTGGCGTCGCTTGGGATCACCATGCTCGGCCCGCTTGCGGCTGATTTGCTTGCTTAAGCAACGGGCATTGGTTTGTCTTCTTTGAAAGCGCAGTGATCACTATCGTTACGGGTGGTTTGATTGCGCTGGCGTGTTCAAACGGTGTAACCAAAGGGCTGTCATTGCGGCAGACCTTTCTGCTGACCTCGATGGTTTGGCTTACATTGCCGGTATTTGGCGCGGTTCCCTTTGTTTTGGGCGCAACCGAGGCCAGTTTTACCGACGCGTTTTTTGAGGCCATGTCGGGCCTGACGACCACCGGCGCGACGGCATTCAGCAGTCTTGAAGCCTTGCCCGATGGCCTGAAGTTGTGGCGCGGTGTGCTGCAATGGCTTGGCGGCGTCGGTATCATCGTTGTCGCGATGGTGTTTTTGCCGGAACTACGCGTCGGCGGCATGCAGATATTCCGGTCAGAAGGGTTTGACACCAGTGGCAAGATCCTGCCCCGTGCCGGTGAAATCGCGACCAGCATTTCGTTCATCTACGTGGGCCTGACGATGGCCTGTATTGTGGCTTACTCGGCCACGGGCATGGCAGGTTTTGATGCGATCGTGCACGCCATGACGACCGTATCAACAGGGGGCATGGCCAACTATGATGCGTCTTTCGGGACCTGGGGGGCAGGGGTGCATTACGTGGCTGTCGTCTTCATGATCCTCGCGGCATTGCCATTTGTACGTTTCGTGCAGCTTATGGCGGGGACCGCCCAGCCACTGTTCAAAGATGGTCAGATTAGGGTTTTTCTGATGATTGTCGTCTTTTGCGTGTTGCTGATGACGTCATGGCTTTGGGGCCGCAGTGGCGTGATGTCCGAAGCTGGTTTTCGTGATGCGCTGTTTAACGTGACGTCAATCATGACGGGGACGGGCTATGCCAGCGCTGACTACATGGCTTGGGGCACATTCCCTGTGGTGATGTTCTTTTTGATCGGCCTGATTGGCGGCTGCGCGGGGTCGACCTCTTGCTCGGTCAAAGTGTTTCGCTACCAGTTGGTCTTTGCCGCCATTAAAAGCCAGATCCGTCAGATTCATTCACCGCATGGTGTATTCACCCCACGCTATGACGGGCGACCGATCAGCGAGGACGTGCTGAACTCGGTGATTGCCTTTCTTGTGGCGTTCATTCTGTCGCTGGGCGGCACGGCGGTTCTGCTGGGCCTCACCGGGTTGGACTTTATCACTTCGGTGTCTGGCGCGGCAGCCGCCTTGGCGAATATCGGCCCGGGTTTGGGGCTCGAGATCGGTCCAGCGGGCAACTATGCCAACCTCAACGACACAGCCAAATGGATACTGGCGATTGCGATGTTCGTAGGCCGTCTTGAGATCATGGTCGTGCTAACCATCCTGTCCATCAAATTCTGGAGAAACTAACGATGACAACCCGGCCACTTGGCGCACAAATCTCGCATATGCTGAAAGACCGCGGTGTGGATGTGATCTTTGGCATCCCGGGCGTACATAACCAAGAAATGTACCGCGGGATCGAAGAAGCCGCGATCACCCATGTGCTCGCACGGCATGAGCAGGGGGCGGGGTTCATGGCCGATGGTTATGCCCGGGCGACGGGGAAACCGGGCGTGGCCTATGTGATTTCCGGGCCGGGCCTGTGCAACATCATGACGCCGATGGGGCAGGCCTATTCGGACAGCGTGCCGATGCTGGTGATATCATCGGTGCTGGATGAGACAGAGGCCACGCGTGGACAGTTGCACCAGATGAAAGATCAGGAAGGGGCGGCGGCAGCGGTTTGTGATTGGTCAGTGACGGCGCGGACGGCGGAGGCGAGCTATCAGTTGATTGATCGGGCGCTTTCTGAATTTCAAAGAGAACGGCCAAAGCCGAAGCATATTCAGGTCCCAATTTCTCTTTTAGAATCTCGCACAACACTCAGCCAATCTTCTCGAAAGTCGGTTGTCGATCCATGTTTACCAGCTGGCTTTTGGATTGAGGATTTGGAGTTAATAAAGCAAGCTAATAGACCGCTTGTAATTGTGGGCGGTGGGTGCGTTTCCGTGAATAGAACTGCGGAAATGTTTGTGGAGGCTTTGGGTGCAGCTTCCTTTAGTACATATGCAGGACGCGGCATAATTCGTGATGGCTCGCCGCTACACTTCGGTGCGTTTCTTGCTCGGGCGAGTAGCAAAGAGATATTTGCTGAAGCCGACCTCATTATCCTACTAGGTACTCAATTGTCTGAGGTCGACCTTTGGCGTAACGACTTAGGGCATGATTGCAAAGCAATCCATGTTGATATCGATACCGCAGAACTCGTGCGCGGTGGGGCTGCTGATCTACGTATCAAAGTATCGGCCGAGCCTTGGATGGAGGAATTGCTTGTCGAACTCGGAGTTGACTACAAACCAGCGACAGGTTGGTCCATTGATGCTGTGAGTAAAGCTAGGCAGCGTTGGCGCGCCGAAATCGACGCCGAGCGCCCCGGTATTCTTCCTGTTGCTGACGCGCTCAAAGATGCTGTTCCGGACGACACCATGTTCTACTCGGACATGACCCAATTCGCCTATGCCGCGAAAGAGGTCTATCCGATGGACCGCCCCGGCCATTGGCACCACCCATACGGCTTTGGCACCCTTGGCTACGCGCTCCCTGCCGCGATTGGCGGCAAGATCGGGGTGGGGGATCAGCCTGTTATTGCAATCCTTGGCGACTATGGATTCCAATACACCGTCCAAGAACTCGCGGTGGCAGTTGAGATGGAACTCACGCTGCCTATCATCATCTGGGACAACGGCAAACTGGGTGAGATCGAGGATAGTATGGTGCGTGCCCAAATCGCGCCCAATGCCGTGGTGCAGCGCAACCCTGATTTTCTGAAGCTGGCCGCGGCCTATGGCGCAGAATCAGCGGAACCGACCGATCTGGCGCAATTCAAGTCGGTGCTTCAGGCGGCACTTCAAGCCAAGGGCCCCACGGTCATTCGTGTCAAATCGGATATCGCGCTTACCAGCAACTGACCAATACGGCGACGTCAGCGGCCTTGCGCGACAAAGCAACCGATGAAATCGCGGGGCTTAGAAGCTGTCGTTTGCGCCGCTGCGACGCCCAGTTCCTCCAACAAAGACGCAATCAGCGCGGCATCAAGGGAAAAATGCACATCGCCGGGCAAAGCCTGGGTTGATGCGCCGGCATGCGGCAACAGCATGCCCAGAACAGCCCCACTCGCATCCATCACCGGGCCGCCTGCATTGCTGGCCTGGGCGGGAACAGACAGGCGTTTCAGCCGATCGTCCCCTTGCAGATCACGGATGTCCTCGAGTGTCCCAAAGGTCAGCGTCGGGGCTGTCAGGACGCCGTTGAAAGGATAGCCTGCGACGGCCACAGGGTCTTTCAGACGTGGGGTGTCAGACTGGAAAGTGGCGACTTCGATGGGTGCTAGCGGCGAAATGGGTCGCAGCACAGCCACACCCAAGTCGAGGTCAGTCCCGATGACTTCCGCATTTGTTTCGCGGTCAAATGTGATGCGGCTGCAGCTGTTAATGGCCTCTGGTGTTGTCACCACCACACCATCAGTGGCGACATAGAAGCCAGAGCGCGACAGCTTGGGCTGGCGGACGGCCAGCCCTGCGACCATATCAATCGCCTGATCTTCGCCCGGTGGCACCATGTTCGGATCAAGTGTGCCGTCAAGCCGTTCAAAGCTGGATTGCATCACGTCCAGAATACGGGCGCGCCGCTGGTTGTCACCCGCAGGCCAAACAAGGACAAAGCCTTTGATCTCACCATCCTGTAGCGTGGCCGTCGCAAAGGTATGGCGATCCTCGTCTATGCCTTCAATGAAAAAACTGTTTCCACGCAGTTGGCGTGCTCCATCGGGTGGCATGATATCCAGCACTTGCAGGACTTCGAAAAGGCCCCGCATGCGCCCCGCATCGCCCGGTTGCGAGATCATCAAGACCTGCGCTGTCGGCAAAGAGCTTTGCCCGTCAAACTTGGCAAATGGCGGCTGGTATTCGGAAAAGGCCACAACAGCCGTTGGTATCTGCATTTGAATACCAGCGTCGGCATCGCGCACCAACTGCATGTCCACGTCAATCAGAACCGCGTTGTATTGCAGCAAAAGCTGTTCGCGCTGGCGTGCCGTTAAAACACCTGTCGGATCCTGTGCATAGGCTAGTTGCCATGCCTCCATGGCGCGCCTCGAGCCGCGCCCGAATGCGCCATCAATGGCCGCATCATAGAAACCAGCCCATTGCAGCGCTTTTTGCAACTCTTCGCGTTCGGTCCGTAATAACGCGGCCTCAGACGCGCGCGCCTCGCGCAATGTCTCAAAAGGCGCGGTCAGGGGTGTTTGCGGCAATGCGCTTAGCTCAGGCACGGGCTCTTCTTCGGGCACAAACGTGTCGCGCGGCAAGGCGCTGCCGCCGCCGATAGGCCAGAACTGTTGTTCAAAGCGGCGTCCGTTTTGCAGATAGCTGTCCGACGGGATCTGCCTGTCGCGCAAAAGGCGCCGCAATTCCTGTCGTGCAAGGTCTTCGCTGTAGGGTCCAAGGACGATTCCATAGAAACCACGGCCCAGATAGTAGCCCTCAACATCGTCAAACCGGCGCGCGTAGACGCGGGCGCGCTCGGTCGCTTCACTCAGTGTCTGGCGTGCTTCGATCTGCACCCAATAGCGATCTTGCGCTTGGGCCTGCATTACAGACAGGCAAAGAAAAAGACCGGCAACAAAAGCCCTGAACATCGTAAACCTCGGCATAGCAGCATGCATTTCGCACTTGTTGGCCGCAGGTGGCGCGCTGTGCAAGTCAAAGAGTGGTGAGACGCGGCGGAACCATGCAATAAATCCCGACCCGTTGCCCAATTGACCCTTTTGGCCCGGCACCCTATTGAACCCTCAAAGCAAACGAGGGTTCCACGATGGCGGATAAACCACGCAGTTTTCAGGAGATCATCCTGCGGCTTCAGAACTACTGGGCCGCCAAAGGCTGTGCGATCCTGCAACCCTATGACATGGAGGTGGGGGCCGGGACGTTCCACCCCGCCACAACCCTGCGTGCGCTGGGCAGCAAGCCTTGGGCCGCAGCCTACGTGCAGCCGTCGCGCCGCCCGACTGATGGGCGCTATGGTGAAAACCCGAACCGTTTGCAGCACTATTATCAGTATCAAGTAGTGATCAAACCATCGCCACCAGATCTGCAAGAACTCTATCTGGGGTCGCTGGAAGCGATTGGCATTGATGCATCCATGCATGACATTCGGTTCGTCGAAGACGACTGGGAAAGCCCAACGCTTGGGGCCTGGGGCCTTGGCTGGGAGGTCTGGTGCGATGGGATGGAAGTGAGCCAATTCACGTACTTCCAGCAAGTTGGTGGGCATGATTGCAAACCGGTTTCCGGTGAGCTGACCTATGGTTTGGAGCGTCTGGCCATGTATGTGCTGGGCGTGGATCACGTGATGGACATGCCGTTTAACGACCCGCAGACGCCAATCCCACTGACCTACGGTGACATCTTCAAACAGACCGAACAGGAATACTCGCGCTGGAACTTTGATATTGCGGACACTGAGGTGCTCTTGCAGCATTTTGTGGATGCAGAGGCCGAGTGTCAGCGTATTCTCGATACGCCCGCGGATGATCCTAAAACAGGCAATAAGATCATCATGGCGCATCCCGCCTATGATCAGTGCATCAAGGCATCCCACGTCTTTAACCTGCTGGATGCGCGTGGTGTGATCTCGGTCACGGAACGCCAGGCCTATATCGGGCGGGTGCGGACGCTGGCGAAAGCCTGTGCAGATGCCTTCGTGCAAACCGAAGCAGGTGGGGCAGCGGCCTGATGGCACGGGTGATTATTGTGGCAATGCTTGTCTCTGCGGCTGTTCTTGGTGGTGTCCTCTACTACCAGCAGGTCTATGCTTATTATGATGAGGTGCAGGCGGATGCAGATGCCGTGATGCTGACCTCTGTCAGCACAGGCGAGGCCGAGCCGATTGTTGTACAAAGCTTTGAAGGTATTGACGCAATCAGCAGCCCGTTACGCTATCGCGCCTGTTTTGAAACCACGCTCAGCCAGGCGATGCTGACCGAGACCTTTGTGATCGTTGAAAACGCGGAACCACGTGTCGCACCCGGATGGTTTGACTGCTTTGACGCCGCCCAGATCGGGGCGGACCTGCAAACAGACGCCATCGCCTTTATGGGGGTCGAAAATGTTGAATACGGCATTGACCGGATCATCGCGATTTACCCAGATGGGCGCGGCTATGCATGGCACCAGATCAACGCATGCGGCGAGGTTGTTTTCGATGGCAACCCACCCCCCGATGACTGCCCCCAATTCCTGAAAGCACCGAGTAATGCCTGATCTTCTGATTGAACTCTTCTCCGAAGAAATCCCCGCGCGGATGCAAAGCCGTGCGGCGGATGATCTGCGCAAGCTGGTGACGGATGGTTTGGTTGAGGCGGGGTTGACCTATGCAGGCGCCGCCGCCTTTTCGACGCCGCGCCGTTTGGCGCTGTCGATTGAGGGGCTGACGGCAGAAAGCAAAGCCGTACGCGAAGAACGCAAGGGGCCGAAAGTCGGCGCGCCGGATAAGGCCATCGAAGGGTTCCTGCGCGGTGCTGGTGTAGCCCGCGAAGACCTTGAAGTGCGCGATGACAAAAAGGGCCAAGTCTACTTTGCGGTGATCGAAAAGCCCGGGCGCATGGCGGCGGATATCATCGCCGAAGTGCTGGAAAAAGCGATCCGGAGTTTCCCTTGGCCCAAGTCGATGCGGTGGGGTAATGGTCCGCTGAAATGGGTGCGCCCACTGCATTCCATCCTGTGTATTCTGAGTGATGAGGCTGGGGCCGAGGTGGTGCCGCTGGATGTAGATGGTATTACATCAGGGAACACCACGCGAGGGCATCGTTTCCTCGCGCCCGCTGCATTTTCCGTCACAAATTTCGATGACTACGAGGCAAAGCTCAAGCGCGCTAATGTTGTCTTGCGTTCCGACGAGCGGGCCGAGGCGATCTGGCATGATGCAACCCATCAGGCCTTTGCGCTGGGTCTTGAGGTGGTTGAAGATCGCGGTTTGCTGGCCGAGGTCGCAGGACTGGTGGAATGGCCTGTCGTGTTGCTGGGCCAGATTGATGATGACTTCCTAGGCCTGCCGCCCGAGGTGCTGCAAACCTCAATGAAAGAGCACCAGAAATTCTTCTCTGTGCGCAACCCCAAGACCGGGCGGATCGAACGTTTTGTGACTGTGGCCAACATGGAAACCGCCGACAATGGGGCGACCATTCTGGCCGGGAACCAAAAGGTGCTGTCGGCGCGTTTGGCGGATGCGAAGTTCTTTTGGGAAAACGATCTGCGCACGGTCGAACGTGAGGGGATGAAGGCGTGGACCGATCAACTGTCCAACGTCACCTTCCACGCCAAGCTGGGCTCACAAGCCGAGCGGATTGAACGGATCGCAGCGCTGGCCCGCGAAATCGCACCCCATGTGGGCGCCAAGCCCGATCTGGCGGAAGAGGCAGCAAGGATCGCCAAGGCTGACCTAGCCTCGGAGATGGTCTATGAGTTCCCGGAATTGCAGGGGATCATGGGCCGTTATTACGCACAAGCGGCGGGGCATGACGATGGTGTGCCGGAGGCCTGTGAAGAACACTATTCGCCACTGGGGCCATCGGATGATGTGCCAAGCGCGCCGGTGTCCGTCGCTGTGGCGCTCGCCGATAAGATCGACACGCTGACTGGGTTCTGGGCGATTGAGGAAACACCGACTGGTTCAAAAGATCCCTTCGCCTTAAGACGCTCAGCGCTTGGTGTTATTCGGTTGATTTTGCAGAACAAGTTATCAATTCATCTAGAGTCTTTGTCCGCTGCTCCATTGAGTGCGCATCTGGATCGACGTTTCGAAGATGAAGTGCGAGAAGCACTTTCAAGCGATGAGCACTATCCGCAAGTACTACGCTCTCTAATGACCGACGAAGAAAAAGGTGAAATCGCCGACATAGAGCGGCAACTCGAAAGTTCTGCAGAACAGGTCATACAAGCCACCACTCAATATTATGAAATTATGGAGAGGGCGATGGGGCGTTATCTCCTCTCCTTCTTCCACGACCGCCTCAAAGTCTTCCTCAAAGACAAAGGCATCCGCCACGACATCATCGACGCCTGTATCGCCATGCCGGGCAATGATGATCTGACGTTGCTGGTCAAACGGGCCGAGGCTTTGGCTGAAACGCTCGCCACTGACGACGGCGAGAACCTGATCCAAGGCTTCAAGCGCGCCAATAACATTCTGACCCAAGCCGAGGAAAAGGATGGGGTGGAATACTCCTATGGGGCTGACATCAAATTCGCCGAAGACGCCGCCGAAAAGGCGCTTTTTGCGGCCCTTGATGCTGCAGATGCAAAGATTGCGCCAGCCATGGAAGTCGAGGATTTCAGCACCGCGATGACTGCTATGGCGGCACTGCGCGGGCCGATTGATGCATTTTTCACCGATGTGCAAGTCAACGCCGATAGTGAAATCCTGCGCCGCAACCGTCTTAACCTGCTGTCTCGTATCAGAAATATCTGTCTCAGCGTCGCTGATCTGAACAAAATCGAAGGCTAGGCGGAAAAACCGTAAACGCAGGTGTACAGATCGCCGTTTAGTCTTCTATGCTGCACCTGAACAATGATCGGTGCCGCAGTGCAGCAACAGACCATATACGGGCCTTTGACGCTCATCACATCGACCGCAGCCATGTCAGCTGCGGTGCATGGCGGGCGTGCGAAGTGCTTGCAGCGATTGGTGCGTCTGGATTTGCCGGTGCCATTGACCATGGCGTTGTCTTTCGATGCAGTTCATGAAGCGGCAATCGGGAACCTGCCAGATATGCAGGCACTGTTGGCCCCGTTCGGTGATGCGCCGCTGCTGTCTGTGCGCCCCTCCAGTCAGGACCCGGATTGGGGCGGGCCAAGCGCGATCCTGAATGTTGGCATGAATGATGCCCGTCTGGCCGAGTTGACCCAGCGGATCGGGGCCGAGGCGGCAACCCGGCTGTATTTGCGGTTTGTTCAATCCTACGCGATCCACGTCGCCCGTTTGGACCCGGATGAATTCTACCTGCCGGATGTTGCCGATGCAGCCAGCCTCAAGACGATGCTCGACACGTTTGAGTTAGAGACAGACGAAACCTTCCCACAAGATCCGGCTGTGCAACTGGCCGAGGTGCTACGATCCATGGCGCGCGCTTGGGACGGCACGACCGCCCGCCTGCTGCGACAAGCCAAAGGCGCACCTGCAAATGCCGGTCTGGGCCTTGTGGTGCAGGCGATGGCCCTGGGGGCCGGACAGGGTGAATGTGGGCAGGGTGTGATCCAGTTTGTCGACTCTGCGACGGGTCAGCCCAAGATCGTCGGGCGCTATCTGAGCGAAAGCAAAAGCGAGGGGGGCGATGTCGCCGCCGATACCGAGGGCGCGATGTATCTGACACGCGACCCGCGTGGTCCGGCGCTGGAGGATATCTGCCCCGCGCAATACGCGCAATTGGTGTCATATGGGGATATCTGCCGGCGTCGTTTGCGCGAAGAGATGGAAGTGAAATTCACACTTCAGGATGGTGCCGTCCAGATTTTGGATGCGGTGCGTGTGCAGCGCACGTCGCGGGCATCCGTCAAAATCGCGGTCGCTTTGGCCGAAGACAAGGTGATCCCACGCGAAGAAGCTGTCATGCGGGTCAAGCCGTCAGCGCTGTCCGAGTTGTTGCACCGGCAAATCGATCCCAATGCGCAGCGCGATTTGATTGTAGGTGGCATTGCCGCCAGTCCGGGTGCGGCCTCGGGCCGGATCGTCTTGACCGCGCATGATGCGCAGGCCAGTGCGGCGCGGGGCGAGCCTTGTGTTCTTGTTCGCCGCGAGACGACGCCAGAGGACATTCGCGGCATGCACGCTGCCAGCGCTGTTCTGACCATGCGCGGTGGTGTGACCAGCCATGCGGCGGTGATCGGGCGCGGCATTGGTTTGCCGTGTGTGGTTGGGGCCTCGGACCTGAGCATTGATCGCAAAAGAGGCCTGATCATTGGCCCGGATGGGCGTAAGTTTAAAGTAAGCGATATGATCACGGTTGATGGCAGCACGGGTCAGGTCTTGGTCGGTCAGCCGCCAATGTTGGAGGCGGCGTTGGATGGGGCCTTCCAAACCTTGTTGGAATGGGCGGACGCGTTCCGCGATATCGGCGTACGCGCGAATGCCGACACACCTGCCGACGCGCAGACCGCCCAGAACTTTGCGGCCGAAGGGATTGGTCTCTGCCGGACGGAACATATGTTTTTCGACGGTGATCGCCTTGGCGTGATGCGTGAAATGATCTTTGCCGAAGAAAGCGAAGACCGCAGCGCCGTATTGGACCGCCTGCTGCCGATGCAGCGTGCCGATTTTCAGGCCTTGTTTGAGATTATGGTAAGCAAAACGGTTTGCGTCCGCCTGTTCGATCCGCCCCTGCACGAATTCCTGCCGTCGGATAAGGCGGGTATGCGTGATTTGGCTGAACAGGTTGCGCTGCCGATGCCTGATGTGGTGGAACGCGTTGATGCTTTGGCTGAATACAACCCGATGTTGGGTATGCGCGGCGTCCGTCTTGGGATCGCAATCCCGGAAATCTACGACATGCAGGCCCGCGCGATTTTCGAAGCGATGGTTGCTGTTGGCCACAAAGGGATTTCAATCAACGTCGAGATCATGATCCCGCTGGTCAGCGCGATGCGTGAGGTCGAGCTTCTGAAGGCACGGATTGATGGTGTTGCCAATGCGGTGCAGGCGAAAAGCAAGACGGCCTTCGACTATCACCTCGGGGTTATGGTCGAGACACCGCGCGCGGCCTTACGTGCGCAGGATATCGCAGAGCATGCGCAGTTTCTGTCCTTTGGTACCAACGATCTGACACAGATGACCTATGGGTTGTCACGCGACGATGCGGGGCGCTTTATGTCTTCTTATGTCCAGCAGGGTGTCTATGCCGAAGATCCTTTCCATACCCTTGATCTTGAAGGTGTGGGCGAGCTGATCTCACTGGGTGCAGCGCGGGGGCGCGTCGGTCGCCCGGATGTGGTTTTGTCGCTTTGCGGTGAACATGGTGGTGATCGGTCGGCCATCGCGTTTTGCCGTGCACAACAGTTCGATTACATATCGTGCTCGCCGTTCCGGGTGCCTGTTGCGCGACTCACCGCGGCTCAACTGGCTTTGGCCGATCGGGTGTCACCCTAACGCAATACCAGATATTGTGGCATTTATGCCGCGAAAATCTGCATTTTGGGAAATAGTCCCTGTGTTGGGCCTGCCTGTGTTGCGCCTTTCAGAACAGTCCTGAGCGGGGGGTAGACCTTTTGACATGTTTCCCTTAAGGACACCCGCGCTAGCGCGGAGCATCCCCGCGTCTTTTCCTGGGTGGGAAAAATGACTGTTTTGAAGGCGATTTTCGCCGCAATTTCTGCGGCATCAATTTGTGTTGGGGCAAGCTCTGCCGCAGCAGATGAACTCTTGGCGAGCCGTTTGGGCGCGATCCTTGGGCAAGAGCGTGAAGCCTTGTCCGTGATCCCCGACAGCCGCATGAGCATGTTAACCAGCTTGCCACCGGCGCAAGAACGCGGTGTGGCCACACGCAGTGGCCTTGTCTATGATCGCGAATTCCTATCCGCGCAGCCCGTGGCGGAGGGTGGCAGCAACTGGCAATGCCTGGCCGAAGCACTTTATTTTGAAGCACGTGGCGAAAGTGTGCGCGGCATGTTTGCCGTGGGTGAGGTTATTCTGAACCGTGTGGATAGCAATGCCTATCCCGATACCCTTTGTGGCGTGATCAACCAAGGGACTGGACGCCGGTATGCCTGCCAATTCACCTATACCTGTGACGGCAAGCCAGAGACCATTGCCGAGCCCCGGTCGTGGGAGCGTGTCGGCAAGGTGGCCCGCATCCTGATTGATGGCGCGCCGCGCGCTTTGACGGGTGGTGCGACGCACTATCATACCAAAGCCGTGAACCCATCCTGGGCACAGCGCTATCCGCGCACAGCCGAGATTGGCTTCCACTATTTCTACCGTCAGCCGGTGCGCACTGCATCCAACTAACGTCGCATGATTGCGGATAGGCGTCGTGCCGACGCTTGCCGCAGTCTTTGGCCGCCTGTATCAGGCGGGTGAAGTTTCTGCGATGGACGCGCCAATGACCGATGATATTCGCCTTGCCTTTGCCCATCCTAGCGAGCGGGCAGAGGCCAGCAGCCAGACGCCTTGTGACCGGATTTCCTTGCGCGATTATGTCGTCGAGGTCGAAATTGGGGCCTTCCAGCAAGAGCGCGGCACCTTACAACGGGTCCGTTTCAATGTGGTGGTCGAGGTTTTGCCGCTCAGCGGGCCCATTGATGACGACGTAGACCGCATTCTGTCTTACGACAAAGTGACCGAAGCGATCAGCATTGAGCTGGAGGCCGAACGTATCAACCTGCTGGAAACCTTAGCGGCGCGCGTTGCTGAACGTATTCTGTTGGAACCGCAGGCAGAGCGTGTTTTTGTGCGCATTGAGAAGCTGGATCGTGGGCCGTTTTCACTGGGGGTTGAGATTGTGCGGTCCCGTGACGGTGTTGATCTGGCGGGGCAGGAACATGTGGAAACCCCACATCCCCGCATGGTTTTTCTGTCGAACGAGGCCGTTCAAAGCGCGCATTTAAAGGGGTGGATTGACCAACTGGCGGAAATGGATGCGCCATTGATCATCTGCGTTGGCGCATCAGATGTCACGGCCCCGCAGGCTGGAAATGCGTTGGCGCAGCGCCGGATTGACCTGCTGGCGATTGAACAGAATGCTTGGGCGCTGGCGGCGCTTGATCGTCGCTGTATGGTTGTTGGGACGCGGACGGAATTGGACTGGGCGATGAAGAATGACCAGATCTGCATCTGGGCGCCCTCTAAGATCCTGTTGGATGCAGTGGATGGCCCTTCGGCCAGTCCGCGTGATGCTGTCGCTTTGGCAACTTGGTTCGCCAACGACATGAGCGCCAAGGAGTTGTTGGTGATTGGTGAAGAGGCACCCGATGCACAGGTTCCCGTGCGTATGGTGTCTGCGAACAGCCGGAACCTGACATGACGCAGTATTTTCGCCCCGTTGCCCGATTTGGCGAAGTGCCGACCCGGTCAAGTTTTCCGCTCGGGGGGATTATGCTGGTTTGACACAGTCACAATCCATGAACGCGGTAGCGGCGTGCAAACTGTTCCGGCCAGCGACATCCCGGCGGATGTTCTGAATCAGCTGGTTGGAGCCCGCGCGCCGATAGCGGGACTGACCATGAATAGCCCCCGTATTATGGGTATCCTGAATGTCACGCCCGACAGTTTTTCAGATGGTGGCCAATTCAATGCCCCGGAACGCGCGCTTGCGTATGCGCTCGAAATGCAAGACGCAGGGGCCGACATCATTGATGTGGGTGGCGAAAGCACGCGACCGGGGGCCGCAGAGGTTCATGTGACTGATGAGATTGCCCGCACAGCCCCTGTGATTGCTGCGATCCGCGCCGAAAGCGGCGTGCCGATCTCGATTGATACACGCAAATCGCAGGTGGGTATGGCAGCCTTGGAAGCCGGGGCAACGCTCGTCAATGACGTTGCTGCGTTTACTTTTGACCCTGAACTGGCAAGTGTCGCGGCCAAATCCAATGCGCCTGTCTGCATGATGCATGCGCAAGGCTCACCCGAGACGATGCAAGATGACCCCAGCTATGAAGACGTGCTGCTGGATGTTTATGATTTTCTGAGCGAGCGGGTGGATGCGGCGGTGGCCATGCGGCATCCCACGCAATCAAATCGTGGTCGACCCCGGTATCGGCTTTGGCAAAACGCTGGAGCACAACCTGGCCCTGTTGCGTGGTATCGCGATTTTTCATGCACTGGGTTGTCCCGTCCTGCTTGGTGCGTCGCGCAAGCGGTTCATCGGCACCCTGGGTGGGGGCAATGATGCCAGCGACCGGGTCGGCGGATCTGTGGCAGTCGCGCTTTTTGCGGCAAGGCAGGGCGTGCAAATCCTGCGGGTTCACGATATATTCGCCACCAAACAAGCATTAGACTTGGAATGGGCCATTGGCGGGGCAGCAATGACATGACACGAAAATTCTTTGGGACTGACGGTGTACGCGGCAAGGCAAACACCTATCCGATGACGGCTGATATGGCGCTTAAGATTGGCGCGGCAGCGGGACGTTACTTTCGCAACGACGGGTCTAACGGGCACCGGGTTGTGATCGGGAAAGACACCCGGTTGTCTGGCTATATGTTTGAGAACGCTTTGACTGCTGGCCTGACAAGCACGGGCATGAATGTTCTGTTGTTTGGACCAATCCCGACACCGGCAGTTGGATTGCTAACGACATCAATGCGGGCCGATCTCGGCATTATGATCTCGGCCAGCCATAACCCGCACCATGACAATGGGATCAAATTCTTCGGCCCGGACGGCTTTAAGCTGTCAGATGAGGCTGAGGCGGAAATCGAAACGCTGATCGCTGGTGAGATTGAGCCAGCGCAGGCGCAAAACATTGGCCGTGCCAAACGTATTGACGACGGCAGGTTCCGCTATGCTGAACGGATCAAGGCGACCTTTCCGGCAGGCATGCGCCTTGATGGTCTGAAAGTTGTGATTGATTGCGCCAATGGCGCGGCCCACCGCGTCGCACCAGAGGTGCTTTGGGAATTGGGCGCGACTGTGATCCCGGTAGGGGTCAGCCCGGATGGGTTCAACATCAATGACGGGTGTGGGTCAACGAACCCCTCAGCCGCTGCCGAAACCATCCTGCGCGAAGGTGCGCATGTGGGCATCTGCCTTGATGGCGATGCCGACAGGGTGATGATCTTGGATGAAAACGGACAGGTTGCTGACGGTGACCAGTTGATGGCCTTGATGGCGGGCCGTTGGGCCGATCAAGAGCGGTTGAAAGGCGGGACCTTGGTGGCAACTGTCATGTCCAATCTTGGGCTCGAACGCTATCTGGACCAGCGCGGCCTGCATCTTGAGCGTACCGCCGTTGGTGACCGCTACGTGGTTGAGGCGATGCGTGCAAATGGCTGGAACCTGGGAGGAGAGCAGTCGGGCCATATCGTGATGACCGACTATGCGACAACCGGTGATGGTCTGCTGGCTGGTCTGCAGTTCCTCGCTGCGATGATCGAGACAGATAAGCCTGCCAGTGCGCTCACCAGAAGCTTTGAGACTGTGCCGCAAATGCTTAAGAATGTGCGCTATGCGGCGGGGCGCGATCCGCTGGGTGTTGAACTGGTCAAGAAATCGATCGCTGATGCCGAAAACAAGCTTATGGGCAAGGGGCGCCTGTTGATCCGCAAGTCTGGCACAGAGCCGCTGATCCGGGTCATGGCCGAATGCGAAGACGACGACCTGCTCGCACAGGTCGTCGATGGGATCGTCGCAGAGGTTGAGGCGGCGGTTTAACGGTTTACGCTGGTGCGGGTTGGCCCGCACCGCCACCGACGACTTCTTGCAGAAGCGCGGATACCGTGCCGCCATCCATCCTCATGGCCTGCGCCAATCCTCCCACAAAGGCTTTTTCCTTGCCATCCAAGCGACCGTCTGCGGCGACCACCATCAAGACCGCCCGCATCATATCCAGTTGCTCAAGCTTGCTGCGATTTTTGACCAGGCGCGCGAACCCTTTGGCCTCAAGTTTTTCTTCGGCCAGTTGCGCCATCTGCTTGACCAAGTCCAGCGAGAATGCTTCACCTGTAATTTCCTGGGCGGTACGTTGGATCATTTCGACCTCTGAGGGGGCGATGTACCCATCTGCTTTGGCTGCATGGCACATAGCATCCAGAATGGATTGAGCCGCCGGTGAGGCATGCGACACCATGCTCATCCGCTGTTTCCGGCGCTTTTGGACCTGCAAAGCTTTCACACCTGCAAAGGCGAGAAGGGCGGCCAATGCACCAAGCCCCCAAAACCCTTCGGCAAGTTTACCCAGGGCCAGTTTGGGTGTTGCTGGAATCCCTTTGGGGATCATGCCAGCGGCTTGTGCCGAGAGCAGGTCTTCGCTGCTCATGGCATAATATTGGTCAGTCTGACAGTTATCTTCTGCAAGGGCATAGCCTTCCAGCGTACGCCAGACATTCACAAAAATAACCGCGCGTGTAGTCACCAGATGGCACAATGCCAGCGGCGCGCCATTATCGTCCATTTCGGTTGCACTGACGAAAAGCATACTCTGTGTGGTGCTATAGCTTCCACGCGCTTCAGCTTGGGTGGCTGCTGCCGCGGTAAGAAAGGCGGCAAACAAGCCGATGAACAGGTGACGCATGAAGAACTCCTAAAGTTGTATTTATTCAGGAGTGATCGTGCAATGTGGTCACTTTATGATCAAAAGGGTATTTAACGCTAGGTGAACAAAAGCTTTTTCAGCCCCAGCCATTGGCTGATCGCAAGCCCAACCAGAATGAGGCCGAGTGCCACGAAAAAGCGCAAAGGCAGGCCTTCGCTTAACACCAACGCTCCGAATACCATGGACCACAGTGGCACCTGATAGTTCACCAACGTCATAAAGATCGCGCCCGCTGATCGTATGGTTGCCACGCGGATCAGGGCGGCCAGCGCTGTCGGGATGAACCCCAGCACAATGATTGCGATGGTCGGGCGTGTGTCACCCGCGCTTGGGACACCTTCAAAGATCAGCATTGCCGGGATCAATGCAGCCGCACCAACTGTCAGCAAAAGGGCCGCCATCGTGATCGGGTCAATCGGCGGGCAGCGCCGTGTCATGATGCTGGACACCGCATAAGAAATGGATGCTGCAATACAGGCTAGCTGGCCCAGCGGCTCCCACCCCGTTCCGAGCCGCAACACACCGGGGCCGATCAAAAAGATTGCACCAGTAAATCCTAGCATGACACCGAGCGTGTTCCGCAGGCTCATCTTTTCGTCAGTAAAGATATGTGCAAGTGGCAGCACGAATAGTGGAAGTGCCGCCATTGAGATACCGGCAAAGGCGGATGGTACGTATTGCTGCCCCCAACTGAGCAGTGCGAAGGGCAGGGCGGTGTTCAGCAGCCCAATGGCGATCAGATAGCGGCGCATGGTTGGTGTGAAATCCGGCAATGGACGCTTGAGAATTACCATCAAAGCGAGCAACGCGACCGCGCCCAAAGTCGTGCGCGCGCAGGCAACCGTCAATGGGCCGTAGCCTTCCAACGCAATTGCAACGACCATGAAAGTCGCACCCCAGATCAATCCAAGCGCTGCGATGGAAAGCCAGTTTGCCGGGGTTGGTTGCGACGTCATGATATGTCCTTTGAGGCAAGAAGGCCCGGGATGTGTCCCGGGCCTTCTTTGGCGTATGGTGGATCATGATCCACCACATATGTCGATTAGTTTTTCGCTTTGTCGACCATCTTACCTGCGGAAATCCACGGCATCATTGCGCGCAGCTTTTCACCGACCTGCTCAATCTCATGCTCGTCGTTGATACGACGCGTCGCCTTGAAGTACGGCTGGCCAACGGCGTTTTCCTGCATGAAGTCACGGACAAACTTACCGGTTTGGATATCTGTCAGCACGTCCTTCATACGCTTCTTTGTCTCGTCATAGGGCAGGATGCGCGGGCCAGAGACATATTCACCATACTCGGCCGTGTTCGAGATGGAGTAGTTCATGTTGGCGATACCGCCTTCATAGATCAGGTCCACGATTAGCTTGGTTTCGTGCAGGCACTCGAAGTAAGCCATCTCGGGCTCATAACCGGCCTCGACCAGCGTCTCAAAGCCCATGCGGATCAGTTCAACGATACCGCCGCAAAGCACGGCCTGCTCACCAAAGAGGTCGGTTTCGCATTCCTGACGGAAGTTTGTTTCGATGATGCCAGAGCGGCCACCGCCGATGGCAGAACAATAAGACAGGCCGATTTCCATCGCCTTGCCGCTTTCGTCACGATCCACAGCGACCAGGCAGGGTACACCGCCACCTTTGGTGTATTCGCCGCGCACGGTGTGGCCAGGGCCTTTGGGGGCCATCATGATCACGTCAACGCCGGGCTTGGGCTCGATCAGGCCGAAGTGCACGTTCAACCCGTGGGCAAAGGCAATCGCAGAACCCGGCTTGATGTTGTCGTGCACGTATTTTTTGTACGTTTCCGCCTGAAGCTCATCGGGCATCGTGAACATGATCACGTCACACCACGCGGCGGCCTCGGCAATGCCCATCACTTCAAGGCCTTCGCCTTGGGCTTTCGCCGCAGAGGGGGAGCCATCGCGCAGGGCGACAACAAGGTTCTTCGCACCACTGTCGCGCAGGTTCAGCGCGTGGGCGTGGCCTTGGGAGCCATAGCCGAGGATGGCGACTTTCTTGTCTTTGATCAGGTTCACATCGCAATCGCGATCATAATAAACGCGCATAGTGGCATTCCTTTGGTTGGTTTCTGACGCAGGTTATAGCGTTTAGGGTGTAATTTTGAGTTTTGATATCTATTTAATTTGCATTTTATGAGGATTGTTATTCTCTAAAATAAAGAATACTAGTGTTTCTATGCTTGATGACGTTGATCGCCGCCTTTTGCGCCTTTTGCAGGCAGACCCCGCAAGGGGCGCGCCTGATTTGGCGGATGAAACGGGGCTGACCGCTGCGCGGGTGACCCGCCGCATGGATCGCATGCGTGAAGCCCGGATTGTCCAAGGCAGCTATGCCATCATCAATTGGTCGGCTCTGGGCTATGCTGTGTCGGTGAGCTTACGGATCACATTGGACAAAACGGTGTCTCGCGCTTTTGACGATTTCATCGCCGCCGCGCGACAGGTGCCAGAGGTGATTGAGATACAGACCTTTCTGGGCCGCGTCGATGTGCGGCTTTCGCTGATCGCCAAGGACTTGCCGGACTATCAGCGCATTTACCGCGAGCAGGTTCTAACGCTGCCACATATCGCTGATATCGAAGCTCTGATGACGGTTGCGACCGTGAAATCCGATGAAAGCCTGCCGCTATGACGCTGGATCAGCTGGATTTCGCGATTTTGCGAGCGTTGTCAGTCAGCGCGGATCAGTCGACGAAACAGCTTGGGCAAAAGCTAGGTTTGAGCCAGCCAGCGACGTGGCGGCGTGTGAAGCGGCTGCAAGATGCAGGTATCATTGCGGGGCGTAGACTGGCGTTGGACGCCGAAAAGGTGGGTTTTGGCGTTACGGTGTTTCTGGGCGTTAAGCTGGCGACAAAGGGTCGGGTGAGCCTTGAGGATTTTGAGCGCGCCATTGGCGCAATTCCTGAAGTGCAAACGGTTGATCATGTTCTGGGGCTTTATGACTATCGCCTCCGTGTCGTTGCGCGTGATCTGGCCGATTTCGAACGGGTTCTGCGCCGCCGTATCATGACAATGCCGGGGGTCGGAGATGTTGAGGCCAATGTGCTGTTATCCGAGGAGCGCAGGCCAGGGCCGATTTAGTCACCACTCTGACGCCTATCGGAAATTCAGCCGCAGAAAATTGGCCGATCGCTGCGACGGTATACCAAGATAGGCTTTGCCTTCGGCGGCGCGCCCCATTAGCCATCAGGTCAAAGACGGAGGATTTTCCTATGGACGGCGCACATTCACCAGTTGACCCAGATGAGCTGCTTGAGTTTTCGGTGGTCTTTACGGACCGCTCTTTGAATCACATGTCAAAGGCATTTCAGAATGTGATGACCGATATTTCTGAGATGCTTTGTGAGGTCTATAACGCCGATCACGTTGCATTGATCCCCGGTGGCGGCACCTACGGGATGGAGGCCGTCGCCCGCCAGTTTGGTGCAGATTCTCACGCTTTTGTCGTTCGCAACGGGTGGTTTTCCTATCGTTGGAGCCAGATTTTTGAGGCGGGCGACTTCACCGCGAAAACGACCGTGATGAAGGCCCGACAAGCCGGAAATGACACCCGCGCCCCCTTCGCCCCGGCACCCATCGAAGATGTGATAGCGGCGATCAGAGAGACGAAACCTGACGTCGTCTTTGCGCCCCATGTTGAAACCTCTGCCGGGATCATCCTGCCAGACGACTATATTAAGGAACTGGCCGATGCCGCCCGTGAGGTCGGTGCGCTGATGGTGCTGGATTGCATCGCATCGGGCTGCGCCTGGGTTGATATGAAGGCAACCGGCGTTGATGTCCTGATCTCGGCCCCGCAAAAGGGCTGGTCTTCGACGCCCTGCGCCGGGCTGGTCATGATGTCTGAACGCGCCGTGGCACGTATGGCTGAGACGACATCGAACTCATTCTCTGTCGACCTCAAAAAATGGCACAGCATCATGCAGGCCTACCTGAACGGCGGCCATGCCTATCACGCAACGATGCCAACGGACGGGTTACGTGCCTTCCGTGACACGATGTTGGAAACCCGCGCTTTTGGCTTTGAACGGCTGAAAGCGGCGCAATGGGCTTTGGGCAACGGCGTCCGCAAGGTGTTAGCGGAAAAAGGGATACGCTCTGTCGCTGCTGAAGGCTATGGCGCGCCGGGTGTTGTTGTCAGCTACACGGATGATCCGGATATTCAGAACGGATCAAAGTTTGCCGCCGAAGGTATGCAGATTGCCGCCGGTGTCCCGCTGCAGTGTGATGAGCCCGATGACTTCCGCACATTCCGCCTGGGGCTGTTTGGGCTGGATAAGCTGTATGATGTGGATGCGACGCTGGGCCGGTTGGTTCCGGTCCTGAACAAAGTGCTCTAGCTGGCACCCAGCCCCATCTGCATCAGCGTGCGGCGCATTGGGGCAATCCCGTAAAGCGCCTCGATCCCTTTGGTGCGCAGTGCTTGCATTGTGGGGTCGCCTGCGATGGATGCCCTGTTCAGGGCATCAATGCCGGTCACCCGCAATTTAACATCCGGATGTCGTTTGCGCGCATAGGCGTCCAGCATTGCTGGCGCGCCCAAGTCGGCGGGATGGGCAACGGCCAGATCAAGCAGGCATGACAGATCGCGCAGTGACATGTTCAAACCCTGTGCGCCAATGGGCGGCACGACATGCGCTGCCTCGGCCACCAACGCGATGCGGGGGGCGGTTAGCGCATCTGCGATCTGGCTGATGATTGGCCAGACACTGCGGCGGCTGGCGAGTTTGAGTGGGCCATAAAGAAAAGCAGAGCGGTCGTTGGCCGCGGTCTCAAATGCATCCGCATCAAGTGCGGCAAGCCGATTGGCTTCGGCCCCATGTTCCATCCATACCACGGCAGAGCACGGCTTACCTTCATGATCGGGCAGTGGCACGAGGGTGAAAGGCCCGCCGGAACGATGAATTTCGGTTGAAACATTGCCGTGCGGCGCATCATGGGTCACCGCAAAGGTCACTGCCTTCTGTCCGTAGCGCATTGTTTTGACGCCGATTCCGGCGGCCTGGCGTACCGCAGAGTCGCGCCCGTCAGCCCCGATCACGAGCTTTGCCACCAGTTGGGTGTTATCCGTCAGCGTGACGATGGCCTCGTGGCTGCGCGCCAACATAAGCTTGAAACCAACACCAGTTCGAAAGTCGACATTGGGCAAGTCGGCCAGCCGCGCCACCATCTCGCGGCGCAAGAGCCAGTTCGGCAGGTTCCAGCCAAAGGGTAGGTCCGAGATATCGGCGGCGTTGAAGTCGCGGGTGACATGAGCTTTGGTCCCAATGTCCACGATGCGCATGACCTGCAGTGGCGCCGCATGCGGTTCAAGGCGGGTCCAAAGGCCCGCAGCCTCAAGAAATTGTTGTGCAGGTTGCAGAAATGCGGTGGTGCGCAGGTCAGATCCTGCGGCATCACTTGTTGTGATTGGGGGGTAGGGTCGATGATGGTGACGTTGAATCCAGCCGTTCCGAATGCCGCCGCAGCGGTCAGCCCTGCGACCCCGCCATCAGCAATCACGATATCAGTTGAACTGCGTTCCATAGGGAAGACATATGCCTCTGGGCGCTGGGCGGAAAGGGCTAGCGGACCAGCTGCGACAAGAAATCCGTCAGGTGATCTGTGTGATGGTGAATGTGATCGGCGTCGTGCGGGTCTTCATGCACATGAACGGTTCGCATCCCCAAGGCATGCGGCACGGCGAGGTTACGTGCTTCATCCTCGAACATGGCGGATTTTTTCGGTGTGATTCCATCTTTGGTAAAGACGGCTGAAAAAGCGTCATGTGTGGGTTTCGGTTTAAAGTCAGCGTGTTCGACGCCGTACACCGCATCAAACTGACGGGTGAGACCACGGGCCGATAGCACGCGTTTGGCGTGATTGTGTGATCCGTTTGTGAACACGATCTTGCGTCCGGGCAGGTTCTGGATTGCTGTCCCTAGCGCTTCATCCTCTTCCAGGTGAGAGATATCGATATCATGCACATCAGCGAGAAAGTGATGTGGATCGACATCGTGATGTTCGATAAGCCCAGTCAGAGTCGATCCATACTCGGTCCAATAGTCCGCACACAGCTTGAGGGCGCGGGTCGGATCAAGCCCTGTCAATCGGGTTACATATGCCGAGAACCGCACGTCCATCAGACCGAACAGATCGGCAGACGGCGGGTAAAGCGTGTTGTCGAGATCGAAAACCCATGTGTCCACATGGGCAAAATGCCTGGCTACCATGCGCGCAGATTACGGGCTGTGCCGGTTGGGCGCAATCGCTTTGGCTTGATTGCGGGGCACGCGGGGGCGTATGGTTAGCCAAGCACGAAAGGTACCATCCAATGCAAGACCAACGCGCGTCCCAGAAAGACGCTTATGCCCTAATCCTGGAAGCGATTGATAGTCACGTCTACAAACCCGGTGACCGGTTGGTGGAAAGTGAGTTGGCTGAGAGGTTCGGCGTCTCGCGCACCCCGATCCGCGAAGCATTGCAGCGGCTTGAGACACAATCATTACTGACGCGCGATGGGCGGTCGTTGATTGTGGCGTCACTGGATCATTCGCAGTTGTCCGAGCTTTACGTGGTGCGTGGTGAGCTGGAAGGGCTGGCCGCCCGGCTCGCCGCACGTCATGCCGCCCCGGAAGAGGTGAAGGTACTGCGCGACATGCTGGATGCTGATCTGCAACTGGTTGGTGATCCCAAGGCATTGAGCCGTGCGAACCGTCGCTTTCACAAGCAAATCCATCTTGCGTCGCACAATCGCTTTCTGGTGCAGCAGCTGGATTTGGTACACCGGTCCATGGCGCTTTTGGCGACAACATCAATTGCGGCTGAGGGGCGCGGAAATGAGACGTTGCAGGAACATGCGGCCATCGTTTCCGCGATTGAAGCAGGCGATGGCGATGCCGCATATCAAGCATTGCGCGACCACATCTCAAAGGCCTTTGTCACCCGCCTGAAATTGGACGCCGAAGCGGTGGAAGCTGCAGAATAGCCCAACTGCAGCCCACTTAACCAAAAGTGCACGGAACCAACCTTAACACGTCAACTCACAACCGACGGTTCCGTAGCTGCAATTTGATACAAATAGGTTAAATGACCGTTAAGCGCTCATCGCGTCAGCGAATCTTTCGAACAGATAATAGCTGTCCTGTGGGCCGGGGCTGGCCTCTGGATGGTATTGCACGCTGAAGACCGGGCGGTTCGCGATCCGAATCCCGCAGTTGCTGCCATCAAACAAAGACACATGGGTTTCTTCCACGCCGTCTGGCAGGGTCTGGCTGTCGACGGTGAAGCCGTGGTTCATCGACGTGATCTCGACCTTGCCGGTTTCCATGTCCTTGACGGGATGGTTCGCCCCGTGGTGCCCGTGGTTCATTTTGATCGTTTTCGCGCCAACCGCGAGCGCCAGCATCTGGTGGCCAAGGCAAATCCCAAACACGGGCAGATCAGCGTCCAGAACACCTTTGATCATCGGCACCGCATATTCACCTGTTGCGGCCGGATCGCCGGGGCCATTGGATAGAAATACGCCGTCTGGGTTCAGCGCCAGCACGTCTTTGGCCGTTGCTGTGGCGGGCAGCACGGTGACATCGCATCCTGCACTGGCAAGGCAACGCAGAATGTTGCGTTTGGCGCCAAAATCAATCGCCACGACTTTGTGTTTTGGGTCTGTTTGAGGTTTGTACCCTTCGGGCCATGCCCACCGCATTTCATTCCAGCTGTAGGACTGCGCGCAAGTCACGTCCTTTGCCAGATCAAGGCCCTCAAGCCCCTGAAATTCACGCGCTTTCTGAACCAGCGCCTCGATATCAAACTTACCGTCTGGGTCATGTGCTAACGCCACATGCGGCGCACCTTGCTGCCGGATCGCTCTGGTCAACCGACGCGTGTCGACGCCGCCCATACCAATGCGATTGCGCTTGGCCAGCCATGCGGTTAGCTCTTCGGTCGCGCGCCAGTTTGACGACTGTGTTGGGTCCCACTTGACGACCATACCCTCAGCGACAGGGTCCGCTGTTTCATCGTCTTCGGGGTTCACGCCGGTGTTGCCGATATGGGGGAAGGTAAAGGTCACGACCTGGCCTGCGTAGGACGGGTCTGTCATGATTTCCTGATACCCGGTCATTGCGGTGTTAAAGCAAAGCTCGGCTACCGTTTCGCCGGTTGCGCCAAAACCCATGCCATAGAAGATCGTTCCATCCGCAAGGGCCAGACAGGCCGTCGGTTTCTGCGCCATGATCAATCTCCCCAGATGTCAAATTGTGCTGGGTGTACGCACGGCAGGGGCCGTGGTCAAGGCCGGATCGCACCCTTGCAAACAAGGGGTGACGTCGCGACGAGGGTGCTTGTCACTTGGACGCGGACACACTATGTTGCCCATTCGTTTGACAGCAAATGTACGGGACACATTTATGGACATGCGCGACCGGGTCAATGCGGCCCTTAAGGATGCGATGCGTTCGAAAGAAGCAGACCGCCTTTCGACGTTGCGGCTGATCAATGCAGCGATCAAAGATAAGGACATCGCAGCGCGCGGGTCCGGCGATGATGATGCCGGGGTGAGCAACGGTGATATCCTTGCGATCATGGGCCGGATGGTCAAACAACGTCAGGAAAGTGCGCGCGCCTATGAAGAAGGTGGGCGGCTGGAACTGGCCGAGAAGGAACTGTCAGAGATCAAGATCATTGAAGAATTTCTGCCCAAGCAACTCAGCGAAGACGAGGCTGCGAAAGCGATTGACGCGGCCATCGCGGAGGTCGGTGCAGACAGCATCCGCGACATGGGCAAAGTCATGGGTGTACTGAAAGGCAAATTCACGGGGCGCATGGATTTTGGCAAAGCAGGACCAATGGTGAAAGACCGCCTCGGCTAGTCTCAGGTGCGTAATGCGCGCTTCAGGTCATCATAAAGCGCCAGGCGTTCTTCGGCATCCAAAAACGCCCCGATCTCAACCTCGCGGTCACCGCCGCGCAGGGTGATGTAGTTTTCAACCGGCCCGCCCTTGGGGTGCAAGTGGATTGTCACCCAATAGCGGTTCGCTTCCCATTCTTGTACATCGCCTTTGGGATTGTGACGGGTGAGATGGGCGTGTGACTCATCAACGGTCAATTCTTCCAGTACCTCGCCGCGCCGGTAACTGACATGCAGCGCATACCAGACACCTGCGATCATAAGCACGAGGAATGGCAGTAACCCCCAAAGCACCGGTTGGCCCAAAAGTGTTAAGAGTGGGAGTGCCACCAATGCCGCCGTGGCCCCAATGAAGATCACAAAGTCCTTTCTCAGAAGCGAGCGATAGGGCCAGAGGCTCAGTTGCCATTCTGGGTGATCATGGGGTGGTTCTGGTGTCCATTCGTAGGGCATGGTGTGTTCTTAATTCGCGCGAAGAGATGATCAACCTTACGAAGTCGTCGCAATTAGGCATATTGCTATCCTATCTGTGATGCAACACAGTTCGTCTATGCAGATCATCCCGCAGAGAAGGGTTTCGAAATGACCAAAATAATCTGGATGTCTGACCCGCACTTTCAAAACAGCGGTACAATTGATGGGTTGGACCCGCGCGCGCGCTTGGATGCGGCCGTAATCTATCTCAATGCCAACTACGCAGATGCAGATTTTGCTGTGTTGTCCGGCGATTTGGTCGGTGACGATATCGCAGGGGACTACGCGGCTATCGCGCCCTATCTGGCGAAGTCAAAAGTACCAGTCTATCCGCTGATCGGGAACAATGACGATAGAGCAGGGTTTCGTCAGCATTTGGCGTTACCCGCAAATGCAATGCCCGATTTTGTCCAATACACCGTCGAAACACCGCGAGAGATTTTCATCTGCCTTGATACGCATAAAATCGGGTCACATGCCGGTCAGTTCTGTGCAACCCGCCAAGCTTGGCTCGATGCTACGCTGAAAGAAAATGCGACAAAACCGGCCTATATCTTCATGCATCATCCCCCTTTGGCGCTGGGCTTGCCACCACAAGATGAAATCATGCTGGATGAAGGCGAAGTATTTCTTGATTTGATCGGTCGACACGCAAACGTCAAACACCTCTTTATGGGGCATGTGCATCGTCCGACGGCGGGTACGGCTCGGGGCGTTCCGTTTGCCACAATTGGCGCACTTTCGTTTCAGGCGCCAGCGCCACGACCATCGTGGAATTGGGACAGCTTTCAGCCAGCCGCTGAGGCACCCCAGCTTGGTATTTTACTGATTGAGGGTGGAAATGTCGTCCTGCAGTATACGCAATTTTGCGACTATAAGATCGGAATAGAAATCTAGGCAGGCAAAAAAAGGCCCCGTCAATGTGACGGGGCCTTCTTCAGTATCTCAGATCATACGCTAATGCGCATGCCCTTTGTCCCAATCAGACTGCTTTGGCAGCGTCTCGAATGTGTGCTCAGGTGGTGGGGACGGCAGTGTCCACTCCAACGTATCTGCATACTCATTCCAGGGGTTGTTCTCGGTCACGACCTTGCCGCGCATCAGGGTCCAAACCAGAACACCGATGAAGAACAGGAACGATGCGAACGACAAGAATGCACCCCAGCTTGAGACATAGTTCCAGAAGGCAAAGGCCTCTGGGTAGTCGATGTAGCGGCGTGGCATGCCCTGACGACCCAAGAAGTGCTGGGGGAAGAAGGTCAGGTTGGCGCCGATGAACATCGCCCAGAAGTGTAGCTTGCCCGCCCATTCAGGATACATGCGCCCGGCCATCTTTGGCAGATAGAAGTAAATCCCCGCAAAGATCGCAAAGACGGCACCCAAGCTCATCACATAGTGGAAGTGTGCTACGACGTAGTATGTGTCATGATAGACACGGTCCACACCAGCCTGTGACAGAACAATCCCAGTTACACCACCCACGGTGAAGAGGAAGAGGAAGCCAAAGGCCCAGAGCATCGGTGTCTTGAACTCAACCGAACCGCCCCACATTGTCGCGATCCAGCTGAAGATTTTTACACCTGTCGGTACCGCAATGACCATCGTCGCCAGCATGAAGTAGGACTGCTGCGTCAGCGACATACCCACCGTGTACATGTGGTGCGCCCAGACGACAGATCCCAGAACACCAATCGCAACCATCGCGTATACCATTGGCAGGTAGCCAAAGATCGGCTTGCGGCTGAATGTTGCGATGACGTGGCTGATGATACCAAAGCCTGGAATAATGATGATGTACACTTCCGGGTGCCCAAAGAACCACAGGATGTGCTGATACAGGATCGGGTCACCACCGCCTTCCGGCTGAAAGAAGGTTGTGCCAAAGTTCCGGTCCGTCAGAAGCATTGTGATCGCGCCAGCCAGAACCGGCAGGGCGAGAAGGATCAGCCATGCAGTTACAAAGATCGACCACGCAAAGAGCGGCACCTTGTGCAGTGTCATGCCCGGTGCGCGCATGTTCAGGAAGGTGGTGATTATGTTGATCGCGCCAAGGATCGAAGATGCGCCCGAGAGGTGGACCGCAAAGATCGCAAGGTCCATCGACATGCCGCCCTCAGACGTCGATAGCGGCGCATACATGACCCAGCCAACGCCCGAGCCTGCTTGCCCGTTACCGCCCGGTGCCAGCATCGACGCCACACCAAGCGATGCACCAGCCACAAACATCCAGTAAGACAGGTTGTTCAGGCGCGGGAAAGCCATGTCCGGCGCGCCGATCTGTAGCGGCATGAAGTAGTTGCCAAAGCCACCGAAGAGGGCCGGAATAACCACGAAGAACATCATCAAGATACCGTGGTAGGTGATCAAAACGTTCCAAAGGTGGCCATTTGGGGTACAATCACCTGCCGCCGCCGCCGTTAGTCGTGCACCCTCAAGGCACATGTACTGTACACCCGGTTCCATCAACTCCAAGCGCATGTAGACGGTGAAGGCAACAGAGACAAAGCCAAGGATACCAGCTGTGAACAGGTACAAAATGCCGATATCTTTGTGGTTTGTGGACATAAACCAGCGTGTAAAGAAACCACGCTCGTCTTCGTGTGCGTCGCCGTGGATGGCTGCGTCTGCCATTTGGCTCTCCTCGTATTGGCTACTTTCTAACACCGCCGGATTCGTTGAACGGCGGGCATTTGGCACGGTTCTAATGTGTTGATGCTTAAGGAGCAACAAAGGATGCGCCTATCTGGCTGGGTTAATTTGGCGCAGGGGGCTTGTTTGATCTGAAACGCTGACAGGTGCCTGAAATGTCGTTAGGCTGTCTGAAACGTGCAGGGGGCGCGCGATGGGACAAGACACACCACCGTTCACGATTGGGATCGAAGAAGAGTATTTACTGGTTGATCAGGAAACACTCGCCCTTGCCCATGCGCCCGACAGCCTGATCGAGGCATGTACGAAAGATCTGGCCGGAAAGGTCAGTCCGGAATTTTTACAATGCCAGATCGAGATCGGGACGGGCGTGTGTCAGACCATCGGTGAGGCCCGCGAAGATCTGGTCCATTTGCGCCGGACAGTGGCCCGCCATGCTGCTGACTATGGTTTGGCCCCGATTGCGGCCTCTTGTCATCCCTTTGCCGATTGGAAGGATCAACACCACACTGACAAAGAACGCTACAACAAACTGCGCCGCGATCTGGCAGGGGTCGCGCGGCGTATGTTGATCTGCGGTATGCACGTTCATGTCGGCATCCCTGACAAAGAGATGAGGATCAATTTAGTAAACCAACTCAAATACTTTCTGCCCCATCTTCATGCGCTTTCCGCGTCATCGCCCTATTGGCAGGGTGACGATACCGGCATGAGTTCCTATCGTCTCACGGTCTTCGACAATCTGCCGCGCACTGGCCTGCCGCCCTATATGAAAGACTGGGCGCAGTTTGCGTCCACCGTCGACACGCTAATTGACTTGGAACTGATTGAGGACGCCTCAAAGATCTGGTGGGATTTGCGACCGTCTTCCAAGTTCCCGACTATTGAATCGCGGATTTGCGACGTAGCCCCGCGGATGGACGTGACCTTGACACTGGCGGCCCTGACCCAATGCCTCACCCGGATGCTTTGGCGCAAGTCGACATCGGGGGAAGGCTGGCATGTGGTGCAAAACTTCATGGTGGGCGAAAACCGGTGGCGAGCACAACGTTACGGCGTGTCGGAGGGATTGATCGACTTTGGGCGCAAATCCCTGATCCCATTTTCACAGGCGGTTGATGAGATCATTGCTTTGGTAGCGGAGGATGCCGAAACCCTTGATTGCGTGGCCGAGGTGATCGCCGCCCGGGACATTGTGGCAAAGGGAACAAGCTCTGACCAACAACGTAAGGTCTATACGGCGTCTATGAATGCCGGAGCGAGCAGGAAAGAAGCGCTGCAAGCGGTCGTCGCGTCATTGGTGGCAGATTTCGGGGCGGATTTGTAGATACCAGAGCGTCTGACCTCATATCGCCCAAGCAATGACCACCAGCGGTTTGTTCCAAAGGGGGTACATACCGTATTAGGTACAGTCGAAATGAAGGTGCAACGATAGCATATTTAGCTTTTCATTCAGGGGTTTAGGAGGGGATAGACCTTGAAGTCTGATTTGGTGCGGTCGGGGGGACTCGAACCCCCACGAGTGTTACCTCACAGCGACCTCAACGCTGCGCGTCTACCAATTCCGCCACGACCGCAAGACCACTAGCTTGGTAAGTGCGGCACTCATAGACGAGCGGATTTGCGATGCCAAGAGGGAAATCACCCCCTTTTCATTGCGTGGGCGGGCGGGTACGCCAAGGTATGGTGGAGTGGATCACAACAAACGGGCTGACCGACTATGATGCGGCACTGACGTTCATGGAGAACCGCGTTGCCGGCATCATTTGTGGGACGGCGGAGGAATGCATCTGGCTGCTTGAGCATCCACCCCTCTATACCGCTGGTACATCTGCCAAGCCGAACGATTTGGTCGATCCTGACCGGTTCCCGGTCTATACGGCCCGCCGCGGAGGCGAGTACACCTATCACGGGCCGGGGCAGCGGGTGGTTTATGTTATGCTAGACGTTGGCAAGCGCGGACGTGACGTGCGCCAATTTGTCAAAGACCTTGAAACCTGGGTGATTGCGACGCTCGACAGTTTTAACGTGAAGGGCGAAATTCGGGAGGGCCGTGTGGGTGTCTGGGTGGAACGGCCCGATAAACCGCTGAATGCCGACGGTTCGGTGGCCGAAGACAAGATCGCGGCGCTTGGCATTCGGTTGCGCAAATGGGTGTCGTTTCATGGGCTGTCCATCAATGTTGAGCCCGACCTGAGCCATTTCGAGGGCATCGTGCCTTGCGGGATCCGCGAGCATGGGGTGACATCTTTGGTAGATTTAGGATTGCCCGTGACGATTGATGATCTGGATGTGGCACTGAAAGCGTCATTTGACGTCACAATGTAGGCAGAGATGATAATCTGTTCGCTTTCGGGATCATCTGATTCACTTCAGTTATACGGCTTCTGAGGTGAAAACGTTCAAGGCTCGAATGGAGCTGTGACAACTGACGATATAAACTTGTTCACGCGAGACCAGTATCGAAATTGAACTGTCTTGAAGCAAGGTATCATGAGAAACATCAGTTTAGGATCATGCACCGATCGAATGTTCATGGTGTGGATAGCGCAGTGTCCGGCCCGATGCAGTTCCGGGAGCGGTGCACAGTGCTTTGAAGTCAAAAACTACGATCATGCCGGGCTCAGATCCCTTTGATTTTCGGTTGTGGTAAGACACACGATTTAAGAAAGGGCAGTGAACATGTTTGATCACTTTTGGCCAGCGGATGTGCACACCTAAACCGAAATCAATGCGTCCTGAGCCTAAGCCGCGATTGCACTAAGAAGATCAGCAAAGGATTGCTACGTCTGGTCAAACCAAGAAGTACCAGCGAAAAAGGTAGCCCGATCTAGGCCGTTTGCGAATGGTGGGTCCGAGTTGTGATTGTTGCGTGGGTATGTGCCATCAGCTCTCTATCCATGTCCCATTTCCAATCCCGTCCAATGTCCAGTTTCCAACGCGCCACCGCACCAGCCTGAGCGTTGGGAACCCGATATGCGCCGTCATCCGGCGCACCTGTCGGTTGCGCCCCTCGCTGATCGTGATTTCGAGCCATGCGTCCGGCACTGATTTGCGGAATCTAACGGGTGGGTCGCGTTCCCAAAGATCTGGCGGTGCAATCAGCCGCACTTTTGCTGGTCGGGTGAGGCCGTCTTTCAGTGTGACACCATCACGGAGTGGGGTGAGGTCTTTGTCTGTGGGTGCCCCTTCAACCTGCACCAGGTAGGTTTTGCTCATCTTGTTTTTTGGGTCAGCGATGCGCGCCTGTAGTTTTCCATTGTCGGTCAGCACCAAAAGTCCCTCGCTGTCCCGATCCAGCCGCCCGGCAGGATAAACACCGGGCATGTCAATAAAGGCCGAAAGAGTCGGCCGTGGTGTCGGGCTTTTGGCGTCGGTGAACTGTGACAGGACACCAAAGGGTTTGTTGAATAGGATCAAACGAGACATGCGCTTGCCTAACGCAGCGGCATATGCGGCGTCCAGACCGTCTTTATGCTACCGGTGTAGCAGCACGGTATACCGTTGTACTCTATTAAGTATCTAATAATTAAAGAATTTTTTGTTTACACGTGATGGAACACCGCTAGTTTAGCAGCTAAGTTTTTAACAAAGGTGCGGGCCATGCCGCCGATCAAAGATCATCCTCTGCGCTATGCGATGGCAAATGAATTGCATGCGCGCCCGTTTCCTGCTGTCGATGCGCCCAGTCGTGCGGCTTATCTTGCCATTAAGCTTTACCAGCAACGCAGCTGGACGTGATCGTGATGCGGATCGTGCGCATCTGATTGATTTACTGGACCGTTTCGGCGCACAACATCCGCAGCCCGACGCGACACATTACTTTGGTCAAGTCGGCAAGCATCGGCTGAAATGGGAAAGCCACACAGAGTTTGTCACCTATACGATCTTCGGTGAGGGGTTGGCTGAGCGTCCGTTTGACGCCGCCACCTTTGGGGTATTCCCGCAAGACTGGCTGGAGGCGGCGCCGGGTACGCGTGTGACCTCGGCCTTGATCCGTATCGAAGTTGTTGATGGTGACGATGGTATTATTGAAAAGGCACGTGATTGGTTCGTTCCCGAAAGTCTCGCCATCAGTCGCGTGATTGAAGATGATCTTGTCGTTGCTGGGGATTTCCGCATTGATCCTGCTGGGCATATGCGGTTTGCCGTTTTTGCACGCTCTCATGTAGGGCAGCGCCGGGTTGGCCGCGTGGTCCAGAGGTTGTGCGAAATCGAGACATATAAGGCGATGTCAATGCTGGGCCTGTCCCGTGCGCGTGCGTTGGGTAGCAAGATGGGTGAATTTGACCGACGCCTGACCAGCCTGTTGGAGGACATGCGCGGTGCCGATGCTGACCCTGCCAAAGTGCTGCAGGCGCTACTTGAGGTATCCGCAGAGATCGAAAATACGATTGCGCAGTCGTCTTTTCGGTTCGGTGCAACAGGGGCCTATGAGACGATCGTAAACCAGCGCATCGCTGTTTTGCGCGAAGAACGTTTTACCGGGCGTCAGACATTTGGCGAATTCATGATGCGGCGTTTTGATCCCGCGATGCGGACGGTCAAATCCACCCAGGACCGGTTGCAGGCGATGTCAGATCGTGCGCTGCGTGCAGGCGACCTGTTGCGCACGCGGGTCGATGTTGAACGATCTGCCCAGAATCAGGAACTGCTGACCAGCATGGATAAACGCGCTGATCTGCAACTGCGGTTGCAACGCACGGTCGAGGGTCTATCGGTTGTCGCAATCAGTTACTATGCGGTGAATCTGGTGCTGAATATGACCGGGCCGTTGAACGAAGCTTTAGGTGTCAGCAAAACCGGGATGGCCGCAATTGCCACGCCAGTTGTCTTGGGTTTTGTTTGGTTCATGGTCAACCGCATTCGCAAACACATGGAGTAATCCATCGCACTTGTGCGCCCCCAATTCCATGTTAACCATTGCCAAAGGCAAGGGGCAGGAAAGTGATGCGGTCAGTTCTTAGTATAGTGGCAATGGTCTGTGCGGGCATTGCATCCGCCGAAAGCATCCCGGCACCCCTGACAGATGCCGACTTCGCCCCCGTTGATGAGGCGGAAGCCCGATTAGGCCAATTGCTGTTTTATGATCCGATATTGTCTGGCAACCGCAATGTGTCTTGTGCGACGTGCCACCATCCTGCGTTTGGCACGGGCGATGGGTTGTCGCTTGGGATCGGTGATGGCGGCGTTGGGCTGGGGCCAAAACGGCTCGCTGATCCTGATAACATGCCCGAGCAGCGCATCCCGCGAAATGCGCCAGCACTGTTCAATCTTGGCGCCCATGAATTCACCGTCCTGTTCCACGATGGCCGGATTGAGGTTGATCCTGATCGTCCCGGCGGGCTGCGCACGCCATTGGATGTGGATATGGTGACGGGTTTTGCTTCGCTGTTATCCGCGCAAACCATGTTTCCCGTGCTCAGTCCCGATGAAATGGCTGGGCACTATAGCGAAAATGACGTCTCTCAAGCTGTGCGACGTGGCGTGATCACAGGGCAGGGCGGCGCGTGGGATATCATTGCAAGACGGGTTGGTGACATTCCCGCCTATGCTGCGTCATTCAGAACGGTGTATGACCATATCGAGACACCTGATCAGATCACTTTCGCTGATATCTCGAACGCTGTAGCGGCGTTTATGGCGTTCGAGTGGCGTTCTGACACGGCACCTTTTGACGCGGTCTTGCGCGGTGAGGCGGTGCTATCCGAGGTCGCCGCTGATGGTATGGCACTGTTTTACGATGGCGCGGGCTGTGCCAGCTGTCATAGCGGTCCGTTCCTGACCGATCACGCATTTCACGCAATGGGCGCGCCCCAAATCGGGCCCGGCAAAGCCGCCCGCTTTGAAAGCCATGCCCGTGATGAAGGACGGTTCCGGGTAACGGGTGATCCATCGGATCTCTATGCGTTCCGCACGCCGTCGCTGCGCAATGTGGCCATCACCGGACCCTACGGGCATGCTGGCGCACATCGTGACTTGCGTCGTTTCATCGTTGCGCATCTTGATCCAGTGGCGGCGTTGGAGAGCTATGATGTGAAAGCGGCGCTGTTGCCTGAGCTTCCGGTTGACGATACGCGCGGGCTGGCTGACAACGCTACCATCGCACAAGCGGTCACCCATGCGCCGCGCAGGATCAGCGACGCCAATGTGACTGCACTGATTGCGTTTCTGAATACGCTCACTGATCCCGCGGCCAAGGACGGGCGTTTGGGCATTCCAGACACCGTGCCAAGTGGCTTGCCCGTGGAGCGCCCGCGTTAGTCTAGAATGTCAGACCACATGGCGCTTTATGCCACACGCCCTGTCGATGACAAAATGCAGCAAAGCTGCCGACGAAATGCTGGGAAGTGAACGTTTGCCACTTCAATCTACATCGTCATTTATCAAACTAGCAGCCCAAAGGGCTGTAAAGGCACTCACCTGTCCCCTCACGCGTGACGCCCGATCCACGCGGTGACCCATGTGTTGGCATATCAACACCAGTTGCCAGAACAAAATCCTCGGAAAACGCGCCTTCAAATCCAGCAGGCCACCGCACGAATTGGCGCTCGATACGATAAAGCCCGTCAGCTGTTAGGGTGATGAAACCATCTTGTTTCAACTGCAACAGGCCCGCATGGCGCGGCATCACATCGTATGATACAACAGGTTCAAGACTGATCACCTGATCGACGTCCATCGAGACAACACCATAGGGATAATGCCGGTAAAGGTCCCGTCTTACCAATTCTAGCGCAAACTCCCTGTGATCTTCGATGTTTTTGACTTTCTCAGCGTCTTCCTGGCGCACGACAACAGATGATCTGCCAAAATCAACGACTGCAATTCGCCCTGTTTCCGGTTCTTGCTGACCATCATGCAAGACAGTATTCGAGGGAATGCCGACAAATGGCATCTCGAAATGGCTGATGACATGGTCCGCATCACGCCCAAGACGCGTGGCAATATAATCCGAAGACGTCCGGCTTGTACGGCTACCAGTTCCCGCAGCAATGCAACGGCCGGTTGTCGAGAAATGTACCTTATCTTCATGAACGCTTAGGCAACGCCGGTTTGGCGGTCCTGCGCGTTGACTATTAAATTTGTTATACGGTGGGTTGCGCCAATGATGTTCAAGACGGTGGGTTCGGTGAGGCTGACAATAACGTAAAGTGGCGTGTCCCCTTCTTCTACAAGCAATTCAGCTGCGGTTGTCACGTCATCCTCGCCGACGACAGTGACATTTGACAGCGCTGCAGCGCGCGATCCCGTGACAAGAACCAATTCTGCATGATCAGGTACGGGCGGCAGTGAGCACTTCTGAGCTTCGGCTTCGACGACACGGCGAATGGTGCGTACGATTTCGCGCGCATGAACTTCGCCGTTTTTGTCGGCATCAAAATCCATGAGAATTCGCCCACTGATGTTCGGCCCGCGCTGCAGCTCAACCTCAACATGGTCCTTTATCTCTGCTTCAGACAGGCTCCAATCCCGGTTCTTATCTGCAGCGGCAAATGCAATTTTGATATTGAGCCACGTATCATGCGGAAACAGGTCGCGGGCTGTCACGAGTTCGACCTCGTCGACAACATAGTCGCCATTGAGATCAAATCTGAGAAGTCGCGCCAGTATTAAGGCACGGCGCGTGGACTGAGCCAGATCGTGCTCTGGCTCAATAAGCTCTTCATAAAAGACGCCCGTCGGTGAATGCTGGTACAGCAATTCGATGTAACGGGCGATCCTTCCATCAGGATCGCTCAGAATATGCTCAATTGCGTCTGGATGCAACTCTACGTCGTTCCGAGGGTGCGCGGCGTTAACTGCGCCCACAACAAAAAGAAATGCAAGAATGAAAGCTCTCATGTTCACTCCGATCGTTGAGGATACCAGTTGTAACGGAATGGTAGGTCCTCAACCCGATAAGCCAAGCCCTCTAGAGGTCGAAGTCACTGTTGGCGACACCAACCCCAACGAGCTACAGCGAAATCAATCCAGCCTCGCGTTTCCTTTGTACAGCTTAAGCATACGAGCGGGTCGCGCAATAGCACGCAGCCACGGCAGCTCTTGAGAGTCCGCGCTATCAAAAAAGCTGCGCAAGATTCTACAGTTAGCGGCTGATCTGCAGCGTTTGGTTTGCGCTGCCTTGCTGCGTGGTGATCGTGCCATCGGGCCATGTCACCTTAATCGTAGCCGCTGATGCATCACCCAATCCAAAATGCAGGGGCAGGGATTTGCCGCTAAGCATGACCTCCTCCAACAGTCAGCTGCTGGCTTTGGTGCATCGCGTCCGTTTCAACCAAAATGGTAGCCCCCACGGCGTTTCGGTTGCGGCCCCGTTGTGTCAGACCAACCGCGAGCCAGTTGCCAGTCTCTGGCGTGACATTGCGATAGAGTTCCATCGGCGCGCGGCGGTTCATCACCACAAGATCCAAGCGACCGTCGCGGTCAAAATCAGCCAAAGCTGCGCCGCGGGATCGCTCTTTCGTGGCAACTCCGGCAGTCGCGGCCGCTTCACGAAACGTCCCATCCCGGTTTTGCATCAGCAGATTGTTGGGGTCCTTGATCGCCAAACCTGGCATCTGATCAACATTGCCTTTGGCGATAAACAGATCCGCACGCCCATCGTTGTCGACATCGGCAAATTCTGCGTGCCATCCGGTCGAGGGCCGCCCATCATCGCCGGTGTGTGGGCGCTGCGCATATGTGCCGATGGTAAAGGGTGCGGCGGCATAAGTGCCGTCTGCACTGGCAATTTGCATCATTTGATCGCCCATCGACGTTAGCATCACCTCATCGCGCCCATCACCCGTCAGATCCCGGCTGGCGATGCCCATGCCCCAGAGCGAGACGTTCTGCCAGCCATCCTCTATGCCCAGAAACCGCTCATCTGCAATGTCCCACATCTGTTCGTACCCATCGCGCAGATAGTAGTGGCGATCATTTGAGATGCGTAATGTGGCCCGCCCGCGCGCATCCTTGGCAGCCAGCATGGACAGGGGGCAAAAGCCCGGGGCCAGAGGTGTTTGAAGGTAGTCACCCCGACCGGGCCGTAGCAGGTAATTGTTGTCACAGGTCCCGAAAGGCCCATCGGGATTGGCGCGGTCGACATAATTGCCTACAGCCATCACAATGCGGCCATCCGAATCCCACCACGCTGAAAAGGCAGTGGTCCAATCGTCTGTGCGGGGTAAAAGACTGCCTTGTGCGAATGTGCAGGTGCCGTCGCCCATCATAAGCCGGTTCTGGCCCACGCGCATCACAAACAGGTCCATAAACCCATCGTCATTAATGTCGAGCGGGTAGGCCCCGGTTACGCCGGTAATCTCGTCCATTGGCGCTTCGTCGAACTGAAAGTTGCCTTGATTGACCATCAGTTTGGCAGGGTTTTCACCTCCGGCGGCAAAGAGGTCTGGCAAGCTATCACCATTGCAGTCAAAGACCGCAACACCGCCGCCCACGAAATGCTCCCATCCCCCGCCATAGATGTGTTCCGGTAAGCCCGCAGAGCGATCCTCGAACAACGGGTCAGCCGCCGCCGTGGTGGCAAGAAAACAAGCAAGATAGCGGATCATGCGCGGGTTTCGCCCAAGGCGGCATCGGTCACAGCTTCCAGCGCCAATGCCGTCGCACCGCGCGCCCAGATCATGCCACCCCATGCGTGGATTTCGACTTTGCATGGTGTGCGCCCGTCACTGAGGGTCAGTTTCTGCATTTCGGCCAACACCTCATCAGAGTAAAGGAAATCATATTGCATCCTTTCGCCCGACAAGATGATCAGCCCTGGGTCAAACAGCTGGATCACATTCGACAGGCCCGCCGAGAGATAGCGCCCGGCGCGGCGGAAAATCGTGCGCGCAGCCTCGTTTCCTGACTTGGCCTGGGCAAAAAGTGCATCCAGCATTTCGCTGGGGCTTTGTAGCGTGCGCGGGTTGCGGTCCAGTGCTGTTGCGGCCTCTCGTGCCAAGGCGTAGTCGGCCAGATAGGCCTCAAGGCAGCCGCGTTGTCCGCAGCGACAAAGCGCACCGTCCAGCTGTACTTTGGTGTGCCCAAGTTCCAGACCCATCCCACGTGCGCCGCGGAACAGCCGATTGTCCAACACCAGCCCCATCCCGACACCGTTTTCAATTGTGACGACGGCGAAATCGGAAATGGATCGTCCGGCGCCAAACCAAAGCTCGGCCAAGCTGAGAACATTGGTATCATTGTCGACGTGGACCGGCACGCCGAACCGCGCCAGAAAAGTGGTGCGGAGGTCTGTATCTGATGCGGTCAGGAGCGGTGACCAAGACACGGTGCCACTGTCATGGTCGATAATACCCGGCATGCCGATGCCGACAGCGGACACATCCGAGAGCGTCTTGCCCGCCTCTTTCAGGGCGAGGTCCATAAGCACATCGATCTCTTCCAGTAGCGTCTCTAGGGATTTGCGCCCGTGCGAAGACGGCAGTGTGGCGTCCGCGAGGATACGCCCCGCAAAATCAGTCAGCACCGCTGAGTGAATTTCATCGGACAGCTTGATGCCAATCACATGGCGCGCTTCAGGCACTACCTCCAGCGCGACGGGCGGGCGTCCGCGACCGGATCTGCGCGGAAGTCCTTCAACCTCGCGCAGCAAACCAGCTGAGATGAGATCGGCGGTCAATGTCGTGGCAGAGCCTGCGCTGATCCCGATTGCGCGCGTGACATCCGCCCGCGCAGCGCGTCCAGCCGCGCGCACATGTTCAAAGACCTGTTGGCGCAAGGGCTTGGCATCCGGGGTGTCTGTAGACAACAATGGCCCGCACCCCGATGGGCCGTCCGATTCGTTGTCTTGTTCCGCTATGACGTCATACATAGTTCAAGCCTTGAAGTAATATGGCGCTGCCACCTGCCTTTTTTCCTGCATTTTCGTAGACTGCCCAATAATAAGTCATGTGAAAAGCCATATTTTTGCATTTTTCACCAATTTTTATTTTGACAACTGAAATTAATAAGTCATGCTCAACGACGTAGGGTCAAAAGGCCCCCGCCCCGATGCATGGGGCACACTATGGGAGGAAAATATGCATAAATCCGTTATAGCGGCGGCCATCGTGGCAGCAAGCTTCAGCACAACTGCATTTGCAGATGGTCACAGCGTCACCGTTGGTGTGAGCTGGTCTGATTTTCAGGAAGAGCGTTGGAAAACTGACGAAGCTGCGATGCTTGGCGCACTTGAGGCTGCCGGAGCAGAGTATCTGTCTGCTGATGCGCAGTCTTCTGCGACCAAGCAGTTGGCCGATGTTGAAAGCCTGATCACACAGGGTGTTGATGCGCTGATAATTCTCGCTCAGGATGGCGCGTCCATCGGCCCCGCACTTGATGCAGCCGAAGCTGCTGGCATTCCGGTCATCGGCTATGACCGTCTGATCGAAGACCCGCGCGCGTTCTACCTGACATTCGACAACGTCGAAGTTGGCCGGATGCAGGCCGCCGCCGTGTTTGCCGCCCAGCCTGAAGGCAACTACGTGATGATCAAAGGCTCGCCAACCGATCCGAACTCTGACTTCCTGCGCGGCGGTCAGCAAGAGGTGCTTCAGGCCGCCATTGATTCTGGTGCAATCACAATTGTGGGCGAAGCCTATACAGACGGTTGGCAACCCGCTAACGCGCAGCGCAACATGGAGCAGATTCTGACACAGACCAACAACGAAGTTGATGCGGTTGTTGCATCGAACGACGGTACGGCTGGTGGTGTTGTCGCGGCGCTTGCATCGCAGGGCATGGACGGTCTGCCAGTGTCTGGGCAGGACGGTGACCACGCTGCGTTGAACCGTGTGGCCCTTGGCACACAGACTGTGTCTGTCTGGAAAGACAGTCGCGAGTTGGGCCGCAATGCAGGCGAAATCGCCGTCGCATTGGCTGGTGGTTCCATGATGAAAGAAGTTGCAGGCGCAGGTGAATTCACATCACCCGGTGGTGTCACTGTGAACTCGATGCTGCTGGCCCCGCAGCCAATCACACAGGACAACCTGAACCTTGTTTTGGATGCGGGCTGGATCGAAAAAGACGTCCTTTGCCAGGGTGTCTCGGGTCTCGCCGTTTGCGAATAATCTGAACAACGACAAAAAGGCCCCATCCGCGTTGGCGGGTGGGGCCTTCTTTAAGGCGACCCTGCCAGGGGTTGAAGGGGAGGGAACCAATGTCGGGCGGACTTGGGAATTTAATCAAAACACTACAGATCGACACGCGACTTCTGGGCATGATCGGTGCCTTCATCGTGATCTCTTTGGTGTTTCATGTCGCAACGGGGGGACGTTTTTAACGCCTCGCAACCTGTTTACGCTGACATTGCAGACAGCCTCGGTGGCGGTGATGGCAACCGGGATGGTTTTTGTGATCGTGACCCGGAACATCGACCTGTCGATTGGCTCATTGCTCGGCATCATCGGGATGCTGATGGGTGTTATTCAGGTGCAAATCCTGCCGGATATCTTAGGTTTTGGCAGCCCCGCGATTTGGGTCATCACGGTATTTATCGGCCTGCTGCTCGGGGCTGCTATCGGGGGGTTCCAAGGCTGGTTGATTGGCTATCTGACGATCCCGTCCTTCATTGTCACACTTGGTGGTCTGCTGATCTGGCGTGGCGGCGCTTGGTGGGTGTCCAAGGGAACAACGATCTCGCCGCTCGACCCGACCTTTGTCAAACTGGGCGGCGCCAGCGGTACCATTGGTGTCACGGCAAGTTGGGCTTTGGCCATTGTCGGTTCAGTCTTGACCATCCTTTTCCTGATCAACACACGGCGCAAGCACATCAGCCACGACTTTGCGGTCAAACCGCTCTGGGCGGAATATGCGCTGGGTGCGATCCTCGTCGCGGCGATCTGCGGGATCACAGCAATCATGAACGCTTATCTGGTCCCAACTCGTATTCTGGAACGTCGCTTTGCGGCGGAAGGGCTGGAAATGCCAGAGGGTTATACAGAAGCCTACGGTTTCCCGATCTCGGTTCTGATAGTTCTGTTCGTAACAATCGCAATGACAGTGGTTGCCAAAAAAACCCGCTTTGGCCGCTATATCTTTGCAATGGGTGGCAACCCGGATGCGGCTGAACTGTCCGGCATCAACACGCGCATGCTGACAGTCAAGGTCTTTGCCCTGATGGGCGCGCTGACGGCCATCGCAGCGGTGATTGCTTCGGCCCGTCTTGGTTCTGCCGGATCTTCACTGGGTGAATTGGACGAACTTCGCGTCATTGCTGCGGCTGTTATTGGCGGCACCGCGTTGGCGGGGGTGTCGGTACGATCTATGGCGCCATCCTTGGTGCGTTGATCATGCAGGCGCTGGTGTCCGGCATGGGCATGGTGGGTGTCGACTCGCCCTTGCAAAACATGATCGTCGGTGGCGTGCTGATCCTCGCTGTCTGGATCGACATTATCTACCGCCGCAGAACAGGAGACGCATAATGAGCACCCCACTTTTGGAAATGCGCAATATCTCGATTCATTTTGGCGGGATTAAAGCGGTTGACGATGTGTCCATTGACGTGATGCCGGGCGAAGTTGTGGGCCTTCTGGGCCACAATGGCGCCGGGAAATCGACGCTGATCAAAATCTTGTCGGGCGCTTATAAAAAGGACGCAGGCGAAATTTTCGTGGATGGTAAGAAGGTGGAGATCAACAGCCCGATTGACGCCCGCGCGCATAATATCGAAACGATTTATCAGACGCTTGCGCTGTCAGATAACCTCGATGCTGCGTCAAACCTGTTCCTGGGCCGTGAGATCACAACCAAATTCGGTCTGGTCGATGACACTGCAATGGAAGCGGAATCGCGCAAGATCATGGCGCGGCTGAACCCCAACTTTCAACGCTTCTCGGAACCTGTGCGTTCGCTGTCAGGTGGTCAACGCCAGTCGGTCGCGATTGCGCGTGCGGTCTATTTTAACGCCCGCATCCTGATCATGGACGAACCGACTGCCGCTTTAGGTGTGCACGAAACCGCGATGGTGGCTGATCTGATCAAAGAGCTGAAAGCGCAAGGCCTTGGTATTTTCCTGATCAGTCATGACACCCGTGAAATGATGGAGCTATGTGATCGTGTATCTGTCATGAAGAACGGGCAGTTGATCGGGACCGAGCGGGTCGAGGACGTCACCGAAGATGACATCCTGTCGATGATCATCATGGGTAAGAATCCTAAAAAGGCAGCGTAATGTATATCGGTCTTGATCTGGGAACCTCCGGTCTCAAGGCTGTTTTGATCAACGACGCACAGGCGATTGTCGCGGAAGCGACAGCGCCGCCAGAGGCTATGCGCCCCGCGTCCGGTTGGTCAGAACAAGCCCCTGCGGATTGGGTGGATGCGGCAGATGCTGCGATGCAGGCGCTGGCGGCACAAACCTCGCTGGCGTCGGTGCGTGGCGTTGGCTTGTCGGGCCAGATGCATGGGGCGACCCTGTTGGGTGCCGATGATCAGGTGCTGCGGCCTTGTATCCTTTGGAATGATACACGCTCTGCCGTGGAAGCCGCCGAGTTGGATGGCGACCCGCAGTTTCGACGGTTGACGGGCAACATCGTCTTTCCGGGCTTCACCGCCCCCAAACTTGTCTGGGTCGCGCGACATGAGCCCCAGATCTTTGCCAAGGTTGCGCGCGTTCTTTTGCCGAAAGACTACCTACGCCACTGGCTGACAGGCGAGGCCGTGGCCGAAATGTCAGATGCTGCCGGGACAAGCTGGCTCGATGTGGGCAAACGCGATTGGTCGGATGATTTGCTGACTGAGACGGGGATGACCCGGGCGCAGATGCCACGGCTGGTTGAGGGGTCAGAAGTTTCCGGCCAAATCCGCGATGAACTGGCTGCGCGCTGGGGCTTGCCCAAGGGTGTCGTCGTAGCGGGTGGTGGTGGCGACAATGCCGCGAGTGCGATTGGCGTCGGCGTCGTCAAAGCGGGCGATGCCTTTGTATCGCTGGGCACCTCGGGCGTTTTGTTTGCCGCATCAGACGCCTATCAGCCGGACGCCGCGACCGCTGTGCACACGTTTTGCCACGCCTTGCCAGACACATGGCACCAGATGGGCGTGATCCTGGCCGCTGCCGATGCGCTGAACTGGTTCGGGCAAGTCACGGACAAGCCCTCGGCCACCCTGACGGGTGTTCTCGGGTCACTGCAAGCACCCGGACGAACACTGTTCTTGCCGTATCTGGGCGGCGAACGGACTCCGCATAATGACGCCGATATCCGCGGCTGTTTCCTGCACCTTGATCACGCGACCGATCAAGCTGCGATGACCCGTGCGGTGCTGGAGGGCGTCACCCATGCCATTCGTGACAGTTTTGATGCGCTCTCAGCCACCGGCACCCAGATCAACCGGCTGATCGCGGTCGGCGGCGGGTCAAAATCCGACTACTGGGTACAGGCGATTGCGACCTCACTGAACCTGCCGATTGAAATTCCCGTTGTTAAGCGATTTTGGCGGCGCATTCGGGGCGGCGCGCCTGGGTATGATGGCCGCAACCGGGGCAGGGGTTGAGATTGCGACCGCGCCTCAGATCGCCCCCACGATTGAACCCGATACCTCACTCACCAGCGCCTTTGCCGAGGCGCACGCAAGATACCGCGCCAGCTACGGCGCGTTGAAAGGACTGACATGACCGATTTCTTCAAAGGTATTCCCGCCGTCACCTACGAAGGCCCCGACAGCGATAACGATTTTGCCTTCCGCCACTACAACCCCGATGAAATGGTCATGGGTAAGGTGATGAAAGATCATTTGCGCTTTGCCGCCGCCTATTGGCACTCGTTAGCGTGGCCCGGTGGCGACCCCTTTGGTGGTCAGACCTTTGATCGTCCGTGGTTCAGCGAAAGTATGGATGCGGCTCGGCTGAAGGCCGATGTGGCGTTTGAGATGTTCCAGATTTTGGATGTGCCGTACTTTTGTTTCCACGATGCTGATGTGCGTCCCGAAGGGGCGACGTTTGCCGAAAGCACCAAGAACCTTGAGGCGATTGTCGATTACTTCGCCGAGAAGATGGATGCCACCGGTATGAAATTGCTGTGGGGCACGGCGAACCTGTTTTCGCACAAACGTTTTATGGCCGGTGCCGCGACCAACCCGGACCCCGATGTGTTCGCCTATTCTGCCGCGACCATCAAAACCTGCATGGATGCGACGATGAAACTGGGCGGCGAAAACTATGTCCTGTGGGGTGGGCGCGAGGGGTATGAAACCCTGCTGAACACGGACATGGGCCGTGAACGCCAACAGGCGGGCCGGATGTTACAGATGGTTGTCGATTACAAACACAAGATGGGGTTCAAAGGGGCGATCCTGATCGAGCCAAAGCCACAGGAACCGACCAAGCATCAGTACGATTATGATGTCGCGACGGTTTATGGCTTCCTCAAGGACTTTGGTCTTGAAGGTGAGGTGAAGATGAACATCGAGCAAGGCCATGCGATCTTAGCAGGGCATTCGTTCGAGCATGAGCTGGCGCTGACGCGCGAGTTGGGCATCTTTGGGTCCATCGACATGAACCGCAATGATTATCAATCTGGCTGGGACACTGATCAGTTTCCCAACAACGTGCCAGAGATGGCGCTGGCATATTATGAGGTGCTGCGCGCAGGTGGGTTTACCACCGGCGGCACAAACTTTGACGCCAAACTGCGCCGCCAGTCGCTTGATCCAGAGGATCTGATCCTCGCGCATGTGGGTGGCATGGATGCCTGTGCTGCTGGTCTGAAAGCGGCCGCTGCGATGCTGGAAGATGGCAGATTAGAGGCGGCGCGGAATGCGCGCTACGCCGGATGGGAGACGCCAGACGCGCAAGGTCTGTTAACCCAAGCCACGCTGGATCAGTGCTTTGATTGCGTTGTGCGCGACAACATCAACCCTGAACCCCGCTCTGGCCGTCAGGAACGGTTGGAAAATCTGGTGAACCGCTACCTCTGACCCGCCGTACTTGTGCCGCATCCCTGCGGCCCCTAACGTGGGCGCGGTAGGGATAGGCATAGCACTTTGATCGGCACCGTTTTCAAGACCTTCGGGCGCAAATACATGGACGTGACCCTGCGCACCGAGGCCGACTATCTGGTGCGTATTGTTGAGCGCCCGGGACTATGGATGGACGATACGTCCCTTGCTGCATTGAGTGCGGATCTGCGGACTGTTGCCGCGCGTACGCTGGATGCGGGTGGCCTGACTTATGGTGTTTTTTCTGGCGACAAAGAACGCATGGGCAGCGTCGTTGTCACGCTTGTGTCGCGCCGCGATGGCTCACCGATCGCTTTTAATGCCTTGGCGGTGATGTCGTTGAATACAGCCCCGTATCCCACCGACGTACTGCACCTTGGCCTCGTGATGGTGGACCCGGATGAACGGTCCAAGAATCTGTCCTGGGTGCTTTATGGTCTGACCTGTTTTCTGATCTTCTTTCGCCGCCAGTTCCGCCCGGTCTGGGTGTCAAATGTGACCCAGGTGCCCGCGGTTGTCGGCATGGTGAGCGAGATGTTTTCGGACATTTGGCCCAGTCCCCAGCACGGGCGGCGCACGCTGAGCCACCTGTTACTGGCGCGCGAGATCATGACGACACAACGGCATGTGTTCGGCGTGGGGGATGAGGCGGGCTTTGATGAAGAGCGGTTCGTAATCACCGATGCCTACACGGGCGGTTCCGATGACCTGAAGAAGACATGGGAAATGGCGCCGAAACATCGCGATGATCGTTACAATGTGTTTTGTAAAGATGCATTGGACTACACCCGCGGCGACGATGTGCTGCAATTGGGCCTGATGGATCTTACAGCGATGCGGACCTATCTGACCCGCGAGGTGCCAAAGTCGGCGGTTCTGGGGTTGCTCCTGACCGGTGGTCTGGTAGCGCTGCGGCGTGTTGTTCTGCCAGCGGTTCACTGGGCGGACACCTCACGCACGTGGTCCATTCTGCGACCCTACAAGGTACGCAACGAATGATTGCTGCGGCGACAATTATTACGCAATTGTTTTTGTCCTGTGCGGCACTCTTGGGCTTGTTCACCTTGCAAACGGTTTTGGTGCGCCGCGATCCTTGGGACCCGATTAACCGGCGATTCCTTTTTGGTTTGCGCATGACGATGGTGCTCTTTGCCGGACGAGTCCTGATGATCCTGACAGGGATTGAGGCGTTTCGGATACTGATCCTCTTTGCCGCTGCCATTATCCCGCTGGCCGTGCTGATCCTGACCGAAGGGCTGCTGCGCCGCCATGCCCCGCCGCTGATCAAGGCGGTGATTGGGGGTGGAGCAGTACTCTTTGCGGCGTCGTCGCTGTGGTATTCTGACAGTATTGATCCCGCACGTTTGTTTGCCCTGCTGGGGTTCCAGCTGTTGGGGTTTGTGTTGTCGGGCTGGCTGATTATCACGCGTAACCGGGCCTCGCTGTCATCGAATGAAAACGCGATGGTCGTGCGGCTTGGGCTGTCATTGATCCTGTTTATCCCTTTGGCAGCGGGCGACTTTTTGCTGCTCTACATTGACTTGCCAATACAGTTTTCGGCCCTCGGCGTTCTGATCCTGTGTTGGTTGGCCATCGGGTTGGGGCGCACGCATCTGGGGCATCGCGCGACTTTGGTGAACCTTGGGGTGATGATCATTGCCGCCTTTGTTGTTGGTGGGATGATCAGCATGTTCGCCGCACTCGGGCGAGATGGGTATCTGCTGACTATTGCCGCGATCATGACGACGCTTTTTGTTGTGGCAATCCTGAACGACGCGCGCGCATTGCGGCTGGAAGAACAGAGCTTGGGTCTGTTGCACCACCTCGCGCATGCGAAAATGGACGACCCCATGGGTTTTCTGCGTGACCTGCAGGATCACCCGCTTGTGGAGGGGGCCGTCGTTGTCAGCAACGAGAGCCTCAAGGATTTGCAAGACGATGTATTGGATCAGATTTTTGCCACCGCTCCTGTTTTGCGCCGCATTGATCCGCCGCTGCTGGGCGCGGTCGCGGACGACCATATCGCGTATCTGTTTGAGCGCTATTCGGCGACCCATGTGATGCTCGCGATGCCACGACCACGGGTGCTCGTCGCTTTGTCGATGCCTTCCCTGAGCGCATCGCCGTCGGCAGAATTGGAGTTACGCGTAGTACAGCGCATGGCGGCATTGATGGCGGCACGGGAGGACGGACATAATGGGTGATGATCGCGCAGAGGTTTTGCGGATTTTTGAGGCGGGGGTGAATGCGGCTGATCCCTATGCGGCTGTCGCAGGGGCATTGGCTGATATGCCTGATCCGGCTTTGATTGTTGCTGTCGGCAAAGCGGCGTGCCTGATGGCGAAGGCGGCACTGGAACGCTTTGCCGGGGTGAAGTGCCTTGTGGTAACGAATTATGAGAATGCGACGCCTTTAACTGGTGCCACGGTCATGGCCGCCGGGCATCCTGTGCCGGATGCGAATGGGGCCGCTGCCGCGCAGGCTGTTATTGCGGCTTTGAACGTGGCAAATGGCCCGGTACTGGCGCTGATCTCGGGTGGTGGCTCGGCGTTGTTGCCGACACCTGCGGGCGCACTGACATTGGAAGACAAGGCACAGGTCAACGATCTGCTGTTGGGCGCGGGCCTGGATATTGCGGCGATGAACCTGATCCGGCAGCAGTTGTCGGACCTTAAGGGTGGCGGTTTCTTGCGGCATGCGACGCCACAGCATGTAACCGCGCTGATCCTTTCGGATGTCATTGGCGATGATCTTTCGGCGATTGCCAGTGGGCCTACGGTGGGGCCGATTGGCACCGCGCAAGAGGCGGTTGCGCTCCTGAAGCAATCAGGATTGTGGAACAAGGTGCCAGAGGCCGTGCGCGTGCATTTGAAAGAGACGCACAAGCCGCCACCTTTGCCACAGGTGAGCAACAGGTTGGTGGGATCGAACGGCAAAAGCGTCGCAGCGATGAAAGCGGCGGCAACCGATGCGCATGTGATCTCGACGCCAATTGTTGGGGATGTGGCAGAGGCCGCCCAGATGATCTGCAATCAGGCCGTGATAGGCACGACCGTATGGGGTGGCGAAACAACTGTGATTTTGCATGGCAATGGCCGCGGCGGGCGCAATCAGGAACTCGCGCTGAGAATTGCACAAGAGGCCGCCCGAAGGGGTTGGACACAGTGGACCTGTCTGCAAGGCGGCAGTGACGGACGTGACGGTCCGACGGATGCGGCGGGCGGTATCGTTGATCAGAATACGCTGGGCAAGATCGGCGATTTAGATGGGCTTCTGGCCAACAACGACAGTTATGCGGCCCTGAAAGAAGCGGGCGATTTGTTGATCACCAAGGCGACGGGGACGAATGTGGCAGACTTGGGGGTGATGATCCGGACGGCATAGGCCCGATGATGGTGCTGAAGCCTCCGGCGGGATACTTCCAGGCCAACCGTAACTTGGCTTTCCGTTTCCTAGTCGACAGGTAGACCGCTGGGGACGGTTTCGGGACGACCAAGTGGCCGCGTGAGGGCTGTTTCACCAGTAAGCGCGTGGAGGAAGGCGACAAGATCTGCGATCTCGGTCTCGCTTAGCGCGATGGGCCGCATGTTGATCGCCTCTCGTTGCCGCGCCGTTTCGCGGGCGTCTTGCCGGATCGCAAAGTCCACCGTGGCGAGCCAAGGGACATCTGGCAGGTTCGCCTGATCGGGTGTCCAAGCATCGCGCGCGCCCTGTGGGTCAGCATGATGGCGGATCATATCGGGTAGTGTCGGATAAGCCCCGTTGTGGCCGTAGGGCGCTGTCAGAGCGACATTCCGTAGCGAGGGCGTTCTGAATTTATAGGCATCTTCCAACAGGTTGGTTTCAGCCATGCGCCCCACGTCCCGCGAGATTTGATCCCATTGCCGGGTACGCCCCGGTCCGAAAGCGGGCAGGCCGAGGGCGTGAAAGCTTTGATCGGTAAAAAGATCGCCTGCGTGGCACAATGCGCAGCGACCTGTAAAGAAAAGGTCGCGGCCCCGTTCGGCGTCGTCGGGCAGCGGCGTGCCGGTCAGCCATTTGTCGTAGGGGCTGTCGTATGATTGCCATTCGCTGATGATGAAAGCGCCAAGCGCATTGCCAATTTCGACGATGGTCACATCGGCGGGTTCCTCAATATTATCAAAGGCTTGCACGAACATCTGCCCGTATGCCGGGATTGTTCGGACCCGTTTTGCGATGATCGGCCAGGCCACATCAATCCGGTCATGGGTGGCGCCTGCGATCTCGTTTTCGCGCGGGTTTCCTGCCATCTCAAATTGCGCGATCATTGGAAAGAGGGCCTGGGCCGCGACAAGGTTATCGAGCCCCTTGGGCAGCCATTCTTCGGCAGGGCTGTCGAAGCCGTTGCCATAGATGTCAGAGCGTGTCAGGCGGCCATCATGGAAGAGCAGCTCAATGTCACGGTGCCCAAGATTCCAAAGGCTTGGAGCATTCCGCGGGATGCGTTTGCGGATCGCATCAGCGCCCGTGCCCGCTGTACGCTCGGGGCCCACCCCGACACCGCCTTCGCCGATCCCTAGCGACAGCCCATCGCCGCCCGCGTGGTCGTGGTGATGGCAAGTTCCGCAGGAGATATTTTTGTTACCTGACAGGATCTTATCGTAAAACAAGAGCTGCCCGATACGGGCTTGATCCGGGTCGGTGGGGATGTAATCATCTGGTGATATCCCCTGTGCGATCGCAAGATTTGCACTCAGATGAAGACTGAGGACGGCCCCATGCAACGCGTACATAGAGCGTACAGAACCTGTACATACATCTGCGCGCTTTTGCTGTTTCTGGCCACCCCGGCGCAGGCCGATATGGAGGTCGCGCGCGATCTGATGGAGGCGGGCGAATACGTTGAAGCGCGCGAACTGTTCGAGGTTTACGCGCGCTCGGGTAACGCCGAAGCCGAAGAACTGATTGGTGTGATGTACGCCCTTGGCCTTGGCGTTGTGCGTGACGACGAACGGGCTTTTGAATGGTATCTGCGGGCATCGTTGAAAGGGCATGCGGGGGCACAATCGGGTTTGGGATGGTACTATGAAGTCGGCCGGGGCATCCCGGCACCTGATATGGTCCGAGCGTACCTGTGGTATGCTTTATCGGCAATAGGCGGGGATCCGGACGCGCTGGATTCACTAGAGCTGATCACACCAAGGCTAACGGCAGACGAACGTGCACGGGCGGAGGTTCTGGTGGACGATTATAAAGGATGGATGTACCCATTTCGGTGAAGGGCTGGTATGCGGACAAACCTGCCGTTGGATAAATTCAACCGAATGACCGCTTTGTTCGCTTCGTCACCGCCGGAAAAAGCACCCCGGGTGGAATGCAGGCCCTTTGCCTCTGTGCAGCGACAATCCATAGAGCTCACAAAACAGACGCTAGCCACCCGGCCTAGAAATTGGGGTTGAAGTGACAAAGTCGACTCTCGTAGTTAATATGTTCAACTGCCAAGACTAAATCGAGCCGGTTGAGAACAGATTGCAGCGTGGCCTATCAAGCCCTGAAGCAATAGAATGGGGCCACAGAAGAGTTGAGCAAAGAGATGCAACAAAACCACGCAGGTCAGACAAACACGGGACGCCTGCAGGTTTCCGCATTTGCGATTTCCCTGAATGAAGCAGCAAAGATCGAAAACTGTCTCCGCAGTGTTGCCGATTGTGCCGAAATCGTTCTTGTTGATAGCGGCTCAACTGATGACACGATCATGATTGCGCAGCGACTCCAGAAAGATGGGCTGCCTATCCAGATTTTTCATCAGCCTTGGTTGGGTTATGCCGCTCAGAAGCAGTTTGCCCTCGAAAAGTGCACACAACCCTGGTGCCTTAGCATCGACGCAGATGAACGGTTGGACGATGAACTGCGGTCGCAGTTGGATGAGTTGGTAAATTGTACCAAGTCTGTGGTTGGCTGGCGCATTCCACGTCGTGGCTATTTACCCGGATTTGGATTTACACCTAATGGCGTAAAAGAGCGAGCAAAACTGCGCTTGATCCGGAATGGAAAAGGGGCGTTCGATCTGACCCTTGATGTGCACGAGAAAATTATCCCTGACGGCATGGTGAAGACGGTCAAGAAAGGCAGCTTGTTGCACTTCACACCACAGATGATAGACGATCAGATCCTGAAAGAAAACAAGTACTCCACATTGAAAGCAGATATGATTGTGCGAAAGGACAAATCCCGCAATCCTTGGCGGCTGCTGATTTCCCCGCCGTTCTACTTTTTTCGCCTCTATGTCAGGCATGGGCTTTGGCGGTGTGGCTTTCCGGGGTACATTCAGGCGGCGACCGGGGCAGTCTATTCGTTCTTGACGGAAGCGAAAGTTTATCAGCGGCGCGCGACACAAGTACGCCCATCCAAGGACGATCCACTATGAGCCACATCGACCCTTTACGGGTGATGCATTTGCACTTTGGACGCGATGGCGGAGCGGAACGGTTCTTTGTTCACTTCGCCAACAGTCTTGCAAAACACGGCGTGACACAAAAAACCGTCATGCGTCCCAATCGTATTTGGCGGCCGATGATTGAAGATGCAACCGACGTGCTAGAAAGCCACTTTCGCACAGCATCGCTGTCCCGGCTTACCCTACCAAGAAAGATTAAGCATCTTGCCGATGACTGGCAGCCTGATGCGATGATGGCTTGGGTCCCGAAGGGATGTAAACTTATGCCTCAAATGAAAGGATGCATCCGTGTTTTGAGATTGGGAGACTACCCTCGCTCTCTCAAGAAACTTGGCAACGTCGACGTTGTCGTCGCCAATACGCCAGGCATAGTACAGCGCGTCGACGATCTTGGATGGGCTAGAGAGCGTGCGGTGATCTCAAATTTCACAGATACAACAAGGGCTATGCCAGTGCAGCGCTCTGATCACGATACGCCCGTTGATGCGACATTGCTGGTGTCGTGCGGTCGTTTCGTTCAGCGTAAAGGATTTGACAATCTGATACGCGCGACAGCCACATCGCCAAACACCTATCTTTGGTTGCTCGGTGATGGAGACGACGCATCTGCCCTGCGCTCATTGGTGAAGGAATTGCATGTCACTGAGCGGGTGCGTTTTCTGGGATGGCGGAAAGATGTGAAACCGTTCATCGCCGCAGCTGATGCCTTTGTCATGCCATCAAGACATGAGCCCCTAGGCAATGTGATACTTGAGGCATGGGCGCAAGGTGTGCCGGTCGTTTCCACGAGGTCAGAAGGGCCCCAATGGTTCATGAAGCATCGCGAAAACGGCCTCGTCGTCGGCGTTGAAGACGTAGAAGGTATTGCTACAGCAATTCACACACTGCGAACCGATGCAGAGCTTCGCAGTGATCTTGTCGAAGGTGGGTATGGGTCGCTCAACGACACTTTCTCAGAGCACGCTGTCATCAAGGCTTATCTGCAGTTGTTTGCGCGCCATCGCGTTGATGCTGAAAAACTCGTAGCCCAACATTTAGACCATATCAACTGCTCCGCAGTGGACTTAGTTCATTGATTTTATTTACAAAAATATAAGTACAGCTACAAATGACAGTGCTGATTTAGGCCGCGTCAGAAATGCGCTTGGCGGTTTCACGATCAAGCACAATACGTGTAACTTTCCCCTCTCGGACAGATTCGACGATGTGAGACCGAATATCGAACCCATAAACCGAAGATAGTGCCTGAAATGTGGTTGTTGCAGCACCAGCCCCAATGATGGCGTCAATTCGTAGCGTGGGGTTGCGCCGAAAGATTGCATTCGTGAGAGCAGAACCGTTTTCGGCCACCACATGTTCAGCGCGGGAAAATATCCACTTCTGCTCTGGTATGGTGAAATCCGCTGGATCAATTGCAAAATAGCCCTTGTCAGTCAAATGCGCCCTGAGCACGTTCATGTCTTCACAAAACCGATCGTCATGGGTCTTCTTTTCGCGGGTGAGGACGATATGCGGCCCAGGTGGATTGTCGGGCTTGTGTTCCTCGAAACTATTGGCCACCGCATCAAGATGCGGTCGATGGAACTGAGGCGGCTTGAGCCAATAGAGTTCATTGCAGCGCAGTGTCTGATCCCACTCGTGAAAGTAAACCTTTCTTCCGCTCATGAGTGTGGTTGTCACGAAGTGTTTTCCGTAGTGGCCGCGTGCCCATTTTGCATCGACCACAATAGGTATCTCTGGGTCGATGCCCAGTTCATCAGCCCAAACGATCTTGCTCATCAAATCGTGGTAAGTGTGAAAGTAGATATGCCCAAATACGTGGCGCACCAAAAGAACACGGTCCAGTTCCAGGCAATCAGGCCTTCTTGATCGCGATTGGATGGTCCATTTTTTGATCATATGGTTGTGCGGCGGTCTTTTTTCGGCCGCGCTCGGCCTGAACAGCCGTCCATCCAGATAAACGAGGCCACGGTTGCCGCTGACGGCAATGTCACCCTGCAGTCGGTATGCCCGCTGCCAGATCGGCGCAATCAATCTTTCCTGAACGGCGCGATCAAAGATTGGGTGGCCTGACAGGGGCACTGGGCTCCCAAAGGTCTCAATGCCAGGCAAGAACCGTTCTTCTATCAGGAACCGCCGCTCTTCAGATGCACTTAGACTACAATCGTGTAATGGGTACATCCGACGACGTGGCGGGACAAGTTCGCCACGCAATCTATAGCTATCGTTGCCGCGAACTGCCTTTGTTGAAATGGCCGCTTCATTTCGTTCTGGTAATGCATTGATTAACATCTGCGAAACGGTCCTTCGGAAACATTTATCAAGACGCTTTTGTCAAAAGCTCCCGGTACACTTCAGTGATGGCATGCGCCTCGCCGACAATGTCATGATTTTCAAGTACTTTGCGGCGCGCGGCAACTGACATGCGCTGTCGTAGCGCCATATCGCTCAGCAGTCGATCAGTTGCGGCAGCCATGCTCTCGGTATCGTCAGGTGCGATCAGGAAGCCTGTTTTCCCATCTGTAACCAGTTCTTCAAATGCGCCAACCCGCGTCCCCACCACTGGCACCCCGCAAGACATTGCTTCCAAGGGGGTCAAACCAAAGCCTTCCCAACGTTGGGGAGCAACGTAGATGTCCAGCGCTGCATACCAAGATGCCATCTTGGACCAGTCTTTTTCTGGAAGCATATGTAGCCGGTCTGAAAGTCCAGAAGTCTTGATTCTTGTGTGGAGGCTATCTGCAAAGGCTTGGTGTTTTCCCGTTGTTCGCCCCATGATTATGGCATGTGCTTCAGGATACTTTGGCAGCAACGAGATCATTGCTTCCAAAAAACATCCGTGCCTTTCTGCGCCCTTATGCGACCATAGCACCCGATGATAACAGCATCACGTTCCAGACCAAGACTGTCGCGCAAGCTTACCATATTCTCGACCGGGGAAAAACCCTCTGTGTCAATGCCATGCAAAATGATCGTTGTTGGCACATCAAGATAGGCCGCTGTTTTTTTTGAGGCCGCGATGACGACATCCATCTGTCTGATAAGCCACATTGAAGAGGGTTTGCGTCGCCGTTGCGCCGCAGTCGTCAGCACGAATCTGAGTTTCTTGCGGAAAACCCATTTGAGGATCAACCCTACAAGCATCTCGATGTTGCGGCGGGCATGCCACACACGGTACCCCGACGGCCCGGATCGTGACATCACCAATAGTTTCCACAAAGGGAATTGCGGAATACCATCCCGGAGATTTGGGCCAGTTGTTGCGATTTGAATATCTTTAAATTGAAGCGGCACCAACCGCATAACTGTAGACTTAACGCCAGACAAACGACGCTTCAAGTTTGGGGCAATCACATCGATTTTGCCGGGGTCTACTTTCATATTACAATTTACCTGCTGCGATACAGAAGCGTTAGGCCTGTTTCGCCGAAACATCAATCCTTCCATCATGCGATGCCTGATAGGTGGTAACAAGCTGGGACCAATCCCGATCGTCCATCCAGAATTCTGCGGCCATTCCGCGTTCCTTAAGCAAGGAACGTCTTAGACGTTCTATGTTTTGCATCATCCATCTACCCCGTTTCCGACGGTGGGACTTGTCAAAATCGATCAGCCAGACGCGATCCGCATCGTCAATCAGGACATTGCGGCAGTTCAAGTCAGCATGAAATACCCTCAGCTCGTGCATGTCTCGAATGGTTTTCCCAATGTCTGACCACATACCATTGGGCAGTGGGCCTTCTTTCAAGATATCTGCCAGGGTGCGTGCTTGCGGGATGCACTCCAAGATGATCGCTGCACGATAGAAGAACCCGGTTGGCGCTGTCATTGCCGCAATTGGTCTTGGGACACGTAGCCCTTGAGAATTCATCCAGCGTAGCAGTTCATACTCGCGGAATGATCTGCTCCTCTTCTCGCCGAGGCGTAGATATCGATCACGGTTTACTTTCCGCATGATCCCTCCGCGCAGAAAAAACCGTAGCACGACGTAGTGACCCGAGAACTTCAGGATATGCGCCCCACCGCGCCCCATTCCGCTCTGATGTATGTAGCCGTTCGCCCGACTCCAATCGACATCGAATAGTCGGGGTTCGATCGGGTCGATCAATTCGCTATTGCACCGTATCAATCTGCCGTCTCCAAGGCGTCGGGAAGCGACACTCATACATCTTGCCTCATTTAAGCGAACCTCACCGATATACGCTAGATGACCGCCAACAGCTAAACAAGGCTAAGCAAATCGATACTTTCGCCTGTGCCAAAAGCCGTGTACCCATCGCTTTGAATAAAATGTGTAGGGCCCAGCATGGCCGCAAGTTCAAAAGGTATCGGCAGAGCGCGTAGTAAACCAATCATGTTGCAGGCCGTTTTGCTTTTGACACGTTGCCTCGCACTACCCCTCCGCCTCATGGGACGACACTTGCACAACCGTATGGGTGCGCCTCCGGCACGCTATTCTGAAAGGTTGGGGCAACCAAGCCAAAGCTGCGATGGCGCAGTGATCTGGTTTCACGCCGCAAGCTTAGGCGAGGTTGCACAGATCCGCCCGCTGGTCGAACGCCTTCAGCAGTCGCAAGACGCAACGATACTCGTCACAACCATGAGCGCATCCGGCGCAGACTGGGTAGCGAGTAACATGCCAGATGTGATACATCAGTTTGTTCCGCTCGACATCCCGTCAGCCGTCCAACAATTTTTTTCTTCGTGGTCGATAGAGGCTAAGCATATTTGTTGAAGGAGACCTGTGGCCGCGTTTGGTACTGGCAGCACATCGGCAGGGTATTCCGTTGCTGCTGCTCAACGCCAGACACTCAAAGACGCGTGAGCGCTTTCCATCTACGTATTTGACACTATTGAATGGATTCAAGGGCATCACATGTCGATCACAACAGGTCGCCGACGGCTTTCGAGCAATTGGCGTCGCTCCGCATGTTTTGCAGATTTTGCCAGACCTTCGAATAACTGCTTCTGGAAGAAGGCAGCCCGATAGCGAGAGTCATCTGGCAGAGCATACAACGAACCGTACCGTTTGGTTGGCCACATCAACACATCAGCAAGACGAGGAGCCCGTTCTGGCAGCTCATGAAAGGCTCTTGGCAAGCGACCCAGATGCGTTGCTAATCATTGCACCAAGGTACCCCCGCCGTGGCTCTCAACTGGTCAGCAATGCGCGCAAAAAAGCACTTGAAGTCGCTCGTCGCAGCACGCAACAAGGGTTGCTTCCAAGTACACAGGTCTACATCGCGGATACTCTAGGCGAGCTTGCGCTGTTTTTTAGCGTCGCATCACTCGCTTTCGTCGGAGGATCTTTTGGTGATCAGGGTGGCCACAACCCTTATGAGCCCGCCAGCTATGGTTTACCCGTTATTTCAGGTATCCGCGTAAGAAACTTTGACGACGCATATGCAGCCTTAGCTCATGCCGGCGCGGCGATCTTGGTCGCAGATCAAACCGCGTTTGAGCGATATCTTCTCGACCTTCTCTCTTCTGACAAAGGCGCCCGCATGGGTGAGGCGGGGCGCAACTTTGTCGCCAACTGCGAAGAGGGCGTGACAGCGTCAGTCAAGCTGATCAAGAGTGTACAAGTTTCCGGCCAACAATAATGCCAGTTGATTGCATGCGTCTTCTGCCTGGATGTTCGGTTAAGCAATCCGAGTGTCAGCATGCGGCGCTGGTTAACCACTATGGCTGGCGTCGCATCAGGATTAGCTGCTCAATACTTCACGACAGAAGTTCATCTTCACCTTAGTCTGGTCGGTGGACACGCGACCACACCGCCAGCTGGTTGTCCCGAGCAGTCGGTTGCTATGGCGCTAGTCGCCCAACATCTCAACCATGCGGGTCTTGTTGTTTACAAAGTAACTCATCGAGTTCATCAAGGTCTCTTCAAGCCCGTATTTTGGCTTCCATCCGATTGCCGTCAGCTTCGAGATATCCGGCATACGGCGATCACAGTCCTCGTAGCCCCTTCCGTAGAAGTCCTGCGACGCAACCGACTCGATGCTGGGATGTGCGCTTGGTTCAAATTCCTTTATGTAGAGCGCGGCCATCATCTCAGCCAAACCTTTGATCGTTGTTTCATTCGCTGGGTTTCCAACGTTGATGATCTGGCGGTTAGTTTCATTCGGATGGTCAATAACGGCTTGAAGCGCAGACACAGCATCATCTATGTAGGTAAAGCACCGACGGTTCAGACCGCCATCAACCAGCATCATCGGCCGATCATAGACGAGCGACGACATGAAGTTTGCAAAGACGCGCGGGTTGTCATCGCGATCCCAAGCCTTCGAGAACTTGTCCATAAGTGGCCCGACAAAATTGAACGGGCGGATCAGCGTATAGTTCAGGCCATGCTCTACCCCATATGCGAAAATCATGCGGTCCAGCAGTTGTTTTGCACAGGAATAGATCCAACGCTGGTTCCGTATTGGGCCTAGAACAAGGTCTGTTTCGTCCTCGCGGAATGGCTCGACAGACCCTCCTGTCTTTCCATAAACTTCGGATGTAGAAAAATGGATCAGTCGTTTCTTATGCCTTACGCAAGAGCGGATGACACCAAGACAATCGAAGAAGTTCAACTGGACCACATCAAGCGGGTTCGAAATAAACATTGCCGGGTGGACATACGCTGCGAGGTCAAAGACCAAATCAGAGTCTGCCACGATTTCGTCAACGCGATCAGTATCTGCCGAGATATCGACAGGTTCATAGTCAAACGAGCGGTTCTCAAAACGTAGCCGGAGCTTTTTATCTTCGATGTCGCACAACCGGATATCGTGTTGACCCTGTCGCTCAAGGTGATGAGCCAGGTTGCTGCCGACAAATCCAGAAGCTCCAAAAAGTGCAATCTTCATATATGCTTACTCCTGCTCCTTCTATAGGCTACGGTCGCCCGCATCACAGACGGCGCTACGTAAACCCTTTGATTTTTGGAATGCCTGAGATGCGTGCATATGTCAAAACCATTGACGGATATCCGAGCATCGTTGTGCCCGCGACCGGCCGCTCAGCAACTATAATCCCTTGATTGTGAGTATTGCGCCCAAGTGGTCAGCGTCGTCGCAATTTTTTCAGCCGGTTCACCGACGCGGACAAAGTGCGCAGCACAGCCCATCATCGGCCAAGGAGTTGGACAAATTGCACTTTGCTCCCTAGCATTCCAAGCAATCCTTGGGTTCGCGTTGACATAAGAAACACGACATCCAAGCCACACGCTGTGAACAAGAGCATCAAAAAAAGAGTAACACTGACATGCTGGGTCTCGCCCCCGAAACGAAACGAGGCATTTACATCGCAAACTTGAAGTCAGCCATAAGAGGCCGACCGGCTCGTTTCAGTTACGATGAAGCCACCGAACTTTTCCACGTCAAAGAAGGCGAAAATTGGCACGCTTTTGGTGACTTCAGAAGAGGCAAAGGGCTATACAAACGCGGCTTGGACTACAGGGCCGAGACCCTCTGGAAATCATACACGCTTCAGAACATCGAGTTTTCCGAAGAAGACGTCGTTATTGATTGTGGCGCGAACTATGCAGATTTATGGCTGACGCTAAAGCACGTCATCGCGCCAGAGAACTACATAACATTCGAGCCTGGACAGAGGGAGCATGCGGCGATCGTCCAGAATGCGCCTGAGGCAAGAGCCAACAACTGCGGACTAGGCTCAAAAAACGAGACGTTGACCTTCTACTTGAACGAAATAGACGCAGACTCAAGCTTTGTCGAACCGGCTTCATATAGTGAAACTCTGGAGGCTCAGACCTTTTCGCTCGAAAGTTATTTGCACATGAACGCAATTGAGCGCGTCAAGCTTTTCAAACTTGAGGCCGAAGGGTTTGAGCCAGAGATCCTGCAAGGTGCGCTCGGCGTTCTAGACCGAATTCAGTACATCGCCATTGATGGTGGATACGAGCGTGGCGTGAATTGTGAGCAAACATTCACGCATCAGACCAACCTTTTGACAGAGCATGGATTCAAAATGTTGGACATCAACCTGAAATGGGGGCGTGCACTGTTTGAGAGAATTGGTGGAATGACCGGAAAGCGGGCTGCGACTGCAGCATATTGACCAGTCGATCAAAGTCCGGTTTGGGTTGTAATTTTGGGGCACGACGTCGGCTTTTGGCGTATCGCATCCGTTTGTTCAAAGTGCAGCATTGGTCAAAGTGGGCTCAAACTTGACATTCTCCGCCCCGTAGAATTTGGCGTGGGATCGGGCGCCGTTTACATAGCGTGGTAGCGTGTTTCGACATCGCGCTGGACCAAAAAGGCCGCCCTATTGGGCGGCCTTTCCTGTCATCAAATCTTGAATGCTTAGTTCAGATCACTCGCATAGGCCTCGGCCAGCTCGGCCTCTACCTCGGCCACGGCGGCTTGCAGCGCGTCCAGCATTTCGCCGCCGCCGTCCACGTTTTCGCGGAACCATGCGTTCACCGGCGCAGCGGCTGCCGCGAATGCGGCTTTCTCTTCTGGGCTAGGCACATAGATGTCGCCGCCACCCTCAACGAAGGCTTCATAGGCTTCGATCGACTTGCGCTTTGGCGATGCGAATGTCGCTTGCTGAAGGGCGGAGAAACCATCGACAACAACGCGGCGCAGGTCTTCTGGCATGGCCATGAAGTTGTCGTTGTTCATCCACCACATCGCACCCATGTAGGAATGCCCGTCCAGTGTCAGATACTGCAGGCCCGCATCAGGGAACTTCATGCCCATGATGTCGGTGATGCCGTTTGCCGTGCCTTCCACAACGCCGGTTTGCAGCGATGTGAACAGCTCTGGCCATGGGATCGGTGTCGCAGAGGCGCCCATGGCTTCGACCAGTTGTACCGGCAGATCAGCCACAACAGTCCGCATCTTCAGGCCACCCATATCATCCGGGCCCGTCACACGGCGTTCGGTGTTGGCAAAGTTGCGCCAGCCGCCGGTGTTGCCGATGGTCATCAGGCGGATCGTGTTGCCGCTGTCCTCAAGCGCTTTGGCGCGCATCGTGCGCACGAAGTCGCCGGACAACACAGCCTCGGCCACACGGTCGGATGACATCAGGTAGGGCAGGTCGAGTACCTGTACATATGGGAAGATGCCTGCGGCGCCGCCGGATGTGGAGATATAGACGTCGATGGAGCCTTCAGAGACCCCTTCAAGGCATTCCGCGCCGGTTGCGCAAAGCTGCGTGCCGATGAAAAGCTCAACCGCGATACGGCCGTTCGAGGCCGCTTCGACGTAGTTCTTGAACACAACCAGACCGTCGTAGTCTTCGTCGTTCTCGTTTGAGTTTGCTGTGGCGCGGATCGTGAAATCCTGTGCCCAGGCGGCCAACGGCGTCGCCAGCAGTGCGGCTGTTGCCGCGATTTTGGTAAACTGTTTCAGCATTATTCTCTCCCTATTGATGCTGTTAGTTGATGCCCGGTGCTGGGCTAATGCAAGCGCTAAACCCGATTTCCGGCGCGCAGCCGAGGAAACCTGCAAGGTAAGGCACTGTCATGGAAATGGCGGGAATATAGGTGATCAGGAAGATCACCAGAACCTCCACCGCGAGGAATGGCAGGATGGCTTTTGAGATCGTCTCGACCTTCTCGCCCGACACGGTACTGGCCACGAAGAGGACAAGCCCCATGGGTGGCGTTGCCAGCCCCACTGTCAGGTTCACGCTCATGATGATCGCGAAATGCACGGGGTGCACACCAAGATCCACGAAGATCGGGCCGAGGATGGGGCCAAGGATGATGATCGCCGGGCCTGCATCAAGAAACATGCCTACGATGAACAGCAGGATGTTGATAAGGAACAGAAGCATCAGCGGGTTTTCCGAGAGCGATAGGATATACTCGCTAAGGATCTGCGGCGCGTAGGATAGGCTAACGACCGTTTTGAAGGCGACTGCAGCGCCGACCAGCAGCAGCACGGCTGATGTGGCGAGGGCGGATTTGGTCAGCACTTCACCCAAGTCGCGCAGGTTCATGGACCGCAGTACAAAAAAGCTGACGATCAAGGCGTAGGCCACCGCAATGGCTGAAGCCTCTGTTGGGGTGAAGACACCGACGAGGATACCACCAAGGATAATGATCGGCGTTTGCAGGGGCGCGATGGCCTTTTTGCAGATCATGCGGAAATCATGGCTGACGCGGCCCCGATAGCTCATCAGCAGGAAATGCGCGATGACGAGAAGACCCGCGAAGACGATCCAAAGGTTCAGACTGTGCACTTTATCGCCAGCCTCGTTGAAGCTGGCCAGACCCACTGTTGTGGACAGCCCGCTATAGATCGCCATCAACAGGCCTGCGACGTTGATCCGTAGCAGTACGAAGCTGACCCAGTACTCCACCTGCGTGATGTCCTGGTTTTTCGTGACGATCCGTTCGGCCTTGGGCAGGTCATAACGATCGGCCATCAGACGCACCATGATCATCAGACCACCGCCCACCATGATGCCCGGAACAATGCCTGCAAGGAACAAGGACGCCACGCTTTCGCCCATGACATAGGCATAGATGATCATGATACCGGAAGGCGGAATAATCGGGCCAATGACAGAAGAGGCGGCGGTAATCGCTGCGGCGAATTTCCGGGTGTAGCCGTTCTTTTCCATCGCGGGGATCAGGGTGGACCCCAGTGCAGAGGTATCTGCGACGGCGGAGCCCGATAAGCCCGCGAAGAGCATAGAGGACAGGATGTTCACATGCGCCAAACCACCGCGCAGGTGGCCCATGAAGGCCTGGGAAAACTCGACAAGGCGCAGGGTGATGCCGCCGCGGTTCATGATTTCACCGGCCAGCATAAAGAAGGGCAGCGCCATCAGCGGAAAGCTGTCCATACCATTGTAAAGGTTGCGATAAAGACCTGCGACAACATTACGGTTATCGCCTTCGAGCATGATCAGCGCGAAGGGTGATGCCAGCAGTGCAAAGACCACCGGCAAGCCGATCATGATCAGGATAAGGAAAAGGGGAAGGAACCATAACAGCATCAGTCGGCCCCCTGAAAATCTTCCGCGCTCAGCGGTTTTAACTCGTCACCACGTCCCATCAATTTGATGATCTGGCGTATAATCAACTCAAGGTTCACAAGGATCATCAGGTTCACGCCGACCCAGAGCGAGGCGTATTGGAAGTTGTTCTGGAACTTGTCGCCGCATTTCCCGAATTCAAAGCCGAATGGCCATTTGAGCGAGGAAGAACAGCCGCGGCCTGAGAGCGTATCAACGTGGTTATTCAGGCCGCGGTCCCATGCAACAACAAGCACCCAGAGGGCGATGCCCAACAGCAGCAGTGTGAGCAGGCCTGAGATCAATCGGGGCAGGGCGCGTTCCAACATGTCGATGGATACGAACCCACCCATGCGGAAGGCGAGCGGCGCCATCAACCCGGTCATCCAGAGCATGCCAAAGCGTGCACCTTCTTCTGTCCAGTTGGGGGCGTCGCTGAGAATATAGCGGAAGAAAACCTGCCCCAGGATCAGCGTGACCATGATCGCCAGCGCAATCACCGCGATGACTTTGCCAATGGCGAGCACCACGGTGTTAAACCGTTCTAGTGGCCACAAAAGGCCAAACAGGACCGACATCGGCTCCTCCCCTGTTATATGCGGGCTTTTAGCCCTTGTTGTTGGGGGCTTTGCCCCCACCGCTTGCTGCGGCTTGGCCAGATTGTTTCTGGCAAATTGATCGCACTAGCTTGCGCTAAACTGTCCGTATTTCCCTGCATGAAAGACGAGCGGATCGCCACCACGGTGATGAGCTTTGGTCACGAGGCCTACGACGATCACGTGGTCTCCCGCGTCATGGGTTGCTTCGAGGTTGCATTCGAATGTCGCGAGCGCGCCCTCAATAATCGGCATGCCACAATGGGACATATGTGTTGGCACGTCACTGATGGCTGTTTTTGATTTTATGATCGCCGCACAGACGTCGCGTTGGTCCGCTCCCAGGACATGCACCGCGAAACGGCGTGAGCCCGCAAAGTGTTCGAACCGTTTGGATGATTTGGCCGGTGACCAAAGGACCAATGGTGGATCAAGGGACACGCTGGCAAAGCTGTTGGCGACGATGGCCACCGGGCCTTCAGGGCTGTCAGTCGTCACGACGGTGACGCCAGTGACGAATGTCCCCAATGCACCGCGAAAGCTGTCGCTGTCGGTGCTGGGGTCGAATGTCGCGATGGTACCTGCGTCCATTATGGGACCTCCGTGCCGAGTGCGGCGGTGTAGAGCTCGAACCATGTTTCGCGGTCCATATTAACTTTCAAAGCGTCCGATAGGGCCTTGATACGGCTCAGATTATTTGTGCCCATGACCGGCATGATATTGGCGGGATGAGCCAGCAGCCATGCAACAGCCACGGCACTGTTGTCCACACCGTTGTCTGCCGCGACTTTGGCCAGCGCGTCTTGCGCAGCGCCTGTGCCGGTCATCAGGCTGCCGCCACCAAGGGGGGACCATGCCATGATCGGCACGTTGCGTTCTTGCAGATAGGCGACATCGCCGTTGGTGAAACCTTGGTGCGCCGTCAAAGACAGTTCGATCTGGTTGGTGATCAGCGGTGTCTTCATCGCCGATTGCAGTAGTGTCCAGTCGTGCAATTTGAAGTTGGACACGCCGACAGACCGGACCTTGCCGGAGGCGACGACTTCATCCAGCGCGGCCCCTGTTTCATAATGGTCCATCATCGGGTCGGGCCGGTGGATCAAGAGCGTGTCAATCTTGTCGATATTCATCAGACGCAACGAATGGTCCACCGAGGCAAGGATGTGACTGCGGCTGGTGTCGTAGTATTTGACGCGCGCATCGCTGTAGCGCCCCATCGGAGCCACGATATCACATTTGGTGACGACCTCGATTTGATCTTTCAGGGCAGGGGCGGCTTTGAGCGCGTTGCCCAAGACCTCTTCGGCTGCATAACCGCCGTAGATGTCGGCCTGATCCATAGTTGTGATGCCTTGTTCGAGGCAGGCTTCAATCTTGGCTTGCACATGCGCGACAGAGGTATCTGTGTCGTCGCTCAGTCGCCACATGCCATAGACGATGCGGCTGAAAGAAAGGTCGTTGGTGATTGTGATGCGGTTCAACGGCGTGGTCCTGTGCCCAATGGGGTCGCTGGTGTTTCGGATGGCACGCGCCCGTATGCGTGGGGCAGCGAGCATGTTTTCAGATGCGGCATAACGCGCGCGCCGAAGTGTTCTGCTTCGTCAATGTGCGGGTAGCCTGAGAAGATGAAAGCACGGATACCCATCTTTTGATAGGCCTCGATTTTGCTCATCACTTGATCGGTGGAACCAACCAAAGCGGCGCCACAGCCGGAACGGGCGCGCCCGACGCCGGTCCAAAGGCCGGGTTCGACATAGCCGAATTTATCGGCCAGTTCGCGGGCTTTGGCTTGGTGGGCTACGCCCAGTGAAATGCTGTCATGGGCGCGGTCGCGGATCAGTTTGCCGTATTCATCATCGAGCTTGGAGGCAATGCAATCGGCGTATTCTTTGGCTTCTGCTTCCGTGTCGCGGACGATCATGTGGACGCGCAGGCCATAGTCCAGCGTACGGTTATGGGCTTCGGCCCGGGCATTCACGTCTTTCATGCGCTGTTCAAGCTGCTCTAAGGGCTCTGGCCACATCAGATAGACGTCGCATTGCGCACCGCAGAGTTCGAGTGCTGCGGGCGAGTAGCCGCCAAAGTAGAGCAGCGGACCGCCATTTTGCTGGTAAGGCCGGGCAGGGTCGGTCGAAAGCTTGGAGATTTGATAGATGTCGCCGTCGTAGCTGACCTCATCTTGCGTCCAGCATTTGCGCAGAATCTCGACCACTTCGTGCGACCGCTTGTAGCGGAAGGCGCTTTCGGCCACTTCGCCGGGGAAGTCAGAGCTGATGACGTTGAGCGTCAGTCGCCCCTTGAGCATGTGATCCAGCGTTGCAATGGTGCGGGCCAGCATGATCGGTTGCACCTCACCACAGCGGATGGCGGCCAGGAAATTGATCTTTTCGGTGAGCGGCGCCATGCCTGAGACGAAGGAAAGGGTGTCTTGGCCAACCTGATAGGACGAGGGCGCGAGAATGTTGCGGAACCCTTGCTTCTCTGCGGTCAAAGCGATGTCGCGGCAGTGTTCCCAAGAGGAACGCAAGTCGCCATCGGGCACACCAAGGAACTGATAATCGTCAGAGCAAAGGGCGGAAAACCAGGAGACTTCGGCCGCATCAAGATCGGCGCTGGTGACCGGAACGATGGTCATTGATTCTCCTCCCCCAGAGTTATGTCTTTCCACTTGCCTAGCATGCAAAATTCTATGTAACAATAGTGTATCAATTTTCATGCGCAGGCTCGGGGAGGTGCCGCCATGGCGACAACCTCTGCTTTGCCGAAATTCATTCAGCTGAGTGAAATGCTGATCCGCGAGATTGCTGCGGGGCATCTGGCAGATGGCGCACGACTGCCGCCCGAACGTGATATGGCGGATGATCTGGGCGTTGCCGTGGGCACATTACGTAAGGCATTGGCGGACGTTGAAGCCAAAGGGCTGCTGGACCGCGTGCAAGGGTCTGGCAACTATGTGCGACACCGGCCCGCGGTCGATTCCGTCTATGCGTTCTTTCGGTTGGAATTGCTGAAAGGTGGTGGGTTGCCGACCGCGGAGGTATTGTCGGTGGATCGCTTGACCAAGCCTGACGGCTTTGCGCGCTTGGGTGGTCATACCGAGGGGCACCGTATTCGACGCGTGCGATCTCTGGACGGTATTGTGATTGCTTTGGAAGAGATCTGGCTGGATGGGGCGCAGCGTGCCACGGTCGCCGTGTCAGATCTATCGGACTCACTTTATCACTTCTATCGTCATGAATTGGGCCTCGTGATCGGCTCGGTCGAGGATCGTATCGGGGTTGACACAATGCCAGACTGGACACCGGAGGTATTTCACCTCAATGCAGGCGCGGCGGTGGGGTACATCGAGCGGGTCAGTTGGACGGCGACCAAACAGCCCGCAGAATTTTCGCGCACTTGGTATGATGCCAAGCGCGCCAACTACATCTCTCGTATGGGAAAAGGTTAAGCGACTTGAAGACGGTAAACTATGGCCTGATTGGCTGCGGCATGATGGGTCGCGAACATATTCAGAATATCAACCTTTTGCCGCAGGGGCGTGTGTCAGTCGTTTATGATCCAGTCAGCGAGCTAGCTGAAGCGGGCGCGACCTTGGCCGAAAACGCCCATGTGGCAGGTTCGCTGGAGGAATTGCTGGGTTTTGAGGACCTTGATGCGGTTGTCGTTGTCAGCCCGAACTACTTGCATGTCCCGCAGTTGCAGCAGATCGTGGCGACCCGTCCGATGCCGATTCTATGCGAAAAGCCGCTATATACGGACCCTGCAGATGCCGCGGTGCTGGACAAGCTGTTTGCGGGCTATGCGCACCCGGTTTGGGTCGCGATGGAGTATCGCTATATGCCGCCGGTTGCGGCCTTGATTGCGCAGGCCGAGCAGGCAACGGGCGGCATCAAGATGCTGACGATCCGCGAGCACCGCTTTCCGTTCTTGCCGAAGATTGGCGATTGGAACCGTTTTAATGCCAAGACGGGTGGCACTTTGGTTGAAAAATGTTGCCACTTCTTTGATCTGATGCGTCTGATCCTGGATGATGAACCTATCCGCGTCATGGCCAGTCTTAGGCCAGTCGCTGAACCATATTGATGAGCGCTACGACGGTGAAGCCCCTGACATTTGGGACAATGGCTATGTCATTCTGGATTTCGCGAAAGGCACACGCGCGATGCTGGAACTGTGCATGTTTGCTGAAGGGTCCAAGTATCAGGAAGAAATCAGTGCGGTTGGACCCAAGGGCAAGATTGAGGCGCTGGTGCCGGGCCCGGGGCGGTTTTGGCCAAAGCTGTTGGGTGATCCGCCCGTGCCGCAGATGATCATCAGTCCGCGCGCACCCAAGGGTCCGTATGTCTCGGAGATTCCGGTTGATCCAAGGCTGCTGGACGCGGGCGACCACAATGGATCGACCTTCTATCAGCATCAGCGCTTCAATGCGGTTGTGCGTGGGGAAGGCGATGTCGAGGTCACACTGGTCGATGGGGCCAAGGCGATTGCGATGGGATTGGCCGCGCAGGAAAGCGCGCGGACCGGGCAGGCGGTGCTGCTCTAACCTTCGGCCAAGATGCTGCTGGGATGACGAAATGCAGTCAACGCCGCCGTAAGTGTCCATATTCAACGGAATGAGGGCCCTCGCCCCATCTCGCTGATGTCGTGGCCGACGGAACGTATTGTAAGCAAGCAACTGGAGCGGTTATGGTTGCCCCGTTGCCCAGACAAAATGCGCTCGGTGGGCGTAAGCCCTCTGTGCCGTCGGACCGATTTGCGTTATGTTCAGGTCTTGTCTGACAAAGAGCCTTGCAAGAAATGAAACTGGATCAACATGCGCGTCTCTCGGTGGCCCCGATGATGGACTGGACAGATCGGCATTGCCGGTATCTGCATCGTCTGATGTCGCACCATACCTTACTGTCTACCGAAATGGTCACTGCACCGGCCATCATCCATGGTGACCGGGATCGGCTTTTGGGGTTTTGTGCGGATGAGTACCCCGTTGCCTTGCAACTGGGCGGTTCGGACCCGGCCCAACTGGCAGAAGCAGCGCGTATTGCAGAAGGCTATGGGTATGCTGAGATTAACCTGAACTGCGGATGTCCGTCGGATCGTGTGCAATCAGGCAGCTTCGGCGCAATACTGATGGAAAACCCAAGTTTGGTGGCAGCCTGTGTCGCGGCGATGATCGCTGCTGTGCGTATTCCGGTCACGGTCAAATGCCGCATTGGTGTTGATGATCAAGATCCGCATATCGTGCTGCCCGACTTTCTAGCCCAAGTGTCGGCTGCCGGGGTTGACCGGTTTTCCGTGCATGCGCGCAAGGCGTGGTTGCAGGGGTTGTCCCCGAAAGAGAACCGCGACGTACCTCCACTTGATTACGATTTAGTCATGGAAATGAAGGGTTTGTTTCCTCATCTTCATCTTTCAATCAATGGCGGTATTGCGACGTTGGATCAGGCTGAGGGTTTTTTGTCACGAGGTCTGGATGGCGTGATGATTGGCCGTGCGGCCTATCATACGCCTGCCGAAATATTGCTGAACGCTGATGCGCAGATTTATGGTGATCCGTTGGGACGGACGGCGGAAGAGGTCGTGCATCTGATGCTGCCTTACATTGCGGATCACCTTGCGCAGGGTGGGCGATTGGGTCAGGTAAGCCGCCACATGCTGGGCTTGTTTCAGGGGCGTCCCGGCGCACGCGGTTGGCGCAGGCATTTGTCTGAAAACGCCCATGCGGACGGGGCAGGTCCGGCGGTGGTGCTGGCGGCTTTGGACCACGTGACAAGATTGGCAGCTTAGGCGCGCGAGATGGAGGCGCGAGACCTGTCACAGGATGGCTATGCCATATTCCCCTATGATCGGGCTGTGGCGGCCTGGGCAAACGCGGCCCATCGTGTTGGTAAGGCGGTTTTGGATAAAGGCGGCGACCTGCGCCACGTGGGCACGTGGTTTGTCGGCGTGGACGCCTTGCCGAATGGCCCTGATGGTAGCGTGGATGGTGTTCCGCTTGCCGGTGCTTGGCGGAACCATGTTACGCCGCCATCCACGTGGCATGCAGCACAGCTATCGATTGTTTTTCCCGGCTACCCGCAGCAGGACGTCAATGAAAGCGATGCAGCGCATCGGTTCCGCCATAGCCGGGACGCTGCACATGTGGACGGGCTTTTGCCAGAAGGGCCACAGAAACGTCGGCATTTGCGGGAACCGCATGGTTTTATTCTGGGCTTTCCCTTGGATGATGTCCGCGCCAGCCCATTGGTGGTCTGGCGCGGCAGTCACCGGATGATGCGCGCGGCATTTCGCACTGCGTATACCGGTTTGGCGCCAGAGGACTGGGGCGATGTCGACGTAACAGAAATCTATCAGGAAAACCGCCGCACCGTGTTCGAAACCTGTGAACGGGTTGAGGTAACAGCCGCGCCGGGGCAAGCGATCTTGCTTGACCGGCATATCTTGCATGGGGTGGCACCCTGGGGCGCGAATGCGCAGGGCGAGATGCGCATGATGGCCTACTTCCGTCCCATAGTCGCACCAGCAGCGTGGCTTTAGGTCTTGAGGCGATTGTAGTCGGCCAGACCCTTTCCGGCTTCATCCACAAAAAGACTAGGCAGGATTCGCTGGCTGGTGATCTGATCGACACGGATTTCATCGAATTGATTGGTCGTCTCGCACCAGACCACACAGGTCCATAAGCGCCCCCAGTAATCCAATCGCAGGGGGCGAACTGTGCGGGTCTTGTCTTGGAGCACAACTTCCAACTTTTGGCGGGTCCGCACGGCCTGTCTTAGCATTGGGAGATGCTGAAACCCACGCGCGGCATCCGCAAAAGGGTATATTGCAAAGCCCGAGCCATTGGGTGCGCGGCTGCGATCCTCTGGTATGACAGCATCAAGTTTGTCGGAAAGCGCGCGGGCCGCTGCTGAAAGCTCTGCATCGTCACTGTGTCTGACGGCGTTGAGGCCAAGATGCAAAGCTTCCATCTCGGTCATGGTCAGGTTCAGCGGCGGCAGAGTGATGGCCGCGGTGACACGATATCCGATCCCGCGTTCGCCTTCGATTGGCACGCCTGACGCGGCCAAGGTTTCCATATCGCGATAGATCGTGCGGAGAGAGACATCGGTGGCACGCGCAAGATCAGATGCGCGATGAAGCGACCCATCCCGCAGGATCTGAACAAGCTGCATCAGGCGGTCGGCACGGCGCATGGGTTTCCCTTTGATTCGTGCCAGTTTTGCCATTTTTCTGGCAACTGACAAGTTTTTGTCACTAATTTCTTAAAACCCTTACAAAAAAGGGCGTTAGGGCGGCAAAAATGGGCAGTTCGCGCTTCCCTTGGCGGGCGTTGAGCCCTATCTGTCAGAGCGAAGAGACTAATCGATGCGGCGCCGTTCGCCCGCTATAGGAGAAAAGATATGCTTAACAATATTGGCCTTCCCGGTCTTCTGCTGATTGCCGTTGTCGTTCTGGTCCTGTTTGGCCGCGGCAAGATTTCCAGCCTGATGGGCGAAGTCGGCAAAGGTATCACCGCTTTCAAAAAGGGTGTTGATGACGGCAAGCAGGAAATCGAAGACAGCATGGCCGAAGCCAAAGACGTGACCCCTGAAGAAGAAAAAGACAAAGTCTGATCGCTTTGCCTGACGGAAAGGACCGCGCCTGATGTTTGGCCTTGGTTGGAGCGAAATGCTGGTTGTCGGCATTGTGGCGCTGATTGTGATCGGCCCCAAAGACCTGCCCGGTCTGTTCCGCACAATGGGGCAGTTTACCGGCAAAGCGCGTATGATGGCGCGTGAGTTCTCGAACGCGATGAATCAAGCCGCCGATCAGGCAGGCGTGAAAGAGGTGTCCAAGACGCTCAACGCTGCGGCCAACCCTACAAAGTTCGGCGCCGATAAGCTGAAAGAAGCGACAGGCATGACCAAGGGGCCAGCAACGGCAGAGCTTTCCGCCGAACGTCAAGCGGCAAAAGAAAAGATGAGCAAGGCGATGGGCGATGCCGCGATTGCACGCAAGGCGAAGGAAGCTGAAGAAGCAGCAGCGGCTGCTGTTGAGGCGCCTGAAAGCCCCGCACCTGAGGCAAAATCATGAGCACCCAAGACGACATCGAAGACAGCTCTGCCCCGCTGCTCGAGCACCTTGCTGAGCTGCGCTCGCGTCTGATCTATTCCGTCATGGCGTTCCTTGTCGGCATGATCATTTGTTTCTCGTTTGGCGGTATGCTGCTTGATTTTCTGCTGGGCCCAATTGAACGGACCATGCGGGATCTTGGCAACCCGAACCCTGTGATGCAGTACACTGCGCCGCAGGAGTACTTCTTTACCTTGATCCGGATTTCGGTTGTTGGTGGTTTGACGATTTCATTCCCTGTCATTGCCTATCAGTTGTGGCGCTTTGTAGCGCCCGGTTTGTACCGCAATGAAAAGAATGCGTTTTTGCCGTTCCTTGTCGCCTCACCGGTTCTGTTCGTGATTGGCGCGGCTTTCGCGCATTACATTGTTGTGCCGTTGGCCATGGCGTTTTTTCTGGGTTTTGCTGATCTGCCGTCCTTTGTGTCGGCGATCATGGTCGGTGCCGTCCCGCCGCCACCAGGGACCGAACTTTTGCCCGGTGCCGCCGGTGGTCTGAGCCTGCCTAGCGTTGCGCCATCGACCTCGGAAGGGGTCGATATTGTCTTTAACGGTAAGGTGAACGAGACGCTTGATATCACGCTCAAGATGATCGTGGCATTTGGTGTATGTTTTCAGTTGCCTGTGTTGCTGACGTTGATGGGTTCTGCCGGATTGGCCAGTTCGCGCGGTTTGCGTGGCACACGGAAATATGCCGTGGTTGGTATCCTGATTGTGGCCGCCCTTGTGACGCCACCGGATGTCACAACGCAGCTGATCCTTTTTGTGGTGGTCTATGGGCTTTATGAGATTTCCATCCACCTTGTAGCGGCGGTTGAGCGCAAGAAAGATCGGGTTGCCCGCGCAGAAGGGATCATTGGCGAAGATGAGAGCCTCTTTGACATCGACGATGATGATCTCAGTGAGGGTGAAGCCGCAGCGGATGCTGCTGAGAATGCGGATCCCAAGACGTGAGCAAGAAGACCTTGAAGCGGATTGCAGCGGCGCTTGAGAGGATCAGCCCCGCGCCAGAGGCGGCACCTGATTTCGCCGCTGCTTCCGCCTTTGTGTGGCACCCCGACCCAGATCGGCTTGAGCCTGTTGGCCGTGTGAACCGCGTGGGGGTGGAATTGTTGGTTGGGGTGGATCGGTCGCGGGACACATTGATCACGAACACCGTCCAGTTTGCATCAGGCTTGCCTGCTAACAACGCCCTGCTTTGGGGCGCACGCGGCATGGGAAAATCCAGCCTTGTCAAAGCAGTGCATGGCGCCGTTCATGCAGACCATCCAAGCTTGAAGATCGTTGAAGTGCAGCGCGAAGACCTGCCAACCATCGGGCGTTGTCTGAACCTTTTGCGTGGCGCAGACGCGCGGTTCATCTTGTTCTGCGATGATCTGTCCTTTGGCCATGATGATGCCCACTACAAGTCATTGAAAGCGGTACTTGATGGTGGCATCGAAGGACGCCCCGAGAATGTCGTTCTTTATGCGACATCCAACCGCCGCCACTTGATGCCGCGTGATATGATCGAGAATGAGCGGTCCACGGCGATTTCCCCGTCAGAGGCCGTGGAAGAGAAAGTGTCTCTGTCAGATCGTTTTGGGCTTTGGCTGGGTTTTCACCCGTGCGATCAGGATGAATACCTTGCGATGATCCGAGGATATTGCGATGCCTATGGGGTCATGATTGATGATGTGACCTTGCGGGCCGAAGCCATTGAATGGCAGGCGACGCGCGGCAGCCGGTCCGGCCGGGTTGCATGGCAGTATTTCACTGATCTGGCGGGCAGGCAGGGTGTGTCATTGGCGTAAGGTGGATCTCGATCCACCTTACATGACATACGCTTAGGGCAAAAAATCACCCGGATCGAGGCTTTGCAGACCGCGCCGCACTTCGAAATGCAGGTAGCTGGGGTCGTTTGCACGTACTTTACCAATCGTTTGGCCGCGCGAGACGCTTTCGTTCTTGTCGACCGTCAGCGCTTCCATCTGAGTGTAGACCGTTAGCAACCCGTCACTGTGCTTGATCACGACAATCGCACCACCGCTGGTGTCTGTCGTGACCGCCGCAACCGTGCCAGAGCCCGCAGCCTGCACATCAGTGCCCGCTGGCGCACCGATATCGATGCCCTCGTTGGTCCCTGGCGCGTAGGCGCGGATGATGGACCCCTGAATGGGCATCAGGAAGCGTGCGCCACTGCTTGCAGGCTGCGCAGAGGAAGTGCCAAGATCAGGTGTTGCAGGTACGTCAGCTGCCGCCACAGGGGTTGATGGAGTTTCAGTAAGCAAGGGAAGTGCGGCACTGGGCGGGATGGGCGTTGCCGTACCATCGCCCGGTGCCGTCACATCGGCCGCCGTTGCCGACGCTGGGGCGGCACCGCCTTGCGGTACCAACAGGAATTGACCTTCACGAATGGTGAATGCCGTATCAAGCCCGTTCCATTCCGCGATACTGGCGACAGGGACGTTGTAAAGGCGCGAGATCGAGAACGCGGTTTCGCCGCGTTTGACCTGATGGCGGATCGGTTCATTGCCACGCACAATAGGTGTTGCAGGGGCAGGGGTTGCCACCGGTTCAATTGGCGTCTCCGTCACCGCAGTGCCGGAAGCATCCGCCCTGTCAAGTGCTGTCGTGGCAACGGCTGTCACGTCAAGCGGCTGGATCGGTCCGGTGCCAATTGCACCCGTCGCAGGCGAGGGTTCTGTCACACGCGAGGGCAGGGCGATGATTTCATCCCGGCGCAGGATGACATCCGGTTCGATGCCATTGTATTCGGCCAGTTCATTCGCATCGAGACCAAGGCGGATCGCAATGCCGCGAATGGTGTCATCGCGACGTGCGACAACCACCTGATAATTGGGATAAGAGATCACGCCGCGGTCATCTGGTCGGGGGCGTCCTGGCAGTGATTGTACCGCAGAGGTCGTGTCAAACCCATTGCCGACATCGCGCAAGTCGAAATCAAAATCTTCGCATGCCGCGAGGGCGACCATTGCCACACCCGTCATCACTACGCGCCTTACTGGGATATGCCCGTTCGCCATCCTACCGCTCCTTTGTCAAGTCGCCCCTTATCTATGGGGTCGTACTATATTTTGGGGTAGTTTACTCTTGTCCGAGCCCTTCTAGCAAGGGGACAAAGCGTACAGCGCGTAATTCATCGTATTCAAAGCCGGTTTCGGTGCGTGTCACGCGGATCAGACTTTGCACGGCATCGGACTGTCCGACTGGTAACACCATGATCCCGCCGACGCGCAGCTGCGCCAGTAGCGGGCCGGGTGGGTCCTCGGCGGCCGCCGTCACCAGGATGCGGTCAAAAGGGGCCTGTTCTTCGAAACCCCGGCTACCGTCGGCCGTGAATGTGGTGATGTTTGTGATGTCGTTGGCCTCAAACACTGCGCGCGCGGTATGGACCAGCTTGCGATACCGATCAACAGTATAGACCCGGCGCGCCAGCTTGCTCAGGATACCGGCTTGATAGCCAGAGCCAGTGCCGATTTCGAGCACCTTATCCCGTGGGTTGATTTGCAATGCCTGCGTCATCAGACCGACAACAGAGGGCTGGCTGATTGTCTGTCCGCAGGCGATGGGCAATGGCATATCTTCATAGGCACGGTCGGCGAAAGTACCTTTGACATAGTCGGCGCGATCAACCTGTTCCATCGCCGTCAGAACGCGCGTGTCCGTCACGCCTTTACTGCGCAAAGCATAAAGAAACTGCATCTTGGTGGCCGCATCAAACGTCACTTGAGTGCGTCCTTGAGCGTATCGACCAGTGCATAGTCGGTTAGGTCTGCCCGCATCGGCGTGATCGAGATATATCCATCAAGGTTTGCCGCCGCATCCGTGCCCGGCGCCGTGGGTTCATGTTGCGGGCCGCCGCGTACCCATAGAAACTTGCGCCCGGTGGGCGATGTTTGCGCTTCGGCGCGGAACCTTGTGTTTAAACGGAACCCTTGGGTCGTGGCGGCCATGCCTTTGACGGCTGATGCCGGGGCGGGCGGGAAGTTGACGTTGTAGAACACCTTATAGTCCGCATCATCCCACAGTGTTTCATTGAGCAATGCACGCACAGTAGCCGCACCATGTACCGCGGCTGCCCCAAACGGATTTTCGAGGTTTGCGTTGTCAGGGCCATAGAACTGGGACAAGGCGATGGATCGCACACCCTGCAGTGCCCCTTCGATGCAAGCCCCGATCGTGCCTGAGTAAAGCGTATTCTCGGCGGCGTTATTGCCCCGGTTCACGCCCGAGAGGATCAGATCCGGCGGATTGTCTTTGAGCACATCATAGAGCCCCGCAATCACGCAATCCGCCGGTGATCCCTCAGCGGCAAATCGGCGTGGGCCCAATTCGGCAATCATGGTGGGGTGGGTATAGCTGATGCAGTGTCCGACACCCGACTGTTCAAAGGCTGGGGCGACGGTCCAGACCTCACCGTCAGGACCTGCGATCTCTTGCGCTATGTCGGTCAGGACGCGCAGACCGGGGGCGTTGATGCCGTCGTCATTGGTGATCAGAATACGCATGCCGCTGCCCCTTTATCCATAGGTTGTTCCTATGCGCTGACGCGATGGGCGGCAAGTCGGACGGTGCTACGTGCAATCAGACGGCGCTAGCCGAGGATCATTGGCAACAGTCGTGCCGCTTCCGCTTCAGGTGCGGCCAGTGCGGCGCGGTCTTCCCCAGGGTAGAAACGGGCCCGTGTGGCCGTGGGCATCGGCAGCGGCGTCAGGATTTGCACTTTTGGTCCGGTTTTAGCACTTTCTGCGGCCCAGCTGCGGGCCAAAGCGATTTGCGCAGCTTTCGTGGCCCCGTATGCGCCAAAGAACTGATCACCGCCGCGTGGATCATCAAAAAAGACTGCTTTGCCGCTTTGGCCCAGTAGTGGGCTGACATAGGCGATCAGGCGTGATGTGGCCTCAATGTTTACTTCCATGGATTTGGCAAGGTCCTTGGACCCGATGTGTCCTGCGGGTGCAAGGGGTGCTGTGTGGATCGCCGTGTGCAACCACAGATCAAGGCTGCCCCACCGGTCATAAATGCCCCGGCATAATTGCTGCATTGCCTCATCCACGCTGATGTCCATGGGGGCAAGCGTGGCTTGCCCGCCAGCCGCTTTGATGGCGTCGTCCAGCTCTTCCAATGCGCCAACGGTTTTGCTGACAGCAATGATGTGGTGGGTTGGGGCCAGTGCATTGGCCAATGCCGCGCCAAGGCCGCGGGATGCGCCGGTGATGAGTGCAGTCTTTGTCATGGGCTGGGTGATGTGCCGAACAGCGCCCAAGGTCAAGCGCTAGCTGTGTGGCAACGCCAAGGATTGCGTGCGGCCCCAACGATCGGTCAATAAGATCTGCGCGTCGCCAATGGCCGTGACCTGCACACCAAAGGCCGTATCGCCCACCTGCACCCGCGCAATCTGCCCACGCGACGAGCGCAGTAGGGCGGCGGTGCCATCATGGGCGTCCATCAATCCGATGACCGCGAGGCTGTTCAATTCCAGCGCATCCGACATCGTGGCATTGGTCCCGGCAAGCGCCGCGCTTTGAATCTGGTCTGACATTTTGAAAACTGCGCCGATTTTATCGTTTGCGCGGTCTTGGCAGAGAATGCGGCAAGGCAAAAGGGGTGCGCCATCTCTGACGCGGCGTTGCACCTCTAATTGGGCGCAATCGCGTTCACATTGGCGTCAGAATGCGCGGCAGGTTACTCCGCAGCCGTTTTTGCCTGAAACCCCTGATCGATCATATCGGATGGCGCGACGGGGTATTCGCCCGAGAAACAGGCATCGCAATAGGCAGGTGCGTTGGGGTCGCGCCCAGATGCTTCGCCCACGGCACGATAGAGCCCGTTGAGCGAGATGAACTTGAGGCTATCAACGCCCAAGTGATCGCGCATCTGTTCCTCGGTCATGGTCGCGGCAAGCAGTTTTTCGCGCTGCGGCGTATCGACACCATAGAAGCAGGGCCATGAGGTTGGTGGGGAGGCGATGCGGAAATGTACCTCGGCTGCACCGGCATCAAGGATCATCTCCTTGATCTTGCGGCTGGTGGTGCCCCGCACAACGCTATCGTCCACAAGGATCACCCGTTTGCCTTTGATCAGCGCCCGGTTGACGTTGAGTTTTAGGCGTACACCCATGTTGCGGATGCTCTCGGTCGGCTCGATGAAGGTGCGGCCCATGTACTGGTTGCGGATGATCCCCATTGCATAAGGGATACCCGATTGCAGTGAATAGCCAATTGCCGCTGGCGTGCCACTGTCAGGGACCGGACAAACCAGATCAGCATCAACCGGGTTTTCCTTTGCCAATTCGCGCCCGATGTTTTCGCGGGTCTCATAGACGGACCGGCCGCCTAAGATACTGTCTGGGCGGCTGAAATAGACGTGTTCAAAGATGCAAAAGCGCGCCCGGTTGGGGCGGAAGGGGAAGTGGCTCTCAACCCCTTTTTCGGTCACGACAACCATTTCTCCGGGCTCAATCTCGCGTATGAATTCGGCCCCTATGATATCCAGTGCACAGGTTTCCGACGCGAGCGCCCAGCCATCGCCAATCTTGCCCAGCACCAGCGGGCGCACGCCTAGCGGATCGCGGCAGCCGATCAACTTGGTGCGGGTCATGGCGACGATAGAGAACGCGCCTTCGACCTTGCGCAGCGCCTCTTCCATGCGATCAGGGATTGTGCGGCCCATCGAACGCGCCATCAGGTGAATGATGCATTCGCTGTCCGACGAGCTTTGGAAAATCGAGCCACGCTCGATCAACTCGCGCCGCAGCGACAGGGCGTTGGTGATATTGCCGTTGTGGGCGATCGCCGCACCGCCCATGGCAAACTCGCCAAAAAACGGCTGCACATCGCGCATCGCTGTTTGGCCCTTGGACCCCGCTGTCGAGTACCGCACATGTCCGATGCCAATTGTGCCGGGCAGACGTTCCATCATCGCGGTTGAGGTAAAGTTATCACGTACCAACCCCATACGACGCTGTTGGTTAAATCCGGTCTCGGGGTCGTGGGTCACAATGCCGCCTGCTTCTTGCCCGCGGTGTTGCAGGGCGTGCAGGCCAAGGGCGACAAAGTTTGATGCGTCAGTTACGCCGACAACGCCAAAGACGCCACATTCCTCCCGCAGTTTATCATCGTCAAAGGGATGGGCGGGGGCATCGCAGTGGACAAGGGGGCAGCTCCGAATCCGTTAGATTTGTCGTGCCCCTCTCTTAGAGGGTCAGGGGCGATCTGTCACGAAACGATCATACTTCTGTGCTGGGAAAGACTGTTTCTGGGCATGCCGCGCGGATTTGAGCCAAAAAAGAGCCGCCGTGCTTTCGCCCGGCGGCCCGATTTAAGCGCGGATCAGTAACTTACTGTGCCGGTGCACCACAGGTGCCGACCAATTGCTGGTACTGCTCGGTGATCCAGCCCAAAGCTTGCTCGGGGTTCTGCTCTTCGATCTGACCGGTCAGCTGTGCAAAGACCTCGGCTGAGCGGCTGTCGTCTACCATCGCGAATTCCTGCGCGGCAAAGATCGTGTCGTAAACAAAGAACGCCACTGCCACCAAGAGGATGCCCCGCAGTACGCCAAAGAAGAAGCCAAGCCCCTGATCAATGCCGCCCAGGGCAGAGCGCTGGATGACGCTGGAAAAGAGCGGGGTGAAGATGGAAACCACTATAAGCGCCACCGCGAATACGGCTGCAAATGCGGCGATGATCGCCAATTCGCAGCTGTCGCCAATAAAATCCCCGATGATCGGGATTTGACGCACCAGCGGCTCAACCTGATCGGCAAATATGAAAGCAATGATCGTTGCACCGATCCAGCCGACGATAGCCATCGCTTCGCGCACAAAGCCCCGGCTGTAGGCCAATACGCCTGACAGCAAGATGATGATTGCGACGCCAGCGTCGACGAGTGTGAAACCTTCCATGGTCCGTCTCCTGCGATTGACGCTACCGTGCGCCGAATACCTCTTCTACAAAACCAGCCAGGTCGGTGGCATGCCGCAGACCCAAGCCCTCCACACTGGGCTGTTTGGCCTGCTGTGGGAGTATCGCAGTTGTAAAACCAAGTTTTTGCGCCTCTTTCAATCTATTTTCGGATTGAACGACGGGACGTAGCGCGCCGGACAAACTGATTTCGCCAAAAACAACAGCCTCGGCGGGCAGGGCCGCATCTTCGCGTGCCGAGACCAAAGCAGCCGCGACAGCAAGGTCTGCGCCGGGCTCAGAGATGCGCAAACCCCCTGCTACGTTGAGGTAAACGTCCAATCCGGTAAAGGCGACACCACAGCGGGATTCGAGGACGGCGAGGATCATCGCGAGCCGCCCACCGTCCCATCCGACGACGGATCGGCGCGGTTGGCTGTGTGGCGAAGGTGCCACAAGTGCCTGTATCTCGCACAGCATGGGCCGCGAGCCTTCGATGCCCGCGAAGACGACGGAACCGGGGGCAGGGGTGCCGCGTTCGGACAGGAAGAGGGCGGATGGATTCTTCACTTCGGCCAGCCCTTTGCCGGTCATTTCGAAGACGCCGATCTCATCAGCAGGTCCAAAACGGTTCTTGACCGCGCGCAAAATGCGGAACTGATGGCCGCGCTCGCCTTCGAAATAAAGCACCGTGTCGACCATATGTTCGACCACGCGGGGCCCCGCGATGGCGCCTTCCTTGGTGACATGTCCAACCATGATCACGGCCATGCCGTTGCGTTTGGCGAATGTCGTTAACTCATGCGCGGATGATCGCACCTGTGATACACTGCCGGGTGCGCTATCGACATTGTCGGCCCACATGGTTTGGATGGAGTCGATGATCGCAAGATCAGGCTTTTCGGCTTCAAGCGTTGTCAGAATATCGCGCAGATTGGTTTCCGAGGCGAGCATGACAGGGCTTTTCTCAAGCCCTAGACGGCGCGCGCGCATCTGCACCTGCGCGTTCGACTCTTCGCCGGAAATATAAATGACTTTCAGACCATTACGGGCAAATCTTGCAGCGGCTTGCAGCAGTAAGGTGGACTTGCCGATGCCCGGATCACCACCCACCAAAAGGGCGGATGCCTTGACCAGACCGCCGCCCAGAACACGATCCAACTCGCCAACACCGGCTTCGGTTCTTGGCGGTTCTTGCTCTTGCGTATCGAGATCGGTGAGCGGGATCGCCTTGCCGCGGATTGCCCCAAGCGATTTACCCTTGGGCCCGCTGGATAGCGCTTTGGATTCGCTGATGGTGTTCCACGCCCCGCAGCCATCGCATTGCCCCGACCATTTGCGAAAGGATGCACCGCATGCCGAGCAGGAGAAGGAAAAATCTTTGGCCATGTTCACCTTTTGGACCAAAAGGGAACCCTTGGCAATGATCGGTTAAGTCGCGGCTTTTGACTGCGGTGTTAGTGCCGAGATGACGATGGAAGTCAGAATGCAGGCGGTGAACAAATATAGCCCCCAGCCGGTTTCGACCTTGCCAACGCCCACCCCTTTGAAAACAACAATGTAGAGGGCAATAAGGAAGACATCCGCCATTGCCAGCTTACCGATCCATGACAGGACGGGTAGCGTCTTGTCCTTGAGCAGATTGAAATGCACCAACGCCAGACCAATGGTTTTGAGATAGGGCGCAAACAATGCAAAGGCGGTGACAAGTAGCGCGAGTGCGACGTCACTGTCCCACAATGCCTGCATTCCTGAGATCACACTGATTTCACTGAGGCCAAAAATGGGCAGCAAACCTGCACGCATGAGCGGAGCAAACCAAGCAATAGGGAACAGGATCAGAAGGGCAAGATTAGCGACACGCAGAACATTGAACATAAGAAACCTATTTAAATTCTTGTGTTTAGATAGGAAAGCTCAAGCTGCGTAACAAGCCTATTTGCCAAAAGTCTTGCGATTGTAGCGGGCACCAAGCTGTGTCAACACCTCATATCCAATCGTATTCGCAACCCGTGCGAGGTCGTCAACACCCTGCTGTGGGCCAATCAACGTCAGCTTTTTGGGGGTCTCGCCCACATCTGTCACATCAATTGTCAACAAGTCCATCGACACGCGTCCAACCAATGGGCAGGGCGTGTCGCCATGATAGAGTGTGGCCTTATCCGACAAGATCCGCATGATGCCGTCCGCATAGTGGCTGAGACCGTTGCGATCCGCGAATTCCGGGTCGCTTGCCATGCGTTGCCATACCCCACAACTTCGCCCTCAGCGACATCACGCACCTGCACAACCGGCAGGTCGAGTTCGATCACAGGGCTTGCTTCAGCAAAGGGCAACCCGCCATACAGGCCAATGCCGGGGCGGGTGAGGTCAAAGTGATACTCCGGGCCAAGCAAGATGCCACCTGTTGCAGCCAGCGAGCGTGGCACCAGAATGCCATCGGTCATCTTCTTGAATTGAGCAAGCTGGTAGGGGTTCATCGGGTGATCCGGTTCATCCGCGCAGGCCAGGTGCGACATTACCAGACGGGGCTTTTGCGCCAAGGCCAGTTCCGCCACAGCCGCCCACTCCTGAATCTCCATCCCCAGACGGTTCATACCGGTATCAAGCTGGATGCCGAACGGATGGCCGGGCAAGGTCTCAAGATGATGGGTTAACTGTTCGACCGAATTCAGCATCGGCGTCAGACCCAATTCTCGGATCATGTCGGTGTCACCGGCCATATGCCCGGAAAACACGCAAATCTCTGGCTTTGGTCCCAGTTCTTCACGGATTGCGGCTGCCTCTTCGGTTACAGCCACAAAGAACTGGCGCACCCCGGCCTTGAACAGGGCCTTGGCGACATTCGCCGCCCCCAACCCATAGCCATTCGCCTTGACCACAGCAGCGGTTTTGCAGTCGGTCATGCCATCCAATGCGCGCCAGTTGGCGACTACGGCATCAAGGTCAATGATCAGGCGTCCAGTGCTCATAGCGACCTTTTGGCAGGGGGGATGATGCGGGGCAAGGGTTTTGCGCATACGTCGCCGGGAAGACAGGTATTCCTGCCATTTTCCTGCCACGGTTGTCGCGGTATAGTCCCGCAGAATGGGTTAGCGAGGTGCGCAGTGGGTATTTTGAAGAAAGTCATTACGCAGTTGGAAACACCGCGCGATCAACGCCCGTTGGGCAGCGGGTGGTTGTCCGGTTCTCTGGCGCTGTTGGCGTCGCTGGCGGGCTTTCTGATCGTGTTGCTGCGATGGTTTCCCGAAACGCTGTCCTATCCGGAGATCGCCTTTATCCAAGACAGCGGGGTGATCACCGTTTTTCTGCGTTTTACGCTGCTGGCGGGCTATGCACTGTCGCTCCTGAGCCTCATCCTGAGCGCGCGAAAATCGCTGGGATGGACGGCATTGGCGATTTCGGTTGTGGCATCGTTGATGGCCACCACCCAGCCGCAGATCGGATCGGACGTCCCGCAGAGTTTCTACTTCGGCCTTGATTACTTCATCATCAACGTCTTGATCGTAGGCTTCCTCTTTGTACCGCTCGAGCGGTTTTTCCCGGCGCGTGCTGAACAAACCGTGTTCCGCGCCGAGTGGCAGGAGGACATGTTCTATTACCTTGTCAGTTCCATGCTGGTGCAGATTTTGGGGTTCATCACGCTGGCGCCATCGAACTATGTCAACGCGCAGATTCCTCTCGATGATGTGCGGATCTATATCGTTTCTCTGCCGTTCTTTGTGCAGGTGATCATCATCATGATGGCGACGGATTTTGTGCAATACTGGGTGCACCGCGCCTTTCATACCTTCCCGGTACTGTGGCGCTTTCATTCGATCCATCATTCGACCAAAAAGATGGATTGGCTGGCCGGTGCCCGGATGCATTTTGTGGAAATCGCCGTGCTGCGCAGCCTGACGGCGGTGCCGATGTTCACGCTGGGTTTTAAGCCTGAAGCGATTCAGGCCTATCTGCTGGTGGTCTATTTCTATTCCAGTTTCATCCACGCCAATATCGGCTGGAAGCTGGGCTTTTTAGAGCGCTTCTTTGTGACGCCACGATTCCACCACTGGCATCATGGCTCGGATCGGGCAGCGATTGACATCAATTACGCCAGCCACTTCCCGGTCTATGACTGGCTGTTTGGGACGCATCACCTACCAGAAGACGCGTGGCCGGACGCTTATGGCGTCGTCGGCGATACTGTCCCCAAGGGGTATTTGAAGCAATTTGTGCATCCATTCCTTAAGCCCAAACCCAAAGAACCGGCAGAGTAGGGCGGGGGCTACCCGCCCTGCACTTAGCGTGCCCTTGGTAGGCCTTCGGCCGGACGGTCAAGCACGGCCTCAACCTCAGCCATTTGGGCTGGCGTCAAAGGTCCATGTGCCAGCGCACCACACAGGTCATGCACCTGCTCGGGCGTTCTGAACCCGGGGATCGGCATTGCATTTGGCGTTCGCCCCCACAGCCACGCCAAAGCGCCCTGCGCCAGACTTCGCCCGTCTGATTTCAGGATTTCGCGCACGGCGTCCAACTGTCTCATGTAGTGGTCTGTGATCTTGCCGTCTTTGAAGTAGTCCTGCCAACCGGGGTTGTTGCCCCTGATCTCATCCTTGCTGAATTGGGTTTTGGCATCGTACTTGCCGCCCAAAACCCCCATCGCAAGTGGCGACCTTATAAGCGATAGCATGTTGGCGTTCTCCGCAGCATTCACCATGTCTGTCGCAGGGAGAAACACATTCATAGCGTGTTCAACAGCCGTAAAACCGGGATGATCGGCAAAGGCCTTCATACTATCAGGAAAATCGGTGGACCACCCATAGGCAGCTATGGTCCCATCGTCATAAAGCTTGGCTAGCATGTCGAAGGTTGGTCGGGCCTCTTCAACTGGCAACTCGTTGTTGTGGTGCAGCACCAAGTCGATCCGGTCCCGCCCAAGCCGTTTGCGTGATGCGTCGATCGTTTGCCGGATAAGTTCGGGGTCAGTGATTGGCCCGACCAACTGCTTGGTATCCGTGTTGATCTCCAGTCCTATCTTGGTGGCAATCGCGATGTCCGGGTGTGCTTTCAGGGCCTCACCCAGTACGGTCTCGGAATGCCCACAGCCATAGGCTTGGGCAGTGTCGAAATGTTTGATGCCATGCTCAAGCGCCGCGGCGATTGCCGCCTTTGAGGTGGCGTCATCGACTTCACCCCAGCCAACGGCATTCCCTTCCATGAAGAAGGGACCACCGATAGCCCAACAGCCAAGTCCAAGGGTCGGTTTCGTTTGTACGTTTTTAAAGTCAGCCATCTGAGACCTCCAATGATGTGCGATACATACTGATTTTGTGATCGAGGAAATGCTTGCAGGCTTTCAATTCAGCTTCGCGGTGGGCAAGGGTGACTGCATGTCGTTCAAGAAGCCCAAGACGCAAGGCACGTTGATCAGGCGCATCGCGATCTGGCGCATGGGCCGACATCGCAAAGCGTTTGACATCATCCAGTGGCATTCCCGTGGCGCGTAGACGTTCCAGGGTGGTCAGCCAGTTCACATCATCACCGTTAAACACCCGCCAGCCACGCGCATCCCGCCGGACGGGCGCTAACATGCCGGATTTTTCGTAGAATCGAATGGTGTCTTGGGTCAGCCCTGACCGGGCCGCAGCTTCTTTGATTCGCATAGGATTTCCTCCGATGGCAAACCAGATAGCCTATTGGAGTCACTCTAAGTCAAGGACAGCTTTTAAAACTGTTGGTCGTCACTCTGCTGCCACGGTTTGACCAAGTTACCAAAGCGGGTGAACTCGGCCACGAACGATAGCTCCACGGTGCCAATGGGGCCGTGACGTTGCTTGCCGACGATCACTTCAGCCTTGCCATGCAGGCTCGACATTTTTTCCTGCCAAGCGGCGATGGCTTCCATATTATGGTCTTCTGGCTTTTCGCGCTCGACATAGTACTCACCCCGATAGACGAACATTACCACATCGGCATCCTGCTCAATCGAACCGGATTCGCGCAGGTCTGACAGCTGTGGGCGTTTATCTTCGCGATTTTCCACCTGACGCGACAGCTGGGACAGGGCGATGACCGGAATGTTGAGTTCTTTGGCGATAGCCTTAAGGCCCATAGAAATCTCACCGATTTCCTGCACGCGGTTTTCTGACGTGCCGCGCACCAGCTGCAAGTAGTCCACGATCAGCACATCCAACCCATGGGTTCGTTTCAGGCGGCGCGCGCGGGCGGCAAGCTGCGAAATCGGGATCGCGGCCGTGTCATCAATATAGAGAGGGCAGGATTCAAGCTGTTTGGCGGCATCGACAAAGCGGCGGAATTCGCTTTCGGTCATGTCACCTTGGCGGATCTTGTGGGACGAAATCTCAGAGGCTTCGGCCAGAATACGTCCCGCAAGCTGTTCGGCACTCATCTCGAGCGAAAAGAACCCCACGACACCACCATCGACAGCGCCTTCGCTACCATCCTGCAACTGTCCTTTGCGGTAGGCCTTGGCGATGTTGAAGGCAATGTTCGTCGCCAGAGAGGTTTTCCCCATGGAAGGGCGCCCGGCAAGGATCAGCAAGTCTGATTTGTGCAAGCCGCCCAGCTTTTTATCCATATCGGTCAGGCCCGTCGACACCCCGGCAAGCCCGCCGTCGCGCTGATAGGCCGTGTTGGCGACATTCACGGCCTCGGTGACGGCGGCCAGAAACGACTGGAAGCCTTTTTCGGACACACCTTGTTCTGCCAGTGTATAAAGCGCCTGTTCTGCCTCGACGATTTGCTCTTTTGGTTCGTGCTCAACATCGACCTTGGCGGCCTTGTCGGTAATGTCGCGGCCCAGTTTGATCAATTCGCGCCGGGTTGCCAGATCATAGATCATCTGCGCGTAGTCACGTGCGGCAAATGCAGATATCGCGGCACCGGCCAAACGGGCAAGGTAGGGTGGGCCACCGAGTTCTTTGAGGCCCTCATCCTCTTCCATAAAGGTTTTCAACGTCACCGGGCTGGCCAGCATGTTGCGCCCGATCCGGCTGGCGGCTGTATCAAAGATACGGGCGTGAACGGGATCGTAGAAATGCTTGGGCCCGATGATGGAAGCGACGCGGTCAAACACATCATTGTTGGTCAGAATCGCGCCCAAAAGCTGCTGCTCTGCCTCAATGGAATGCGGCATAAGATCGGTGTCGGCCTCTTCGACACCGGTTGCATTAAATGCTGTTAGTTCGTTCATTATTACTCACCTTGTCCCCGTGCTCTCCTATCAGTCACCGCCCGGGCATGGCCATCTGGAAATGATCGGGGATATCCGGCGGGATAAATCTGTGGACAACATCCGATAGACCTCGAACATACCCCAAATAGTGGTTGGAGGCAAAGAGAACACAATATGCGCCATGGTTGCGCGATTCTCGGCAGGACAGGTGTAATGGACAGTGGATAAGTTTTTAGGCTGGCGTCCAACCTGCCGGGTCATTGAGGTAGGCCTCGACCGCTGTTAACGTCACCGTATCATAGGCCCCGCGCGCCTTGGCTTCGGCGAGCACATCCCACCAAGTGCACAGGCTGATCAACTGGACACCATGTTCGCCCAGCGTCTCTTCGACACCATCAAAGATGCCGTAGTAAAAGATAACGGCGGTTGCCGAACAGGTCGCGCCAGTGTCCCGGATCGCGTCCACAAACGACAGCTTTGATCCACCGTCCGTCGTCAAATCCTCAACCAGGATGACGCGTTGCCCTTCGGTCATGACCCCCTCAATACGGGCATTGCGGCCATAGCCTTTGGGCTTCTTGCGGACATAGGTCATGGGCAGGGCCAAGCGCTCTGCGACCATTGCCCCGAAAGGAATGCCCGCAGTCTCGCCACCGGCGACATTATCAAAGGCCTCAAAACCTGCTTCGCGCATAATCGACACGGCCATGAAATCCATCAAGGTCGCCCGGATACGCGGAAAGGAAATCAGTTTGCGGCAATCCACATAAGTTGGGGCCTGCTTGCCAGAGGCATGGGTGAAAGGCTCGGCGGCATTGAAATCAATCGCGCCAATTTCGATCAGCATCCCGGCGGTCAGTCGGGCAATCTCTTCTTTGGTGGGAAAGGAGGTGGGGATCATCGAGCAACCTTTTTCTTTTGTTGTCCCGAACGCTTCGACAGAAGACATTCGTTTTCTCAATCTTCAACACGCCAATGCAGATCAAACCCCGGGTCAAACACCGTGACAGGTCCATCACCGGTTTCAATTTGGGTGGGGTATCTCACAGGATCGCCCTTGGTGAGCGTGATGGTGTCGTCATTTGGTGGCAGTCCGTAGAACCGCGGACCATTGAGTGAGGCGAAATCCTCAAGCTTTTTGATCCGGCCAGCGGCGTCGAATACTTCGGCCAGGCAAGACATGGTATTGGGCGCAGTAAAGATACCGGCGCAGCCACAGGATTGCAGCTTGTTGGCTTCGGTATGTGGTGCGCTGTCAGTGCCCAGAAAGAACCGCTTGTCGCCCGATACCGCAGCCTGGACCAGCGCCACGCGATGTGCTTCGCGTTTTGCAACAGGCAAGCAATAAAAATGGGGTTTGATCCCGCCCGCCAGAATATGATTGCGGTTGATGATCAGATGATGGGTCGTGATTGTCGCCGCAAGATTCTTGTGGCTGTCGCGGACATAATCCACGGCATCCTGCGTCGTCACATGCTCCATCACAACCTTAAGATCGGGCACTTTCTTGCGCAGCGGTTTGAGGACCCTTTCGATAAAGACGGCTTCGCGGTCAAAGATATCAATCTCATTGTCCGTGACTTCACCATGCACACAAAGCGGCATGCCAATCTCGGCCATGACCTCAAGGACCGGGCGGACCTTTTCAAAGTCGCGCACCCCCGAGGCTGAATTGGTGGTTGCCCCGGCAGGGTAGAGCTTGACGGCCGTTGCGATCCCATTGGTATGGGCCGCGCGCACATCTTCCGGATCGGTCGCTTCGGTCAGATAGAGGGTCATCAATGGCGTAAATGTTGCCCCTTCCGGGACAGCCGCCATGATGCGTTCGCGATAGGCAACCGCCTGTTGTGATGACACTACCGGAGGGACCAGATTGGGCATGATGATGGCCCGGGCAAAATGGCGGCTGGTTTCAGGCAATACGGCCTTCAACATCTCACCATCACGCAGGTGCAAATGCCAATCATCAGGGCGTGGGATGGTCAGGCTGGTCAGGTGTCTGTCAGGCATGAAGCCCGATTACACGGTTACGCGCGCGGATGCCATAGGGCATCGCAATAGCCCTTGCGCAAGGGGCGGTCTTTCTGGATATTTCCACATAAGCTGGTGGACGAAAGGAGTGACATCTCATGCTGGGTTTTTTGATTGCAGCAGCGGCTGGTTTCCTGACGCCGCAACTCGAAGGGCCGGTGGCCGGGCCGATCGTTAAGACACTCGAAGGCCATTTTCCTATTGCTGCTAATGAACGTCGGTTAATTGCTTTTATGGTAGCGTTACTGGCTGCGGCCATTCTTGCTGCGGCCTTTGACAGTGGCTCAATCTTTGGGATCACCATCGGGGCGATCGTGGGGTATTTCGGTACGCGGATATTTGAGGCCCTCAAAAAGGTCATCGAGGGTAGACGCGAACAATAAAACGCGGTTGGCCATGCATTCGCTGCATCGCGGCAATGCAGCCTTGGCGGTTTTCCTGCGCTGTCGGGTGTTTAGTTTGAGGGCAACAGATAAAACCCCGATAGGACAGACGATATGGCCTTTTACACCGATACAATCGAATCCCGCACAAGAACCTCAGCAGTCACCGCAACTCTCGCTAGGATTTCGGCCTTCTTTTCAAGAATGGTCGAAACGCAAACCAGATCAATTGATGTGCGGCGTATGCAGGACCTCAGCGATGCGGAGCTTGCCAATATGGGACTGAACCGTGCCGATATCGTCCGTCACGTATACCGGGATATCTACTACGTATGAATGTCCTGGGTGGGGCTCAGTTCTTCGTGCTTGTCGATAAAGAAGGCCTTATGACCCCGCCTGATCATATATTCGCAGATAATACGGGCCAGACGCGGATGGCCCGTCACCACCAGCCTGCGCACCAGGGCGCGTACGTAGGTCGGATCATAACGGCGCGCGCGCAAGAGCTGTAAGAACCGGCGCCGATCCAGCATGCCATCCATTGCCAGCTTGATCAGCACATCATGGATACCCATCCGGTCAAAGGCCTGATCCAGATCGTCCCCCAAAAGCGCGCAGGGCAGGGCTGTCACATGCGGCTTGCGGAACAAGGCCGCATGACAGGCATCCAACCGCTCAATCGGATCAAAGGCGATAAACACGCGCTTTGCCCCGTCAATCATTTCTGGCGCATACCCATACCGGTCATTGAAGTTCTTTTTGCGCATGCGTTTGAAACGCGAGATCCCAACCCGCCATCTGCCCGTCAAGCGTGGCTTGTGGACGTAAGGCGACCACGGTCGCGCCGGGGGCCGCAACTGAATATGCAGCGGCTGCATAAGACGCGCCACCGCCACCGCCATGAAAGACAATCCGCTCAAAGTCATCAAAGAAGCCATCATCAACCATGCGGTCGAAGAAGTCATAGACATGCTGATCGCGAAACCAGCTTTCCTTGAAAGAAAACAGCGACAAATGCGACCAGCCGTCATGGCGTGCGTAGGCAAAGCCGCGCGGTTCGGCATCAACATTGTTCTCACGTACCGATTGGACATTCTCGAATGTGACAAGAAGGGATTTGCCAGCCTGAAGAAAACCGGCGCAGTGCTCGCGCCCCAGCTGTTCGAAAAAACCGTGGTCTTCGCAAACGTCGTCCACCTTAGCTAGCCAGGCATTGGCGCCAAGATCTTGGAAATTCACATCGATGGCTAATTGCCGGTCTTCCATACTCACTACTCCAAGGCCGAAAGTACGGCGGCCATGCATGATGGAATACATAGCTTTTGAGGCAGTAACTAGGCACCGATGACGAATTTAATGTTGCGAATATAGCTTAAAAGAAGGCCTGAAGTCCGGTTTGTGCACGCCCAAGGATCAATGCATGCACATCATGGGTGCCTTCATAGGTATTTACGGTCTCAAGATTGATCATATGGCGCATGATCTGGAAATCTTCACTGATTCCATTGCCGCCATGCATGTCACGCGAGGCCCGTGCGATATCAAGTGCTTTGCCGCAATTGTTCCGCTTCATCAGACTGATCATTTCGGGCGCTGCCTTGCCTTGCTCCATCAGGCGGCCCAACTGTAGGGCGGCTTGAGTGCCTAGGGCAATCTCGGTCTGCATATCGGCCAGTTTTTTCTGGAAAAGCTGGTTTTGCGCCAAGGGCTTGCCAAATTGCTTGCGATCCAACCCGTATTGGCGGGCTGCATGCCAGCAAGCTTCTGCCGCCCCCATGACGCCCCACGCGATACCATAGCGGGCGCGGTTCAGGCACCCAAACGGGCCTTTGAGGCCTTGGACATCGGGCAACAGCGCACTCTCAGGCACTGCGACGTTGTCCATCACAATTTCGCCCGTTACAGAGGCGCGTAGGCTGAGTTTGCCGCCAACTTTTGGCGACGACAGCCCTTTCATGTGTTTGTCCAGAACGAATCCGCGGATTTTACCGCCATGCGCCTCTGATTTTGCCCAGATGACAAACACATCGGCGATCGGAGCGTTGCTGATCCACATCTTTGAGCCGTTGATGACATATCCATCTTCGGTTTTCTTTGCTGTCGTTTTCATACCCGCCGGATCGCTACCCGCATCCGGCTCGGTCAAACCAAAACATCCAATCAATGTGCCCGCCGCCAGGCCGGGCAGGTACTTCTTGCGTTGGGCGTCGCTGCCGTAAGCGTGGATCGGATACATCACCAAGGATGACTGCACTGACATCATCGACCGATAACCACTGTCCACGCGCTCAATCTCGCGCGCGACAAGGCCGTATGTCACATACCCCGCACCCAGCCCGCTGTATTCTTCGGGAATCGTCACGCCTAACAGACCCGCCGCACCCATTTCGGCAAAGATCCCGGGATCAACGGTCTCCTCGCGATATGCAGCGGTCACGCGGGGCTGCAAAACACCTTGGGCAAAGGTACTTGCGGCATCACGCAGCATCCGCTCATCCTGGGTCAACTGATCTTCCAGTCGCAAGGGATCAGCCCAATCAAAGGGTCCCAGGTCAGGGCCAAATCCGGTTGCTTTGATCGGCGTTGAATCGTTCATGGCGTCAGCTCCCCTTTGCTTGAGCACAAGCTAAGCGTTCTGTGTCATAGGAGCAATGGACAGTTGTCCAGCCAGCCATGCTATCTTCTCATGTTCCAAAATACCTCACAGGGGTCTGGGGATGTGAAATCCCCAGTCTTGTGTGGGCCGTTATATGCTGCACGATGTGATGATGTCCGGATCAAAGGACAACGACCGGAGTGACAAAGAGGTATGGTAAAATTCTGTGATCCACAGCAAGATATAGCCGTTATGACCGATGTATTGACTGACCTTCCGCAATTGGCACTCGACTGGCATCGCGCCGGTCGTGGCGTTGCAATTGCCACCGTTGTGCAGACTTGGGGGTCTGCACCGCGCCCCGTCGGCAGCCAGTTGGTGATTGATGCTGATGGTGCGATGGAGGGCTCGGTCTCGGGCGGCTGTGTCGAGGGCGCGGTGGTCACTGACGCCATTGATGCCATTGCCGAGGGCGAACAACGCTTGCTGACCTATGGTGTCAGCGATGATGAGGCTTTTGCGGTGGGTCTTGCCTGTGGCGGTGAGATCAAAGTGCTGGTTGAACCTGTCGGCCCGGTGATGCCGGTGGAGATCTTGGAACGCCTGACGGATGCGCGCTATCAGTCGCAGCCCGTCGTCTATGTCACAGACATCATGGAAAGCAGGCCACGTCTGAAAGCTGCCTCAGCCTATCCGGATCGTCACCGCACAGATACCTCGGGGATCGAGGAAGATGGCCGTACTTTTGTGGCGGTGCATAACCCACCTTTACGGATGATCATCGTGGGTGCCGTCCATATCGCACAGTATCTGGTCGGTATGGCGCGAGCCTGCGGGTACAAGCCCATTTTGGTTGATCCGCGCCCGGCCTTCGCGTCCGAGGCGCGTTTTCCGGGCGAAACCGTTCAGGATGATTGGCCCGATGCGGCCTTGCGCGCGCTCAAAATCGATGCACGTACCGCTATTGTCACCTTGACCCACGATCCCAAGCTGGATGATCCGGCGATTGTGACGGCATTGGAGTCAGAGGCCTTCTATTTGGGCTGTCTTGGGTCAACACGTACCCATGACAAGCGGGTGGCGCGGTTAAAGGAAGTGGGCTTTACCGATGAAGAGATTGGGCGGATTCATGCGCCTGTTGGACTCGATCTGGGGGGCGGCAGCCTGCAGAAATCGCAGTGAGCATCATGGCGCAGGTTACGCAGACCTTGCGCAAGAAACCCTAAGCTACAATCCGCCACATGCGCCAAATGAAAAAGCCCTCACGGATGTGAGGGCTTTTTTGTCTTGGGTGGACGGGGGTTACTTTGGCAACGGTCCAATCAGCATCACCATTTGGCGGCCTTCCATCTTTGGAAAGTTTTCGACCTTACCGGCGTCTTTGGTGTCTTCGGCGACACGCTCAAGCAGTTCACGCCCCAACTGCTGGTGCGCCATCTCGCGACCGCGGAATCGCAGTGTGATCTTTACCTTGTCGCCGTTGTCCAAAAATTTGAACACGTTACGCATCTTCACATCGTAATCGTGGTTATCCGTGTTGGGACGGAACTTGACCTCTTTGATCTCGATGATCTTTTGCTTTTTACGCGCCTCAGCTTCTTTTTTCTGAGTCTCGTATTTGAACTTGCCATAGTCCATGATCTTGCAGACCGGTGGGTTGGCGTTTGGTGAAATCTCGACCAGGTCCAAGCCGGCATCGTCTGCCATCACCATCGCACGTTCCGGTGTCACAACACCGACGTTTTCGCCTTCTGCGCCAATCAGGCGGATTTCGGGGCCCCGGATGCGTTCGTTGATGCGGGGGCCTGTGTCACGTTGTGGTGGCGCGTTATGAGGTCTGCGTCCTATGGTCTTTATCCTTTGATTGTTCCATCTCGGTGATGGCCAAACTAAACACCCGCATGCCCGGCTTCAACCCGCAAATGATGCGGTTTTCTGCTGATTTTTCCTCGGTGATTGCACTTTCACTTTTGCAGCCCATCTGACATATGCAGGCGCAAGGTCCATGGGGGCCCAAATGACTAAGTTTGGAAAAAGGAGATGACTCATGCGTGCAATACTCATTCTCGTCATCGTGGCGATCGTTGGCTTTTTTGGCTACCAATACGCTGCCGAAGGGCGCAGCCCGGGTGAAGCCGTCGGCGTTTTAACAGGCGCAACCCAAGAGGCGGAACGTGCCGCCGCCGAAGCTGCTGCTGCTGCCGAAGCCGCCGCTGCGCAAGCTGCAGCGGAAGCAGAGGCGCTGGCCGCCGAAGAAGCTGCTGCCGCTGCCGCGGAAGAAGCTGCTGCCGCAGAAGCTGCCGCTGCAGCTGAGGAAGCCGCCGCTGCTGCTGCCGCTGAATTGGAAGCTGCAGCCCAAGCTGCTGAAGAAGCGGCAGCGCAAGCCGCCGCAGAGGCCGCAGCTGCGGCCGAGGAAGCTGCTGCCGCAGACGAGGAAGCCGTGGAAGACGCTGCCGCAGAAGTTGCCGAAGCAGGTGAAGATCTGATGTCGATGGCTGGTGAATTGCTGACCGTCGATGGATTCGACGCCGGTAAGGTGACAGAGCTTGTAGCAAACTCAGACTTGTCTGATGACATGAAGTCACTGATGACAGCGGCTGTCGATTCTGCAAAAGACAACCCGCTGCTGCTCGAGCCCGTTCTGGCCAATATCCGCGAGGCCTTGGGCCTCTAAGCCAAAGCACAGCTGAACAAAGAAAAGGCCACGTCACATATGACGTGGCCTTTTCCTTTGGTTTTACAGAAAGTTAGTCCAGAAACGCTTTCTCAACCACATAGTGCTGCGGGTTTGAATTTGCGCCTTCGACCAGCCCGTATTCTTCCAGCATCTCTTTCAGCTCAAGGTTAAACGCTAGATTGCCGCAGATCATCGCCCGGTCTGTTTCTGGCGACAAGGGCGGAACGCCAAGATCGGCAAATGCTTCGCCAGAGCGCATCAGGTCCGTGATCCGCCCCATCTTCGGGCTCTCTTCACGGGTGGTGGTGGGATAGTACTTGATCTTCTTCCAGAAGCCTTCGCCGATGACTTCATTGAGCAATTCATCATCCTTGAGCGCTTCAATCAGATCACGGCCGTAGGTCAACTCGCCTACTTCTCGGCAGGTATGGGTGATGATCACCTCATCATAGTCTTCATAAGTCTGAGGTTCACGTAGAAGCGACGCGAAAGGCGCAAAGCCAGTGCCGGTGGCAAAGAACCAGATACGCTTACCGGGGATCAGGGCATCGTGCACCAATGTGCCAACGGGTTTCGGGCGCAAGATCAACTCATCGCCCGGCTGGATGTGCTGCAGTTTCGAGGTGAGCGGGCCATCCTGAACCTTGATGGAATAGAACTCCAGCTCTTCATCCCAAGAGGGGGAGGCGATGGAGTAGGCGCGGAGCAGCGGCTTTTGTTTGCCGGTTTCAGGGTGCGGATCACCCATCAGACCGATCATCACAAACTCACCCGACCGAAACCGCAGCGATGCAGGCCGCGTCACCCGGAACGAGAACAAACGGTCAGTGTAGTGTTTTACGTCCGTCACAGTCTGCGCGTCAGGCAGGGTGGGGACGGCTTTGGCGGTGTCTAGGGTCACGGGTGTCTGCTCGGTCATATGTGTCATGGCAACCCTGATAGGGCCGCCCTCCGGTTTAGTCATTGATTTGGATCAGGGGAAGGGGGTTTAGCCGCGCAGGCGGGCCTGATAGTTGTGGTTTTGCCAATCTGCACGGAATTGCCATTGGTCTTCGGGCTGACGGGCCGCAAGGGCGGTATCGATTTCAACCTCGTCAAAGCCGGAGCGGCGGGCCATAGCGTATTGGTCAGCTAACACATGGCCCTTTGCCCGCAACCGGCCCTTATAGCCCGCACGACGCAGCATCGCAGCCAATGTAAAGCCGCGCCCATCTGCTGAAGAGGGAAAATCAATGCGGATCATCGCGGCGTTGTCGAGACCAATGAGCGCATTTGGTGGGGTATCGGATGGCAGGTCGATCCCATAATCGCAATCGTTTGCTGCGACCTCACCCAAACCCACAAAGCCGCATGCAAAATCATCGGCGGCAAAGCCGGTATCAGTCACAATCACACTCATGCCGCTTGTCCTTCTTTTGTGGTGTGAGAGGTATCGAAATGGATACCACACTCAGTTTTTGTACTGTTACGCCAGCGCCCTGCGCGCTGATCTTCATGTTCGCTCACGCGGGTTGTGCAGGGCATGCAGCCAACGGATGGATAGCCCTTCGCAACCAGTGGATGGCGCGGCAGATCATGCTTGACCATGTAATCCTGCAGGTTTTGCGCAGACCATTTCGCCAATGGGTTTACTTTGATCTTACGACCTTCCTTCTCAAACAGCGGCAGCTGCGCGCGCTGGCCGCCCTGAAACTGCTTGCGCCCGGTGATCCAGCCGTCGAAGTCATCAAGTGCTGCGGCCAAAGGCCTTGTCTTGCGCAGATCGCAGCAGGCGTCTGTATCCGCCTGATGCAACAGCCCATCCACGTCTTCGACCAGCACGGCGTTGCGATCAGGCGTGATCACGCGCACATCTGTCAGCCCCAGCGCAATCGCAACCTCACGCTGATAGGTCAGCGTTTCGGGAAACAGCATTTCAGTGTCGAGAAATATCACTGGCGTCGCCTTGTCGATCTCGGAGATCATATGCAAGAGTACAACGCTTTCGGCCCCGAAAGAGGACACTAAGGCGACTTTCCCGATTTGGATGTCCGTCAGCGCATGACGCAGCACCGTTTGTGCGTCACTTTTTTGGTGCAGGATATTGCGGCGCTCGGTCAGTTCCTTAAGCGGCATTTGCTTTGTCCTCTGCTGGATACAGGATCGCCTTGAACGGCTCCATCCCAAGGCGGCGGTAGGTTCGCAGGAAGGTTTCATCAGCGTCGTTGCGCAGGCCAAGGTAACCTGTGACCAAACGCTCAATCGCGGGCACGATATCCTCAGCGCTAAAGCCGGGGCCCGCGCGTTCGCCGATGGTTGTCGTCTCGGTGCCGTCACCACCCAATGTGATCTGGTAGTTCTCGACACCCGCACGGTCGAGCCCAAGGATGCCGATGTGGCCCACGTGGTGGTGCCCGCAAGCGTTGATGCAGCCGGAGATTTTTATCTTCAGTGCGCCGATCTCGTGTTCGATCTTCAGATCATCGAAACGCGTGGCGATTTCTTGTGCGATTGGGATCGAGCGCGCAGTTGCCAGTGCGCAGTAATCCATGCCGGGGCAGGCGATGATATCGGACGCTAGGCCAATGTTCGCCGTCGCCAGATCAGCTTCGCGCAGCGCCTGATAAACAGCCGCAAGGTCAGCCTTGTGAACATGCGGCAGGATCACGTTCTGCTCGTGACTGATGCGCAGCTCACCATGGCCGTATTGTTCGGCCAGATCGGCCATCACGCGCATCTGGTCAGAGGTCGCATCGCCGGGTGTCGCACCGTGTTTCTTGATGCTGATCGATACGATGGCGTAACCGTCTGCCTTGTGTGCAGAAAGGTTCGTGTCGGTCCATGACCGGAAGGCCGGGTTGGCTAGACGCGCGGCTTCGTAGCCGTCGGTTGATTGGCTTACGAAAGCAGGCGGTGCGAAGGCATCTTCGATCTGGGCCAGCAAAGCCTGATCGTGACCGGTGAATCCTTCGCTGATGGCAGCAAAGCGTTCTTCCACCAGCTCTTGGATTTTCTCCAACCCATTCTCATGCACGGTGATCTTGATGCGTGCCTTGTACTTATTATCGCGACGGCCCAGCAGGTTGTAGACGCTGACAATCGCCTCGCAATAGGGCAGCAGGTCCCCCTTCGGCAGGAATGACCGCAACACCTTGCCGACCATTGGGGTGCGCCCAAGGCCGCCACCAACGATGACTTCGAAACCCGGTTCGCCAACGTCGTTGCGGACCATGCGCAGACCGATATCGTGCGCCTTGGTGACGGCACGGTCGTGTGCGGCACCTGTGACGGCGATCTTGAACTTGCGTGGCAGGAACTGGAATTCCGGGTGATCGGTGGACCATTGGCGCAATAGTTCAGCCACAGGGCGCGGATCTTCGATTTCATCCGCCACAGCGCCTGCGAAATGGTCGGCTGTCACATTTCGGATCGTGTTTCCGGAGGTCTGGATCGCGTGCATCCCGACATCGGCCAAAGCCTCAAGCATATCCGGCACATCCTGCAGCTTGGGCCAGTTGTACTGAATGTTCTGACGCGTGGTGAAATGGCCATAGCCCTTGTCCCACCGGTCCGCGATGTAGGCCAGCTGGCGCATCTGGGCAGGGTTCAACGTACCATAAGGCACGGCAACCCGCAGCATATAGGCATGCAATTGCAGATAGAGGCCGTTCATCAGGCGCAATGGTTTGAATTCATCCTCGGTCAGGGACCCATTGATCCGGCGTTCTACCTGCCCACGGAACTGGGCCACGCGGGAGCGGACGAAGGCTTCGTCAAAGTCGTTGTAGGTGTACATTAAGAAAGCTCCACTTGCTTGCCATGGGCATAGTTGGATGGGCCGCGCGTACGGAATTCTTCGCGGAAATGCGTCGGCTCTGGGCCGTTGGCACCGGGTTTTGCATCAGCCAGATAAGCGCCTGCGATTTCGTCCACGCGCGCTTGTGCCTCGAGCAACCGCAAATCGGCGTGGGCTTCATCGGTCAATAACTCTGCCTTGCTGATGTCGCGGGTCCATGTGTCGGCTTCTGTCAACCAAACCGCGTCGCCTTCCAGCAGCGCATTGGCGGTGACGACTTTGGGAGTGAAAATACGAGGCATTATGCAAACTCCTTGAGTTGACGTGAATTGGCGACAGCATCGCGCGGGGCGAGGCCATAGAAGGTGATCGTAAGCCCTTGCAGGTTGGCTTGTGTCAGGGTCGGTTCAAGTTCGGCCAGTGTTGTTGCAATGATCTGCTGATTGGTTCGGCTAACGTTCTCAATGATCGTCACGGGCGTCGCTGGGTCGGCGCCATGCATCAGCAGGCGGCCCTGGATAAAGCGCGCAGATTTTTTGCCCATATAGATCGCGGCCACTTCACCCGGTTGGGCGAGTGCCTTCCAGTCGTGATCCGCGTATCCCTTGGTGTCATGCCCGGTGATCAGACGCACGGCAGAGTTCCGGTGTCGCTTGGTCAGGCTCTGCCCGATGTTCGCGACAGCCGCAGAGGCGGCGGTGATGCCGGGGATAATGCGGTAAGGGATGTCGTGGGCTTCAATGGCTTCGATTTCTTCATCAAGACGACCAAACACGGTTGGATCACCCGCCTTGAGGCGCACAACATGGTGCCCGTCCAGCGCGTGTTGTACGATCAGCGCGTCGATGTCTGATTGGGCCATGGATTTGCCAAAACCCTCTTTTCCTGCATCAATGATGATCGCCTCGCGACGTGCCAGCTCGAGGATTTCGCCTGTGACCAGGCGGTCATGGATCACGACATCGGCTTTGTCCAAAGCATTGCGCGCTTTCAGCGTCAGCAACTCAGGATCACCCGGGCCTGCGCCAACCAGATCGACAGAGCCTTCTTTGGTTGTCTTCATGACATGGTTGTCCAGCAGTGCCCCAAGCGCAGGGATCACGCCATCTTCGCCTTTGTCGGCAAGAGCTTTAGGCCCCGCGCCAAAATAGAAGGATGTCCAGAAATCACGCCGTTTGCGCCCCATCGGCAGCACCTCAACCGCGTGGCGGAAGGTTTTGCCGATGCGCGCCAGCAGGCCGAGCGAGGTGGGCAGGCGTTCTTCCAGGTCGGCTTTGATCGCTCGGGCCAAAACTGGCGCTGCGCCTTCTGTGCCGATGGCAACGGTCACCGGATCACGATCAACGATGGCGGGGGTGATGAACTGGCTATCGGCGAGGTTATCGACGATATTGACCAACGCGCCTTCGGCATGGGCGATCGCGGAAACGCGGGCGTCTTCGGCATCATCTTCATTGGCGGCGTAGAACAAGGCGGCACAGAGCGCATCACCCGGTGCCATCGCGCGCTCAATGATTTGCAGCTTACCTTGGGCGGCCCATTTGCGGATGTCATCGGCGATGTCTGCGGCGACGACAGTGAGCCGCGCCTCGGTCTTCATCAGCAGGCGCAGCTTGGCCATCGCGGCATCGCCGCCACCAGACAGAACAATGCGGCGGCCTGCGACGGCAAGGAAGATAGGAAAGTGCTGCATGGGTTCGCCTTACGATTTCTTGGGTTCAATATAGAACAGCGTTCTGATAATTGCCTCCCCAAAGGGGAAATTAAGGACATTTGTTCCAGTTGAACCTGAGTTAGGACCATCTGTCCTGCAAAATCGGAGAATTAAGAATGTCGGTACGGATTGACGCCACAGACCGGAAAATTTTGGCAGCGCTACAAGCCGATGCGGCACAGTCACTGGACGAAATTGCTAAGTCGGTGGGGTCGTCCAAGACACCTGTTTGGAATCGCATTCGCAAGATGCGTGAGGCCGGAATCATCGGGCAGCACACCGTTCTGCTTGATGCTGAGGCGCTGGGGTTTGAGGCCTGTTTCTTTGTGTTGATCCGTACCTCAGAGCATGATGCCGATTGGCAAGGACGGTTCCTCAAGGCGTTGAAATCGCGACCAGAAGTGCAAGAGGCGCATCGGTTGGCAGGCGATATCGACTACATCCTGAAAGTGCGCGTCCAGAATGCGCGGGCCTATGACACCTTCTATCAAGCGCTGATATCAGAGGTGAAAGTGCACAATGTGACAGCACTTTTGTCGATGGAAGAGATCAAATCGACGGTGGCATTGCCACTCTGAGCGGCAGAAGGTCCGGTTTTCCATACCATTGTGAACACAGTTCAATAAATCTGTTGACTGATTCTGCCCGCTCCAATAGATACCTGAACAATGTTCAAAAAATGGAGCGAAAACATGCAGCCGTTCAAGATCACTCTGGTCCTTTCAACGCTCGCATTGGCCACGGCCTGCGCGGCACCCAGTGTGCAGCACACCGCCCAATCAGCAGATCACAGCGCGCAGGCTGCCAGCCATGGGGCAAGTGCTGTTGCGTCTGGGGCCGCAACTGTTTCGGCGGTGCCGGTTGTAGCAACTGGCGCGGTCCTTGCGGTGACCGGGGCCGCAGTCGAAGGTGTTGGTACCGCCTCTGTCAATGCCGGTGTCGATGTTTTGGATACCACCCTTGGCGCGCCAACACCGAACTGCCATGCCGCACAGACACCAAATTGCTTGGCGCCCAACGGCCCGCCGCGGTTGAACTAAGGGGGCAGGGCAATGACACGCATTCTTACAGCCGTCCTACTTCTGGTCATGACGCTCTTCCCGATAGCATCCTCGGCGGGCAGCAGTGCGGCAGGCAACCCCATACTGCCAGCGCAAGATGTCGCGGCATTCTCAAACAAAGTGCAACGCGATCTGGCCGCACGCGGCGCCAATGTGGCCATCGTGTCGCGTGTGGGGCGCGACCCTGCCGTTTTGCCTGATGGGATCAACTACACCCATGTGGCATTCTGGGTATATTCGCGGATCACGCAGGCGGATGGCAGCACAGGCACGGGATACCGTGTCTATAACCTCTATCAGCGTGAGGGTGATCTGACCCAAAGCGATCTGGTGCAGGATACACCAGCTGACTTTTTTTTGCTTAGCGCCCACAGCCTTGATGCGGGCATCATAATCCCTGACCCACGCCTGCAACGTCAGCTGATTGACGTGATCGCCAGCCCGACTTACGCCGCTCTGCACAACAGCCGCTATTCGGTGTTGGCCAATCCGCGGTCTGGACAGTTTCAGAACTGTACGGAACATACGTTGGATGTGTTGATGGCGGCACTTTATGACACCAGCGATCCCGCGCAGATCAAAGCCAATATCGCGGCCTACTTTACACCACAACCGGTGCCGTTGAACGGTCTGCAGCGCCTTTTTGCGCTTAGCTGCATCACAAGCGCTGACAACGGCCGATCATGGGGCGAACGTGGGTACGGCCACGTTCGGGTCGCTCGCGCGCTTCATTGAAGACAATGATCTGCATGACGAAATTTATCGGATCACACCGACGCAAGTCGTGCGTTTCTAGTTCAGGGGGTGGTTGTCACCATCAACCGCTCTAACCCATGAAAGTGATACACATCGCCATATTGCGGTGCCCCGACCAGACGCAGGTTGGGGCACCGTTCAAATAGAACCCCCAAAGCGATTTGCAGTTCCAGTCTTGCCAATGGTGCCCCGACGCAAAAGTGGATGCCGCCCCCAAAGCTGGTGTTTTGCGGACCTTTGCGGGTGGGGTCGAATACTTCTGGTTGAGCATAGGCCCGCGAATCTCGGTTGGCGGCTGCTAAAAGGCACGCGATCTGATCCCCGCGTTTGAAGCTGTGAGCGCCCAAGGTGACCTCCTCATACACCCAGCGGGTGAACATATGCAGGGGCGGATCGTAGCGAATGATCTCTTCAACGGTGGTGTCGGCAATCTCGGTCACGCCGTGTTCCAGCAGCGTCTTGGTGCCGTTCCCAATAGTGTGCACAGTCGCTTCGTGGCCAGCGTTCAGCAGCAGGATACAGGTTGTGATCAGCTCATTTTCGCTCAGCTTCTCGCCGTCCGCTTCGGCCGCGATGAGTGTTGAAATCAGATCATCGGTCGGCGTTTTCCGTCGCTTAGCAATGTAGCCCCGCATGAATGCAACAAAGTCATTGGTTGCGGCGATAGCGGTGGCTTCAATCTCGGGCGTTCGGCGGGCCTGATACATGGCGACCATTGCGTTTGACCAACGCACCAGATCATCCGCACGCTCTTCGGGGACACCCAGCAGGCGCGAGATGATGATGACAGGGACCGGTTGGGCGTAAAGTGTCAGCAGATCAAAGGGTTGATCGGGGAAGTCATCAATCAACAGATGGCAAAGCGCACGGATATCGGGCGCAAGTGCGGCGATTGTCCGGCTGGTAAAGGCGCGCAGTACCAAAGCGCGCAGGCGGGTATGGCGGGGCGGCTCCAGCTCCAACATGGAGTGGGCCTCGACATTGTAGAAAGGTTGCAGATGTTCTGGGATGTCAGGCGCAAGTTCTGGCGGGCATTCGCGACCCATCCGCCGGTCACGCAGTACGGTATGTACCATTTTGTGCGAGACAGCGCAGGCCATGTCGTAGTCATTCCACCAGATGAAATCACCCGATTGGCGCGCCCTTTCATAGAACGGATACGGATCTTGCACAAAGAGGGGGTCGGTAGGCGTTTGACTGAACTTTTGCATGCCGCAGGTTTGTCCGACGCTTGTATGTATTGCAAGTGCGAACGGAGCACTCTAGAATACAACCTGAAATTGTATAGTGGCGGGCTGCCGCGACGTTCTGACGCGCCCAGAGCGCCTAAAATTTGTGCTATTCTGCATACAGTTGGATACAAAAATCGTCTGGATGACGGACGCAGTGACGAGAACACTGGACCAACAAGGGGAGGGCGTTCATGGTCAAAGCGCCTATGGACGAAGAAGCGTTTGATCGCTCGGAATATCGCAAAGCTGACCGCCAATTCAGGGCGGCTGAAAGAGAGTTGCCGCACGACGCTGTCTCGGCGCTGGCGCGCGAAGTTGTTCGGCGTCTTGCATTCAGAATGCCACGTACTGTGAATAAAGAAGATCTGCCAACGGCAACGGATATTGATCTGTTGTGTGCAGCTTTGCTATCCGAAAAAAGAGATAGCGCCGCTGATCAGTTCATTCTGGCCGCCCGCCGCGACGGGGTGCCTGTCGATGCTATCTATCTGGGTTATGTCGCCGGTGCTGCGCGTCGCCTGGGCCAGATGTGGGATAATGATGAAATCTCATTCATCGACGTCACACTGGCCTGCGGCAAGCTGTATCGTATCATCCGTGGCCTGCGTCATGTGATTGCGCCCGGTATCCTGGCAGAGCGGGATGAATGGCCTGCGATGTTCGCCCTCGTGCCCGGTGAAACTCATACCTTGGGTATAGAAATTGCGACTGACGTGTTCCGCCGTGAAGGTTGGGATGTGGATATGATGGTAGGGCTGGGCCATGAGATGCTGGTCGACCAGTCCGACCAACGCAACTATCGCGCGATCGTGCTGGTGGCAAATTCCGATGATATGATCGAGTCGCTGACCCGGCTGGTCCTGGCGATCCGGATTTCGCATCCGCTGGCGCATCTGGTGGTGGCGGGAAACATTCTAGATCACCACCCGGATATTCTGGAGTTGGTCGGGGCTGATGCGATGATCAAGGATATCGAAACAGCCGTCAGCGCGTTGCGCCACGTGATCGAAGACCCTTAGGCCGCTTCAAGCGCTGCAATAATTGGTGAAAAATCTGCGGTCGTCAGACTGGCCCCACCAACCAACGCGCCGTTCACATGCGGAACACCAAAGATATCGGCGGCATTGCTGCCTTTGACCGATCCGCCGTAAAGCAGTGAAAACTCTGACCCGTCATCAAAACGGTCCTGCAGGCGTGCGCGGATATGAGCGTGTACTTCGGCGATCTGATCAGTGGTTGGGACCTTACCCGTACCAATGGCCCAAACCGGTTCATAGGCGATCACTGTCGTGAGCGCATCGGCGGTATCGGGCACGGATCCGGCAAGTTGTGCATCAATCACATCCAGCGTGGTGCCGGCTTCGCGCTCGTCCAGCGTTTCGCCAATACAGATCACCGCAATCAGACCGGCATCATATGCTGCTTTAGACTTGGCCGCGATCAGTGCATCGGTTTCGCCATGGTCGGTGCGCCGCTCAGAGTGGCCGACCAACACGTAGCTGGCACCAACATCTGCCAGCATCTCGGCACTGATATCGCCGGTATGCGCGCCAGCCTCTGCTGCGTGGCAGTCTTGCCCGCCGATATCGAAAGGGGTGTCCTCGCACGCGCTGATCAAGGTGAAAGGGGGGCAGATAAGGATCGCAATGTCCGCATCGCCGTGTTTGTCTTCCAGTCTCTGCAGTTCTGATAAGGTACTTTGCATCCCGTTCATCTTCCAGTTTCCGGCGGCGATTTTACGGGGCATGGCAGGTCCTTAGGTCAGTGAAGCAATAGTGCGTCTTGCTAATGTGCAGGCCTCTTGCGGATCGTCAAGGGCTGCCTCGGGAATGGACCAGTAGGGCATGTTGTGAAATTGGGTGGCGCCGTCATCTGCCAGTTCTGTGACGATGTTGCCTTTTGACTTCAGATACAGCGTGCCGTCGCTGCTCATCAGCGCGAAAACCGCGCCATCGAGGTAAAGGCACATGCCGCCAAACATTTTGCGGATGCTGATTTTGCCAAGCTCGGAAAATAGATCGGTCGCGAATGCGATATCCGCATCCGCAAGGGCCATCAGGTGACCGAGATGTTTTCGTCAAACTTGATCGACTCGCCGCATCCGCAGGCATCGACCACATTCGGATTGCGGAATTTGAAGCCGGATTCCAGCAGCGACACCTCATAGTCGATCTCGGTTCCGAACAGGAACATCTGCGCCATTGGTGCGATCATCACACGGGCGCCATCCTGTTCGACGACTTCATCGAGCGGATCAACCTCCGTCACATAGTCCATGGTGTATTCCATTCCCGCGCAGCCGCCTTTCTTGACGCCAATGCGCAGGCCCTGATGGCCGTCTTTGTCCATCAGCTTTGCAATCTGTGCTGCCGCCTTATCAGTGATGCTGACCGCTTGTTTGCCTGAAATGCCGAACATGTGAGTGCTCCTTTCGTCCATATGTAGGGCGTTTGGCGTGCGTGCTCAAGATGGGGTGGGGGCAATGCCGTAGAATGTGATGAGTGATAATGTCGCAAAGCTGATCAGCAGCGCCCACCCGAAGGAAGCCAGCGTGCCGATAATCACATATTCACCGGCCTTCTGATCCTTTGAGGCTGTATCAAAGCGCAGCACTGATTTGGCCGCGATCAGAAAACCGATGCCACCGGGTTGCCCCGCCAAGACCATCAGGAAGATCAACGCCCGTTCCAACAGGCCGATCATACGACCGGCCTCTGGCAGGCCTTGTTGCGGCATCATATGGAAGTCCTGCATCAGCAACCCAACCGCCGGACCGCCAGCATGAACACACAGGATCAGCCCGGCGCCGATGGCCAGCAGGTATTGCACCCAGATGGTGGCGTCTGGCCAAAGCAAGGCCAGGTCCGGCCAGAACCACAAAACGGCAGCGATTGTCGCAACATGGGCCAGTTGATCGGCGACGTAGGCCCATAGTCTTTCGGGGGCGATGTGCGTTTTGATTAAGTCGATGCCCAGATGCAGCACGGTGATGGTGAGGGCGGGCAGTATTTCTCCACGCAATGCCAGTAGTGTCAGCAGGAACACGACACCGATATGCGCGCCCATCGCTGCGGGCTTTTTCTTGTTGGCGATGATCCAGCTGTTTTGCAGCGGATAATCGGCCAGCAGATGTGCAACAAGCAGGGCGAGGGCGGTGGTCAGCATGTGATTGGCCTAGTGCGATGCGTAGTCATGGGTGCGCATAGCGTAAAGCGCATTGTCGAAATAGGATAGCCCAGCGCCCGCAAGGCGGCTTTGGATCGCCTGTCTGGTGACACCCAGCTTTTCAGCGATGTCTTCATGCCGGGTCAGATGCCCCTCAAGCTGGATCGCGATCACTTCGGCCTGCGTTGCCGTCCACCCGGCGGCGATCCATTCGGCAAGATCAATGATCGCGACCTGTTCTTTGCTGATCCCGTGCCCCGCCAGCGCAATCATCCGGTTGCGCCCCATATCGGCAAGACGATCGCCGGATACAAAGAACGCGGGGCCCGTTGCATCGGATAGATCCCGGCTGCCCAGCGTTTCAACGGTGCCGACCCCAACCGAGATGCGCGTGGCAATTCGTGTTTTGCCAGCTTTCAGCTGTGCTATGAAATACAGGGCGGCATCCAACAGCAGACCCGGTTTCGTCAGCACAATCTGCCAGCCATCACCGCGATAGCGGGTAAACCGGACGTCTTGGTCCCAAGCGCTACCGAAGTGGTGTGCAGCGTGGTGCAGAATATCGAATGTCTGTTCAACGGCTGCGGTGTCTGACTGACGTGACTTGATCAGGTCGCCCGTAAGAACTGCGCAAAGTAGTGAATCTGACATGAGCAAGGATTATCATTTGCTCAGATATATAGCAAGTATTTTTATTTGCTTTTGTGCGAAGCAATAAAATTAGCTTGCATAAGGGCTCCGGGGTGCAATCCCCCCGGAGCAACTGATCAATTACAGGCCCATGCAGTTTGCATAGTAGGTTGTGGTTGCAGGCCAGTCCGAAAAGACGCCTTCAACGCCCACCTGCTGTGCCAGCACATCAAGCACTTCAAAATAATCACCATCGTTGTCAGTCACATCAGCGACAGACTGGAAGTACCAGCCACCACCATTGCCCAATGGGCCAGAGCGTTCCAGCGTCCAGGTGATGATCTGCAAATCGGCCTCTTTGGCCGCATTGGCCAGCGCTGATGGCACAATCCGACCATCTTCCAGCGTCAACAACATCCACGTTGGGGGCGCGATGATGTTGATTCCGATCGCTTTCAGCTCTTCCATGGTGTTTGGCCATGTCGCTGGGTCCTGTGGTGAGTATCCTTCGATGTTATACTCGTCCATCAGATAGACGGCCTGTGCGCCGAATTCAGGTTCGTTTGCGATCCAGTACAGAACATCGTCCATATTGAAAGACTGCAACCAGACGTCAGATGCGGGCACACCGGCAGCCTTATATTCATCCACCAGCTTTTGTGCATAGTCTTCCTGGCTAAAGCCGTTGAACGGCATTTCGACAGACGGCGATTTCAGTTCCGGTGTGAATTTCGCACCCAGATTGCGGAAAACCTCGATCGACTCTGCGTGGGTCATCAGCGTGGTATTATTCACATAGAGATCAGTGCGCCAATCCGCTGTGCCGCCAAGATATTCTTCTGCCGTTGTGGCGGCAGCGTTGGATGCATCCATCTTGGGCGAGAGTGTCCGGAACTCAGCCAGCGTGATATCCGACGTGCGGCATTCGGCACTGGCAGGATCGTCACCATTGGCGGGGCTGAAGGGAGTGGTGCATTGATCGGCCAGATCGCTCACCACGATATCTGTGGTGGTGTGCAGATCGTTCTGGGCGTGGCGGCAGACCAGCTCCAGATCAGATGTAAATGTGACATCACACTCAAGAATGCCTGCACCCATCTGCGCTGCTGCAACGTTTGATTCAACCGTATGTTCAGGGAACATCAAGGGGGCACCACGGTGCCCGATAGAGAAATCAGAACGGGCAGGGGTCTGTGCGGCACAGGATTGCAGCTTTGATTTCAAAGGGCTGTCGTCCATCTGGTCAATCAAAAAGGCCGGGCGTGGGCCGTAGGTCAGATGCGCGTCAGCAAGGGCAGATGTGGCCGCAAGGGTTGCGATCACTGTCAGGGAAAAGCGCGTCATAGCGTACTCCGTTGTTAAACATGAGCGCCGGGATGTGCGCCTATTGTAACGGGGAGTTTACGGTTTGATGACGATTTGCCGAAGTTACATGAAACCCAGTTCAAGCCGGGCTTCGTCAGACATCATGTCCATGCCCCATTGCGGCTCGAACGTCATTTCCACGTCGACTTGTTTCACACCGGGCAGCGGTTCAATGGCATCGGCAACCCAGCCGGGCATTTCACCAGCCACAGGGCAGCCCGGGGCTGTCAGGGTCATGATCACGTTGACGGCGTTATCGTCCTTGATGTCAATCGTATAGATAAGGCCAAGATCATAGATGTTGACCGGGATTTCAGGGTCATAGACAGACTGGCAGGCTTTGACGACGTCCTCGTACAAAGGATGGTCCGTGGTCGAGGGTGCAATCATCGGTGCACCTTCAAGCTGAGCGTTGCTATCAGTCATGGCATTGTTCCCTGCAATTCCTGAGCAAACATATAGGGTTTGGGCTGGGGGCCGTAAAGGGGTCGTGGGCTTAGTGCGACCTTAGCGCCGCAACCAATGCTGCGTTCTCGACTTCCCAAGCCTTGAACAACAAATAGGCTTCGGTGTTCTGTTCTTTTGTGAGTATCGAGCCGGGGCGCGCAAGAGCGCCCTCCAAAAACAGGCGTTTGGCTTGTTGATAGGTCTCGTTGCAGGCAAAACGCTCAATCTGGGTCAGTTGATGCGCTTCGGCGAGGGCCGTGCATTCATAATAGACGCTGAGAAGTTGTAAGAGTTGATCCATTTCCCGACATTACCACCCTGCTACGGCCCGAGTGATCACAAAACGCGGAGCGCAGTGGCGTGTCGCACCTTGGCAATTCTCCTCAGATCAGTGAAGAGGGGGCATGACAGAACGTTTTTCATTCACTCTGAACGCCACAGACGGCAAAGCCCGCACCGGCGTCATCTCAACCCCCCGCGGCGATATCCGCACGCCTGCCTTTATGCCGGTTGGCACCGCTGCGACGGTTAAGGCAATGATGCCGGAAAGCGTGGCTGCGACCGGTGCCGATATCCTGTTGGGCAATACCTATCACTTGATGCTGCGCCCGACGGCGGAACGCATCGACCGCTTGGGCGGGCTGCACAGGTTCATGAATTGGGACAAACCGATCCTGACCGACAGCGGCGGCTTTCAAGTCATGAGCCTGGCTGACCTGCGTAAAATGACTGAGAAGGGTGTGACCTTCAAAAGCCATATTGACGGGTCGAAGCATGAGCTGACGCCGGAACGGTCGATGGAGATCCAAAAGCTGCTTGGGTCCGATATTGTGATGTGTTTTGACGAATGCCCCGCACTGCCTGCGGACCGCAAGCGGATCGCCGAAAGTATGGAACTGTCGATGCGCTGGGCGCAGCGGTCGCGCGATGCATTCGGCGACCGGCCCGGTTATGCGCTGTTCGGCATTCAACAGGGTGGTTTGGAGGAAGACCTGCGCGCCCAAAGCGCCGCGGCATTGAAGGCTGTTGAGTTTGATGGCTACGCGATCGGTGGCCTTGCGGTCGGTGAAGGACAGGAGGCCATGTTCAGCACCCTCGACTTTGCGCCCGATCAATTGCCCATGGACAAACCGCGCTACCTGATGGGTGTTGGCAAGCCCGACGATATCGTGGGGGCGGTGAAGCGCGGGGTCGATATGATGGATTGCGTGCTGCCCAGCCGATCTGGGCGCACGGGCCAGCTGTTTACGCGCCGGGGCGTCGTGAACATCAAAAACGCCCGCCATGCGGATGATCCGCGCCCATTGGACGAACACTGCACCTGTCCGGCCTGCCGCCACTACTCTCGCGCTTACCTACACCATGTGTTCCGCGCGAATGAGATGATCGCTGGCATGCTGCTAACCTGGCATAACCTGCACTACTTCCAAGAGCTCATGCAGGGGATGCGTGATGCGATAGCTGCGGGGGCATTCGCCGCTTGGGAGGCGGATTTTCATGCAACGCGTGCGCTAGGTGATATTGAACCTCTCTGCTGACCTGGCATTTTGGTGAATTTGGGTGGTTTTTTGTGTATTCACGCCTTGCGACTCTGGCCCGTCACAGGCACTGTTCGCCAATTGCACAGATATGTCTGGTTGAAACCCCCATCACCTCACCCCACATATTGATGCCAAGAGGAGATGCGCCATGTTGCCGCCAAGCGGGGCGGGTGTGTCTTGCCAAAAAAGGAAAAGAGCATGCAAGAACCGTTGAGTTCATCCTATCCCGTCCTGCCGCTGCGCGACATTGTGGTGTTCCCGCATATGATCGTGCCGCTGTTTGTAGGCCGTGATAAATCCGTCCGCGCCCTCGAAGAGGTTATGCAGGATGACAAACAAATTCTATTATCCAGTCAGGTCGATCCCGGAGAGGACGACCCTAAAGAAGACGGAATTTACCGCGCCGGTGTGCTGGCAAATGTGTTGCAATTGCTGAAATTGCCGGATGGCACCGTCAAAGTGCTTGTCGAGGGCCGGGCACGTGTCAAAATCACGGATTTCGTCCCTAACGACAGCTTTTTCGAGGCATCTTGCGAATATTTGTCTGAGACTGAAGGCGACCCCGCTGAAGTGGAAGCCTTGGTGCGCAACGTCTCGGCTGAGTTCGAGCGCTACGCGAAGGTAAAGAAGAACATCCCGGAAGAGGCGATGGCCGCTGTGGGTGATGCGACAGAACCAGCGAAGCTGGCTGATCTGGTCGCCGGGCATCTGGGCATTGAAGTGGACCAAAAGCAGGGGCTTTTAGAAACGCTTTCTGTGTCCGAGCGTCTGGAGAAGGTCTTTGGCATGATGCAGGGCGAAATGTCGGTGCTTCAGGTCGAAAAGAAGATCAAAACCCGCGTCAAATCCCAGATGGAGCGGACCCAGCGTGAGTACTATCTGAATGAGCAGATGAAGGCCATTCAGAAGGAACTCGGCGACGGCGAAGAAGGCCAAAACGAGGTTGATGAGCTTGAGGCCAAGATCGCTGAAACCAAGCTGTCGAAAGAGGCCCGCGAAAAGGTGGATGCAGAGCTGAAAAAGCTCAAGAACATGTCGCCGATGTCTGCGGAAGCCACCGTTGTGCGCAACTATATGGACTGGATTTTGGGCGTGCCATGGGGCGTGAAATCGCGCACCAAGAAAGACCTGCACAAGGCGCAGGAGGTTCTAGACAACGACCACTATGGCCTTGAAAAGGTGAAAGAGCGGATTGTTGAGTATCTGGCGGTGCAGCAGCGCTCCAAGAAACTCAAAGGGCCAATCATGTGTCTGGTCGGCCCTCCAGGTGTGGGTAAGACCAGCCTGGGTAAATCCGTTGCCAAAGCGACGGGGCGTGAGTTCATTCGCATCTCGCTGGGTGGCGTACGTGACGAAAGCGAAATTCGCGGTCACCGTCGGACTTACATTGGTTCGATGCCCGGTAAGATCATTCAGGCGCTGAAGAAGGCGAAAACCACGAACCCGCTGATCTTGCTCGATGAAATCGACAAGATGGGGCAGGATTTCCGCGGAGATCCCGCATCTGCGATGTTGGAGGTGCTTGATCCCGAGCAGAACTCGACTTTTGTCGATCACTATCTCGAGGTCGAGTATGACCTCTCGAACGTGATGTTCCTGACCACAGCAAACTCCTACAACATGCCGGGGCCACTCTTGGACCGGATGGAGATCATTTCGCTCTCTGGCTACACCGAGGATGAAAAGGTTGAGATCGCCAAGCAGCACCTGTTGCCAAAAGTCATGAAAAACCACGGCTTGAAAGATAAAGAGTTTTCGGTTGCGGATGACGCTTTGCTGGCGATGGTGCGTGTCTACACCCGCGAGGCCGGTGTGCGGAACATGGAACGTGAGCTGGCCAAGGTGGCCCGCAAGGCTGTCACTATGATCGTGAAGAAAGAGGCGGATATCATCAATGTCACCGCGGGCAATCTGAACGACTTCCTCGGTGTTGAAAAGCACCGCTTTGGCTTGGCTGAGGAAATGGATCAGGTGGGTGTCGTCACCGGTCTGGCGTGGACCTCAGTTGGTGGCGAGTTGTTGAACATCGAAGCACTGCGCCTGCCGGGCAAAGGCCGGATGAAGACCACGGGCAAGCTGGGCGATGTGATGAAGGAATCCATCGATGCGGCGTCATCTTATGTGCGGTCCATTGCGCCCGAGATTGGTGTGAAGCCACCGAAGTTCGACAGTATCGACATCCACGTGCACGTTCCCGATGGGGCCACGCCAAAGGATGGCCCAAGTGCCTACCTGGCGATGGTGACGTCTATTGTCTCGGTCCTGACGAATATCCCTGTGCGCAAGGATATCGCCATGACGGGCGAGGTGTCATTGCGCGGCAACGCCATGCCGATTGGCGGTCTGAAGGAAAAACTGCTGGCCGCATTGCGCGGTGGGATCACGACTGTGCTGATCCCGCAGGACAACGCCAAGGATTTGCCGGAAATCCCGGACAACGTGAAAGAGGGGCTGACAATCATCCCCGTCAGTCACGTCTCGGAAGTCTTGGAGCATGCGCTTGTCAGCAAACCTGAGGCGATTGAGTGGGACGAGGCCGCAGAAGAAGCAGCCGCGGCCGCGCTCAAAGCGCAAAGCGGCGGTGAGGGTGCGCGCGCGCATTAAGCGCGACCAAAGTCCGTAACTTGAAAGGCGCCTTCTTTACCGGAGGCGCCTTTTTTACCCAACAGACCCATTGACCCACATCAACGCGGTTTTGCGATGGTGTTCTAGAGTTTCCCTACACAGAGGGAGGACCAATTATGTTTAAGAATATCACTGTCGCCGTCGATGGATCGGATCATGCGTGGCGGGCGCTTGGAGTCGCCTGCGACCTTGCAAAGCACTACGACAGCCAACTCCACCTCATCCATACGCCGGAACTGGCCTCAACAGGTCTTGCCGTCGGATCGGGTGCGGTCGAGATTCCACCCACCGACGCAGAGATCGCAAAGGCGGGCGAGGTGGTCATGGCAGAGGCCGCGACGATGGCCCGCGATGCAGGCATCGAACCGGCCAGCCAATTGGTGCGCAACGGGACGCCATCGGCAGAAGCTGTCAGCGTCGCGACGGAAACAGCTTCTGATCTGATCGTCACCGGCAGACGCGGCGTCGGCAGTCTGCAAAGCCTCTTGCTGGGCAGCACATCGCAGAAAATAGCCCATGATGCGCCCTGCGCTTTTCTAACGGTGAAATAGTCCGACGGCCGACCTTTGGGGTGTCGTAAGCGTTATCGACTTGACCTTCTGCTCTGAAAGGCGCGGTAATGGCGCCGATCAGACAAGGAGCCGATATGGCAACCGCACCAAAGACGCCCGTCGCCGAAGACGCAGCAAAGTTGCTGAAAAAACCTGACCTGCTAGATGAGGTTGTCGCGCGCACCAATCTTAAGAAACGCGATGTCAAGCCAGCTGTCGAAGCCGCCTTTGCCATTTTGGCGGATGCATTGCGCGACGGTTACATGGTGAATGTATCGCCGCTTGGTAAGCTACGTGTGGTCAAAGCCAAAGCTCTGGAAGGCGGTGCCAGCGTGATGACCGTCAAACTGCGCACCCCAAAAAACGCAGCGATTGCGGCTGATGATGCGTAGCGGTGCCGTGATCTGAGACCGCCAATGACCTATCCGGAACTCTACATCCTGCGCCACGGTGAAACGACGTGGAACGCCGAAAACCGCATGCAGGGTGAGCTGAATTCCCCGCTGACGGATAAGGGACGGCGCGATGCTGCGCGACAAGGCGCCATTCTGGCGCATCTCGATCTGAGCGGTTTTACCTTTCTAAGCAGCCCACAGGGGCGCGCTTTTCAGACAGCTGGTATTGCGCTGGCCGGGATCGCGGACAATATCCGCACCGACGACCGCCTACGCGAAATCGGCGTGGGCGACTGGTCGGGTCGGTTGCGGGATGAACTGCCGATGCCGAAAGGGAAGGATCCGTTTATGGCACAATATGAGATTGCCCCGAATGGGGAAGGTTTCGCCAGGGTGAAAACCCGTTGCCGTGAATTCTTGGCTAATCTGCAAGGACCGGCCGTGCTGGTCACCCACGGGATCACCAGCAGTATGATCCGCGGATTGGTTGTTGGCGAAAAGGCTTATGCGACCCGCACGACACATGGCGGGCAGGGGTGCGTCTATCATTTAAAAAACGGTGAGCAATTCCTGTTGGAATGAGGCTTGCACTACCCGCACGGCTGGTCTAAACGGTGCGACGTCGGGTGATTAGCTCAGTTGGTAGAGCGCTTCCTTTACACGGAAGATGTCGGGAGTTCGAGCCTCTCATCACCCACCATATTTTGTCCACTTACATCGTAATTTCAAGAAGTTTGCTCCGGTTCAGCGAATCTGACCTACGTGTATTGATCTGTGCGGTGATGCACAATTTCTATTCATTTGTAGGCCTATCTTTCGTTCTTGCACAGGCTATCTTTGTCTCAATTACAAACTGGAGAGCGTCATGAGCTGGAACCCTGCACTTGATCCTGATTGTCCTACGGGTGATTCCGTGGACGCCATTGAAACCGTAATCGTCCCACGCGCCCGTGATCTGGGCGGTTTTGAGGTGCGGCGCGCTTTGCCTGCACCCCGTCGTCAGATGGTGGGTCCCTTTATCTTCTTTGACCAGATGGGCCCCGCAGAATTTGTGACGGGTAAGGGCATTGATGTCCGTCCCCATCCGCATATAGGTTTGGCCACCGTGACTTACCTACATCGCGGGGCGATTCACCATCGCGACAGCCTTGGTACTGATCAATGGATCGAGCCGGGTGCCATGAACCTGATGGTTGCAGGGCATGGTATCACCCATTCGGAACGGATGGACGGTGAGGCACTGAAGAAACCGCAGAGCCTGTTTGGCATCCAGTCCTGGATTGCTTTGCCGAAAGGGGCCGAGGATCGCGAGGCCGCTTTCATCCATGCGCCGAAAGGTGACTTGCCGCTGATGGATGGCGAAGGCAAGCAGGTGCGCCTGATCATGGGCGCTGCCTACGGCGCGCGTGCGCCGGTCGAGACACCGTCCGAGATGTTCTATCTTGATGCGGTATTGGAGCCTGGGGCAGGGCTGCCGCTGCCGGACAATCACGAGGATCGCGGCGCGTACGTTCTGGAAGGTTCTGTTGAAATTGCCGGTGAAACCTATGACCACGGAAAGATGATGGTGTTTCGCCCCGGTGATCGGGTCAGTATGAAGGCTGGCCCCCAAGGCGCGTGTGTGATGCTCTTGGGCGGCGCGACGATGGAGGGCGAGCGCTACATCTGGTGGAACTTCGTAGCCTCCAGCAAGGAACGCATCGAAGAAGCGAAAGAAGCCTGGCGCGCCGGTGATTGGCAAAATGGCCGCTTTCAATTACCGCCCGGCGATGATGCAGAATTTATTCCGCTGCCAGAGCGTTAAGGGCGCTTGACGGGGGCTGCTGACGCACTTAGAAGCAGCCCACGTTCAGCGTAAGTTGAACAAGCAGATGCGCGGTTGTAGCTCAGCTGGTTAGAGTACCGGCCTGTCACGCCGGGGGTCGCGGGTTCGAGCCCCGTCAACCGCGCCACTGCCTTTCTTTTCTCAACATCTTTGATGTCACGCAAAAAGTAAGCGCACCTTGCGTTTTGCCGTTGACGCGCTGCGCTGGCGCAATTATCCCGCCTTTCACGCGCGGTTGTAGCTCAGCTGGTTAGAGTACCGGCCTGTCACGCCGGGGGTCGCGGGTTCGAGCCCCGTCAACCGCGCCACCAAATCCCATTTAATGTATCAATTGCATATGCAAGCTTGTCCAAATCGGCAGCGTAAAAACCTGCGGCATTTATGCAGTTGGTTTCGATCATTTTCAGGCCGTCAGATGTTCGGCAGATATCAATGACAAACGCGCGCGAATAGCCGCGGTTTGCGTCGACGAGGTGCTGGGCGTAGGCCAGTGCATCGTCGTCAATTTCGGGTCGATAGACGACGCGTCGCCCCTCCTTATAAAGGGAATACGTGACGATCTTGTTGTCAACGACCCATAGCCGCCATTCTTTTTGAATGCTGACAGGTTGGGTCAGCATCAGTTGGGTATCATGCTCAAGTGAGCCACCCGGAATTTCAGAGGGATCAATCGACAATACCTTTTCGGCTATCGCGATAATCTCAGCGCGTGATTTGACCGAACCGGCGACTTCTTTGCTGTCGCTTACCGGGCGGAAAAACAAGTCCGGTCCATCGACAGGCAAAGTGTTGGGGATGTCTTTGAGTGTTATGAACAAGGCACCTGCACCGTTCAGGAGGTATGGGTGCCAAGCGGCCTCGTGCACAAAGGGACGTATCTTGAAGACGCCAGGGGTAAGATGGTGCGCTTTTGCATACCGCCAAAGCGTATATGAACCAAACAATACCACCGCGTCCCTGTTAGCAATTGCGGGTTCAGGATCGAGCGCGCCTACAAATGGGATGACTTTATGCATGCTATAGCCTATCCCAAGCTTATCGAGGGCGCTGGCGAGCCTTTCGGTGTCTTCGAACTGCTGAAGAATCCATTGCATCTGTATTGTTCCAAAGGTGCAGGCAGGTTGTGATCCCCGTGACGCTTACGACGTCATCGCATCCAAAATCCGTGCCCAGCTTCTGATCCCTTTGTGGAAAGATGACAGGTCGTATTTTTCGTTGGGTGAGTGGATCTGGTCGTCATCTTTGCCAAAGCCGATCAGCATGGCGTCCATGTCCAGAATATCTTTGAAATGCCCCGCAATTGGGATGGACCCGCCGCAGCCGACATAGGCCGCCGCGTTCGGCCATTCGTCGGACAGGGCCTTGCGCGCCTGATCGAAGGCAGGGTGGGTGGTGGTCATTTGTCCGGCCGCACTCGCGCCGTGGTCGCTGAAGCTGACGCTGCAGTCTGCGGGCAGCACGTCTTGCACCATTTTGCGGAAGTTTTCGCGGATTTTCAGCGGGTCTTGTGTGCCGACCAGCCGGAAGCTGATTTTGGCAGAGGCTTCGGAAGGCAGCACGGTTTTGAAGCCGTCGCCGGTATAGCCAGACCACATGCCGTTCACTTCGCAGGTGGGCCGCGACCAGATCATTTCCAGCGGCCGACGTCCGGCCTCGCCTGCGGGTTCGGAGAGGCCGACTTCGCCCAGAAAATCCTTGTGATCGAATTTCAAGTCGTCCCATGCGGCGGCCAACTCGTTCGAGAGTTCGGGCACACCATCATAGAACCCCGGTACGGTGATCCGCCCATTATCATCGTGCAGGGCTGCAATGATGCGCGCCAGCACACGCGCCGGGTTCATCGCCAGCCCACCATACATGCCTGAATGCAGGTCTTTGTTGGGACCTGTGATGGTAAGTTCCTCGCCCAACAGCCCGCGCAATTGGGTGATGATCGCGGGTGTGCTGTCGCCGTAAAGCCCGGTATCGCAGATCAGGGCGATATCGGCAGTCAGTTCCGCGCGGTTTTCTTCCATGAAAGGGGTGAGGGACGGGGAGCCTGATTCTTCTTCGCCTTCGAAGAAAATTGTGATGTTGGCGGGCAGGGCACCATGTTCCGCTTTCCATGCACGGCAAGCCTCGACGAAGGTCATCAGCTGGCCCTTATCGTCCGAGGAACCGCGGCCACGGATCACCTTGCCCTTGGCCGTATCTTCGACCTGTGGATCAAAGGGGTCCCGATCCCAAAGCTCAAGTGGATCAACGGGCTGGACGTCGTAGTGGCCATAAAACAGGATATGCGGTCCTTCGCCGCCGGTATGGGCCACGACCATCGGATGTCCTGGTGTCGGCCGTTTGGAGGCTTCAAATCCGATGGATTGCAGATCGGCGACCAGCCAGTCTGCGGCGGTGTCGCAATCGTCCTTATAGGCGGGGTCTGTCGAGATGGAGGGGATGCGCAGCAGCTCTAGCAGACGGTCTGTTGCCTGGGGCAGGTCGGCGTCAATACGGGCGAGAACGGGATCGAGTGTCATGAGCATGGCCTATCTATTTAGATTGGCCACACGGTTGCCTTAACACGCGGTGAGGTCAAGCTGATCTGGTTAAGGTTTGCGGCAGACAAATGCTGTCGCCAACGAGGGTTTTGATCCAGATCAACGCAGCATCCATCCGATTTCGACATCAAGGTCATATCAGGGGCGACACTTTGTAACGTCTTGCTCGACGCGGCGGTGCCCTATATGACGTTTAGAACGATTCAAAGGCCGCGAGATCATGTGGTTTTTGTACCGAAGTAAAGGACGAAAGACGTGGATTATAACGCCCGGTTGGACACAGCGATTGAACGGTTGCACGAAGAAGGCCGGTATCGGACTTTCATTGATATTGAACGCAAGCGCGGCCAGTTCCCCCACGCGACGTGGCGAAAGCCTGATGGCTCAGAAGCCCCTGTGACAGTATGGTGTGGCAATGACTATCTTGGCATGGGGCAACATCCGGCTGTCCTGGCTGCAATGCACGAAGCAATTGACGCAACCGGTGCAGGGTCGGGCGGTACACGCAACATTTCCGGCACGACTGTATATCACAAGCAACTTGAAGCTGAACTGGCGGATTTGCACCGCAAAGATGCAGCCCTTCTCTTTACATCTGCCTATATCGCAAATGATGCCACACTCAGCACATTGCCAAAGCTGTTTCCGGGCTTGATCATCTATTCCGATGCGTTGAACCATGCCTCCATGATTGAAGGTGTCCGCCGCAACGGCGGGGCCAAGCGTATCTTCCGCCACAATGATCTTGCACATCTGCGTGAACTACTGGAGGCCGACGACCCTGCGGCGCCAAAAATCATTGCCTTTGAGTCCATCTACTCAATGGATGGTGATTTTGCGCCAATCGAAGAGATTTGTGATTTGGCCAATGAGTTTGGCGCGTTGACCTATATCGACGAAGTCCATGCTGTTGGCATGTATGGCCCGCGCGGTGGGGGCGTGGCCGAGCGTGATGGCCTGATGGATCGTATCGATATTATCAATGGCACGCTGGCCAAAGCCTTTGGCGTGATGGGTGGCTACATTGCCGCAAGTGCGAAAATGTGTGATGCGATCCGGTCTTACGCGCCGGGCTTTATCTTCACCACATCACTGCCACCTGCAGTCGCAGCAGGAGCTGCGGCCTCGGTCGCCCATTTGAAGACTGATCAGGCGCTGCGCGAACGGCACCAGACTCAGGCCAAAATCCTGAAACTGCGCCTGAAGGGCATGGGCCTGCCGATCATTGATCATGGTAGCCATATCGTGCCGCTGATCGTGGGCGATCCGGTGCATACCAAGCAATTGTCAGACATGTTGCTGGCCGATTTCGGGATTTACGTGCAGCCGATCAACTTTCCCACCGTCCCACGTGGGACAGAGCGGTTGCGCTTTACACCGTCGCCCGTGCATGGGCCGCGTGAAATGGATGCATTAGTAGGCGCTTTGGACGGACTTTGGTCACATTGTGCGCTGAATCGCGCTGAACTGGCTGGTTAACCCTATATACACCTGTGCATAACTTTGCTGATCGTGCTATTTAGGCTTTAGGCGCAATTACTGTTTCGATTCGTTACACAACCTGCGCTTAGGGGCATTAAGCGACGGGACAGTCGATGATCGGGAAGACCTTCAAGCGCGCAGACGCATCGGAGGACGTGCAGGCCACGGGCTTTGACGCATATGAATTGCGCCTTGGTGATTTGATGCGAGGCGAACGTGCGACCATGGGCAAGAGCCTGTTGGACGTGCAGCGCGAGTTGAAGATCAAGGCCGCTTATATTGCCGCTATCGAAAACGCCGACCCTTCGGCTTTTGACACACCCGGATTTATCGCAGGCTATGTGCGCTCTTATGCCCGGTATCTTGATATGGATCCCGATGATGCATTTCAGGCGTTCTGCGATGAAAGCGGATTTGCGACGGCGCATGGTATGTCAGCTGAAGCCTCTTCGCTGAAGGGCAAGACATTTGACCCGGCCGCTGCCCCGTTGGGCAAGGATATCTTTTCATCCTCAGCGACACCGTTCATTCCGGCCGGAGAGGCGGTTTTATCTGGTGTAGAGCCGCGGGCCATTGGGTCCGTTATGGTGCTGATCGCCTTGATCGGTGGCTTGGGTTATGGCGGCTGGACCGTTTTGCAGGAAGTGCAGAAGGTACAGTTTGCGCCGGTCGAGCAAACACCCGTTGTTCTGTCTGATCTTGATCCTTTGGCTGGTGCGACAAATGCGATCCAGCCGAGTGATCCGTTGGCAGGTTTCGATGCGCCCTCGCGTCAAGCGTTGGACCGGCTTTATCGCCCGCAGGCGCTGGACGTACCCGTATTGGTCGCGCGCGATGCACCCATTTCGACGCTCAGCCCCGGCACGATTGGTGCGCTGGTGCCTGATGCGGGTGTGCTTAAGCCATTCCAGAATTGACGGTGGCCGATGCGGATTTCTTAAGCGCCACCTGCTATTCAGGTTGTGGAACCGGATGTGCCGGAACTGCAACTCGTTGCCGTCCGCCCCGCCTGGGTGCGCGTTCGGTCAGCCGACGGCACCGTCATTTTTGAAGGTGTAATGGAGCCGGGACAGAATTTTGTGGTGCCTGCAACAGAAGATCCCGCGACCCTGCGTGTCGGCGAAAGCGGCGCGATGTATTTCGCAGTAAACGGCGTCCACTATGGTCCTGTCGGGCCAGCGGGTGTTGTCACATCCAATGTGGCATTGACCGCGCAAAGTCTTACAGAAACCTATGCCATCGCCGATTTGAACGCTGACACAGATCTGGCAGAAATCGTCAATGTGGCCGAGGTTGCCATGGGCGATTAATCGCAGGTGCACCGCCTTGCTGTGGTGCAGATTGCCGCCTAAGTTAGGCTCAGAGAATGCGCAGTCGAAAGCTGAAATCTGATGTCTTTGAACCATATCCGTCCATGGCGTAACATCTATCGGCGTAAATCGCGTCAGATCATGGTGGGCAGCGTACCCGTGGGTGGCGACGCCCCGATTTCAGTCCAGACAATGACGAACACGCTGACAACCGACGTCAAGGCGACGATCGCCCAGGTGCAGGCGGCTGCTGATGCGGGTGCCGACATCGTACGTATCTCTGTCCCGGACGAAGCATCAAGTGCAGCGCTGAAAGAGATCGTGCCTGAGGTATCTGTCCCAATCGTCGCGGATATTCATTTCCACTACAAACGCGGGATCGAAGCGGCAGAGGCTGGTGCGGCTTGCCTACGGATCAATCCCGGCAACATTGGCGACGAAAAGCGCGTCAAAGAGGTGATCAAAGCGGCCCGTGATCATAACTGTTCGATCCGGATTGGTGTGAATGCCGGGTCATTGGAAAAGCACCTGCTGGATAAATATGGCGAACCTTGCCCGGATGCGATGGTTGAGAGCGGCCTCGATCATATCAAGATCCTGCAAGACAACGACTTTCACGAGTTCAAGATTTCCTGCAAAGCGTCCGATGTCTTCATGGCCGCTGCGGCCTATCAGCAGTTGGCTGAAGCGACGGATGCCCCCATTCACCTTGGCATCACCGAGGCCGGTGGCCTCACGTCGGGCACGATCAAATCGGCCATTGGCTTGGGTAACCTGCTTTGGATGGGGATTGGCGATACGGTGCGCGTCAGCCTGTCGGCCGATCCTGTGGAAGAGGTAAAGGTGGGGTACGAAATCCTCAAATCCCTCGGCCTACGCCACCGCGGTGTCAATATCATTTCTTGCCCGTCCTGCGCGCGGCAGGGCTTTGACGTGATCAAGACGGTTGAGGAACTGGAAAAACGGCTTGAGCACATCAAGACGCCAATGTCGCTTTCGATCATCGGCTGTGTCGTCAATGGCCCCGGTGAAGCACTGATGACGGATGTGGGCTTTACCGGCGGTGGGGCCGGGTCGGGTATGGTTTATCTGGCGGGCAAGCAGAGCCACAAGCAATCCAACGCAGAGATGGTTGATCATATCGTTGAGCAGGTCGAAAAAAGGCCGCCGAACTGGATGCGCAAAAGGATGTTGCGGCAGAGTAAGTTGGATCGAGATTCACCTTACCCGTGGTACAGTCAGTGATAGAAGGCAGCCTATGAGACGCTCTGATCGAGGTGATGTTGACCCATTCATCGTGATGGATGTGATGGAAGCCGCCCGCAAGGCCGAGGCGGCGGGTCTTCATATCATCCATATGGAAGTCGGCCAGCCCGGCACCGGTGCGCCAGAAGCTGCGAAGGCCAAGCTGATCGCCGATATGGCTGATCCGCTGGGCTATACGGTGGCCCTTGGGCTGCCAGAATTAAAGGAACGGATCGCTCAGCACTATGCTGATTGGTATGGTGTGACGCTTGATCCGACCCGCGTGGTTATCACCAGCGGCGCCTCGGGGGCCTTCTTGCTGGCGTTCTCGGCGCTGTTTGACAATGACGCGCGGGTTGGGTTGGGCACGCCGTGCTATCCCTCATACCGCCAGATTCTGAAGGCGGTTGGCCTGTCGCCGATTGATATCCCAACAACTTTTGCGCAACGGTTTCAGCCCTTACCAACGGATGTGGCCGACCACGATTTGGACGGTTTGATTGTCGCTTCTCCGGCGAACCCCACAGGCACCATGCTTGACCAAGATGAACTCGCTGCTTTGGCGGCGGCGTGTCAGGCGCAAAACGCGGCTTTGATCTCGGACGAAATTTACCACGGTATTGACTATGACAAAGCGCCCGTCAGTGCCTTGCAGGTGACTGATGATGTCTATGTGGTGAATTCATTTTCCAAATACTTCTCGATGACAGGGTGGCGGGTTGGCTGGATGATTGTGCCGGAAGACCACGTGCGACAGGTCGAACGACTGGCCCAGAATATGTTTATCTGCGCACCGCATGCAGCCCAGCGTCTGGCCTTACATGCGATGGGCTGCACGGATGAGCTTGAGGCGAATAAGGCGGTCTATGCGACCAATCGTAATCTGATGATTGACGGTTTGAAGTCTGCCGGTTTTACCCGGTTTGCCCCACCTGATGGTGCCTTCTATGTCTATGTTGACGTGTCAGAGTATACCGATGACGCTTTGGCCTTTGCCGCTGACATTCTGGAACACGCTGGCGTCGCCGTAACGCCCGGTCTTGATTTTGATGCGGCGCGTGGGCACCACTGGCTCAGGTTTTCTTACGCCCGATCAACGGCCGATATCACGCAGGGGCTGGACCGGCTGGCGCAGTACATGCAAGGACGGCAGGTATGATCCGGTGGGCCTTGGCGTTTCTTTTTACGGCGAATTTCGCAGCCGCACAGGTCAGCATAGACCCGGACCGTACCAGCGTCAGCGATGGTTGGTGGACGTTGGAGGTGATCGTCGGCCTTAATCAGATCACGCCGTATCGTGTGTTTACCTTGGCTGAACCGCGCCGTCTGGTGATCGACATTGAAGGCGCTTCCTTTGCCGGACTTGACGCAACCGAACTTTTGTCCGGGGACCGTGCAGCAGATGTACGGTTTGGTGCTTTGCGTCCGGGATGGTCGCGTATGGTGGTCGATTTGGCCGAACCGCTGATCGTAGCGGAGGCGGGGATGGTGTCGGTGCCGGAAGGTGCTGATCTGACGATTTTACTGGATCAAACCAGCCCTGAGGTATTTGCCGCGACCGCCGGTGCGCCACCTGATCCCGGATGGGATGTGGTGACCGGATTTGACCCCAAGGTGGCCCAAGAACTGGCCCAGAGTGAGGACTTCGTCGTCGTCATTGATCCCGGCCATGGCGGGATCGACGCGGGCGCGGTGCGCGGCGGGATCAAGGAAGCAGACCTGATGTTGTTGATGGGTGCGGAACTGGCGGTCATGCTGAATGCGCAAGAGGGCGTTCAGTCCGTCATGACGCGGGACATTGACACCTTTGTTCCCCTCTCCGCGCGGCTGACATTTGCACGCGAGGTGGGGGCTGATCTTTTCATCTCGTTGCACGCTGATGCGCTGGAAGAGGACGCTGTGCGCGGGGCAACGATCTATACGCTGCCGACCGGTGGCGGGACGGCGGCGGCGCAACGTCATGTTGAACGTCACGAAAGGGGTGATCTGCTGGCCGGGGTTGATCTGAACAATGCGGATGATCGCATCGCCACCGCCCTGATGGACCTTGCCCGGGCAGAGACCGGACCAGAGGCCCGCCGCATTGCCGATGCGCTGGTCGCGTCAATGCAGGCGCAAGGCGTTCTGATGAACAACACCCCAAGGCGCGAGGGCCTGTTTGCCGTACTGACAGCGGCGGATTTTCCCAGCGTGTTGGTTGAGGCAGGCTTTCTGTCCAACGCCGAGGACCGCGCGGTGCTGGCCACCGCAGAAGGCCGTGCGCGGATTGCGCGGGCCATCCGGGACACAGTTGTGCTGCTGGCCCGCTAGGGGCCGACGTATTGCGCCAGCCAGACAGTATGTTGTCCGCATTCGGGGTCTTCAGGCGTATAGCGCAAGACTTTGAAGCCATTGTCGGTCAGCAGCGCATGGTATTCGGCCGGGTCAAGTGAGGCATGATAAATCGGGGCATCCGCCAGCTTACCGATGGCTTCGCCCGCCATATGGCCAGAGGTGAACATCAGTGCCGCGCGCGGCGCGCTATGGGTGGCAAACCGGGCAAACATAGGTCGCTGATCATCTGCTGAAAGATGAAAAAAGCTGTTCCACGCCAAAATCGCGTCAAAGCTGCGGTCAAGGCTAATGGTCCGCATATCGGCCTTTGTCGTCTCTGCTTGCGGTATGTTCTGCGCGTAAAGCTGTATCATCGTGTCGGCCGCATCCACACCGGTCAGCACGGCCCCCGCTCGGCGAGATAAGTGGCCATTGGTTGACCAGAACCGCAGCCTAAATCCAACACACGCACTGCACCCATTGGACGCGGTGCCGCAGCAAGGAAGCGGTCCAGCCACTGCTTTTCCATCAGGCTGCGGTTGCGTTGCTTCGCCCAGGCTTGGCCCAGGCGCTCATATGCGGGAATGACATCTTCGGCTTGCATAAGGGTCAAATGCACGCCCGCGCACGGTAAGGCAATGCCTGCTGAAAAAGTGATCAAATGCCCGGCATCTTCTGGCCGAACCTGGCGTTTGACCTTTTGACCACAGGGCCCTGTCCGCGTATAAGCAGGCTAAACAGACAGGACTGGGTCCAAATCCCGTGGTACGCTTTTTTCTTTCGTTTCTTGGCGGTCTTTTTACGCTGCTGACCCTTGGTGCCATCATGGGTGCGCTGGCTATTGGTGGGGTGCTCTACATGTATGGGCGCGACCTGCCGAGTTATGAGACCCTGTCGCAGTATACACCGAAAACCATCAGTCGAATCTATTCGGGCGAAGGTCAGATCATTGACGAATTCGCCGTCGAGCGGCGTTTGTTCACGCCCGCCGAGGAAATCCCCGACATCGTGAAGCAGGCGTTCATCTCTGCCGAAGACAAGAATTTCTATGAACACGCTGGCTATGACGCGATGGGCATGGTGTCGGCTTTTGTCGACGCGGTCGAATCGCGCGGTGAGAACGTCCGTGGGGCCTCAACCATTACGCAGCAGGTGATGAAGAACTTCCTGTTGGATGGCTCCCGTTCGGTTGAGCGGAAGATCAAAGAGATCATTCTGGCGGTGCGTATCGAAGGCGCGATGCCCAAAGAGCGTATTCTGGAACTATACCTCAATGAAATTTTTCTGGGCCAGAATAGTTTTGGCGTTACCGCCGCAGCGTTGACCTATTTCAACAAACCGTTGACAGAACTGACGCCGGGCGAGGCCGCCTATCTTGCTGCCTTGCCGAAGTCGCCCAGCAACCGCCACCCGGTGCGCGACCGCGAGTCGGCCGTGTTCTGGCGCAACAATACCCTGCGCGAGATGTTCGAGAACGGCTATATCGATCAGGCGACCTATGACACCGAGCGTAACGCGCCGCTGCTGTCCGTACAGGGCGGTGACTATGACGACTTCCGAGATAGCCTGCCAGAGCGCGACTACTTCACAGATGAAATCCGTCGCCAGCTGAGCCAGAACTTTGGTGAGGAAGAGTTTTTCTCGGGTGGCCTGTCGATCCGCGCAACGGTTGATCCTGAACTGCAAGTCACCGCGCGCCATTCACTGCAACGCGCGTTGGAAGAGTACGACCGCGACCAGGGTATTTGGCGTGGGACTGAACAAACGATTCCCGAAGACACGTTGGGCGATGAGACCGCGTGGCGTGCCGCCTTGGCCGCGACGAATGTACCGCGCGACATTGATTTGGACGGTCAGTGGTATCCTGCCGTGATCCGAGAGGTGGCCGAGAACACACTGACGATCGGGATCGAAGGTGTCCAAGACACCGAAGCAGAACCCTTTGTGGTGCCACGCGTCGATATCCGCTGGCTGGTTGGTGACTTCTTTGACAACTATACGGCCGGTGACGTGGTGCATGTGCGCCGCTTGTTGGACGGGGACGGTAACTTTGAACGCTGGTCGCTGCGGCAGGTCCCCGAAGTGCAGGGCGGTTTCATGGCGATGGACGTGAACACCGGTCGTGTGATCGCGATGCAAGGCGGGTTCAGCTATCAGCATTCGGTCTTTAACCGTGCGACGCAAGCGCAGCGTCAGCCAGGCTCTTCTTTCAAGCCCTTTGTCTATGCCGCAGCGCTGGACAGCGGCTATTCGCCCGCGACGATCATTGTGGACGCGCCCATCACGCTCAACACGCCGCAAGGCACATGGCGGCCGCGCAACTCTTCGAACCAGTTTTACGGGCCCACACCGATGCGCACCGGGATTGAACGGTCGCGGAACCTGATGACCATTCGTTTGGCGCAAGAAATCAGCATTGATACGGTGGGGCGCTATGCAGAACGCTTTGGCGTGTATGAAGATATGAACCGCGTGCTTGCGGCCTCGCTGGGGTCTGATGAGACGACTTTGTTCAAGATGGTCGCGGCCTATGCGATGTTTGCGAATGGCGGCGAGCGGGTGGAACCCACCTTGGTCGACCGTGTGCAAGATCGCTACGGTTATACCGTCTATCGCCATGATCAGCGGACGTGCCTTGACTGTAACCAAACCAACCTGCCCGAGGGTGACGCGCCGCGCATCATGACCAACCGCGACCGGGTGATGAATGAGATCACAGCCTATCAACTGACCTCGATGATGCGGGGCGTTGTGGATCGCGGGACTGCGAGCAGCACTGTGAACCTGCCGGTGCCAATTGCGGGCAAGACCGGGACGACGAACGAGGCTAAAGATGTGTGGTTCGTGGGCTTCTCATCGAACATCGTGGCAGGTTGCTACATTGGCTATGACACGCCCCGCAGCTTGGGTCGCGGTGCATCGGGTGGTGGGTTCTGTGGTCCGGTGTTCAATCGTTTCATGAGTGAGGCGATCGAGAAATATGGCTCGGGTCCGTTCCGGACACCGGCAGACTGCCAATTTATCAACATCGACCGCTTCAGCGGCGCACGTTTGCCGCAAGATGCCTCTGGCGACAACGTCGTGCGCGAATGCTTCCGCCCAGGGGAAGAGCCGCTTTTCGGGATCATGTTTGACGGTGGCTTTGCGATGGGCGCCGACTTGCCACTGTTCCAAGAGGCGCAAGCGGCACAGCGTCAGGTGACCACATCAACAGGCGAAACTGCGACCGTTGGTGAAAAGGCGACCTTTGGCACATTGTCGTCAGGCGGTCTTTACTAGGCCCTTGCGCTTGTGGCGCGCCAATGGGCGCGCTAAGACCACTCCACTGGAAATCGACGACCAAAGACAGGTGCCCCATGCGCGCAGAATTGCAAAATACTGTAGAAGCGATTGAGAAATCGCTCAGCTTGCTCGCACAGCGGATGGACCGGGAAACAGCCCCGCACCGCCTGGAAGAGTTCAACGCGCGTGTCGAAGAGCCAACACTCTGGGACGATCCTGAAGCGGCGCAGAAACTGATGCGCGAACGCCAGTTGCTGGTCGACGCGATGGGCAACTATGACGGTATTTCGCAAGAGTTGTCCGACAACATTGAACTGATTGAATTGGGCGAGATGGAGGACGATGCCGAGGTCGTTGCGGAAGCTGAGACCGCTTTGGCCGCTCTGGCAGATAAGGCTGCCAAGAAAGAGCTTGAAGCCCTGCTGGATGGTGAGGCCGATGGCAACGATACGTTCCTTGAGATCAACGCCGGGGCCGGTGGGACGGAAAGCTGTGACTGGGCCAATATGCTGGCACGCATGTATGTCCGATGGGCCGAAAAGAAGGGCTATAAGGTGGAGCTACAGGCCGAGCAGGCTGGTGATGAGGCCGGGATCAAATCGGCGTCTTACAAGATCAGCGGGCACAATGCCTATGGCTGGCTGAAGTCAGAAAGCGGCGTGCACCGTTTGGTGCGGATATCGCCCTTTGACAGTGCGGCTAAGCGGCACACGTCCTTTACGTCTGTGAAGGTCTATCCGGTGGTGGATGACAACATCGAAATTGAAGTGAACCCGTCCGATATTCGCATTGATACCTATCGGTCCTCTGGCGCTGGTGGTCAGCACGTCAACACAACCGACTCAGCCGTGCGGATCACGCACGCGCCGACCGGAATCGTTGTGACCAGTTCCGAGAAATCGCAACACCAGAACCGCGATATTGCGATGAAGGCACTGAAATCCCGGCTTTATCAGATCGAGTTGGACAAGCGCTCTGCCTTGGTCAACGAGGCACACGAGAATGCCGGGGACGCCGGTTGGGGCAATCAAATCCGGTCTTATGTTTTGCAGCCTTATCAAATGGTCAAAGATTTGCGGACGAATTTTGAAACGTCAGACACCAAGGGTGTGCTGGATGGCGATCTGGATGGGCTGATGGCTGCCACACTGGCCATGGATGTCTCTGGGAAAAGCCGGGCAGAGGCGAACGCCGAGTAAGCGATCCACTTGCCAATGGTGCATGCTTGGGGTGATGATGGTCCCAGGGTCAGCAACGTTGGGAGCCGTGGCATGACATCAACCGATACGCTGAGCGGTGGCACCGAAAAACTGGTGGTGCAGGATCTGAGCCTGTCCGACATCACCGAAAGCCTGCGCGCGGGCCTGCGGGATTTTCGGCGTGCACCGCAGTTTGGCTTGTTTTTTAGTGCGGTTTATGTGGTTGGCGGGTTTCTGATGCTGTGGGTCGGGGCAGGGCATGTGACGTGGACCTTGGCGACCTCATTGGGGTTTCCGCTGATCGCGCCTTTTGCGGCGGCCGGTCTTTACGAAGTCAGCCGTCGTATGGAAAAGGACGAACCCCTTAAGTGGGGCGGCGTGCTGGGCATTGTCTGGAATGAACGGACCCGGCAATTGCCTTGGCTAGGTGCAATCATCGTCATCTACTTTCTGTTCTGGACCTTTCTGGCCCATATGATCTTTGCCCTTTTCATGGGGCTGTCGACCATGACGAATGTGACCGATAGTTTTGAGGTGTTTTTGACACCAAACGGGATTGCGATGATTGTGGTGGAACTTGGTGTCGGGGCTGTACTCGCTTTCGTGCTGTTCTCGATGACCGTGGTCAGCTTGCCTTTAGTGCTACATCGCGAGGTGGACTTTGTGACCGCCATGCTGACCAGTATGCAAGCTGTGCGCGCGAACCTCTTTGTCATGTTGGTCTGGGCCAGCATCATTGCAGTCTTGTCATTGCTGGCGCTGCTGCCATGGTTTTTGGGATTGATGGTCGTTCTGCCTGTCTTGGGGCATGCAACGTGGCATCTATATCGGCGCGCCTTGGCATAAGATGCAAAAAGGGCGCCCCGAAGGACGCCCTATTTTATTAGAGCGAATGCCGCTTACGACTTGGCGTCAGTCGCTGCCGCTGTTGGCATCTTCTTAGACCCAGTCGCAAGCGGATCATCCTGACGCTGCACGGAGCCTTCGAAGTGTGCACCACTTTCGATCGCGATTGTCTTGTGGATGATGTCACCCTCGACACGTGCAGTCGATGTCAGGCGCACCTTCAGGCCACGGACGCGGCCCACAATGCGGCCATTGACCACAACATCATCTGCGACGACTTCACCTTTGACGGTCGCACCTTCGCCAACAGTCAGAAGATGCGCGCGGATATCGCCCTCAACCTGACCTTCAACCTGAATGTCGCCGGATGTCTTAAGGTTACCAGTGATCAACAGATCAGAGGATAGCATGGATGGGGCAGGCTTAGCCTTGGGCGTAGCAGATGCCTTGAAATCAGAACCTGCAGGCTTTGCAGCGTCTGTGCCTTTGGCCGTGTCGGTATCGGACGCGTTAGGTCCGGGTTCGTTGATTTTGGATTTAGAAAACATCTTGTCCAGCTCTTATATAAGTCATGGGGTTGACGGGGTTGCCGTTGACACGGACCTCGTAGTGAAGGTGGGGCCCGGTCGAACGACCAGAATTACCCATAGCACCAATGCGCTCGCCACGCGAGACCCTTTGGCCGACGCGCACATCCATCGAGTTCAGATGCGCATAACGTGTTTCGATGCCAAAGTCATGGCGGATTTTGATCAAACGGCCATAGCCCGAGGACCAGCCTGCATGGCTGATCACACCGTCGGCGGTTGAATAAATCGGAGTGCCGATCGGGGCCGCAAAATCTGTACCTGCATGTAACCGCCCCCAGCGTGGCCCAAAGCCAGAGGTATAGCGAAAGCTTGATTTCACCGGGATCGAGAAGGGCGCTTTTTCAGCGGCAATCCGGTAAAGGTTAATCCGGTCCATCGCGGTCAGGATCGCGTTGGCGCGCAGTGCATCAGGGTCAGGGTCGCTGCCGCGCGTCGAGAATTGGATCGGGGTCAATGGCCCGCCGGTACCGGAATAGCCCCGACGGACCTGATCAATCAGATTGTCCGGGTTCATGCCCGCAGCGCGAAACATTTCGTCCAGCGGTTCAACGGAAACAAGCATCGCTTCTTCCAGCTGGCGGAAAATCTGGTCGTTGCGCTCTTGCAAAAGGCGCAGCTCAAGCTGCATTTCCTGGGCCTGTTCGATGGCGAATTCGGCATCTGCGGCGATCTGGTCACGCTCTGACGCGGTATCGGCAAGCGCGCTGGCCAGCAGATCCACCGTGCCTGCGGCGCCGTCACTGATCGACGCAGAGCCTTCATCGATGTTTTCTGATGAAAGGGCCGCAACCTGTTGGCGGGCCTCTTCACGGGCGCGCATGGTGTCGCGCAACGTGGCTTGCACAACTTCGAGCCCCGTTTCCAGTTCGCGCCTCTTTTCTTCGGTGGCCAGCAGCTCTGATTGCATAATTGAGATTTGTTGCAGGGCAGAGTTAAAGCGCTCTTGTGCGGCCAGCGCTTCCAGTGCGCGGGCGTCGCGTTCTGATGACAAGGCATTCAGGCGTTGTTCATAGGTCAGCTGATCACGTTGCGCCTGGGCACGGAAGTTCCCGGCGCCGATGCTGTCCATGAGCAGGATCGCGGTGGCAATGATGGTCCATGCAACGACGATTATACTGCCGGTCCATCCGACCAACTGTGTTTCAGATGTCAGACGGATAAAGCGTGTTTCGCTGTCCGACCGCAGGAACAACCGTTTTTCAGGCAGAAAGCGTTCCAGAATGCCATGAATGCGTGTTGTCAGTCGTGATCTCACGGTGCTGCTCGTCCTGTCCCGTTGCCTGTCGCCGGAGCCCACCCGGTTTCGTCCCGATACGTTTAAGTGCCTCGGCGCTTGCCTGCAAGAAATTTGCACGATTTTTACGCAGATATCCCGCGTTCATTGGGGCTTGGGCGGGGAATTGCCTATTTCTTTACTGCCTCTGCGTCAGCTTGCGTTGTGCCAGCCAGCGGCCAGTAGAAATCGGGTGGTATTCCGGCTTCCGCCCTTTTTTCTTCGTTGAATGGCCGCTTCAAGTGCCCATGAAAATACTTGCGAACTAAGTCATGAAAGACCCCGGTTGGGTCCAAATCATGACGTCCACACAGGAAGTGAAACCACTTGGAACCGTAGGCAACATGGTGCACCTCTTCGGCATAGATCACCTCAAGGGCCTCAACCGCTTGGGTCAGTTTGGCCTGTTTGAAGATCCTGATCATACCGGGTGTCACATCCAAACCGCGTGCCTCAAGAACCATGGGCACCACCGCCAAACGCCCCATCAAATCATCAACCGTATCTTCCGCAGCGCGCCACATGCCTGCATGGGCGGGCAGTGCGCCATAGTGACTGCCGAGCGCTTCAAGACAGTCGCACATCAGATTGAAATGTTTTGATTCTTCATCGGCAGCCTTCACCCAGTCGTCATAGTAACCCAGCGGCAACTTGGTGTCTGAGAAGCGGGCGATGATGTCCCAATGCAGGTCCACTGCGTTCAGTTCAATATGTGCGACGGCGTGCAAAAGCGCGATCCGCCCGGCCTCTGATCCCGGTTTGCGATGCGGCACATCGCGTGGGTCAAGCAGTTCCGGCTTCTCAGGGCGTGACGGGCGCAAGGGTGGTTTGGCGCGACCGATCTCAATCGTCTTGCCCGCGTCCCGGGCGTCTTGCCATTGCGCGGCGAACCGCCGCGAAAGCGCTGTCTTTTCGCGACCGTCGGCAGTGGTCAACACCGCGACGGCCATTTCCGTCAGCGTCATAGTGAACGCACTGCATCTAGAACCTTGTCGACATGGCCGGGTACACGGACCTTGCGCCAGATTTCTGCAATCTTGCCATCAGCACCGATCAGATAAGTCGCACGTTCGATGCCCATGTAGGTCTTGCCATACATGCTTTTTTCCACCCATGTGCCATAGCGTTCGCAGACATCGCCCTCTTCATCCGATAGCAGAGCGATCTTCAGCTCATGTTTGGCCACAAACTTGTCGTGCTTCTTTACGCTGTCTTTGGACACGCCCAGGATCACCGTATCCAGCGCCGCAAAGGCATCGACGCTGTCGGTAAAACCAATCGCCTCTTTCGTGCAGCCGGGGGTGTCGTCCTTGGGGTAGAAGTAGAGGACGACCTTCTTGCCCGCAAAATCGGACAGGTTCACGATTTCGCCGCCATCGCGGGGCAGGCTGATTTCTGGGGCTTTCTCGCCGATGGCGGGCTGTGTCATGGAGGTGTCCTTTCTGCCGATTGATTTCTTGGTTTTGTTTTAGTTCGTGACAGGCAAAGATAAAGACCTGTGGCGCGTAAATGCGGCAGCGAATGGGATGCCATGACAGACGAAACCGAGATTGCCGATGAAAAACCCGCGCGCCGCAGGGGCATGCGCGGCTGGGTCTTTTGCTTGCGTGCAGTTTTTGTCGTCTGCCTTTTGCCATTGGTCTTTTTAGCAGCAGCAGCGGTGATGATCATCGACCGCGACATTACAGCCCCCAGTTGGATTGTCGAACGGATTGAAGAACGGGCTTGGCGATGTGTTGGAAGGTGCCACGCTGGAGTTTGGTCAAATCACGTTACGGATTGGCCGTGATCTGCATCCGACGGTTCGCCTTGTCGATACCCGCTTGATCGATGCTGGCGGGTTGACTTTGACCCGGGTGCCGATTGTCGAAGGGCTGATGTCGCCGCGCGGGTTGATCCTGCGGCAAGAGGCACTGATGCAGGATGTGCGGTTGATCGGCGCACAGGTAAATCTGCGGCGCGCGCGCGATGGAACGGTTTCTTTCGCGCTGACAAGTGGTGGCAATGATCTGGGGCAGGCCCGATCTTTGCCCGAGTTGTTGGAACAGTTCGATCAGGTCTTTGAACGCCCCGCTTTGGAGGCTTTGGAAACCGTGCGCGCCGATGGTTTGATCGTGAATTTTGACGATGCACGGGCCGGGCGCAGCTGGATTGTCGATGGCGGTATCGTTTCACTTGATCTGCGTGGGGGCGAAACGATAATCCGCGGTAACTTTTCGTTGTTGTCGGGCGGGGCAGATGTCACGTCGGTCAGCTTGAACTACAGCAGTCCGCGCGGCAGTCGCACGGCTTCTGTCGGCATAAACCTCGACAATGCCTTGGCTGTTGATATCGCGGCGCAATCTCCAGCGCTCAGTTGGCTACAAGGGGTGGATGCGCCTATTACAGCCGCGCTGCGCACACAGCTGGATGAGACGGGTGCCCTGGGGCCACTGAATGCCAGTCTGGAAATCGGGCAGGGCGTTCTGCAACCCAACCCCGCGACGCAGCCAATCGCCTTCGATGACGCCAAGGCCTATTTCACTTATGATCCGGTACGCGACAGCATCAGTTTCAGCGAGCTCAGCCTTGAGACCGAATGGGGCAGCTTGCGTGCCGATGGCGACGCGTATTTGCGTGAATTCCGCGATGGTTTGCCCCGCGCGCTGTTGGCGCAGTTTCAGTTCAGCGACCTTGCGCTAGACCCGCCAGATTTCTTTGATGAGCCGCCCCAAATCCCAAAGGCTGCGGTCGATCTGCGTCTGCGGTTTGACCCCTTCGCGGTCGAAATTGGGCAAGCCGTCATGATCGACGGAGACACAAGGCTTAGCGCGGACGGTACCTTTGTGGCGACCGATGCAGGTTGGCAGATGGCGCTCGACGCACATATCGATAGCGTCGCACCGGAGCGTTTTGTTGCCTTCTGGCCGCTCTCAATGAAGCCGCGCACGCGCAGATGGATATCGAACAACCTGACGGAAGGGCGCCTTTTGAACGTGAACGCAGGGTTCCGCATCGCGCCTGAACGCGCCACACAGTTCGCATTGGGGTTTGAATTTGCCGACAACACCATCAAGTTTTTGCGGGATGTTCCGCCGATCACGCGCGCGCATGGTGCCGCAAGCATTGAGAACAACCGCTTTGTCGTCAGCCTCGACAGTGGCGTCGTGAATGCGCCTCAAGGTGGCCCGATGCAGTTGGCAGGATCCGATTTTACGATTGTTGATCTACGGTTGAACCCATCGCCGGCGATCTTGAACCTGAAGGTCGACAGCTCGTTGACTGCGACATTGGCGATTCTGAACCAGAAGCCTTTCGAATATATGGACAAAGCCAATCTGCCCGTCACGCTGGGGGATGGCCGTGCATTCACCCAAGGCCAGATCACCTGGCCGCTCGAGCCGCGCCCGGCGCCGGATGCGGTCGCGATTGAGATAACGTCAGAGCTGCGCAACGTCAGAAGTGATGTGCTTTTGAATGGGCGCATCCTTGCGGCCCCGCGTTTGAATGTGACAGCCAGCAAACGCGGCGTGAACATCACAGGCCCCGTCCGGGTTGGGCAGGTCACGGCAATCGGGACATGGGACCAGCGCTTTGGAGAACCTGAACGCCCCGGCAGCCGGGTTGATGCGAATGTGGCGCTGTCGCAGGCGTTTCTGGATGAGTTTAACATCGCCCTGCCACCCGGCACGATTGAGGGGAATGGCACCGGGCAGCTTGTGATTGATTTCCAAAGGGAGGTGCCGCCTGCGTTCCGTCTCAGCTCTGATTTGCGGGGATTGACCGTCGGCATACCGGCCGTGGGCTGGTCCAAGAGTGCCGGCACCGCAGGCAACCTGTTGGTGACCGGCACGCTGGGTGACGTTCCAAACATCGATACCTTGGAGATCGGCGGCGGTGGGTTGCAGGCTGCCGGTCGCATTGATCTGGATGCAAATGGTGCGCTTCAGGCCGCACAGTTCACCCAGCTGCGGATTGGCAGTTGGTTCAATGCGCCGATCACCCTGCGCGGCAGAGGGCCGGGACAGCCTTTGGGTGTAGAGATTTCCGGCGGATCGCTGGACTTGCGCAACGCACAGTTTGGTGCGGGCCAAGGCGGGGGCGGACCTGTCAGTATCGCGCTGGATCGGTTGCAAGTCACCGAAGGGATATCGCTGACGAATTTCCGGGGTGATTTTCGCAGCCAGCAAGGGTTCCGGGGGCAGTTCACGGGGCAGATGAATGGGGCGGCCAGCGTCGTGGGCACCGTGGCTCCGCGCAATGGGCGGTCCGCCGTGCAACTGCGCAGTGATGATGCAGGCGGCGTTTTGCGCGCGGCAGGTTTGATGCGCAACGCCGTGGGCGGTTCGGCGGATTTGACGCTCTTGCCTGCGGGTGGGCCGGGGACGTTTGACGGCACCTTGCGTGTCCGTGATATCCGCGTGCGGGATGCGCCCGCGATTGCGGCCCTGTTGGATGCGATCAGCGTGGTTGGGTTGCTGCAGCAGTTAGACGGGCAGGGGCTGGCCTTTGAAGAGGTCGATGCACGGTTCCGCCTGACCCCTGATCAGGTGATTGTGTCGCAGGCGAGTGCGGTTGGACCGGGTCTTGGCATTTCGGTCGATGGCATCTACACGCTCGCCAGCAAACAGATTGATCTGCAGGGCGTCGTGTCTCCATTTTTCTTGGTCAACAGCATCGGCTCATTCCTGACCCGGCGGGGCGAGGGGCTGATCGGGTTCAACTACACCATTCGCGGCACCTCCGATGCGCCGCAGGTGGCTGTGAACCCGCTGTCGGCGCTGACACCGGGCATGTTCCGCGAGATCTTTCGCAGACCGGCACCGGATATCTCACAATGAAACTTAGCGAATTTGATTTCGATCTGCCTGAACAGCTGATCGCGACACGCCCTGCGCGCCCCCGGTCCTCGGCCCGGTTGTTGCTGGCACAGGGGAATGCGATTGAGGATCGGACTGTGAATGAGCTGCCTGACATTTTGCAACCCGGGGATCGGCTGATCCTGAACGATACCAAGGTGATCCCGGCGCGACTGTTTGGTCTCCGGCATCGTCAAGGTGAGGCGGGCGAGACAAACGCTAGAATGGACGTGACCCTGTTGGAACCGCGCGCGGACGGCAGTTGGTCGGCGCTGATCAAACCGCTGAAGAAGGTGCGCGACGGCGAGGTGATTGTTTTCTCCGATGATCTGACGGCTGAGGTGGTTGGTCGCGCGGACGGGCAGGGGTATCTGGCGTTTAACCTCACGGGCGATGATTTTGATGCGGCGCTGAATGCGGTCGGTGCGATGCCGTTGCCGCCCTACATCGCGGGAAAACGCCCCGCGGATGAGGCAGACAAAGAAGATTATCAAACCTATTGGGCCCGCAATACCGGGGCAGTCGCTGCACCTACCGCATCACTGCATTTCGACGGCCCCCTGTTGGAGGCGTTGGCGGCACGTGGCGTGCAGTTCACCCATGTTACCTTGCATGTTGGCGCAGGCACGTTTCTGCCCGTTAAAGTCGATGATGTACGTGACCATAAGATGCACGCCGAGTGGGGTGAGGTCACGCCAGAGGCTGCTGCTGAGATAAATGCGACCAAGGCTGCAGGTAATCGCGTGATCCCCGTCGGGACGACAGCTTTGCGGTTGATTGAGAGTGCGGCCAAAGAGGGTGTGATACAGCCTTGGAAGGGGCCGACAGATATATTCATCACGCCGGGCTTCGCGTTTCAGATCGCTGATGGGCTGATGACCAATTTTCACCTGCCCAAATCGACCTTGATGATGCTGGTCTCTGCGCTCATGGGCACCAGCACGATCCGTGTGATTTATGATCACGCGATCGCCCAAAAATACCGCTTTTTTTCATACGGTGACAGCTCGCTTCTCTTGCCGCGCGATTGAGGCGCGAACGGGCGAGACGGCGTCGCTAATGTGTGATGATTTGGAAGCAGAATCGTGGGATAGGGCGATTCTGTTTTCGGGCTGAAAGGGCGCGTCATGTTTCAGGTCTTCACCGGCTCTTGGGCCTTGTTCGTTGGCATGTTCATGCTGATGGTTGGCAATGGCCTGCAGGGCACGCTTTTGGGCCTGCGGGGCGAAGCCGAGGGCTTTAGCACCCTGTCGCTCTCAATCGTGATGTCGGCCTATTTCTTGGGCTTTTTGTTCAGTTCGCGTTATACGCCGCAACTGATCCGCAGGGTGGGACACGTACGGGTCTTTGCCGCCCTTGGCTCAATGGTTTCGGCTGTCCTCATTGCCTATCCGGTTTTGATCGATCCATGGGCCTGGGCCGTGGGCCGCGTCATCATCGGGTTTTGTTTCTGTGGTGTCTACATCACCGCCGAAAGCTGGCTGAACGATGCGTCCAGCAACGAAAACCGGGGCAAGTCGCTATCTGTCTACATGATCGTGCAGATGGCGGGCATCGTCTTTGCGCAGTGGATCGTCAGCCGGGGCGATGTGTCGGGCTATGTCCTGTTCATTATCCCGTCGATCATGGTGTCGCTGGCCTTTGCGCCTGTCTTGCTGTCGGTCAAACCTATGCCCGCATTCGAGGCAACCAAACCGATGAAGCTGCGTGACCTGATTAGCGCGTCACCACTGGCCTGCGTGGGGATGTTCATGCTGGGCGGGGTGTTCTCGGCACAGTTTGGGATGTCGGCGATTTATGGCAGCCGCGTTGGGCTGACCGTGGGCGAGATTTCGTTCTTTGTCTCGTCCATCTATGTAGCCGCCCTTGTCCTGCAATACCCCATTGGCTGGCTGTCGGATCGGATGGACCGCCGGACCCTGATCATTTGGGTCTCGCTGGTGGGTGCGGCGGGATCTATGATCGCCTTCCTGGTGCCAGGATACTTCCTGCTCATCGTGATCAGCGGTGCCATTGTGGGGGGGATGTCAAACCCGCTTTATGCGCTGCTGATTGCCTACTTGAATGACTATCTTGAGAAAGAAGATATGGCGGCAGCCTCGGGCGGTCTGTTGTTCATCAACGGGATCGGGGCGATCTTGGGGCCGCTGACAGTGGGCCTGATGATGGATGTGATCGGCAACAACGGGTTCTGGCTCTTTACCGGGATTATGCTGGCCGCAGTTGGTACCTATGGCCTTTACCGCACGACCCAGCGTAGCCGTGATGAGATCGATACAGAGGCGGTGCCATATGCACCCGTCTCTGCCGCATCGACGCCTATTGCCGCCGAGTTGGCACAAGAAGTCTATATCGAAGAAGAAGCGGCCATGGGCGAGGACCCGGCACCGACCTGAAAGTTGCCTATCCATTCACCGCAAATGTCACTTCGAAAGATCAAGTGACACATGCGCTGATCTAAACACTTGTCAGGCCGCGATTTGTCTGCTTGCAATTGTAACAGAGAAGTAAACGACCAAGGAGCAGTGTCGTGGCAAGCCCCGAAGAGGTATTGGCGTTCTGGCTGGATGAGTGTGCTCCGGCTGATTGGTATAAATCAGACCCCGCGCTTGACGCGAAAATCCGCGACAAGTTCGAAAAGACATGGCAAGAGGCGGCAGATGGCGCACTCAGCCTCTGGCTGACGTATCCTTCTGGCACATTGGCCTACATCATTCTGACCGATCAGTTCCCGCGCAACATGTTCCGCGATAGCGGAAAGGCTTTTGAAACGGATGGGATTGCGCGTGCGGCAGCCAAAATGGCGATTGACCGAAAGTGGGACATGAAAATCGATGAACCAGCGCGGCAATTTTTTTATCTGCCTCTGATGCACGCTGAAAACCTCTGCGACCAAGATCGTGCCGTGCGGTTGATCCACACACGCATGCCAGAGCATGGGGCGAACAATGTTGACCATGCCTGTGCGCATCGTGCTGTCATCCGCGATTTCGGACGGTTTCCCTATCGCAACGATGCGCTGGGGCGCAAAACCACCCCGGCAGAGCAGGCATTTTTGGAAGCGGGCGGTTATGGTGCGGCAATTCGCGCCCAGCAGGAATTGTCAAAATAGCCCCTCTTGCATGCATCGGGTAGCTGATATGACCTAAGGTCACTAGAGGTCGCGCCAAAAGTAGTTTAGTGTTCAACTAAATTTGGAATTGGAGGACCGCTGCATGGCTGCGCAGAATTTTGATCTTATCGTAATTGGTGCCGGACCGGGCGGCTATGTGGCGGCGATCCGTGGCGCGCAGCTTGGTATGAAGGTCGCCATTGTTGAACGCGAGCATCTGGGCGGGATTTGCCTGAACTGGGGCTGTATCCCGACGAAAGCGATGTTGCGTTCATCTGAGGTGTTTCACCTGATGCAACGCGCCAAGGACTTTGGCCTCAAGGCAACGGGTGTCGATTATGATCTCGATGCGGTGGTGAAGCGCAGCCGCTCGGTTGCGGGGCAACTGTCCGGCGGCATTGGTCACCTGATGAAGAAGAACAAAGTGACCGTCTTCATGGGCGCGGCCACGATCCCGGCAAAGGGCAAGGTTTCGGTCAAAGGCGAGAAGGGCACCGATGAACTAACCGCAAAGAACATCGTGCTTGCCACCGGCGCCCGCGCGCGCGAATTGCCGGGTCTTGAAGCGGACGGTGATCTGGTCTGGACTTATAAGCACGCGCTTGAGCCCAAGAAGATGCCCAAGAAGCTATTGGTTATCGGCTCAGGTGCCATCGGGATCGAGTTCGCAAGCTTCTATAACACTTTGGGTGCGGACACGACCGTGGTCGAGGTCATGGACCGTGTGCTGCCCGTTGAGGATGCTGAGATTTCCGCCTTTGCGAAAAAGCAATTCGTCAAGCAGGGCATGAAGATCATGGAGAAATCCATGGTCAAGCAACTGGATCGCGGGAAGGGCAAAGTCACTGCGCATATCGAAACGGGCGGCAAGACCGAGAAGATGGAGTTTGACACTGTCATTTCTGCCGTCGGTATTGTTGGCAACGTTGAAGGGCTGGGTCTGGAAGAGCTGGGCGTCAAAATTGACCGCACGCATGTCGTCACCGATGAGTTCTGCCGCACCGGGGTCGATGGCCTTTATGCCATTGGCGATATCGCAGGTGCCCCTTGGTTGGCGCACAAAGCCAGCCACGAAGGTGTGATGGTCGCGGATCTGATCGCGGGTAAGCACGCGCACCCGGTCAGGCCAGAGAGCATTGCAGGTTGCACCTATTGCCATCCGCAAGTGGCGTCGGTCGGCTACTCCGAGGCGAAGGCCAAAGAACTGGGATATGACATCAAGGTCGGTCGCTTCCCCTTCATCGGCAATGGCAAAGCGATTGCACTGGGCGAGCCTGAGGGCATGATCAAGACCGTGTTTGATGCCAAGACAGGCGAGTTGCTGGGCGCACATATGGTGGGCGCAGAGGTTACAGAGTTGATTCAGGGCTATGTCGTGGGCCGCCAGCTCGAGACGACAGAAGAAGACCTGATGAACACGGTCTTCCCACACCCGACCCTGTCCGAAATGATGCATGAGAGCGTCTTGGATGCCTATGATCGTGTGATCCATATGTAGGCCGCGAAAGCCGCCGAGAACGAGTGAGCCCGCACCAGATTGACTGGTGCGGGCTTCTCGTTTTTATGGACCTACTGAAGTGTCAGTGGACGGCTGGCAATAGGCGTGCGGTCCTGACCGACAAAGTACCGGATCAGGTAATCCCCCGGCGTTTCTGGCAGGCTGATCGTTAGGGGATTCCCGTTGTCAGTATATCCAAAACTGTCCCATTGGGCGCTGCGCTCGGCTCCGGCAAGGCCGATCCCGATGTAGTCGCCATCGTAGTCAGGGCCATCCCAGCCAACGATCAGATCACTGCCAGCAGGTGCTGTATCCGGCGCTATGATTTGCGCCGACACCGCTGTCACGCTGATCGGGACAGTTTGCAATGTGGAACGGTCCTGTCCCGCGAAATACTGGATAAGGTAGTCCCCTGGCATGACCGGGACAAGGATATCAAGTGGCGTCCCGTCTTCGGTATAGGCAAAGCCATTCCATCGGGCATTTCCGGTGGCGCCGACTTCGCCGATGCCGACATAATCGCCATCATAGCTTGGTCCGTCGAAACCAACGCTGATTGTCGAACCTGCGATGGCCGTCTCAGGCGCTGTCAGGTCGACCTTGACCGCCGTGACAGTGATCATCTCTGTCACCAAGACAGCGCGGTCTTGCCCGAGAAAATACTGTACCAGATAGTCTCCTGGCTTCATCGGCACCAGCAGGTCGCCGGTAGCGCCTTCTTCGATGTAAAAGAAGTTGTCCCAGCGTGCATTTCCCGCCGCGTCGACTTCGCCGATCCCGATGTAGTCGCCGTCATAGGCAGGGCCGGTCCAACCGACATTGATTGTAGACCCGGCAACTGCTTCGTCGGGCAGCGTCAGTGATGCGGTGACTTCAGTCGCAGTGAAGGGTACCGTTGTCAGCACGGCGCGATCCTGCCCTAGAAAGTACTGGATCAGGTAGTCGCCCGGTTCCGTCGGCACCGTCAGGGTCGCGGGCGATCCATCTTCGGTGTAAAAGAAGTTCTCCCAACGCGCATTGCCTGTCGCATCAGGCAGACCGATGCCAATGTAGTCGCCATCGTAATCTGGTCCGGTCCATGTGACCGCGATTTCCGATCCGGCCTCGGCCTCAGTCGGGGCAGTGATGGTGGCGCCAACTTCTGAGACAGTAATCACTTCCGTCGTCAGGACAGTGCGATCCTGTCCATAGAAATAACTGATCTCATATGTCCCGGCCGTGGTCGGGATTGTCAGCTGTTGCGGCGAGCCACCGTCGAGATAGAAGAAATTCTCCCAGCGGGCGTTGCCCGTCGCGTCGGGCAGCCCAATCCCGATATAGTCACCCGCGTAGGCGGGACCAGTCCAAACGATGGTGACATCCGCACCAACCACCGCCTCGGCCGGTGCCTCAATCGTCGCCGTGACTGGTGTCAGGCTGATTGGCGTTTCTGCGATGGGCGTGCGGTCTTCGCCAAGGTAATACTTGATCAGATAGTCGCCCGGTTCCGTCGGCATCAAAAGGTCATGCGGGTTGCCATCGGCGACATAGAAGAAGTTGTCCCACCGCGCATTTCCGGTCGCGTCTGGTTTGCCAATGCCAACATAGTCGCCGTCAAGGTTGGGCCCAGCCCAGCCAACCTGAATGGTATCACCTGCGGGAGCAGATGCGGGGGCGATGATACGTGCGGTTGGCAGCTTTTCTTCGAACATGATTTCGAGTGCGGTGCTGCCGCCGGTGATCGCCACGAACTGTGCCGTGCCGGTTTCTTCCCCCGCAATGGAATAGGCTGTTGCGGTATAGGCACCTTCAGGCAGATCAAACCCGAATGGGTTTGCCTGCTGGTCTGCAATGATAACTTCTGCCCCCTCATTGATTGACCACAAAACAGGCGTGTCGATCAGCGCTTTATCTTCGCCTATCACCGCACTAAATGTCATGCTGACTAGTGCAGGTTCGGGAACAGGTGCGGGTTCCATCACCATAGCGGTCATGGCAAGGTCCAACTCATCTGCGTTCGAGGCCGTCAGGAACTGCCCGCCGGTTTCTTCGGCCAAACATTGCATTTGTGCAAGCGCTTCGGGGTCCGAGACGTCAAAACCCACAACATGGGTCGTAAAATTAATACCGGCTTCTTCCAGTAAACGCGCCGCAGCGCAGGGATCTGGGTTACAGGTTTCAACGCCATCAGACACCAGAATGACAGTCGCGCTGTCTTCGGTGTACCGCAGCGCCTCGGCAGCGGCGATCACCGCATCTGTCATCGGGGTTTTGCCGAGTGGCTTGATCCCGTTGACGGCGGTGACGATCTCACCGACCGTGCCGGGGGCAGGGGCGACAATGGTTTCAATATCCGTGCAGTTACCGCGCTCGCGGTGGCCGTAAACGGTTAGGCCAAGTCCTTGATCGGCAGGAAAGTCTTCCAACAGGCTGCTGACCACCTCTTGTGCGATGGTGATTTTGGCGGTGCCGTCAATCTGGCCCCACATCGACCCCGAGCCGTCCAGCACAAGGATTGTATTGGGTTGGTCCTGGGCAATTGCGGTGGTGGAAACGGTTCCGAGTAACAGACAGGTCGACAAAATTCGCATCATTGGGCCTTTTGAAATGTGATTATTGCAGAAAATCATGGGGTTCATCATTGGTATATAAATAATCGGACAACAGTAGGGAAATCCCGACCCGATGTGCGAAACCGGCCAACCGTTTGGGCGTTTGACACCGGTTTGTCAGCAGTCGATAGAAATTTTGCATTTGTTCACTTAATGTTCTAAATCGGGGGTGGCGGGTCTGCCAATGGCTGCTATCTGTTAGCGCTGAACTCCTGGGGGTCAGAATGGCTGAGTTAAAGAATATCGAAGTCCGCGGTGCGCGCGAGCATAACCTCAAGGATATTGATGTGGATATTCCGCGCGATCAGCTTGTGGTGATTACGGGCCTGTCCGGGTCGGGCAAGTCATCGCTCGCGTTTGATACGATCTATGCGGAAGGGCAGCGCCGCTACGTTGAATCGCTCTCGGCTTATGCCCGACAGTTCCTCGATATGATGGAAAAGCCTGATGTTGATCACATCTCGGGCCTATCGCCCGCGATCTCGATTGAGCAAAAAACCACATCGAAGAACCCGCGGTCGACCGTCGGCACGATTACCGAGATTTATGATTACCTGCGCTTGTTGTTTGCCCGTGCCGGGACCCCGTTCAGCCCGACAACAGGATTGCCGATTGAGGCCCAACAGGTCCAAGATATGGTTGATCGTGTCATGGCGCTGGAAGAAGGGACGCGCGGTTATCTGCTGGCACCCATCATCCGCGACCGCAAAGGCGAGTATCGCAAAGAATTTCTGGAGCTGCGCAAGCAAGGTTTCCAGCGGGTAAAGGTTGATGGTGAGTTCTACGAACTGGATGAGCCGCCCACGCTGGACAAGAAGTTTCGCCACGACATTGATGTGGTCGTGGATCGGATCGTCGTGCGCGAAGGGTTGGAGACGCGGCTGGCGGATAGTTTCCGCACCGCGCTGGATCTGGCCGATGGAATCGCCATTTTGGAGACGGCGCCAAAAGAGGGCGATCCTGAGCGGCTGACATTTTCTGAAAACTTCGCTTGCCCGGTGTCTGGTTTCACGATCCCGGAAATCGAGCCCCGCCTCTTTTCGTTTAATGCCCCCTTTGGTGCCTGTCCGTCTTGCGATGGTCTGGGGGTTGAGTTGTTCTTTGATGAACAACTTGTTGTACCCGATGTGACATTGAAGATCGCCGACGGCGCGCTTGCGCCTTGGCGGAAGGGCAAGAGTCCGTATTTCTTGCAAACCATCGAGGCGATCGCCAAGCACTACGGGTTTAACAAAAATGCCCGCTGGAAAGACCTTGATCCCAAGATACAGCAGGTTTTCCTCTATGGGTCGGGCAAGGAAGAGATCAAGTTTCGCTACGATGAAGGCGGGCGGGTCTATCAGGTCGAACGTGCCTTTGAGGGCGTGATCCCGAATATGGAACGCCGCTATCGTGAGACCGATAGCAACTGGATCGCGAAGAGTTCGAGAACTACCAGAACAACCGCAATTGCGGCACCTGCGGTGGCTACCGTTTGCGCGAAGAGGCTTTGGCGGTGAAAATCGGTGGCCTGCATGTGGGGCAGGTCGTGCAGATGTCGATCAAAGAGGCCTATGACTGGTGTCTTGAGGTCCCGGCGGCACTCAGCAAACAAAAGAATGAAATTGCACATGCGATTCTGAAGGAAATCCGCGAGCGTCTGGGGTTCCTGAATAACGTGGGGCTGGAGTATCTGACGCTGTCGCGCAATTCGGGCACGTTGTCGGGGGGCGAAAGCCAGCGAGATCCGACTAGCCAGCCAGATTGGCTCTGGTCTGCAAGGTGTGCTTTACGTGCTGGATGAGCCCTCGATTGGCCTGCACCAGCGCGACAATGGTCGCTTGCTAACGACGCTGAAGAACCTGCGCGATCAGGGCAATACCGTGATCGTGGTTGAGCATGATGAAGAAGCGATACGCGAGGCGGATTATGTCTTTGATATTGGCCCGGGGGCAGGTGTGCATGGCGGTCAGGTGGTCGCCAAAGGCACCCCGCAAGAGATCATGGCCAATGAAGGATCAATCACCGGGCAGTATCTGATCGGCGCGAAAGAGATCGCAGTGCCTGACAAACGCCGCAAGGGCAAAGGCAAGAAGCTGACGGTGGTGAAGGCCACCGGGAATAACCTGCAAAACGTCACGGTGGATTTTCCGTTGCAAAAATTCGTCTGCGTGACCGGTGTATCCGGCGGCGGGAAATCGACACTGACGATTGAAACGTTGTTCAAGAATGCATCTATGAAGCTCAATGGCGCGCGGCAAACACCTGGGCCATGCGAGACAATCAAAGGGTTTGAGCATCTGGATAAGGTGATCGACATTGACCAGCGCCCGATTGGGCGGACGCCGCGTTCGAATCCGGCGACCTATACCGGCGCATTTACCCCAATCCGCGAATGGTTCGCGGGCATGCCAGAGGCAAAGGCGCGCGGGTACAAACCCGGTCGCTTCAGCTTCAACGTGAAAGGCGGGCGATGTGAGGCCTGTCAGGGTGACGGTGTCATCAAGATCGAGATGCACTTTTTGCCCGACGTCTATGTGACCTGCGAGACCTGCAAGGGCGCGCGCTATAATCGCGAAACGCTTGAGATTAAGTTCAAAGGTAAGTCCATCGCCGATGTGCTGGATATGACGGTCGAAGATGCTCAGCAGTTCTTCACTGCCGTCCCATCTATCCGCGAAAAGATGGATGCGCTGATGCGGGTCGGTCTTGGTTACATCAAAGTGGGCCAACAGGCGACGACGCTGTCAGGTGGTGAGGCGCAGCGGGTCAAGCTGTCGAAAGAACTGGCGCGGCGTTCAACAGGACGCACGCTCTATATTCTGGATGAGCCGACGACGGGTCTGCACTTTGAGGATGTGCGTAAGCTTTTGGAAGTGTTGCATGAATTGGTCGATCAGGGAAATTCTGTCATTGTGATCGAGCACAATCTCGACGTGGTCAAAACCGCCGATCATATCATTGATATTGGCCCCGAGGGCGGCGATGGCGGTGGGCGCATCGTGGCCACTGGCACTCCTGAAAAAGTCGCCGAGATCGAAGACAGCCATACCGGACGCTACCTCAAGGAAATGCTGAACACGCCTAAATTGGCAGCCGAGTAAGTCAGCGAAAAGCTAGGTTCGGCTGCGTTCTTCAAATCTTGGGAGCATGGCTGAGAAGTCCTTGCCTATTCCGTCTTCGTCTTCGACAAAGTTTTTGTATAGGTCGCGCGCGACTTGGCCCATCGGTGTGTCTGCGTCTGCCGCCTCTGCCGCCATTTGCGCGAGGTTCAGGTCCTTGAGCATCAACTCGGCGGCAAAGCCCGGTTGATAGTTATTATCGGCGGGGCTTTGCGGGCCAACGCCAGGGGCAGGGCAATAGGAGTTCATGGACCATGAATAGCCCGATGATGTGCTGACCACGTCGAACATGGCTTGGCGATCGAGGCCGAGTTTATCCGCCAGAACAAAAGCTTCACTTGTGGCGATCATGGTGACGCCAAGGATCATGTTGTTGCAAATCTTGGCAGCTTGTCCGTTGCCGGCATTGCCGCAATGCACGGCCTTTTGGCCCATGATGTCAAAGAGTGGTTGAACCGTTGCAAATGCCTCTGCCGGGCCGCCCGCCATAAACGTCAACGTGCCATTCGTGGCCCCGCCAATGCCGCCGGACACCGGGGCGTCGACGGCTTGCAGACCGGCGGCATCAGCCTGTGCCGCGACGGCGCGGGCGCTTTCGACATCAACGGTCGAGCAATCAAGATGGATTGCGCCCGGTTGCATGACCGGATGAATCTCTTTTGCAACAGCGCGCAGAATGTCTCCGTTTGGAAGCATTGTGATGACCACATCAGCGCCCTTCGCTGCTGCCGCAGCGCTGTCTGCCAGTGTCAGATTTTCAGGTTGCGCTTTGGTGTCGAACCCTGTCACCTCATGCGACTTAGCCAGATTGGCGGCCATCGGCGCGCCCATGTTTCCCAACCCGATAAACCCGATTTTCATGCGTTTTCCTTCCATTGTAGTGCGTCCTTGCACAAATCCCGCGTCATCTCTGCGACGTCATGGTCTGATACATCACCCCAACTGCCATGCTGCCATTTCGGCGCGCGGTCGCGGTCAATGATGGCCGCGCGGATCCCCTCGATAAAGTCCCCTTGCGCGACACAGCGATAGGTATAGCGGAATTCGCGATCGAGCGCGTCCTCAATGCCCCCTGAGTGGCGGGCCGCTTGAATAATCTGGGCCGCAACGGCCATCGCCAAAGGGGCGTTGCGGTCCATCAGCTTGCGCACATGCGCAATGGCAGGGCCGGGCGCATCGGGCATGGCATTGTAAATGTCGCCCAGATTTCCAGCTGCGAAGACACTGTCGATTTCGTCCTGCCAGGCGCGCAGGCGCGCTGGCGGGCCTGCTTGGCAATGATGCTCGATCACCGTGCTTTCACCGCTGGTGATGAGCGCCTGTTTCAGATCGCCCCACGCCTCTTGCGGTACATAGTGATCTGCAAAGCCTACATAGATTGCATCGCCAGCATCCATGCGGTCGCCACTTAGCCCAAGGAACTCACCACAATGTCCCGGCGCCTTGGCCAGAATCAAAGATCCGCCGATATCCGGGACCAGACCGATGGAGCATTCCGGCATGGCGATCTGGCTGCTTTCGCAGACGATCCTGTGCCCGCCATGACAGCCAACCCCGACGCCGCCACCCATGGTGAAACCGTGCAGAAAGGTGACGATGGGTTTGTCATAATTATAGATTTTTGCATTCAGCCGGTACTCATCCCGCCAGAACCGCCGCCCGTAATCATAGTCACCCCGTTGACCAGAGGCGTACATCTCAGCGATATCGCCACCTGAACAAAAGGCCCTGTCGCCCGCACCATCTATCAGGATCAGCGCAACATCGGGGTCATTTCGCCAGTCATCCAATGCGCCCTCAATTGCCAGACACATATCCCATGTCAGCGCGTTCAGCGCCTTGGTACGGTTTAGCGTAATATGCCCTGCGCGCCCGGTCTTGCGGATGATGATATCCGTCATTGGATCATGTGGCGTGCGGTGATGAGGCGCATGATTTCGTTGGTGCCTTCAAGGATCTGGTGCACCCGCAAATCACGCACGATTTTTTCGATCCCGTAGTCGGCCAGATACCCGTAGCCACCGTGCAGTTGCAGGCATTGGTCGGCGACGTCGCTGCCGGTTTCTGTGCAGAGTTTCTTGGCCATCGCGCAGAACTTGGTGGCGTCTGGTGCACCTGTGTCGAGTTTCCAGGCGGCCTGTCGCAGGAAGGTACGGGCCGATTGCAGGGCGATTTCCATATCGGCCAATCGGAACTGTAGCCCCTGGAACTGATCGATTGATTTGCCGAAGGCCTTACGCTCGGCCATATAGGCGACTGTTTGATCGAGGGCGGATTGCGCGGCACCGATGGAACAGGCCGCAATATTCAGCCGTCCGCCATCAAGCCCGGCCATCGCATATTTGAAGCCCATGCCTTCGTCGCCCAACAGGTTTTCTGCCGGGACGGAGCAGCTATCCATTTGCACTTGTCTGGTGGGCTGCGACCGCCAGCCCATCTTGTCTTCCAACCCACCGAACGAAAGGCCCTGCGTGCCGTCTTCGACAACAATCGCACTGATCCCCTTTGGGCCATCATCGCTGGTGCGCGCCATCACGATGTAAGCGTCGGAATAGCCGCCCCCGGAAATGAAGGCCTTGGTTCCGGTCAGCTGATAGCCTGCGTTGTCGCGCGCTGCTTTTGTCTTCAGCGCCGCGGCGTCAGAGCCCGAGCCGGGTTCGGTCAGGCAGTACGACAGGATCGTGTCCATCGTCAGGGCTTTGGGCAAGATGCGATCTTTCAGCGCGTCTGACCCGTAGGCATCAATCATACGGGCGCACATGTTATGGATCGAAAGGAACGCGGAAACCGATGCGCATGACTGCGCGAGCGCTTCGAAGACCAGTGTGGCATCAAGCCGAGACAGGCCCGATCCGCCACGGTCTTCAGAGACATAAAGACCGCCAAACCCCAGCCCAGCAAGATTTGTCCAAAGCTCTTTCGGGATCGTGCCGTCTGATTCCCAAGTGCGCGCATTTGGAGCGATGTGCTCTGCGCCAAAACTCTGCGCCATATCGAATATTGCGGATTGTTCATCGGTCAGTTCGAAGTTCATCAGTTCAGCCTGTCTTGTATCTGGACATCGGAGAGGAGGTTCGTTCTATTCACCTGCATTTGCAAGCCAGTCATTTGGACCGGCACCGCGCGAACGGGGGACACGGCATGCAGGCAGCGAAGGTGCGTATCGGGCTTGGTGTTATCACTCATCGGCGACCGGGTGGCCTTGTACGCCTAGTGGAAAGTTTCGGTCAAATGAAGGTGCCTGACGGTGTAGAATGCACTGTTCTGATTGCAGAAAATGATGATGTACCGACCGTGGATGCTCATCTTGAGACATTGCGTGCGAAAGTGCCCTTTGACGTGCAGTTATCATTTGAGAAAGAGCGTGGTATACCGTTTGCCCGCAACCGCGTGCTGGATATGGCGCATGAAGGAAAGTTTGATTTTTTGACGTTTGTCGATGACGATCAAATTGTACACCAAGACTGGCTGACCATGCTTTATGCCACGATTGAAGGGCGCGCATTAGAGCTTGTAGGCGGTCCGTGGAGCGTGATTGCCGAGCCGAACGCCGCTCTTTCGAAGCAGAATAAATTTGTTTTGCGATACTATCTAGACAGATCTGTCGAATTGCAGACATCCAAAGCCTTGCACACCTGTACACCCAAAGAGGCCAAAGTGCATATCTACACTCACAACTGGATTGTTCGTCTTTCAAGTCAGAAGCGCCTTGGTATTCGGTTTGATGAGACTTACCGTTTCACTGGTGGCTCCGATACAAAGTTCTATGCGGACGTTGCAGCGGCCGGTGGGTTGACTGGATGGAGTTCGGATGCGCGGGTAACAGAAATCTGGCCAGCAAAAAGGCTTACATTTTCTTACCTCTACCGGCGTAGGCGCGACCAAACCACTATGAACTATGTAAGGGCTGGGCATCGGCCGAAATTAAAAACAGTGTTGTTGATGTCCAATCGTTGCATGATATTTGGTTTCTTCAAAATAGTCCGTGCGGTGTTTGATGATTACAAGTCATTTGCCGAGGTTGTTCATTCAGTCGCAGAACTCTCGGGTGTGATCCGCGCTCGTCGCGGCCTATCCAGTACGCTTTATGCGCGATCAGACGAGGTCAATGATGACCCCGTCCAGGATTTTCTGCGGCAATAGCTTTTATTCCATCAAAGGAATGGAAAATTCGCCGCCTTCTTTGATCCCTGATGGCCAGCGTGAGGTGATCGTTTTGGTCCGCGTATAGAACTTGAACGCGTCCGGCCCATGTTGGTTCAGATCGCCGAACATGGATTTCTTCCAACCCCCGAAGGTGTGATAGGCCAGCGGCACGGGGATTGGCACGTTCACACCGACCATGCCGATGTTGATGCGGTTTGCGAAATCACGGGCGGTGTCACCGTCGCGGGTGAAGATCGCGGTGCCGTTGCCATATTCGTGGTCCATAGCAAGGCCGATGGCCTCTTCATAGGACTGCGCCCGGACGGTGGACAAGACGGGGCCGAAGATCTCGGTTTTGTAGATGTCCATGTCTTTGGTCACGTTGTCGAACAAATGTGCGCCGACAAAGAAACCGTCTTCATAGCCTTGCAGATTGAAATTGCGGCCATCAACCACCAGCTTTGCACCCTGATCAATGCCGGATTGGACAAGGCGGCCGATATTGGCCTTGGCGGCTGCCGTCACAACCGGGCCATAGTCCACGTCATTGCCAGCCGTATAGGGGCCGACCTTCAGCGCTTCGACCTTAGGTACTAGTTTTTCCAATAGACGATCTGCAGTGTCGTCACCCACAGGCACCGCCACAGAGATCGCCATGCAGCGTTCGTGCGGCGGCACCATAGCCCGCGCCGACCAATGCGTCGGCGGCCTGTTCCATATCCGCATCTGGCATGATGATCATGTGGTTCTTCGCGCCGCCAAAGCACTGCACACGCTTCCCTTGCGCGCAGCCGGTGCCGTAGATGTATTCCGCGATCGGGGTGGACCCGACAAAGCCAACAGATTGGATCGTGTCATCATAGAGGATTGCATCAACGGCTTCCTTGTCGCCGTTCACGACCTGCAAGATACCTTTGGGCAGTCCTGCTTCCTCCATCAACTCGGCAAGCATCAGCGGCACGGATGGGTCACGCTCGGATGGTTTCAGGATAAAGGCGTTGCCGCACACAATGGCAGGGGCGAACATCCACATCGGGATCATGGCGGGGAAGTTGAAGGGCGTAATGCCGGCGGTAACACCCAGCGCTTGCTTCATGGAATACATGTCGATGCCGGGGCCAGCGCTGTCGGTGAAGTCACCTTTCAGCATTTGTGGCGCGCCGATGCAGTACTCCACCACCTCAAGCCCACGGATCACGTCACCTTTGGCATCTGGCAGCGTTTTCCCATGCTCGCGGCTGAGTGCCTCGGCCAGCTTGTCCATGTCGCGGTTCAAAAGACCGACGAAGGCCATCATGACACGTGCACGGCGTTGTGGGTTGACGGCGGCCCATGCGGGCTGGGCCTTGGCGGCAATTTCAACCGCCTTGGCCATTTCTTCGGCATTGGCCAGCGGCACTTTGGCCTGCACCTCGCCTGTGGCAGGGTTGAAGACGTCAGCAAAGCGGCCAGACGTGCCTTTGATGTGTTCGCCGCCGATGTAGTGGGTCAACTCTTGCATGGAATCCTCCGCAGAATGGTTTGAACGAAGTATACCCTTGCGTTTTTTCGGGTAGAAGAACCAATATGCCAAAACCATTTTGCAAAAACGCAAGGACAGCATGGAAAACTGGGATGATGTGCGGGTGTTTCTGGCGGTAGCGCGTGCCGAGGGGTTATCCGGGGCGGCACCGCTTTTGAAGATGGACCCTTCTACGCTTGGACGGCGGATCGTGCGGTTGGAGCGAGACCTAGGTGCCGCACTCTTTGTCAAATCGCCTCAAGGCTATGCGCTGACCGATCTGGGTGAGCGGATGAAGGCCCGTGCCGCCGAGGCCGAAGTGCATCTGGCGCGGGCCCGCGATGAAGGGCAGGGGGACACTGCGGCACTGACAGGGCAGATTCGGATTGGTGCGCCCGATGGGGCGGCTAATTTCCTGCTGCCACAGGTCTGCGCCGCCATTCAGGCCAGGAACCCGCAACTCGAGGTGCAAATTTTGGCCTTGCCGCGCGTGGTCAATCTGTCGCGGCGCGAGGCGGATATGGCCATCACCGTCAGCCCACCCGCAGCAGGACGGTTGACGGTGCAAAAGATCACCGACTACCGATTACACCTTGCGACGCGCACAGATGCCCCCCCAATACAAAGTCTGGATGACCTCGGCGGGCGTCAGATTGTCGGCTATATTCCTGATATGATCTTTGACAAAGAGTTGGACTATCTGGGTGAGATTGACGCCACAGGCGTGCAGATGGCGTCAAATTCAGTCGCCGTACAGTTGCAGATGATCCGGCAGGCTGGTGTTGGGATCGTGCACGATTTTGCGTTGCCCTTTGCGCCGGAACTGCAGATGGTGCTAACCGATCAAATTGCACTGACCCGGTCATTCTATCTTGTCCGTCATACCTCTGACCGACGCTCTGATCGGTTGACCCGTTTTGCGGCTGCCCTGCGCCAAGGCGTGCAAGACGAGGTTGTGCGGTTGGAACGCACGGCACGCTTGACAGCACAGCCCCCCATTTGAGACGCTGAAGGCCCGGAGCATCATCAAGGAGCCCGAAATGCTTGTATCCCAAATGTTGAAATCGAAACCTGAGACGGGTGTGATCTCGGTCAAGCCATCATCAACTGTGACGGATGCGGCCAAACTTTTGTCAGAGCACCGGATTGGTACCGTTGTGGTTTCCGAAGATGGTGAAGCGCTGAATGGAATTCTATCAGAGCGCGATATCGTGCGGGAGCTTGGCAAGCGGGGTGCCGGTTGCCTGAACGATCCCGTCAGCGATTTAATGACGGCCAACTTGACCACATGCAGCCCATCGAACAGCGCGCTTGAGGTGCTGGAGATCATGACCAATGGGCGCTTTCGCCATTTGCCGGTCATGGACGACGGCAAGATGGTTGGTCTGATATCCATCGGGGATGCGGTCAAAGGGCGTCTTGCGCAGCTCGCGATGGAGAAAGAGTCCCTCGAAGGGATGATCATGGGGCATTAAGCCCTTCCTTGCATTCCTGCCCGAAATATTGTTGCGTGGCACCGACTTAAGACACGACGAGGTTTCCCATGCGCGTAGGACTTTACCCCGGTACATTTGATCCGGTCACGCATGGGCATCTCGATATCATTCGCCGCGCCTGTTCGCTGGTGGACCGTTTGGTGATTGGTGTGGCCATCAATCGCGACAAAGGACCAATGTTCACGCTGGAAGAGCGGGTTGCGATGATTGAAGCCGAAACATCACATTTGCAGGCTGAAACCGGCTGCGTGATCGTGGCGCACCCATTTGAAAACCTGCTGATTGATTGTGCGCGTGATGTTGGCGCCTCGGTCATTATTCGTGGTTTACGCGCGGTGGCGGATTTTGAGTATGAATATCAAATGGTTGGTATGAACCGTGTTTTGGATAACTCCATTGAAACCGTGTTCTTGATGGCCGAAGCGCAGCATCAGGCGATTGCATCCAAACTGGTCAAAGAGATTGCGCGACTGGGCGGTGATGTGTCCAAATTCGTGACGCCAGCGGTCAACGCCGCCTTGAAAGAGCGGTTCGCTGGTTGAACTGGTTCTGGATGATTGTTGGCACCTATCTGATTTACGCCGCCGCGATGGTCGCGATGCACCCACGCGTCATCTATCCGTTTGGTCCAGATGTGTTTGACAACCCGACGTTTCATCAGGAGGTCGTCTCGGATCGTGATGTTGCGATGGCCATTGCCGATGGCGACGATGACTTGGCCGTGTTGTTCTTTATGGGGAACGGCGGCGCCTTGGCGTATTTTACTTTTTCGTTGGATGCCCATCAAAACGCAGGTCGCACTGTGGCCGCGATGGAGTATCCAGGAGGTGGCGGCATCCCGGGCCGGGCGTCAGAGGCACGTTTGAAGGCAGATGCATTGGCCGCCTATGATTGGCTGGCGACGCAACATGCAGGGCCGATTGCGGTACATGGGTTTTCGCTTGGCACTGGTCTGGCGATCCATGTCGCTGCCGCGCGCGAAGTTGATGCCATTTTGCTGGATGCGCCTTATGCCACGCTTTGCGCATTGATGACAAAGGCGTCGTATCTGCCCGCATGTTATCTGCCCGGCGTTCAGAAATGGCGGTCAATTGATGACGTGACAGCCTTGTCAGCCCCTGTTCTGATCCAACATGGGACAGCGGATCAACTGATACCTATTGCCTATAGCGCACAATTGGCCGCCGCGATGGAAGAGGCGGGGCTGGCGGTGACATTTCATGCGGTTGAAGGCGCGACACACAACAACCTGCCGGGACAACCGGGATATCAGGACCGGATCACTGCGTTCCTAGCTGAAGTCCAGAAATAACAAAGCCGCCCCCGGAGGCGCGGCTGTTTTTCGTGTCTGGCCAGTGATTTAGCCGTAGATCGCCTTGGATGCGACCTTGCTGGCGTCTTCGCGGAACATGCCCAGGTCGATTGCGGTTTCGACGGGCATCATTTCCAGCTCGCGCTTCAGGCGGCTGTAGGCCACGCGTTTCTGGACGGCGGTGCGAACTGTGTTCAATACGGTCATTTGCGTGCTCCTTTTAAGTCATCGCGTTTTCGTTTCGTGACTCACATTTAGCAATGCTGCAGCGCAGAACAACTGACAGTTAGCGCTAGCAGCTATGCTGAGAATGCATGGCGGAATTTGCAAACTGCACAAAAACAAAGCCAAGCCCAAAATGGACCGGCTTCTTCGACGTCGATGTCGGAACTCTTTAGATCAGCTTGCCCATCGCGACAGCCGTATCGGCCATCCGGTTCGAGAAGCCCCATTCATTGTCGTACCACGTCAGGATACGCACCATATTGCCGTCCAACACTTTGGTTTGATCAAGGTGGAAAATTGATGAATGCGGATCGTGGTTGAAGTCAGAGCTGACCATGGGCAGGTCTGTGTAGGCCAAAACCCCTTTCAGAGGGCCGTCGGCTGCAGCAATGATAGCATTGTTCACGTCTTCTACAGTCGTGGCTTTTGGTGCCTCAAAGGTCAGATCAACCACAGAGACATTTGGCGTGGGCACGCGGATGGCAACACCATCCAGTTTGCCGTTCAATTCCGGCAGTGCCAGCCCGACGGCCTTGGCCGCCCCGGTAGAAGTCGGGATCATCGACAGTGCAGCAGCACGCGCGCGGTAGAGGTCGCTATGCATCGTATCCAGCGTGGGCTGATCGCCGGTATAGCTGTGGATTGTGGTCATGAAGCCCTTGGTAATGCCGACCGCGTCGTGCAGCACTTTCGCCACCGGGGCCAGGCAGTTTGTGGTGCAGGAGGCGTTGGAAACGACGATGTCATTGCTGGTGAGTACGTCATCGTTCACGCCATAAACGATTGTTTTGTCAGCGTCCTTTCCGGGTGCCGAGATCAACACACGGCTTGCACCGTTATCAAGGTGCGCCTGACAGGCCTCTTTGCTTTTGAAGATACCGGTACATTCCAAAACCACATCCACGTCAGACCAAGGCAGGTCAGCCGGATTACGGATCGCCGTGACTTGCATTGGGCCACGCCCCACGTCGATGGTGGTTTCTGTGGTGGTAACGGTTGCAGGGAAACGTCCATGTACGCTGTCAAAGCGCAGCAGATGGGCGTTGGTTTCGACAGGTCCAAGGTCGTTGATCGCAACAACCTCAATATCGGTGCGTCCGCTTTCGATGATTGCGCGCAAGATGTTGCGGCCGATGCGGCCAAATCCGTTGATAGCTACTTTGACGGCCATGGTAATCTCCTCAGGGTCAATGTTGGCGCTAACATTGCGATTTATGCGGAAAGGTCAACCTTTGATCGCCTTTAGCGCCAGAAGGCCATCCATTCGATCAATGTGGTCAGTTTACGCATCAGAAATACGGTGTTCGCCCAGTCATGCTGAACATAGTCATATGCAAAGAGCGCTGCGATGCAGACGCCGATGATAAGCGCAAGTTTATTGGTCATAACTATGGTCTACCGAGCGCTGCGGAAAATGGCAAAGCCCGCTTGCGCGGGCTTGTCAGGTTTTCCGCTTGGTACTTGGGGTTAGTGCAGGCGACCCATGGTCGCAGCAACGTCAGCCATACGCGCCGAGAAGCCCCACTCATTGTCGTACCATGCCAGCACACGCACGGTTTTGCCGCCGACGACTTTGGTTTGATCCGGTGCAAAAATCGAACTTTCGGTCGTGTGGTTGAAGTCGATGCTGACTTTGGCCTCGTCATCATAAGACATGACCATACCCATGTAACCTGCCGCGGCCTCTGCGACGATGGCGTTGACGTCGGCGACCGTCACGGACTTGCTTAAGCCTCAAAGGTCAGGTCGACAGCGCTGACATTCGGGGTCGGAACCCGCATGGCGGTGCCGTCCAGTTTGCCAGCCAATTCCGGCAAGACTTCGCCGAGGGCTTTGGCGGCCCCGGTCGAGGTTGGGATCATCGCCATGGCGGCCGCACGTGCCCGGTAGAGGTCACTATGGCGCCGGTCCAACGTGGGCTGGTCGCCGGTGTAGCTATGGATCGTTGTCATAATGCCGCGTTCAATGCCAATCGCATCGTTCAGCACCTTGGCAAGCGGCGCAAGGCAGTTCGTTGTGCAGGACCCGTTCGAGATCATCCGCTCGTTCGCGATCAGGTCGCGGTGGTTCACGCCATAGACAACCGTGCGGTCAACGTTCTTGGCGGGGGCCGAAATCAGGACTTTCTTGGCACCGCGATTAAGGTGGACGTCCGATTTCTGACCATCGTTGAATTTGCCGGTGCATTCCAACACCACATCAACGCCGTCCCAATCCAGTTCTTCGGGTTCATAGGTCGACATCACGTCAATCGGTCCGCGGCCCAGATCAAGTGCGTTGCCCTTGACCGTAACCGGACTGCCAAAGCGGCCATGCACGCTGTCATACTTCAACAAATGCGCGTTTGTCTCAATTGGCCCGGTGGCGTTGATCTTGACGACCTGTACGTCATTGCGGGCGGCCTCGGTGATATGTGCCAAAGTACAACGTCCGATGCGTCCGAACCCGTTGATCCCGATGGTGACTGTCATGACTGCGGTCCTTTGGTACAGGTTCCAGTTGTTGCTTCGTATACGGGGGTATGCGGTAAGAGCCAAAGGAAAAAGCTTTGTAGCTCAGTATGTTATCGTTAACAAATGGTGTTAGCGATAACGAAATCACATGCCGGAGGAATGTTATCGCAAACAGTTTTCAGCGCTGTCGAATCGATCTTTGCGTTTGCCGCAGGCCGCAAGCAAAGTACGGGCAGAGATGCGTGGGATCAGAAGCTGAAGCGAGATTGGCACGGTGTCGTTGACACATCAAAAACGCTACTCGAAACGGGCTTGCAGTTCTTGCAGGGTGAATGTCTGTGGGACGAAACCGGCCTCTTCGGGATCATCGTTGGGGTCTGACGTGATGCACATTGTGTTGCAAAGCTGCCGTGCGATTTGTGCGTCATAGTCCACAAGCCAAACGCGACCGGCTGGCGTGCCGATGTAGCCATCAATCCTGGCATCAAAATCACCCGTGACGTCATCAACTGACGGCACTTCATTGTCGTAGACGTCCGAGAATGAGCCATGTGTATGGTAAGAGGCCAGAACACTGTCGTTAGGTTCTGGCAAATCGCAATAATCCTCCCGTCCGGGAGCGGGGGCAGTAGCGGCCAGACCACCGGTCTCCGTCTCATAGATATAGCCGCAATATTCACGGCTTTCCGCGATTGAGGCAGGCTGAATGCCGTCAAGCACCCGCATGGCGAAAGCGTCGATATCACCAGTCTGCGCAATGATTGGGGGCTCTTCAGTGCAGCTGACCAGTGCGACAAGGCCAATGGCGGCCACGACGGTGCCGATTTTAAGATATGTCATCGTCGTGGCCTTCATCTTTTACTTGATCAGTGATTTGACTTTGTCAGCGGTGTCTTGTGCTGTGATCCCGAACTCTTTGTAGAGTCGGTCCGCAGGGGCAGAGGCCCCAAAGCCATGCATGCCAACAAACCCGGATTTTTCGCGTTTGCCGCGTTCGCCAAACAGCCAGCGGTCCCAACCGAAGCGAATACCTGCTTCGATGGCGACGCGTACCGGACCGCCGGGCAGGACGCGCTTGCGGTAGGCTTCGTCTTGCTCTTCAAAGATTTCCCAGCAGGGCATTGAGACGACACGCGTGCCGATGCCTTCGGCTTGCAGCAGGTCACGGGCTTCCATGGCGATGCTGACCTCCGAACCAGTGGCCATCAGGATCGCCTGACGTTTGCCTTCTGCATCAGCCAGAACATAGGCACCTTGGGCGACCATGTTCTTGTTCTTATGCTCGGTGCGCACGGTGGGCAGCCCCTGACGGGTCAGGGCAAGCACGCTTGGCGTTTTCTGCGACGTCAGTGCCAGTTCCCAAGCTTCTGCCGTCTCAACAGTATCGGCTGGCCGGAAGACGTTCATGTTTGGTGTCGCACGCAGCATGGCGAGGTGTTCGACGGGCTGGTGTGTTGGCCCGTCTTCGCCAAGCCCGATGCTGTCATGGGTCATGACGTAGGTCGTGGGGATACCCATCAGGGCAGACAGGCGCATGGCACCGCGCGCATAATCGGTGAAGCACATGAAGGTGCCGCCGTAGGGGCGGGCGCCACCATGCAGCGCCATGCCGTTCATCGCAGCCGCCATCCCGTGTTCGCGCACACCGTAGTAGATGTAGCGCCCCTTGCGGGTATCAGGGTGGAACACGCCCATGTCTTTGGTCAGCGTGTTGTTGGACCCGGTCAGATCCGCCGAACCACCAATGGTTTCCTGCATGATCGGGTTGATGACTTCGAGCGTCATCTCGGATGATTTGCGGGTGGCGACCTTTGGTTTACCCTCGGTGATCTGCTTTTTCAGCGCACGGATTGTGGCCGACAGACGTTTGGGTGCTTCGCCGGCATAGGTCCGGTTAAATTCGGCCTGCTTGCTGGCGGAGAGTTTGTTGAAACGGTCCTGCCATTCCTGATGTGCCGCCGCACCTCGCGCGCCGATGGCCGCCCATTCTGCAAGGCACTCTGGGGAGACTTCAAAGTCGCCCATTGGCGCGCCATAAGCCTCTTTCGCGGCTTTCAATTGTTCGGCGTCGGTCAACGCGCCATGACCTTTGGAGGTATCCTGCGCGGCGTGACCCAGGGCGATATGGGTCTTGCAGGCGATCATGGACGGCTTTCCGGCCTTTTTTGCGGCGGTGATGGCCGCATCAATCGCCTCGGGGTCGTGGCCATCGATTTCCTGCACATGCCAGCCAGAGGCTTTGAAGCGCATCGGCTGGTCGGTGATGTCGGCGATATCGACGGTGCCGTCGATGGTGATGTTGTTGTTGTCCCAGAACACGATGAGGTTGGACAGTTTTTGCATACCAGCCAATGCAATGGCTTCCTGGCTGACGCCCTCCATCAGGCAGCCGTCACCCGCCATCACATAGGTGTGGTGATCAATGATCTTCTTGCCCCATGTGGCGCGCTGGATTTCTTCGGCAATGGCGAAACCGACAGAGTTGGCAATGCCTTGGCCCAAAGGACCGGTGGTGGTTTCGATCCCGCGTGCATGGCCGAACTCAGGATGGCCTGCCGTGCGTGCGCCCCATTGGCGGAAATCCTTGATCTGCTCGAGTGGCATATCTTCGTAACCCGTCAGATACATCAGCGCGTAGAGCAACATGGAACCGTGGCCAGCAGACAGAATGAACCGGTCGCGGTCGGGCCAGTGTGGGGCCTTGGGATCAAAGTTGAGGTGCTTTTCAAACAGAACCGTCGCCACATCGGCCATGCCCATCGGCATGCCAGAATGGCCAGAGTTGGCAGCGGCCACCGCATCCAGTGTCAAAGTGCGGATGGCTGTCGCTTTCATCCAATGGTCAGGGTGGGCGTTCCGCAGTGCTGCAATATCCAAGGTCATCAGGTCCTATTTACGAAAGGTGAATAACGGGCGTGGGAGCGTCATAACAGGCAGGCCCCCAAGATCAAGCATGACAGCTAAGTTACTCATATTCTTGGGGCCTGCCGGTTTGCGAGCAGACGAATGATCGCTTACGCTTGGACGCAAGAGGCACGATTCGGCGCATTGCGCCCCGCAGGTGGGGCAAGAAAAACATGTGCGCTACAAAGGTTATGGCAAAGACGAGGGGATCCTCGCGCCACGAAAGGACGGGCGGATGAGTGACATCAGTACATTGGAAAGCCGTATCACGGCGGCGCTGGACAGGATCAGGCAAGGATTGGAAACCTCCGGTGGGCAGGCCGCCGCCGACCCTGAATTGCAAGCGTCGCTTGATCAGGAGCGCGCGCAGAACGCCGAATTGGTCGAGCGGGTGCGCGTTTTGAAAGAGCGTCAGGATACGCAGGTCGCAAACCTGACTTTGCGGGCGGAAACCCAAAGCAAGCACCTGATGAAGCTGGATGAGGAGTTGCAGCAATTGCGGGCCTCTAACGTCCAGTTGCGCGAAATGAATACCAGGTTGCGCGAGACGGTGACGGCGGGTTTGGCCCCGGAGTTGCACGATGCAGCGGTAACCACTGAAATGGAAGCACTGCATGTCCAGCGGTCCGCGGATGCTGCAGAGGTGGAAGCAATACTCGACGAGTTGAAACCCCTGATCGAGGAGGCATCCCATGCCGCAGGTTGAGATTGAAATCGGAGGTCGGACCTTTGAAGTTGCCTGTCAGGAGGGCGAAGAGCATTTTTTGCATTCCGCCGCAACGATGTTAGATGCTGAAGCGGCCCATCTGGCCGATCAGATCGGGCGCGTACCAGAGGCCCGCATGCTGTTGATGGCGGGTCTGATGCTGGCCGATAAGACCGCAGGTCTGGAAGACCGGGTGCGCGAGCTAGAAGCGCAAGCTGCGAAGATGCGAGTGGATATGGAAACGTTGCAAGCCCAGCCCGCGCCGGAACCAGTGCGCGTGGAGGTGCCTGTGGTGCCTGCCACTGTCACGGATGCATTAGCCGAGATCGCTGCACGTGCCGAGGCTTTGGCCGAGCAGGTCGAAACGCGCTAGCGGGCAATATGCCCGCCAACTGACTTTAGGCGTTCGCTTCGCGGATTTTGTCCGCAGCGTCTTTGTCGAAAGTCACACCACTCTCAGCAAAAAGCGTGTCCAACTCGCCCGACAATGTCATCTCGGTGATGATATCGCAGCCGCCGACAAACTCACCTTTGACGTAAAGCTGCGGGATGGTGGGCCAGTCAGAGTAATCCTTGATGCCTTGGCGGATGTCGTCGTCTGCCAGCACATTCACGTCGTTGAAGTCGACGCCCATGAAATTCAGGACACCGGCCACACGGGACGAGAAGCCACATTGCGGCATGCTCTTGGTGCCTTTCATAAAAAGGACAACGTCATTGTTGGTGACGGTTTCTTTGATTTGGTCCTGGGCTGTCATTTTCTGTCTCCGATTTATTCAAACGTAGAAGGCTTAACGCTTCTCATTATTTTGCTGGCCATTTGCGATCTGCGCGTGATCTCCATGCTAGGCGACGGTTTTCTGTTTCGGCTTTGTCAACGACCCTCATGTCGGTTGCTTCCATGCCGAGCTCTACCTCGTTCTTTGACCCATGATGATGCCTTGTTGGCCGATTGAGAAACCGTTGCAGTTTGCTCCAACCGACAATGACGGCGGAAATCACCGCTAAGATACCAACTGCGATAAAGAAATAGACCTCTGAAGCCACTAGTCGGGGGCCTTTGTCGTTAACGCAAGCGCGTGAAGCTCGCCATTATTCCCATCCATTTTGCCTTTTAGCGCCGCGTTCACTGCGCGGTGCTGCTGGACGCGGTTTTTGCCACGAAAGCTCTCATCAATCACTTCCGCCGCATACTTCACGCCAGAACCTTCAATTCTGATTTTCGCGTCCGGGAAGGTCTCGCGTAGCAGTGTTTCGATTTCATGGGCGGTGATAGGCATCGGCGGTCCTTTTGCTCGGTTGCATCTAAACTAGGGCCGCGGTTGCCGACGGACAAGTGGGGATAACTTGCGAGATAGTATTTGACGCATGACGTTGATCAGGCGACGGCACTTGCGAAGGCGCTGCGGAACGTCGCGGACAACTCTGAAAGCGGGGCGCTTTGGCTGCCGAAAGTGATTTGATCGCCGCCAACCTTCCCAACCGTCGTGAGTGTCACACCGACTTGGTTTGCGGCGATCATCAGTGCTTCGGCATGATCGAAGTTACAGCCAATCAGATAGCGTGCCTGATCTTCGCCGAAGAGGGTGGGTGTGTCTTCAATATCGAGGGCGACGCCAACGCCAGCAGCTTCGGCAAGCTCGAACGCCGCCAGAGCGAGCCCGCCATCGGCGAGATCGGTGCACGCTTTGATATGCGCGTGGTTGGCACGGATGAAATCGCCGTGTACCTTTTCTGCGGCCAGATCAACCGGTGGCGCATCACCCTCTGCACGGTCATAGACCTCTGCCAGCAGGGCGGATTGACCGAGGTGGCCGTTGGTTTCGCCTAAGAGCAAGAGGAGGTGCCCTTCGCGTATCTCGCCTGTGATCATGTGGTCGGGATTGTTGATTATGCCAACAGCACCAATCGTGGGTGTGGGCAGGATGCCCTTGCCGTCGGTTTCGTTATAAAGTGACACGTTGCCGGAGACGATGGGCATGTCGAGGGCGGCAACGGCTTCGCCGATCCCTTGGATCGCGCCGACGAATTGCCCCATGATGCGCGGCTTTTCAGGGTTGCCGAAGTTCATGTTGTCAGTTGTGGCCAGCGGGGTTGCACCAACGGCGGTGAGGTTGCGATAGGCCTCAGCCACCGCTTGCTTGCCGCCTTCGACCGGATTGGCTTTGACGTAGCGCGGAGTGACGTCGCTGGTGAAGGCCAGCGCCTTGTCGGTGCCATGCACGCGCACGATGCCCGCGCCTGCACCGGGCGCGCGGGCCGTGTCGCCCATGACCTGTTGGTCATATTGTTCATAGACCCACTGCTTGCCTGCATAATTGGGGCTGTTGATCAGCGCCCTCAGGCCGTCGATGGGGTGCACACCTGCGATCTCACCCAATGGGTCGGCGGTCGGTGTCGGCTCCCACGGGCGGTCGTATTCGGGCGCTGAGCCGGAGAGGGTGGCCAATGGTAGGTCGGCCATGACTTCGCCATCGTGTTCAACGAGGAAGCGGTCCTCAGCGATGGTTTCACCCACGATCGCAAAGTCGAGGTCCCATTTTTCGAAAACGGCACGCGCTTCGGCTTCGAGCTCTGGTTTGAGGACCATGAGCATGCGTTCCTGGCTTTCTGACAGCATCATCTCATAGGCGGTCATGTTCTCTTCGCGCTGGGGAACGGCGTTGAGGTTCAGCTTGACGCCAAGGCCACCTTTGTCGCCCATCTCTACAGCCGAACATGTCAGGCCAGCGGCCCCCATATCCTGGATCGAGATCACGGCACCTGTGGCCATCAGTTCCAGCGTCGCCTCCATCAGCCGCTTTTCGGTGAAAGGATCACCGACTTGCACGGTGGGGCGCTTTTCTTCAATCGTGTCGTCAAACTCGGCAGAGGCCATGGTGGCGCCGCCAACCCCATCGCGGCCTGTTTTGGCGCCGAGATAGACGACGGGCATGCCGATGCCAGAGGCGGCTGAGTAGAAGATTTTGTCGGCGTCTGCGAGACCAGCGGCGAACGCATTGACCAGACAATTGCCGTTATATGCTGGATCAAACCGAACTTCGCCGCCGACAGTGGGTACACCGAAGCAGTTGCCGTAGCCACCAACACCAGCGACGACGCCGTTGACCAGTTGACGCGTCTTGGGGTGATCTGGTTCGCCAAATGAAAGCGAGTTCATCGCAGCAATAGGCCGCGCCCCCATCGTGAAGACATCGCGCAGGATGCCACCCACGCCGGTCGCTGCCCCTTGGTAGGGTTCGATATAGCTGGGGTGGTTGTGGCTCTCCATTTTGAATACGACCGCTTGACCGTCGCCAATATCGACAACGCCCGCGTTTTCACCGGGGCCGCAGATGACCTGCGGACCTTCGGTAGGCAGGGTACGCAGCCATTTCTTCGAAGACTTGTAAGAGCAGTGCTCATTCCACATCGCCGAAAAGATGCCCAGTTCGGTAAAACTTGGCTCGCGTCCGATGATCTCAAGAATGCGCTGGTATTCGTCAGGCGAAAGCCCATGGGCTGCGATCAGGTCTTCGGTGATGGCTAGCTCTTGCATCTTGTCCCCCGGGGCTTGAGTCGCGCGTGTTTTAAGGGGTTGCGCCTGAGAGGGAAAGGGAAGTGTCGATTTGTATGCGCAGATGCCTTACCGGGGTCACTTGATCGGGTATGGAAGGATATCGGACCGGGGATGCGACGGCAAAAAAAATGCCGGGCGCGAAGCCCGGCGTAGTCCAACAGGGAGGTGAAGATGATGAGCGCTTAAGCATCACCGCCTTCGAGAGTTGAGATAGGGTGCGTTTTTTGACCATTCAAGAAAAAATGGGGGTAAAACAGCGCAAAGCCGCTATGTGCTCTGTGCATAGCTGAGGGATCGGCAAGGGTGACCGCCAACTTCTGTCAATGGAATGAGGTGCTTAGCCATCAGCCGTTTCCCGCATCTTGCGGCGGTGTGCAAAGATTTCGTCCTGCACAAAATCACGAAAAGCCGCGATCCGTTTGGATTGACGCAATTCCTCGGGGTAGGCGAGGAAGACAGGGACTTCGCCGCTTTCGAGGTCTGGCAGAACGCGCACCAGATCGGGGAAGTCCTCTGTCACGTAGTCGGGCAGCACGCCAATGCCGATGTTATGCAGTACCCCTTGCAATACCCCAAAGTAGTTATTGACGGTGAATGTGTTCGGAATATCAGCGGTCATCAGGTGCTGCAGCAATGTCGCCCCGGCGGCCACTTGAATGGAATTCAGGCTTTGGCCAATCAGGCGGTGTTTGGACATATCCGAGAGTTCGACAGGTGTCCCGTTCTCTTCCAGATAGGATTGTGTTGCAAAAAGCCGCATGCGGACGGACATCAGCCGCTTGCGGATCAGGTCAGCTTGCGAGGGTTCTTTCATGCGGATGGCCACATCGGCCTCGCGCATCGGCAGATCCAGGACGCGCTCTTCCAACATCAGGTCAATTTTCAAGTCGGGGTAGAGTTCGTAAAGCTTGGGCAGCCGTGGGGCCAGCCAAAGCGTGCCGAAGCCGGTCGTCGTCGTGACCCGCAATTCGCCAAAGACTTCTTCCTCACTGTCGCGGATGCGGGCGGACGCGGCCTCTAGCCTTTTGTTCATGGATTTGGTGGCGTCAAAAAGCAGCTCACCCTGTTCGGTCAGGATCAGTCCGCGCGCGTGGCGGTGAAAAAGTGTGGTGTTCAGTGATTCTTCCAGCGCCCGAATTTGCTTAGGCTGACGGCCGATTGCGACAGATGCAGCGTATCGCCCGCGTGGGTCAGTGATCCTGCGTCAGCGACCGCGTGAAATATTCTTAGCTTGTCCCAGTCCATATCGCCCCGCCACCACTCTTGTTATCGCTATCTTTGGCAGAACATTACGCGCAGACGGTGTTCCGATGCAAACACACATCGGATTAATTTTCCTCTTTGTAGGTCAGTCTTTTTGACCTATAGTTTGGACAGGAAATTGAAGCGCGGGGAGGTGCGAAATGACCCATCAAGATGTGTCCCTAAATGACCGGTACGACCTGAACAAACATCAGATTTTGCTGAATGGGACACAGGCGCTGGTGCGGTTGATGCTGATGCAGCGGGCGCGCGACGCGAAAGCTGGACTGAACACAGCGGGTTATGTCACCGGTTATCGTGGATCGCCGCTTGGTGCGGTTGATATGCAGATGACGCGCGCCAAAGACGTGCTGGAGCCTGCGCAGATTACATTCCAACCAGGATTGAACGAAGACTTAGCCGCGACCGCCCTTTGGGGCAGCCAGCAGGCTGAACTGCGAGGTGAAGGCAAGCACGACGGGGTGTTCGGTCTGTGGTATGGCAAAGGCCCCGGTGTGGACCGTTCCGGCGACGTGATGCGCCATGCCAATATGGCGGGAACGTCGCCCAGTGGCGGGGTGATCATGGCGATGGGCGATGATCACACAGGCGAAAGCTCGACCACTTTGCATCAGTCCGACTGGGCGATGATCGACGCCTATATGCCGATCGTATCGCCTGCGGGTGTTCAGGAAATCCTCGATTACGGCCTTTATGCATGGGAGCTGTCGCGCTTTGCGGGCGTCTGGGTTGGCCTGAAGACCATGAAAGACACGATTGAGGTCACGTCTGTTGTCGATGGTGACCCGGATCGCGTGTCCTTTATACGCCCTGATTTTCCAATGCCCGAGGATGGCTTGAACATCCGACTGGTCGATACGCCGCAGCTGCAAGAAGCGCGGATGATCGACCACAAACGCTTTGCGGCCGAGGCATTCAGCCGCGCGAACAAGATGGACCAGCGCAAATGGGGCAAGCCGGGGGCAAAGATTGGTTTTGTTGCCGCTGGTAAGAACTGGCTCGATTTGCAGCATGCACTGTCGCTGTTGAACATTGATGAGGCCGAGGCTGAGCGGTTGGGGATCACCACCTATAAGGTTGGTCAGGTTTGGCCGCTGGATATGATGTCGTTCCATGAATGGGCCGAGGGGCTGGACTTGATCGTCGTGGTTGAGGAAAAGCGCAAGCTGATCGAGGTGCAGGTTAAAGAAGCGATCTTTGATGACCGCCGGGGCCGCCGCGTTTACGGTTGGCACAAAGGCGACGAGCACTCCGAAGGGCGCCGTGAAGAGGTGTTTCAAACCAAGGCGGATATCAATCCGATTGTCGTGGCCGAGAAACTGGGCGGCATTCTTGTGGAAGAGGGCTGCGGCTCTGCGCGGGTAACAGCGGGCCTGCTGGCCTTGTCAGAAGCGCGCCGCGCCGACAATGCACCCGAGATTGCGCAGCGATTGCCGTATTTCTGTTCGGGTTGCCCCCATAACTCTTCGACGAAAGTACCGGAAGGATCGCGGGCCTACGCTGGTATTGGATGCCATTACATGGTGCAGTGGATGGACCGCGACACCGTCGGCTTTACACAGATGGGCGGCGAAGGGGCCAATTGGGTCGGTGAAGCGCCGTTTTCGACACGGGATCATGTGTTCCAGAACCTTGGCGACGGCACATACAACCACTCCGGTGTACAGGCCATTCGCTTTGCAATGATGGCCGGGACGAACATCACGTACAAAATCCTCTATAACGACGCGGTTGCGATGACCGGCGGCCAAGGCAACGACGGTGGGCTGACGGCTGATCAGATCTGCCGCGAAGTTCAGGCCATGGGCGTGCGCAATATCGCACTGGTCTATGATGAGAAGGAAGATGTCGATCTCGGCCTTTTCCCCAAAGGACTCGATGTGCACGAACGCGTCGACATGCCTGCGGTGCAAGAGAAATTCAGCAATTACAAAGGCGTGTCTGTCATTGTCTACGTGCAGACCTGTGCTGCCGAAAAGCGCCGTCGCCGCAAACGTGGCCAATTTCCTGACCCGGACAAGCGCGTCTTTATCAACACTGACATCTGCGAAGGCTGTGGCGATTGCGGGGTACAATCGAACTGTGTGTCCATTGTGCCGGTTGAAACGGAACTGGGCCGCAAGCGCGCGATTGATCAATCGTCTTGCAACAAGGATTTTTCCTGTGTGAAAGGGTTCTGCCCGTCGTTCGTCACCATCGAAGGTGCGCAGATTCGAAAAGAGGCAACGGCAGAGGTGGAGCTGCCTGATCTGCCTGATCCAGAACTGCCCGCCATTGACGGGACCCATAACGTAGTGATCACCGGCGTCGGCGGGACGGGTGTCGTGACCATTGGCGCGGTGTTGGCCATGGCCGCCCATATCGACGGCAAAGGCGCCGGTATGATGGAGATGGCGGGGCTGGCCCAAAAGGGTGGGGCGGTGCATATCCATTGCCGTATCGGTGAAAAGCCCATCGATATCAGTGCAATCCGTGTTGCCACAGGTGAATGCGATGCCTTGATTGGTGGCGATCTGGTGGTGTCTGCCGGGGCCAAAACGATTGGTTTGATGAAAACCGGGCGCACCAAAGGTGTGGTGAACAGTCACGAAATCATCACCGGCGATTTCACCCGTGACACCGAGTTTCGTTTGCCATCCGATGAATTGAAAATCTCACTCGAGGCGCGGTTGTCGGATGCACTGACGATGTTTGATGCCTCTGATCTGGCCAAGGCGCTCTTGGGCGACAGCATCTATTCCAATATGATGGTCTTTGGCGCGACATGGCAAATGGGCGCAATTCCAGTCAGTTATGAGGCGATCTTACAAGCGATTGAGTTGAACGGTGCCGCTGTGAACCGCAACATACGCGCGTTTGAACTGGGCCGTTGGGCCTATCTATATCCGCAGGATGCCGCTGCTTTGCTCACGCCCAATGTGGCGGCGTTGCCGAAGTCACTTGACGAAAAAATCGCGTTTCGCGAAGCGCATCTGATCGACTATCAAGGCAAGCGATTGGCGCGGCGCTACCGCAAATTCGTAGATCAGGTACAGGATACGCCGCTGCGTGAAGCGATTGCCTTGGGCTACCATAAGTTGCTTGCTTACAAAGATGAGTACGAAGTCGCGCGCTTATTGACCAAGACGCAAGAGAAGGCCGCGTCAGAATTCGATGGTGATTTGAAGCTGACCTATCATCTGGCCCCGCCCATGCTGACCAAGACTGGCTCAGACGGACGGCCCGCCAAGAAAGAATATGGTGCGGGCATGGCGTGGGCGTTTCCCAAACTGGCCAAGTTGAAATGGCTGCGCGGCACCCCATTTGACCCGTTTGGTCGCACCGCTGAGCGCCGGATGGAGCGCGCCCTTATCAAGGAGTATGAGGACGATATGGCGGAAGTTTTGCGTATCCTGCGCCCCGATACCCGCGATGCGGCGATTGCTTTGGCAGCCTTACCACGTGAGATACGCGGTTTCGGCCCCGTGAAAGAGGCAAATGCGCGCAAAGCTGCTAAGCGGCGCGAGGAGCTTTGGCGACCTTGCGTGCAGCGCCGATGCAACAGGCGGCAGAGTAACAACAGATTGTCATAGGATTGTCGCCTGAGCGTGATATGCAACTGGTACTTTTGCCAATGTAAGAACTGCATATGACAGCACCCGAACGCCAAGCGGCCCGCGATATCACCTATGCCTCATCTGCTAAGCGGCGCAGCGGGCGCGCCGTAATCCGTGTGTTGGAGAACGCCACTGGGCGTTTGCGCCTGATCCGAAAGGCCCGTGGCTATGGCGCGGAAGTCGCTGCAGGTGCGGATTTTTGGCAGGTGATGTCAGCGCGCTACGGTGTCAGCCTCAATGTGGTGACCGGCTCGCTAGACAATATCCCGACCGAGGGGTCACTGATTGTGGTCTCAAACCACCCTTATGGCATTCTGGACGGTTTGATGATGGGGCGCATTCTGTCCGAACGTCGTCAGGGCGATTTCCGTGTCCTTGCACATCGCATCTTCCGCCGTGCTGCGGATTTAGAGCAGATCATATTGCCGATCTCTTTTGACGAAACGAAAGAAGCCGCCAAGTTGAATCTTGAGACCCGCAGCAAAGCGGTTGAGTACCTCAAATCCGGCGGTGCAATCGGCATTTTTCCCGGTGGCACCGTGTCGACCTCGGCGACACCTTTCTCCAAGCCGATGGACCCAAGCTGGCGTACGTTTACAGCCAAGATGATCGCAAAATCCGGCGCAACCGTTGTCCCTGTTTTCTTTGAGGGCCACAACAGCCGCCTGTTCCAGCTGGCCAGCCATTTGCACAGCACATTGCGCACTGGCATGTTCATTCGCGAGTTCAAGTCTAAGATCAACAAACCCGTTCGCGTTGTCATCGGCGAACCCATACCCGCCGACATGCTCGCCCAATTCAAAAAAGACCCCAAGGGGTGCATGGATTTCCTGCGAAAAGCCACGTATGAGTTGAGCCCAAGCCCGGTGGATCCAACTCACCTGGGTCATGAGTTTGAAGAGAAGTACAAGGCACGCAATGGCAGTGGGCATATTCGATAGTGGGCTAGGCGGCCTTACGGTGCTGGACGCCGTAGCGAAACGCTTGCCTGATCTGCCACTGGTCTACATGGGCGATAGCGCGCATGCGCCTTATGGTGTGCGGGACTCTGACGATATCTACGATCTAACCACGAAAGCCACGCAGCGCCTGTTTGACGCGGGCTGTGATCTGGTGATCCTAGCCTGCAACACCGCCTCTGCCGCGGCCCTGCGCCGCATGCAGGAAGGTTGGGTGCCCGAGGGCAAGCGCGTCTTGGGGGTGTTTGTGCCACTGATTGAAGCACTGACAGAGCGGCAATGGGGCGACAACTCCCCGCCGCGCGAGGTGGATGTGAAGCACGTGGCACTGTTTGCAACGCCCGCAACTGTATCGAGCCGGGCGTTTCAGCGCGAACTGGCGTTTCGCGCGATTGGCGTGGATGTAGAGGCGCAGGCCTGCGGCGGTGTTGTGGATGCCATCGAAGAGGGCGATATGATTTTGGCCGAGGCATTGGTGAATAGCCATGTGGACGCGCTTAAGCGCAAGATGCCAGAACCGGATGCGGCTGTTCTGGGGTGCACACATTATCCGTTGATGGCGCAGGAATTTCAGAAATCGCTTGGCCCCGATGTGAAAGTGTTTAGCCAGGCTGAATTGGTGGCAGAAAGCCTTGCCGATTATCTGGATCGGCGGCCTGAAATGGTCGGGCCGGGAACCGATTCTGCGTTCCTCACAACTGGTGATCCGGCTCAAGTATCCAGTCGTGCGACCCAGTTTTTGCGACGACAAATCACCTTTGACGCCGCCTGAACCCATTTACGACCATTCATCCCAAGGGATAATCCAATGACCTATAACGTCGCCATTCTTGGCGCTTCTGGTTACACCGGTGCCGAACTCGTGCGCCTGATCGCAACACACCCCAGCCTGCAAATTGTGGGCCTGTCGGGGAATTCCAAGGCCGGTATGGCCATGGCCGATGTGTTCCCACATCTGCGCCATCTCGACCTGCCCGCGCTGACAACAATTGAAGAGATGGACCTGACAGATGTCGATCTGGTGTTTTGCGCCTTGCCGCATGCCACATCGCAGGCGGTCATTTCGAAACTGCCGCAGAACCTGAAGATCATCGACCTTTCTGCCGACTTCCGGCTGCGTGACCCGGCCGATTATGAAAAATGGTACGGCAAAGGCCATGCCGCGACCGAGATGCAGGGTGAGGCCGTCTATGGCCTAACCGAGTTTTATCGCGACCAAATCAAGGGTGCGCGTTTGGTCGCCGGTACGGGTTGCAACGCGGCCACGGGCCAATATGCACTGCGTCCATTGATTGAATCGGGTGTTATTGATCTCGATCAGATCATCATCGACCTAAAAGCGGCAGTATCAGGCGCAGGACGCAGCCTGAAGGAGAACCTGTTGCACGCAGAGCTGTCAGAAGGGGCCCAGGGCTATGCCGTTGGCGGCACCCATCGGCATCTTGGTGAGTTTGATCAGGAATTCTCGGCCATCGCCGGGCGCCCGGTTCACGTGCAGTTTACCCCGCATTTGATCCCGGCCAACCGCGGCATTTTGGCCACCACCTATGTGCAGGGCGATCCGGAGACTATATATGATATGCTGGCTGCAGCTTATGCGGATGAGCCGTTTATTGAGGTACTGCCGATGGGACAAACGCCGTCGATGAAACATGTAAGGGCGTCGAATTTTTGTCATATCGGCGTGGTCGCCGACCGCGTGCCGGGGCGGGCGATTGTGATCGCTGCTTTGGATAACCTGACGAAAGGGTCTTCGGGCCAGGCGTTGCAGAATGCCAACCTGATGCTGGGCCTGCCAGAGACGGAGGGCCTGATGCTGGCCCCTGTGTTCCCATGAGCGGGGGCCTCAAAAGCCTCAAAAAGCGCCGCCGTGTTCAGGTGATGTCCATGGCGGGGGTCAGCATTGCGCTGGTCCTCGTGCTGCTATGGTTCTTGCCAGATGACAGCTTCCAATTCTTCCGTTCTCCTTCGGAAGTGGCAGAAGCACCGCCACCACCAAATGAGCGGTTCCGCATCGGCGGATTAGTCGCCGAAGGGTCGATCGTGCGCGGTCAGGGTGAGCAGGTCAGCTTTTCTGTGACCGATGGTGGCGCGGTTGTGCCGGTTGTTTATACAGGCATCCTGCCGGACCTGTTTGAGGAAGGTCAGGGCATGGTGGCGCAGGGAAATTACATCAACGGTCGCTTTGAAGCTGTTGAAATTCTTGCGAAACATGATGAGACGTATATGCCGTCTGAGGTGATTGATGCCTTGAATGAGCAGGGTACCTATGTGGACCCGGACGGTACTGTCGTCACACATTAACCAATAGATCGCAGTCTTTGTCCCGACCTTATGGAAGGGGCCAAGATGCAGAACGTTACCCAAATTGCCAAAGAGATTGTTGCCCGTGAGGGTGGCTATGTGAATGACCCCGATGATCCCGGCGGGGCGACAAACTATGGCGTGACAATCCATACGATGCGCCGGTTGGGCCTTGATCTGACCAAGGATGGGCAGGTCGACAGTGATGACGTCCGGGTTCTGACGCGGGCGCATGCGGTGTCGATCTTTGTTGAACACTATTTTCGCGGGCCGCGGATTGACCGGCTGCCTGCGCCGTTGCACGCCAGCGTTTTTGACATGTATGTCAATGCCGGGGCCAATGCGGTGAAGATCTTGCAACGGCTGCTGGTCGAGATGCGGATTGACGTCACCGTTGATGGGGTGATTGGCCCGCGCACCATCGCTGCAACCAGACAGGCGATGGCGGCGGCACCGGATCATTTGGTGGATGCTTATGGGATCGCGCGCCGCAACTACTACTATGACCTCGCGGATCGCCGCCCCGCCAGCCGCAAATATGCCCGCAGGCGTGATGGTGGGAAAGGCGGATGGATCAAGAGGGCGGAAGAATTCATCTCGGATCGCTATCATCTGACCGCGGCGCAACACAAAGCACGGGTGGCACAATGGGTTTGATATCTGGGATCATGACGTTCCTGTTTGGGGACGGGCGCAATGTAGTGGCCGAAACGGCCGAGGTGTTTCGCGAGAATGCAGAGAATGGCGCGGTGCGTGCCGCATCTGCGCGATCAGATAGCCTTGCACAGTTTGCGGCAGAATTTGTGCATCCCCGTCGCGGTGTGTTCGACCGGATTGTTGATGGTTTGAACCGGCTGCCGCGTCCCGCCTTGGCGCTTGGCACAATCTGGCTTTTCATCATGGCAATGCAGCAGCCCGAGCAATTTAGTAAGGGCATGCAAGGGCTGGCCATTGTGCCGGAACCGCTGTGGTGGCTGATGGGGGCGATTGTGAGCTTTTATTTCGGCGCGCGCCACCAGGTGAAATCACAGGAATTTCAGCGCGCTATCGCATTGAGTTTGGCTGCAGGTCAGGTCACGGCGCCACAGCCTCAACCGTCATCTACAAATCCCGCGCTTCAGGACTGGCAGGCCAGCCGTGCAGAGTGAAGGCGCCGGGCAACTTGAGCGCCGCATCATCGCGTTGGAGATGCGTAATGCCGTGGACGATGTCCATCGCGCGAATGTTGCCAATCGGTTAAGCGCGATTGAGGATACCTTGAAGTGGCTGGTGCGCTTGGTCATCGGCGGGCTTCTGATGGCCGGTGTCACCTACGCGATGCAGGGCGGATTGGCCATCTGAGGGTGCGCCAAAATGTACCGCAGATGTGAGCGGTCTGGTGTGTCGTCCGGTTTCTGAATGGGGTATGTGTTCCTCATGTTGATAGAACTCGGACACTTCGCTTTGATTCTGGCTTTTGGTATCGCCATTATCCAGATGATCGTGCCAATGGTCGGCGCGCATCGTGGCAACGCCGGTTGGATGGCCTTGGCCGAACCGGCTGCGACGGTGCAGTTTCTGCTAACCGCCTTTTCATTTGCCGTGCTGACATGGGCGTTTCTGACGTCTGATTTTTCATTGCAGCTCGTCTACCTCAACTCCCATACGGACAAGCCAATGATCTACAAGATCACGGGTGTCTGGGGGAACCACGAAGGGTCGATGCTGCTCTGGATGGTGATCCTGACGCTCTTTGGGGCCTGTGCCGCATGGTTCGGCGATGGTCTGCCAGCGCGCTTGCGGGCAAGGGTGCTGTCGGTGCAGGCATCCATTGCGGTGGCGTTCTTTGCTTTTGTGCTGTTCACATCCAACCCTTTCCTGCGCCTTGAAGTGCCACCACTCAATGGCCGCGACCTCAACCCGCTGCTGCAAGACCCCGGCTTAGCCTTCCACCCACCGTTCCTCTACCTTGGATATGTGGGTCTGAGTATGTCCTTCTCCTTCGCCATTGCTGCCCTGATTGAGGGTCGCGTGGATGCCGCATGGGGCCGTTGGGTCCGTCCTTGGACACTGGCCGCCTGGATGTTCCTGACGGTCGGTATCGCACTTGGCTCCTGGTGGGCCTACTACGAATTGGGTTGGGGTGGCTTCTGGTTCTGGGACCCGGTCGAGAACGCGTCCTTTATGCCTTGGCTGATTGCGGCGGCCCTGCTTCATTCGGCCATTGTGGTTGAAAAGCGCGAGGCGCTGAAAAGCTGGACCATTCTGCTGGCGATCATGGCGTTTGGGTTCTCGCTTCTGGGTGCCTTCATCGTGCGCTCAGGTGTGCTGACGTCGGTGCACGCCTTTGCCAATGACCCTGAGAGAGGCATGCTGATCCTGATCATCCTCGCGATTTTCCTTGGTGGTGCACTAACGCTTTTCGCATTGCGCGCAGGGTCCATGGAATCCAAGGGCGTGTTTTCAACTGTCAGTCGCGAAAGCGCGCTGATTCTGAACAATATCCTATTGTCGGTCAGTTGTTTTGTTGTCTTCATCGGCACCATCTGGCCACTGGTGTCCGAGTTGCTGTTTGACCGGACCGTGTCAGTGGGGCCGCCGTTCTTTGATGCAGCCTTTACGCCTTTCATGGTGGCCTTGGCGATTGCCTTGCCGCTGGGATCCATCCTTGCTTGGAAGCGGGGCACGCTGGGCCGGGCTTCTAAATCCCTTTGGGGCTGGCTTGTGCTCGCCATCGTGATGGCTGGACTTGCCTACGCCATCCAAAGCGGCAACTCGGCGCTTGGCCCCATCGGTGTGGCCTTGGGCGTCTGGGTGGTTGGCGGTGCCATCGCGGATCTGTGGATGCGTAGCGGGCGTGACAGCTTAGCGGATCGTCTGCGCCGGATGACGCGCCTGCCCCGCGCAGACTGGGGTAAGGCCACCGCGCATATCGGGATGGGTGTGACGATCTTTGGGATCGCGGCCATGCTGGCGTGGGAGAAGGAAGACATCCGTGTCGCCCAGATTGGTGATGCGTGGACCGTCGGGCAGTTTGAATTCCGGCTTGATGGGGTGAACCAGCTTGAAGGGCCGAACTATATCACGACGATGGCCGATATCTCGGTCTGGCGGGGTGACCGGCAGGTCGGTGATCTACACCCCGAAAAACGGTTCTATCCGGTGGCAAATATGCCCACGACAGAGGCCGCCATTATCAATGGTGTGATCCGCGACATCTATGTCGTGGTCGGTGATCCGCAGGAAAACGGCGGCTGGGCTGTTCGTATCTATCTCAAGCCGTTTGCCAACTGGATTTGGGGCGGCGCGATCCTCATGGCGCTCGGGGGCTGTTTCTCACTCTCTGACCGTCGTTTGCGGATCGGTGCGGCTTCGGCCAAGAAAACAACACCAAAGGCGGTGCCAGCGGAATGAGACGGTTACTGGTAGTCATGCTGTTATTGGCGTCTCCGCTTTGGGCGGTTGACCCGAAAGAGATCCTTGATGATCCGGTGCTGGAAGAGCGTGCACGCTCCCTTTCGCAGGAGCTGCGCTGCCCAGTCTGCCGCAACGAAAGCATTGATGAAAGCAATGCGGCTTTGGCGCAGGAGTTGCGGATTGTGCTGCGCGAAAGGATCGTCGCAGGTGATACCGATCAGGACGCCCTGGACTTTATGGTCGCGCGGTACGGCGAATTTGTGATGCTGCGTCCAGACACCAGCGGCGCGAACCTGATCCTCTGGCTCGCAGCGCCTGTAATGCTGCTGATCGCGCTTATCGTTGGCTGGACCACGATCCGTGCCAAACGCGAGGTCGCAGAAGGCCTGACTGAGGCCGAAAAGGCCGAATTGGAGAAAATCTTGGGGCGTGACGCGCCGTAGGGCTTTCCTAAACTGATCAGTTCATTACCTTAGGGGAAACTTTGCAAAAGGATCCCGCGCATGGACTATCAGGCCATCAAACTTGTCATTCGGAACTCTGTCGCAGTGATCACACTGAATCGCCCCGACATGATGAATGCGCTCAACACCCAAATGCGGGCCGAGATTACCCACGCAATGAAGGTGGCAGAACAAGAGGCACGCGTCGTCGTGCTGACGGGCGCGGGCAAAGCGTTCTGTTCCGGTCAGGACCTTGGCGATGGGGGGAATGCAGCTTCCATGGATTTGGAGAGGACGTTGCGTGATGAATACGTCCCGATGCTCAAAGCGATCTTTGATTGCCGCGTGCCAACCATTTCTGCGGTCAACGGCCCAGCGGCTGGGGCAGGTGCGAACCTTGCCTTGGCGGCGGATGTGGTGATTGCGTCGGATGAGGCGTATTTCATTCAGGCCTTTACCCGCATTGGCCTGATCCCGGATGCCGGCGGCACCTATTGGTTGCCACGTCAGATGGGGGCGGCCAAGGCGATGGGTGCGGCGCTCTTTGCCGATAAGATCAGCGCGCAGCAAGCCTGCGACTGGGGTATGATCTATGAAACCGCCCCGGCGGCCACTTTCCTTGAACATGTGCAGGGTCGGGCGGCGCATCTGGCGCAGGGGCCGACGGTCGCTTACCGCCAGTTGAAGAAAGCGATCCGAGGGTCGTTTGAGAACTCTTTGGACGATCAACTGGCTTTGGAAGCAAAACTGCAAGGGCGTTGCGGCAAGACCCGCGATTTCCAAGAGGGTGTGGTCGCGTTCCTGGAGAAGCGCAAGGCGGTTTACGAAGGGCGCTGAAGCGCGAAGTAAACGCTGTCGGACCATTCGCCATTGATGCAGAATGTCCTTTCGGCCCGGTGGGTTTCCTGAAATCCCAGCGATTTCAGGAGTTCCACCGAGGCGGCGTTCCGCGGGTCCGCCTCCGCGGTCAATTGCGTATGATCCGTCACCTCAAAAAGATAGGGAATGATCGCGTTCATCGCCTCGGTCACAATCCCTTGCCGCCAGAAATCCGGATGCAACAAGAAGCCGACCTCATCGGTCTTGTGCATCCCTGCGGTGCCAATTGCACGCCCAGCCATTTCGATGACAAAGTATGTCAGCTGCCGTTCGGCCGTTGCAATCAGCCGGTCTAGGTTTTGTTGCGTCCGTTCAGGGTTTTCATGCGCTGCGGTTGACCAGTACCGCATGGCGTGCGTGTCGCTAAAGATCGCGTAGAGGTCCATCAGGTCGTCCTGCTTGGCACCACGCAGGATCAAGCGCTCAGTTCTTATAGCCATGTGCAAAAAGGGCCGCCCGAAGGCAGCCCAGACATCCTAGCGTTTTTCGATGTCGACATAATCGCGCTGCATCTCACCCAGATAAAGCTGGCGCGGACGACCGATTTTTAACTGTGGATCGGCCAGTTGTTCGGACCATTGCGAAATCCAGCCTACCGTACGCGCCAATGCAAAGATTGGCGTAAACATCGAGGTCGGGAAACCCATCGCCTCAAGAATGATGCCAGAGTAGAAGTCCACGTTGGGGAACAGTTTTTTCTCAGCAAAATACGGATCGGCGAGCGCTTGTTTTTCAAGCTCTTTGGCGACTTGCAGGATCGGGTTATTCTCGACACCCAACAGATCAAGCACCTCATCGGCGCTTTCCTTCATCACGGTCGCGCGCGGGTCGAAGTTCTTATACACACGGTGACCAAAGCCCATCAGGCGATAGCTGTCGTTCTTGTCTTTGGCACGCGCGATAAACTCTGGAATGCGGTCAACGGTGCCGATTTCCTTCAGCATCTCAAGACATGCCTGATTTGCACCACCGTGGGCAGGACCCCAAAGGCAGGCGATACCAGCAGCGATGCAGGCAAATGGGTTTGCCCCGGAAGACGACGCCAGACGGACAGTTGAGGTCGACGCGTTCTGTTCGTGATCGGCGTGCAGCGTGAAGATCCGGTCCATCGCACGGCTGAGGATCGGGTCAACAACGTATTCCTGCGCAGGCACAGCAAAGCACATGTGCAAGAAGTTCGCGGCATAATCGAGGTCATTGCGTGGGTACACAAACGGTTGGCCGATCGAATACTTGTAAGCCATCGCCGCGACCGTTGGCATCTTGGCGATCAGACGGATCGTGGCGACTTCGCGCTGGTGCGGGTCATTGATATCGGTTGAATCGTGGTAGAACGCGGACATCGCCCCCACAACACCGACCATTGTGGCCATGGGGTGTGCATCACGGCGGAAGCCGCGGAAGAAGTTGTGCATCTGCTCGTGGATCATCGTGTGATTGGTCACAAGGCACTCGAACTTCTCCAACTGCTCTGCAGACGGCAATTCACCGTAGAGCAGCAGATAGCAGACTTCGAGGTAGTGCGATTTGCCAGCCAACTGATCAATCGGATAACCACGGTGCAAGAGCACACCCTCATCACCGTCGATGAATGTAATTGTGCTGTCGCAGGCAGCAGTCGAGGTAAATCCGGGGTCGTAGGTAAAGACGTCCGCTTGCCCATAAAGCTTGCGAATGTCGATCACATCGGGTCCGCCAGTTGGGGAGTGCACGGGCAATTCGTAGGTTTCGCCCTTCAGCGTCAGCTTCGCGGTATCAGTGTTCTCGGCCATGTGTATTCCCCTTTCGGTCCCCGTGTCTGGTGAAGACAGGGGCGGCTTCAATCGTCGTTGGCATCCGGTTAGCTGCTATTCGTAACGAATAGGTTTCAGCGACTGGCATCCTGCAGGCGGGCGATGGTTTCATCTTGCCCCAGAACCAACATCATATCGAACATACTGGGTGAAACCGCGCGTCCTGCGAGTGCCGCGCGCAAAGGCCCGGCCAACTTGCCTAGTTTCATGTCATGAGCTTCGGCAGTGGATGCGACGATCCCCTCTAGGATGTCTCGGGACCAGCTAGCATTTTGCAGCTGCGGCGTCAATTCATTCAGTATACCACGGGATACATCGGTGAGGTGGGTCGCGGCTTTTTCTTCCGGAACAATGGGACGGTTTGCCAGGACAAAGTATGCTTTATCAATGAGTTCCGGGAATGTCTTCGCCCGCTCTTTGAGGCAGTACATCGCCTTCACCATTCCGTCTGTTTGTGTTTCAGTCAGCGCCTCGGCCCCGGTTGCCGCAAGGAAACCCTGTAGTTCTTGCAGCAGCGCAGCATCGTCCGCGACGGCAATGTGTTGGCCGCAGATGTTTGCGAGTTTTTTGAAATCAAACCGCGCCGGTGATTTGCCGATCCCGCCCAGATCAAACCACTCGCGCGCCTGTGCATCCGAGAAGAATTCGTCGTCCCCATGGCTCCACCCCAGCCGGGTGAGGTAGTTGCGCATGCCAGCGGCTGGATAACCCAGCGCCTGATACTCGGCGGCACCGGTCGCGCCGTGCCGTTTAGAGAGTTTCTTGCCATCCGGGCCAAAAATCAGCGGAATATGGGCCAGGGTCGGTTTGTTCCAACCCATCGCATCGTAGATCAGGTTTTGCCGGAATGCATTGGCAAGGTGGTCATCGCCACGGATCACATGGGTGACACCCATATCATGATCATCAACCACGACGGCGAGCATATAAACCGGCGTCCCGTCCGAACGCAGCAGGATCATATCGTCGAGCTGGTCGTTGGACCAGGTCACATCGCCTTGCACTTCATCATACAGTGTCGTCTGGCCCTCGCGCGGGGCCTTGATGCGGATCACATATGGCGCGTCAGGATGGTCTGCCTCTGCCACGTCGCGCCACGGCGAGCGGAAGAGGGTGGATGTCTTTTCGACCCGCGCTTTCTCCCGGAAAGCTTCAATTTCGTCCTGCGTGCTGAAGCACTTGTAAGCGGCGCCTTTGGCCAGCAACTCATGCGCGACCGCGGCATGGCGGTTCGCGTTAGCAGCCTGACTGGACGGTTCGCCATCCCAATCAAGCCCCAGCCAAGTCAGCCCGTCCAGAATCGCCTGTCGGTTTTCATTCGTTGAGCGCGCCTTGTCCGTGTCTTCGATCCGCAACAGGAACTTACCACCACGTCCACGGGCATAAAGCCAGTTAAACAAAGCGGTCCGCGCTCCACCAATGTGCAAGGCACCTGTGGGCGACGGGGCGAAACGCGTGACAACGGACATGGGGTATTAACCTTTCGCTAACCAGCCTTCCGGTAGGGTTCCGGCTTAAGCGTGGGATAGAAGACTGCGGGGTGAAGGACAAGTGCGCGCGCAGATTGAAGCAGCACTTCTGGCGCAACGTGGATCGCTGATCGGCTGGGTCCCTGTGTGTCTCGGGCTGGGTGTTGGCACCTACTTTGGCCTGCGATCAGAGCCTGACTTGTTGGTCATGATCTGCCTGTGTTTTGGGGTCTTTGCCGCTTTGGTTGCTGCGCGGATGGTGCCGGTGGCCTTTGCGCCCTTGCTGGTCGCTGTGGCCTTGGTTTTCGCCGGGATTGGTGTCGCCAAATATCGGGTGACCACCGTTGAAGCGCCCATCCTGAACTTCCGCTACTACGGCCCCATCGAAGGCAGGGTCGTCAATATCGACCGATCTGCGAGTGACGCGATAAGGCTGACGCTTGACCGCGTGGTTCTGGCCCGCATGGCACCGGACCGCACACCTGAACGGGTGCGGGTGTCTTTGCATGGCGATCAGGTCCTGAAGGTGTTCATACCCGGCGATGTGCTGATCCTGACGGGGCATCTGTCGCCATGCGGCGGGGCCTGCTGAACCGGGCGGCTTTGATTTTCAACGCCACGCTTGGTTCTTGCAGCTGGGGGCGGTTGGCTACACGCGCACGCCCGTTTTGCGGCTAAGCGTGCCGGACAGCCCGGATATTGGGACCCGGATCTTCGGTTGGCGGATGTCGCTTTCGCAAGCCGTCCAAACCGCGATGCCCGGTGAGACGGGGGCCTTTGCCGCCGCCATCATGACCGGAGACCGGTCGGCGATGGGGCAAGAGACACTGACCGATTTGCGCACGTCGAACCTGGCACATTTGCTCGCGATTTCGGGGCTGCACATGGGGCTGCTGACAGGCTTTATCTTTGCCTTTGTGCGCTATGGATTGGCGCTGATCCCCGGTGTAGCCCTGCGCTGGCCAACAAAGAAGATCGCGGCGGTTTGCGCAATGATCGTGGGGGCATTCTATCTGGCCCTGTCAGGTGGCAGCGTGTCGACGGAACGCGCTTATATCATGGTCGCCGTGATGTTCGTGGCGATCCTTTTAGGGCGGCGTGCGCTGACTCTGCGCGCGGTCGCAATGGCAGCGATCATTGTTTTATTGTGGCAACCCGAGGCTTTGATCGGGCCGGGGTTTCAAATGTCTTTTGCAGCAACAACGGCGCTTGTCGTGGCCTTTGGCGCATTGCGGCGCATGAATTTATCGGGTCTGCCGCGCTGGTTACGACCTGTCTTATCAGTGGTGCTGTCATCTTTTATCGCAGGATTGGCGACAGCACCGTTTGCCGCCGCACATTTTAACCAAATTGCGCATTACGGTTTGATTGCCAATGTGGTGAGCGTGCCACTGATGGGGGTTTTGGTCATGCCAGCGGCTGTGTTGGCCGTGTGCCTTGCCCCCTTTGGCTTGTGGGGCATCGGTCTGTGGTTGATGGAGATCGGCCTGCGGTGGATCTTGTTTGTCGCCGCCACTGTGTCAGCGCGGGATGGCGCGCTGGGGCACGTCTGGGCACCTGACTGGTACGTATTGCCGATCTTGTCGCTAGGGTTGTTATGGTTCGTTCTGGTTGCCGGGCGGGGGCGGCTTGTGGGCGCCATAGCCGCTGTTTGCGCCTTCGGTCTTTGGCAGCAAACCCAGCGACCAGAGGTATTGGTCGCCGATAGTGGCGCATTGATGGGTGTGTTGGGCGAGCAGGGGCGCGCCTTGTCAAAGGCACGGGGTAGCGGTTTTGTTGCCGGGATCTGGCTGGAAAACGATGGGGCACCGGTAGCGCAGGACCAAGCAGCCAGCCGCGAAGGGCTGCGCACCGAAGGGCGGGTGACGGAAGCGACTGTTGGTGGATGGCGGGTTTTGCAAGTGTCTGGCAAAACAGCGCTCGCCGATCTCGCCGGATGTGATGGCGCAGACATCTTGATCAGCAATCAGGTGGACGATATCGAGCGGCCCTGCGCCGTGTACGACCTTGCGCGACTACGCAATACTGGCGCGCTGGCCTTCAATCTTGCAGCAAATGGAGACCTGGTGATCGACACGGCGCATCATTGGTCAGGTCAACGCCCATGGAACATGCGGCAGGGGGATGTGCCTGCAATACACCGGATGTCCGTTGAGCAACAAAAAAGGGCCGCCGATGCGACCCTCTTCAGTGCAAATCGTAGGGATCAATAGGTACGGATGAGGCCGACCAAACGCCCCTGCACTTTGACTTGATCGTCGCGGAACACGCGGGTTTCATAAGCCGGGTTTGCCGCCTCCAAGGCGATGGCAGCCCCATTTCGGCGGAACCGTTTCAAGGTTGCTTCATGCCCTTCAACCAAGGCCACGACAATATCGCCATTATCGGCTACAGTCGTTTCACGAATGACAACGACATCGCCATCATTGATGCCCGCCTCAATCATTGAATCGCCTTTCACTTCAAGTGCGTAGTGATCGCCAGCACCCACCATGGATTGTGGGACAGAAACGTTGCGTGATGCTTCGCTGATCGCCTCAATCGGGACACCAGCGGCAATCCGGCCCATCATTGGCAGATCGACAGATCCCTTGTCGACGGGAAGCGCGGTCACTGGGGTGCTGTCGGGTTTGTCACCATCAATGACGCGCGGCGTAAACCCCGTTTTCGTTTGCATGGCTTCAGGGAGTTTGACAATCTCCAAAGCCCGCGCGCGATGGGCAAGGCGGCGGATGAAACCGCGTTCCTCCAAAGCGGTGATCAGACGGTGAATGCCGGATTTAGATCGCAGATCCAGCGCCTCTTTCATCTCGTCAAAACTGGGGGGGACACCGTCGCGTTGTACGCGCTTGTGGATAAACTCCAACAGGTCGAGCTGTTTTTTGGTCAACATAGGCGGCTCCGTTGTCACGTTTTGCATATGTTCTATTCATGTTCTTGTTTTGTGTCAACACTGTATGGTGGTGTTGATACTGCAAGATGCCTGCCACGAAAGTTTGACGGGAAGCAGAACATCAGAGGCGGATGATCTTGATCGGTTCGCCTGCGTTGCGTGCCGGATCGTTGGGGGGCGGATCGCAAGACAGTTGGCGTCGGCAAGAACTGTAAGGAGCGCGCTGTCCTGGCGATCAAAGAGAGTGACCCCGTCAACGCCGATATGCGCGCGCATGTAGTGTTCGCGGGGGCCGTTTGGGGGGCGTCCTTTGCGAGTGTTTGGGTTTCGCGTTGGGCGGGGGCCGCGCCAAGTCCCAGCATCTTACGTATCATGGGGGCGAGAAAGATATGCCCGCAGACCATTGCAGATACCGGGTTGCCCGGCAGGCCGATCATCGCCGCCTTGCCCATGCGCCCGGCCATCAGCGGTTTGCCCGGGCGCATTGCGACTTTGTAGAATGACCGGTCCATACCTTTGGCCTGCGCCACTTCGCCGACCAGATCGTGGTCTCCGACCGACGCACCGCCGATGGTAACAATCAGGTCGGCATCGGCCGCCAGATCGAATGTGAGTGCCAAGGATGCCGTTGTGTCACGTGCAATCGGCAGCAAGCGGGCCTGAGCGCCGAGTGTCTCAACAAGTGCGGCGAGGCCGTAGCTGTTGGAGGCGATGATCTGGTCATCACCGGGTGTTTCCCCCGGCTGGACCAATTCGTCGCCGGTTGCGATGATCGCGACAACGGGGCGCCGGATGACCGGAACCGCGTCAATGTTCATAGAAGCCAGCAGGGCAACATCTGCCGGTGACAGCAGGCGCGGCGCTTTGATGACGTCTCCGCTTTTGAAGTCGGCACCTGCGGGCCGGACATGGGATTTGTCATTGGCGCTGTGGTCAATGGTGATCACGTCGCCTTTACGCGCGACATTTTCTTGAATGATGACGTGGTCAGTCCCGTCAGGCAGCGGTGCGCCCGTAAATATCCGCACGGCTTGAGACGGGCCGACGGTACCGTCCCATCTGTGCCCAGCCGCAGCTTCGCCAATGACATCATAGCTCTGGCCCGGCCTGATCGTTGCGGCCTTTACCGCGTAGCCATCCATCGCTGAGGCGGCAAAAGGCGGCTGGTTCCGCGCCGCCATCACATTGCGCGCCAGCACGCGCCCGCAAGCTTGTGTGAGTGGAACCTCTTCAGCCTCAAGCGGTGAAACGAGGGCGAAAAGCTGCGATAGCGCATCCGCGACCGAGATCATGGGTTCTCGAACCGCCCGGATTTACCGCCATCTTTGAAGGTCAGCCGCAGGCCGCCGATTTCCATGTCTTTCTGCACGGCTTTCACCATGTCGTAGATGGTCAGGGCGGCGGTGCTGACGGCGGTCAGGGCCTCCATCTCAACCCCGGTTTGGCCGCCGGTTTTGACTGTCGCGGTGATGCGGATGCCCGGTAGATCGGTGTCCGCTGTTAGTACAAGCGCGACCTTGGTGATAGGCAGCGGGTGGCAAAGCGGGATCAGTTCAGCGGTTTTCTTGGCCCCCATGATGCCAGCGATCCGCGCGATGCCAAGGACATCGCCTTTGTCGGCGCGGCCATCGGTGATCAACGCGAGTGTTTCAGTCGTCATCTTGATATGGCCTTCCGCAATCGCGGTGCGCGCGGTCACGGGCTTGTCCGAGACATCAACCATATGTGCTTTGCCGTCAGTATCGAAATGCGAAAGGCCCGCCATCACATCATTCCTGTGGCTGGATTGGCCAGCAGGGCGCGGGTGGCCGCTGCCACATCATCTTGCCGCATCAGGCTTTCGCCGATCAGGAATGTTCGGGCGCCGTAGCGGGCCATATCGGCCAGTTCAGCGGGCGTGTTCAACCCGCTTTCACAGACAATCATCCTGTCGGTTGGCACCAGTTTTGACAGGGTGCGCGTGGTATCGAGTGTTGTCTCAAAGGTCTTCAGGTTGCGGTTGTTGATCCCCATGAGCGAAGACTTGAGCGCCGTAGCCCGTTCCAGCTCTGCGGCATCGTGGACTTCGATCAAAACATCCATCCCCCAGGAAAATGCCGCATCTTCAAGTTCTTGCGCCTGTGCGTCGCTGACGCTGGCCATGATGATCAGGATGCAATCGGCGTGCAGGGCGCGTGCTTCGGCCACCTGATACGTGTCATACATGAAGTCTTTGCGCAGGGTAAGCAGATCAACGGCGGCGCGCGCGGCGGTCAGGTAACTGTCATCGCCTTGAAAGGACGGGCCGTCTGTGAGGACGGAAAGGCATGTGGCCCCGCCGTCGGCATAGGCTTCTGCGAGCGCGGGTGGGTCGAAGTCTGCGCGGATCAAACCTTTGGAGGGGCTGGCCTTCTTGATCTCGGCGATCAGCCCATAGCCTTCTCGTGCAGCATCGGCCAGCTTGGCGGCAAACCCGCGTGTTGCGGGTGCGGCTTTGGCGCGCGCTTCGACCTCATCCAGTGGCACGGATGCCTTGCGCGACGCGACCTCTTCCAATTTGTAAGCTTTGATTTTTTCGAGAATGTCGCTCATGGGTCCGCCCAGTTGATTGGCTCTTGGCCCTGATCAATAAGCCACTGGTTCACCTTTGAAAATGGGCGCGACCCGAAAAACCCGCGATGGACCGAGAGTGGGGAAGGGTGCGCGGATCGCAGTATCAAATGATGCGGTGCCAAGTGTTTGGCATAAGCCTGTGCTGGGTTGCCCCAAAGGATGAACGCACGCGGACGATCGTTCAGGTGCTGTAGTGCCTGTTGCACAAGCGCGGACCACCCCAGTTTGGCATGTGCCTTCGGCTGGCCCGGCGGCACAGACAGGGCCGTGTTGAGGAGCAAAACACCTTGGTCGGCCCAATCATGCAGCGCGGTTTTTGTGCGCACGCTTCCCGTATCACTTTGAATTTCCTTGAAGATATTGCCAAGGCTATCTAGCCTGCCGCCAAACGCCGTCGGGATCGAGAACGCCAGACCATCAGCCTTGCCCGGGGTGTGATAGGGGTCTTGGCCAAGGATCACGACGCGTGTGTCAGCAGGTTGTGTGCGTACAAGCGCGGTGAAGGTAAGTGCATGCGGCGGGAGAATATCACCCGCAATCGCATCGGCTATCTCGGGTAGGTCGTCGGCAAAGAAAGACAAATTGCCCCAGTCGCCAAGACCCGTCAGATCAAACATCACGCCGCAGATGTAATGCGCGCCAGCGTCTCAACAGCCTGCTTTGCCTTGCCTGCGTCAATACTATCGCGCGCGCGATCAACACCAGATTTCAGATCTGCGACCTTGTCGGCCACCACCAAAGCCGCCGCAGTGTTGAGCAGTACGGCGTCGCGGTACGCACCCTTCGCGCCATCAAATAAGGCCAGCATGGCTTGGGCGTTTTCCTCGGGTGTGCCACCAGTGATATCGCGGAAATCATGGACAGGCAGACCCGCATCCTCGGGATGGATTTCACGTGATGTGATCTTGCCGTTTTCCAAGGCTGCGACAGCAGTTGTTCCACAGATTGTGATTTCATCCGTGCCATCGCTCCCATGGACAAGCCAGGCCTTCTCAGTCCCAAGCTGTTGCAGTGTTTCAGCCATTGGAAAGATCAGATCAGGCGCGAATGCACCGGTCAGTTGTCGTTTAACGCCAGCCGGGTTTGTCAATGGTCCCAATATGTTAAAGATCGTTTTTGATCCCAGCTCAACACGGATTGGGCCTACATGCTTCATTGCCGGGTGGTGCATTGGGGCCATCATGAACCCAATCCCAGCCTCTGCTATGGCTTTTTCAACGGTCTCTGGCCCCACCATCACGTTAATGCCAAGCGCGCTTTGCACATCGGCCGTACCGGATTTCGACGACAGGTTGCGGTTGCCGTGTTTGGCGACCGGGACACCCGCGCTAAGCGGCAACGAAGGCGGTTGCCGTCGATATGTTGAGCGTGTGTTTCCCATCCCCCCCGGTCCCGACGATGTCCATGGCACCTTCAGGTGCTTTGACGGGGACACAATGGGCGCGCATCACAGCAGCGGCTGCGGCATACTCTGCCACCGATTCACCACGGGCGCGCAATGCCATCAGGAAACCACCGATCTGCGCCGGTGTGGCTATACCTTCGAACAAGTAACCGAAGGCTTCTTCCGCTTGCGCGCGGGAAAGCGGGCCTTCGGATGCGGCAAAGATCAGGGGCTTCATTGCGTCGCTCATGCGGGCACCTTTGTCATTTTCAGGAAGTTTTCCAGCATCTTGTGGCCATGCTCGGACCGTATGCTTTCAGGGTGGAACTGCACGCCATGGATCGGCAATTCCCGGTGTTGCAAGCCCATAATGGTGCCATCTTCCAATTCAGCTGTGACTTCCAGACTGTCAGGCAAGCTTTCACGCGCGACAATCAATGAGTGATAGCGGGTTGCCTTAAATGGACTGGGCAGACCGGCAAAAAGCCCTTTGCCCGTGTGCTGCATATTGCCCATTTTGCCGTGCACGATTTCATGACAGCGGGTGACTTTGCCGCCAAAGGCCTCTCCAATGGCCTGATGGCCCAGACAAACACCAATTAGCGGGGTTTTTGTTTCGGCAGCGGCATGCACCATAGATAGGCAAATCCCTGCTTGCGATGGTTCACAAGGCCCCGGTGACAACATGATTGCTGCCGGGCGCATCGCCATGGCCTCTTGCACATTCAGCGCATCATTGCGTTTGACCACAACCTCGGCCCCCAACTCGCCCAGATAATGCACAAGATTGTATGTAAAGCTGTCGTAGTTATCGATCAAAAGCAGCATGGTGAATTCCCGCGCAAGTCGTAAAAAAGGGACTACCGCATCCCCATAAGAGAACGGTATAAGCCCGCCATACATGGGCCGGGACGCAAGGCGGCGTCAAGGTCGAACAAAAAGGTGTGGGGCGATGAAGGGCTTCTTGCAAGGCGGTTTTTGGGGGGTGGTGCTGGGGGTGTCTGGCCTGAGCATTGCATCGCTCGTGGGTGAGCAGCCCCAGTTCGCACAAGGGCCAGCGGCGCCCCAGTTATCCGTACCTGCGTTGAACACGGTAGCGCCGGGGCCAGCCGTCTCGTTTGAGGGCAGCAGCGATGAAACGCCCCAGTTTGCACCCGCCCAGCCGTTGGACGCGGCGACCGACGTGGCGGAAACGGCACCTGATGTGTCGACCGAACCGGCCAGTTTGCCGCAGGCCGGTGATGTGGCAACGGCGATTGAACCGCCTGAGACAGTTGCAGACTCTGACCTTGGCAGCCCTGTGGACGCACCGACAGTGCCGCGTTTTGAAACAGCGTTGGTAGCGCCGCCAGCAGAAGGCAATGTGCCTGTGGTCAAGACTGCCCCGGCAGATGTGCAACCAGCAATCCCGGAGGCACCGGAAGAAGATGTGGCCAGCACAACGGCAGTTGAACAGCCGGACGTGATCGCAACAGACGATCTTGCAAGCGCCGACACACCGGCGCCACAGACACCCGAAACGCCAATTGCATCGGCGCCTGTGATTGGTGCCGATGAAGCGATTGCCGAAGCGCCTGCGCCTGTCGCAAATCCTGACGATGAGACGCAATCCACAGATGTCATCGCCGAACCGGCACAGCAGGCAGATGAACCCGAAACCCGCCTGGCACTAGACCCGGTGACGCCGAGCGAAACACCAGAGGCATCGACCGATACCGAGACAGACTTGGTAGGTGACAACGTACCGCAAACGGAAGCAGCAGTTGTAGCAGAGGCTTTGCCACAGACGACCAGCACGGTGCGTATTAACCGTCCAGGCACGACCGTTGTAGACGTGCCGGACGACGCCCCCGAAACACCCGCGGCAGATGCGATCCCCGAAGACGCACCAGCGTTGTTGCGCTACGGGGTCCCTTTTGCGCAAGCAGAGGCAACTGCGCTGATTGCCATCGTTCTGGTGGATGAAGGGCAAATGTCTGATGCACCGGCTGCCGTAGCGGACCTTGGGTTTGTTGCAACTGTGGCCGTCAATGCGCTGTCCTCCGCATCAACAGATCTTGCCGCCGCCCATCATGCTGCCGGTGCTGAAATTGCTATGCAGGCCGTATTGCCGGCGGGCGCGCAACCCACAGACGTGGAAGTCGCCTTTGAGGCCGCCTTGGGGCTGGTTCCGGAGGCCGGGATACTGTTCTCTGACGGTACCGGTGCGATGCAGGACCGGGTGGTTACAGCGCAGGTCATGGAAATCCTGGCCTCTGATGGGTATGGGTTTGTCACCGTACAACGTGGATTGAGCAACGCTGCGCGTACCGCTGAGCAGGCCGGTGTTCCGGCGATCACGATCCAGCGCGACATCGATGGGGCCGGTGAAGATCGCCGGGCGATTTTGCGTGCGTTGGATCAAGCGGCGTTTCGGGCGCGCCAAACGGGACAGGCCGTTTTGCTGGGCCGCATGACCCCGGACACGCTGGCGGCCCTCAAGGATTGGGCGGCTGACGTTGATCGTGATACACTGGCAATTGCGCCAGTATCTGCTGTGCTTTTGCAGTTGGAGTGAACGTGGTGATACGCAAAAGTTTTCCTGAAATTTTTTGCGTGATCAAGATTTTTAGCTAAAAATCTTCAATTCCCACTGCTGCGGAACATTGTTGCATCAGCAGCCGCTTTGCGGATCGCGTTCGATTTGTGAACCGTCTCTTGGTATTCGGCCTCCGGGTCGCTGTCATAGACTACGCCGCCACCGGCCTGAATATAGAGCTTTTCATCCTGCAACACGGCGGTGCGCAATGCGATGCACATGTCCATGTCGCCGTTTGCGCTGAAGTAGCCGCAGCCGCCGCCATAGACGCCGCGCTTTTCAGGCTCCAATTCGTCAATAATCTCCATCGCGCGGACCTTGGGTGCGCCAGAAACAGTACCGGCTGGCATACCCGCAAAGAACGCGCTGAGCGCATCCTGATCATCGGCCAGTTCACCCACCACGTTCGAGACGATGTGCATGACGTGGCTGTAGCGTTCCACGATGAATTGCTCGGTCGGGCGCACTGTGCCTATTTTGCTGACTTTGCCGGTATCATTGCGACCCAGGTCCAGCAGCATAAGGTGTTCGGCCAGTTCTTTCTGGTCGGCCATCAGATCGGCTTCGTTGGCATTGTCTTCGTCGGCTGTCGCACCGCGGGGCCGGGTGCCTGCGATGGGTCTGATTGTGACTTCGTTGCCGAAAACCCGGACCAAGATTTCCGGACTGGCCCCGATCACCTGAAAACCACCGAAGTTGAAGAAGAACATAAACGGCGAAGGGTTCGTGCGCCGCAATGAACGATAAAGCGCGAAGGGTGGTTCGCGGAAGTCCTGCGTCCAGCGCTGAGATGGGACAACCTGAAAGATGTCGCCCGCTCTGATATACTCTTTGGCCGTCTCGACCGCATCAAGATAGGCGCTATGCGCAAAGTTGGACACAGGTGGCGCAACGGGCGCAGGTTCAGCCAGATCGCGCGCTTCGCTTGGCATGGGGCGTTCCAATGCGCGTTGGGCGTCCATGACCCGTTCCGCGGCCTGCGCATAGGCTGCGCGTGCGGACAGGCCCGCATTCACATAGGCAGGTGCGACAAGAATCACGTCGCCCTTTACCCCGTCAAGTACGGCGACCACAGAGGGGCGCAGCATCATGGCGTCCGGCAGCCCCAGCGGATCGGGGTTGATGTCTGGCAGATGTTCGACCAGCCGGATCATGTCATAGCCCAAATAGCCAAAGAGCCCGGCAGAGGCGGCAGGCAGATCAGCGGGCAGATCAATACGCGATTCGGCAAGAAGTGCGCGCAATGATGTCAGCGGGTCGTCTGTCAGCGGTTTAAACGCGGTGTCATCAAACCGGGCCGAACGGTTGATGCGCGATGTGGTTCCGCGACACTCCCAGATCAGATCCGGGTTCATACCGACGATGGAATAGCGCCCCCGCACTTCGCCACCAGTCACACTTTCCAGCATGAAAGCGTTTTTACCCGCACCCGACAGTTTCAGCATCAGCGAGACGGGCGTGTCCAGATCAGCAGCGATCCGGGTATAGACAATCTGGTTGGCGCCCGCGTCATACCCTTGGGCGAAACTGTCATAGTCGGGCAAAAGGGCCATGGATCCGCCTATTGGAACTGCGCGTTGACCGCGTTGATCGTTTGTTGGTTCAGGCTTTGTTCAGTGTTTTGCTGCACCGTTGTCGCATAAGCATCAAAGATATCCTGCGCGATCCCCGCACGTGCGTTTTCGGCCAATGCATCCCGCTGCGCCACAACGGATTCGTTCGATAGGTCAGGCGCGGCAATGTCATCAAGGCGTACAATCAGCGCACGGTTCTCGGCATCAATGACACGCACGTCGCCCACGGACATTCCAAAGACCTCATCGTTGAAAGACGGTGGTGTGCCTTCCACAAAAGTGCGGCGGCTGAGGTTGTCTTCGATCTGCGGTGTTAGCGTAAGCGTTTCAAAATCGGTCAAAGGCAGGACATCTGCTGAAATCTCTTCCGCCTTTGCAACAATTGCTTCTTGGCGCGCCTGCGCTTGCCAGGCGGTGGATACCTCTTCGCGGACGTCGTCCAGCGGCTGCAATGTCGGCGGCACCACGCCGTCGAGCGTTAGCGCGAAGATACCACCATCGGCCAGATCAAGGACCTCGGGGAATGCGCCGTCCTGAACAGTTGCGGCTTCGCGGCGGAAGGCATCATAGGCGGCGATCCCTTCGGTATTCTCCGGCGTCCAGTTGATGGAACCAAGGCGCATATCGGTGCGCTCGGCCACATCGGCCATCGTGGCACCACCAGCCAGCAGGTCGATAATCGGGTCGGCGTTGTCGTTGATGTATTCGCGCGCTGCATCGGCGGCCAACTCATCACGTAGTAACGGGGCAGCTTCTTCCAATGGGGTCTCTTGCGCGGCCAGTACGGCGTTCATCCGAAACAGGGCAGGGCCCAAAGGTGAGTTGAACGGGCCAACCACGTCGCCTGTTTCAGCGGCAAAGACGGCTTCGCCAGCACTGCGCAAGTCGCCTTGGCTGACGTCACCAAGATCAATGTCCGTCAGGCTCAAGCCGCGTTCGGCGACAAGGTCTTCAAACGTGGCCTCACCTGCGTTGACGCGTGTTATCGCATCCTCCGCGCGTGCCTGATCAAGATAGACAAGGCGCTCGACCAACCGCCGTTCAGGTTGGACAAATTCGTTGATACGTTGGTTATACATGCGCGCTATCGCCTCATCCGCGACAACCATATCTTCGATAATCATCGTGGGTGTGAGCCAGACATAGGTGATGTCCCGGCTTTCGGGCAGGGTGAATTCATCCGGGTGCGCGTCATAATACTCTTGCTGGGCGGCTGGCGTTGCACCCGGCACCGGGGCCGTCAGGGCGTCTTCGCCAACGGCAGCCCATGTAATGCTGCGGGTTTCGCTGACGTATTGTACCAGCGCATCGGCATAGGCGTCAGGTGCGGGAATCCCGCTGACCACAGCGCCTTGCAGCAGGGTGCGGGCAGTTTCTTCGCGAATGCCGACTTCGAACTCTGCAGCGGATTGGCCGGTTTGCTGCAAAGAAAGGCGATATGTCTCGCGGTTAAAGCCACCGGCCCCCTGAAAAGACGGGATCGCCTGCAAGCGCTCAAAGACCCGCGCGTCACCGACAGAGATGCCCAAATTGCTGGCTTCGTTATCAAGAGTACGCAGTAGGACAACTTGGTTCAGGGCGAGCTGATCAACACCAAAGGCCTGCGCCTGCTGGAACGAAATCTGCTGACCGAACTGGGCTGAGAGGGCGCGCATCTGATCATTCAGCGCGCGCTGGTAGGATGCGACGGTCACGTCTTTGTCGCCGACAGTACCAATATTGCGAATATTCCCGCTCAGGCCGCCCGTGCCGAACCCGGCAAGGCCCAAAAGGATCACGCCAACAATGATCCACGCGCCGTAACGAGGTTTCTTTTTATCTGCCATGTGCTGACCGCTCCACCCGCTGGTTTGCGCCTGAATACGGGCGCGAGGCCAGGGGTGCAAGGGTTAGAGTTGCAAGGATGACAGCCGTTCGAAAAGTGTCCGAACACCGGCCTTGTCGATGTTGGCGAAGGCAATACGCAGCTGAGTTTCGCCACCGGGCATATCGGAGGGCATAAACATGGTGCCGGGCAGAAGCAGAACACCCGCCTCTTTCACCAAAAGCGGGGCCAGATCGGCTGACGACATCGCGAAAGGATGTTTGACGTAGGCAAAGTAGGCACCACAGCCCAGAAGTTCCCAGCCCTTGTCAGCAAGCAGATGGAAATTGTCTTCGATCGCCGCACGCCGATCAAGAATTTCGCGACGTTCACCAGCCAGCCAATCCCCCAAATTCTGCATGCCCCAAAGGGCCGCCCGTTGGCCCAGTTGGTTGGGACAGATCGTAACGGTGTCGAGGAATTTCTCGATCTCGGCCAGACGTTCACTTGCGGCGATCACGGCGCCGATACGATGGCCTGTTAGGCGGTAAGCCTTTGAAAAGGAATAAAGCTGGATCAGCGTGTCATCCCACTGCGGATCAGAAAAAAGATCATGTGGCGCGCCGGTTCGGCTATCGAAATCGCGGTAAGTTTCATCGACAATCAAGGCAATGTCGTGTGCCCGGGCAAGATCGCGGAAAGCGCGCAGTGTCTCAGCCGGATACTCGACCCCGCAAGGATTGTTGGGGCTGACCAAGGCGATGGCGCGGGTTCTGTCGGTGATCAGTGCGGCGCAATCGCCCGCATCCGGGATCATCCCATCACCTGCCATCAGCGGTATGGTTTTGACACCGGACATATCCAACCACATACGGTGGTTAAAATAATAAGGCACCGGGATCACGACTTCATCCCCTTCAGCACAAAGTGTCGCGATGGCGGCGGCGAACGCTTGGTTGCAGCCTGATGTGATGGCAACCTGATCATGATTGACGCGGCCACTGTAGCTTGCGGACCATTGCTTTGCGACTTCTTGGCGTAATTCTGGCAGACCAAGGACGGGGCCGTAAAGATGTGCCTCTGCATCGTCCATGACGATTTGTGCCATCGCTTCGCGGAGCGGCGCAGGTGGTGGATCAACAGGTGCGGCCTGGCTGACATTCAGCAAAGGACGGTCGGCGGGATGGGTGACACCCTCAAGCCAGCGGCGCGCCTCCATCACAGGTGGCGCGAAAGTGGCGGCGGTGCGGGACTGTGTCATGGCTTTATCCAAAAGGAGCGGCTGCGCCGCGCGACATTACATGGTGCCTCCGGCGGAGGTATTTTTGAACATGAGAAGCAGGTTAATCCTTGCCTCGATAGGGTTCGACGTATTGCAGCGCCATGTCCCAGGGGAAGAAAATCCAAGTGTCCTGACTGACCTCAGTGATAAATGTATCAACCTGCGGGCGCCCCTTTGGTTTGGCATAAACGGTTGCAAAATGGGCGTTCGGATAGCGGTCGCGGACCAGTTCGAGGGTTTTGCCGCTATCGACCAGATCGTCGATAATCAAAATGCCCATCCCATCGCCCATCAGGTTCGGGTCGGGTGCTTTGAGTATCTTGGCCTCGGATTGTTCCTGATGATCATAACTTTTGACACTGACGGTATCGACTGTCCGGATATCAAGTTCGCGTGCCACGATCATGGCCGGTGCCATCCCGCCACGGGTGATGGCGACAACGGCCTTCCATGCTCCGTTGTCCGGGCCTTGCCCGTCAAGTCGCCAAGCGAGCGCGCGACTATCGCGGTGGATTTGATCCCAACTGATATGGAACCCTTTTTCGTGAGGAAGGCGATCTGTCATGGTGGTACTTTCTAGTTATAGGCAAGCCGGGCACCCAGCAGGGCGATAAGACCGCCAAACAAGCGATCAAGGTGGGTTTTAGCGCGGCGGTAGAGCCGGGCCGGTGTGGGGCGTGAAAACATCAGGCTAAGCAAAGCATACCACAGCAGCTCAACGACGAAGATCACTGTTAACACCAGCATTGCCACATTGATACCGGGATCAGCAGGCATCACGGTGACAAAAACAGCTGAGAAATAGACCAGTGCTTTCGGATTTGCCAAGTTTGTGATCAGCCCCAAACGGATCAGATGCCACGCCGGTGCCGGTGCTGCGGCCTGCGCGTCTGATATCGGTTGGGACGCGTGCCGGATCATGGAAAAACCAATCCAGATCAGAAAGATAGCGCCAGCAATACGGAGACCTGTTTGCAAGAAGGGAGCTATTTCAAAAATGATCGCCAGTCCGGCCAGGGCAGCCATCGCCCAAAGAACGATGGCAAGTGCAAGGCCCAGACTTACGAAAAATCCTGCCTTCACGCCGTTTGCCGCAGCCGTTTTGATTGTAATGACCGCGGCTGGTCCTGGGCTCATTGCGATCAGCGCCTGCAACCCAATCAGTGTCAGTAGGGCAGAAACTGCCATTGGCTACTCTTTCGTGATGTCAGGTGCGTCAACGGCTTTCATGCCGACGACGTGATAGCTAAGCATCCACATGCAGTACTTCGCCGGTTACGGCGCTTCCAAGGTCTGAGAGCAGATAAAGGGCGGAGTTTCCGACCTCTTCTTGTGTCACAGTGCGGCGCAGAGGCGAGTTGTACTCGTTCCATTTCATAATCAGACGGAAATCACCGATGCCTGATGCGGCCAGTGTTTTGATCGTTCCGGCGCTAATCGCGTTGACGCGATCTTATCTTTGCCGAGGTCTTCGGCCAGATAGCGCACCGATGCCTCAAGTGCTGCTTTCGCAACCCCCATGACGTTGTAGTGCGGCATGACTTTCTCAGCGCCGTAGTACGTGAGCGTCAGGCAGGATCCGCCCTCGGTCATCATCTTTTCGGCGCGTTGGACGACCGCGGTAAAGGAATAAACCGAGATATCCATTGAGGTCAGGAAGTTACCCCGCGTGGTATCGACGTAACGGCCGCGCAGCTCACCTTTGTCGGAAAAACCAATGGCATGTACGATAAAATCCAGCTTGCCCCAGCGTGTTTCAAGCTCTGAAAATAGCGCGTCGATAGAGGTCTCATCGCCGACATCACAAGGCAGTACGATGTCCGACCCGACAGAGGCTGCGAGCGGATCAACGCGTTTCCTGAGCGCCTCACCTTGATAGGAGAAGGCCAACTCAGCGCCAGCATCAGCACAGGCTTTCGCGATCCCCCAAGCGATCGACTTGTCATTTGCGAGCCCCATGATCAGGCCGCGTTTGCCCTTCATCAGATCAGATGTCATCGCGTGTTTTCCTTTATTGTTTGGCCAACGGCATGGTCACCGTTTAGGCGATTGCTTGCAAAGCGGCAAGTATCTGAACAATGGCGCAAAATGCTTGCCACTGTGCACGTTTACTCTTAGCGTGAGGATGGGGGTTTTGTTTAGGGATCAGACATGTCTGACCGTGACGGCATTTTTGCGGGCCCTGACCCGTTCGTCATTGCTCAGCAATGGCTTGACGACGCGAGCCGAACAGAATCCAGTGATCCCAACGCGATTGCCCTCTCTTCAGTTGATCCAGATGGCATGCCAAATGTACGCATGGTGCTTCTCAAAGATATCGAGATGGACGCTTTTGTGTTTTACACCAACTATGACAGTCGGAAGGGGCAAGAAATTGCTCAATCCGGTAAGGCCGCGTTCGTTATGCATTGGAAATCACTTTCCAGGCAGATACGAGTGCGGGGGCTGGCTTCGAAAGAGGACGGTCCGATTGCTGACGCCTACTATAAGTCCCGCTCACTTAAGAGCAGGCTGGGGGCGTGGGCATCAAAACAATCACAGCCCTTGACGTCGCGTGCGACCTTGATGGCAGATGTGGCTAAAGTAACAGTACAAAAAGGTGCGGACCCCGAACGGCCACCTTTTTGGGGCGGTTTCCGGATTGTGCCTCTGGAAATTGAGTTTTGGTCTGACGGCGCATTTCGTTTGCACGACCGGTTTCGGTGGTCGCGCAGTGAAGTTGATCATGATTGGGAGGTCAAGCGTCTCTCACCTTAACTCCCTCGGGACAGGGAGGATGGAGAGAGAAAATGGACCAGCAATTGCGATCTCGCGATGAGACAACAATGGATAGCGACGCGCCCAGTGCCGCTGTTCAAAAGGAATACAAGATGGAAACGCACGACGCCGGCACTCAACGTCAGGTGCTTGGACAAGTAAAATGGTTTGATCCGACAAAGGGATTTGGGTTTGTGGTCTCTGAGGAGGGAGGGCCCGACATTTTGTTGCATGCGAATGTTTTACGCAACTTTGGGCAAGGGTCCGTTGTTGATGGCTCTGCCATAGCCATCATGGTGCAGGATACACAACGCGGGCTTCAAGCGACCGAAGTGCTGTCGATTACCCCACCCGAGACCGAAGATAGTCTGCCTTTGCGTGATATGGTGGAGTTTTCGGCCGAAGATATCGCCAGCAAACCTATTGAACCGGCACGTGTGAAATGGTTCGACAAGGCCAAGGGTTTTGGTTTCGCAAATGTGTTTGGCAACAACGAAGATGTGTTTGTGCATGTCGAAGTGTTGCGGCGCTCGGGCCTGTCTGATCTGCAATCAGGCGAAGCGATCGGTATTCGCATGGTGGATGGTGAACGTGGGCGCATGGCAATCGAAGTGATCGGCTGGGAGGTCGCGGCCAAGTGAAACTTGCCCCGATTGCGTTCAGTTTGGTGTGGCTGGCACAGCCGCTTTGGGCCGTATGTGCCGATGACAAGCTGACCATTCAGGGTGACTTTGGACAGGCCACGTTTTCAATCGATGTTGCGGATGACCCGCAGGAACGCGCGCAAGGTCTGATGTTTGTTGATCAGATGCCAACGCTTTCTGGTATGTTGTTTGTATATGAACGTCCGCAGAGCGTGAGCTTCTGGATGAAGAATACGCTGATCCCTCTCGACATGATCTTTGCCGCCCCTGACGGGGAAATCTTGCGCATCCACGAAAATGCCATTCCCGGCGACCTGACCCCGATTCCCGGAGGGGAGGGCGTGCAGATGGTTCTCGAGATTAACGGTGGGTTGTCATCGCGGCTGGGGTTGTCTGAAGGGGCGGTTATGCAGCATCCCAGCTTTGGTCCTGAGGCTATTTTGCCTTGTGATGAAAAGACTGACAGTTAGGGCTTTTCAAATCAGTTTGGCGGGGCTAAAGACAGCGCATGGTCCGGGGCGTAGCGCAGCCTGGTAGCGCATCTGTTTTGGGAACAGAGGGTCGGGAGTTCGAATCTCTCCGCCCCGACCATTTCTAAATCAGCACAGTCTCGAATAGTAACTTCTGGTAGAGCCTTCAGGTCGTTGATAGGATCGTCTCAAGACATCTTTGATCTATCGGCATCTACCGTACCGCCGTAGTGCACAGCCGATTTACCTAACAAGTAAGGAAAGATTGCGAGCGCACGCGCCCACTTTAGTAAGCCAACGCCAATAAACTGGCGTCCAGCCTCGCGACCTGCAATCAGTAGTCCCCCTCCGCGAACTATATCGATAGCGCCAAATACGGTGAACTTGTTAGTCAACCTAAGTAGTTTTACGAGGTTTCCAGCCCGCGTGCCACGAATGCCGCCTCTGCGATGGAGTTCAGCGATCCGATAGCGCGTCAACTGATCTAGATAACGGCGTTTGAACTGGTATCGAAAAGTGGCGCGTCTACCATCAAAGTTCTCTGTTGCTATCGCATATGGCCATTTCACGACGCTCAGTCCGTGGCGAAGCCTTGCGCGCAACATGAACTCAAAGTCTTCGCCGCCACTTTCGTTGAGTGACAGGTCGAAGCGCATTCCTAGTCCATTTTGAGGATCAAATACATTCTTGCTTAGCGCGAAATTCGCCGAGGAGAGCACTTTAGAATCTTCACCCGCTTAAGCAGTTGGTACTGTTGAGTACGTTCGATGAAAGGACTGGTCGTTTCTGCATAGATCAGGTGCCTTGCTGCGACGATTATGTCCGCTCCAAGGGTTTCAAACGCCTCTATGAAATGCGCGAGCCAATCACTTTCGACTTGTTCGTCATCGTCAACACCGATGATCCAATCAGCAGAGCTCGCCTCATCCAGAACCCGGTTACGTGCGTTGACAAGGCCTGCCTTTGCCTCATGGAAAACGCTAACCTTGAATTTGGTGGGGACAGGTATGACATCAGACGTCACGGTCGGGATGTCGTTGTTGTCGACGATGATGATTTCAACGTCATAGTTGGAAGGAATGGGCTGGTTCCAAACACTTTCCAAAGAAGACGCAGCAGCGCATTGCGCTGCCGCGTGCATATTCCGATTGCAATGCGCGGTCTAGTCGAACTTGAATTCAAACCTGATCCGACTCTTTCGTGCTTTGCGAAGTGACTAAGTGATTATTCGCAAGTCACTGGGTCATCATCATCGTCGTCGTCAGCCAGAACTGCCACGCCGATCAGAACCGCGATGATTGCGGCGGGGATCACCCAGCCTGGCACGCTTGATTCTGCCGCAACTGGATCTGCCATTGTTGGCACTGTCTCTGTAATGGCGTCGGCCAAACCGCCCGCGTAGGCGGAAACGCCCGCAACGATCAGTGCACCCAGCACAATCCAAAATTTCTTCATCTATACTCTCCCAATCTACTGTTTTATGCGTTCAAGGCACCAAATCGTCGATCGGCCGCCAGCATGCCCTTTCAAAACAATACTCTGAGCATGCAGTCAACAAAAACTGTACAGAAAAAGGTGACGTGACGTAAGCTTACAACGCGATCATGCAAAACGCAGGTCACCAGTGAAGTCACACAAGGAAGCACAGGTCAATCATTGTACGTCTTGAGGTATCGGCTGAACCATTCCGGCTAAGTTTCCGAAGTTGAACGCTTTCTGTTCCATCCTGCCATGGCGACCGTTTGTGGACAACTGTGTGAGTGAATCACCCGACACAATCACGGCCCATGACCACAGGCAGGCGTCAACTGAATTAATCCACATTTTGTGTTAAAAATCCGTTGACCCACGAGGGCTAGATGCGTCAGGTTGTGCGGGCCGACGATCACAACACAAGATGTGGTAGCGGCACGGGGACAGTTCAACAGGCGAGTGCACCAAATATGGCGCTCAATCACGTGCCCCCTGATCTTTGATCGGGGCAGGACATGTGACTTCTAAAATGAACGATGCCCGAGCGTTTTTAGTCGCGCATGCGGCACTGTTGAGAAGAAAGCCGCAACGTCGGCGCATATGAGATGGGGCAGACCAATGAAAATTGACCGTAACTTCACCAAAGCAAAGACAGGCGCCTATGGTGAGCTTGAGTTCAAAACGACGACATCCGAGATCTGCAATCCTGATGGGACGATCGTGTTTAAACTTGACGATTGTGAAATTCCAACTGGTTGGAGCCAGGTGGCCTCTGATGTCATTGCGCAGAAGTATTTCCGGAAAGCCGGCGTGCCGTCTGAACTGAAACGCGTCAAAGAAAAGGGCGTGCCAGAGTTCCTGTGGCGCTCGGTACCGGCCAAAGATGCGACGTTCGGTGGTGAAACCTCAGCCAAGCAGGTTTTCGATCGTTTGGCTGGTGCCTGGACCTATTGGGGTTGGAAGGGCGGTTACTTCTCATCCGAAGAAGACGCGCGCGCCTATTTTGACGAGATGCGATACATGCTGGCGACGCAGCGGGCCGCCCCAAATAGCCCTCAGTGGTTCAACACAGGTCTGCACTGGGCCTACGGCATCGATGGCCCGGCCCAAGGCCACCACTATGTCGACTATCAGACAGGTGAGCTGACCAAATCCACCTCGTCTTATGAGCACCCGCAGCCACACGCCTGCTTTATTCAGTCCGTTGACGACGATCTGGTCAACGATGGCGGTATTATGGACCTCTGGGTCCGCGAAGCGCGTCTGTTCAAGTATGGCTCTGGTACGGGCACCAACTTTTCGTCTTTGCGCGGTGAGGGGGAGCCGTTGTCCGGTGGTGGCAAGTCCTCGGGCCTTATGGGTTTCCTGAAAATTGGTGACCGCGCTGCCGGTGCGATCAAATCCGGCGGCACGACGCGCCGTGCGGCCAAGATGGTGATCGTGGATGCCGACCACCCTGATATTCAGGAGTTTATCAACTGGAAGGTCATTGAAGAGCAGAAGGTGGCGTCTATCGTCGCGGGCTCCAAGATGCATGCGCGGTACCTGAACGCGATCTTTGCCGCGATCAAATCATGGGACGGGGAAGAGGTGTCTGCTTACGACCCCAAGACAAACGACACATTGGCCGCAGCCGTCAAAGACGCCAAAAAATCAGCGATTCCAGAGACTTACATCAAGCGCGTGTTGGACTATGCCAAGCAAGGTTACTCCAGCATTGAGTTCCCGACGTATGATACGGACTGGGATTCCGAAGCCTATTCCAGCGTTTCTGGTCAAAACTCCAACAACTCGATCCGTGTCACCGATGCCTTCCTGAAGGCTGTCGAAGATGATGCCGATTGGAAGCTGATCAACCGCAAGAACGGCGAGTGCGCCAAGATCATTAAGGCACGCGAATTGTGGGAGCAGGTCGGCCACGCCGCCTGGGCCTGTGCCGATCCGGGCATTCAGTACCATGATACCGTGAACGCATGGCACACATGCCCCGAAGACGGCGAGATTCGTGGCTCAAACCCTTGTTCTGAATACATGTTCCTCGATGACACGGCCTGTAACCTCGCATCGATGAATCTGCTGACCTTCTACAAGGATGGCGCGTTTCAGGCCGAAGACTACATGCACGCCACGCGTCTGTGGACCGTGACATTGGAAATCTCGGTCATGATGGCGCAGTTCCCCTCCAAGGAAATCGCGCAGCGGTCCTATGATTTCCGCACCCTTGGTCTGGGCTATGCCAACATCGGTGGCCTCTTGATGAACATGGGGCTGGGCTATGACAGTGACGAAGGCCGCGCGATGGGTGCTGCGTTGACTGCGATCATGTCGGGCGTGTCCTATGCGACCTCCGCTGAAATGGCGGGCGAGTTGGGCGCATTCCCGGGCTACAAGAAAAACAGCAAACACATGCTGCGTGTGGTCAAGAACCACCGTCAGGCAGCATTGGGCAAGGTCGACGGCTACGACAAGCTGGACGTGAAGCCGGTGCCTCTGGACCACGCAAACTGCCCGGATCAACGCTTGATCGCATTGGCCGTGGGCAGCTGGGACGAGGCGCTGAAGCTGGGCAAGAAGCACGGCTATCGCAACGCGCAGGTTTCTGTCATTGCGCCAACCGGCACCATCGGTCTGGTTATGGACTGCGATACAACAGGGATTGAGCCTGACTTTGCGCTGGTGAAGTTCAAGAAACTCGCCGGTGGTGGTTACTTCAAGATCATCAACCAGTCGGTGCCAGCAGCCCTTGAAAAGCTGGGTTATGGCTCGGCCCAGATCGAAGAGATCATTGCCTATGCGGTCGGTCACGGCTCCATCGGGCAGGCACCTGCGATCAACCACACCTCGCTGATCGGCCACGGTTTTGGTCAGGCGGAACTGGACAAGATCGAAGCAGCACTGGCCTCTGCCTTCGACATCCGCTTTGTCTTCAACCAGTGGACGCTGGGCGAGGATTTCTGCACCAAGACGCTGGGCATCCCAGCCGAAAAGCTGAACGACCCAACCTTCGATCTGCTGCGCCACCTCGGCTATGCCAAGCAGGACATTGATGCAGCCAACGATCACGTTTGCGGGACGATGACGCTGGAAGGCGCGCCATTCCTGAAGGAAGAGCACTACAACGTCTTTGACTGCGCCAACCCATGTGGCAAGAAAGGCAAGCGTTATCTGAGCGTGGACAGCCATATCTATATGATGGCCGCGGCACAGTCTTTCATCTCGGGTGCGATCTCCAAGACGATCAACATGCCGAATGATGCAACCATTGAGGATTGCCAGAAAGCTTACGAACTGAGCTGGTCCTTGGGTGTGAAGGCGAATGCGCTCTACCGTGACGGCTCCAAACTATCGCAGCCTTTGGCGGCGGCCTTGGTCGAAGATGACGAAGACGCGCAAGAGACGCTTGAAACCGGCACACCGCAGGAGAAAGCTGCTGTGCTTGCCGAGAAGGTCGTTGAAAAGATCATCGTGCAAGAGATTCGCAACCGCGAGCGTGAAAAGATGCCGCAGCGCCGGAAGGGATATACTCAGAAGGCCATCGTTGGCGGCCACAAAGTATATCTGCGCACCGGTGAATATGAAGATGGCTCCTTGGGCGAAATCTTCATCGATATGCACAAAGAGGGCGCTGGTTTCCGCGCCATGATGAACAACTTCGCCATCGCGGTGTCAGTTGGGCTGCAATATGGCGTGCCACTGGAAGAGTTTGTGGATGCCTTCACATTCACCAAGTTTGAACCTGCGGGCATGGTGCAGGGCAACGACAGCATCAAGAATGCGACGTCGATCCTTGATTACATCTTCCGCGAATTGGCCGTGTCCTACCTCGACCGCACTGATCTGGCGCATGTGAAGCCAGAGGGCGCATCATTCGACGATGTGGGCCGTGGTGAGGAAGAAGGCGTGTCAAACGTGCAGGCCCCAACCGAGAATGCGGCAACACGCTCTTTGGAAGTGCTCAAGCAAATCTCGTCCACCGGTTACCTGCGCAAGCGGATGCCGCAGGATCTGGTTGTTTTGCAGGGCGGTGCCGGTGCGACGGCACTGGCAACAGGTACGGATGCGGCCGCAGCGCTGCAAACACTGGTGCCGGAAGTCAGCGAGAGCATCGTGGCCACAGGAACCGCCACCACAATCTCGGCCCGCGATAAGGCCAAGATGCAGGGCTATGAGGGCGATCCTTGTGGCGAGTGCGGCAACTACACTTTGGTGCGCAATGGCACCTGTATGAAATGCAACACATGTGGTGCGACATCCGGGTGTAGTTAAAACGAGCTTCGGAGCGGGTGCGCTCGCTCTGACGCGGATTGGGCCGCAGGCAAATAAACCGAGCGGTACATAATGAGTGAGCCTGATCAGCGAAACTCAGGGAGGGCATTGCCCTCCCTTTTTTATGTCGGGTCGTTGCTCTATGTTGTTTCACTCTTTCAATGTTGTCCCTTGCCGTGCATGATTTTCGCAACAAAGGGACCGTACCATGACTGATTTTCTGTTGCTTGCTTTCATTTTCCTGATTGCAGGCGTTGTTGCGGTACCGATTGCGACACGGTTGGGTCTGGGATCGGTGCTAGGATATCTGATCGCGGGTATTGTGATCAGCCCCATTCTGGCATTGTTGAATGTCGATGTGATCTCGATCCAGCATTTTGCCGAATTCGGCGTGGTGATGATGCTGTTCCTTGTGGGGCTGGAGCTGGAGCCAAAGCGGCTTTGGGCGATGCGGGGCAAGTTGCTTGGCCTTGGCGGTGGGCAGATTGGTATCACCGCGGCGGCGGTGATGGCTATTGGCCTGCTGTTTGGGCTGAGTTGGACGGTCGCGCTTGCTGTGGGGTTGATTGCAGCTTTAAGTTCAACCGCTATTGTTTTGCAAACATTGAATGAAAAAGGCTTAATGAAAAGCGACGGCGGCCAATCGAGTTTCTCGGTTCTGCTGGCCCAAGATATTGCCGTCATCCCCATGCTGGCGCTGATGCCGTTGCTGGCCATGCCGGAACTGTTGGATATGGCGGGTGATGTAGCACATGGCGGGGACGCCGGACATGGCGCCGAGGCCGCACATGGTGACAACCATGGCGATGATCACGGCGGCGATGATCATGGGGCGGGGATGAGCCTTGTTGCAGGTCTGAACGGGTGGCAAACCGCACTGGTCAATATTGTGGCGATTGCGGCTGTTGTGGGGGCGGGCAGCTTTCTGACGCGTCCGATTTTCCGCTTTATCGCCGGTGCGAACCTGCGTGAACTGTTCACCGCAACGGCGCTGATGATGGTGATCGGCATCGCGCTGTTGATGTCGCTGGTGGGCTTGTCGCCTGCTTTGGGCACGTTCTTGGCCGGTGTTGTACTAGCCAACAGCGAATACCGGCATGAGTTGGAATCGGATATTGATCCGTTTAAAGGGCTGCTGTTGGGCTTGTTCTTCATGACAGTCGGTGCTGCGATCAACTTTACGCTGCTCGCTGACAATCTGATGCTCATCCTGGCATTGACGGTGTTGCTGGTTGCCATAAAGGCGGCGGTTCTGGCGGTTCTTGCCGTGGTTTTCAAACTGCGCGGCGCGGACCGTTGGCTCTTGGCGCTGAGCCTGGCGCAGGCGGGCGAGTTTGGTTTCGTCCTGCTGTCCTTCTCGGTAACCAACGCGATTTTGCCACAAATGCTGGCGGATCAATTGCTGCTGGTTGTTGCGATTTCCATGATGCTGACCCCGCTTTTGTTTATCTTCTACGACCGGGTGATCGTGCCGCGTTATGCCGTAGCGGACGCAGGCGAAGCCGATGAAATAGAAGAGCAGGGTGAGGTGATCATCGCAGGCGGGGGGCGGATTGGTGGACTTGTCCGTCGCATTCTCAGTGCGGCGGGCTATAACCTGACGGTCATCGACTACAACGCGCAACACCTTGAAAACATGCGCCGTTTTGGGGCACGTATCTACTATGGCGACGCCACGCGGCCTGATCTGTTGCATGCCGCAGGCCTGCATGACGCCAAGGTATTTGTCGCGGCGATCGACGACCGCGAAAAACTGACTGAGCTGGTGCGTTATGTCCATGCGACCGCACCCAATGTCCATATCATCGCCCGTGCTGTTGACCGTCACCATGTTTATGAACTCTGGGCGGTAGGCTGCCGCGATATCATACGTGAGAACTATGACAGTGCGCTCCGTATGGGGCGGTCATCGCTTGAGGCGCTGAACATACCCCGTGATCGCGCGCAGATGATGGTTGATGCGTTCAACCGGGCCGACCGTGCTTCGATGATCTCTTTAGCGGATGTCTATGATCCCGCGATACCGGTGATGGAGAACGAGCCCTACATTGCCCGTGTCCAAGAGATATTGGGACCACGCGAAGCTGCGATGAATGCTGAAATGATGCATATTCTGGAAACCGGTGAGATGCCGGAGGAAGATCATTTCTATGAAGGGCCCACTGGCTAGCGCGGGATATCTACGCCCGGATCAGCAAGGATGAAGCCTTCAAATTGAAACCCGGGCGAAACCGTGCAGCCCACTAGTGTCCAATCGCCGGTCGTTGCGGCCTTTTGCCAGTGCCCTTCTGGCACGATCACTTGCGGGGTTTCGCCATTGGCTAGATCGGGACCCAACAGAAGATCAGACGCTGGGCCCGCAAGGGTTGGGGCCAGCGACAAGATGAGAGGAGCACCCGCATAGAAATGCCAGATCTCAACCGCGTCAACGGCGTGCCAATGGCTTTCTTGCCCTGCTTTCAGAAGGAAGTAGATGCAGGTACCCGTGGCGCGGCCGTTGCTTTCCGCCACCCATGTTTGCCGATAGAACCCGCCCTCCGGATGCGGGGCCAGATCAAGCTGTGCGATGATCTGATCGGCGGTCAGGGCAGGCATGGGATATGTGGCGCAACGTCCGCAGGGTGGTGGCCGGTCAGGCGTGGGTCGGCAAAGACCTCAACCGCGCGTTTGACAGGTGTGAACCCCGCTTTGAGGTAGAACGGCATCGCGGTTGGTGAATCAAGATGACAGGTACAGACATGAAACCGCGTGATATCGCGTGCGAAAGCTTCCGCTTGCGCCAGCGCCATCATTGGTCCGCCAAGGCCTTGCCCCGTTGCCGAAGTCACCATGCCGAAAAGAACAAGCTCGCAGGCGCCTTCTTGTCGGAAATCAAGCTCAATGAGACCAATGGACTCTTGCCCTCGATAAACCACCCAGTAGTCGACGTTTGGGTCAGATAGCGTCGACGCGATCTCATCGTTGTTGTCTGACAATCCAGAGACCCAAAGCCATGGTGCTCCGACCTTGCGAAAAAGGTTGCGAAATTCGTCTACGCTCAGGTCCTCTTTGCGGGCAGCGGTCCCATCAGGAAATGGCAAACGCGCGGCACGCTTGGGCGCGGTCATCTCTAGTGTTGTGACAACCGTCGCCACATGCCCGGCCGGGACATCATAAGTATTTGCCGTAAGCATCATCCTTTCAAGATGCTCCGGCCTGCGTAGACAGCCGTCTCGCCTAGTAATTCCTCGATGCGGATCAACTGGTTATACTTCGCCAGACGGTCAGAGCGCGACAGGGAGCCGGTCTTGATCTGGCCGCAGTTCGTGGCCACAGCGAGGTCGGCAATCGTTGCATCCTCCGTCTCACCGGAGCGGTGGGACATGACGTTGGTGAACTGGGCGCGGTGCGCCATATCAACGGCCTGCAGTGTCTCAGTCAGCGATCCGATCTGGTTCACCTTGACCAGCATGGAGTTGGCAGAACCCTTGGCGATGCCATCTGCCAGGCGGGTTGGATTAGTCACAAAGAGGTCGTCACCCACCAGCTGCACCTTGTCCCCGATCATGTCGGTCAGGGCTTTCCAGCCGTCCCAGTCATCCTCGGACATGCCGTCTTCGATACTGATGATCGGGTAGTCCTCGGCCAGTTTCGCCAGATAAGCCGCGTTTTCTTCTGATGTGAGCGACACGCCTTCTCCCACCATCTCGTATTTGCCGTTCTTGTAATACTCGGTCGCCGCACAATCGAGCGCGAGGTAGATATCTTCGCCGGGCTTGTAGCCAGCTTTTTCAATCGACGTCATGATGAAGTCCAACGCAACACGTGTGCTGGCGAGGTTCGGTGCAAAGCCGCCTTCGTCGCCGATACCTGTGTTGTGGCCAGCGGCGGACAGCTCTTTCTTCAGTGTGTGGAACACTTCCGACCCCATGCGCACGGCTTCGCGGATGTTTTCCGCGCTGACGGGCATGATCATGAATTCCTGAATGTCGATGGGGTTATCGGCATGTTCGCCGCCGTTGATGATGTTCATCATCGGGACGGGCAGGGTGCGTGCAGAGGTGCCGCCGATGTAGCGAAAAAGGGGCTGTGCGGTGAAATCGGCTGCCGCCTTGGCCACGGCCATAGAGACACCCAAGATCGCGTTCGCACCCAAACGACCTTTATTTGGCGTTCCGTCCAACTCGATCATCGCCATGTCGATGGCGACCTGCTCGGTTGCGTCAAAACCCAGGATGGCTTCGGCTATTTCACCGTTCACGGCAGCGACTGCCTCCAACACGCCTTTGCCCATGTAGCGGGTTTTGTCGCCATCACGCTTTTCGACGGCCTCGTGGGCACCCGTTGACGCACCTGAAGGTACTGCAGCGCGGCCCATGGTGCCGTCTTCCAGGATCACGTCGACTTCAACGGTCGGGTTGCCCCGGCTATCCAGAATTTCGCGGGCGTGAATGTCGATGATCGTGCTCATGGGATGCTCCTTAAGCGGAATGTTAGCGGTATCAGGCGCTCTATAGCGCGGGATTTTCGTTTAGGGAAGCGCGGTGCAGAATGGTTTCGCGCCACAGGGTGTAGATGCCGGATGCAATGACAATCGCAGCGCCGATCAGCGTTGGCGCGTCGGGGATTTCTGAAAACATAACAAAGCCGATGATCAGGGCAAAGATCATCCGGCTGTAACGGAAGGATGAAATGATGCCTGCATTGCCGCCACGGGTTGCGGCGACAATGGCGAGATAGGCGATCATGCCAACAACGATGCTGGCCATCAGCAAGAGCGATTGTCGCCCATCGGGCACAACAATGGACTGCCCTTGAAAGGCCATCAAAAGAAAGCCCGCCGGTACGACCATTGAAAACGTATGCGTGGCCAGTTGCGGGCCGCTCAACTGCACGGTCAGGCTGCGCGTAAACAGGTCGCGTGCGGCCAACCCCAACATGCCGCCGACCGCTAAAAGCGTGGCAGGGATGAACCCATCCATACCGGGGCGGATGATGATCAGCACCCCGATAAAACCCACAATAATCGCGATCCAGCGGCGCCAGCCAATGGGTTGTGCGAGGAATGCAGCCGCCCCCAACGCAACAACCAAAGGTGTGGCCTGAATTACGGCCGAGGCTGTCGTCAGCGGCACAAGTGCCAGAGCCGTCACAAACATGAGCGAACCGCAGGTGTCACACAGGCTGCGCAGGTTCACTTTGACGTTCAGATAAGCCGGTTGCCAAAGCCGGTCCCCTTTAAGAACCGCCCATCCTAAAAACCCGATCAGCCCACCCAGACACGTGACCGAGATGATCTGGCCAACAGGCATATCCTGCGCCAAAAGCTTGATGATCCCGTCTTCAACGGCAAAACAGAACATCGCAAAGACCATGAAGGCCGCGCCGCGGATATTGTCCAAGGGTCAGTTGTCCTTGTCGGTCAGGGGGACGGCGTAAAGTTCTAACCGGTGGCCCATCAAACGGTAGCCCAGCTTTTCGGCGATCCGTTCTTGTAGCGCTTCAATCTCGGGATCGACGAATTCAATGACTTCGCCAGAATGCAAATCGATCAGGTGATCATGGTGGTCACGGTCAGCGGCCTCATAGCGCGCACGCCCGTCGCCGAATTCATGCTTTTCCAGAATGCCGGTTTCTTCAAACAACTTCACGGTGCGATAGACTGTCGCCAGCGAAATCTTCGGGTCGACAGCTGCGGCACGATTGTACAATTCTTCCACATCCGGGTGATCAACCGCGTCCTGTAACACGCCCGCAATCGTGCGTCTCTGGTCCGTCATCCGCAGCCCGTTTGCCTCGCAGCGTTCAAGAATGGTCGTCGTCATACCGGCCTCGTTTTTCACTGATCCCCTGATAGCCGGGCGGGCAGCTGGTTTCCAGTGGATTAGACCAAAAGCGTGCCTTGCATCACGCGCACGGCCTGACCGCTGATGGTCACCGGAACAGGGTTGGCGTGTTTTGTCGATGCAGTGATGTAGGAAGGCCGCCCCATCACCTCGCCTTGTAGAATATTCAGGGTCAGATCCTTGCCTAACGCCTCGGTCAGCAATGCGGCCAACGCGGCAGAGGCGCTGCCGGTCGCTGGGTCTTCGGGGATGTTATCAAGCGGCGCAAACATCCGCGCGTCAATCTGCATACCGTTGCGGGTGTAGGCGAAGATGGCGAAATCCAATCCTGCCGGATGCTTAAGCGCACCTTCGCGAATGTGATCCATCGACGGCATGCAGGCGGCCAGATGGTCCTTGGTTTGCAACTCAACCATAACAAATGGGAGGCCGACGCTGGCCTGTACCGGGGCGTGCGTCTGCACATTGATTGTATCTGCCGACAGGCCCAAAGCTGCCGCCACCAATTGCGGTTCTGGCGTGGCAGTCCGCTCAAGCGGTGCGGCAATGGTAAAGGCGGCCTTGCCACCCTCAAAAAGGTAGGGGATTGGCCCGACGCCAAGTTCGAGGATCATCGCCCCGGCATGGCCTTCGTCGCGCAGGGCGATTGCGGTGCCAATAGTGGGATGCCCGGCGAAGGGGATTTCCATGGTTGGTGTGAAGATGCGTACTCTGGCAGTATGCGCGGTGTCGTGGGGTGGATAGACAAACGTGACTTCAGAAAAGTTGAATTCGCGTGCGATATTTTGCAGATGATCCTCTGCAATATCGGTTGCGTTGGGAAACACGGCCAATTGGTTCCCGCCAAAAGCAGTGTCGGTAAAAACGTCATAGACAAAGTAGGTGGACATGGTTTGCCTTTTCATGTGTTGCGCAATGCGCCCTACATTTGAGTAAGCATCAGTTCTGCGCAACCGCCGAAATCCTTTGGCAGCCCGGTATCCGTAACCAGGTTCCGCCCAATGGGCGTACCTTTGCACCTGTGCCGATCTTGAACCGGGCAAGGCCGGGGCTTGTATCCGTATCGACCAGACCAAGATCCAGCCTGCAATAGCCACGCTCTGCAAGGTCGTCAGCCGCTTGCATGATCATCCGGTGATGCGCGCAGAGCGCCCGCCCACGCGCATTGGTCCATCCAATGTGATAGGTCGCCACCGGCGCATGCAGCAGGAACAACATGCCAGCAACGGGTGTGTCACCCTCGTAAGCGATCAGAACCCGTACGGCGCGTGGGGTCGCGACGGCATAAGCGTTGATCAGATCATGCGGCAGGCCACGAAACCGTTTGCTGCGTTGTTGGGCCAGATCAGCCTGCAAAAGCCAGGCATGCGTGTTGATGTTATAGCGCTGCTCAGCCAGGAAAAGCGGTGCGGATTGTGCCGCGCGCCAAGCATTGCGCCATTTTGGTTTCAACGCGCGGGAGCGTTCATCCGCGCGGGTGGTTAAATCGAGTTCTGCGACATATGCATTCGTCATAACGCGGCGAAACCCGGCAGCGCGCAGCGTTGCATCTTGCGGCGTATCGGCATTGATCATCCGCAGGTCTGTACGGTGCAAGCCGTCCTGGTTCCGGTTTTCATGCCAGATGGGTCCGCGTGAGGTCATGTGCTGTCCAAACTGCTGAACGGTCAGAACCGGGGCGGCACCGTCAAGATCAACAAATGCGACCTGCCGCCCCAATCGTGCGAGCGCTGCCGCAAAAAAGGGGTGTTGCTGCAAGGGGAGGGGCACATCAGATCGCATCGCCCCGTTAAGCCATTTGAAACCTAAGTCACCGTTAATGGCGCCATGAAAAAACACGCACAATCTGTTTCTGGCGTCGTCGCGCCAGCGCCGCGCCCCACGGTGCTGGGTGCGGCCCTTATCGCCGTGATCATGACGTTTCCGGTGGCCGTCACGGTCCTGTTCGTGGGGCTGCTTTTGCTTTAGCCCAGCTGCACCAATGCGTGACGTTTCTTCCCGGCACTCAGTTTGATGGGCGTGGCAAGGGCTTTGGCATCAATGACCAGACCCGCCTCGGTCAATGGGGCGTCATTCATCTTGGCGCCATTTTCCGCAATCAGGCGTTTGGCTTCCTTACCGCTTTTGGCAAGGCCGGACTTGACGATCAACTGCACGATGGAAATGCCATCGCCCAGATCATCCGCCGCCAAGGTCAATGTGGGCAGATCATCACCAACGCCACCTTTTTCAAAGACTTCGCGCGCCGTCGCTTCCGCCGTTTGCGCGGCTTCTGCTCCGTGCAGCAAGGTTGTGACCTCGTTGGCCAGAATGATCTTGGCCGCGTTGATCTCGGACCCTTGCAATGCGCCGAGACGGTCGCATTCATCAATCGGCAACTCCGTGTAGAGCTTGAGGAAACGCCCGGTGTCGGCATCGGTTGTGTTGCGCCAGAACTGCCAGAATTCATAGGGGCTGCACATATCAGCATTCAGCCAGACAGCGCCGGATTGGGATTTGCCCATCTTCTTGCCGTCACTGGTGGTCAGCAAAGGTGAGGTCAGCCCGTAAATCTCCTGATCCAGCACCCGGCGCGTCAGGTCGATCCCGTTCACGATGTTGCCCCATTGATCCGAGCCACCCATCTGCAACAGGCACCCATAGCGGCGGTTCAGTTCAAGGAAGTCATAGGCCTGCAAGATCATGTAGTTGAATTCGAGGAACGACAGTGACTGTTCACGGTCCAACCTTGATTTCACGCTTTCAAACGATAGCATGCGGTTGATCGAGAAATGCCGCCCGATATCGCGCAGAAAGTCGAGGTAGTTCAGCCCGTCCAGCCATTCGGCATTGTTGATCATCATCGCATCGGTGGGCGCATCACCATAGGTCAGGTAGGCCGAAAACACCTGTTTGATGCCCGCAATATTGTCGTCGATCTGATCCGGCCCCAGTAAAGGGCGCTCATCTGCACGGAACGACGGATCGCCCACTTTCGTCGTACCTCCACCCATCAGCGTGATGGGCTTGTGTCCAGTTTTTTGCAGCCAACGCAGCATCATGATCTGAATCAGTGAACCCACGTGCAGTGACTTGGCCGTTGCATCAAAGCCGATGTAGGCGGGGGTCACACCCTTGCTCAGCGCCTCGTCCAGCCCTTGATAATCCGTGCAGTCGGCCAGAAAGCCGCGCGTCATCATGACATTCATGAAATCGGATTTGGGGTGGTAGGTCATTGGCTTGTTCCTGGCGTTGTCTCGGTGCACTCTATAGTCAGGACGGCAGGCTAGGGAAAGCGGATGTTGCGAACAGGCGTGGTGACGGCTTTGGGGACGATGTCTGGCACTTCGCTGGATGGCGTTGATGCGGCGATCTTACAGACCGATGGGGAGCAGATTTTTGAGTTTGGCCCCACGTCTTACCGCGCATACACCCAAGAGCAGCAAGCGACTATCAAGGACTACCTCGGTCGGTGGCCAGGCGATGACTTGGGCGTGGTAGCAAGAATTATTGAAGACCATCATCTCAAGGTGATGGAGCCAATGGGCGTCGTTGATATTGCAGGCTTTCACGGACAGACTTTGGCCCATGATCCCGGCGGGCGCGGGACGCATCAGTGTGGCGACGGTGCAAGGCTGGCAAAAGTACTGGGATATCCGGTGGCATGGGACTTCCGCACAGCGGACGTCGCAGCAGGCGGGCAGGGTGCGCCATTGGCCCCATTCTATCACTTTGCCTTGGCAAAATGGATCAAGGCTGACGCGCCTGTCGCTTTCCTGAACCTAGGCGGTGTCGGTAATATCACCTGGGTTGATCCATCTCGCGATGATCCGGCGGACCCGGCGGCCCTGATGGCTTTTGATACGGGGCCAGCCAATGCCCCGATGAACGATCTGATGCGCACACGGCATGATATGGCATATGACGTGGGCGGCGAACTGGCGGCGCAAGGCCAAGTTGATGCGGCCATTGTCGCAGCTTTCATGGCACATCCTTACTTTCGCAAGGCGATCCCAAAGTCACTTGATCGCGACGCCTTCGGCGACCTGAGCCGCGCCGTAACGGCCCTGTCTGATGCAGATGCGCTTGCCACATTGGCGCAAGCCGTGATCGAATGTGTCGTCGCAGCCTGTGCTATTTGTCCTACGAACCCTGAAAAGCTGCTGGTCACAGGCGGTGGGCGGCACAATAAAACGCTGATGTCGGGCCTGGCCGATAGTTTGCCCTGCGATGTGGCCCCGGTCGAGGCTGTTGGTTTGGACGGTGACATGCTTGAAGCGCAGGCCTTTGCCTATCTGGCCGTCCGAGTCGCACGCGGTTTGCCGACTACAAGCCCACAAACCACTGGTGTAGCCCGATCAATGACGGGTGGGCGGATTGCACCGGCTTTCAAGAGCGCGGGCTAAATTCCCGAAAACAAGCGCTAAAACCTGCCGATCCGTGCACAATCACGCCGATTTGATGTAATTGTGTCAAGCATAGGCAGTGATTGGCCGATATTCAGCAGCGCAATCCGCTCGAACCCGCCGATCAGATTCACAGCGTCATGAGACCCGTTGAACCCCTCGCTCAAAGTGTCACCTGTACCGAACACGACAACCGGATTAACGGAGACAAAAATGAATACGACATTGAAATTCGCCCGCACGAGCATGTTGGCCGCACCTTTGGCTTTGGCCACAGGTATGGCGTCAGCTGGCGGTATCTCAGAGCCTATTGCGGCACCTGCGCCAGCCCCAGCGCCCATTGCGGCTGCGCCCGTCGCAGTCGGCAATGACTGGACCGGTTTTTATGCCGGTGGCCAGCTTGGATTTGGACGACTGGATTCTGATGCCATCCTTGACGATGACGATCCAGAAGGTGCGATCTACGGTGTGCACGCAGGCTACAACTATGATTTCGGTAGCATCGTGCTGGGTGGTGAGATCGATTATGATCTGACCAACATCGAAGTCGACGATCCGTCTTCTGAAGTGGATTCAATTGCCCGCGCCAAAGCAAAGCTCGGTTATGATGCGGGCCAGTTTATGCCTTACATCACTGCCGGTGTGGCGCGCGTAGAAACGACCGATGCACTTGATGGTGACACAGACGGCAGCTTTGCCGGTCTGGGCGTGTCTTACATGATGAACGATGCGATCATCCTTGGTGGTGAGGTCCTGCAACATCAGTTTGAGGATTTTGCCGACAGCGATGGTGTCGATGTCGACGCGACAACACTTTCGTTGCGTGCGTCGTTCAAATTCTAAACCCTTTTGGGAATAAGCATCCTACCGCACTGTCCCTTCCCCAAAAAACCGATGCAAGGGATGCTTATTGGGGCCTGTCACCGCGCTGACAGGCCCCTTTTCATGTCAGCAGATCGTCAATGATGTCGCTGCTGATCCCATTCTTCAGGACGGAAAAACCACCACCCTCCAGCATTCCTTGTGCGGCGTCAAAAAGCGCCCGATGGGTAACACGTGCCAAAGCTGACCCGACCGAGAGACGCGCAGCACCAATCCTGGCAAAGGCAGCCTGCGTCTGGGCCGTGTAGGGGCCTGCCACCAAGGCGTTCACCGGCGCGGTCGTCTTGGCACAAATTTTTGCCAAGGCATCCATATCAGGCGGAAGCGGGGCATAAAGGCAATCTGCCCCTGCGACCTCAAAAGCGCGTAAACGGTGGATCGCTTCGTCAGTGTCGTAGACACCCGTCATGATCCCATCAGCACGGGCGGTCAGCACAAAATCATGCGGCAAGGCGCGTGCTGTCGCGGCAGCGGCGCGGATTCGTTCCACGGCAAGATCAAAATCATATGCCTCTGGTGAGGGCAGGGCGATATCTTCGATGCATACCCCGGCCAGCCCGACTTCGGCAGCCATGCGTACCGTTTCGGCACAGGTGTCCGGGTCATCGCCAAATCCGTTCTCAAAGTCGCCCTGAACCGGAACTGACACGACCGATACGATCTCTGCCGCATGCGCGAGGGCTTCATCTCGCGTGACCGTGCCGCCATCAGGCCGCCCCAGTGTAAAGGCATGCGCGGCAGAAGAGGTCGCCAGCGCCTTGGCCCCCATCGCTGCCATCATTTTGGCCGATCCACGATCCCAGACGTTCACCATCAGGAATGGATCGCCTTTGATGTGGAGGGCGCGAAAACCTGCAGCAATATCTGTCATGGCCGTTGTCCTTTATGGGCTAAGGTGGCGTTTGTCCCGCTTTTGCGCTGGCAAAGGCAATCAGGCGCGAGCGCGTCGACATATTGATCATCCGCAATAGTCATCGCCACACGCACATGGCCCGCCGCGGCGTGACCAAAGCTTTCACCCGGCATGACGGCGATATGTTCTGCATCGAGCAGGGCATTGGCGAAGTCTTCTCCGGTCATTCCCGTCGCGCGGAGGTCTAGCATCACGTACATCGCCCCTTGTGCGGGCACTACGCGCACAACGTTTTGCCCTTCAAGCGCCTGCATGGTCAGCGCACGCCTACGGCGGAAGGGTTCCGCGACTTCTTTTTCAACCATATCGCCTTGGTTCAACGCAAAGTCAGCGGCATCCTGAATGAAGCTTAGCCACACCATAGGTCGTATGCGTGGCAAGATTAATTATATGTTCAATTGCGTCAGCGGGCCCGCAGATCCAGCCAACCCGGCTGCCGGTCATGGCATGGCTTTTCGACATTGACCCCACAACCAACGTGCGCTCGGCCATGCCCGGCAGGCTGCGAGGGGTGATGTGGCGGCCCTCCCAGACTTGGGTATCATAGACTTCATCCGAAATCAGCCAAAGGTCATTGGCGGTACATGCATTTGCAATCGCGTGCAACGTCGCCGCCGAATACACCACGCCCGTGGGGTTGTTGGGCGTGTTGACCAGCAATGATGCGGCACCCGTAGTTGCTTCAATCAACATCTCGGATGTGGGCTGAAACGCGGTGTCTGGTGTCGTGATGATGGGCTTCGGCACAGCCCCTGCGCCACGGATGGTGCCGGGATAGGTCGCGTAATAGGGGTCTATGTAGACCGCTGTGTCACCGGGATCGCAGACGGCTGTATGCGCGGCAAACAGAGCGGCCTGACCGCCGGGTGTGATTAGAATGTTGTCGGCGGTTGTGGGTACACCGGTGCGAGTCGCAATCCGAGCCGCAACACTTTTGCGCAACGCGTGTGTGCCCGGGACCATGGCGTAACCCGTGTGTCCGCCAACAGCCGCGGCATGCATGGCGTCCAGAATGTCTGGGCTTGTGCCAATGTCGTGTTCGCCAATGGTCAGTTCCGTCACCGGAATGCCCTCGGCAACCATGCGTCTTGCCTTGTAAAAGACGTCCCAGCCGTCAGAGCCGCCGCCAGTGATATGGGTGATACGATGTGAGAGTTTCATAGGTGCAGAGGAACGGCCTTCGCAAGGTGAAGTCAAGTGGTTGTCGCACGCAGATTGCGTGGCCCCGGACCTTCTGCACCTTTCACGTCTGCCGGGTTGTAAAGCGCACAGGATTTCAGGCTCAGACAGCCACATCCGATACAGCCATCCAGCTTGTCGCGCAGGTCTTCCAGCGCGGCAATGCGGGTATCAATATCCTGACGAAACGCGCGGCTGATCCGGGTCCAATCCGCCTTTGACGGGGCCCTGTGATCCGGCAAGCGCCGCAAATGCGGGGCGATTTCGGACAGGCTGAACCCCAGTTTCTGGGCCGCCATCACGAAGGACAGTCTGCGAATGTCAGAGCGCCCGTAACGGCGATGTCCACCCTTGTTGCGCAGGGGTTTGACGATGTCATGCGTCTCATAAAACCGGATCGCTGACACGGCCAAACCGGTCCGCGCCGCCAGATCGCCAATGGTCAGTCCTTGTGACATGCAAAATAATCCTTGATCTCAAGTTAACTTGAGGAATGAAAACAGATTCGAACGCTTTTGGACAGAGGAGAAAAGACATGCCAAAACCTGCAACATTCCGCTACTGTGCCGATCCGGAGGCATTGATGGCGATGAAACATGACGGACTGGGCTGGGGGCATGATTTGGACTGTGGTTGTTTTCATGATCAGAACCACAACGTCGGGCCTGGCGGCATTGCCCGTATCATTGCTGCATTTAGAAGGAAGACCTGAAGATGGCTTATGTGGAGCACGTCAACATCACCGTAGCCGACCCTCAGCAAACAGCGCAGATGTTGTCGGATCTTTTTGGCTGGCATGTCCGTTGGGAAGGGGCCGCGATCAACGGCGGTTATACTGTCCACGTTGGCACTGAGAGCAGCTACATCGCGCTTTATACCGGTCCCGGTGGGGCACCGCATCAGAAGCCTGCCGATAACAGCTATCTGCAACGGGCTGGGTTCAACCATGTGGGCGTAGTGGTCGATGATGTGGATGCGATGGAAGAGAAAGTGAAAGCGAAGGGGTTAGAAACCCATAGCCACGCGGACTACGAACCGGGCAAGAGGTTCTACTTTCACGATCTTGATGGCGTCGAATACGAAGTGATCAGCTACCCTTGATCTCTGCCTGCGCCTTCTTGGTCAGCCCGCCCAGGACAATGTCGTAAGATACAGCGATCCGGTGGCGCAGCTCGTCTTCGGCGCTGTCGAAACCGACCAACACCCAGCTTTTGTGAAAATAAGGGGCCTTGGTGGCGGCACCGGCATCAATCAACATGGTGGCGGTGTCCACGCTATCGGTCTTGACACAAACGCCGTCGATGCGGTCGCCAAAGCAGGCAAACATCTTGCCGCCAACCTTCCAGCTGTCCAGTTCGGTCGTGGGATCGGATGCAGTCGCTCCGGAGTAGGCGGCGCAGATCTGGTTGACGAGGGCACGTGACATGGCTTTAGGATGACGGATGTACGGAAGTCTGGCAAGATGACGCGGCTTATGCCGGGCTCACCACTGACATCTATGTCCATTCAAAGCGCCATCTCAATCCGAAGGGGAGCGCAACCGTTTTCAAGGGCACCACCACAGATCCGGATGGGATAACGGCAGATTTTTATTTGCATATTTACGCCACACTTTGCGTGAATAGCATGATAGCTCTTTGTTCAATGGGTGCGCTGGACAAATGAGGTTGCTCATTTATCCAGACTGGACGAAACCACTGCCAACTGCTATCCCACCCCCATGAAGAGCATCTGCATCATTACCTGCTGCATTATTATCTGCTGACATCTGTCGCGGGTTGCTCTTTCACGTTTCCAATCAAAACTGAACTTGGTAAGCCCGCGGCGTAACCCTGCGCGAGGCCCAAATGACGACCATCCGCCTGAACAACACAAAGACCCGCAAGCGCGAGGAGTTTGTACCGATTGAACCGCAAAACATACGTTTGTACCTCTGCGGGCCAACGGTTTACGACCGTGCGCATATGGGCAATCTGCGGCCTTCGCTGGTGTTTGACGTGCTGTTTCGCCTGCTGAAAGAAGTCTATGGCGCAGATCATGTGACCTATGTGCGCAATTTCACGGATGTTGATGACAAGATCAATGCGCGCGCCGCTGAATCGGGCCGGGCGATTGGCGACATCACGGCAGAAACGATCCAGTGGTATCACGATGATCTGGATGCCGTAGGCTTGCAGCGCCCCACGCATGAGCCACGCGCGACCGCGCATATTCCGCAAATGATTGCGATGATCGCCGATTTGATCGCGAAGGGTCATGCCTATGCGGCGGAAGGTCACGTGCTTTTCGCGGTTGATAGCTATGCCGAGTACGGTGCGCTTTCGGGGCGTTCGATCGACGATATGATCGCCGGCGCGCGCGTCGAAGTGGCCCCCTACAAGCGCAATCCGATGGATTTTGTGCTGTGGAAACCGTCTGGTGATGGTGTGCCGGGATGGGACAGCCCCTGGGGCTACGGTCGTCCGGGTTGGCACATCGAATGCTCGGCCATGAGCCATGAATTGCTGGGTGAGAGCTTTGACATTCATGGCGGCGGCAATGATCTGCAATTCCCGCATCATGAGAATGAGATTGCGCAATCTGCTTGTGCCCATCCCCATGGTGAATTCGCCCGCTACTGGGTGCATAACGAGATGCTGCAAGTCGAAGGTAAGAAGATGTCCAAGTCCTTGGGCAATTTTTTCACCATCCGCGATCTGCTGGATCAGGGTGTACCGGGTGAGGTGATCCGCTTGGTGATGCTGGGCACACACTATAGCAAGACAATGGATTGGACCGAGGCGCGGCGGGCCGAAGCCGAAGGCACATTGCGCAAATGGTACGGCATTCTGCACGGACATGGCTTTGGGCCAGAGTTGATTGCGGCCTTGGAGGCGGAGGGCAAATGGCAGCCTGACGCAGAGTTTCTTGGTGTTTTGGCCAATGATCTGAATACCTCCGGCGCTTTGGCGCGCTTGCATGTTCTTGCCAAGGGAAAGACGCCCGTTGCTTTGGCGGGCTTTGCTTACGGTTTGCAGATGTTGGGATTGGTCAACGATTGGTCCGCGATCCCACAGTTTGATGGCGGCGAAGCGGGTGCCGGTGTGGCCACGGCGGTTGCGGAACGCGTGGATGCCTTGCTGGCGGATCGGGCAGCGGCCCGGGCGGCCAAGGATTGGGCGCGCGCAGATGAGGTGCGCGATATCCTGAATGCGGCAGGTGTGCAGGTCACGGACGTCGGTGGGCAGGCCACTTGGGCGCCCGGGCCCAACTTTGATGCTGCGAAATTGGAGGGGGTCTAGCATGGGCAAGGAACGCCTCTACCTCTTTGATACCACCCTGCGCGATGGCGCGCAGACCCAAGGGGTGCAGTTTTCTGCTGGGGAAAAGCAGCAGATCGCGGCTGTGCTGGATGACCTTGGCCTTGATTACATCGAAGGCGGTTGGCCGGGTGCCAACCCGACCGATACTGAGTTCTTCGCAAGCCCGCCCAAAACGAAAGCGACCTTCACCGCCTTTGGCATGACCAAGCGCAGCGGCCGCTCGGCTGAGAATGACGATGTACTGGCGGCGGTGATGAATGCGGACACGCCAGCGGTCTGCTTGGTCGGCAAAGCGCATGATTTTCATGTGACGACTGCGCTTGGGATCAGTCTTGAGGAGAATATTGAAAACCTCTCTGCCAGCTTTGCCCATATCAAGGCGCAGGGCCGTGAGGGACTTTTTGATGCCGAACATTTCTTCGACGGCTACAAAGCAAACCCTGACTACGCTTTGCAGGCGATCCATGCGGCCCATGACGCGGGCGCGCGCTGGATCGTGCTGTGCGATACCAATGGCGGTGTGCTGCCCCATGAGGTGTCCGAAATTGTCACGGCGGTAATCGCGAGCGGCATTCCTGGTGAGCATCTGGCGATCCATACCCACAATGACACCGAGAGTGCGGTGGCTAATACATTGGCTGCCGTACTGGCAGGTGCGCGGCAGGTGCAGGGGACGTTGAACGGGCTGGGTGAGCGGTGCGGCAATGCGAACCTGACGACATTGATCCCGACGCTGCTGTTGAAAGAACCCTACGCCAGCATGTTTGAAACGGGTGTGTCACCGAACGCTCTGAAGGGGTTGCGCCGCGCGTCGCGCCTGCTTGATGACATTCTCAACCGGGTGCCTGCCAAGCAAGCGCCCTATGTCGGCGCCTCGGCCTTTGCGCATAAGTCAGGGCTGCATGCGTCGGCGATTGCGAAAGATCCGGCCACTTACGAACACATTGATCCGGCGGCGGTGGGCAATACCCGCATTGTACCGATGTCCAATCAGGCCGGGCAGTCCAACCTGCGTACACGTCTGCTAGAGGCAGGACTGGAGGTCGCGGCGGATGACCCGGCCTTGCCCCGCATTGTCGAGCGGATCAAGGAACGCGAGGCGCAAGGCTATTCTTATGATACGGCGCAAGCCAGTTTTGAGCTTCTGGCGCGCGAAGAGCTCGGGACATTGCCGCAGTTTTTTGAAGTGAAACGCTACCGGGTGACGGTTGAGCGGCGCAAGAACAAGCGCAATCAGATGGTGTCAATCTCCGAGGCGGTTGTGGTCACGAAGGTCCATGGCAAGAAGATGCTGAATGTCAGCGAAAGTCAGGGGCCGGATGGGTCTGATCAGGGCCCGGTCAACGCGCTCTCCCGCGCGCTGTCCAAGGATCTTGGACCTTATCAGGAGATCATCGACGATATGCAGTTGGTCGACTTCAAAGTCCGCATCACCAATGGCGGGACCGAGGCTGTGACCCGCGTGATCATTGATAGCGAAGACGGCAAGGGCCGCCGCTGGTCGACTGTGGGTGTCAGCGCCAACATCGTGGATGCCTCCTTTGATGCATTGATTGATGCGATCAATTGGAAGCTGATCCGGGATGGGGCGAAGGCATGATCAGGGCATTTGTTTTATGCCTTGGTTTGCTAACGGCCTGCACGCAGCAACAACAACCTTTTCTACCCTCCGTTTCGGTTGGATCAGGTGGTTCCATTTGGGGCGGAAGCGCAACCACCTATTTCGCCGATGATACGGTTGTTGTGCGCAGCTGGGGCGGGACGCCGGATAGCTTGAAAGAAGAGCGCTTTGTTTTACCACAGGGTACTTTTGCTGCCCTACAAAAGGTCGCGCTTCTGCAACTCGATAGCATTGTCGTGCCTGACGAAACGCAAGCTTGCTTGGACTATGGTTCTGATTTCATTGCAGTGTCTCTGTCCGAGAACGAGGTTAGCCGTGTCGATGTCAGTTGCCCATACCCGCCGGTGACTGCGGGTCGGAATGCGATCAGAACTGCCGCATCAAATCCGGGTTTCGCACATGAGCTTTGAGGCTTGCGCTGCTCTGGTCGAAAAAGCCGATCCGTTGCGTTTTCGCGTCGCTATGGCGGCGCCGGTGGCAGTGCGTCAAATCCTGTTTCCGCTTTATGCGTTCAACGTCGAAGTGGCGCGCGCGCCTTGGGTGACCCAAGAGGCGATGATTGCCGAGATGCGCCTGCAATGGTGGCGCGATGCGCTGGACGAGATTGCTGCGGGCAAGACATCCCGTCGTCATGAGGTGGTCGATGCTCTGGCAGGTTGTCTGGATCCAGAGGGCGCGCAGTGCCTAGACGGGTTGGTCGCGGCGCGGCGGTGGGATGTGTATAAAGACCCATTTGAGGGCCCGGATCATTTTGACGAATACATCAACGCCACATCAGGCCATTTGATGTGGACAGCGGCGCGTTTGCTGGGGGCGGCGGATGAAAGCACCGTGCGCGATTTTGCTTATGGCGTGGGGATCGCGAATATCTTTCAGGCTGTCCCAGCGCTCACCGCGCAATCGCGCCAGCCGCTGATTGATACCTCCGACGCCGGAATCAAGGCGCTCGCTGCGCAAGGTTCGGTGCGATTGAACAAAGCCAAGTCGCAACGGCGTACCGTCCCAAAAGCATCGGGCCCAGCTTTGGTGGCAGGTTACCATGCGCGTCCGGTGTTGCAGATGGTGCAAGAGGCGCCGGGGCGCGTCATGGCCGACGCGCTGGACACAAACCCAGCACGCGACAGTCTGCGGTTTTTGAACGTCTCTTTACGTGGTTGGTGGCGCTAGACAGCCATTTTGGGCTGGCGCACCAACCAGATCAGCGATCCGCCTGCCAATACCAGGAACGGCACCATCGCGAGGTTGACTGCATTCCAGCCCTCTACAGGCGAGCCGCCAGAGCAATTCATCAGCCCGCCAGAGGCCAATGATGCAACGGTCACCATCCCAAAGACGATCATGTCGTTCATGCCTTGCACGGCGCCGCGTTCCTCGGGTCTGTGTGCGCCCGCAAGCATTGTGGTGGCACCGATGAACCCAAAGTTCCACCCAAGGCCCAGCAGGATAAGCGCGATATAGAAGTTCCCCAGTTCCACGCCGGACAATGCGACACCACCGGCCAGCGCGAGAATGATCAGGCCAAGTGAAACGATCCGCTCAACGCCGAAGCGCGCAATAAGATGTCCGGTAACGAAAGAAGGGGCGAACATGGCCAGCACATGGGCTGAGACGATGTCGTTGGCGTCATCCGTGGTAAAGCCGCAGCCAACGACTGCCAGCGGCGTCGAGGTCATCACAAGGTTCATCAGCGAATAGGACACCATCGCACAAATGATCGCGACGAGGATACGCGGATCACGCAGCAGCTCCATCCGGGTGCGTCCGGCGACGGGCGCAGCCTCGGGCTCTTTCTTGGAGCCTTTCGGCAGGTCCAGCCAGAGGAAAAGGAACATACCCACGAGGTTCAACACGATGATGGCCATATAGGTGCCCAGAAAAGGAACGACATAAGCATCTTGCACCAGCTTGTTCAGCTGTGGGCCAACGATGGCGGACAATAGCCCACCGGCCATCACGTATGAAATAGCTTTGGGACGGAAGGCATCGGATGCTGTGTCCGTCGCGGCAAAACGGTAAAAACCCTGTGCGGACATATAGATACCAGTCAAATATGATCCGGCAAGCAGTATCACAAAGGAACTGGTGTAGAGACCATAAGCGGATACCGCGGCCCCGGTTGCCCCGGCGAATGCACCAAGGAAAAACCCGAAACGCCGCCCATTGCGTTGCATCAGCGGGCTGATCCAGGGTGCGGTTGTCATGGAGCCGAACACGATAAACGAGATGGGCAGGGTGGCAAGACAAGGGTTGGAGGCGAGTTGCCCACCTGCCAGTCCACCAACCACGAAAATCATGGGGAGCTGCGCGCCAAGGATAGCTTGCGCAAGCACCAGTACGGCCACATTGCGTTTGGCCCGTGTATCGTCAATGTAAGTCATGGTGGTATCGGTACGCCCGCTCTGGGAAAGGTGCAAGGACTGCTTATACCTGATCAATAATATGGGCGAAGCTGCCGCTGACATTGTTCTGGATCAAGCCCATAGGCGGCAGGGTGGTGCCTTCAGCATCGCAGGCATCAAAGAGCGGTGTCCCTTCGGCGCGCAGGGTGGTGGCATAGTGAAACTCATGCCCTTTCCAAGCACCAGCAAAGGGTCCATCGCGCGCGGATAGATCACGATAGCCAAGGTGTAGTTTCGGTGCGGCGAATGATGTTTCGAGCGGCAGCAGCCCCGCCATTTTGTGCTGGTGGCCGTCTTTATCGGTCAGCGTTTCACCCAAGGTCATGTAGCCCCCGCACTCGCCATAAATCTGCGCCCTACTGGTGCGCAGTGACGACAGGAAGGTTGTATTTGCGGCGAGCTTCCCTGCGTGAAGTTCAGGATACCCCCCGGCAGGTAAATCATTTCGACGTCCGGTGCGGGTTCATCTGCAAGCGGCGAAAAGAAGTGCAGGCTTGCGCTTAAGCGTCTTGCCAATCCCGCAGAAGATGGGGGTAGCTAAAGGCAAATGCGGCATCTTGCGCAATGGCAATCGTTTGCGCGGGTGGTTTGGGCTTTCGGTCATACGCGGCCGTCTTCATGGGTTTGAGCAACAATTTCAGCGCAGGTATATCGCAATGCGCCAGAACCAAATCTGCGGCACCATCCAGAAAGCTATCAAGATCGGGTCTTTCCTGCGCTTGAACGAGACCAAGGTGCCTTGACGGCTGGGTGAGTTTTTTGCTGCGCGGAATCGCACCAAAAACGGAAATATCCCCAAGCGCCCGGCGCAACATGCCTTCATGACGCGCAGAACCCACATTGTTGAGGATGACGCCCGCAATCTGCACCTTTGGATCATGTTGAATGAACCCCTGTGCCAGAGGTGCGACTGATCCTGCCATTTTTCCGGCGTCGATCACCAGAACAACGGGGAGGTCAAGACAGCGTGCAAGATCCGCCGTAGCGCCTTTCCCGTCTGGTGGCGCGCCGTCAAAGAGCCCCATGGCTCCTTCGATAATCAGGGGGATTGGACCCGCGCTGAGCGCTTTGAGGCGGGCAGGGGCCATCGCCCAGGCGTCAAGATTGAGGCAGGCATGACCGCAGGCGGCTTCGTGAAACCGCGGATCAATGTAATCTGGGCCCGACTTGGCGGCCCTAACGGGCACTTCGCGTCTTCTGAAGGCGCGTAACAGGCCAAGGGTGAGTGTGGTTTTGCCGCTGCCAGAGGATGGCGCGGCAATCACAAAGCTCATCGCGCTTGGAGGCTGAGGGCAGCCTCAGGCGGACGTCTTGTGGGCAAGATGATAGGGTGGTGCATCGGTCTAGGCCGATTCTGCAGGGCGTCCGCGTCCCAATGGATCAAGGTTGCGCGGTGCTTGCCCCAAGGCCATGTTTTGCCAGTCAAGCACTTGCCGCATCAGTACAGATTGTCCGACGCATATGATGGCTGGTGGTGAAAGACCTGCCGCATGGATATCTGCGACAATTGTGCCAAGCGTCGTTTCCAACACCTGCTGCTCATCGGTTGTGGCTGTTGTCACCACAGCGGCGGGCTCATACGGGCTGCGTCCCGCGTCCATCAACTGCGTTGCGATTTGGGCAATGTGTTTCATGCCCATATAAATTACGATGACCTGACTGCCCTTCGATATGCTGACCCAGTCAAGCGAGCTGGGCGTATTCCCGGACTGATCATGTCCCGTCACGAATGTGACGGATTGGTTCACGTCACGGTGGGTAACAGGGATGCCTGCATAGGCCAGCCCACCAATGCCAGCCGAGATACCGGGGATGATGCGGATGGGGATGTCGTGCTGCACCAGCGTTTGCGCTTCTTCGCCGCCGCGTCCGAAGACGAAAGGGTCACCGCCTTTGAGCCGCAGAACACGTTTACCTGCGCGCGCCAGATCGACCAGCCGCAATGAGATATCGCGTTGCTTGGCGGAGGGTTTGCCGCCGCGCTTGCCTGCATAGATATGTTCGGCTTGCGGTGCCCATGTCAGGATTTCTTCCTGTACCAAGGCGTCATAGATCACCACATCAGCCTGTCGCAACGCGTTGACCGCATGCAGCGTCAGCAATCCCGGATCACCCGGACCGGCCCCGCAAAGCCAAACCCAGCCGGGTTCTAACGTAGGCCACGTGTGGCTGGGGAGGGGGATGTCAGTGCTCATAGCGTCTTTATGCCGCCGAATGGCGGGCTTGGAAAGGTGACAAACGACCTTGGATTGGTGATTGCCGTCATGGGCGTGCCTGCCTATCGTCGCGCGCAATGACCGATGAGACCACCACAGAATTGCGCCGCGGCTGGACCACAGGCGCGTGTGCGACAGCAGCGACAAAAGCGGCGTTGATGCGTCTGTGGGGCGGCGCGTTTCCGCGTGAGGTCGGGATTACGCTGCCAAAGGGCGAAACGCCGGTGTTTCCACTGGCCGTGGCAGAGGCTTAAGCGACGGCTGGGCGCGTGTGGGGATTACTAAGGATGCCGGGGATGATCCGGATGTGACCCATGGCGCCATGATCGTTGTGACGGTGTCGGCGTCCTTGGGTGGCGTGCTATTTGCTGCGGGTGACGGTGTGGGCACTGTGACCAAGGCGGGATTGCCAATCGGTGTCGGCGAGCCAGCGATCAATCCGGTGCCGCGTCAAATGATGACGGCGGTCGTGCAGGACATGGCCGCGCAGTTCGACCATCCACCCGACGTAACCCTAGAAGTGTCCGTGCCGGGTGGGCAGGAGCTTGCCCACAAAACATGGAACCCGCGTTTAGGGATTGAAGGTGGCTTGTCTATTCTCGGGACCACCGGGGTTGTGCGCCCTTTTAGCTGCGCTGCCTGGATCGCGTCGATCCATCGGGGCATTGATGTCGCGCGCGCCGGCGGCTTGCCGCATGTCGCAGGCTGCACGGGGGCGACCTCTGAGAGCGTAGTACAAGCGCTTTATGATCTGCCCGATCACGCGATGCTGGATATGGGTGACTTTGCGGGGGGCATGCTGAAGTATCTCGTGAAACATCCTGTTGGTCGTGTCACCATTGGCGGCGGCATTGGCAAGATCACCAAACTGGCGCAGGGGGCCATTGATCTGCACTCGGGGCGCAGTCAGGTGGATTTCGCGCAACTGGCCGAGATGGCGAACGATCAGCGGTTGAGGGATGCCAATACGGCCTTGGAAGCCTATGAGATTGCCGGGCCTGACTTGGCGCAGGCGGTTGCGGAACAGGCTCTGTTTCAAGTGAAAGATCGGTTCGGAACGCCCGACATCGCGTTCGATATCGTTGTGATTGACCGCAAAGGCACAATTATCGCGAGGGCGGGCGTATGACCTTGCTTTTACTGGGGGGTACGGGCGAGGCGCGCCAGATCGCGGCGCGTCTTCAGGGGCAGGATGCCGTGATTTCGCTTGCCGGTGCCACACGCACCCCCGAGGCGCAGCCCCTGCCGACCCGCATTGGGGGCTTTGGTGGCGTATCTGGTTTCAAGACCTATTTGCAGGATGCCGGGATCACAGCGGTTCTGGATGCGACCCATCCTTTTGCGCATCGCATTACGGCGCGGACAGCAGAGGTGTGTCATGCGCGACAGCTGCCTTATGTTCAGTTTCTGCGTCCCGGATGGCAACCAGAGCCGGGGGACAACTGGATCGAGATCCTGTCCGAGCAGGAGGCTGCCGCTCATATCCCACAGGGATCAATCGTGTTTTTGGGAACGGGCCGACAGACCTTAGAGCGCTTTGCCAATCTAACAGGGCGCGAAGTGATTTGTCGCCAGATTGATCCGCCGGACGGGCCATTCCCGTTTCCCGGTGGGCGATATCTTGTGGGACGACCGCCGTTCTCGGTCGCGGATGAGATTGCCCTGTTCCAGAAGCTTGGCGTTGATTTTCTGGTGGTCAAGAATGCCGGTGGGGCACCAAGTCGCACAAAACTGACTGCGGCCAGACAGTTGGGTATTTCGGTTTTGATGATAGCTCGCCCGCCGCAAGGGGATTGGCCGATAGTGGACACCGTTGAGGGTGCGTTGGGGTGGGTACAAGCGCTGTGACCGAACGCGTTATCATGTCAGACGCTTGTGTCTCAGAAGGGGCGGCTTGGCTATGTACCGCAGAGCCTCGGTTTGCGCAGGCGATGGCTGGGTTGCCGCCCTTGCCATTGCGCTTGAAGCCGGATGGATTTGCCCAGTTGCTGAGCGCGATTGTAAGCCAGCAGGTCAGTGTCGCGTCTGCCAATGCCATCTGGGGCCGGTTGCAAGAGGCAGGGATGGCTGATCCTGTTCGGGTTTCCGGTGCCACCGAAGAAGACCTTCGGGCATTGGGTCTAAGCAGGCAAAAGGCAAAATATGCACGTGCTTTGGCTAATGCTCGGATTAACTATGATGAGCTGCATCGGTTGCCCGCGCGCGATGTCATCAAGATATTGACCGCAGTGCCAGGGATCGGTGCCTGGACCGCAGAGGTTTATGCCATGTTTTCGCTGGGCCGGGCGGATGTCTTTGCACCGGGAGATCTGGCGCTGCAAGAAGCGGCGAAACTGATCTTTGCGTTGCCAGAACGGCCCAAAGAAAAGGACTTGCGGGTCATGGCTGACGCTTGGTCCCCTTGGCGGTCGGTTGCGGCGCGGATCATGTGGGCCTACTACAAGCAGCACAAACAACGGGAAGGCATCAGATGACACGAGCTTTGGACGCCCAGCGGCGCGAACCGGTATCGGGCGAGATACGGTCTTGCGTGGTGTTTTTACATGGCTACGGGGCCAATGCCGCTGATCTGATTGGTCTGGCTGATCCCTTGGGTGAGCATATGCCCGATACGCTGTTCATTTCCCCCGATGCGCCCGAAGAGTGTCGGGGTGCGCCCATGGGTCGGCAGTGGTTTCCAATCCCTTGGATTGACGGATCGAGTGAAGAAGAGAGCAAACTTGGCCTTGAGCGCGCCGCCGCTGATCTGGATGCTTTTTTGGATGGTGTGATGGTCGATGAAGATCTTCTGCCCGAACAGGTGATGGTCTTGGGTTTTTCGCAAGGCACAATGATGGCACTGCATGTGGTCCCGCGCCGCGAGGATCCGATTGCCGGGATCGTCGCTTTTTCGGGTCGTCTGTTGGAACCCGAATTGCTGGCCGATGAAACCCAAAGCCGCCCGCCGGTTTTGTTGATCCATGGGGATGCGGATGACGTGGTGCCGCCCCAATCGCTGCCACAGGCGGCCGAAGCTTTGCAGGAAGCTGGCTGGAAAGAGGTTTATGCGCATATCATGAAGGGGACAGGGCATGGGATTGCGCCCGATGGTCTTTCAGTTGCGCTGGCGTTTATGCGTGATAGGCTGGGATTGAGTTAACGGGAGAGTGTGATGTTTTCTTCTGTTAAGTGTTCCTTACAAACTCCATGTAATTGTGTTCCAAAGGGTCATTGGGCCCCTTGGGTAGGACGGGTCTAGATATGCACAGCCCCATCGTTTCACTTTTGGGCCCAAAGAACCGGCTTGGCTGGTTTATACGCTATACCATTCTGGCGATGGGGGTGGTTGGCACTGTTTTTGCGCATGATGTAATCACTGACAACGCCTTTCATGGCAATACCGCACAGTACATTGGCGCGATGGTGATGATTGGTCTGCCGCTCTATGCCGTTGCCACAGGGATCATGGCCGATATGGGTCGTTTGCGCGTCCAATTGATTGAGGCTGCCGAAACAGACCAGATGACAGGTTTGCTACAACGTCAGGCCTTTCTGCGACGCACCGATCGTAAGTTGCATCAAACCGGTACGCTCTTGATGCTGGATATTGATGGGCTTGGACAGATTAACGCCAAACATGACCATCACGCAGGCGATCTGTGTCTGATGGCCTTGGCAATACGGCTGCGCGAAGTGACACGCGATACGGATGTGGTCGGGCGGATTGATGGGGCAACAATTGCGGTCTATCTGCCCGGCACACCGTTGGATCGGGCCGTGCTGCCGCAGAACGCCTTGCGCAGGGCATACAGGTCACAACAGGCAGTACGCGGTTTGAAGTTACCGTCTCTGTCGGCGTGGCATTGGCCGATGGCGAAACGACATTGGCCAGACTGATGCAGCAAGCCGAAGCGGCTCTGTTGCGCGCAAAGGCGCGTGGTCGCGCTCAGGTGATGATGTCGGACGGGCAAATCGCCGCCTGAACAACACCACAGTAGCGGTTTTTGTCGCATATTCTGGGGGTTGTCACATTTCTGACGCGATATATAGTTCATTGTCATAAGAAGAATGCGGGACTGCCGCTTTGACTGCTCCCGCACAGCCTATCTGGGGTGTGACCTATGACGCAGACCGAATTCAGAACTGACTTTGTGCGCGAGCCGGGTGCGCTCAAGCATTATCCGGCGTTGGTGCTGAATGCAGACTATCGCCCGTTGTCCTATTACCCTCTGTCGCTTTGGCCGTGGCAGGAGGCCGTGAAGGCCGCATGGCTGGATCGTGTCGATATCGTCAGCGAATACGACGAGGTGGTGCGCAGCCCCTCCACGGTCATAAGAATTCCGTCGGTTGTTGTGCTCAAAGACTATGTTAAACCGCAAAAACAGGTGGCGTTTACGCGCTTCAACCTGTTTCTGCGGGATGAATTCAGTTGCCAATACTGCGGAGCAAAGGGCGATCTGACCTTTGACCACGTGGTGCCACGCGCCAGCGGCGGCGTCACCAGCTGGGAAAACGTCGTCGCGGCCTGTTCGCCCTGCAATCTGCGCAAAGGCTCGCGGTCGCTCAAGGAATCTGGCATGAGCCTACAGAAACCGCCGCGCCGCCCCGTGCCAGAGCAATTGCATAACGTAGGACGCAAGTTTCCACCAAACCACCTGCACGACAGCTGGGTTGATTTCCTCTATTGGGATGCCGAACTCGAGGCCTAAGTCACACCGCGCTAGACTTGTGGACGTGACCGGGGTAGGAAGGCGGCGTTAGCGCTAACGCACCATCCATAGGGGAGTTTGCTATGGTTTCTCGCGTCATTCCGGTCGAAGAGTTCGATTTGGTGATTTTCGGCGGCACCGGCGATTTGGCCCGGCGCAAAATCCTGCCCGGACTGTTTCGTCGTTTCTTGTCTGGTCAGATCTTAAGCCGGGTCGCGGATCATAGGGGCGGCCCGGTCAGATCTGGATAGCGCTGGGTACCGTCACATGATTGCGAACGCCGTTGCCGAATTTGGCGGCGAAGAATCAAGCAATAAGAAGGGCTTGGAGGCCTTTCTTAAACAGCTAGAATACGTCGCCATTGATGCGCGCGGCGATGGTGGCTGGGCCGAGCTTGCCAAGAACGTGCGTCAGGATGTGGTGCAGGCATTCTATTTCTCTGTTGCACCGTCGCTTTTTGGTGATTTGGCTGAACGGTTGCACACGCACAAGATTGCCAACAAGAAAAGCCGGATCGTGGTGGAAAAGCCATTTGGCCGGGATCTGGAAACTGCGCGCGCATTGAATGAAACGCTGGCCGCGCATTTCCACGAACGCCAGATTTATCGGATCGATCACTACCTTGGCAAAGAGACTGTCCAAAACCTGATGGCCGTGCGCTTTGGCAATGTGTTGTTTGAGCCGCTTTGGAACAACCATTACGTTGATCATATCCAGATAACGGTGGCCGAGACTGTCGGTGTTGGCGGGCGCGGGGCCTATTATGACAAATCCGGCGCGATGCGTGATATGGTGCAAAACCACTTGATGCAATTGCTTTGCCTTATCGCCATGGAACCGCCCGGCCAGTTTGATTCCGATGCCGTGCGTGACGAGAAACTCAAGGTCATCAATGCCTTACAGCCCATTGATCATCATCACATCGTGCGCGGCCAGTATGACGAAGGCCCCGATGGGCCCAGCTATCGCGAAGATGCAGAGAATCTGCGCAGCTTTACCGAAAGCTTTATCGCCATGCGGTGTCATATCGCAAATTGGCGGTGGGCAGGTGTGCCGTTTTATTTGCGCACGGGGAAGCGCATGAAGGCCCGGTCGTCCGAGATTGCAGTTGTTTTCAAAGACCTTGGACACACGATTTTCGAAGGCGACGAAGCGCGCCACCGCAACATTCTGTCCATTCGGCTGCAGCCGAACGAAGGCATGGATTTACAGGTGACGATCAAGGAGCCCGGGCCCGGTGGCATGCGCCTGATTGACGTGCCGCTTGACATGACCTTTGCCGAGGCACTGGGCGATGACGCACAGGATGTGACCGATGCCTATGAGCGCCTGATTATGGATGTGATCCGGGGCAACCAAACACTCTTTATGCGCGGAGATGAGGTTGAGGCGGCCTGGGCCTGGACCGATCCGCTGATTGAAGGCTGGGAAGCGCGCAATGACGTGCCCAAGCATTATGATGCTGGCTCTGCAGGTCCAGAGGATGCGATGATGCTGTTGCACCGTGATGGGCGCAAATGGCGCGAGATCAAGGGCTGACGCTGACTACTAAAGACCTTACATTTATGGGTGCATCTTGGCCCGGGGTTGCCGGTGCGAACATGCCCTGACCAAACAAAAGGACTGCTCCCATGAAACTTGTTGAGTATCCCGACGCGGAAATGATGATGATGGATCTGGCCGATACACTGGCCGGTGAGTTGAAGAACTGTTTGTTGGTGCATGATCATGCGTCTTTCGCTGTGCCCGGTGGCACGACGCCCGGACCCATCTTTGACAGCCTTTGTGCGGCGGATCTGGATTGGTCCCGTGTGCATGTCATGCTGACAGACGAGCGCTGGGTGCCGGAAACCTCTGCAAGGTCAAATACGCGGCTGCTGCGCGAGCGGTTGCTGACAAGCCGCGCGGCGACGGCGACATATGTCCCGCTTTACGCCGATGCTGAAACGCCCGAAGAAAAGCTGCCAGAGCTGGCAAAGGCGTTGGTGCCAGAGCTGCCAATATCGGTGATGCTGTTGGGCATGGGCGCGGATATGCACACCGCCTCGATCTTTCCCGGCGCCGATCAGTTAGACCTTGCCCTGAACGGCGATGACCTGCTGGTTGCCATGCGCGCGCCCGGTGCGCCCGAGCCGCGGATAACCCTGTCAGCCAAGATACTGAAATCCGCCATGAGCCGCCACATGGTGATCATCGGCGGTGAGAAACGCGACGCGCTGGAACGGGCCCGCAATTTGCCGCCAGAGGAAGCCCCGGTGGCCGCGATCCTGAGCGGTACAACAGTTCACTGGGCGGAGCGATAGGTCATGTGGGATAAACTTCGCGCGCATCACGCGCAGGTCGCGGATCGTCGCTTTGAAACGCTTGTTGATAAGAGACGCGCAGCGGATTTTAGCGCCCAGATGGGTGACATGCGTTTCGACTACGCCAAGACGAATATCGACGCAGAAGGCCGCGCGCTGCTGATTGACCTGTTGGCGCAAGCGGGCGTTGCAGCCAAGCGCGACGCCATGTTTGCCGGCGCCCCGATCAATGAAACGGAAGGGCGTGCAGTGCTGCATACGGCGCTGCGCAACTTGGATGGTGATCCGGTTGTCGTCGATGGAAAGGACGTCATGCCGGACGTTCTGGATACGCTTGCGCGTATGGAACGTTTCGCGGCGGATGTCCGCGATGGTCGCTTCGCCGGGCAGGGCGGCAAGATTACGGATGTGGTCAATATCGGCATTGGTGGCTCCGATCTGGGGCCCGCGATGGCCGTACAGGCCCTGGCGCCTTATCATGACGGTCCACGCTGCCATTTTGTCAGCAATGTTGATCCTGCCGATATTGCGGGTGTCTTGCGTGCCTGCGATCCGACAACGACACTTGTGATTGTGGCCTCGAAGACATTTACGACAATCGAGACCATGACCAATGCGCGTACAGCGCAGGCATGGATGCGCCAGCGTGTCGAAGATACGGGCGCGCAGTTTGCCGCCCTTTCAACGGCCGAGGACAAGACTGCTGCCTTTGGCATTGATCCCTCGCGCGTCTTTGGGTTCGATGATTGGGTCGGTGGCCGCTATTCGATGTGGGGACCAATTGGTCTGTCCTTGATGATCGCCATCGGGCCGGACGCATTTCGCGCTTTTCTGCGCGGCGCGCAGGCGATGGACCGGCATTTCCAGACCGCCCATTGGACGGACAACCTGCCTGCGCTTCTGGCGCTTGTTGGCATTTGGCACAATCAGATATGCGGCTATGCAACCCGTGCTGTGCTGCCTTATGATAACCTTCTCAGCAGGTTACCGGCCTATCTTCAACAGCTCGAAATGGAAAGCAACGGCAAGGGCGTCAGCATGGATGGCGCTGATTTGGACGTGCCCAGCGGCCCGGTTGTTTGGGGCGAGCCGGGCACGAACGGGCAGCATGCGTTCTATCAGTTGATCCATCAGGGGACACGCGTGATCCCATGTGAGTTCTTGGTTGCGGCCCGTGGGCATGAAGATGATCTGCACCATCAGCACCAGCTGCTGGTCGCAAACTGTCTTGCGCAATCCGAGGCGTTAATGCGCGGGCGTACGTTGGATGAGGCGCGCAGCAAGGTTGCCGATAGATCCGAAGGTGAAGAACTGGAACGGCAGGCCCGTCACCGTGTGTTTAAGGGCAATCGTCCGTCTGTCACCATCGCTTACCCGCAGATGACGCCCGAAGTGCTCGGCCAGATTGTGGCACTCTATGAGCACCGGGTGTTTGTCGAAGGTGTGGTGCTGGGCATCAATTCCTTCGACCAATGGGGGGTGGAACTGGGCAAGGAGCTTGCTACGGCGTTGCAGCCTGTTGTTGAGGGCAAAGAGAGCGCGGCGGGCAAGGATGGCTCAACTGCCGCACTTGTCGACTTTCTACAAATGCATGGGGTGTCTTGAAACACGCGTTTTGACATAAGTGGCGCTAAACGCTTGAAGGACGAAGAAATGATTGTCGAAATGATACCACTGGCTATGGGTGCCATCCTGGTTGTGGCTATGCTGTTGGAGATAAAGACGGGCCGTATTCCGAACTGGCTGACTGTCTTGCCATTTGTCCTATTTGCCGTGCTTCTGTTTGTGTCCGATGACCTGACACCGCTCTATTGGCAGCTGGCACTTGCCCTGGGTGTCTTTGTTTTTGGTATTATCATGTTTGCAATCGGTGGGTCAGGCGCAGGTGCGGTAAAGCTGATGACTGGCACAGCACTATTCATCCCTCTGTCGAATGCGCTTCTTGCGGCGGTCATCTTCTTTCTGGTCTTTTTCTTTAGTTCATTTGTCTTTGTTCAGATCCGCAAGGCATTTGGTAGCGAAGATAGCTCATGGCATCTCATGGCGAACGCCGTCATCCCGCTGAGTTTTTCCATCGGGGTCGCCGGTTTGACGGGCATGTTCTTGCAATAGCGGATTTTGGAACGAGCAAAAGGAATCGAACCAGCAACTGCATTCTAGAACGTTTTGCGCATGCATAACGAATTGACTTACATGTATTTTATGTGGAATTTCAGCAAAATCTTGCGATCGCAGTGTTGAGTAATTGCCAGTCAAGGGTTCGAACCAGCGTGGCTTTTACCCAACAGACTTACGGCCCGCTGCATTCGTCTTCTCTGCCACCCTTCGTGTTGCTCTCTAAGCAGGCCTTGAACCCCAGGCGCAACTGTTAACGGCGGCTGTTCAATCAACTGAACTGCCAGAGTGTAGTGCCTTGAGATTGCGCGAGTGACCGAGGCGCAGGTTAACGCCGATCGACCTTCTGAATGGCCGAATTTCTGCTATATTCGAGGTGCCGACAGAATGCCTGGGGATCGGAACATAGTGTCTGATCTGATGGATATGCACTTTGGATAAACAAGCTCGAAGCCGTGCTATGCCAAGGTATTTGATCGCAACCTTGACTCAGCTCGGTCATTTTATCGTTTGTTCAGCCATTGGTGACGTGAAAGCTCCTAGATACAGAAGATCAAACACTCCAACTCAATACCTATTCCATCGTCGTCGGCGTCGATGATCTGTGCCCTCGGTGGCTCAGAAGGTGTGGGGCTGACAGTCGTTCGGGGCGTGCCTGCTGCATCCGGGATGCGTTGGCCATTTACCACACTGACAGACTCGACGCTGCGAACGATCTCCTGACCATCTACTTGAACGCTCACAACAGCACCTTGACGGTTTGTGCCAGACACCCAGCTCCACCGCAAACCGTCTTGATAAGGCCCGCTGACAATAGCCTGACCGCCGGTTGGTGCGCCCCAGCGCGCGATCAAGTCGCTCTTCGTCGTCGTGCCGACAATTGTGGTATTTACAAATTGCTGTCTCTGGGCGGGATCAGCAGCAAATGGAGCGTCAAGGGCAACCGGTGTACATTGAATGCAAAAAAGGACGCTCATCAGAGCAGCGAGACGTAAAAACATATTCATCGTAGGACTTTCAACTGGATCATTCATGGCAGGGTGCTTACGACTTGATGTCGAGTCAAGGGCGCTTGCTCAGCCAAGAAAGTGGAAACTGTCCGCCAGTGGTTTCTGGGAGCGGGACCTCAAATGCCGGAGGTGCGGGCAAGAGGATGATTTCTACGGGCACATCATGCGGGCGGCTGTGCCAAGGTAACCTGAGAGTGCTTGATCTGGTCCGGGTGAAAGTCTGGGACTCATGTTCCCAAAGCGCCGTAGACGTTCCCGTTTTTTTTCCACTTCAAGAATATGGAAAAATGCATATTGCCCTGTAAGTACTTGATTATTATTGGAGCGGGTAACGGGAATCGAACCCGTAACTGAAGCTTGGGAAGCTTTCGTGATACCTTTTCACCATACCCGCGCCGATACTTATGGCGTAATTGTGCGGCCCGGTGGCGTCAAGCCGCAATCAGCGGGTGCGCCGCCGTCTCCGCCCGCCCTCTCCACCACCGCCAGTGTTGTGGTTGACTTGTGGGATCATGACGATGCTTTCAAGGATGGGGAACGGCTCGACCGCGTTGGGGATGTTTGAAGCGTTCACAAAATGCTCTTGGAAACGCGGCTCAATCGCGGTTTCGATTTTGTGAATATCGTGGACCGTCTGTTCGATTTCAGCACGGGCTTCAGTGTTCAAAAGCGCGATCCGCGCGCCGGTCCCAGCAGCGTTGCCTGCACTTGTTACCTTGTCTAGCGGTGCGTCGGGTATCATGCCCAGCACCATGGCATGCTTAGGGCTGATGTGTGCGCCAAAGGCACCTGCCAGTACGACCCGATCCACTTTATCAACGCCGAATTTGTCCATCAGCAACCGTGCGCCCGAATAGAGCGCTGCCTTGGCCATTTGGATTTGTCGGATGTCGGTGTTTGTGACCGCGATCTTCGGCCCGTCACTGTCGGTGCCATCGTAAAGGAGGTAGGAGTTCGTGCGCCCATCTTTGAAGCAGTTGGGTGAACCTGTCTGTTCGGCCGATCCAATCAGGCCCGGTCCGTCGACAATGCCAGCCATTCGCATTTCCGCGATCACTTCGATAATGCCAGAGCCGCAGATGCCGGTGATACCGGTTTGCGCAATCGCGGCATCAAAACCGTCTTCGTCTGACCACAGCTCTGATCCGATGACCTGAAAGCGCGGCAGTTTGGTTTCCGGATCGATTTCAACATGTTCAATTGCACCAGGGGCCGCGCGTTGCCCGCTGGTGATCTGCGCGCCTTCAAAGGCCGGACCGGTGGGGGAAGAGCAGGCGAGCACTTTTTCCTTGTTCCCGAGCAGGATTTCCGCGTTGGTCCCCACATCCACGACCAGCACAAGGTCTTCGGACTTATCAGGCGCTTCTGACAGTGCGACAGCCGCAGCATCGGCCCCCACGTGGCCCGCGATACAGGGCAGCAGATAGACGCGGCTGGCAGGATGCAGGTTGAGGTCCAGCTCTGACGCGCGCAGTGATATGGCCTCAGAAGTTGCTAGTGCAAAGGGTGCTTGGCCCAGCTCGTAGGCGTCTATGCCGAGGAAAAGGTGGTGCATCACCGGGTTGCAGACGAACACAGCATCCACGATCAGGTCACGGTCGATTTCCGCCTCGGTCGCGATTTGCACGAAAAGGGCGTTCATGCCTTCGCGCACGGCGACGGTCATCTCGTCAGATCCGGTGGGGTTCATCATGCCATAGCTGACCCGGCTCATCAGGTCTTCACCAAAGCGGATCTGCGGGTTCATGATGCCCGATGAGGCGACAACCTCGCCCGATTGCAGGTCGCAAAGATGGGCGGCAATGGTGGTAGAGCCCAGATCGACGGCGAGGCCGTAAAGCGTGCCTTCGTAAAACCCCGGCCAGATGTGGATAATGCGCGGGCTAAAGACCGCATCGCCAAGGTGGACAGCGACGGTGACCTTCCATTCCCCTTTGCGCAATGCACTTTGCAGGGTTTTGAGGGCGCCGAGGTCGGCTTCAAGTTCGGGCAATTCCCAATCGCGGCGCAGGGCAGAAACGAGCCGTTCCAGATCGCCTGAGGGGTCGTGCATGTCGGGTTCGGCCACTTCGACATAGTAGAGCTTGGTCGAAGGGTTCATGACGATGTCGCGTGCCTCAGCCCGTTTGCGCACGACTTGCTTGTGGACTTGGCTTTCGGCGGGGACGTCAATGACCACGTCACTTTGGATGGTGGCTTGGCAACCCAGGCGGCGGCCCTTCTTCAGACCGCGTTTGTCGTCATAGCGTTGCTCGACGCTGTTCCATTCGGAAAGCGCGTTGTCTGCGACGGTGACACCATGCTTGGAAAACTCGCCATAAGACGGCGTGATTTGGCATTTCGAACAAATGCCGCGCCCGCCGCAGACGCTGTCCAGATCGACGCCCAATTGCCGCGCTGCTGTCAGTACAGGCGTACCTACTGCGAAGTGCCCGCGTTTGCCGGATGGGGTAAAGATGACGAGAGGATCGTTGGACATGATGCGCGCCTGATTTGACCTGCCCTGAATGTATCTTTTGCGCACCCGATGGGAAGGCCCGTATCCGTCATAATAACTATGAGTAGCGGCATGGTGTATTGTGCAAATCTGCTCATCAAAGCATGGTCCAGCGCCGCGGCATCGGTCGGCGCAAAATCAACTTGTCGCGGCTTTGTCGTAAGAGCCATTTGCCGTTGCAGCACGGATCAAATGCCAGTTACCCCTTTCCGTCCTTACATATCCATGCGATAGCGACGTGCCAACGATACCACGACAAAGGAGACTGGTTGATGGAGATTCGCGAGGCACTCACCTTTGATGATGTTTTGTTGGTGCCCGGGGCATCAAGCGTGCTGCCGTCGACGGCTGATACGTCGACCCGTGTCACCAAATCCATAGCGATGAACATCCCGCTGCTGTCGAGTGCGATGGACACCGTCACCGAAGGCCGTATGGCCATCGCGATGGCGCAGGCGGGTGGTATCGGCGTTGTCCATAAGAACCTGAACATCGAAGAACAGGCCAAGGAAATCCGCCGGGTCAAACGCTTTGTCTCGGGTACGGTCTATAATCCCGTTACCTTGCGGCCTGATCAGACCCTTACTGATGCAAAGGCATTGATGGAACGATACCGTATCACAGGTTTCCCTGTTGTAGGCGAAGATGGCAAGGTCGTCGGCATCGTCACCAACCGGGACATGCGCTTTGCGCAGGATGACAAAACACCTGTCAGCGTGATGATGACCACTGAAAACTTGGCGATGCTGCAAGAACCCGCGGATCTTGATGAGGCCCGCTCGCTGATGCAGGCGCGCCGGATTGAGAAGCTGTTGATTACCGACGGGCAGGGGAAGTTGCAGGGTCTTCTGACGCTTAAAGACAGTGAACAGGCCGTCTTGAACCCCATGGCCTGTAAGGATGAGCTGGGTCGGCTGCGTGTGGCGGCTGCCTCTGGCGTTGGCGACAGCGGTTTCGCGCGCGCCGAGGCGCTTGTTGATGCTGGCGTTGATATGATCGTGATTGATACGGCCCACGGCCACTCTGAAGGCGTCGCGCAGGCTGTTGAGCGCGCTAAGAAGCTGTCGAACGAGGTGCAAATTGTTGCTTAGGCAACATCGCCACGGGCGAGGCGGCCAAGGCGTTGATTGGCGCAGGTGCAGATGCGGTAAAGGTTGGCATTGGTCCCGGTTCTATTTGTACAACACGCATGGTTGCCGGTGTCGGTGTCCCGCAGCTGACGGCGATTATGGATTGTGCGGCCGGAGCGGGTGACATCCCGGTGATTGCAGACGGTGGTATCAAATTCTCGGGCGATTTTGCCAAGGCGATTGCGGCGGGTGCCTCTTGCGCCATGGTTGGCTCGATGATTGCGGGCACAGATGAAAGCCCCGGCGAGGTGATCCTCTATCAGGGTCGTTCGTTCAAATCTTATCGTGGGATGGGCAGTCTTGGGGCGATGGCCAGCGGGTCTGCGGATCGCTATTTCCAGAAAGAGGCGGCGAGCGACAAGCTGGTGCCCGAAGGGATTGAAGGGCAAGTGCCTTATAAGGGCTCTGCCCATGCCGTGGTTCACCAGTTGGTGGGCGGTTTGCGGGCGGCTATGGGCTATACCGGCTGTGCTACAGTCGATGAGATGCGCAAGAACTGCAGTTTCGTGAAAATCACAGGCGCGGGCCTGAAAGAAAGCCACGTCCATGATGTGCAGATCACCCGCGAGAGCCCTAACTACCGGGTCGGCTAGGGTGGGTACTTAGGGTTTAGCAGGAAGTGAGCGATGACACCGGCCGCACGTATTAGCGCAGCCATCAGCTTGATCGACCGCATTCAAGCTGGCGCACTTGCAGACCGTGTTCTGACCGATTGGGGACGCAAGAACCGATACGCTTACTCAAAGGACAGAGCCGCCATCGGCGACATTGTGTATGACGTGCTGCGCAAGAAGCAAAGCTGCGCATCACTCGGCGGGGGCGAGACGGGAAGAGCGCTCTTGCTGGGTTACATTCGTGACGGCGGGCAAGATCCGGCGACCGTTTTCGGTGCCGATCAATATGCGCCATCCAAACTGAGTGATGAAGAACTGTCTTTAGTTCAGTCTGCACCAATTCGATCCAACGAGTCCCGTGACTTTCCCGAATGGCTTTGGCCGGACTTGATGCGGTCTCATCAATACAATGCGCAGGCTATAGCGTTGGCGATGCAGGACAGAGCGCCCGTGCATCTTCGCGTGAACCTCATGAAACTGAATCGCGAAGAGGCGATCACTGCACTTGCTGACGAAGGCGTCATTTGTAAGCCGCTCACCCTGTCTCCGTCAGCTTTGCAAGTCGTTGACGGCGCGCGGAAGATTAGGAATTCGCGGTCCTATCAGAATGGGGCCGTTGAACTGCAAGATGCTTCATCCCAGGCCGTTGCCGATATGGTGCCGCTGAAACAGGGCGAGACCTTGCTCGATTTCTGTGCAGGTGCTGGTGGCAAGGTTCTGGCTGTGGTTACCGCACGGTCGGCATGTTTTTTGCATATGACGTCGATCAACGCAGAATGAAAGACTTGCCCGTCAGGGCCGCCCGTGCGGGCGCACGTATCAAGCGAGTTTCGCCCAAAGACATTGAACAAGGTCGGTGGTTTGATACCGTTCTGGTCGACGCACCGTGTTCGGGCAGTGGATCCTGGCGTCGCGATCCACAGGGTAAGTGGTTGCTTACCCCAGAAAAGCTTGATCACGTTCAGAGTTTGCAGAGAGATATCCTTGATCGTGCGGCCAAGCTCGTTAAGCGGCAAGGGCATCTTGTTTATGCGACGTGTTCCTTGCTTGATTGCGAAAACGAACGGCAAGTCCAGGATTTTCTGACCAGAAATCCTGATTTCTCGATCGGTCTCGAACGGCAGTTTACGCCGCTGTCGGGCAGCGATGGTTTCTACTGTTGTGTGCTTCGCCGAGATTGACAGCCAAGAAAGAAGCTGAGCGTTCTGCAGCACGGCCAATGATATTCTGCACCTGTGGCATTATGAAACAACGATACAACCTAGAATTGATTTGAGCGATTTGCTATTGGTGTTTAAGGGGGCGTTAACCATTCGGAGCTTAACTGGGTGCGCGTAGTGAGGTTTGTTGAGTGCCTTTTGATCAATCGTTTGAGATAAAACCTGCCTTGGTGACCGCCAGAACACCCTCAGTTGTGAGCCTATTGGCTTCGGGGCTTTTGTGTATTGCCGCTGCTGCCGCAGCGCCGCTGGTTCCGTTGCAATACGGATGTGCCATTTGTGGTGGTATATTGCTGTTTTTGGCTGTTTTCGCGAAATGGTCGGAACGGGGTGCGCAGGTTGCGAATGCGCGACTGCGCGAAACGGCACGTCGGATCATTGCACATGATGTTGGTGTCGGTTTTGTCACTGATGGGGCCGGGGTCGTACAGTTTTCAAATGCAGCAGCCATGGATCGCTTTGGCGATAGCCAGGGGCGCAGTCTGGCCAATGTCTTTGAACTGATGCTGGCGAACCCAGGGGGGTGCTTTCTCAGGTGATCGCACAGGCAAGTCAGACCGGCGCGCAGACAGAAGACATTGTTACGCGCGCCGGGCATTTCCGCTTGCGATTGCTGATCATGAGTGCGCAATGCCAGATGTGGTGGCTTGATGATGCAAGCCAAGGCGGCCTTGGGCCCAACAAACAAGGCAATCAGCAGACATTCGCCATGATGACCGTGGCTGCTGACGGTCGTGTGTTGGGTATGAACGACGCTTTTGGCGTGTTGGTGGGGTCGTCGCACGCGCATCTGGACGACATTTTTGAAGATTTGCCGCTACGTAACGGGCAGGTGCACAGTGTGCGGGGGGTGGATGGTACCCTTCCGGTCGTGGTTGCGATGATCGCGGGCAAGGGGGATACCAGTCACGTCTATTTGCTGCCCGGGGCCAGCGCAACGCAGATGCCGCCGCAACTAGAGGCGGGATGGGACGCGATTGAGGATTTGCCGGTGCCGCTGTTAAAAGTCGCGCAGGATGGTGCAGTTTTGGGGTCAAACCGTGAAGCGCGCCAACTTTTGGGGATTGGCAGCACAGCGGGATGCAACCTTGCAGACGTTCTGAATGATCCCGGTCGGCCGATCAATGATTGGCTGTCCGAGGCATTGACTGGTCATGCCGGAAACGTCTCGCAGTTCCTGCATGGGCGGGGCAAGAAACAAGATACTTTCGTTCAAGTCACGCTCAACACCGCCGGTGGGCCCGATGACTTGCACCTGATTGCCGTACTAAACGATGTGACAGAGTTGCGGTCGTTAGAGTTGCAGTTTGTGCAAAGCCAGAAGATGCAGGCGATTGGGCAACTGGCTGGGGGGTCGCGCATGACTTCAATAATTTGCTGACCGCTATTTCGGGGCACTGTGAGCTTTTGTTGTGCAATCATGATGAGCATGATCAGGACTATGGCGATTTGATCCAAATCCATCAAAACACCAATCGTGCCGCCAGTCTTGTTGGACAGCTGCTTGCGTTTTCGCGCAAGCAAAACCTACAACTCGAGACGATTGACTTGCGCGATACGCTGTCGGATCTGGCTCATCTGTTGAACCGTCTGGTTGGAGAAAAAGTGACCCTGACTCTCGATCATGATCCCCAATTGGCGCATATCAGAGCAGATAAGCGGCAACTCGAACAGGTTCTGATGAACCTTGTGGTCAATGCCCGCGATGCCATGCAGGGCGCAGGCGAAATTCGCGTTGTTACCAAAAACACAACATTGACCAAGGCAATGCATCGTGACCGGGCGACCGTGCCAGCCGGTGACTATGTGTTGGTTAAGGTGATTGATGAAGGGCAGGGCATTCTGGCCGAAAAGCTGGGCAAGATTTTTGAACCCTTCTTTACCACCAAACGCCCCGGCGAAGGCACCGGACTGGGCCTATCGACGGCGTATGGGATCGTCAAGCAGACCGGCGGATACATCTTCGTTGATACGGTTGTCGGGGAAGGAACTACGTTTTCTCTTTTCTTTCCGTGTCACGTTGAAAAGGAAAAACCAGCATCAGATGCGCCGCCCGCCGCGCAGCCACGCATTAAGACAAGCGCCGAAGGTGTCGTTCTTTTGGTTGAAGACGAAGCACCTGTCAGAGCCTTTGCGACGCGCGCGTTGCGCTTGCGCGGCTATACCGTGCTCGAGGCCGACCATGCAGAGGCCGCGCTTGAAATGCTTGAAAATGAAGACCTGCATGTTGATATCTTCGTCACGGATGTCATCATGCCCGGCCTTGATGGGCCAACTTGGGTGCGCCAAGCCTTGAAATCACGCCCAGATACCAAGGTTGTTTTCGTCTCGGGGTACCCTGAGGATGCATTTGACGACGGACAGCCGGAAGTGTTGGGTGCGGCATTCCTGCCTAAACCGTTCTCACTGAAGGATTTGACGGATGCAGTGCAAGACCAACTGCGTGGAACTGCGGAACTTGTGGAAGGTTAGCCCAAGGCGACCAGATGTGCCGCTGATCCGGTGAGTGCAGCATAGTCATCTTCGATAACATGCACTGAAAAGTTGTTCATAAAACCGGCAAAACGGCCTTTGTCCCGGAATGCCTCGCCAAAGCCAAAGTGGTTGAGATGGGGGGCAAAAGCACGGGCCACGCCGCCGACAAGATAGACCCCCCGAACGGCAATTGGATCAACGAGAGGTTTCCGCAGACGGTGCCCAGGATGCGGGTGAAGAGCCGTGCCGCGGCATCTGCACGCGGATCCGATCCGTCTGCGCATGCGGCCATAATATCTTTGGCAGCACATTCGCGCGGGTCATCTGCCTCTTGCCCCAGGAACGCATAAGCGCGTTCCAAGCCACGGCCAGACAACACGTCTTCGACGGCGGGAAAACCATGCGCAGTGGATACGAATTGACACAACCGTAGCTCCATCTCATTGCGGATCGGCAAGTTTGCGTGTCCGCTTTCAGAAGGAGTGACAATGCGCCCATTTGGCAGGTCATAAACCGGCGCCGCGTTAAATCCGGTCCCGACCCCCACCACCAACCTCGCAGCATTCGGACTGCTTGCAGGCCCGGACAGAATACTGCGGATATTTGCTGCGTCGATGTGCCCCAATGCATGGCCCTGCGCCTGAAGATCATTCAGGATTGCCACCGTTTCGGCCTTCGTGGCACGTGCCAGCGTCTCTTTGTCGATTGTCCAATCCAGATTGGTCATCGTTGCCCGACCATCGCGCACCGGGCCTGCAACCGCGACGCAGGCCGCAATTGGATCAACACCGCCTTCATCGGTGATGTAGCGGGTCAACACTGACTCGAGCCCCTGAAATTCCGCATTGCGATAGCGTCGGATTGTACGGTCAACAATGCGGCGCCCGTCGGCCAGAGCCACGCGTGTGTTGGTGCCGCCGATATCGGCAACCAAAGAGTATTTATTTTCGGGGTGTCCCATGGCCGTCCTTACTGCGCGATCGCTGATTTGAGCGCGTGATAAGATCCTTTCGGCGTCCGCTTCAAGGTTTCAAAGTCAACATAGACCATACCAAACCGCTTTTCATAGCCAAAGGCCCATTCATAGTTATCCAAGAGAGACCAGTAGAAGAAGCCCTGGACATTGGCACCGTCTGCAATCGCCTGCCTCGTTGCCATTACGTGATCCGAGATAAATGCCATCCGCTCAGGATCATAGACCGCACCATTCTCAACTTGGTCATCCCACGCCATGCCATTTTCGGTCACATAGACAGGCATATCCCCGATGTAGTCGCGCGAAAGGCGCGTCAGGACAGAGCGGAGCCCATCTGGATAAATCTCCCACCCCATTTGGGTCTTGTCGCCGGGGCCGTCTTCTGCGACGAGGCGCGGCCAGACGTCTGTTTCATCCGCCAAGACTTTATGGCGCGTATAGTAATTCACACCCAGAAAATCGATGGGTTGACTGACCTCGGCCATATCGTCTTCCCATCCAGTGGGCATATGCGGGCCCAATCCAGCCAGCGCCTCGGCGGGGTAGGTGCCCTTCGTGATCGCTTCGATGAACCATCGGTTCATGATCGCGTCCCATGTTGTGGCCGCCTGTATGGCTTTGGCAGAATTGTCTTGTGGTTCAGTATGATCGAAGTTCAGCACGACCCCACAGTCCTGTATGCCCTTGGCGCGCAGTCGCGTCATTGCAACCCCATGCGCCAGATTGATGTGGTGCATGGCGCGGGCGGTGGCCCGGATATCCCTCAGCCCCGGCGCATGATGCCCAAGGAAATGCGATAGATATGAGACGCACCAGGGTTCATTGATCGTGGCAATTGCAGCGACGCGGTCGCCGATCCTGTCAGTGATGATATCGGCAAAGTCGCCGAAATAGTTGCAGGTATCCCGGTTCATCCATCCGCCATTGTCGGCCAACGCCGCGGGCAGTTCCCAGTGATAAAGTGTTTGAAAGGGCTTGAGCCCACGTTCCAGCATTGCATCGACCAGCCGGTCGTAGAAATCCAGCCCGTCAGGGTTCGGCGTCCGACCATCCGGCATCACCCGCGCCCAGGATGTGGAAAAGCGGTAGGCATCCATCCCCGCGTCCTTGAGCAGATCAAGGTCTTCGGCAAAGCGATGATAATGATCGCAAGCCACGGCACCATCTTCGGCGCGCACGACGTTGCCCGGGCCCGCCGCGAATGTATCCCAATGGGTGGCCCCAGCGCGCCCAAATTGATGCCCTTCAATCTGATAGGCAGCGGTTGCAGCCCCAAAGAGAAAACCTTGGGGGAAATCGGATCGTTTGAAATCCATGTTCGTCCTTTCAGGGGGCAGGGCCGGTTGACGACCCAACCATCAGTTCTGCTTCGAGCAATTGTTGTTGTGGCGGTTGCAGTGGGTTTGCAATTGCCGTCAGGAGCATTTCTGCCAACTTGCGACCTGCGTCGCGCACGGATGAGCGGGTGGCTGTGAAAATGGGCACATCTCCACCGTTCTGTAAATAGGACAGGGCATCGTCATGGGTCACAACCGATACATCCCTGCCCATCACCAATCCTTTTTCTTCGATTGCCCGTCTGACACCCAATGCAGAGATCAAAGAAGAACACAGGATTGCCGTAGGTGCGTTTTCCGCGGCCAGCATGTTTCGCGTGCTCTCGTAGCCAAAGACTTCGGTCATCTCGCCTGATCGCATCAGATCGGGATCAAGGGCCACGTCATTGGTGCGCAAAGAGGCCGCATACCCATCGCGCCTGCGATGCGCGAAATCCATGACTTCAAGGCCGTTGATCAGGGCAATACGTCGATGCCCGAGATCAAACAGGAAATTTGTAGCGCGCTCAAAGGCGCTGCGGTTGTTGACGTCAAGCCAGGCGTAAGGTTGGTCAAAACCCGACGCGCGCCCATGCACCGCGAAAGGTAAAGCCAGTTCCTGCAAAAGCGCGATGCGCGGATCATCCATACGCGGCCCGTGGACGATCACCCCATCCACAGCGCGGCGGGATTTCAGCCCTTCGTAGATACGCCGCTCATCCGCGTCATCCACGATCGAGAGGATCATTTCGTATCCATGGCGTGAATATGTTTCGCCTGCGCCAGCGATGAAATCTCCAAAGATCGGGTTCACCATCTCATGTTTACTTGAGAGGGGAATCACATGACCGATGGCCAAAGCCTGTCCTGTGGCCAGCCCTTTGGCACGTGTTGACGGGCTGTAATTGAATGTCTTCGCGGCCTCTTCGACGCGGCGACGCGTAGAGGGGCTTACCTCCGGATAGCCGTTTAAAGCGCGGCTGACGGTGGTTTGGCTGAGGCCCAGATTCTGCGAAAGTTCTTTTAAATTCATCGGGTCGGTCGAGCTTTCAAAGCGCTATTATTCAAGTTTTTCGCAACGCCGTTGCACGGTTTTACACCGGGAGCCTTCGTTGATTAGCATGATTTTAGGGGAATCCAAGAAAATTTTTAGCGCTAACATACCTGTATTGACAGACGCTTAAACATCGCTGAGTGTAGGTAAATCCAAAGCGCTTTGGGCCGATGATTCCAAATGCGTGCCGGGAATGACAGCACGTGAGTGTGCACAGAAGTTACGCGCCGGATTGGGCGCGATTGGGAGGAAAATCAATGAAAACGAAACTGTATGCCAGTGTGGCAGCGGTTGCCCTGACAGCGGGTGCCGCAAGCGCTGATGGCCATCTTCCGTTCACACCGGGTGAGGGCGATTTCAGCTGGGACAGCTATAATGCATGGGCCGAGGGTGCGCCCGATCTGTCCGGTCAGGACGTCACAATCTTTGGCCCATGGTTGGCGCCCGAAGATGATATCTTCCGTTCCATGATCGCCTACTTCACCGATGCCACTGGTGCGAACGTCACCTATACGGGCTCTGACGGCTTTGAGCAGCAGATCGTGATTGACGCCGAAGCAGGCTCTGCACCAAACATTGCTGTGTTCCCGCAGCCCGGCTTGGCTGCAACGATGGCGGCGCAGGGGCTTTTGACACCACTTGGCGACGACATGGGGTCCTGGGTTGCTGACAACTACGCCGCAGGTCAATCCTGGGTTGACCTGGGCACATACGGTGACGCGAATGGTGACGACCAGTTCTACGGCTTCTTCTACAACGTGAACGTCAAATCGCTTGTCTGGTACTCACCAGAGAACTTTGAAGACGCGGACTATGAAGTGCCAGAAACTATGGAAGACCTGATCGCGCTGTCCGAACAGATGATCGCCGACGGGGAAACGCCATGGTGCATTGGTCTGGGGTCTGGTGCTGCAACAGGTTGGCCCGCGACCGATTGGGTCGAAGACATCATGCTGCGCACGCAAGCACCTGAGGTCTATGATGGCTGGGTCAGCAATGAGATTGCTTTCACCGATCCACGCGTGATCGAAGCGGTTGAGACATTTGGCATGTTTGCCAAGAACGATGATATGGTGGTAAGCGGTTCCGCTGCGGTTGGCTCCACAGACTTCCGCGACAGCCCAACCGGTCTCTTCTCATCGCCACCACAGTGCTACATGCACCGTCAGGCATCCTTTGCGACAGCATTCTTCCCGGATGATGTTGTGCCAGGCGAAGATGCAGACTTCTTCTACTTCCCATCCTTTGCTGAAAAAGACCTCGGCAACCCGGTTCTGGGCGGTGGTACTTTGATGGCTGTTACTGATGCGTCTGACGCAACAATGGCCTTCATGGAGTTCCTGCAGCAGCCAATCGCGCACGAAGTGATGATGGCGCAGACCGGCTTCCTGACACCACACTCTGGTGTGAACCTCGCGGCTTATGGTGACGAAATCCTGCGTGGTCAGGGTGAAATCCTGCTGAACGCCACAACATTCCGCTTCGACGCATCAGACCTGATGCCCGGTGCGATTGGTGCAGGCACCTTCTGGACAGGAATGGTGGACTACGTCGGCGGCGCATCCGCTGAAGAAGTCACCGGTGCGATCCAGAGCAGCTGGGATGCGTTGAAGTAAGCGGTGGCTCCGAGAGCTTAGTCTCACAAGAAATCGGTTCGGACGGGTTGTCGTCCGAACCAGCAAGCGGCTCAAACCAAAGCCGCAAGAGATACATCGCGAAGGGGAGGGCGCTATGAATCCGGCACTACAAGGATTGATCACGATCATTATCGGGGTGGGCGGCTGCGTCGGCTACTTCTACGGGGCGAACCTATTTCTCGATAAAGTGCTGTTTAAGCCGACCGGGCCGAACGCAGGACGTAACATCAACCGCGCCAATCAGATCCGGCCATGGTTGTTTCTGTTACCCGCCTTGCTGGCACTGGGGCTGTATCTCGCTTATCCCGTCTTCGCGACATTGCGTTTGAGTTTCCTTGAGCGGCTTCCCGGCAACCAATACGCCTTCGTCGGCTTCGACAATTATACCCAGATGTTTGCAGAGCCCAAATTCATGGAAGCCCTGCGCAACAACGTCCTTTGGTTGGTCGTTGTGCCTGCCGCTGCTACCGGTTTCGGCCTGTTGGCGGCGCAGCTGACGGATCGCCTCAGCTGGGGTAACATCGCCAAGTCCATCGTCTTCATGCCGATGGCGATCTCTTTTGTCGGTGCTGCGGTTATTTTCAAACTGATCTATGAGGCCCGTCCCGAAGACGTGGCGCAGATCGGTATCCTGAACCATCTTTATCTAACCTTCGGTGGCGATGCGCCGGTGCAATGGTTGCAAGTCCCGTTCTGGAATAACTTTTTCCTGATGGCGGTGCTGATCTGGATTCAGACCGGTTTCGCCATGGTCATCCTCTCCGCTGCTTTGCGCGGCATCCCGGAAGAAACGGTTGAGGCGGCCATCATTGATGGCGCGAACCCGTTCCAGATTTTCTTCAAGATCAAGATTCCGCAGATCATGTCGACCATTGTGGTGGTCTGGACAACGATCACGATTGCCACGCTCAAAGTCTTTGACATCGTCTTTGCGATGACGAACGGCCAGTGGGAAACGCAGGTCTTGGCGAACTACATGTACGACAAACTGTTCCGCGCGAACGATTGGGGGATGGGGTCAGCCTCGGCGATGATCATCATGCTGATGGTGACGCCAATCCTGGTCTGGAACGTCTACAACGCCCGTAAGGAGATGCAGTGATGGATGCGATGGCAGGAAGAAGGCCCGCAGTCGTTTGGGCGCTGAACATTTCCGTGGTGTTGTTGGTGGCACTGTGGCTTTTCCCGACACTGGGTTTGCTGATTTCATCCTTCCGGACCGGTGATCAGATCACCGCGTCGGGGTGGTGGTCGTCGCTGTTCCCTGCGGAACAGACGATGCAAATCCGTGCCGCGGACCCCGATGATAATCGGGTTGATCTAGGCAATGGACGTTTCATGGTCGAAGGCAACATTTTTGAGGGTGCTGGCTTTGAAGGTGAGTTGAACGCATGGGGCACCTCTAGCTAAGCGATTGGGTGAGTTTGAGACGGGTGCGACCGCCGATCTGGGCGATGGCGAGACATTCACGCTGCAAGCCGATGGATCTTATGTCTGGGAAGGCGATGATGACCAGATTAGCGGCCGGGCGCAGCGTGTGTTCCTTGATGTGGTCACGCCACCTGACTTCACGCTTGAGAACTACAATTTCGTCTTGTTCGACGAAAACAACTCCGAAGGTATGGCAAAGGCGTTCTTTAACACGCTGACGGTTGTGATCCCGGCGACGATTATTCCAATTCTGATCGCGGCCTTTGCGGCCTATGCGCTGGCCTGGATGGACTTTCCCGGCAGGGCGATCCTGATTGCGGTCATCGTTGGATTGTTGGTGGTCCCGCTCCAACTGGCGTTGATCCCGCTTCTTTCGCTGCACAATGCGATTGGGATCGGAAAGGGCTATCTGGGGGTCTGGCTTGCGCATACCGGCTTTGGCCTGCCCTTGGCGATCTATTTGCTACGCAACTACATGGTTGGCCTGCCGCGTGACATTATTGAGAATGCCAAAGTGGATGGCGCGACAGATTTCCAGATCTTTACCAAGATCATTCTACCGCTCAGCTTTCCTGCGCTTGCATCCTTTGCGATCTTCCAGTTCCTTTGGACATGGAACGACTTGCTGGTGGCACTGGTGTTCCTGATTGATGCATCTGGTCAGACGACCGTGATGACCAAGCAGATTGTCGAGCTTTTGGGCACTCGCGGCGGTGATTGGGAAATCCTCGCGACGTCGGCCTTTGTGTCGATTGCGGTGCCTCTGGCAGTGTTTTTTGCGATGCAGAAGTATCTGGTGCGCGGCCTACTGGCCGGTTCCGTTAAGTAAATTTCAAATGCAGTCCCGGGGTGGGCTCGGGACTGCGACAAAAACAGGATAAACGACGATGACGACGGCGCTCGCCACAAACACTGAGATGGCCATTGATAAGGACTGGTGGCGCGGTGCAGTAATCTATCAAATCTATCCGCGCAGTTTTCAGGACAGCAATGGTGACGGCATCGGCGATCTGTTGGGAATCGTACAGCGCTTGCCCTATATCGCCTCGCTTGGTGTGGATGCGATCTGGATTTCACCGTTCTTCATGTCACCGATGAAAGACTTTGGCTATGACGTCAGCGATTACTGCGACGTCGATCCGATGTTTGGGTCATTGGCAGATTTCGATGCCGTCGTTGAGACAGCGCACCGGTTAGGCATCCGTGTGATGATTGACCTTGTGCTCAGCCATACAAGCGATCAGCACGCTTGGTTTGGTGAAAGCCGTGCGAACCGGACCAATGACAAGGCTGACTGGTATGTTTGGGCGGACCCCAAGCCAGATGGCACGCCGCCCAACAACTGGCTCTCGATCTTTGGTGGGTCGGCGTGGCAATGGGATGCGCGGCGCGAGCAGTACTACATGCACAATTTTCTTGTGTCGCAACCGGATTTGAACTTCCACGAACCACAGGTGCAAGACGCGCTGTTGGATGTTGCACGCTTTTGGCTGAACCGGGGCTGCGATGGGTTCCGTCTGGACACCATCAATTTCTATATCCACGACGCACAGTTGCGCGATAATCCACCTCTGCCACCAGAAAAGCGGAACGCGACGATTGCACCGTCCGTGAACCCTTATAATCATCAGGAACACCTCTATTCCAAAAACCAACCCGAGAACCTCGCATTCCTGCGCAAACTGCGTGCGGTGATGGAGCCCTATGGCGCTGCCGCTGTGGGCGAGGTGGGGGATGCCCAACTGGGGCTTGAGATCATGGGCCAGTATACGGCTGGCGATGATCTGATGCAGATGTGCTATGCCTTTGAATTCCTGGCCAAGGATCAACCGACGGCCAAGCGCATTGTCGACGTCATGCACCGTGTCGATGATGTGGCGGGCGATGGCTGGGCTTGTTGGGCGTTCTCAAACCATGATGTGATGCGTCATGCGTCGCGTTGGGATTTGCGCCCCGCTGCACAGCGGATGTTTGCGACGCTGATCATGTGCTTGCGCGGATCGGTCTGCCTCTATCAGGGCGAAGAATTGGGCCTGCCCGAGGCTGATGTGGCGTTTGAGGACCTGCAAGATCCTTACGGCATCGAATTCTGGCCGGAGTTCAAGGGCCGTGATGGTTGCCGTACACCGATGGTGTGGGAACAGAGCAACCAGAATGGTGGCTTTACGGCAGGCAAGCCTTGGCTGCCCGTCGCAACAGAGCATCTTCATATGTCAGCAGCCGCGCAAGAAGACGAGCCGGGCGCGCTGTTACATCACTATCGCAAGGCGATTTCGTTCCGTCATACACATCCGGCATTGAGCATTGGCGCACATGATGGCGTCAAAGCCAAAGGCGATGTGGTCTATTTTACAAGGACAGAAGGTAGTCAGACGATTTTCTGCGCTTTCAATGTCAGCGAAACACCATCTGATTTCGATCTGCCCGGGGGAGCTGGACACCAATTGGTGCCGAGTTGGGCAGCGCACATACATCTGCAGACGGAAGACTGCACCTTGGGCCTTGGCAGGTATGCCTCGCGCTCAAGTCATAATTCTAAGGGGAGTGAGACATGGCTGATCTGTTACTAAAGGACGTCGCCAAAACCTATGGGGGAACGGTTGATGTTCTCAAGAACATCAACCTAGACATCAAGCAGGGAGAGTTGATCGTCTTTGTTGGCCCATCGGGTTGCGGTAAATCCACGCTGTTGCGCATGATTGCGGGCCTGGAAAAGATCACCGGCGGTACATTAGAGATTGATGGCACGCTGGTGAACGATGTGCCGCCTGCACAGCGAGGCATTGCGATGGTGTTCCAGTCCTATGCGCTTTACCCGCACATGACAGTCCGCGATAACATGTCTTTTGCCCTGAAGCTGGCCAAGAAAACGCAGGCCGAAATCGACGAAGCTGTGAACCGTGCGGCCAAAATCCTGCAATTGGACGAATACCTTGATCGCCTGCCAAAGGCGCTGTCTGGTGGTCAACGGCAGCGTGTGGCGATTGGCCGTTCGATTGTGCGTGACCCGAAGGTCTACCTCTTTGATGAGCCGCTTTCCAATCTGGACGCCGCACTCCGCGTCGCGACCCGGATTGAGATTGCACAGCTGAAGGAATCGATGCCGGAAAGCACGATGATCTACGTGACCCACGATCAGGTTGAGGCGATGACACTCGCCAGCCGCATCGTTGTCCTCGCCAACAAGGGCATTGCGCAGGTCGGCTCTCCGCTTGAGCTATATGAGCGCCCCGAAAATGAATTTGTGGCGCAATTCATCGGCTCACCGGCCATGAATCTGCTGTCGGGTGAGATTGTAGAGACGGGTGCGCAGACCACCGTTAAGCTTGACGCGGGCGGTTTGGCGAAGTCGGCGGTGCCGACCGAGGCGTCTGATATGGGCCTCAAAGTGAACATCGGTATCCGCCCCGAAGACATGATCGAGACTGATGGCGAGGACTACGCCTTTGAGGGAAAAGTGAACATCACCGAAGCGCTCGGCGAAGTTACCCTGCTTTACTTTGACAAGGTGGGCGATAATGACGCCGTCATCGGCAAGCTCCCCGGCATTCATGCTGATCTGCGCGGCAAATCCGTCCGCATGGCGGCGGCACCTGAGAAGGTCCAGATTTTCCACAATGGGCAGTCGCTATATTATCGTTAAGGGGTTCCTCCCGAGCTTAACGAGTTGCGTGTGTCGCGCCGATGTGTTCGCATCGGCGCGACTTCATTTGTTAGGAGGGTGTGATGCAAACGCCGGAAAACACACTGAAAAAGGCGCTTCAAGCAGGACAAGTGCAGCACGGCATTTGGCTGACGTCAGGGTCGGGTGTCTTGGCCGAACTGGCGGGCAATGCAGGCTTTGACTGGTGTCTGATTGACGGGGAACACGGACCCAACACGGTGTCTGAAATGCTACCCCAATTACAGGCTTTGGCGATCAGCGGTACGTCGCCGGTGATCAGGATCGCTAACGCCGAGGCCTGGATGGTCAAACAAGCCCTTGATCTGGGGTGCCAGACTGTTTTGGTGCCAATGGTCGATGACGCAGCAACCGCCCAAAAGATGGCACATGCAATGCGCTATCCGCCTGATGGCAATCGTGGCATGGGTGCTGTTTTGGCCCGCGCGACCGGCTGGGGTGCGGTTGGAAACTACCCGCATTCAGCCAATGAACAGATGTGTTTGTTGGTGCAGGCTGAAAGTGCAAAAGCCGTCGAAAACATCGATGCGATCGCGGCGGTTGACGGCGTTGATGGCGTTTTCGTTGGGCCCGCGGACCTCTCGGCAGATATGGGTTATCCGGGTCAGCCGGATCATCCGGAGGTCGAAAAAGCCATTGATCATCTGATCGCGCGAACGGTCGCAGCGGGCAAAATCCCAGGCATCATCACGTTCGATGAAGGCCGGTTCAAAGAATACGCCGAGAAAGGTGTGACCTTCCTCGGCGTTGGTGGTGATATGGCTGTGCTGAACGGTGCCTTGCGCAGTTTGGCAACGCGTGTGAAAGCCTAGGCGCGGCGGCGGCGCCCGGTCCGCGCACGCCCTTCGCCCGGTTTGGCAGGGGCGCGGTTGAACTTGATCCATTCGTTGCCAGAGGCGTCATTGTCGGTCAGGAAGTTGGCGGCGCGGATCGCCTCCATCTCTTTACCTGCGCGGGGCTTGGTGGAGCCCATACCGAAGAGCTGTACAAAGGTCTCATCGTCCATACCTTCCGGCAGGATCACACCGGCCGCTGTGACCTCGGCCTTCTTTTCTGCGATCTTCTTTGGGCCAGTGGGCAACGCGACCGGGTTCATGATCGCAGAGGTCATGCCAGCAGTCATCGCCATGGGCAGGAACGCATTGTTAATACCGTGGCGGTTCGGCAGACCAAAGCTGATGTTTGAAGCGCCACAGGTGGTATTCACACCCAGTTCTTCGCGCAGGCGGCGCACGAGGGTGAAGACCTGCAGACCCGCAGTCCCCATCGCCCCAATGGGCATCACAAGCGGGTCGACCACGATATCATGGGCGGGAATGCCAAAATCGGCAGCGCGCTCAACGATCTTCTTGGCGACGGCAAAGCGCACGTCGGGGTCTTCGCTGATCCCGGTGTCGTCGTTAGAGATTGCCACGACGGGCACGTTATACTTCTTGACTAGCGGCAAGACGAGTTCGAGGCGCTCTTCTTCGCCGGTGACCGAGTTCAGCAGGGGACGACCCTCAGCCGCAGCCAAGCCGTTTTCCAAAGCGCCGGGCACCGAGCTGTCGATGCAGAGCGGAATATCGGTGATCGCCTGTACGCGCTCAACCATTTCCTTCATCAGCGGTGGCTCAACAAAGTTGTTATCCGCATAACGTGGATCTTCCGCCATTTTGTTCGAGAACACAGCGCCGGAATTGATGTCGAGGATATTCGCACCCGCGGCCACCTGCGCCAAAGCATCGGCTTCGACGCGGGAAAAGTCGCCGCGTTCCAGTTCTTCGGCGAGAATCTTGCGCCCTGTGGGGTTGATCCGTTCACCAATCACGCAAAAGGGTTGATCGAACCCAATAATGGCAGTCTTGGTTTTGGATTCTGACAATCGTGCGTGTCATACGGTGCGGTCCTTAGGATTGAGAAGCAGGAACGGCAGAGGTGCCGCCATTTGCGATGGCCCAGTTGGCGTTGGTCTTGATGCCGCCAAGGGGGAAGAAGTGGACGTTGGTGATGTTGAAATCAGGGTTGGCCGCTTTGTGGGCAGCGAGATCGGTCAGCACCTCGGTGGGTTCGAATGGGAGTAGCAGTTTGCTGACATCCTTGGCGCGCTTTTGCAGCACTTTCAGCGAGGGGCCCACGCCACAGGCCATGGCGAATTTGATCATGGTTTGCAGCTTGGCTGGACCCGCAATGCCGATGTGGATAGGTAGGGTTACACCTGCCTCTTTGATCGCATCGGCCCAAGCGATGATTGGCTTGGCCTCGAATGCGAATTGTGTGGCCAGTGCCATTTCGGCGTCGGTGGTGTCATTGAAACGCTGTTTCCAATGCAAGGCTTCCATGACCAGCTTGTCGGTGCCGTCTTTATCAATGTCACGGTTGCCTTCGGGATGGCCTGCGACGTGCAGGTGCTTGAAGCCTGCCTTGTCAAATTGGCCGCTTTCAAGCAGTTGCATGGAAGAGTGATAGTCGCCGTGTGGCTGCGCTACGCCACCCGCCAGCAAAAGCGCCTGATCGACGCCTGCCTCACCCTGATAGCGGGCAATCCAATCGGCGAGGGTCGCTTCATCTTTGATAATGCGTGCCGGGAAGTGCGGCATGACCTTATAACCATCAGCCGAAAGGCGTTTGGCCGTCGCAACCATGTCTTCGATCGGTGTGCCTTCGATATGGGCGATGTAGACGCGCGTACCGGCGGGCAGCAGATCGCGGAAGTCGTCGACCTTTTCTGCCGTGCGCGGCATCACCTCGATGGAATAGTCTTGCAGGAACGCCTCCAGCTGGGGGTTCACTGTTGTTTTAGTAGCGTCTTTGGTTTTGCGAAATGAAAGCAAGGACATAAGCGACCTCCGAAAGGCGTGGAAAGGGGTACGGGGCGGGGTGTTCAAGCCCAACCATCATTGGCGATAAGCGTTTTGATCCGCTCCTGGTCATATTCAGCGTCGATGTTGGCCACTGTGACCTCAGCAGCCTCTTGGTCGCTGCCATCAACAGGAATGGGGTCGGCCTTGCGGAAGCCAGCCATGTAATCATCTGACTCCGCCGCGCCGGATTTCATCGCGGCACGGTCGATGGCTTGCTCAAACCGCTCGGGCAAGGGCAGCTTCACACCGCGACGACCACGGCCCACAATAACCTGGGCTGGCATATCGCGCCAATAGACGATGGTAACATCTGCCATGAGTGATTCCCCTTGTTCCTCTTGCCTCGTTCTAGCATTCGATTGATTTGCCCAATGTCGGTTTTCGACATTGGGTGTGCTCACAGCGACCGCACCAAATAGCTAGACCATTCCACGCCCGCAGAATAGCGCGCCGAAACCTCATTATCTGCATAAAGGTTTTGAGCGTGGCCATCACAAGGCTTGTGCAAAGCCATTTCCGCCCCTAGCTTGAATGTAACACGAAAATGGAGGGCGTAGTGATGGCGCCCAAGCGTCCCAAAGGTGCGGGCGCGTTCCCCAAAGCGGTCGAGACCCCCGCGCCAAAACAGCCTGATCCGGCGGACCTTTATGCCGCGTTGGATCTAGGTACGAACAGTTGCCGCATGCTGATTGCCCAACCCAAGGGCAGCCAGTTTCATGTCGTCGATAGTTTCTCAAAGTCCGTGCAACTGGGTGCGGGGTTAGAGAACACGGGCCGGTTGTCGCGCGCGTCGATGAACCGGACGATATCCGCAATGCGCATTTGCCGTGAGAAGCTGAAACGCCATAGGGTCGAGCATATGCGCCTTGTGGCGACTGAGGCTTGTCGCCGTGCGCTCAACGGTCAGAACTTCGTAGCACAGGTGCGGCGCGAGACCGGATTGAAGCTGGAGATCATCAAACCGGAGGAAGAGGCGCGGCTGGCCGTGATTTCCTGCGCACCATTGGTGAGCGTCAATACCGAGCAGTTGCTGGTCGTGGACATTGGGGGTGGGTCGACCGAATTGGTGTGGATCGACCTCACCCATGTCCCGAAACGCGAACGGCCACGGGCGATTATGCGTCTGCACGCCGGGTTCAAATCGGATCCCGGACCATTTGCCGCCGCCAAGGTGGTAGATTGGATTTCTGTGCCTTTGGGCGTGGCCACCCTGCGCGACCAGTTTTCGGATGTTGAGGATGATGCGGCGCGGTTCGCCTTGATGAGCTGGTTTTTTGAAGAGAACCTTGAGGAGTTTTCACCCTATGCCGCCGCGCAGGCGCGCGAGGGCTTTCAGATCATCGGCACGAGCGGAACAGTGACAACAGTGGCGGCCAGCCATCTGGGCCTTAAGCGTTATGACCGGACCAAAGTTGACGGTCTACGCATGACCTCGGACCAGATTGATACGGTGATCCGCGACTACCTGACGCTGGGGCCCGCAGGCCGCCGCGCTGATCCGCGTATTGGCAAAGACCGGCAGGCGCTGATCATGTCGGGCTCGGCGATCTTGCAGGCGCTGATGCGGCTTTGGCCAACCGATCGTTTGTCTGTGGCCGACCGTGGCCTGCGTGAAGGCCTGCTTTATGCGCAAATGTCGGCAGATGGGGTCTTGGAAGACACGCCGTTTTAGGGGATAGGCGGGGCATGGCCAAGAAACCAACCAAAAAGAACACCTCCGGACGCGGACAGCGTGATCTGACCGTCAAGGTGAAAACCGCGCGCGGGCGCAAGCTCAGTTCGACCCAATGGTTGCAGCGGCAGTTGAATGACCCTTACGTGAAACGCGCGCAGACCGAGGGATATCGCGGGCGGGCGGCCTATAAGATATTGGAACTGGATGATAAATACCGGTTTCTGGTGCCGGGTGCGCGCATCGTTGATCTGGGCTGTGCCCCGGGTGGCTGGCTGCAGGTAGCCGTAAAACGGGCGAATGCGTTGGGGGAGCGAACCAGCAAGGCACAGGGCTACGTGCTGGGCGTGGACCTGCAAGAGGTGGAGCCGGTGGCTGGGGCAGAGATTCACCAGCTTGATTTCATGGAAGATGACGCTGATCTGAAAGTGAAGGATTGGCTTGGCGGCAAGGCCGATGTGGTGATGTCGGATATGGCAGCTTCGGCCTCTGGCCATAAACAGACCGATCACTTGCGGATAATCGCGCTGTGTGAGGCGGCGGCTTACTTTGCCTTCGACGTGCTGGAAGAAGGCGGAACCTTCGTTGCCAAGGTTCTGGCGGGCGGGGCCGAGGGTGATCTGCAAAAGCTGCTCAAGGCGCGGTTTACGAAGGTGGCGAATGTGAAACCGCCCGCCTCGCGGTCGGATAGTTCAGAAAAGTTTGTGGTTGCGACGGGGTTTAAGGGTTAGCAGCATAGCAGTGTCAACCTCGCGGGACATTGGATTGATCCATCGCAAATCATGTGCGTTACGGGCCAGCGTCTGCATGAAAGGTAAAGATTGCTGTTATGATTGGTCACAGCGATCAGTGCGCCAGACAGTCCTGCCGAAAGACGAGGCTGCCTTGCCCGGGTATCGCTTTCACCAACCCAGTCTTGAACGAAGACTTTCTCCCTCCCAGTTGGTGGTCCAACGGATGGCGATGGACTCGCGGCTTGGGCTGTTATCGAGAAAATCTGCATTTGACATGCTGTCGTAGACGATTGTCAAGTTACTGCCGTTGTCAAACGTATAGCCAATACCAAGTGCCGCTCGAAGTTGCAGCGTCCCATCAAGATCGGCGCCATCACCTTGTCGATAAAAACCAGGCATCAGCGAGGTTTCGATGAACAATGGGCTGTCGTAAACATATTGGCTGCTCCATTTCCCACCGATCCCGAACCATGCAGCCCCATCGGATGTGAGCGAAAGGCCATAAGTTGGGCGAGAGGGACCGCGTCGACGATGGCTGTCGTAGCCAAGGTAGAACTCATTCACACTCTGAAATTCATCGGATTGCAGTTGTCCCAGCTGATAAAATATCTGTGGTTCTTGCTTTTCGGTACGAAGGCAACCGTTGGGGCAATCGTTCAACGCCATATCTGTCAAACTTGTCAGCAGCCAGAGTAGACCAAGTGTACCGTCCATGATGTCATCCTATTTTTGTGGCCCGGTGGAGCCTGCCGAAAGGTATCCTAGTGCCAGAAAAACTAAGGCGCATATCTGTCTGCAACAGCGGAGCTAAACAAAAAGCCTTGAGCAATCCCTACAAGAAACGGCTTCTGAACTATCAACATACATCTTGTATGACCGCTACTTAAGGGCAGGGTACAGCGCGTCAGCAGCGGCCACAACACCGGATCAGCCTTATCGCTTGGTACACGAGGCGGTCCGAACGCTATGGACTGGTCCGAGCTTGCATTTTTGCAGTGTCCGCCTTTAGCGCGCAGCTGCCGTTCAGGCACCACGCAGCATTCAGCACTTTGGGCTCAAATCCGACTTCAAAACTCAAAACCTATACCAATCCCACTCTTGTCCCCCAATCCGCGCACCGATTGACCAACGCCTCTGACGGCACCCTATCCGTCACAAAGTGATCCATCTGTGCCAGTGATGCGATTTTCACGGGCGCTTTGCGTGTGAACTTCGTGCTGTCGGCCACGAGGATCGTCGCCCTTGCCGCTTTGATCACCTGCTGGCTGACCCGCACCTCTTCGGGGTCGAAGTCCAGCAGGTCGCCGCTGACGTCGATGGCCGATGCGCCAATCACAGCGAAATCGACCTTGAACCGGTCGATGGCCAAGGCGGCGAGGTCGCCGACCAGCCCGCCGTCTGATCGCCGCAAGCTACCGCCCGCCACCACCACATCACAGCTGGGGTTGCTGGCGAGGATATTGGCGACGTTGAGGTTGTTGGTCACCACCATCAGGTTGCGGTGGGCGTGCAGGGCGTGGGCCACGGCCTCGGTGGTTGTTCCAATGTTGAGGAACAGCGAGGCGTTGTCGGGGATCAGCTGCGCTGTACGTCGGGCGATCCTGATCTTGATGTCGCGGTTGAGCGCCCGCCTGTCGCCATATCCGATGTTGCTGACGCCGGAGGGGAGGACGGCGCCGCCGTGAATACGCTCCAACAGCCCTGCCGCGCAAAGCTGGCGCAGGTCGCGCCGGATGGTTTGCACGGCAACGCCGAGGTCAGCCGAGAGGTCAGTCGCCATAACCTTGCCTTGCGCTTGCGCGCGTGCGGATGTAAGTGAGGCGGGTTTCTGCATCCATATGTTCGTTTATGAAATTAAACGAACACGATGCAACAAGAATGACATGAAAATATGTCATATCACCTTTTCGTATGGTCTTCGCTTCCAGAACTGCGAACATCCCGGCAGCTCTGACTTGCACCCATGGGCCACGGGTCTAAACCACCCGCAAACATATGAGGCACGGGTATGCATACGGATTTTGACGTCTTTATTGTCGGTGGTGGCATCAATGGATGCGGTATCGCGCGTGATGCGGCGGGACGCGGTTTGAAGGTTGGCTTGGCTGAGATGAATGATCTTGGGTCGGCCACGTCGTCGGCCTCGACCAAACTGTTTCATGGCGGTCTACGCTATCTGGAGTTCTTTGAGTTTGGTCTGGTGAAGAAGGCGCTGGTTGAGCGGGAGGTCCTGCTCAAAAACATGCCGCATATCTCTTGGCCGATGCGCTTTGTACTGCCGTATCACAAGGACATGCGGTTCGAGAATGACACGCCGACGTCCAAATTGCTCTCGACGGTGATGCCATGGATGAAGGGCAGGCGGTAAGCGTGGCTGATCCGGCTGGGCCTCTTTATGTATGACAATCTGGGTGGGCGGAAGATTTTGCCGGGGACGCATGTGGTGGACCTGACCAAGCGTGAAACGGGTACGCCGCTGAAGGGCAAGTTCAAAACGGCCTATGAATACTCCGACTGCTGGATAGAGGATTCGCGCCTTGTCGCTCTCAATGCCCGTGATGCCGAAGAACGGGGTGCCAAGATCATGACACGTACCAAGGTCATCAGCGCGACCCGTGCGGATGGCGTTTGGGAGATCGTCACCGAACATGGCGGCGAACAGCAGACCCAGACGGCGCGCGCGCTGGTCAATGCCGGTGGTCCTTGGGTGGAAAACATCGTGCGGGACGTGGCCCGGCTGAACACGTCAGAGGGCGTTCGGCTGGTCCGTGGTAGCCATATCGTAACCAAAAAGCTGTTTGATCATGACAAAAGCTATTTTTTCCAAGGCGAAGATGGCCGCATCATCTTTGCCATTCCCTATGAGATGGATTTCACCCTAATCGGGACGACGGACGCCGAGCATGAGGACCTCTCGGAGAAGCCTTATGCGAGGGATGAAGAGCAGGATTACCTCTGTGCCTTTGCCTCGCAGTATTTCGAGAGGCCCGTGACGCGGGAGGATGTGGTCTGGACCTACTCAGGTGTGCGGCCGCTTTACGACGACGGGGCCAAATCTGCGACCGCCGCGACCCGTGATTATGTGCTATCATTGGATCAGAATGGCGCACCACTGCTGAATATCTTTGGTGGCAAGATCACGACCTATCGTAAACTGGCCGAGAACGCATTGAAGAAGCTGACACCGCTCGTGGGTGGTGGCGATGTGTGGACGGCTGATGCCGCATTGCCAGGTGGTGACTTCAAGGTGAAAGAGCGCGATCAGCTGGTTGCAGATTTGCAGACCGACTATCCGTTTCTTGATGCACGGTGGGCGCTCCGCTTGATCAAGGGCTATGGCACCGAGGCACGTGTGATTTTGGGCGAGGCCAAGGCGGTGCATGATCTAGGGCAGGACTTTGGTGCGACCCTGTCAGAGGCCGAGGTCAAATGGCTGATGGCCAAGGAATACGCCTGCACCGCCGAAGATGTGGTCTGGCGTCGCTCGAAGCTGGGCTTGCGCCTCAGCACTGAGCAAATCGCGGCCCTTGACGCTTTCATGGCGGCTTGAAACAAAACGACAAAAGGGGGGACACCATGACCTATATTCTGGCCATTGACCAAGGCACAACATCAAGCCGCGCAATCATTTTTGATGCGGATATGCGGATTAAAGCGACCGCGCAGGAGGAGTTTACACAGCATTTCCCGCAGTCTGGCTGGGTTGAGCATGATCCGTCGGACATCTGGTCTTCCGTAGCATCCACTTGCCGCGGCGCGATTGAAAAGGCCGGTATTACTGCCGCAGATGTGGCCGCCATTGGGATCACCAATCAGCGCGAGACAACGCTGGTGTGGGACAAGACGACGGGCGAGCCGATCCACAATGCGATTGTCTGGCAAGACCGGCGCACGGCCCCTTTCTGCGAAGAGCTGCGCAAGGAAGGGTTTGAGGCGACGATCACGCAGAAGACCGGGTTGCTGGCCGATCCGTATTTCTCAGGGACCAAGGTGAACTACATCCTCGACAAGGTTGAGGGCGCGCGGGCGCGGGCTGAGGCAGGTGAGCTGCTGTTTGGGACGGTCGATTGCTATTTGATCTGGAAGCTGACAGGCGGCAAGCGCCATGTGACGGACGCCACGAATGCGGCCAGAACAATGCTTTACGATATCCGCAAGGGGCGGTGGAGTACGACAATCTGTGAACGCTTCGGTATTCCGACCGTGATGCTGCCCGAGGTGCTGGATTGTGCCGCCGACTTTGGCATGACCCGTGCAGACCTCTTTGGAAAAGAGCTCCCCATTCTCGGCGTGGCGGGCGACCAACAGGCGGCAACCATCGGGCAGGCGTGTTTTGAGCCCGGCATGCTGAAATCGACCTACGGGACGGGGTGTTTTGCGCTGCTCAACACTGGCGACACGCTCGTGGAAAGCAAGAAGCGGCTGTTGGGCACAATCGCCTATCAGTTCGATGGCAAACCAACCTATGCCCTTGAAGGGTCGATCTTTATCGCAGGGGCAGTGGTACAATGGCTGCGCGATGGTTTGAAGATCATCCGCGAGGCGAAGGAAACGCAGCCTTTGGCTCAAACCGCGGACGAGGGCCAGGAACTCTACATGGTGCCCGCCTTCACCGGGCTTGGTGCACCGTATTGGGATGCAGAGGCGCGGGGGGCGATCTATGGGCTGACGCGCAATTCGGGTCCGGCAGAGTTTGCAAAAGCGGCCCTCGAAAGCGTTGGTTTCCAGACGCGTGACCTGTTGGAGGCAATGAAAAGCGACTGGCAAGCCTCTGATGCGGATGGTATTTTGAGGGTTGATGGGGGCATGAGCGCGTCCGATTGGTCGATGCAGTTTCTGTCCGACATCATTGGTGCGCCGGTGGACAGGCCAACGGTGCTGGAGACAACGGCGCTCGGTGTCGCATGGCTGGCGGGTAGTCGGGCCGGGGTTTACCCTGATCAGGCCGGGTTCGCGGCGAATTGGGCGCTTGATCGGCGGTTTGAGCCGCAGATGGATGAGGCGACGCGCGAGCGGCGGTACGCGGGGTGGCAGGATGCGGTACGAAGGACTTTGACGAAGAGTTAGTGAACCGCGGCGAGCTGTTTTGGCGCTGAAGTCAGTTTTGCTCGGTTGTCTATCTCGCAACCAAGTCTCCAAACGTTAGTCAGCACTGAAAATCTCACAAGTTGAGCTTTCAAGGTGGACAACGTTCGGTCAGCGCACGACAGATGTTATCTGTCATCCGGGTGTTTGGCCGATACGCAGCGAACATAACTTAGGCTCTTAAGTACCGACATAACTGACCGATAAGCCTTTTCGTGAACCGTTGGATCAGCCTTGTTTCGACCGCGAAAACGATCCCCTAAGCTTCGTTTATGGAAGTGGGTGATAGAGACACCTGCTTCGATCCAATCAAGATTTAGGTATGCTTGGTAGCTATCAGTGTCAGTATCGCTATTTTCGAGGACATGCGAGCCAATCATCATAAGGGCTTCTTCATGGCGTAAGAAAACGCACCAACCCCAATCCTCCGGAAACACCTCACTGTCATAACGCTCTGTACTTTCAGACCATCCGTCGCTCAGAAGTGCGGTCTTAAGAGCCTCCAGAAACCTTTTCCCACTTATCGCATTAACATTGTCTTCGATATCAGCTTGGGTGTCTTTATGTCCTGAAAACTCGAACCAGATTGGTTCGGATAAGTCCTTTGTTGGTTCTTCGGTCATAAATTCTCCTTCGCCCGAAATTTGTCAGTTCTTGTCTAGAAATGTAGTAGTGCAAACTAGTTTCTACGCCGTCCCCACTCCCAAACCGCAAACTCCACCGCCCGTTTTTCGCGCAACTTGGCCTCAACCTCTGCGGATAACTCCAACTCCATCTTTGGCGAAACGTTCTTCTGCTTCAGCGTAATCGTCACATCCAGCCTCTCTTCCAGATACCCAATCACCTTGTCCCATTGCTCATACTGAAACAGGTGCTGCGCGCCGATCTCACCGTCGTTGATCGTCAGGAACCGTGCCTGTGATCCGACATTGGCGAAAGGGGCGGGCGCGCCTTTGCAGTATTCCAGCACGAAGTCATCAAAACTGATATCGCGGGTGCTGTTTGGGTGTCCCACCAGGTCTTCGCGCGTGCGGTACCGGTACCAGCTGCCCAACCAATCAATCGGATTGCGCACGATGGCCATGAGTTCGGGGTTTTGCTCGCCGACCTGCTTGAACAGTGGCTTGAGGAATCGCTTATAGCGATAGCAGGGCGCATGTTTCAGTTCCGGCGGATCGCGCAGGACGAGTGATGCGCGCGGGGCCAATGCGCCTTCCAATGCCGTCGAACCCGTCTTCGGCACTGCCATCAGCACCAGATTTTCTTTCCAGAAAACAAGCATTTGTTCGCTGTCTTTCGTCTTATTTCACCGCAATGCTAGGCCATAAACCATTCCTTAACCACCATTGGATGAGGGTGAGAGGTGAAAATTTATGTTGCAATGTTCTGCTTTTGATCTCATTAACGTTGAGAACACAAAGAGAACAAAAGCAGTGATTGCCGCCCCAAGGGCAGCGTGAAATAAGGACAGGACACATGGCAACGGCAGAACTCCTCAAAATGACTGACAAGAAGACCGCGGATAAGGAAAAGGCGCTGGAAAGCGCGCTGGCGCAGATCGAACGGCAGTTCGGTAAGGGCTCTATTATGAAGCTCGGTGGCGAGAACAAGATGGCCGATATCGAGGCGACCTCGACCGGGTCGCTGGGTCTGGACATCGCGCTGGGGATTGGTGGCCTGCCAAAGGGTCGCGTGATTGAGATTTATGGGCCGGAATCCTCCGGTAAAACCACGCTGACGCTGCATGCGATTGCGGAAGAGCAGAAGAAGGGCGGTGTTTGCGCCTTTGTCGATGCCGAACACGCGTTGGACCCGCAGTATGCCAAGAAGCTGGGCGTCAACCTGGATGAACTGCTGATTTCGCAGCCGGACACGGGTGAACAGGCGTTGGAGATTGTCGATACGCTAGTCCGATCCGGTGCGGTGAATATGGTGATTGTGGACTCGGTGGCGGCGCTGACGCCGAAGTCCGAGTTGGAAGGCGATATGGGCGATAGCTCTGTCGGTGTGCATGCGCGTCTGATGTCTCAGGCGATGCGTAAGCTGACCGGCTCGATCAACCGCTCTGGCTGCATGGTGATCTTCATCAACCAGATCCGCATGAAGATTGGTGTGATGTTTGGCTCACCCGAAACGACAACCGGTGGTAACGCGTTGAAGTTCTACGCTTCTGTCCGTCTTGATATCCGCCGCATCGGCGCGATCAAGGACCGCGATGAGGTTGTGGGCAACGCCACCCGCGTGAAGGTTGTGAAGAATAAAGTGGCCCCGCCGTTCAAACAGGTCGAATTCGATATCATGTATGGCGAAGGCATCTCGAAGATGGGCGAATTGCTTGATCTGGGTGTGAAGGCCGGTGTGGTTGAGAAATCGGGTGCCTGGTTTAGCTATGGTGACGAACGGATCGGGCAGGGGCGTGAGAACTCAAAGATTTTCTTGCGTGAAAACCCAAGTATCGCGCTGGAGATTGAAGATAAGATCCGTGCGGCACACGGGCTGGATTTTGATCTGCCAGAGGGCAGCCACGACGATGGCGACGACGACCTGGTAGAGGTGTAAGGCAGTAATCCGCAAAGGCCAGCATCACGAAGTGATAGTAAGCATATTCTGTGAAAGGGTGCCGTAGAATGCGGCACCCTTTTTCGTTTCGCCAGATATGTCGGGCGGAGGTTTGATTGGGCGCAGAAAGCCGTGGGTTCATTGCCTGTGGACAGTGTGCTGGTGCGGGGCTATTTCTGCGGTTCAACAGAAATGATCGCCCGAAAGCGCACCATGACAAGCCTTGCTGACATCCGTTCGACCTTCCTGCATTACTTTGGGAAACAAGGGCACGAGATCGTGGCCTCCAGCCCTCTGGTGCCACGTAATGACCCGACGCTGATGTTTGCCAACTCGGGCATGGTGCAGTTTAAGAATCTCTTCACCGGCGTCGAAACCCGCGACTACTCCCGTGCGACAACCAGCCAGAAGTGCGTGCGCGCCGGGGGCAAGCACAATGACCTTGATAATGTGGGCTATACGGCGCGCCACCATACATTCTTCGAGATGCTGGGGAACTTCAGTTTCGGCGATTACTTCAAAGCCGAGGCGATTGCTTTTGCGTGGGAGTTGCTGACCAAGGACTTTGGGATCGACAAGGACCGGCTGCTGGTCACCGTCTATCACACCGATGATGAGGCGGCGAACATCTGGAAGAAGGTTGCTGGCCTGCCGGACGACCGGATTATCCGCATTCCAACAGATGACAACTTCTGGCGCATGGGGCCAACCGGCCCTTGCGGGCCATGTACCGAGATTTTCTATGATCATGGTGAGCACATCTGGGGTGGCCCTCCGGGATCACCAGAGGAGGATGGTGATCGCTTTATCGAGATCTGGAACATCGTCTTCATGCAGAATGAACAGTTTGATGATGGATCGATGAAACCGCTTGAGATGCAGTCCATTGATACCGGCATGGGGTTAGAGCGGATAGGTGCGTTGCTGCAAGGCAAGCATGACAACTATGACACTGATCTGATGCGGGCGTTGATCGAAGCCTCTGCCGATGCGACATCGACCGACCCGGATGGGCCGGGAAATACCCACCATCGCGTGATTGCGGACCATTTGCGCTCAACGTCCTTTCTGATTGCGGAAGGTGTGCTGCCGTCCAATGAGGGCCGCGGTTATGTGCTGCGCCGGATTATGCGCCGCGCCATGCGCCATGCGCATCAACTCGGCGGCAAGGACCCGGTGATGCACCGTTTGGTACCTGCCTTGGTGCAGCAGATGGGTGCCGCCTATCCGGAACTTGGTCAGGGCCAGCGGCTGATCGAAGAGACGTTATTGAACGAAGAAGTGCGGTTTAAGCAAACACTCGACCGAGGTTTGAAGCTGTTGGATGAAGAGCTGGATAGCCTGCCAAAGGATGCGGCACTGCCGGGCAAGGCGGCATTCAAGCTTTATGACACATATGGTTTCCCGCTTGATCTGACGCAGGATGCCCTGCGCGAAAAGGGCCGTGAAGTTGACACGGACGGTTTTGACGCTGCCATGGCCGCGCAGAAGGCCAAGGCCCGGGCCGCATGGTCGGGCACGGGCGAAGCTGCTGATAGTGCCATTTGGTTCAACATCGCGGATGAAGGCGGTGCCACGGACTTTCTGGGGTATGATACGCTGACGGCTGAGGGCCAGATCGTAGCGCTGGTGCGCAATGGGGCCACATCAGACCATGCCGATGGTGAAGTGCAAGTGGTGCTGAACCAGACCCCGTTTTATGCCGAGGCAGGCGGTCAAGTCGGTGATGCAGGTATGCTGCGCACCGAGACTGGCACGGCCAAGATTACCGACACCAAGAAGTTTGGTGAGGTTTATGTCCACTTTGTCACGGTTACCGATGGCCACCTGCACAAGGGTCAGGGGGCGGAGCTGGCGGTTGATCCTGCGCGTCGCGCGCGTATTCAGGCCAATCACTCGGCCACCCATCTGCTCAATGAGGCATTGCGCGAGGTGCTGGGTGATCACATTGCGCAACGTGGATCGCTAAACGCACCAGATCGTTTGCGTTTTGACTTTAGCCACACCAAGGCGCTGTCCGACGCAGAACTGGCGCAGGTCGAACGCGATGTGAACGCGATCATTCGCCAAAATAGCCCTGTCGAGACGCGGATCATGACGCCGGATGACGCCCGTGCAATGGGCGCGCAGGCGCTTTTTGGTGAGAAGTATGGCGATGAGGTCCGTGTTGTCTCAATGGGCCGTCAGGAAGGCTCTGGCAAAGGCACCTCTGGGGATACTTATTCTCTGGAGCTCTGCGGTGGGACCCATGTTAGCCAGTTGGGTGAGATCGGTGCGTTTGTGACGTTGGGCGATAGTGCCTCAAGCGCGGGGGTGCGCCGGATTGAGGCGCTGACCGGGCAGGCGGCCCTCGACCACCTGCGTGAACAGGATGCGCGCCTGGGTCTGGCCGCAACTGCGCTTAAGGCGCCTGTAAGCGAAGTCGCAGAGCGGATCAAAGCGCTGCTGGATGAACGCAAGGCGTTGAGCAATGAGGTCGCGCAGTTGCGTCGTGAACTCGCCATGGGGGTGGCGCGAAAGAGGCTGCATCCTCTGAAGCGATAAATGGTGTCGCGTTTCAGGCGCAAGTACTGAGCGGCGTGACGGGTAAAGATCTCCCTGCACTGATTGATGAGATGAAAGCGGCGATGGGCAGCGGCGCTGTTCTTTTGATCGCGGATGCAGGCAATAAGGCCGCTGTTGCCGTTGGCGTGACAGCGGATCTGACGGATCGTGTCTCGGCAGTTGATATTTTGCGCGCGGCCACACCAGAGCTGGGCGGCAAGGGCGGCGGTGGTCGCCCTGATATGGCGCAGGGTGGTGGTGCGTCCGTTGAAAATGCAGATGCCGCAATTGCAGCAGCGAAAGCAGTTTTGGAGGGATTGAAATGAGCGCACTTTGGATTGCCCATGTGACGGTGACGGATGAAGCGGCCTATGGTGAATACGCCAAGCGTGCGACAGGCGCGATCGCGGACCATGGCGGTGTCTTTTTGGCCCGCGGCGGGGCCTATGAACAGCTGGAAGGCCCGGATCGCCCGCGCAATGTTGTTGCCCGCTTCCCAAGTCTACAAGCGGCACATGATTGTTATTATTCAGAGGCTTACCAAGAGGCGCTGAGTTTTGCCAAAGGGGCCAGCCAGCGCGAGCTGAGCATCGTCGAAGAGATCGCTTGAAAGGTCAACTTGGCGAAATGATGGCCCGCCATGCCCGGGCCGGACAGCTGGATTGGATCGGGCTGCGGGCTGAACGCTATGCGGCGATGAATGTTGTCGATCAGGCCGAGGTGCTTGGCGCTGGCCTGATTGGCGATCATGGACGCGCCGGGAAACGGGCCGTCACCTTGATCCAGGCAGAGCATTTGCCGGTGATTGCTGCATTCGCAGGGCGAGACAACGTGACGCCCGACGCTTTGCGCCGCAATCTTATGGTGTCTGGTCTGAACCTGTTGGCGTTGCGCAAAGGTTTGCTACGTGTGGGTGATGCCGTCCTGGAAATTCACGGCCCTTGCCCACCTTGTTCGCGGATGGAAAAGGAGCTGGGCCCGGGCGGCTACAATGCGATGCGCGGGCATGGCGGCTGGTATGCCAGCGTGGCCACGCCCGGCGTTATTCATATTGGTGATGCTGTGGTGCCTGCTTAGGCCGCGCGCGCCTGACGTTTCCGCTCGTGCGGGTCCAGATAGCGTTTGCGCAGGCGGATCGCATTTGGTGTGACTTCCACCAATTCGTCATCGTCGATATAGGCAATTGCTTGTTCCAGTGACATCGTAACCGGCGGTGTCAGGCGCACCGCTTCATCTGTGCCAGAGGCCCGCACGTTGGTAAGTTTCTTGCCCTTCAGCGGGTTCACTTCCAGATCATTCTCACGGCTGTGCTCGCCAATGATCATGCCAGTGTAGACCGCTTCCTGCGCGCCGATAAACATCTTGCCGCGATCTTCGAGATTCCACAGGGCGAAAGCCACTGAGGTGCCGTTTTCCATCGAGATCAGAACACCTTGGCGGCGCCCGTCGATCTTGCCCTTATAGGCGGTTTGTCCGTGGAACAGGCGGTTCAACACGCCCGACCCGCGCGTATCGGTCAGGAACTCACCGTGATAGCCGATCAGACCGCGCGAAGGCACATGCGCGATGATGCGTGTTTTGCCAGCGCCTGCAGGTTTCATCTCGACCAACTCACCTTTGCGGGGCCCGGTCAGCTTTTCAACCACGACGCCGGTGTATTCGTCATCCACGTCGATGGTGACTTCTTCGACCGGCTCCATCCGCTGCCCGTCTTCTTCGGTGAAGATGACCTGCGGGCGTGAGATCGAAAGCTCAAACCCTTCACGGCGCATGTTTTCGATTAGAACACCCATTTGTAGTTCGCCTCGGCCTGAGACCTCGAATGCATCGCCACCCGGGGTGTCGGCAATTTTGATTGCAACGTTGACTTCGGCCTCTTTCATCAGGCGTTCGCGGATCACGCGCGACTGGACCTTTTTGCCGTCACGGCCCGCCAGCGGGCTGTCGTTGATACCGAAAGTGACGGTGATGGTTGGGGGGTCAATCGGCTGGGCCGGGATAGGAGCCTCAATGCCTGGGTCGCACAGCGTGTCAGCAACGGTTGCTTTGGTCATGCCTGCGATGGTGACGATGTCGCCAGCTTCGGCCTGATCAATCGGTTGCTGCGCCAGACCACGGAACGCGAGGATTTTGGAGACGCGGAATTGTTCGATCTTTTCGCCAGTCCGGGAGAGCGCTTTGATGGTGTCACCAGCTTTCAATGTACCAGCCTCAACCCGCCCCGTCAGAATGCGCCCAATGAACGGGTCAGCTGACAGCGTGGTGGCCAGCATCTGGAACGGCTCATCCTTGCGGGTGATTTGCGCGGGGGTTGGCACGTGATCGACGATCAGATCAAACAGCGCATCGAGGTTCTCGCGCGGGCCGTCGAGTTCGGCGTCGCACCAGCCGGAGCGGCCAGAGGCGTACATCGACGGAAAGTCGAGTTGCTCGTCCGAGGCTTCGAGGGCCGCGAAGAGGTCAAACACATCATCAACCGCACGGTCAGGCTCGCCGTCAGGTTTGTCGACCTTGTTGACAACCACGATAGGGCGCAGGCCGAGTGCCAGCGCCTTGGAAGTTACGAATTTCGTTTGCGGCATGGGCCCTTCGGCGGCATCGACCAGCAACACAACACCGTCGACCATGGATAGGATCCGCTCAACCTCACCGCCGAAGTCCGCGTGTCCGGGAGTATCGACGATGTTGATGCGGGTGCCTTTCCATTCCACAGATGTGCACTTCGCCAGAATGGTAATGCCGCGCTCGCGCTCAATGTCGTTGCTGTCCATCGCACGTTCAGACACAGCCTCATTGTCCCGGAAAACGCCGGATTGTTTGAGAAGTTCATCAACAAGTGTCGTCTTGCCGTGGTCAACGTGCGCGATGATCGCGATATTGCGGATATCCATTGGATCAGCCTTTAAGGGTAAGTTGGCGCGCGGATAGCGCGCATCCGCAGTCTTGGCCAGCCCTAATATGATCTCGCCCGGTGGAATGAAGGACGATGAGCCGCAGCGTTACGCAAAAACCTCGGCTGGGTTGTGTTCGGTCTGCGCCAATGTCCGCACGATACGTGCAAAAAAGTAGGCTGGGATCAGCCAAAGGAAACCTGAAATGATGAACAGCGTGTTGTAGTCAATGTACTCGGGCAATTCGCGAGGCTCTGGCATGCGGCCGAGTAGCCGGTCAAATATGCTCATGCCGATCCAACTGAACCACCAGAGCCCGAGCCATGCCGGTGGGGCCTCTGATGGGATCAGACGGCTCCACGTTTGCTTCATGGCCTTAAAGGGCATCCAAAGATTGGCAATCGGAACAAAGTACCAGCCAACTGCCCAGCCGGGTGTGATCATCTTGGGATCATCATTGATGGCGGCGGCGTTCCGGCTGGCGAGGTAGAGAAACCGACCGTTCACGCATAGAGCGGCGACCAATATGACGAGGAAGCCGATGGATGTAGCAATTACAACACTATCGCTTTGTTCCAACTCGGCGACACCGGCCGTTCCATCCAAAAACCGATTGATGACTATATTTTGGTAGATATGCACAAATGAAAAAGTAACCTGCGCCCCGGCATAAGCCCATGTCGCCCAAACTGCGCGTTGCCCAGATTTTTTGAGGTCGGTAAAGATGTAGTCAGCCAAAGTGATGTCCAATCGGTGTAAAGTCCCGGCGGGTGTCTTGCTCTCCCAAAACAACAAAAAGCGGCAACCATAGGCAGGCCACCGCTTTCGTGCAGATGTAGATGTTTTACATCGCTTTGTTCAGGTTTTCGTCGATCTTCTCAAGGAACCCCATGGTTGTCAGCCAACCCTGATCCGGGCCCACCAGTAAGGCGAGGTCTTTGGTCATAAAGCCGCTTTCAACGGTATCAATGATGACCTTTTCCAAAGTCTCGGCAAATGTCATCAATTGCCCATTTTCATCCAGTTTCGCCCGGTGCTTGAGCCCGCCTGTCCATGCAAAAATCGACGCGATCGAATTGGTGGATGTTGCTTGACCGTCTTGGTGCTGGCGGTAGTGGCGGGTGACGGTACCGTGTGCGGCTTCGGCCTCGACGATTTTGCCATCGGGTGTCATCAACTGGCTGGTCATCAGGCCCAATGACCCAAAGCCCTGTGCTACCGTGTCAGACTGCACATCGCCGTCGTAGTTTTTACAGGCCCAGACGAATTTGCCGGACCATTTCATCGCCGAGGCGACCATATCGTCGATCAGGCGGTGTTGGTATTCGATCCCGGCCTCATCAAATTTCTCTTTGAATTCTTCATCAAACACCTGCTGGAACAGGTCTTTGAACCGCCCATCGTAGGCCTTTAGAATTGTGTTCTTGGTCGAGAGATACACAGGCCAACCCAAGTTTAGGCCATAGTTGAACGACGCGCGTGCAAAGTCGATGATCGAGGCATCAAGGTTGTACATCCCCATCGCCACACCGGCAGAGGGGCTGTCGAAAACCTCTTTCTCTATCACGGTGCCATCTTCACCGACGAATTTCATCGTCAGTTTCCCGGGGCCTGGCATCAGGAAGTCGGTCGCTTTGTACTGATCGCCAAAGGCGTGACGGCCGATCACAATCGGATCAGTCCAGCCCGGCACAAGACGCGGGACGTTTTTGCAGATGATCGGCGCGCGGAACACGACGCCACCAAGGATGTTGCGGATCGTGCCATTGGGCGAACGCCACATCTTTTTTAGATTGAACTCTTCCATCCGCTGTTCGTCCGGCGTGATGGTTGCGCATTTCACACCTACACCGATCTCTTTTATCTTTTCGGCGGCATCAATGGTGATCTGATCGTTGGTTTCGTCCCGGACCTCCATGGCGAGGTCGTAATAGAGCAGGTCAACGTCCAAATAAGGCAGGATCAGCTTTTGCTTGATGAAGTCCCACATAATGCGGGTCATTTCATCGCCATCGAGTTCAACGATGGGGTTTTCTACCTTAATCTTGGACATGGTCTGTCTCCGTAGTGCCGGGAATCTGGTTGTCGGCATAGACTATCATGGACGACGCGGGAAGCCCTGTATGCATAGGTATACCGAATAGGGGGTGGTAGGCCCGGCAGGACTTGAACCCGCAACCAAAGCGTTATGAGCGCTCTGCTCTAACCAATTGAGCTACAGGCCCCCTTGTGTGTTTGGGACTACCAGACGCAGGCGGTGCGTCAAGACTGGAATGAACCTGCGTGCCAATTCCTGTTCCCTTTGATGAAACGATACGGTAACGAACCCCAAACACTACAGGAGCTGCCCCATGACCAACAGAAATGGCCTGACCTATGCGGATGCAGGGGTCGATATTGATGCGGGCAATACACTGGTGGAACGGATCAAACCCGCCGCCAAGCGCACGGCGCGCCCTGGGGTCATGGCAGGTTTGGGTGGTTTTGGCGCGCTCTTTGACCTTAAAGGGGCAGGGTATGTTGACCCTATACTGGTGGCTGCGACAGATGGTGTCGGTACCAAGCTGCGGATTGCCATTGATACCGGTAATGTAGATAGCATTGGCATCGATCTGGTGGCGATGTGCGTGAACGATCTGGTGTGTCAGGGTGCTGAGCCGCTGTTTTTCCTTGATTATTTCGCGACAGGGAAGCTGGAACTTGATCAGGCAACCCGCATTGTCGAAGGCATCGCAGCCGGTTGTGAGGCCTCTGGTTGCGCCTTGATTGGTGGTGAAACAGCAGAGATGCCGGGCATGTATCACGAAGGTGATTTTGATCTTGCCGGGTTTGCCGTCGGCGCGATGGAGCGTGGGGCAGAACTGCCCGCAGGTGTGCAAGAGGGCGATGTGATGTTGGGGCTTGCCTCGAACGGTGTGCATTCGAATGGGTATTCGCTGGTGCGTCGGATTGTTGATTTGTCCGGCCTGGCCTGGGCAGACGATGCGCCGTTCACGGATGGCACGCTGGGGGCCGCGCTGCTGGCGCCGACGCGCCTTTATGTCAAACAGGCGCTTGCTGCGGTGCGCGCAGGTGGCGTGCATGCGCTGGCCCATGTCACGGGTGGTGGGTTGACCGAAAATCTGCCACGGGTCTTGCCCGAAGGCATGGGCGCGCAGATTGATTTGGACGCGTGGGATTTACCGCCGGTGTTTCGCTGGCTGGCTGAAACCGGGGGGATGGCAGAGGCGGAACTGCTCAAGACCTTCAACGCAGGTATCGGGATGGTGCTTTCCGTGGATGCGGACCAGGCAGACCCATTGACAAAACTGCTGGTGGATCAAGGTGAAACTGTGCATCGTTTGGGCACTGTGACGGCAGGCGAAGGTGTCCGCTATACCGGTGCTCTTTTGTGAGCAAACGGGTTGCGATCCTGATTTCGGGGGCGGCTCCAACATGGTCGCACTGGCGCAGTCCATGCGTGGCGATCATCCGGCAAGGCCCGTTCTTGTGCTATCGAACGATCCAGAGGCGGGCGGGCTGGCCAAAGCGCGCCAGATGCATATTCCAACTTTGGCGATAGATCATAAGCCGTTTGGCAAGGATCGTGCCGGATTTGAAGACGCGTTGCATAAGGCCTTGGACATCGCCCGGCCTGACATCATCTGCCTGGCTGGATTTATGCGCATTCTGACGCCCGATTTTACCGCCAAATGGGAAGGACGGATGCTGAACATTCATCCGTCATTGTTGCCCAAATACAAAGGCCTCCATACCCACGCGCGCGCGCTGGCGGCTGGCGATGCGGAACATGGCTGTACGGTGCATCAGGTGACCGCCGCATTGGATGATGGCCCGATCTTGGGGCAGGCCCGGATGCCTGTGTTGACAGGTGATACGGCTGACACGCTGGCAGCCCGCCTTTTGCCGCTTGAACACGCGCTTTATCCGGCTGTCTTGCGCCGCTTTGCAGCCGGTGATCGCACCCCGGTCACCATGCAAGGATGACCCTGCGCTTTCCATCCCGCGGGCAATCGCCTATCAATTTGAAAAGCTTTTGCACTGACGGACTGACATGAAGACAATCACAACGACCGAAGATCTGGCCGCATTCTGCCAAGAGGCGGCAAAACGCCCCTATGTCACCGTCGATACCGAGTTCCTGCGTGAACGGACGTATTATTCGAAGCTCTGCCTGGTGCAATTGGCGTATCAGGATGACAGTGGTGCGGATGCGGTGCTGGTCGATCCGCTGGTCGATGGGCTGTCGCTGGAGCCGCTTTACGACCTTTTTAAAGACCACGGTTGCGTAAAGGTGTTCCACGCCGCCCGGCAAGACCTTGAGATTTTTTATGTCGATGCGGGCGTTATTCCCGAACCGCTTTTTGACACGCAGGTCGCGGCGATGGTCTGCGGGTTTGGCGAGCAGGTGGGATATGAGACGCTGGTGCGCAAGATCACCAAATCCGATTTGGATAAATCATCCCGCTTCACCGACTGGTCTCGCCGTCCGCTGACGGATGCGCAGGCAAAGTATGCCGTGGCCGATGTCACCCATCTGCGGGATATTTATGAGTACCTGTCTGCGCGACTTGCCAAATCTGGGCGCACCAAATGGGTCGCAGAGGAAATGGCCGTATTGGAAGATCCGTCGACCTATCAGGCCGATCCTGACAATGCGTGGAAGCGGGTCAAGACACGTACCCAATCAGGCAAGTTTCTTGCGATCGTGCGCGAATTGGCGCGGTTTCGTGAAGGCTATGCGCAAGAACGCAACGTGCCGCGCAATCGTGTCTTTAAAGACGATGCATTGGTCGAACTGGCCTCGACCAAACCGCAGTCCGAGAAGGATTTGGGTCGATCCCGTCTCTTGCTGCGCGAGGCGCGCAAGGGTGACATTGCAGCGGGCATTCTGGCGGGTATCAAGGCGGGCATGGCTGTGAAACCAGAGGATATGCCGAAGGTTGATAACGCGCGTGCAAAGCTACAGGTAAACCCAGCCTTGGCAGATATGCTGCGGGTCCTGTTGAAAGCCAAGACGGATCATGCCGAGGTCGCGCCTAAACTGATCGCAACCTCATCTGATCTGGACGCACTGGCGGCTGGCGAACGTGATGTGGCCGCCTTGAAGGGATGGCGACGCGAGGTATTTGGCAACGATGCCCTGCAACTTTGCGAAGGTCAGGTTGGTCTGGCTGTGAAGGGCCAAAAGGTCGTCACCGTCGCGCTTTGATCTGGACGTTGCAGGGCAGGGAACCTACATCCACATCAGGCACGCACCCCAAGGATCACCTATGGCAAACCCCGATTTTGAAGACCTCGTCGATACTTTTGAATTCCTTGATGACTGGGAAGACCGCTATCGCCATGTGATTGACATGGGCAAAGCGATGGCCCCGCTAGAGGATGCATTGCGCGTGCCTGCAACCAAGGTAGACGGCTGCGCCAGTCAGGTCTGGCTGGTGCCCAGGATTGAAGGCGATACTTTCACCTTTCGCGGCGAAAGCGATGCCATGATTGTGCGCGGCCTGATTGCGGTGCTGATTGCGCTGTATAACAATCAACCCGTCAGTGAGATTGGCAAGATTGATGCGGCGGCGGAACTGGGGCGCTTGGGGCTGAATGACCATTTGTCAGCGCAGCGTTCAAATGGGTTACGGGCTATGGTCGAGCGTATTCGGGAAACAGCTTCCACAGCCGCTTAAGAGAGAGCTTTCAACGCAGGCGTCAGATCACCGTAGCCGGTAAAACGACGCTCAAAGGCGAGGCCGAGTCTTTCGGCACAGATCTCGGCTTGCTCGGTCAAAGCCCGATCATCAGTTTGCGCCTGATAGACCAGCTTCTCGTAGTTCCCAAAATACATGTCTCGCAGATCAGGATGGCGGTCTAACCCTAGGGGTTTCCAAACAAAAGCTTCAAACTGGCGAACCAGAAAGTCGGTCAAGTAGAAGGCGGTCATTTCATCGCGGGCGGCGAAGGTTTCATTGCCTTCAAAGAACGAATAGCAATGCGGTCCGGCAACCATTTCAACGCCCATCTCGGCGCAGGCCGCTTGCAACTGGCCGCCTGTGCCACAGTCTGCGTAAACAACGAAGAGCTGCTCATAGGAATCGCGATAGGTTGCAACAGCCTCGCGCACTGCGGGCACGATACGGTCAGGATGATTGTGCAGGATGGCTGGCAGGCATTGCAGGTCAAGGTGATCCAGGGCGCTGGTCGCTTTGATCGCGAGAATTTCGCGAGCCAAAGCGCCGCACGCAATCAGCAAGACACGTCCCTCGCCCTTTGGGGCCATACCAATATCGGTAAGGGTCGCGTCGGTTGTCATCACTCACCTGATGTGTTGTCGCGTTTACGGTCGATGAACCAGCGCCATGCAAAGGATGCGCAAAGGGCGATAAGGCTCAAGATCGCGAGGCCTGTTATAGGTGAGGCACTTACCGCGTCGACCATGGCGAGCACCACAGCGATTGTTGCGGCTGCAAGGGCCATCACGAGTACAAGAATAAAGATCAGTCTTTCAATTGGCATGTCGTCCTCCTGAGCCTTTCAGATAAGAACGCCATGCCAATTTTATAAGATTAAACGGCTGCGGCACCTTGGTTATGCTTGCGTGCCATGAACGTCTTGGCCGTCTCAACGGCGACGGCCGCATCACGACAGTAGGCATCCGCGCCAATGGCTTTGCCGAACTCTTCGTTCAGTGGCGCGCCACCCACAAGCACGACATAGTCATCGCGCAGGCCCTTTTCGACCATCGTGTCGATAACCACCTTCATGTAAGGCATCGTCGTGGTCAGCAGCGCGGACATGCCCAGGATATCGGGTTGTTCAGCCTCAAGCGCTTCGAGATACGCTTCGACAGCATTGTTAATACCTAAATCAACGACTTCGAAACCCGCACCTTCCATCATCATCGACACAAGGTTTTTGCCGATGTCGTGGATGTCACCTTTGACCGTGCCAATGACCATCTTGCCAACACGTGGCGCGCCAGTTTCGGCCAGCAGCGGTTTCAGGATGGCCATACCGCCCTTCATGGCGTTGGCCGCCAAAAGGACTTCTGGCACAAAAAGGATACCATCGCGGAAATCGTGGCCCACAATGGTCATGCCGCCAACGAGTGCTTCGGTCAGGATGCGGTAAGGCTCCCAATCGCGTCCCAGAAGGATATTCACCCCTTCCTCGATCTCTTCCTTCATACCGTCATAAAGGTCATCGAACATCTGAGCGACGAGGTCTTCGTCATTCAGTTCGGACAGGATGATGTCATCTTCTTCGTCGGACATGGGCCAAGCCTTTGCAGTAGTTTGTAAAACAGTAGTGCGCCTGTTTGCGCAAATCTACCTGCTGATTTCCGACATTCGCATGATCGTGACCGACCTGTCATTGCCCATGTTCTTGAAATGTTCTAATAAAGATTATGGATGATTTGCCACTTCAGAAATCGCATCGGACGCCGGGCCGCGCCGCCGGGTCAAATCCGGATGTGCGGTTCGACAAATTGCACGCCGAGGCGGTGGATGATGGCTGGGCGCCAGACGAAGATTTGCCGGTCCTGCGCACCGAAGTGACGGATGAGATTGCCCGTTCAATCATTTCACGCAACACATCGCCTGATTTGTCGTTTGACCGCTCTATCAACCCTTATCGCGGGTGTGAGCATGGGTGTATTTATTGCTTTGCGCGGCCCAGTCATGCGTATTTGGGGCTATCTCCGGGGCTTGATTTTGAAACCAAGCTACTGGCGCGGCCCAACGCGGGGGCGCAACTGCGCAAAGAGCTTTCAAATGCGCGTTATGTCCCAAAGATGCTTGCGATCGGAACCAATACAGATCCCTATCAACCAATTGAAAAAAAACGTAAAATAATGCGTGATGTCTTGGGGGTGTTGCGTGACTTCAATCACCCGGTTGGCATTGTCACAAAGGGAACTTTGATTGAAAGAGATGTCGACATTCTGGGCCCCATGGCGGCGCAGGGTCTGGTCCGCGTGGGGGTCTCGATCACGACACTTGATCCCAACGTCTCTCGGGCAATGGAGCCGAGGGTGCCGATGCCTGCCGCACGACTGCGGACGATCCGGCGGTTAACAGATGCGGGTATCCCGGTGCGGGTGATGGTATCACCGGTTATCCCTGCTTTGACGGATCATGAAGTGGAGAAAATCCTTGAGGTCGCACAAGGGGCGGGTGCTGTGGCGGCATCATCCATCATGCTGCGACTGCCGCGTGAAGTGGCCGGGCTTTTTCGCGATTGGCTGGCCGAACATTATCCTGAACGTGCAGCACGGGTAATGGGGCGGGTGCGCGAATTGCACGGTGGCAAGGATTACGATCCGAACTTTGGGACGCGCATGGTCGGTCAGGGTGAATGGGCTGCGGTGATGAAGCAGCGGTTCGGACTGGCGACGCGTAAGCTTGGGCTGGACCGATCACTGCCGTCTTTGCGGACGGATTTGTTTGAACGACCAGCGCAAACGGGCGATCAGCTCTCACTCTTTTGATCTATGCGTTTGTTGTGGCGTTCGGAGCCTCCGGCGGAGGTATTTTTGAACATGAGAAGATGTGTTCAGCACTTCTTAACTATGCTTGTGCAATCTGGTGTCACGGTGCAGGCTGAGGAGCCGATGGCCGTAACGTGAGAAGCCCCGCTTGGCCCAAGGGCTGATGCGGGGTTTTCTTTTTGCTTCAGCTTCTCATGTTCCTAAATACCTCGGGGGCCGAAGGCGGGGGCAGCGCCCCCTCGATGGTCGCTTAAGATCGCCGCCGTCGCCCACGACGTGGTGATGCCTCAGGGCCAGCACCATCCGTTCCGTCTGATTCAGACGAAAATCCACCAAGCGCTTGCGCAATGACCTCCAATGACGGCGCGTGACCTTTGGGCCGCGTTTCCAACGCTTCACGCATGGCGCGCAAGTGATCTGGCGTTGTGCCGCAACAGCCACCGATGATTGTCGCGCCGCAATCGCGGGCAAGGACGGCGTAATCAGCCATCAGGGCTGGTGTTCCGTCATAGTGGATGTGCCCATCGTGATACTTTGGGATGCCAGCGTTTCCTTTGGCGATGACAGGCAGGTCAGGCCCGGCGGCCATAAACCCTAGAACCGTCCGCAGTAGGTCAGATGCACCGACACCGCAGTTTGCGCCGAATGCGAGCGGTTGATCGGGCAGTTTCCCAACCTTTTTGACCATATCTGCTGAGGTCAGGCCCATCATCGTGCGGCCCGCCGTGTCAAAGCTCATTGTACCGCACCACGGCATCTCGGCTATCGCGAACGCCTCTGCGGCCGCGGCAAACTCTTCCGGGGCGCTGATGGTTTCGACCCAAAGAACATCTGCGCCACCCGCCTTCAAACCCTCGGCCTGTTCATGAAACATCTCGACCGCGATCTCATGGGTGAGGCTGCCCATTGGGGCCATGATTTCGCCGGTTGGGCCGACGGAACCTGCAACCACGATCTGACGTCCTGAGGCATCGGCAACGTCGCGCCCCAGCTCTGCCGCGGCTTTATTCAACTCTATGACACGCCTCTCCGCGCCGTGCAGTTTCAGGCGCGAGGCATTCGCACCAAAGCTGTTGGTCAGAAAGATATCGCTGCCAGCATCTGCCGCCCCCTTGTAAAGCGCAGTGATCTTGGCGGTTTCGTCTATGTTCCATAGCTCTGGCGCATCGCCCGACATCAGCCCCATGTTGAACAGGTTTGTGCCTGTCGCCCCGTCGGCCATCAACCAGTCGCGCTTTTGCAGCAGGGTTGAGAGTGCGTTTGTCATGGCGTGTTCCTGTGGATGTGGGGTGTTCAGCGTCCGCTCTCATGAACGACGTGGATGTGCAAACCCAAAGTCTGCATATTGATTATGCAGAAAATGATAAAGCCGCCCCAGACTGGCGCGGCTTCGATCGTGGTGTCTTTGGCAAATGTAAGTCTAGACTTCGTCCATCAGCTGCGCTTTGGCCTCAGTCATCAGTTCGGCCATTTTGGCGCGGATTGTGGCTTCGTCTGCTTTGCTACCCAAATCACCAGAGACCTTGCGGTAGACATCTTCGTGACCGGCCTCTTCGAAATCTGATTTCACAACTTCTTTGGCGTAGTCTTCCGCCTCCGTACCCGATTTGCCCATCAGCTCTGCCGCCCAGAGGCCCAGCAATTTGTTGCGGCGCGCGTCTGCTTTGAACTGCATTTCAGCGTCGTGGGCGAATTTGTTTTCAAAAGCATTTTCGCGGTCGTCAAAGGTGCTCATGTGTAGGCTCTCCGGATTGGAATAGATGTTGTCTATGATATGCCCATCCGAACGCTTGCCCGCAAGGGGGGCTTGCACTATGACGCGCATATGACGCGGCCCAAACCGGGCCGCATGATTGGGGCAAGGGATCAGTATGGCGCGCCGTAAGAAGATTTATGAAGGCAAGGCAAAGGTTCTCTACGAAGGCCCCGAGCCGGGGACATTCGTTCAGTATTTCAAGGATGATGCGACGGCCTTCAACGCCGAAAAGAAAGAGGTCATTGAAGGCAAAGGCGTGTTGAACAACCGCTTGTCCGAGTTCTTCATGACCGGCCTTGGCAACCTCGGCATCCCGACGCATTTCATCAAGCGTCTGAATATGCGTGAGCAGTTGATCCGCCAGGCCGAGATTATTCCGCTTGAGGTGATCGTGCGCAACTTTGCGGCTGGTACGATGGCCAAGCGTATGGGCATGGAAGAAGGCACGGCCTTGCCACGTCCTGTGGTCGAGTTTTCCTATAAGGACGACAGTCTTGGCGACCCGCTGGTGCCGGAAGAGTACATCATCGCTTTCGGCTGGGCGTCTCAGCAGGAAATGGATGATATCGTCAGTCTCGCGTTGCGCGTGAACGATTGGATGTCGGGCGTGATGTATGGCGTCGGCATCAAACTGATCGACTTCAAGATCGAGATCGGTCGGGTCTGGGACAATGATTTCCAGCGCCTGATCCTGGCCGATGAAATCAGCCCTGACAGCTGCCGTTTGTGGGATATTGAGACGGGTCAGAAGCTCGACAAGGATGTCTTCCGCCGCGATTTGGGCAATCTGACGGATGCTTACACCGAAGTGGCCAAGCGTCTGGGCGTTATGCCGTCCAACGTGACCCATGCAAATCCAAAGCCAACCTTGATCAATTAAGAGGACTGCAATCCGATGAAAGCCCGTGTACATGTGATGTTGAAGAACGGCGTTCTGGACCCCCAAGGTGAAGCCGTACGACACGCGCTTGGCAGTCTGGGCTTTGATGGGGTTGAGGGCGTGCGCCAGGGCAAAATCATTGAACTTGACCTCGCGGATGGCACGTCCGAGGCAACAATCGGCGAGATGTGTGAGAAACTTCTCGCAAACACGGTGATCGAAAGCTACAGCGTCGAGGTGCTGTGATGCGCGCCGCTGTCATCGTTTTCCCCGGATCAAACTGTGATCGTGATATGGCTGTGGCGCTGAAGGGCGCAGGCGCTGACGTCAGCATGGTGTGGCACAAGGATGCCGATCTGCCTGACGGCGTTGATCTGGTTGCTGTGCCGGGCGGTTTTTCCTTTGGCGACTACCTGCGGTGTGGTGCGATTGCGGCGCAATCGCCGATCTGCAAGGCCGTTGTCGGACATGCCGAACGCGGCGGTTACGTTCTGGGCGTTTGTAACGGCTTTCAGGTTTTGACGGAAACCGGTCTCTTGCCGGGCGCGTTGATGCGCAACGCGAACCTAAAGTTCATTTGCAAGACGGTTGATTTAAAGGTCGAAACATCTGCATCTTCCTTTACCGAAGGGTATAATGCCAAGCGACATTGTTGGCTATCCGGTCGCGCATCATGACGGCAACTATACCGTGGATGAGACAACTCTGGCCAAGCTGAAGTCCGAGGATCGCATCGCATTCACGTATAGCGACAATCCAAATGGATCGGTCGCGGACATTGCGGGTGTTTTATCGGAAAATCGCCGGGTGCTTGGTATGATGCCCCACCCCGAGCGGGCTATTGACGCTGGTCACGGCGGGACGGACGGGCAGGCGCTTTTCCGCGGGCTGATTGCGCAATTCGCCCAGGCCTGATCTGCTTACTTGCTGCAACTCAGGTGTGCGCCTAGACTGCGCATATGATGAAGCTGCGAAAACTTTCGGGCAGTAAAAGCAGGGGCAGGTGGTACTTGCGCCTTGCGGTGCTTGTGATCTGTCTTTTGGCCGTCATCGTTATCTATGTGTCCAATCAGTTGTTGACCCAACGGTTTACAGAGACGATCAGCAATCGCTCTGAGGTACGCTTGGCGCTTTATGTGACCAACCTGATGAATGAACTGCAGCGAAATTCTGTCGTGCCCCAATTGTTGTCACGCGATCCAGAGCTGATCAATGCACTGGAAAACCGCAATTATTCGCGATCAACCGCGCGACTGTTGTCATTTGTTGATGAAATCGGTGCGGCCTCCCTGACGTTGTTGGATCGCGATGGGCGCGCGGTGGCCGCGACGGATCGCAACGAAATTGGCGTTGACCACCGAAACACCCCTTACTTTGTTGATGCGTTGCGCAACAATCAGACCGTCTACACCACCCATCTGAACGATGAAGGCGCCTATGCCTATATCTACTCACGCCAGATTGAGGTGCGCGGCGCAGTACTTGGCGTGATCATGGTTGAGGTGGATGGCCACAGGTTAGAAACCGGCTGGGCTGGTGTGTCGGATGCGGTGCTTGTGATGGACAGCGAAGGCACCATCATCATGGCAACCGAACCCCGGTGGCGTGGATTGGTGGAAGAAGATGCTTTGGCGCGCCAATCTGCCCCATCAGCGATTGAACGCGCGATCCGGGCGACGCAGGGCTGGGCAGCGCTGCCAGCGGATGCCTACCTGCGCGGTGAAGCGGTGCTGCGCCGCGAAATGCGCGTACCGCATCAAGGTTGGCGCATGGTCAGTTTCACCACCTACACGTCGGTGCGTGAACGGGTAAACGGCATTCTTGCGCTGCAGGTCATGGGATTCGCCATTCTGCTGGCGCTGGTCTTTTGGTCGACCTCGCGACGCACCGCGTCGCGACTGGTCTTTTTCCAACGCGAGTCAGCAGAGCTTCGCGCATTGAACCGCAGGCTACAGCGGGAAATTGCCGAGCGTGAAAAGGTGGAAAAGACCCTTGAAGTCGCCGAGCAGACAATCGCGCAGTCGTCAAAACTGGCCGCCTTGGGCGAGATGTCGGCGGCGGTCAGTCATGAGTTGAACCAGCCGCTGGCGGCGATGAAAACTTATCTCGCAGGGGCACGTCTGTTGCTGCAACGCGAACGACCGGAAGAGGCGCTGTCATCCTTCCAACGTATTGACGACCTTTTAGAGCGGATGGGGGCCATTACACGGCAGTTGAAGTCTTATGCGCGAAAGGGGTCAGAGGCGTTTGAGCCCGTAGATACAAGGGCTGCGGTGTCAACTGCGCTGGCATTGATGGAGCCGCAGCTGAAAACCCGTGCCGTCAATATCATCCGCACATTGCCCAACGAACCGGTGATGATCATGGGTGATCGGCTGCGGTTGGAACAGGTAATAATCAACCTGCTGCGCAACGCGCTCGACGCCACCAAATCTGCGGCGAACCCAACAATCGAAATTCTTCTCGCTGCAGGTGACATCGTCAGCATTCAGATCCGCGACAACGGCGAGGGCATCGAAAACCTCGATGATCTGTTCGAGCCGTTTTACACAACCAAACAACCTGGTGATGGGGTGGGTCTTGGGCTTGCTATCTCTTCCGGCATCGTAAACGATTTGGGTGGGCGCCTGACTGCACGCAATGCAGTTGATGGCGGGGCTATATTCGAGGTGCAACTGCCGACCATAAGGCAGGATGTCGCCGCGGCAGAGTAAGGAAAAAGATCATGAGTAAGGTCATGAAGATCGCGATTGTCGATGACGAGAAAGATATGCGTCAGTCAATTTCACAATGGTTGGCGCTGTCTGGTTTCGACACCGAAACCTTTGCGTCGGCTGAAGATGCGCTGAAAGGTTTGGGTAACGACTATCCCGGCATTGTGGTCAGCGACATTAAAATGCCCGGTATGGATGGAATGCAGTTTCTGAAGAAATTGAAGGGTGTTGATAGCTCTCTGCCTGTCATCATGATCACAGGCCACGGTGATGTGCCAATGGCGGTTGAAGCGATGCGCGTCGGTGCATTCGATTTCCTTGAAAAACCATTTAACCCCGACCGTATGACGGAGCTGGCCAAGAAAGCGACATCCGCGCGCCGCCTGACATTGGACAATCGTGCGCTACGCAAAGAACTGTCTGACGGCTCTGCCTTGATCAAGAAACTGATCGGTCAGTCGCCGCCGATGGAGCGTCTGAAAGAAGATATTCTTGATCTGGGCCAAGCCGATGGCCACGTGCTCGTCGAAGGTGAAACGGGGACAGGTAAGACGTTGGTCGCGCACGCCCTGCATGCCGTGGGCGCGCGGGCAAACAAGAAGTTTGTGCTGCTCAGTTGCTCGGCCTACGACGAAGAAACCCTGGGCCGCATCATCTTCGGCCCGGCCAACGATGACGAACCAATCCCCGCGATGGAAGAGGCGCGCGGCGGTACGTTGGTGTTGGAAGATATTGAGGCGCTCAGCCATTCGATGCAGGCGCGCTTGCTGACAGCGATCAATAATCAGGGCACCCCTGCAGAGACCCGCATCGTTGCGATCTGCAATCTGCAAGAACAGGACCAGACCTGTGAAAGCGTTCTGCGTCCTGATTTGTTTTACCGCCTCGCGGCGCTGCGGATCACGGTTCCGCCGCTGCGCCAACGTGGCGAGGATATTCTGACGCTTTTCACCCGTCTGGGTGAACAGTTCGCCGAGGAGTATGGCTGCGATGCGCCAGAAGTCAGCGCACAAGAGGCCGCGCAGCTATTGCAGGCCCCATGGCCCGGCAATGTCCGCCAGTTGATTAACGTGGCTGAACGGGCTGTGCTGCAAAACCGCCGCGGAACAGGCTCGATCGCGTCGCTGTTGATGGCAGATACTGAAGAGTTGAAGCCCGCAATGACCACCGAAGGCAAGCCGCTGAAAGAGTTCGTCGAGGCGTTTGAACGGATGCTGATCGACAACACGATGCGCCGCCACAAAGGGTCTATCGTATCGGTGATGGAAGAACTCTGCCTTCCGCGCCGCACGCTCAATGAGAAAATGGCGAAATATGGTCTGCAGCGATCCGACTATCTGTAACTGCTAAAGGTCAAGCCGCGTTTCTGTTCGGGCAGTTTGCACACAACCACTTGTACAAGGTGCCCTTCCTCCCTTATGTATTGGAAACGGATGCTCGCGCAGCAATTGCGCGGTGACAGCCGATTGAGATTCTCTGTTTCGCCTTTGACGGCAGTTCAAAGCAAAACAGCTGATTTGATCCCCCGGGATCAGGAGAACGCCACGGATCGCGCGACACCGCCGACCGGGCCACGAACGGGCCTCGCCACGTGTGAGGTCGGAGAAGAAACGCGATGCAAAGCGCGCATAACATGAGGCACGATGCAGCCGCCCCGAGGGGTGCTGGTACGGCCCGCGCGCAGATCGCCTTAATCAGACATGTAACACGGACAACAGCGCCTCCAGGGGCGCCACCGGGGTTATGTGCGAACGGACAAAATGCCAAAGAAAATGCTCATAGATGCCACACACGCGGAAGAAACCCGCGTGGTTGTGGTCGACGGAAACAAAGTCGAAGAATTTGATTTCGAAAGCCAGTTCAAGCGTCAGCTTGCTGGAAATATATATCTGGCCAAGGTCACACGTGTCGAACCATCGCTGCAGGCAGCGTTTGTAGACTATGGCGGCAATCGCCACGGATTCCTGGCTTTCTCGGAAATCCACCCCGACTACTATCAGATCCCTGTCGCAGACCGCGAAGCTCTGATCGCTGAGGAAAAGGCCTATGCTGAAAGCCTGAAGGCCGAAGCAGAAGCCGAGGAAGAGAAACCCAAACCCAAGCGTCGCCGCCGCAGCAAGGCGAAAGCGGCTGAGGTAGAGACCGATGATGCGGTCGTGACGGCCGAGGTTGAAACCCCCGAGGAAGAAACCTCTGGCGATATCGCGGGTATGGAAACCATCGATCTTGATGACAGTGTCGAGGGCAGTTCACCCATGGAGCTGGTTGCCGAAACACCGGTGGAGACACCGGCCGCTGGTGAAGAAGACGAAGACGACGATGAGGAACAGCCAGAGGCGGATCCAAAATCGAAGGATGAGACCATCGAAAGCGTCGCCGAAGAGGACGATAGCGAAGATGTACGCCCCGTGCGCAAGCCGCGTCCGAAGCGCTATAAGATCCAGGAAGTCATCAAGGTTCGCCAGATCCTGCTAATCCAGGTCGTGAAAGAAGAGCGCGGCAACAAGGGTGCTGCCCTGACCACCTATCTCTCGCTCGCCGGGCGCTACTGCGTTCTGATGCCAAACACCGCCCGTGGCGGTGGCATTTCGCGCAAGATCACCAATGCGGCTGACCGCAAAAAACTGAAAGATATTGCGAATGCGATGACGGTGCCGGATGGCGCGGGTCTGATCATTCGCACCGCCGGGTCGCAACGCACGAAGGCCGAGATCAAGCGCGACTACGAATACCTGCAACGTATGTGGGAACAGATCCGCGAGTTGACGTTGAAATCGACAGCCCCGGCCAGAATTTACGAAGAAGGCGATCTGATCAAACGCTCGATCCGCGATCTCTATTCCAAAGAGATCGACGAGGTGATCGTTGCAGGCGAGGCAGGCTATCGTACCGCCAAGGATTTCATGAAGATGATCATGCCGTCCCATGCCAAGAACGTGAAATACTATAGCGAACAACTGCCGCTCTACGCCCGTTATCAGGTTGAGGGCTATTTGAACGGTATGTTCAATCCGACGGTACAACTGCCATCGGGTGGCTATATTGTGATTGGGATTACCGAGGCACTGGTTGCGATCGACGTCAACTCTGGTCGTGCGACCAAAGAAGGGTCGATTGAACAGACCGCGACCAAAACCAACCTTGAGGCCGCCGATGAGGTGGCCCGTCAGTTGCGCTTGCGTGACCTTGCCGGACTGATCGTTATCGACTTCATTGATATGGATGAGCGTCGAAATAACGCCGCCGTTGAAAAGCGCTTCAAGGAAAAGCTCAAGACAGATCGCGCGCGCATTCAGGTCGGCCGCATTTCCGGCTTTGGCCTGATGGAAATGTCACGTCAGCGTCTGCGTCCGGGCATGCTGGAAGCGACAACACAAATGTGTCCGCATTGTCATGGCACGGGTCTGTTACGCTCTGACGACAACGTGGCCCTTTCCATCCTGCGCAGCCTGGAAGAAGAGGGTGTACGCGGACGGTCTAAAGAGGTGCTGATCAAGGCGCCGATTTCGATCGCGAACTTCCTGATGAATGGGAAGCGCGAGCATATCGCGGATATTGAAGCGCGCTATGGCATGTCCGTGCGGATCGAATGTGACCCGACGCTGGTCTCTCCTGACTATGCGATTGAGAAATTCAAGACAGCCACGCGCGTCGTGCCCGACGCGTCCCCCGTGGTCAGTTCTGCGGTCATGATGGATGACGATGCAGACGACAATGCTGGGATCATCATTGATGCAGAGTCTGTTGAGGATGCAGCAAGTGACGCCAGCGAAGGTGAAGATCGTCCCAAGCGCAAGCGCCGTCGTCGTCGGCGTCGGCGGGGTGGCGGTGGCAACGCCGACAACCAGAACGGCGAAAACCAGAACCAGAATGCTGAGAATGCAGATGGACACGCTGACGCAGCGCTGGCGGAGGCCGCAACAGATGCGCCTGCCGCTGAAGTAGCAGAGGAAGCGCCCGCGCCTGAAGAGAAACCCAAGCGCACCCGCACCCGCCGCAAGAAGGCGGAGCCTACTGCTAAACATGCGGATGAGACACCGGCAGAGGAGAAGCCTGCCGAAGACGTCGCAGAAGAAAAGCTTAAGCACCAAAGAAACGGACACGCCGGAAGAGGGCTGATCCTGTGGAAGAGGCACCAGCCGAGGCGGCTGAAGCCCCGGCAGAGGCAGAAGTTGCGGAAGAAAAACCAAAGCCCAAGCGCCGTAGCCTGGCCAAGCCAAAGGTTGCGGCAGCACCCGCTGAGGCGGCACCAGTTGAAGCCGCAGCAGAGGTTGTGACAGAAATGCCTGCCGCGCCGGAGCCAACGCCTGCGGCGGAACCTGCTGCAGAAGCCACACCAAGTGATGATAAGCCCAAACGCAAGGGCTGGTGGTCGCTCGGCCGCTGATGCCGGGCACGGTTGTGATCACGGGGGGCTGCGGCTTTTTAGGCGCGGCCCTTTCAAAGCGGATCGTTGATGACGGTTTAGTGCTGTCCGACGGGCAGCATCTGACGTCACCGCAAATTCACCTTTGGGATCAGCCCGGCGCGCAGGTGCCAGTTTTGCCAAAGGTGCACTTTAAAGCCGTCGACATCGCAGACAAAAATGCGGTCCGGGCCGCGATGCCGGATGATGTCGTCTTGATCTATCATCTTGCTGCGGTGGTCAGCGGGCAGGCCGAGGCAGATTTCGAACTGGGAATGCGGGTCAATCTCGGTGGCACCAATGCTGTGTTAGAGGCCGCGAGGGCCAAAAGCCCCGGGATGCCTGTGATTGGCACCTCATCGCTGGCGGTCTATGGGGGCAGCCCGCAAGAGCCACTCACCGAAGATACGCAAATTCAGCCGCAGAATACCTATGGCGTCACCAAGGCAATGGCGGAATTGGTCATGGCCGACTACCACAGACGCGGTTGGGCCGATGCGCGTACCCTGCGTTTACCCACGGTGACAGTGCGGCCTGGCAAACCGAATGCGGCAGCATCCTCTTTCGCGTCATCGATCATTCGCGAGCCGCTCAACGGTGTTCCAGCGGTCTGCCCGGTTGATCCCGAGATGATGCTTTGGGTGGCATCGCCAGATGCGGCTGTCGCCGCACTTTGGCACGCGGCTTCAGTTGCCAAAGCCGATTGGCCCGCCTTTGGCGCGGTCAACGTGCCCGGCTTGCGCGTACAGGTTTCGGAGATGATTGCCGCATTGCGCGCGCGCGCAGGCGACGACACTGCAAACCTCATTGAAATGAAGCCCGATCAGCGGATCATTGATATCGTCGGGACTTGGCCGACGCTCTTTGACACGCGCCTTGCCCAATCCCTTGGGTTTGTCGGCGATGAAAGCTTTGAAGCGATCCTCGATCAGGCTTTCCTGATGAAATAGAGTTGACCATCGGTGACGTCTTCGGTGCAAACCAGTTCATGCCCCGCTTCATTGCAGAAATGTGGGACATCAATCACAGCCGCCGGATCATCTGCTAAGACACGCAAGACCTGACCAGATGTCAAAGCCTGCAGCCGTTTGCGCGCCTTCAGAACGGGCAGGGGGCAGAGCAGCCCTTTGGCATCAAGATCAGCGTCATAGGTCATGGACCTGAGGTATGTGTGATGTTTCATTTTGTCCACTAAGTTGTGACATCTTGGGCCGTGACCTATTGCCCGCGCTCGCATAGGTAGGGTGCAAAGGAAGACCTGAATGCTCGACACCGCACTCATTTTTGATGCCGCTTTGCTGCCAGCGATGTTGATCGCAATGTTGGCGGGCATTCTGTCGTTCCTGAGCCCTTGTGTGTTGCCGGTTGTGCCGCCCTATCTGGCTTATATGGGCGGCGTGTCAGTCAGCGAGATGGAGGAAACCAAGACCGCGCGCAAACGTGTGTTCGTGTCTGCCGTTTTCTTTGTGCTGGGGTTGTCGACGATCTTCCTGCTTCTGGGTCTCGCATTCTCGACCATGGGGCGGATGCTGTTGCAGGTGCAGGATTGGTTCGTCATTTTCGCCGGTGCCTTGATCATGATCCTTGGCGCGCATTTTGTTGGTGTCTTCCGTATTGGTTTCCTTGACCGCGAGCTGCGGGTCGACGCAGGCGACAAAGGCGGATCGGCTTTTGGTGCATACCTTTTGGGGCTGGCTTTTGCGTTCGGCTGGACCCCGTGCCTTGGGCCCATTCTTGGCGCGATCCTCAGTCTTGCGGCGTCAGAAGCGGATGTGTCCCGCGGCACTGTTTTGCTTGCGGTATATGCCCTTGGCCTTGGTATTCCGTTTCTGCTGGTCGCCGCTTTCTTTCCCCGCCTCAAGGGCGTGATGGCGTGGATGAAGCGCCATATGGACCGGATTGAGAAGGTCTCGGGCCTGCTTCTTTGGACCGTTGGGCTGATGATGATGACGGGCCAGTTTGCTGCGTTCAGCTATTGGCTGCTTGAGCGCTTTCCAGCACTGGCGTTAATCGGCTAACCTGCCCCCAAGCATCAGCAAGGGGCGGCAATGAGTGCGCAATCAAGGCAGGTCAGAAAACGGCGTGTGTTTCATATTCCGGGCTATGACCCGATGCCGCCACGCCGCTACCGTGAGCTTTATCGCACTGAAGGGGCCGCCCAGGCCGATATCAGCGGGTACGAGATCGGGGTGAAGGCCGATAGATCTGACGACACATTTCGCTGGACCGTTGGTGCTCGTATTGATGGGCGATCGGTGTTGGCACAGATTGACGTGCTGGTTTGGGCTGACATTGTCCGTGACAGTATGGCCCAGTCGATTCCGGCGACCTATTGGCAGTTGGTGCAGACCGCTTGGACATACATCGGTACAGGTACGCTGCGCCGCCTGATGTGGATGCGCAAAGGGCCGGTGATTGCAGCGCTTTATCCAGTGATGATGCTGTTGGGACAGCTGATCCTGGCGCTTGTCGTCGGCTCTTTGGTTGGGGGCTGGGCGCAGGGCCTGATCATGGGGGCGCTGGCATTGGTTGGTGTGACCGAAGGTGCATTTTTTGATGTTGTGGCATGGATGGCCTGGGCGATCGGTTGGTTGCTCCTGATCGGGATTGTCGTTGTGTTGCTCCGCTGGTTCAAGGCGCAGGACAACAAGCTTTTTGCCCATTATCTGATGCACGACTACGCCTATTCGGCGAAGAAGCGCGGCGAGACACCATCTGAGCTGCAAGCGCGGATGACGGCCTTTACCGCGATCATTGCCGAGGCATTGGCGATGGACGGGGATGAGGTGCTGATCGTAGGGCACTCCTCTGGCGTGCATCTGGCAGTGTCTATTATTGCTGACCTTATTCGTGGGGGACACCTGCGGGATGATGGGCCAAAGCTGGCGTTCCTGTCGCTTGGGCAGGTCGTGCCCATGGTGTCCTTCCTGCCGCGTGCACGGCGGTTACGCAGTGATCTGGCTTTCCTGTCCACGCGTGATGATATCACATGGGTTGATGTATCTGCCCCCGGTGACGGGTGCTGTTTTGCGCTATGCGACCCGGTCGCGGTCACCGGTGTCGCACCAGAGGGCAAACGATGGCCTTTGGTCATCTCAGCCGCTTTCACGCAAAGCCTGTCGTCCGCGCGTTGGAAAGAACTGCGCTGGCGGTTCTTTCGGCTGCATTTCCAGTACTTGTGCGCATTCGATCAGCCAAAAGACTATGACTACTTCCAGATCACTGCGGGGCCCATCCTGCTGGCTGATCGCTATGCGGGCCGTAAACCTTCAGGGTCGCGCATCCATGTGCCTGTGTCCAAATACACATCGCTGCTGCCATGACGGTGCTGCCGCCCAAACCGCCCTCACGCCCCGAAAAAGTGTCTTTGTGGCGCTATATGCGTCTGTTTCGTCAGGATATTCTGTCCGCACAGCCCGCCAAATTGTACCGTGCATGGATGGCAGAGTTTCGCACCCCGTTCTTTCGCAGTTATCTTGTAAACGACCCGGCATTGGTCAAAGAAGTGCTGACGCGCAACCCGGATGCGTTTCCAAAGTCTGACCGGATCGGTGCTTAGGCTTGCGTCCATTGCTGGGCGATAGTGTCTTTCTGACCAACGGCGAGACGTGGAAGCGGCAACGCCGGATCATTGACCCCGCATTTGCGGGTGGACGGTTGCGCGATACCTATCCGGGTATCTGCGCGGCGGCCGATGCTGGGGTGGCCCGGCTTGCCAAAACAGCGGATGGCACCCCGCAAGAGATTGAGGCGATCACCAGCCATATCGCAGCAGATGTGATCTTTCGCACGCTTTTCTCGATCCCAATTGAAGATGAAACAGCCCAGGAAGTCTTTGAGGCATTCCGCGCCTATCAACGCACGCAACCCATCTTGAACCTTGCGGCCTTTGTACGCGGGCCAGCCTGGATGCCACGATTCTTTCGGTCTGAAACGCGCCGCACCGCGCGGCAAATCCGCGTCCTGATCACCAAGTTGACCCAGGGCCGGTTGGATCTGATTGCGACTGGACATGCCCCCGATGACCTTGCGACCAAGATCCTCACGACCAAGGACCCGCTGACGGGCAAAACCTTCACACTGGATGAAATGGTCGATCAGGTCGCCATCTTCTTTTTGGCGGGGCATGAAACAAGCGCCTCCGCTCTTTCCTGGGCGCTTTATTTGCTTGCGACGCACCCGGATTGGCAAGAAAAGGTCGCGCAAGAGGCTGCAGCGTTCAGTGGCGCATTTGCAGATTTGTCCACCCAGAAACACACACGCGATGTGTTCCGAGAGACACTCCGGCTTTATCCGCCTGTTCCGATGATGGTGCGCGAGGCGACGCAGCCAGATACCTTTCGAGGGCGGGCCGTGCGCGCGGGCGCGCAAGTGGTTTTGTCGCCCTGGCACTTACACCGGCATACCCGCATGTGGGACAATCCGGACGGTTTTGATCCGGCGCGGTGGGAAACTGACAATGGCAAGACCTGCGCGCGCGATGCTTATATGCCTTTCTCCGCTGGGCCGCGCATTTGCACCGGCGCAGGTTTTGCATTGATCGAAGGCACAGTGGTTCTAGCCCGATTGATGAAGCATTTCACATTTGAAGCGCTGGAAGGGCGTGATCCGGTGCCCGTCGCGCATCTGACCGTGCGTGCACGGGATGGCATATGGCTTCAGATCGGGCGGCGTTAACCTGATTCTGTTTCCATTTTGCCTACAGAACGAGCCCTCCGCGTCCAAAATCGTAGTAAAGGAAACACAAATGTGGCAACCATAAGTAGAAACTTTGTGAGCAGATATGGTTAAACGCCAATAAAACAAGGCGTTAAGCATGGTTTGGCGCGTTTAACTAAAAATGGCAGAATTGCACGACTGCCCGAATTATGTCATACCCGTGTTAACGAATTATCCGATTCAACCCGTTGAGGTTTTCTGCACATGACAATTTCACTTCCAGGATCGTCTAGAAAAGGTCTCACAGGACTCTTTAAGCGCAAGAATGACGACAAGAAGGGGGCCGCCGTGTCAAAGAAAAAGCTGGGTGGATCCGATATTGCCAAGCTGTTTGACAAGGATGTGCGGACAGCGAAGGCCGTGAAACCTGCCAAGCTAAGCGAGACCGAAATCAACGCCAGCGAACAGTTGTCCAGCATGCGCGGTGCGCTTTACTCAGACAAGTGATGGCCCGCCAACGCGCGCTCTAACACAAAAATCCGCATTGCAGAGGCAAGCCCGAGATCACCTCGGGCTTCATCTATTTTTGCGGCAAGCCCATTGATCGTTTCGCCCTCTGCTTCTGCGCAGTCGCGAAACGTATCCCAAAAATGTCTTCAAGCGATACGCTGGTGCGGTGACCACGCAGCGTTAGCGACCGTTTGACAGGGCGGCGATGACCCATCAATCATCCTCGAACTTCAGCTGCGCGAGGCGCTCACTCGCCTGCTGAGCCTGCGTTGCCTCAAGCACTTTCTGCGCCTTGGTGCGGCCAAACCGGACGGCATTCTCATCCGCTTTGGCCTTGGCCTCAGCGCGTGTTTTGGCTTTGCGCGCTTGGTTCAAGTTGATTGGTTTCATTTCGGGCCAATCATGTCTTCCGGGCGGACAACCTTATCAAAGGTCGCTTCATCAACAAAGCCCAGCTTGATGGCCTCTTCCTTAAGGGTCGTGCCATTCTTGTGTGCGGTCTTGGCCACAGTCGTGGCATTGTCATAGCCGATGGTCGGGGCAAGAGCAGTGACGAGCATCAGTGATTCCCGCATCAGCTTCTCAATCCGTGTCCGGTCTGCCTGAATACCGACCACGCAGTTGTCGGTGAATGTCACTGAAGCATCGCCCAAAAGCTGCATGGATTGCAATACGTTATAAGCCATCATTGGTTTCATGACGTTGAGTTCAAAGTGACCTTGCGAGCCCGCAAAACCCACGGCTGCGTCATTGCCCATGACATGGACGCAGACCTGCGTCAGGGCTTCAACCTGTGTCGGGTTCACCTTACCGGGCATGATGGACGACCCGGGTTCGTTTTCTGGCAGCATCAATTCGCCAAGCCCACACCGCGGGCCGGATCCCAACATGCGGATGTCAGCGGCGATTTTGTAGAGGCTTGCAGCGACGGTTTTCAACGCGCCGGACATTTCGACCAACGCGTCGTGGGCGGCCAATGCCTCGAATTTGTTGGGTGCGGTCACGAAGGGAAGGCCGGTGATCTCAGCCATATTCGCGGCAACGGTTTCACCCCAACCTTTTGGTGTGTTCAATCCGGTGCCAACGGCGGTGCCGCCTTGGGCCAGTTCGTACACAGCGGGCAGCGCGGCCTTCACACGGCGGATGCCCATCGCGACCTGATGCGCATAGCCAGAGAATTCCTGACCCAATGTCAGCGGCGTTGCATCCATGGTGTGGGTGCGACCAATCTTGATGATATCATCAAACTCGCTCTGTTTTTGCTCTAACGCGGCATGCAGTTTGGCCAGGCCCGGCAGAAGCACATCATGGGCGGTCATCGCGACGGCGATGTGCATCGCGGTTGGGAATGTATCGTTCGAGGACTGCCCCATGTTGCAGTGATCGTTTGGGTGCACCGGGTCTTTTGATCCGATGGTGCCGCCCAGCATCTCAATCGCGCGGTTTGAGATAACTTCATTGGCGTTCATGTTGGATTGAGTGCCAGAGCCGGTTTGCCAAACCACCAACGGGAAGTGATCATCCAACTTGCCAGCCACCACCTCGGCCGCGGCAGCAATGATGGCGTCGGCGCGCTCCGCATCCAGTTTGCCGCGTTCTTTGTTCGCCATGGCACAGGCCTGTTTGATGACCCCAAGTCCACGCACGATCGCCACCGGCTGCTTTTCCCAACCGATTGGGAAGTTCATGATCGAACGCTGTGTTTGCGCGCCCCAATAGCGGTCGGCCTGCACCTCAAGCGGGCCAAAACTATCGGTTTCTGTGCGTGTGTCGGTCATGGTGATCCCCTCTGGCTAAGTCACTTTGACCTATAGGCAGCAGGGGTCCAAATCGCAATATCGCAATAGCTATGCCAAGTGAACGAACTGCGCGCTTTGGCCGATTGGTTTGCTATCTGCGACGGCCCGAAGCTTCTCTTCCATCACGGCATCATCGGCCCCATGGTAGTAGAAAAACGTATAACGTTCGCCTGCGTTACTGCCGCCATAGCTGTAGCCATCACCGAGGGCCGCGACGATCTCATCGCTGAATGTATCGGGGTCGAAATCTTCGTAGGCGCTGTCTGGCAGGCCTGTGCCATCAAGGCCGACGCCAACCACACAGACAGTCCCAAACTCGCGTAGCGTGTTGCCATCGTCATTCAGGAATTGGGTTTTCTTTGGTGCCCCAAGTGCGACCATGGCCGTCTCCAACTGGGTCAACCGGTCATCGGACAGATCCGGTAGGGCCAACTCAAGATCAGAAAATTGAATCTCACCGTCTTCATCCATCATGGTGCCGCCGCCAGAGACTTCACCCTCTCCAACGGATTTCAGATGCTCTTCGAGCGGTTCTTCCCAGAATTCATATCGTTCAAGCGGGCCGATTTTGAGCGGGAGCCGAATTGTCAGAAAAACGGGTTCAGTCATGCGATGTCTCGGTGGTTGGTGATTACTTGCGGAATTGATCCAAACTCACAACTTCCGCTTCTTTCGGGGTGTCATCTTCTTCCTCCGGTTCAACCATTTCATCCATCGGAGCCTCTTCAACATCGGCAACCGGGGTGTCTTCGTCGTCGTCCTGCGTTTCAAACCGCAGGCCGAACTCGACTGATGGATCAACGAATGTCTTGATCGCATCATAGGGGATATAAAGCGTCTCGGGGTTGTCGCCGAAGTTCAACGTGATGGTGAAACCTTCGCCTGTGACATCCAGATTGTCGAACCAATGCTGGATCACGACCGTCATCTCGCCGGGATAGCGATCCGACAGCCAATCTGCGATCTCAACATCCGGGTGCATGGTGTCGAATGTCACAAAGAAATGGTGCGCGCCGGGCAGCCCATCTTTTTGCACATCTGTCAGGACTTCCTGAATAAGACCGCGCATCGCCCGGTGCATCAGATTTCCATAGTCGATCGTGCTGGTCACGGTAATGGCCCCCTTCGTCATATGGTTACCATAAGGGATTCGATGGGGGTTGAAAGGGTGCGTTTCAGATCAGACCCATTGCGGCGGATACCGCAAGGCTGAGTGCCGCGGAAATAAGCAACACAAGCGGCAGGGGCCAATGCCGCCCGAGCAAAAGTACGCCAGTGACAATCGCGAGCCCGATGGCGATAGGTTGCAAGGTGGTCAGATCTGGCCAAATCGTCTGTATTGGCCCGGCGGAGACTGTGCTGACCGCGCCAAAAAAGACGTGGCAAGCGAACCAAAGCGACAGATTGGCAATCACGCCGACGACGGCAGCAGTGATGCCCGCAAGCGCGCCACGTAATCGTGGCCGCCCATCCAGCCAATCGATCAAAGGGGCACCCGCGAAGATCCAGATGAAGCAGGGGACAAACGTCACCCAAAGTGTCAACGCACCGGCGATCAAAGCCATACCCCAGCCGCCCTCTGCCAACCCTGCGATCATTGCGACGAACTGTGTCACAAGGATGAGCGGTCCGGGGGTCGTTTCAGCCAGCCCCAGCGCGTCCATCATTTGCGGTGTGGACAGCCATGCATAGGAAACCACGACCTCTTGGGTCATATAGGCGAGCACAGCGTATGCCCCACCGAAAGTAACAACGGCGAGTGTTGAAAAGAAAACACCTATATCGTGCAAGAAACTATTGCCCGTCAGCGCAACCAGTCCGAAAGGGGCGGCCCAGATCAACCCGCCAACCATGGCGATTTTCAGACTACGGACCAATGTGCCTGATTGCGGAGCATGCGCAGTTGTTTCACCCGGTTGCCCGATTGCGCCAATGACGGCAGCTACAAGGATAACCAGCGGAAAGGGGAGGGCGAAGAAAAATAGCGCGATGAAAGCGCCGCCAGCAAGGATCAGATGTTTGGTTTTGATCAATGCGCGTTTGGCAATTTTGACCAACGCCTCGACGACGATGATCACCACTGTCGCCTTAACCCCCAGAAACAGCGCCTGCACCACCGGCAGATTTCCATAGGTTCCATAAGCCAGTGCCAGCACCATGATGACCACAGCACCGGGCAACACAAAAAGCCCACCACCGATCAGCCCGCCGACAATCCCTTGCCGCTTCCATCCTGCATAGGTGGCCAGCTGCATCGCCTCTGGCCCCGGTAACAGCATGCAAAAGGACAAGGCGCGTAGAAACTGCTTTTCAGTGAGCCAATCGCGCTTTTCGACAAGTTCTTGATGCATCAAGGCGATCTGTGCCGCTGGTCCACCAAACGAAAGCAGCCCAATACGCCCGAAGACGCGAAGAAGCTCTTTTGTCATGCACGAGATCCTTTCAGCCGTCTTGGTTTGCTGAAGATCACAACACAGTGGGAATGTAAAACCTGTGTAAGTTCAGCCAAAAATCCGGCTGATCTCGCGCAAGATTTTGGCACGGATTGTTTGTGGGTATTCGCGATGGGTGCGGGCGGTCATGACAAAGCCATCGCGGGTGATCACAGCGCCGCGAAAGAAGTTTGTAATCGCCAGCCCCATCGATTCAATGGCTATGCCGTTGATTGTGACCCCTGCGCGCTCAGCCGCGTTGCGCGCGGCGCGCACGTCGGAGCCTCCATTCGGCGTTCCATCACCAGATACATCGATCACGCGCCGGTCACAGCCGGTGACCTCATCAAACAGCTCAAGCGAAAAATAGATCGCTTCGGCCGGTGCCGTATCAGAGAGCACAAAAGCTCGTTCCATCAGGCGTGCTTTTTGCGCAAAAGCTTCGACATCCAGCGCTGTGCGCATCTGGGTCCAGGGGATCGAGACGGTTTGTCTGTCAACGCCCGACCATTGCACAACCGCCAGATAGTTTTCGCCGACCACCATCGTGTCAACGATTTCAGGATCACGCAAGGCATCAGCCAGCCCATCCGTTTGCAGGCGGTACTCAGCGGGATCAATTGAGTTGGACACATCAATAGTCAGGATCAACGCGGTATCGCACGCCTGTGCCACAACAGGCAACGAGGAGAGAAGTGACACAAAAGCAAGCCGCAACATCGGGTTATCGTGCACAGAGCCTGTCTTGCATTGCAAGTCACAAGATTGGGGGGTGTCTGACAAAATGCTGTTTGATAGGGTGGAAGTGCAGGTTTCTGTTGCCAGGTACCTGCGAACCCCGCCCTAGGTCGCAAAACCTAGGGAGTTAAGTTTCGATATTACGCACAGCTTAAGCTGCGAGTGCCATCGGTGCTTTGTTGTCATTTGCAACTAGCTTAATTGTACCGATAACGGTGGTAACTCACCGAAACAAAGCAAACCCCTTTAGACGTTCGTCGATCCTATTTCGGCCCCATAGCCCCCAAATGAAGGGTGTTTGGTGGAGCCGCCGGGTACCGCCCCCGGGTCCGATCCGCTTATTACGAGCGCGTTTATGTCCATAGTCCCGAAGGACATACAGTACATAGGGAAGGTCACCTTGTCGTGCAAGTCTGAAGCGATGAACGTTACTGGTCATATGGTTCTATGCGGTGGCTTAAAGGTTCAGCACGATGGCCGGGATGCCAACGGCGGCCTCTACAACGAAGTAAACCCATTTCTTTTGCGACGCCCCGTCCAGAACAATAGAGGTCAAACGCCCAGCGGCTGCCCCGCACCAGCAGAACCCAAGCATCACATAGGCTTCAGGCGTCCCCAGCCACAGTGCCCCGAGCCCCATGCCAACGAATAAACAACCAACCGAGGCGCGAACCTCGGACATGCCCATCGTGGTTTCACCCATCTCAAGATCAAGCGCGCCCAGCGTGTAACGCGGGGCAAGCCAGCCAAAACAGCCCAGCCCGATGCTGAGAATAGCGAAGATGATGTTGAGGATGTCCATGACCGTGCCCTGTGTGCCTGCCCCGATGAAACTGGCGCAATCGGCGATAAGATCAATGGTGACGGTTCAAGACGCCTGCGAGTATTGTGCGACGATATCGCTAAAGCCGTCATAGCGCTGTGCAATGATCCGCGTGAGTGGCCTGCCTGCTTGGGTGATTCTGAGACCTTGACCCGTTGCGACAACAAAGCCTGCAAATTCTTCTAGAATGGCCTTGTGTATCGGCAAAAGATCACGCGCATTGGGATGCTGATCAAGCTTTTGAAGATCAATTTCAAAATCGCACATCAACATGTTGATGGCGGATGCGCGCAGCCGATCTTCAGCTGTTATCTCATAGCCGCGATGACCTGATAACTTACCCGCCTCAACCCGTTCGATGTAGGCGGCGGTCGCGGATGCGTTTTGCACATAGCCTTGTGCGAACTGCGAAATCGACGAGGCACCGATCCCAATCAAGGTTGGGCAGGTGTCGTCTGTATAGCCTTGGAAATTCCGGCGTAAATGTCCGCTGCATGCTGCGATGGTCAAACTGTCCTCGGGTTTGCCAAAATGGTCGATCCCGATGGCGTGATAGCCGCTGCCCGTAAAAGCTTTCGCCGCTTGGCGGGCAAGGTGATAGCGGGCCTCTTCATCGGGCAAAGCATCATGTGGGATCAGTTTTTGTCGTTTTGAAAAGGTCGGTACATGTGCATAGCCAAAAAGGGCGATGCGGTCAGGATCAAGGGTGCGGACCTTGGCGATTGTATTGGCCAGTTTTGCAGGTGTCTGATGGGGCAGGCCATAGACCAGATCAGCGTTCAAAGATGTGATCCCTGCGGCACGCAGGCTTTCGACACATGCGCGCGTGGCCGCATAGCTTTGCTTGCGCCCGATAGCCTCTTGCACATCAAGCGCAAAATCCTGGATGCCAATGCTGGCACGGGTCATGCCCATTTCGGCAAGGGCTGTGATTTTATCGTCGTCGACCAAGGTGGGATCAATCTCAACCGAGAAGCTAAAGTTGGGGGCGGGCGGAATGACCTCTTTAACGGCCTGCGCCAGTTCGCGGATCATGGGGGCGGGCAAAATGGTCGGTGTGCCGCCGCCCCAGTGCATTTGCCCCATCGTAATGCCCGCGGGTAGCGCGGCGCGCAGTAACGCCAACTCGTCTTTGACGACGCGCAGATAGTTTGCAACCGGTTTGAGTGTGGTAGTGCCTTGCGTCCGGCATGCACAAAACCAGCACAGACGTTCGCAAAAGGGGATGTGGATATAAACCGATACTGGAACCGCAGGGTTTAGCGCTTTGAGGCAACTGACCTGAAATGCCTCGCCAGTTTTTGCACTGAACGCGGTGGCGGGCGGATAGCTGGTGTAGCGCGGGACGCGGGCATCAAAAAGGCCCATGCGGCGAAGATTATCAAGGTGTTCCATACATTCACTCTGGCAGAGTGCTGCATGGGTTTTCTTGCGCCAGATCAAGTGGCGCAAGAATTCTGCGGCTGTTAGCTCAACTCGTTGATGAAACAGGCCGAAATCTCGGCGATTTGCTCGGGTGAGTGGTCCCTGCGAAAGAATGTCTTAAAACCTGTTTCGGGGAACATCAGATATGTCTGCGTTGAGTGATCGACGAGGTAGTACTCAGGGTCACCCTCCACCACACGGTAGTAGGTCTTATAGGCCTGGCTTGCGGCTTTCACCTGTTCGGGCGAGCCCGTCAATCCGATCATGTCGTCATGAAAGTTGTCGGTGAAATCCCGGACCACTTCCACAGTGTCCCTTTGTGGATCCACCGAGATAAAAACAGTACCAAGGTCAAGTCCCTGTTCTTCAAGTATATATGCCGCCTGCGCATTGCGTGCGGAATCCAACGGGCAGACGTCGGGGCAGAATGTATAGCCAAAATAGACCAGCGTCGGTTTTGTGATAACATCTGCATCAGTCACGGTTTCCCCGGTTTCCGAGATTAGTTCGAACGGACCGCCGATGGCGCTGCCTGCCACGGCAGTATCACCGCAGGGATGTGCCTGACCCGATTGCGATTGCCAAGCGTAGATCCCGATAGCGGCTGCGGCAGCGAGCGTGGTTGATCCAAAGATGACAGCTTTCAAGGTGGCCTCCTGAAATGAGAATAATTCTGTTGGCGCAGTATCGCGCAACGCTTCGCTTCACAATATGCTTTCTTGCCGCACGACGCAGCAGCACAATTGTCGCGATGGCGTCACAAGATTGTGTTTCGCAACTGTCTTGGGGCCGCCTCCAAAGACTATTTTGATGAGTCTCAGAGGCCGGCTTGCAAGGTGGTTACGATCCACCGCGAAGAATTAACCGCGCTTGGCCCGCCGCTGAGCAATCACCCCCTGTGCCAGCTCTTGCGTATAGTGGGCCAATGCGGCCAAATGCGCATCTGCTGCAAGCCCATCCTGGGCCTCGATCGCATCTGCAATATCGCTGTGAAATGCGACGATCTTTTCGCGTGATCGCGCGCTGAAGGTGATCATGTTCATCAATGGCTGCATAGCCTCGACCGCACCGGCCAGTTGATAAGACAGAACCGGGTTGTCCGCCGCATCGACCAACGCCCGGTGAAAGGCGACATCTGACGCGCAAAACGCTTCGTCCGTCAGTCCCGGTTGCGATTGCCTGTGTGCCTCGGCGCGCATGGTGGCCAGATGATCAGCCGTCCGGCGCATCGCCGATAGGGGTGCGCAGGCCCGCTCCAGCGCATAGCGCGCTTCGCAGGCTGTCGCGAAACCAATATCGTTCATCGACAACAACAAGGTCGATGTCGTGATCTGCTGTCCATAGGCATCTTCGAACTTCAGCCTGTTCACAAAGGCGCCGCCGGTGGCCCCGCGTTGTGTGCGAATAAGCGATTGTGCCGCCAATCGTTTCAGCGCTTCACGCACTGTGGGCCGTGAGACATCAAACTGTTCTGCCAGTTCCGCTTCCGAGGGCAGACGCTCATCCACGGGCAGATCGCCACAGATGATTGCATCGCGAATGGCCTTGGCAATTTGCGCCGATAAGTCGGCGGGGTTCTTGGGATCAATTTTCATTTGTCAGACAATTAAACGTCTGACATATCATTGTGCAAGCCCTGAGTCGCACTTAGCCTTTTGGGACCGTTTGGGAGGACGCCGTGTCGCATCTGGTTCGATCATCACTGTGGTTGTCGTTCTTCGGCGCGATCCTGTTTGCATGGTGGATGATGTACGTCATGGCGATGGACATGGACCTTGATCTGCTGGGGCGTCCGGGGCCGATGGGGCAAGCCATGGCAGATATGGACCCGCGCATGCCGATGGATATGCCAATGGCACGCTTTGGACCGCTTTTTGCAATGTGGGCGATTATGATGGCGGCGATGATGTTGCCGACACTGGTACCGACACTGACCACTTATGAGCGGCTGATGGTCAGTGCCGATGGCACCCGCGCCGGGTGGCTGGGCGTGCTGCTGGGATACTTCATTGTTTGGGTTGGCTTTGCCGCTCTGATTACGGCTGTTCAACTGGCGCTGCTCTTTGGCGGGGTGATCAATATGCTGGGGATTGCGCCGGTCTGGCTGTCTGCCGCCTTGCTGATTGTTGTAGGCGCCTTTCAGTTCACCCGCGTTAAGGAAGTCTGTCACGGTGTGTGCCACGCACCAATGACCTATTTTCTGGGCCATTGGAAAACAGGTTTTTCCGGCGGTTTGCGCATGGGGTTGGGTTTGGGCGCATTTTGTGTGGTCTGTTGCTGGGGCTTCATGGCCCTTGGTTTTGTTGGTGGTGTGATGAGCTTGGCCTGGATGGGTCTGGCGACAGTATTGATGGTGTTCGAAAAACTGCCTGATATCGGGCATCGTGTGATCAAACCAACCGGCGTGGCACTGATTGCCGCTGGTCTGGCTTTGGCTGTCTTTTAAGGAAAGGGACGAGATATGGCTGAAAAGACGGAACGCGCACCTGCCGATCGGTTGCCGATCTCGCAGCGGATCGACCAGCGGATGGAAAGCAACCCGCTACGTCGGAAAATGAAGCCGACAGAATGGGCCATTAAGGGCGAGCTTTTTCTGAACTGCTCGTGCACGGTCTTCTGCCCCTGCGTCGTAAGCCTTGGCGCTCATCCGCCAACAGAAGGGCACTGCCATGCATGGATGGCGATTGCCATTGATGAAGGGCATTTTGAAGGCGAGGACCTCTCAGGTCTGAACGTCGGCCTTCTTGTCGATATTCCGGGCCGTATGGCCGAGGGCAACTGGAAAGTCGCGGCCTATGTCGATGAGCGTTCTACGCAGAAGGCTTACAATGGCGTCCTGAAAATCTTTAGCGGGGCGGCTGGCGGCACCACGGGTCTTTTCACGATGCTGGTGTCCGAGATCATCGGCGCCGAGCGCGAGAAGGTCGAGATTGTGCGTGAAGGCGACAAGCGCGGCATCTATATCGGGCGCAAGATCCAGGGTGAGATTGAGATGATGAAAGGGGCAAGCCCGGATCATCCGGTGATGATCAGCAACTCAAAATACTGGATGGGCCCCGATATTATCGCAGCGGCTGGCACGAAGTCGCGGGTGCGCGACTATGGCCGTGTCTGGGACTTTGGCGGCAAGTCGGCTGAGATTTGCCCGATTGACTGGAAAGGGCCCAAGCCTTGATCACGCCAGCGTACTGTCAAATGATGGCGCGCTACAATGCCTGGCAAAACAAGGGCCTGCGTGACATGATTGCCAATATCGACCGGGATGCGCTGTACCGTGATCGCGGTGCGTTCTTTGGGTCTATCATGGGTACCCTCAATCATTTGTTGTGGGCCGATACGATTTGGATCAGCCGGTTTGATGGCGGTGAAGGGCCAACGGTGCCCGCCAAGGAACATCTTGAGATGACGCCAACACCTGCTGTCTGGGCCGCCGAAAATTTCCGCATGGACGCCCGCATCAGACTTTGGGCGGAAAGTGTGAGCGCAATTGATCTGGTCGGTGACCTGACATGGACCGCAGCGCTTTCGGATACCACGATGTCCGAGCCGATGGGGCTTTGTGTTGTACAGTTGTTCAACCACCAAACCCATCACCGTGGTCAAGTCCACGCGATGCTAACGGCGATGGGTCTTAAGCCGAACGATACTGACCTTCCCTTCATGCCCGAGGACTAACCATGGCTGTGATTGCACCTTCCCGCCGCATCCGGCGGACCCCATTTACGGACGGCGTCGAAGCCGCAGGTGTGAAGGGGTATACCGTCTATAACCATATGCTGCTGCCAACCGTGTTCCGCAGCGTCGAAGAAGACTATCACCACCTGAAAACCGCCGTGCAGGTCTGGGACGTCGCCGTTGAGCGCCAGGTTGAACTGCGTGGCCCCGACGCGGCGCGCTTGATGCAGATGCTGACCCCGCGCGATCTGCGTGGAATGTTGCCGGGGCAGTGCTACTATGTGCCGATTGTGGATGAAACCGGGGGCATGCTGAATGATCCGGTGGCGTTGAAGCTGTCTGAGGACCGCTGGTGGATTTCAATCGCCGACAGCGATCTGCTGTTTTGGGTGAAGGCGCTGGCCTACGGGTATCGTCTGGATGTTTTGGTGGATGAGCCTGACGTGTCGCCGCTGGCTGTGCAGGGTCCGCTGGCAGAGGATCTGATGGCCCGCGTATTTGGCGATGCTGTGCGCGCGATCAAGTTCTTCCGCTTTGGCTGGTTTGATTTTCAGGGTGTCAGCATGGCGGTGGCCCGTTCGGGATATTCCAAACAGGGCGGCTATGAAATTTACGTGGATGGCACCAAGAACGGGATGCCGCTCTGGAACGCCCTTTTGAGGCGGGTAAGGATCTGGATGTACATGCCGGATGCCCCAACCTGATCGAACGGATTGAGGGGGGATTGCTGTCTTACGGAAATGACATGACGCGCGAGAATACCCCTCACGAGTGTGGATTGGGTCGGTTTTGCTCCACCCAGACGGCCATTGGCTGTGTTGGCCGCGACGCGCTGCTGCGGGTCGCGAAAGAGGGGCCAACCCAACAAATTCGCGCCATCGCGATTGATGGTGACATGCCGGTCTGTGATCAGGTCTGGCCGATTATGGCCAAGGGGAAACGGATCGGGCAGGTGACCTCGGCGGCGAAATCGCCGGACTATGATACCAACGTTGCCATCGGTATGGTGCGGATGACCCATTGGGACGAAGGCACAGTGTTGGATGTGCATACGCAGGATGGGCCGCGCACGGCCACAGTGCACGAGAATTTCTGGATCTAGTAACCAGTTCCGCCGTCGGAGGCCCCGTCGGAGGTTTGAAGAGACATAGGAAGCTGGGGACGTAGCACCCCTTATGAGAGGAAAACGGATGTTTAAGGCTTTGGTCGTTGAAAAGGACGAAGATGGCAAAACCAGTGCCGCAGTGCAGGAGCTGTCACTTGAACAACTCCCCGCAGGCGATGTGACGGTGGCGGTCGAGTATTCAACGGTTAACTACAAGGACGGTTTGTGCATCGGTCCGGGCGGCGGTTTGGTGCGCAACTATCCACATGTACCGGGCATTGACATGGCGGGCACGGTCGAGGCGTCGGACAATCCCTGCTACAAGGTCGGCGATAAGGTCGTGCTGACAGGGTGGCGCGTCGGTGAGGCGTATTGGGGGGGCTACAGCCAGAAGGCCCGTGTCAAGGCAGAGTGGCTGGTACCCTTGCCCGAAGGTCTTGATACCCGTCAGGCGATGGCGGTGGGGACTGCCGGGTTTACGGCGATGCTGGCCGTCATGGCGCTGGAAGATCATGGCATCAAGGATGGGCCTGTTCTGGTGACGGGGGCCGCAGGTGGTGTTGGTTCTGTTGCGACAGCGATCCTGGCGCATTTGGGTCATCAGGTCGCTGCGGTGACCGGACGGCCAGAAACCGCTGACTATCTGACTTCGCTGGGGGCGACGCAGATCGTACCGCGCGAAGAGATCAATGAAATCACCCGCCGTCCACTTGAGGCGGAAACCTGGGGCGGTTGTGTCGATGCCGTGGGCGGTGAGATGCTCGCGCGCGTGCTGGGGCAGATGAAATATGGTGCTTCAGTTTCTGCCGTTGGTTTGGCGGGTGGGGCAGGGATGCCTGCATCGGTCATCCCGTTCTTGCTGCGTGGTGTGAATTTGTTGGGTATCGACAGTGTGATGCAGCCCTATGACAATCGCGTCCGGGCTTGGGCGCGGATCGCAAAGGATCTGCCGATGGACAGACTTGAGGCCATGATCCAACCGGCCACTTTGACGGATTTGCCAGAGCTGGGCCGCGGGATACTGAAAGGTCAGGTCAAAGGGCGCGTTGTTGTAGATGTGAACGCCTAGGCTCACTGAAAACACGGTTTCAAAGACCGCCCCACTGGGGCGGTCTTTTTGTTTGAAGGTACGCAGAAAGGCCCAGAATGCTGCGTTTGCAAAGGTTTTTGCGCATGTGCAGCGTCGTTTCGGCGTGACAATGTGGCGCATTATCGGGTTAACTCGCCCCACCGATCCGTCAAGATGATCGGATAAAAATAGCCAACGGGGAATATATCATGGCACCAAAACCACCACTATCGGAACTTCCGATTAAGACCGCCGACGTCGGTTTTTATCGAGGGTTCAGCGTCAATGTGACTGTCATCAGTAAGATCATCATCAGCATCCTTGTCGTTTGGGCGATCGTCTGGCCTGAGTGGGCTGGCGAGGTACTGGGCGCGTGGAACGCGGTCATCCTGAACAACTTTGCATCCTGGTACATTTGGACGGTCGCATTCTTTGTTATCGTTTGTCTCGGATTGGCGCTTTGGCCAACAGCGGGGCGGCTCAATCTAGGTCAACCAGGTGAGAAACCGGAGTTCTCCAATTTCTCTTGGTTCTCGATGATGTTTGGTGCCGGTATCGGTGTCGGCATGCTGACCTGGGCTGTGGCCGAACCGATTGCGCACTTCAAAAACAACCCCTCGGTTATTCAGGGTGTGACAACGGCGCTGGAAGCCGACAACGTGCGCACGGCCTATGTATGGTCTTTCCTGCACTGGGGTTTGGGTGCTTGGGCGTGTTATGCTGTTGCGGGCCTTGCGCTTGCATTCTTTAGCTATCGCCGTGGATTGCCACTGACGATCCGGTCTTCTTTGACACCTTTGTTTGGCAAGTCCTTGTCTGGGACAGTAGGTCATATCATCGACATTGTGGCGGTTGTTGCGACTATCCTGGGTGTTGCACAAACACTCGGCTTCGGTGTCGAACAATTTGTGGCCGGTCTGACACGCATTGGTATTGGCGGTCTGGCGCTGGATGATGGGTCTGCGACCACCTTAGGCATTGTCGTGGCCTTGCTGGTGATCATGGGGGCATCGACGCTGTCCGCGCTTTCGGGTGTTGGCAAAGGCATCAAGTGGCTGTCGAACATCAATATGACGCTCTCGATTGTCTTGTTGAGCTTCTTCATCCTGTTTGGGGCAACATGGTTCGGTGCGACAGCGTTCTTCGTGGGTATCTGGGACTATCTGATCCAGCTGCCATGGTTGAGCTTCAACGTCTACCGTTCTGACGGTGTTGAAGGGTCCGAAGCGTTCTTGCTGGCGCAGTGGCAGGGCTGGTGGCCTGTGTTCTACTGGGCATGGTGGATCGCATTTGCACCCTTCGTTGGCCTGTTCCTGGCGCGTATTTCACGTGGCCGGACAATCCGCGAGTTCGTCTTGGGCGCGATGATCGTACCCTCGCTGATGTGCTTTGTCTGGTTTTCATGGGCCGGTGGGACGGCCGTTGATCTTGAACTCAATGGCGATGCTGGTGGCTTGATCCTTGATGCGGCCAATGGTGACAAGATCTTTGCGATGACCGAGTTCATGCTGTCACCTGTCAGCCAGGCACTGGCGTGGGGCATGGCGGTGATGATCGTGGTCTTGCTTTTGACGTTCCTTGTGACCTCGGCTGACTCTGCTGTGTTGATCGTGAACACGATCAATGCGGCTGGGGACGAAGGGCCGAAGGCGCGTCCGCACATTTTGTTCTGGGGTGCTGCTCTGGGCCTTGTTGTGGCAGGCTTGCTGATATCTGGCGGAACCGGAGCCATTCAAACCGCGATGGTGATTGGCGCGTTGCCCTTCTCGGTGGTGATGGTGTTGATGTGTCTTGCCCTGATCAAGGCGATCTACAACGACGGACGCCGTGAAGCAGCGGGTGTGCCAACGACCCATGGCGAGATCCAGGCCGCGGCAGCAACGCCAGCCGAGTAATCGTCGAAAATTTACAAACAAAGGCCCCGGTGCTTGCGCATCGGGGCCTTTTTCGTATCCATGGGGATATGAGTCTAGATATCGCATGGGTGCGCGCCCAATTCCCCGCCTTTGATGAACTGTCCTTGCAGGGCCAAGCCTTTTTCGAGAATGCGGGCGGGTCTTACACCTGCCGTCAGGTCATTGACCGCCTGCATCGTTTTTATACCCAGCGGAAGGTGCAGCCCTATGCGCCCTATGAGTCTTCTCGTCTTGGGGGCGCGGAGATGGATGAGGCACGTGGGCGCCTTGCCGAAATGCTGGGTGTGGCGACTGATGAGGTGTCCTTTGGGCCGTCCACGACCCAGAATACCTATGTGTTGGCGCAGGCGGTGCGCAAGTGGATCAAGCCCGGTCAAAGCATTGTGGTCACCAATCAGGACCATGAGGCCAATAGTGGCCCTTGGCGCAGATTGGCGGACGAAGGTGTGTCGGTCCTCGAATGGCAGATTGATCCTGAGACGGGAGAGTTGCACCTGGAGGATTTGGCCGAGCTTCTGGAGCAGGATGTTGCATTGGTCGTCTTTCCGCATTGCTCAAACGTCGTTGGCGCGATCAATGATGTTGCGGCCATTGCAAAGCTGGCGCGTGATGCTGGTGCGCGAACCTGTGTGGATGGCGTATCTTACGCGCCCCATGGGTTTCCTGACGTTGGCGCGTTGGGATGCGACGTTTATCTTTTCAGCGCCTACAAGACCTATGGTCCGCATCAGGGCATCATGGTGATCCGCGAAGACTGGGGAATGGAGCTCCCCAACCAGGGGCACCATTTCAATGGCGACAGCCTTTACAAGCGTTTTACGCTTCTAGCTGGCCCTGATCACGCTCAGGTCGCGGCCAGTGTCGGTATGGCGGATTACCTTGAGGCGCTGTCGGTACATCATGGGGGCGGGACGGGCGCCGCAGCGGCCCGCACATCGCATGATTTGATGCGGGCGCAAGAGGTCGCGCTATTGCAGCCGCTGCTGGATTATGTGGCAGCGAAGAACTCGGTCCGGCTTGTCGGTCCTACGGACGCTTCGCGCCGTGCGCCAACCGTTGCTATGGCGTTGGAGGGGGATGCCGAAGAAGCGGCGGCAAAGCTGGCCCCTCATGGCATTATGGCCGGTGGTGGCGATTTCTACGCGCAGCGCCCGCTTTCTGCGGTTGGTGTCGACCTGTCTAAAGGCGTCTTGCGCGTCAGTTTTGTGCATTACACGACAAAGGATGAGGTTGACGCGCTGATGGGTGCGCTAGATCAGGTTTTGTAAGCAGGCGACACAGCCCTGCGCGGAGGTCTGATGGGCAAACCCCCATATTGATGTGGTTCCGGCGTGATCTGCGCCTTGGCGATCACGCGGCGCTGACAGCAGCCTGTACGGCGGGCCGCCCTGTGATTCCGGTCTTTATCTACGATGAGCTAACTGACGCCATGGGCGCGGCCCCAAAGATGCGCTTGGGATTATCTGTTACGGACCTGAACGGATCGCTCGCGCAGAAGGGCAGCCGTTTGATATTGAGGCGGGGCAAGGCGTTAGATGTGTTGCGGGATCTGATCGCGCAAACTGGGGCAGGGGCCGTCTATTGGTCACGCCTTTGCGATCCGCAAAGCCGCGAACGCGATACGACACTGAAGGCGGCGCTGAAGGACGACGGTATCGTTGCCGAGAGCTTTGAGGGCCATGTCCTGTTTGAACCTTGGACGGTCGCGACCAAGACTGGTGGGTTTTACAAAGTCTATACGCCGATGTGGAAGTCTGTGCGCAACCGTGCAGTGCCAGCGGCGCTGCCCGCGCCCGGTAAAATCCCGGCGCCAGAGGCGTGGCCGCAATCGGATGCCCTCGGCGACTGGCAGATGGATGCGGCGATGCACCGGGGGCGGATGGGCTCAAAAGCAATTGCACTGTTGGTGAAGCGGCTGCGCTGAACAGGCTTCACAGGTTCATTGCTAACCAAGTGTCGAATTATGTGGTGAATCGCGACTTGCCTGCGGTCGATGGCACCTCACGCCTGTCCGAAAATCTGACCTATGGCGAAATCAGCCCGCGGACCTGCTGGCATGCCGGATGGGCGGCGTTGAATGAGGGGGGAGATGACGCCGAAGTATTCCTGAAAGAACTGGTCTGGCGTGAATTTGCCTATCATCTGGCTTTTCACACGCCGCGCATGACAAGCCGCAACTGGAAAGAAGACTGGGATGCGTTTCCGTGGAACACTGATGAAGATCGCCCCGAGGTACAGGCCTGGAAACAGGGGCGCACGGGCATCCGCTTTGTCGATGCGGCCATGCGCGAGATGTATGTGACCGGCACAATGCACAACCGTGGTCGGATGATCGTCGCCTCTTATCTGACCAAGCATCTGCTGTGTCACTGGAAGATCGGTCTGAATTGGTTCGCCGATTGCCTGATTGATTGGGACCCCTGCAGCAACGCGATGGGTTGGCAATGGTCGGCTGGCTCTGGCCCGGACGCGACACCGTACTTCCGTGTCTTCAATCCGGTGACTCAGCTTGACAAGTTTGATAGAGATCGCGCGTACGTCAAAAAATGGATCGCGGAAGGAGCCAAGACCCCCAGCGCGACGGCTTTGGCATACTATGATATGATACCGCTTAGTTGGGGCATGACGGCGCAGGATCGTTATCCTGATCCAATTGTTCCCGCAGATGAAGGACGCAAGCGCGCCTTGGACGCCTATCAGAACCGGGGGTTCTGACTTCCGCTAGGTCAGGGTAACTATTTTTGAACGTTTTCCGTGACTTCGCCGTATCAAAGGTTAACTTGCCATAAAAAGAAGTGGCGACCAACGGCCATGCATGACCAGAAGACGACAGGAAGTAAGATGATCTTAACCAGTACCGACAACCAAACCGGTCTCCCGCGGTACTTTGCCCGCGTGTTTGATCAGATCAAAGATCTGCAGAAGGGACGGGTCGATATCATTTTGCCCGACGGACGGCATTTCCGGGCTGAAGGACCAGAGCCGGGCTATGTGGCCGAGGTGCATGTGCATAATGATGATCTGTTCTCGCGCACAATCCGTGAAGGCGATATGGGATTTTCGGAAGCCTATCTGGACGGCTGGTGGACCACGCCTGATCTGATGGCCGTGATGGATTTCATGCATGATGAGGCCGATCACATCTATGATGGGTTTCCCGCGCAAAAGCTGATCCAGTTCTATGAACGGGTCCGGTTTTGGATGCAGCGCAACTCCAAGACACAAGCGCGTAAGAACATCAGCTATCACTACGATCTGGGAAATGAATTCTACGGCCTGTGGCTTGACGATACGATGACCTATTCATCAGCCATCTTTGAAACTGGCCAGGAAAGTACCGAGGCAGCGCAAACGGCCAAATATGCCAGCATGGTTGATCAGATGGGTGCCAAGGTAAGCGATCATGTGCTGGAAATCGGTTGTGGTTGGGGCGGCTTTGCCGAATACGCGGCCAAAGAGCGCGGGATCAAAGTGACCGGGCTCACAATCAGTCAGGAACAACACGACTTTGCGGTTGCGCGGATGGCCAAAGCGGGTCTTTCCGACATGGTTGAAATCAAGATGCAGGATTACCGCGATGAAAAGGGGCTCTATGATGGTATTGCCAGCATCGAGATGTTCGAAGCGGTGGGCGAGCAGTATTGGCCCACATACTTTGAAACGGTCCGCAAACGTCTCAAACCGGGCAAACACGCAACACTTCAGATTATCACGGTGAAAGAGGAACGGTGGGAGGGCTACCGCAAAGGGGTGGACTTTATCCAGAAGTACATATTCCCCGGCGGCATGCTGCCCAGCCCGAAGGTATTGCGGCAAGAAGTTGAAAAGGCAGGATTAAATGTGAATGGTTCAATCGAGTTCGGCAAAAGCTATGGGCTGACCCTGCGCCGCTGGTATGAAACATTCAACGAAAAATGGGATCAGGTCGAGGCATTGGGCTTTGATCAACGCTTCAAGCGGATGTGGGATTTTTATCTGACCTCTTGTGCCGCGACATTTGATAGCAGAAACTGTGACGTAACGCAGATTACCGTGTCGCGACCGAGTTGAGTTAAGGGTCGCGCGCGTCAATAAAAAGGACGCAGTGACATGCCCACAGCCGGACGTCTTGCAGGTGCAATTATTTTTGGTTTGTTCGGGTGGTATATTGCCGGGCTGACAATTCCATTCTTTCCAGAATCGAACGCCCCGGATTTCTGGCTTCCTGTGGTCAGTGCGATTTCTCTGGTTGTCGGGTGGCGTGTTTGTGGGAGCCGTGCAGGACGGGGTTATAACCCGGCGACTGGTGTCGGGCTGACCTGCGGCTTTGCCATTGCGTTTTGCGCGATTTTTGCGTTATCGCTCAACCAGATGATCAGCAATGCGCTACGCAACCGCTACAATGATGGCACGATGGAAGCGGTAATTGATGTGTTCAACCAAATGATCGAGTTTTCGGTCATGTTTTACGATGTCACGTTGATTGCGACCTTGTTCATCGGTGGTGTGGTTTGCGCCTGGGTGACTGAATACTTTGGTCAGCGCTTTCCCTAAGGATGGATCTTTTTGTTTATGGGACGTTGCGCTCGCCCGCTTTGATGGCCGCCGTTTCAGGTGGTGCACCACAGATCGGCATTCCAGCCCAACTTGACGGATACGGTGTTTTTCCAGTCGAAGGCAATGTGGTGCCGTTCATTGCCAAACAGCCGCATTCCGTTGCCGAAGGTGTCATTTACACGGATGTAACCGCCACACAGATAGATCGCCTGAACCTCTATGAAGGCGCGTTTGGTTATCGCATGGTCTCGGTCACCGTGCGAACGCAGGCTGGTCCCTGTGATGTCTCTTGTTATCTGCCGCCTGATGATATCGCGGCAGGGGATGGAACATGGTCATTGAAGGATTGGGAAAAGCACCATCTTGCACCGGCCATCTTGGCGGCGACTGAGCTCTTTGCCCGCGATCCACTCCCCTCGTCAGTTGCACTGCGCAAGATGTGGCCGATGATCGAAGCGCGGGCATGGGCGAAGCATCGTGCGACGACCGGCCCTGCGACATCGCGGTATGCTCCGGCGGCCAACGACTTTGACATCAAATGCGCGCATGCGCCACGCGGAAACTTCTTTTTGTTTCAGACCGTTGATCTGGTTCACCGCCGATTTGACGGCAGCATGAGCGAAGAGCTGACACGCGAGGCGTTTTACGGCATCGATGCCGCAATAGTTTTGCCCTATGATGCGGGCAGAGATCGTGTGTTGCTGGTCGAACAGGCGCGCGTCGGGCCGAGGCTGCGGCATGATCCGAACCCGTGGATGCTGGAGCCTGTTGCGGGCATTATTGATGCACGCGAAACGCCCGAAGGTGCCGCCCGGCGCGAATGCGAAGAAGAGGCGGGTCTTCACGTGAAAGAACTGGTTCCAGCGGGTTCATTTTATGTGTCTCCGGGGGCGACGACTGATTACTTCTACACCTATGTCGGGCTATGCGATCTGCCACAGCAGCAGGCCTATGGCGGTGGGCTTGAACAAGAGGCAGAGGATCTGCGCCTGCATCCGATGTCTTTTGACGCCGCTTTGGATCTGGCTGACAGCGGCGAAATCTCCACTGGTCCGGCACTTTTCCTGCTGCATTGGTTGTTACGCCATAGGGACCGTCTGCGTATGCGGGCCTGATCCTTTGTTTGCTTGATGTTGGCTGATGGCAGTCCTACACAGAACGCAACCGAGTGAAAGGGCCGTGACATGACCATTAGAACCGATCTTGCAGATGCCGTTGGGAACACGCCCCTGATCAAACTGCGTGCCGCGTCCGAGGCGACGGGATGCACCATTCTGGGCAAGGCCGAGTTCCTGAATCCCGGCCAATCGGTCAAGGATCGCGCAGCGCTCTTCATGATCAAAGACGCGATTGCGCGTGGCACGCTTAGACCGGGTGGCACGATTGTTGAAGGCACAGCGGGCAACACAGGGATTGGCCTGGCGCTTGTTGGGGCGTCTATGGGGTTCAAGACGGTGATTGTGATCCCCGAAACCCAAAGTCAGGAAAAGAAGGACATGATCCGTGTGGCGGGCGCCCAATTGGTTGAGGTTCCAGCGGTGCCTTACGCCAACCCGAACAACTATGTGAAGTATTCCGGGCGTCTGGCTGCGGCCCTCAATGAAATCGAACCGAATGGTGCAATCTGGGCGAACCAGTTTGACAACACTGCGAACCGACAGGCCCATATCGAAACCACGGGCCCCGAGATTTGGGACCAAACAGACGGAAAAGTCGATGGCTTCACCTGCGCTTGCGGATCTGGGGGTACGCTGGCGGGTGTTGGTCAGGTGCTGCAGCCAAAGGGCGTCAAAGTCGGTATCTCCGATCCTGATGGGTCAGGTCTGTACAAGCTTTACACTGATCAGGTGCCACCAGCTAGCAACTCCATCACCGAAGGGATCGGGCAGGGCCGGATTACGGCCAATCTCGAAGGCTTTACCCCTGATTTTGCGTATAAGATCCCGGATGCAGAGGCGTTACCCATCGTTTTTGATCTTCTGCAGCATGAGGGTCTCTGCATGGGGGGCTCGACAGGCATCAACATCGCGGGTGCAATACGTCTGGCCCGTGATATGGGCCCCGGACATACCATTGTGACGATCCTGTGTGACTATGGCACCCGGTACCAATCGAAGATTTTTAATCCAACCTTCCTGCGCGACAAAGGCTTGCCCGTGCCCGTGTGGATGGAAGCCGAGGTCGACGTACCAGAGGTGTTCGAAGACGTATGATCCGCTCTTACATAGCATTTTTTCTGCTGTGTCTGTGCTTGGTCACCCATCCTGTAGCGGCGGCCGCACAAGAACAGGATATCGCGGAAACTGTCTTCGACGATACTGAAGTCTTTGAGCGCTTGGCCCAAAGGGCCGAGGCTTTGGCCGCAAACCAAGAAGCTTCATCGTTTTCAATCAGTCGGTTACGTGCCGAACTTGTGGTTTGGCGCGATGAGTTTCTAGTGCGTTCGAATGTGAATGCAGGGCGCCTGGCTACAGTTGATGCACAGCTTTCGGCATTGGGCCCGGTCCCCGAAAGTGGCGAAGAGGCGTTAAGTGTCGCGGCCCGTCGGGATGCGCTGGTGGCACAACGCACCGCGCTGATGGCACCCCGGCTACTGGCGCAGGAGGCGCATGCCCGGGCGAACGGGCTGATCAGTGAATTTGATGCGCAATCGCTGCAACAGCAAACCAGTCAACTGACGAACCGTGGCCCCTCGCCGTTGAACCCATCGCACATCACGGGCGCAATGGCAGCAGTCTGGGGGCTAATCGAGGTGATCGGCGTCGAAATCCGTGTGGGCTTTGCGACCAAATGGCAATCTGGCCAGTTGGGTCAGGCCTTGCCGCGATCAGTGCTATTGTTCGTGGTCGGTATTGCGTTGTTAGGGGCGGGAAGGCGCTTGGTGACGCGTTGGCGCACCAATTTTGACAAAGACGTGGGGGGGCCGTGGCACCCGTTCTTTAGATTTTTCTTTTCCGCTGCGCAGTTGATAGTGCCACTACTTGGTATTTTTATTTTATCAGAGGCGCTGCATTCACTGGATATTGTTGGCCTGCGCGGCGGTGATGTTGTTGAGGCGATCCCGGTCGCTGGATCATTTGTTATTCTGGGTTGGTGGTTATCGCGTCTGATCTTTCCTGCAGGTGAGGACGTCGGCTATCTGGGGTATAGTGCGAAGACACGTGCCAAGGGCCGCAGGTTGGGCAGCGCGATCGCCTGGGTGATGGCGATCGGAACACTTGTCGGATCAGGACTGCGCACAATGGAGATGACGCGCGGTGCAGAGGCGGCATTTACCTGGCCATTTCTGGTAACCCTTGGTTTCTTGTTTTGGCGTCTTGGTCGGGCGATTTCCACAAAACCGGTTGAACGTGCCGGAGCGGTGTTGTCAGCAGGGCGGATGCGCGGCTATCTTGGACGGGCCGTGACCATCGTCGCGATATTGGGGCCGTTGTTGGCCGCGTTTGGCTATTCAGAGGCTGGGACGGCGCTGTTGGGTCCGGCAATCGTGTCTGTGGCGCTAATCGGTGTATTGTTTCTGCTACAACGCATCGTGCATGAGGTCACACGCACTCCGGAGAACGAAGAAGACTTCCGTGGTGTTTATGCGTTAATCCCGGTCTTCATCAGCTTTGTGCTTTTCTTGATGAGCTTGCCGATCTTTGCGCTGATCTGGGGGGCGCGCGTTGCGGATCTGACCGAACTCTGGACCCGCTTTCGCGAGGGGTTTGCCTTGGGTGATACGCGAATATCGCCGACAGATTTTCTGATGTTCGCGGCCGTATTTGCGGTTGGCTACGTGCTGACCCGGTTCATCCAAAGCACGCTGCGTAAGTCAGTTCTGCCGCGCACCCGGCTTGATCTGGGCGGGCAGAACGCCATCGTTGCGGGGTTTGGGTATGTTGGTATCATTCTTGCGGCGATCATCGCGATCACCAGCGCCGGAATTGACCTGTCCAATCTGGCGATTGTCGCCGGTGCGCTATCGGTGGGTATTGGTTTTGGCCTGCAAAACATCGTCTCGAACTTTGTCTCAGGCATTATCCTGCTGATCGAACGACCCGTCAGCGAAGGCGACTGGATCGAAGTTGGCGGCCAGATGGGTTATGTGCGCGCAATCTCTGTTCGCTCGACGCGGATAGAAACCTTTGACCGGACCGATGTGATCATTCCGAACGCTGATCTGGTAAGCGGGCAGGTGACGAACTGGACCCGTGGCAACTTGGTGGGCCGCGTGATTGTGCCCGTGGGTGTCGCCTATGGCAGTGACGTTGATAAGGTGACAGAGATATTGCAGGGGATCGCCGAAGCGCATCCGCTGGTCGTTATGGCACCGCCACCAGCCGTTCTGTTTCAGGGTTTTGGCGCGGATTCCTGGATTTTGAGATCAGGGCGATCCTGCGTGATGTTAACTATGTGCTGGTGACAAAATCCGAGATGAACCACGCCATCGCCAAAGAATTTGCTGCAGCGGGCATTGAGATCCCGTTCGCCCAGCGTGACATCTGGCTGCGCAATCCCGAAGTGCTGAAGGACCCGACACCATCATGACCGAACTGCTTTTCCGTAAAGACGCTTATGCCCGCGAAGCAAAAGGTAAGGTGACCGAGATCACGTCGGAAGGCGGGATCGTTTTGGATGGGACGATCTTTTATCCAACCTCCGGTGGCCAGCCAGGTGACAGCGGAATACTGCGCTGGAAAGGGGGCGAGATCGAAATCGCGACCACCGTAAAGGTGGCTGGCGATACAGTTGTGTTGGTCCCGGCTGAACCTGCGGGGATGCCGACCCTGGGGCAAGAGGTAACACAGGTGCTGAACTGGGATCGCCGCTATCGCCATATGCGCGTCCACACGGCCTTGCATCTGTTGTCTGTGGTGATCCCTTTGCCCGTGTCAGGTGGGGCTATCGGGGCCGAGAAAGGGCGCCTTGATTTCGATATGCCGGACGCAGCCGGGGATAAGGCGGCGCTGGAAGGTGATCTGAACCGTTTGATTGCCTGCAACATGAATGTAACCGAAGAGTGGATTACGGATGCTGAACTTGATGCCCAGCCTGAGCTGGTTAAGACGATGTCCGTGCAACCGCCACGCGGGAGTGGTAAAATTCGCCTCATACGTATCGGCGTCGGCAATGAAACAGCTGATTTGCAACCTTGCGGAGGCACGCATGTGTCAAACACCGAAGAGATCGGGCAGGTGCGTATCGGAAAGATCGAAAAGAAGGGCCGCCAGAACCGGCGTGTCTATCTGCATTTGGAGTAAGACTATGTGGCGGTTTACGTTTCTTCTGGCCGGGCTGATCGGCACGGCTTTCCCTGCAACCGCTGACGAACGGTTTGAAGGCTGCAATGCAGAGCAAACAAAGATTATTGATGAGGCGCTAGGCACCGCCAAGGATCTTACGCTGAAGGCTGCGGTCGCGGTGGGCGATACACCAAGCTATCAGCGCTGGTTTGGTGAGTATTCCGAAGCGAATGCAGAACAGGTTCGCGCCAACCTCAAATCCGTCGTAACCGCATTGCGCGGTGGCGGGGTAACAGCACAATGTGATCTGGCCGCAGATGATGGATGTGGCGGCGGCACCTACGCATGGGTCTACGCCCATGAGCCCTACCTGATGCATCTATGCCCACCGTTTTTTACGCTCCCACCTTTGACGGCACTTCGCCCGGGTGAGCGGCGCTCAGACAATGGCACGTTAGAAGGCACGCTCGTGCACGAGATTTCCCACTTTCGGCCCGTCGCGCAGACCGAGGACCACTGCTATTCAAGGACAGATTGTTCACGGATGGCGCAAGGGGATGCGCGACGCGCGATCGAGAATGCGGACAGCTATCAATATTTCACGGAAGACGTGACCTATTTCGCGCGTCAACCTTTGGCCAACAAGCCACCACCGGCACCCCGCGCGAACCGCTAGTCGCGGCGCAGGTCTTGGCCGAACAGATCACGCTCGATCGGCTGATCGAGCATCTTTTCGGATTCTGGGAAGCCCTTCACGTGACAACAACACCGCCACATTGCGCAGGTTGGGCACGTGACTGCAGACCACAAGCAGCATCACCATGATTGGCACCGACAGGAACATACCCGGGATACCCCAGACAGCACCCCAGAAGGCCAGCGACAGGATAATCCCGAAGGACGACAGCCGCAACGCGCGGCCCATCAACATCGGATCAATGATGCTGCCATTCACAAACTGAATGACGCCCGCAATGGCAAAGATGGCCAGCGTCATGGTTGGGTCACCAATTTCAACATGGGCCACAAGCGCGATCAAAGCGGTCGCCACGATGGACCCGATGTTGGGAATGAAGTTCAAAACGAAGGTAATGATGCCGAGCGATGTGGCGAGCTCCAATCCAAACGCCTGCGCCAGCACAAAGATCATTGCACCGGTGATGGCGCTGATGACCGTCTTCACAAGCAGGTAGTAGTTCACACGGTGGATGATGGATTGGATAATTTTTCCTACCCGTTCCGCCTGCGCCTCATCGCCGACAAGGCTGAGGAGTTTGGTTTCAAACCAGATCCGTTCCGCAAAGAGAAAGCCCACAAAAAGAATAACCAGCACCGTCCCTTGTGTCATGCCGCTTGCCTGGCTGGCGGCCCCGCTGAGGTAGCTGGATACGTTCACGGACTGCAGCGCATTAAAGACCGCCATCTGGCTATCATCACCAAGGAAGGAAAAGAGCGATGCAACCGCTGAGGGCGCGCGTTCGGCATAGGACAACGTGGTGACCAGCACAGTATTGACCTGTGCCAAAAGGATCGAACTCAGCGTCAACAGCGCCGCCGCAATCAATACCATCGCCGCAATACTGGCGAGTGTGTTGGGGATGCGAAACGGCCCAATGCGCTGTCGTGCGATAAAGTTGATCACATCACTGGTGAGGCTGAACAGAATGATCGCCGTTGCCAGTGAAATCAGAACGAACCGCGCTTGCACGAGCAAGAATAGTACAACCGCAAAGGCGATAATTATCAATGCACCCGTTTGCAGGCGCGTTGTCTCGCTTGGCCTTTCAGCTTTGCCGGTTTTCGGCGGATCGTGAAGCATTTGCTGATTGGCCTCTCATCATCGAAGCCTCATTTGTAAAGCGCAGTTGGGGGAGAGGTAAAGAGCCCTCACAAACATATGTATAGGGTCTTGCAAAAGGGTAGGTGATGAGGCTAAACCGCGCCCCACGGACAGGTGGCCGAGTGGTCGAAGGCGCACGCCTGGAAAGTGTGTAGGCGGGAGACCGTCTCCAGGGTTCGAATCCCTGTCTGTCCGCCACCTCATTAGAACCCCATTGATTTTATTGTGTTTTTAGCCGTTTTTGGCAACTGGTTCCGACGAGTTGTCAATTTGTGTTCCACTTATGATCTTTTTGGCATCGGCTGTCTTGCTGTAGTCGCGGGTCTGTGCGGTGGTGTCGTGGCCCAGAATTGCCATGCGCTGCTCCAAGTTCGCGCCTCGTTCGGCCATATAGGTGGAGAGGTATTTACGCACACCGTGGGCCGTTTTGTTGACCCCAAGAGTTTCCTTGCATCAAGGTCAAGCGGGTTCTGATAGTTCAGTGGCACAGGTCGGCTGCGCAGGATCGCAGCTACAAAAATCTGCGTGGCATTGGCGATGGCAAGGCCGCGCCCCTCACCCCAGGTGCCCGTCGCTATTGCCAGACCGGTGCGCCATCCCATTGTTTCAGGCGCAACAACGCTTTGTTGACCGGATCGAGCTGATCAGCTCGTGGCATTACATCGGCATGGTGCAATGTCATGCTTGCTTCTTTGTCTTCTCGGGTGCCTTTGGGAAAACCGAAACCTCTTCGGGAAGGTCCTCTGGTGCCACTTCCGGATCAGGGCCCGCGCGACGTGTGTGAAAGTGCAGGTCTGCCTCAATCGCTTCGCGCAAACGTGGGTTCAGCCCCGCACCCGTCTTCTGCGCGAGTTGGTCCATCGCTAGCAAGTCTTTGAATATGTTAGACATAGGCTGACACATCCTGCATTTTCTCGAACTCGGGAAGAAGCGCTGCAAGGCGTGCGAACGCACCTACGGTTTGCGTGATGTCGTTGCCTTCGCAAAGCATCATCAGTTCGGTCTGGGTCCGACCCAACTGACCAAGACGCACACCTCGTAACGCGGCCATCAGACGCCGCTCATGCTCGGTCACGATCGCGGCGCAGCCCTCGCAGGTTGGCGCGCTAAAGCAGAAGACAGATTTGCGCGCAAAGCGCATGCAGCGCAACGCATCGAGAAGTCGCAACGCGATGACGGGGCCATCCTTTTCACCAAACATCGCTTCGGCCAGGTCGAGCCCGTGCATCCATGCCTGTGATTCAGGTACTGCAAAGGACTGAAAGTAGAACCGCGCCAACGTGAGGATGTTGTCTTCTACATAGTCGAAGCTTAAGCATCTGACCTCAGAACCTCTTTTGGAAGCGGTTGGCGGCCACAGTGATTGGTCGCTTTGGAATGCGGCATGTCGAGACCTCTTTTGCATCAGGATGGCGTCCTATCTGGCAAATCTGAAAACAGAGCTCGACAAGGGATTGGCTATTGATAGCCGTACCTGACAGTTTTTATCGGGAAAAATCAACCCCAATATTTCCGACCGAACCCTTGCACGACACACTTTTAACGATTGTTCCAAATGTGGAAGGGCAATGCCTATAATCAGTCCGAAACTAGTCTAACGGCGAAACGGAAAGTGATGCCTTGACCACCGGGCGTTGGATCAAATGGCGCTGCGCGCCGGATCGCGTCCAGCGCGATTGTATCGGCTGCCTGATTGCCGGAACTTTGCACGACTGTCGCCGCTGCCAAATGGCCACTTCCCGCAATCTGCATGCCGACCACCACGTCACCGGAGGAGCCACGTGAGCGCATGCGGTCAGCAACGCGTATCACGCGGGACGCAACGCGCGATTTATAATCATTGACCTCGCCCTGGCCGACCTGCTGCGCAGAAGTTTGCTGAGCCCCCGAAGACTGCGCGACAGTGCCACCTTCTGATCCGGCCTGTTGTCCGCGTGCAGCATTAACTTCGGCATTTCCACGACGCGCTGGCGCTGCGTCATCGTGCGTTGGCGCAGGCTGTGTTTCCGACTGTTGGTCGGGGCGTGCGGTTGGGCGCATACTGACGGTAAGCGCCAAAGTCTCGCGTCCTTCAGAGGGAGTAACGACCATGGTTGCCGGACGTGAAGTAACGACAGCCAGTTCGGAAACGGCGGTCTCTTTTTCGCTAAGCGCGGCCTGAGCTGTTGATGTCGGTTGCTGTGTTTGCGTCGGGATGGGGGCTTGCGTATCTGTCGATACCGGTGGCGCTGTGGTTGTCACCGTTGGTCTGATAGGCGCTTTGGCTGCCTGCGGCGGAGAAACCGGCGTGGTTGGCATGTCCGCCGATGTCGGGCTTAGTTCTCCATCAGGTGATGCGCTTTCCAGTGTGCTTAGCCACGAGGTCGGCGAAGCTGGTCCCCAAAGCCACTTCACCCGCCATTTCGCCGCCTTCCATGAGCACTTCCGTCTCTGGCCAAACACCCGCGACCGCCAGATGAATGCCGCAAGAGGACAAGACTGCGCAAAGAAGGACCCGCTTGTGCATCGCTAAAGCGCCTGTTCGGTCACGATGAAGACCGCCTCGGCACCGCCGCGGCGCAAGGACTGCGCTAACGCTATGACGGCATCGGCCGGTGCGCGCCGATCTGGCAAAATACGGGCCTTGAGTGCGCCAGATGCCTCACTGGCCAAGATTGTGAGTGCGGCGTCAGGTGAGGATGCAACGCCACGAAAGGTAATCTGTCCAAACGCATCGATGACAAGCGCGTCCGGCGGCGGCACAAATGCATCATCCTCGGTATTCACCAGCTCAATTCCAGGATCCAGCGGTGCCGCCATCTGGGCGGTGACCAGAAAGAAGATCAACATCAGAAAGACGATGTTGATTAGCGGCAGCGTCGGTTCTCCTTTCTCCCGAACTGTTTGTGTCTGCAGAAAACCAGCCATCACTCCAGCACCACGATTTGTGCATCGGGGATCGCGCGTAGCGCGTGCAACGTTTCCGCAAGTATTTGCGCCGTTGCGTCTCCGGTCGTTGTTACAAGAACTTGTGGTGCGGTTTCTGCTAGCATCAAAACGGCCTCGGCCAGCTCGGATGCCGCTGTTTGTGTCCCATTTATGCTCGGCCCGCTTGCGGTTATTCGCACAAGCACCGGTGCGGTTACATTGGTCCTGGCGACCTCACCAGCTCCACCAAGCGTGATCGGAATTTCTCCGAAACGAGAAAAGGTTGAGGTCAGCATGAAAAATAGGAGCAGTAAGAAGATGACGTCAATCAGAGACGTCATCGGCAACCGCGTGCGTTTTCTAACCAGCATGTTGCAACGCATTGCCGGTGGCTGCCCTCGCAGGCGTCTTGCTGCCCAGCCGCTCTTCAAGTGCCACATTTGCCGCGAGGCGATGCGCAAGCAAACGCCCGTCAAACCAGGCTAGCAAAACAGAGGCTGGCATCGCCACGCATAGCCCGACGGCGGTCGTCATCAAAGCCACCCAGATACCACCCGCCAGCAAAGAAGGATCAGCGGTGCTGCCCGCTTCCTGCAGGTTCTGAAATGCTTCAATCATGCCGAGCACAGTGCCAAACAGCCCCAGAAGTGGTGCAAGCTGGGCGGTCAGATCCAGCACACGTAGGCCGCGCGACATCTCACCAAATGCGGCATCCAATTGTGCAGTGGCTTCGGCACGGGCGACGTCGACGTGACCGCCGGGGGTGCGCATATCCATCAGGATCGTTTTGACGAAACCATGGTCTGCGCCACGTCCGACCCCTTCCATCATAAAGATGATGGCCTTCCAAATGGCGACGGTCAGCGCAATCACCGACAGTGCCAGAAGAAGGGCAACAACCGGTCCGCCAAGCTCAAGCAATCCCAAAATGCGGTCTCTGGCGGGAGTGATCATCCCAGCACCTCCACAGCTTCGACACGGGAGGCGACAGAGAGCGGCGCGTCGCACCCCATGCCTGCGCAGCTTTCAATGCCATTGAACAGAATGCGTCCAACCTCAGCGCAGGGTTGGTCCGCAATGTCGAACTGCCGCACCCGCAGGTTGCCCGCGGGCAAATCAACGAAATCAAAGAGTGTGAGAAGCAAGACGGCTCCGCTCGTATCAAACAAGGCGGTTTCCAGAACCAACCCTTCGACACCTGCATCTGACTCTGCCGTAAAGACAAGGCGGCACGCACCTTCTTGCACTGAAACGCCATTGAGTTCGATTTTCATACCGTCGGCAGTCGCTGCCACTGGCAACATGAAAATTGCCGCTGCGAGGTTTCTTATCATGTCGGGTCTCCGGGATGGCGAGGTTCGTAGGCGTCTGGCGGATCGCCTTCTTGATCGGAGCGACCGAACTTCAAAAGGCAACCGTGCGGATCAGAAATATAAAACTCATACATTCCCCAGGGGCGATGATAGATGTGTGTCAGACCCGCCACGCCCGCTACAGTCCACTCGGCGTGGAGCCCATCGATACCTCCACCGCGAATGTAGCAGCTGCTCTCGGTTGGGCGTCCGTCCGTGAAGTCTGGCGGACAGTAGTGCAACTCAATGCCCGGTCTGCGCACGATGAGGTACTCGCCGATGCGCTCGGGCACAAATCCCAAGGCGCTATAGAAATCTGAGGTTTTGGACAGATCCGGGGAGCGTAGGATGGGAATGGTCATGAGGTCAGTCATGCAATGGCTCCATGTCCTGATAAGCGTGCGGCGTGCGGCAAGATCCACGGTGTCCCGTCATTTGGCGCTGAATTGATCGCCAGAGTGCAGCCATAAGCCTCGCTCAGTCTTGCATTGGTCAGCACGTCGGCTGGCGCGCCTGTTGCGACACAACGACCTTCGTTAAGGAGCGTAACTTTCTGCGCATACATCGCGGTGAGATTGAGATCGTGCATGACGGCAACAACACCGCCGCCTGCGCGCGCATAGTCCGCTGCGATCTGCATCACCAACAACTGATGACCAATGTCGAGGGACGATACCGGCTCATCAAGGAACAGCCACCTTGGCTTACCGTTGAGCACAGGGAGCCAGATTTGCACAAGGACACGTGCAAGCTGCACCCGTTGCTTCTCACCGCCCGAAAGCTCGGAGTAGAAGCGCCCTTCGAAGCCTTCGAGGCCAACCCGCACAAGAGCCTGGAATGGAAGGTCCGCAGCATCCGTCGGGTCACCTGTTGCCACACCTGCGGTCAACCCGAGGCGCACAACTTCGAGAACCGTGAAGGGAAACGCAAGTTGCGTGGATTGCGCCAGCACAGCGCGTTCTTTGGCCAGAATCTCAGGGCGGATACTGTGGGTATTTTGCCCGTTGATCTGGACGGTCCCACTATAGCTGATTTCGCCAGTCATCGCACGCAGGAGAGTAGTCTTGCCAGAACCATTGGGGCCGATGATGGCCGCGAAGGTGCCCGCGGATGCGCTAAAATCAACCCCATGCAGGATTTGCGTGGCCCCGAAGTGCACGACGATGTCATTTGCGATCAACGCCATGTTCAGAGATCCACCAAGGCGCGGTTGCGCATCAGTATCCAAAGAAAGAACGGGCCACCGATGATTGCCGTAATGATGCCGATGGGCATCTCCGCTGGCGCAATGACAGTGCGTGCGATCGCATCTGCAAGCAAAAGCATGACACCACCCAGCAAAGCTGAGTTGATGAGGAGGCCCCTATGGTCTGGCCCTTGTACAAGGCGGAGCAGATGGGGGACGACGATCCCGACAAAGCCAATACCGCCGGTTACAGCGACAGAGGCACCAACACTGCATGCAACCGTGAGAATGGCGATCCGTTTCATGGCCTGGACACGGATACCCAGATGCCCGGCAGCGGCTTCACCCAAAGCCAAAGCATTGAGGCTGCGTGCCAGAAACGGTGCAGCCAGCAGGCAGACAATGATAAGCGGCGCTGCAGACCAGAACTTCTGCCAATTGGCCCCTGCAACAGATCCCAGTCCCCAGAACGTCAGATCACGGAGTTCATCATCTGTTGCGTAATAGACGAGAACGCCCGTCAACGCGCTCGCGAGTGCTGCAAGAGCAAGGCCCGCAAGGAGCATCGTAGCTACAGATGTGCGTCCATTGCGTGTTGCCACGCTGTAGAGCAGAATCGTTGTGATCCAGCCACCCAAGAAGGCCGCGAAGGGAACCATGAAAGATCCCAGAGAAGCTTGCAGCCAAAAGGGTGCCGAACCGCCTAGGACGATCGCGATCACCGCACCAAAGCTTGCGCCAGCACTGACACCGACCAGGCCTGGGTCCGCAAGCGGGTTTCGGAACAAGCCCTGCAAGACCGCACCAGACACGGCCAGCGCTGCACCAACCAATGCCCCAATAAGTGTGCGTGGCAGTCGAATGTCCCATACAATGGTTCTATCGCGCAGCGATACATCATCGGCCCCAATCAGAGCACCCACTACATCCGTGTCAGAGGCCGCGCCCCAACCGAGGCTCAAGAGCATTGTCAGCAGCAATGCGCCTGCAAGCAGCGCTGTCAGCAATCGCGCCAGCACGCGACGGTCACCCTGTGGGCGCGTCGCGTGCCTTTGCCCTGCGAGGGAACTGCTGAAAGTCACGCGTTACTCTCCCACTGACAGTGTTTCGAGCTGCGCAAGCAAATCGCCTAAGCAAGCTCTGGCGTGCGCGGCCCAAAACCAAGGGCGCCGGGGATCGTCAGGAATGCCGCATTCTCACCCGCAGGCGTGAGTGCTACCGACGGCAGTGCGAGCACCTCGTCGGCACGACCGCTGTGATCACCGCGCCCGTCCATCATGACGATCACATCTGGCGCGGCGAGGATGACAGCCTCATCATTGACAAGCTTGTAGCCCTCAAAGCTCTCGGCCATGACGTTGGTACCGCCCACAAGTTCGATCAAGCCATGGGCGCCAGTCCCACTGCCAGAGGCGTTCAAACGCCCGCCATCGACGGAAAGAGCGAAAAGGACACGGAGCGGTGTGTCTGATGCCGCACGTTGCGCGTCAAGCGCGGCAAAGTCTGTCCGCAACTGCGCGATCAGGGTATCGGCCTTGTCCTCAACACCAAGTGCCTCGCCGACAGTGCCAATGGATGCAAGGACGGCGTCTGGGGTGAAGCCATCTTCGACAAAAACGATAGGCACTGCAGCGCCCCGCAACTGATCCAGCGCTTCAACGGGGCCTGATGTGGATCGCGCGATGATGAGATCTGGCCCGACGGATAGAACACCTTCGGCTGACAGACGCCGCATGTAACCAACGTCCGGCAGATCATTGACGGCCTCCGGAAACACCGAGGTCGTGTCGCGCGCAACGATGCGATCTTCTTCACCAAGAGCGTAGATGATCTCCGTGATCGGGCCACCAACAGAGACAATTGCATCGGCTGTTGGGTAACGTTCGGCTTGCAAGAATGAGGGAAGCGCCAGGCAAACCGCGCCGAAAAATGTCTTACGAAGCATCACGCCGTCTCCAGTGTCTTTGTGGGTAGCGCATCGACAATCTCTTCCCAGCCCGAGAGATCGTTATTCTCGCCGGACCGCTGTCCGAACACCTGTGCAATCAGCATGCCAGCAGCGTCAAACATCTCGATCGAGATGGCGGCACCGCGCTTTGTCGGTTTTGTAACAGCATAGACTTCGGCGACATGATCACCTCTGAGGTGCAGATCAAACCGGTCATCAAGCACGTTGAGCCATGGACCCATTGGCTTGATATTCTCCAATGTTCCCCAATGGATCTGGATCATGCCGCGATTGCCGACGAACAGGATGACCTCCTGACCGGCCTTTGCGACCGCCTCCAAAAGCTGGGAGGGTGTGTCGTTGGTCAGCGGCCTGACCCAGCTTTCACCTGCAACCATGCGATAGGCTCCCAGCCTGTTCGTCCCGAGTTTGGATGTCATACGCATGAACTGGTGCGTGTCTGTCATTTTGGCCCACTCAGACAAGAGCGCGTCCCGCTTCGCGGCATTCTCTTTCGGCGCTTCCGGCGGTGTGCGCTCCGCAACATCAAGTTTTTCACTGCCGTCAATCGCCAGACTGTCCACAACAGACGACCACGCATCGTGATTGGAATCCTCACGCAGAAAGACCTTGTGTACAGCATCACCAGCTGCATCAAAGACCTGCAAGGTGCGGCGCAGACCACGCTCCGTCTCTTGCTCAATCGCAAAGGCATGTGCCCAGTACTTGGAAAAGATGCGCAGGTCGATCTCTTTGCCTAGGACCATCGATGCATGTGCACCGCTGTGGTATTCACCATAGGTGCCGACACGCTCATGCACAGCGCTTTCGTTTCGGGTCACCACGGGCAAGGACATAACCTTTCTCTTCAAGAGCATGGCCAAAGGCTTCCTTCGTGTCAGAGACCGCCCACGCTTCATGGAAGACAATCGCCCGTGCCTGGTCCTGCAGCCCGAGCGTCCGTTCCGCCCGTTCAATCGCCGTTTCGAATTGATGGATGGAGACCTTCTCAGTCTCAGGAGGATTGATGCTAAGCGAGAATAGGAACTGCTGGCATTTCGTGCCTTTTAAAATCGCATCGGCTTCCTGAAAAGCACCGTGCAGGTTGTCAGCCGTGAACCCCCGCAGATCATGGAGTTCGACATGATCGTTATCGCGATCATTCATCAAGTGAGCTGCGAGCTTCAAACCGTTCCCGCGCTGATTGCCGACGATGATCATGAGCGGTCCTCGCTTTCGTAGCCAAGTGCGTTCATTAGTTCGTTGCGGATGGCCAGCACAGCCGCGCAGGTTGCCATGAGTTCCTCTTCGACTTCCGGCGATAGAGGCAGCGCACCCATGTTCGCGGCCTTGGCAAGCTGATTGAGATTATTCGCCAGACGGAGGTTGCCGAGCAGTCCAAGCGCCCGCGCCAGCGCGGCGTGGTCTTTGACGGGAGCAGTTCCGCGTGTCCGTCGAGGAGACAGATCACTGTCAAACGCCTTGGCTTTGATATAGGAGCCAAGCGGTGTTCCAGCCGCAGCATGGTCCAGCTTTTCCCGCTCTTCCTCAGTCAGACGCAGAGAGAATGGCGGCGGTGTTTTCTTGCGAGCGGATTGTGATCTTTTCTTCCGAGCCGCGGGGCGGGGTTTACGTGTTGAAGCGGGAAAGGATTGTCGCAGATGGCTCATGGTCCCATCCCCGGCAAATCGGCTTCATGTGGCTTCAACTGGGCTTCCCAGTCCTCTAAAACCTCAAAGAGAGAGTTCGAACTTTCTCCCGTCAGGTCCGCCACTTCCTTGCAGTTTGATCCGTATGTTTGAAGTCAAACTCCTCAAACAGAAATGCGCAACTCTAGATCCGATTTGAAGGCGGGCAGGACCGAAATTCCCGGCGGACCTAATTCCCGGTTGGTCGCAGAACAGTCACCCCAACCGCTGCAGCTCGCGCCAGATCGGGGTCGAGTGACATCGGAATGTACTCACCACGCCGCCACAACTCGCCCAGATTGTCGTAGTGCCGTGACAGCGGATGCCCGGATTGTCCGGTCGACGTAATGAAGACTGAACTGTCGGGGTCGGCGAAATCATAGACCCCCCGATAGGCCCCCGCATGCACATTTTGAAACGGGTAGGGATCAACGCCAGAGGTTTTGGCCCGTTGCAGCGTATGATCACCGCCGCTGGTCGATTGCCGGATATTTACCACCCATTCAAGGATTGGTGTGTTGCCCAGCACGGGGTGATCGTGGGTCGCCACATGCGCATCGCCCCAGCGTACAGCCTCGACCGCGCCGCCATGGTTCTCGGCAATCCAGAGGAGCGCGTCATCCAGTGATTGCCGGGCGATATCGGTGCAGGTTTCAACCGGGGCGGATTGAATCACATCGCACCAGATACTTGCACCATTGATGTCGCGGAACACGCGTTCGATAAAAACCGGTTCGACGTGGGTGAACTCATCGGCCAGCGGACCTAATTCATCGCGGATCAGGCGTTGCTGGACCGCGCGCACCCAGGCCGAGTAGATCAGTGGCTCGGGCAGATGTTCGTTCATCTCACCGTTCCATGCTGACAGCAGGTTCAGGGCAATCTGGCGCCGTCGTTCGGGCGTGCCATCAGGGGCTGCGTCGCCGGTGAACCACAAGTCAGCACCCATCAGGGTGGAGAGCGTACGTGCGGTGAAGCTGACCGTATCCAGCTGTGCTTCGATAAAGCTGTCGCGCGTATGCACCTCGCGCGCCTGCATCAGACGGCGCCAGCGGTTGATCCGCTGTGTGTCACCCCACGAATGGGTGACGTGACGCGGAAACGGGCGGTCAACAGTCTTGTTGTTGGTGTTGCCGAGAATACCACCCGGTGGATCAAGGAACTCTGGGTTGTCACGGTAGGGAAAGCGCCCCTGCCAGCGGTTTTCGGGCAAATACCCAAAGGCGGGCAGGCGGCCCTGGCTTTGGTGGTTGGCATCACGTGCGGGGATGGCGCCCACGGTTTTCATCGCGATCCGATTGCGATCTGCCAACGTCAGGTTCTGCGCCGGGGCGATAAAGGCATCACCCGCCGTAATCGCCTCTTCTACCGTGCGCGCGTGGTTCAATGCGAAGGCGGCGGATATGGTGGTGTCCCGGTCTGACAGGGCCGTCCATGAAATTGCTGTCACATGGCCGGGCGGAGTGATTGTGCCCAGATCATATTTGTCGCGCGGCATGACCGGCCCATTGGCGGTCCATCGCAGGCGCAGTGTGACCGCCGAGCCGTCTTTGACGTTGATGATGCTGTCACGTGTGCGGAACGGGACCCAACCGTTGGGGCTGCGGTATTCTTCGGGGTTATCGGGGTTCACCTCTTCGACCATGATGTCCACATCGTCAACGCCTGCCGTGGTCACGCCCCATCCCAAGGCATCGCTGCGCCCGCTCAGGACCAGCGGCATGCCCGGGATTGTTCCGCCGATGATGCCACCTGTCCCAAGCTCCAGCCGCGCCAGATACCAGATCGACGGGGCGGTCAGACCCAGATGGGGATCATTGGCCAGCAGCGTAGAGCCGGTTGTCGCGCGCGACGCGCTGGCCGCCCATGCATTGGATGCACCCCGCAATGGTGCGGGTCTAATGGGTGAGAGCCGATCATAGGCCAGGCGCATGTTGGGTGTGTAAGGCGCAACACCGGGTACAAGGCTGCTGTATTCGGGCAGGGCCGCGATCCCGCCGGTGGGATCGTCGGGCAGGATGTCACTGAGCCGATCATTATCGAGCAAAAGCGAGACCCGGGCGCGCAGCACTTCATCTTCAAGGTCTGATGTCAGGTCAAGCGCCATCAGTTTGAGTATGGCAATCGAGTCTGCCGGTTGCCACGGTGCAATCGCATGGTTGAAGAGCCACATCTCGGGTGCACCGCGGCCCAGTGCACCTTTGTTCACTTCCGCAATCCACGCATTCACACCGCGGGAATAGGCGTTGAGATAGGCCTTTGCTTCATCCGTTTGCGCATCAACTGACGACACCGACAGGGTGTAGAGATCAAACCGGCGCAAAACCTCGTCAATGCCAACGGTCCGCTCGCCAAACAGTTCCGACAGCCGCCCTTGGGCCGTGCGCCGCAGCATCGTCATCTGCCAAAGGCGATCCTGTGCATGGGCATAGCCGAGGGCGAAGTAAACATCCTCATCGGTTTCGCCAAAGATATGCGGCACATTGGCGTTGTCGCGCACAATCTCGACCGGTGCCGAGATACCGGCAACGTCGCTGTTGGCGTTATAGTCGGGCAGGGACCGGGAGGCGAAATAATAGGCCAGCGAAATCGCAGCGACGACAAGTACAATCAGGGCAGAGGCAAGCCGGACAAGCCAGCGAAAGATCAACGCCATAGGATCCTCGGAGAGTTGGGTCTGCCCTGTTTTAGCAGGGCAGACAGCAGGAACAAGTTAGCGTTCCGGGATCAGGCCACGGGGGCTGAACCGCAACACCAGCAAAAGAACAACGCCCATGGTCAGCAAGCGCATATGCGCCGCGGACTCGATCATCCGTTCTTTCAACGCGCTGCCATCTTCCAAACCGCTGCTGAGGATGTTCATCAGCCCAAGGCCAAGCGGTTCCACCTGCACCCAAAGCCACCAGATCAGCATACCACCCAGAACAGCACCAAAGTTGTTGCCGGACCCGCCGACAATCACCATGACCCAGACAAGAAAGGTAAAGCGCAGCGGCTGATAGGTGCCGGGCGTCAACTGCCCATCCAATGTTGTCATCATCGCACCAGCAACGCCGCAGACGGCAGAGCCCAAGATGAAGATCTGCAAATGACGTCCCTTGACGTCTTTGCCCATGGCTTCGGCCGCCGTTTCATTGTCACGGATCGCGCGCATCATGCGGCCCCAGGGGCTGTTGAGTGCCTTTTGCGCCAGCCACAGGATGATCAGCAGGACGATGGTGAACAGGATCGCGTAGCCGACTTTGGTGTAAAGCGTCGATGCGGTCACCGGGTCCAGCCCAAGGCTGGCGGCACGTTCCACAAACCCGGGGTCCTGTTGCAGGTCGATCTCATATGGCACGGGCCGATCCAGACCGATGACATTCTTGACGCCCCGTGCGAGCCAATCTTCGTTCTTGAGCACGGCAATGATGATTTCGGCAATCCCCAGCGTGGCAATCGCAAGGTAATCAGAGCGCAGACCAAGGGCTGTCTTCCCGATCACCCAAGCGGCCCCAGCGGCCAGCAAGCCACCCACAGGCCAGCTGAGCAGGATTGGCAGGTTCAGACCACCAAGATTGCCGCTGACAGCCGGGTTGACCGCTTCCACCGCGACCTTGCCGGGATCAAAGACGGCGCGATAAAGGAAGAAACCGCCCACAAGGATCACAAGCGTCGCAATCGTCTTGGTGCGGCCTTCAAGGCGCTTTTGGGCTTGCACAGCTGCAACGACAGTCAATGCACCCAACACCAACCCGGCTATGATACGCAGACCACCAGCCTGCCACGCTTCTGGCACAGGTTCGGTTGAGACCAGCACGGCGGCGAGGCCCCCAAGGGCGACAAACCCCATGACACCGATGTTAAACAGCCCTGCAAAGCCCCATTGCAGGTTTACACCCAGTGCCATGATGGCCGAAATTAGCCCCATGTTCAGGATCAGAAGGGCTGAATTCCAGCCCTGAATCATCCCGGTGCCAATCAAAAGGATGGCGACAAGACCAAAAAGGGCGGTATCTCTGACTTGGGTACTCATACCGATTGTCCTTTGAACAGGCCCGTAGGGCGGAACAGCAGTACGATGATCAGGATCGCAAAGCTGACGGCGAATTTGTAGTCGGTGGACAGAAGCTGGACGAGGCCATCTGGCTCAAGGCTTTCAGGCATCAGATAGGTCAGCACCTTCTTCCACGCGTAGGTGATTGTGACTTCGCTGAACGCGATGACAAACCCACCCGCAATGGCCCCCAATGGATTGCCGAGACCGCCGACGATGGCGGCGGCAAAGATCGGCAGGAGCAGTTGGAAATAGGTGAAGGCTTTAAAGGATTTATCGAGGCCGTAGAGCACACCAGCAGTGGTCGCAAGGGCCGCGACGATCATCCATGTGACCTTGACGACCCAATCAGGGTTGATGCCGGACAGAAGGGCGAGGTCTTCGTTGTCGGAAAACGCGCGCATGGATTTCCCGGTCCGTGTCTTGTTCAGGAACCAGAACAACAGCGCCATGGCAATCAGTGCAACGACGACGGTGATCGCTTGCGTTGTCTTAATCGCCAGGCCTTCGTTCAAGCCGGTCATTTCCTTGAATTCGCGCGCTGTGATGATGAATCGTTCGCCATCGGCAAACCGGATGTCGCGCACGCCGATAATGAACCGCACAACGCCATTCATAACGAACATGACGCCCATCGATACAATAACAAGGATCACGGGCGAGGCTTTTTGTTCGCGGTAAAACTTGTAAACACCCCAATCGGTCCCCAGCAGCAGAAGGATGGTCGCGCCAATGCCAAAGGGCAGGGCGAGCAGGGCTGTTGGCAGCGGGCCAAAGGTGATCCCCATGCCGACGAAGGCGGTGGTGAACAGGATCGTAATCGCGGTACCAAAGGCCATTGTGTCGCCGTGGGCGAAGTTCGAGAACCGCAAGATACCGTAGATCATCGTGACACCCAGTGCGCCAATGGCAAGCTGCGCGCCATAGGCAAGGCCGGGAACAAAGACAAAGTTCGCGAAGGCGACGATGGCGTTGAGGAAGTCCATTTTAGAGATCACCCTTGGAAATCATTATGTTGTTCATTGAAGCACCTCACACGTGCCCGTCAGGCGTTCGCCTGCGCGGGTATTGGCGTAGACGGCAGAACCGTCACCCTGCATCACCATCATGACATCTGATCCGCCCATGCCGTCGGCCCAGAACCCGCGGATGTCACCTAGCAGAATTGGCTCTGCGGGAAATGTGGCTTCACCCAGCTGCACTGTCGTGACCCGCCGTTGTGTCGGCTCATCGGGGTTCATAGGAGGGGCAAATTGGGCATAGTCGATCTCAAACTGGATAGGCGTGCCTGAGAAGTCGCAAGAGACGACTTCGGCCATCGTCGGCCCAGCCATTGCGGCACAGATTGCAGTTGCCGCCTTCATCCGCCCAAGAAGCTCCGCCGGACTTGTCCGTCGGCCAACAGCTCTTTGCCCGTGCCGGTATGCGCATTGCGCCCTTGTACTAAGACATAGGCTTTATCTGCAATTTCAAGCGCTTGCCGTGCGTTCTGTTCCACCATCAGGATCGGGATACCGGTCCGCGCAACCTCGATGATCCGATCGAAAAGCTCATCCATCACGATGGGTGACACGCCCGCCGTCGGCTCGTCCAGCATCAGCACTTTGGGTTGCGTCATCAGCGCACGTCCCACGGCGACTTGCTGGCGTTGCCCGCCCGAGAGTTCGCCCGCCGCCTGATTTCGTTTATCCTTCAGGATCGGGAAAAGGTCGAAGACCTGCGTCATCGTGTCTTTGAAATCATCGCGGCGGATAAACGCGCCCATCTCAAGGTTTTCTTCCACGGTCATCGACGTAAAGATGTTTGAGGTCTGCGGCACAAAACCCATGCCCTTGACCACACGCTGTTGCGGGGAAAGGTGGGTGATATCCTCACCATCCAGACGCACTGCCCCCTCATTGACATTGAGCATGCCAAAGACCGCCTTCATCGCTGTAGACTTACCGGCACCGTTCGGGCCGACGATCACAGCAATCTCGCCTTTCTCAGCGGCAATCGTGCACGCATGCAGGATGTCGGGGCCTTTGCCGTAACCACCCGTCATTGCATCACCGATCAGGAAAGGTTCGCCGGTCTGCGCAACACTGTCGCGCGCTGTATTCTTGGCCGCCGTTAGCGTCCCGCCACCAGGATTGGTGATCGACCGGTCCTTGTTCCCCCGGTCATCTTGGTAGGGGTTTTGGGTCACGGGGTGATGTACTCTTCCAGGAACGGTGCATAGGTCAGCAGTGTATCGCGCATCAGCGCCTGCTCGGTCCCATCAGCATGGTTCACGTAGATGTAGTAAAACGTTGCAGCAGAGCCGAGGATCGCCCCCAGCAGAACAGTCAGGAGAAATTTCATGTCGCACTTACCTTATCTTTGTTTTTCAACCCGGTGCCGAGATAAGCCTCGATCACCTGTTCGTTGGCCTTGATTTCCGCCAAGGTCCCTTCGGCCAACACGTGGCCCTCCGCCATGCAGATCACGGGGTCGCAAAGACGACCGATGAAATCCATGTCGTGTTCGATGACGACGAATGTGTAGTTCCGTTCTTTGTTCAGGCGGATGATCGCATCGCCGATGGTGTTCAGCAGGGTGCGGTTTACGCCTGCGCCAACCTCATCCAGAAAGACGATTTTGGCATCGACCATCATGGTGCGCCCTAGTTCGAGCAACTTTTTCTGCCCGCCGGACAGATTGCCCGCCTTTTCTTCTTTCAGGTGGTCAATGGTCAGGAATTCGATGACCTCATCGGCCTTGGCTTGCAACGCGCGCTCTTCATCAGCGATCCGCTTGCGGCCAAACCATGTGTTCCAGAGTGCCTCACCCGATTGCCCGCCAGGGACCATCATCAGGTTTTCGCGCACCGTCATGGATGAAAATTCATGTGCGATTTGGAAGGTCCGCAGCAACCCTTTGTGAAACAATTCATGCGGGGGCAGGCCGGTGATATCCTCGCCCTTCATTGTCACGCGCCCCGACGTTGGTTTAAGAACGCCTGCGATCACATTGAAAAGAGTCGTTTTTCCTGCACCGTTGGGGCCGATCAGACCGGTGATTGTGCCTTCTTCGATGGTCATGGTCGCACCGTCTACGGCGCGGAAACCGCCAAAGGTTTTGACCACATCTTCAACGACAATCATGTCTTGTCCCCTCGCGCACGTCTTTATGCGTGTTTTGTCTTGCAAAACGGCGCGGGCAAAACCCGCGCCGCTTCTGTTGTCAGATCAACCGCTTAACGGTAGTTGATCGTCGAATATACGCCATCGGCGAATTCGATTTCCTGATAGTTGCCAGCGGATTCGCCGGGTCCGATCAGCTCAACCGCAGAGGCGCCAACATAGTCGATGTCTTCACCAGCCGCGATCAGCTCAAGACCCTTGGCCAGTTCGCCGGGCATGATCTGAACGCCGGGCGCATTGGCAACGTCAAAGACGTGATCTTTGAAGTCAGCAGAGTCTTTCGACCCAGCCGCCTGCATTGCCAACATGATCAGTGCCGCCGCATCATAGCTTTCTGGTGAGAAGGCACCTGTGCCGTCGAAACCTGCAGCCTCAGCCAGTTCAACAAACATGCCAGCACCGGCGTTGTCTGTACCGGGGTAGGCGCCGTAAGAGCCGTTCAGTTCCGCACCGAAGTTGTCGTTCAAGACTGCACCGACCATGCCGTCTGGCAGGTAGAATGTGTCGAACGCGCCGCTATCAAGGCTGGAGCGGATGATGCCGGACCCACCCTGGTCAACATAGCCCGCAACGACCAGGACTTCGCCACCGGCAGATGCCAATGCGCCAACTTCGGCGGAGTAGTCTGCCTTGCCGTCTTCATGAGCCGCAGAGATCGTGACAGAGCCGCCAGCCGCTTCAAATGCCGCCTGAAATGCGTCAGCCAAACCCTTGCCGTAGTCGTTATTTGTATAGGTCAGAGCCACTTCGCTGACACCGCGATCCTGCAGGATTTCTGTGATGATCACACCCTGACGGGCATCAGATGGCGCTGTGCGGAAGAAAAGGTCGTCATCGTCAGCCGTAGACAGGCCAGGGGATGTGGCGGATGGCGAAATCATCGCAACACCGTTTGGACGCGCCACGTTTTGCAGAATCGCACCAGTGACGCCGGAACAATCAGCACCCATGATGGCGTCAACGTTGTCAGATGTGACCAAACGCTCGGCTGCGGCTGTTGCTGCGCCTGCGTCGATACATGTACTGTCACCACGTACGGATGTCACGGTCGCGCCGCCTAGTAGTGCACCGGATTCGGTGACCTCCGCCATAGCAAGCTCCGCGCCTGCACCCATTGCAGGAGTGATAGATTCAAGTGGGCCGGTAAAGCCAAGGACCACACCGATCTTCACTTCGTTGTGGCCGTCTGCATATGCACCGCCAGCCATCATAGCGACGGCAGATGCCGCCAAAAGTAGTTTCTTCATATCGTTCTCCCAAGTTGGATTTTTTACCCTGCGCGCCAATCTAGCAGGCCGTTTCCAAAAGGAAAGTCGGAACCCGTGGTCAGTCTCCCTTAAAATGGTCGGCAGCAAGCGGTTAGACTGGATTGCGGTGCCATACACCCGCTTTGGTGATTTGTGGTCTATTCGCTTTCAACGGTCAGCTCGACCGCGTCCCAATTCTGGGCGAGCATATCTTCTTCTGTAATCCAGAACTGAACGACGCCTCCGTCACCCCACATCCAATTTACCAATTGGTCGGAATGCAACTGCATCAGCAGGTGGTGATGGGTGTGGTCCGCGACTGCAGTGTTAAACTCGGTGCCCAGCCCAAACATCTGGTGCCAGCGCCCTTTGGACGCAATGCGATACTTGGTATCGATATCGTCGCGCACCTCAAAGGGTAGCTTGGCAAAGACCTCGGGGCTGGCGTTCGCGGCGGCAACCAGTGTGGCTGTCGTGGCTTCCTGTCCGCTGAGCAATTCACCTTGGGTGAACTGGTAGAAAGGTTTGAAGGGCGCCGGTTGTCTGCCGATGTCACGCACCTGTCCAAAATAACCTTCCAAAACCGAGATATCATCGGCTGTCATCTCATCCCAGGGTTCATGCGATACGGCCCAGATACTGACTTCATCTACAAAGGCCGAGAATTCATCCTGCTGGTTAAGCAACGTCTCAAGTGCTTAGCTCATAGGCGGCCCCATAGCTGGCGACCCGTTTTTCGGTTTGTGCGATGGTTTTGACGATGTCGTCGCGCGCCAAACGGATCGACATGGTAAACCGATGCGCGGTATCCCAAAACCAGGGTCGCGAGAAATCGGGCAGGGACGTGCGATAGTTCGTGGGCGAAAGATCTTCTGATGCCTGATAGGGCAACAGTTCGGCTATCAACTCATGTGCGTCGTCATCCTTTGTCTGATCTGCGAGCGGCAGAAGCACAAATTCGACGGGCCAGCGGGGAAAGGTATCGGGCGCATTTTCGCGGGCATGCCCTTTGACATAGTAGCCCCAGTTCGGTCCGTCATAGATCGGGACCAGGTCGCCGGGTGGTTCGGTTGCCACATTCCCGATGGTCGGTAAGTAAACGACCTTGCCGCGATGTGGCCCGTCGGTCGAGGTCGTCAAAAAGAAGGCCATGGCACCGGTGGTGGGCATGCCTGCGGGCAGGAGCGGATCGGGCACCGTGCCAAGATCAATCTGCACCAGATGATGCATTGCACGACCCAACTCATCGCGCGGCCAGGGCGTGTCGCCAAGGGTTGGCAACCCGCCAAGCCAGCTTGTCCCGCCAAACTCTACATCCAGATCAAAACGTTGCAGGCGCACAAGGGCGATACCGGGGGTGCGGATAAAGGTTTTGCCGCGCAGATCGCGCCGGTCAATCTCTTTGGCAAGCCGATCAACTTCATCAGGTGCCAACGGGGCAAGCCCGTTCGCGGAAATGATCGTATCGAGATTGTTGCGGAAGGCATCGCCGGTTTTGAATCCGGCAAGCCGAGAGAAGACAATGTAGAGTTCATCGTCCTTAATCGCTTCACGGTCTTCGTCCGGCGGTAGCGCCGGTTCGGATTTGATTGGTGCGGGTCGCGGAATGGGTCTTATAATCTCTGTGGCTTGTACAACAGGTATTGGGCGGGATTGAACGGTCTTCTTCTCGCGTTGAAACATCCCCAATGCAAATGCGGCTGCAATGACGATGGCCAGAATGCTGAGCGCAGTCAGCCGCAAGTCAAGGTCCTGTGTCACTTCGGCATAAACTGCCAAGCCAATCGTCAAGGTCGCGCAAATCCAGACGAGTGATTTGAGAAACCGTAAGACCATCGCGCCCGATCAGACCGACAGTCGCGCGGCATGGCTGCCGCGTTCGCGATATGGTGTCGTGTCATAATGCGACCGATAACACTTGGAGAAATGAGAAGGTGAGGCAAAGCCGCAGGCGAGTGCGACGTTAATCACCGTCATATCCGTTTGCATCAAGAGGTTGCGGGCCTTTTGTAGGCGCAATTCCATGTAGTAACGCTTGGGGCTACGAGACAGATAGCGGCGAAACAGGCGTTCAAGCTGGCGGGTCGACATGCCGACGTCTTTGGCCAGAATAGCCGGGCTGATCGGATCTTCGATGTTCTGTTCCATCATTTGAATGACACGGCTGAGCTTGGGGTGACGCACACCGATTCTTGTGGGGATCGACAGGCGTTGGGTGTCCTGATCGGTACGGATCGAAGAATAGATCAGGATGTCAGCGACCGCATTGGCAAGGTCTTCACCGTGGTCATCGGCAATCAGCTTGATCATTAAATCGATTGATGCGGTTCCACCGGCTGTTGTGATCCTGTTCCCATCGACGACAAAGACCGATTTTGTCAGTTCGACTTCTTCGAACTCCTCGGAAAAACTGTCCTGGTTCTCCCAGTGAATTGTGGCCTTCTTGCCGTCCAGCAAACCCGCGCGGGCCATCGTATAGCCAGCCGTACACAGCCCTGCGATGGTTACGCCACGGCGCGATCTGCGCCTGATCCAGTTCAAGATGCGCTTTGTGGTTGCTTTTTGGACATCGACGCCACCACATAGCATGATCGTATCGTCGCGATCCAATTCGTGCAGATCGCCGTCAACGCGAAAGACACAGCCGTTCGAACATGATGCCTCAGCGCCTTCTTCGCTGACAATAGTCCAGCTATAGAGCTGTTTCCCGGCGGTCCGATTGGCGATGCGCAGGCTTTCAACAGCCGCGGCAAAGCACAGCATGGTGAAGTTTTCCATCAGCACGAAAACGAACCGGCGGGGTTTGCCTTCGTGGTCAACTTCAACAACTTGGGGTTGATCGACATCGCCATATTCCGTGGTCGCGTATTGCGTATAAGACCTCATCAGGTTTGCACGCTGGCGACAAGGGAAAAGTCACGTAGGCGTGCGGTGTCTGCTCCGTTTCAGAACGCCACTTTTCCATTGGCGCGCGGTGCGCTGCACGCTATACGCAAGGCCTGATAACGCTAACCTAGCTGATATGGAGCAAGACAATGACTGACTGGCAAAAATCTGACTGGCGCAAAAAGCCCCGGGTCCAGATGCCTGAGTATACCGATGCAGCCGCGCTAAGCGATGTTGAAGGCCGTCTTGCCAGCTATCCGCCTTTGGTCTTTGCCGGTGAGGCACGTAAATTGAAGGCCGAGTTGGGTGCCGTCAGCCGGGGCGAGGCGTTCTTGTTGCAAGGCGGTGATTGCGCTGAGAGTTTTGCAGAATTCGGCGCCGACAGCATTCGCGACACCTTCAAAGTGATGCTGCAAATGGCAATGGTCCTGACTTATGGCGCGAAAGTGCCTGTGGTCAAAGTGGGCCGGATGGCTGGTCAGATGGCCAAACCACGCTCAGCCCCGACAGAGACGGTCGATGGTGTGGAACTGCCAAGCTACCGTGGTGATATCATCAACGGGTTTGATTTCACGTCTGAAAGCCGCATTCCTGATCCGGAGCGGATGATGCAGGCCTACATGCAGGCAGCGGCAACGCTGAACCTGTTGCGTGCCTTTTCAACCGGTGGTTTCGCGAATGTGCATGAGGTCCACAAGTGGACGCTTGGCTTCACCGATAGCAATGAAGTTAAGAAATACAGCGATATGGCGGCGCGCATCAGTGATACACTTGATTTCATGGAAGCTGCGGGTCTGACCACCGACACGAACCATGAACTGCAAACCGTTGATTTCTATACCAGCCACGAGGCTTTGCTGCTGGAGTATGAAGAGGCGCTGTGTCGTCTGGATTCGACTTCCGGTAAATGGTTGGCCGGGTCTGGCCACATGATCTGGATCGGCGATCGCACGCGCCAGCCTGACGGGGCGCATGTGGAATTCTGCAAAGGTGTGCAGAACCCCATTGGCCTGAAGTGTGGTCCATCAATGACCTCTGGTCACCTCAAGGCGCTGATGGCCTCACTCAACCCTGAAAATGAGGCAGGCCGCCTGACATTGATCGCACGCTTTGGTGCGGGTTCTGTCGGTGAGCATCTGCCGCGTCTTATCAAGGCGGTGGAAGAAGAGGGTGCCAACGTCGTTTGGACCTGTGACGCGATGCATGGCAATACCATCAAGTCATCTAGCGGTTACAAGACCCGTCCATTCGAAAGCGTACTGCGCGAAGTGAAAGAGTTCTTTGCGATCCACAATGCTGAAGGCACTGTCCCCGGTGGCGTGCACTTTGAGATGACGGGCAAAGACGTGACGGAATGCACCGGTGGTGTGCGTGCTGTGACTGATGAAGACCTGTCCAGCCGTTACCATACAGCCTGTGATCCGCGCCTGAACGCATCACAGTCATTGGAACTGGCCTTTCTTGTTGCCGAAGAACTCTCTGCGCGTCGCGATACAATCGCGCAGGCCAAAGCGGGCTAATCAGCCGTTATTGACGACCAGTTTGAGGGCCGGGCGTTCAGCGTCCGGCCTTTTTTCATGCAGCCGCGGGATCAGCTGTGCTGCGGCAAGCTGAATGCCAATGGGTTCATGCCTGATGCGTGCGCCAGCGGGGATAACGAACCGCCGGGGCCGCGTGCCGCCGTCTTGATCTGTCACCAAAGCACCTAACATGCGGGTGGCCTTATTCTCGCGGTCACGTAGCGGCAAAAGCAGCATTGCGCCTGTCAAGGTCGGCCGCAGCATAGAACCGGGTGATGATAGCGGAATGCTGACAATGGCGGGACCGGTGAACGCCTCCTCCAGAAGCTGCTGCACCTGTGCGCGGGCGTCCGGATGGAACAGCGTTGTCAGCGGCATCCCGCGGGCATCCATTTTCAACAGGTCATGCAGCCGTTGACCTGCGACGCGGAAGCGGCATGTGCCGGGCGCGACGCGTTGCAAGATGAAGGCGTAAGGCAAGGCGCGATCAATTTTGCTGGGGGCAATCTCGGTACGCGCGGGCAGTTGCTGGGCGTTGCGCAGGGTTTGCCAATACTGTTCGAGGCTTTGCAGGATCGGATCATTTTGTCCCGGTTTCAGCACGTCGCGACGCTCTCGTGATTGATCGTTGATATCCATAATCTTATCCTCGTTACTGGCCTCAAGATGCGCCAAACTAGTTTTCGCTTTAATAGGTTTTTAACAAACTCTTTCACGTTAACCATTTAACAAAGTGTTAAGTGGTTAACGCCAAGACATCCGCGCGCACTTGCTCCGCCCGTCAGATTGGCTTTATGTGCACGGGCAATAAACGACAGGCAAAAAGACAAGATGACGCATTCCATGACAGCATTCGCAAGCCGCACCGGTACTTTGGGGGCGGTGTCATGGAGTTGGGAAATGCGTGGTGTGAATGCGCGTGGCCTTGATATCCGCCTGCGCATGCCCGACGGCATTGAGGGGCTGGAGCCAGCGATGCGCGGGGCGCTGACCAAGGCACTGGCGCGTGGCAATGTGACCGTAAACCTGCGGCTCAGCCGTGAAGAGCTGGGCGGCGCACTGGCCGTTGATGAGGGCTATCTGGATGAGGTGCTCAAAGCGCTGGATCAGGTGCAAGAGCGGGCCTTTGCGATGGGGGTCACGCTGGGTCAGCCAACGGCAGCGGATGTTCTGGTGCAGCGTGGGGTGCTGATTGCGGGGAAACCGGAAGATGAGACTGAGGCGCTAACGGCAGCGTTGATGGCGGATGTGGCCCCCCTGATTGCTGATTTCGTGGCAATGCGTGCGGCTGAGGGTGCCGCGCTGAAGGGCGTTGTTGCGGGTCAGCTTGATCATATCGCCAAGCTGACCGAGGCGGCGGCGGTTGCCGCGGCCGCACGTGCACCACAGGTGAAAGAGAATCTGACAAATGCACTACGCCGCGTTTTGGAGGATGTCGCCGAGATCGAAGAGGGGCGCGTTGCACAGGAGCTTGCCCTCTTGGCCGTCAAATCGGATGTCCTGGAAGAGATTGACCGGCTTAAGGCACATGTTGCGGCTGCCCGTGAACTGCTGGCGCAGGACAAGCCTGCGGGCCGTAAACTCGATTTCCTTGCACAGGAGTTCAACCGAGAGGCGAATACGCTTTGTGCCAAGGCGCAAGCGCCCAATCTGACGGCCATTGGCCTCGACCTCAAGGCCGTCATCGACCAGATGCGCGAGCAAATTCAGAATGTGGAGTAACCGATGACCCGACGCGGCTTACTGATTATCTTGTCGTCCCCTTCAGGTGCGGGGAAATCAACCCTGGCGGGGCGGTTGCGCGCATGGGACGAAACGCTGCAATTCTCGGTTTCGGCTACCACACGTGCGGCACGTCCGGGTGAAGTAGATGGGAAGGACTACTACTTTGTTACCAAGGATGGATTTGATGATCTGGTTGCGAACGACGGGCTGCTAGAACATGCTATCGTTTTCGACAATTTCTATGGGTCGCCCAAAACACCTGTGCAGGGCGCCATAGAAAACGGGTGTGATGTGCTATTCGACATTGATTGGCAGGGGGCGCAGCAGATCAACAATTCGTCCCTGTCCGAAAATGTTCTGTCGATCTTTATACTGCCACCATCGATCACCGAGCTGCATCGCCGGTTGGTCAGCCGCGGCCAGGACAGTGAGCAGGTCATTGCCGACCGCATGCAAAAAAGCATGAATGAGATCAGCCGCTGGGGTGAATATGATTTCGTTTTGATCAATGATGATCTGGATAAAACGGAAGAGCAGCTGAAAACAATCATCAGCGCTGAACGTCTGCGACGCAGCAGGCAGCCGCATTTGGTCGACCATGTGCGCACATTGCAATCCCAGTTTGGAGAATTGGTATGAGCTTTTTTGTCCTAGGTGATATCACCCCGCAGGTCGATGAAAGCGCCTGGGTCGCGCCCGGCTGCTATATTATAGGTGATATCGTCCTTGAAGCGAAAGCCTCGGTCTGGTTTGGGACCACGATGCGCGGCGACAATGAGCGGATTACAATTGGTGCTGGCAGCAACGTGCAGGAAAACTGTGTCCTGCACACCGACATGGGGTTCCCGCTCAGCATCGGTGCGGGTTGTACAATCGGACATAAGGCAATGCTGCATGGCTGTGAAATCGGTGAGAATTCACTCATTGGGATGGGGGCGACGGTCCTCAATGGTGTAAAAATTGGCAAAAACTGCCTTATTGGAGCAGGGGCGCTGATCACTGAAGGCAAGAGCATTCCTGACGGTTCGTTGGTAATGGGTGTGCCCGGCAAAGTGGTTCGCCAGCTTGATGAGGCCGCAATTGCGGGCCTACGCTTGTCCGCGTTGCACTATCAAGAAAACGCCGCGCGCTTTGGGCGCGACCTGAAACCCGCATAACTCAGCCGTCGTTGGCGACCCGTTGCATCATTAAGAGGTCAAAATCCAGTTCCGGGGCATGGGCGCGGACTTCTTTGCGGATCATGTCATCATCGGGCAGGTTTTCGGTGATCGCGCGGTATTGCCCTCGATATCCCAGCTCATCAAGTCGTGTGGCCACATCGATCACATCAAAATCATCACCGAACAGCGGTGATAAGACGATTGTTGGTGCGATATCCGCAAAAAACGGCGCAGAGAGCGATTTCAAATCACTGAACTGAAAATTGTCCGCAGCCATAAGTTTGCGCCCTTCGGCACTCCAACGTGCCAAGTCGCCAATGATCAAGGTCGCCTCGGGGGGGGTCGGACTTGGGCTCAATCCCAAATGCCTTGCGCTCTTGCGCACAATGTTATCCATGTTCCTCGCCGTTTGTATTATCTACGGTTGCGCCTCTTTGACTATGGGTCGCAGGGGTTGCATGGCAATATTTCGCCGATGACTTATTTTCCGATCTGTTGAGACATTTTGTCTCAGGCTTTCACAAACGTTTGAAAAAGCTTAAGGAAACAACATGACCGCTGAACGCATCGGAGCCGTGATTGACGCCTTGCCCTTGCCTGTCTTGTTGATCGGGCCGGATGAGCGTGTGCGGGCAGCCAATAGCATGGTTGATTCTATCCTCGGTCCGGAGCTGATCGGCAAACATCATATTACCGCTTTGCGCCAACCGGCCATTATTGCGGCCATTGCAGAGACTAGCAGAACCCAAGACCCTCGCGTTGCGCGCTACACCGGGCGGCATGGCCCTAAGGATACAGTATATCGGGTCAGTGTGGCCGCTGCGGAAGGGGATATACTGCTGACTTTTGAAGATCAGACCGCCGCAGAAGAGGCCGGTCAGATGCGCCGCGATTTTGTGGCCAATGTTAGCCACGAGTTGCGCACACCTTTGACAGCCCTTTTAGGGTTTATCGAAACACTTAGCGGCGCCGCAAAGGAAGATCCTGTCGCACGAGACAGGTTCTTGGGCATCATGGCGCATGAAGCGAACCGGATGACGCGTTTGGTTGACGATCTGATGTCGCTGAGCCGTGTCGAAGAGGATGAGCGTGTCCGCCCGCGCGAACATGTGGATCTGAGCGCACTGCTGTCCTCGGTGATCAAAGGGCTGGAACCGCAGGTCAATGCGGCGGGTGTTACCGTAACACTTGATCTGGTCACCTCGGATGAGATGGTTCAAGGGGATGCGGGGCAACTGGTGCAGGTCTTCACCAATCTGGTTGAAAACGCTATCAAATACGGTGCCTCGGGGGAAGAAGTTACGGTGCAGTTGTTGCCCCGCGCGATGAACCAGAGACTGCGGTGTGATGCCATCCAGATCAAAGTAACGGACAAAGGTGATGGTATCGCAGAACATCACATCGCGCGTCTGACCGAACGGTTCTATCGGGTCGACAATCACCGGTCCCGCGAAGTGGGGGGCACGGGTCTGGGGCTTGCCATCGTCAAGCATATTATCAATCGCCACCGTGGCCGATTACTGATTGAAAGCGAAGAAGGGCGCGGTACACAGGTCTCTGTTTTTCTACCGGTCGGCCCGGTGGCTTAGAGTGTGTCATAAAACTTTTACAATACTGTCACAAAAGCGTTGAGTGGGCCGCTTAACCGGATCGCGATGGTGGTGCGGCTCGCGCGTCACCGATGTTTGACTGACAGGAGTGATTTGATGTCTTTCATGAAACTGACCGCGACGACTGCGGCCATTGCCCTTACTGCCACAACTTCTTTTGCACGCGACAACGTGCAGGTTGCTTAAGCTCTTCAACAGTTCTGCCTTATGCATCAATCGTTGCAGAGGCTTTCGGCGACAACTTTGACTTCTCGGCACCTGTTGTCGAATCCGGCGGTTCTTCCGCTGGTCTGAAGCGTTTCTGCGAAGGTGTTGGCGAAAACACCATCGACATCGCAAACGCATCCCGCGCGATCCGCGATTCGGAAATTGAAGTATGTGCCGCAAACGGCGTGACTGACATTATCGAAGTGCGCATCGGCTATGACGGCATCGTGTTTGCATCACAAACTGACGGCCCTGCCTTCACAGCTTTTGAACCATCCGACATCTTCAATGCCCTGGCCCCAATGGTCATGGTTGATGGTGCGCTGGTTGAGAACCCACACACAATGTGGTCCGACTTTAACGCCGATCTGCCAGACGCAGAGATCCTGGCCTTCATCCCAGGTACAAAGCACGGCACACGTGAAGTGTTCGAAGAAAAAGTGATCGCAGCCGGTTGCGAAGCCACGGGTGCTTTCGAAGCCATGATGGCTGGCGGCATGTCCGAGGACGACGCTGAAGATGCGTGTTTGGCTGTTCGCACAGATGGTAAGTCTGTCGACATTGACGGCGACTACACCGAAACACTGGCGCGTATCGACGCCAACTCGAACGGTATCGGCGTGTTTGGTCTGGCGTTCTACGAGAACAACACAGACAAGCTGAAGGTTGCCACGATGTCGGGTGTTGAGCCAACAACCGAAACAATCGCAGAAGGCGTCTACCCGGTGTCACGCCCGCTGTATTTCTACGTTAAAGCAGCACACATCGGCGTGATCCCTGGCCTGCAGGAATATGCTGACTTCTTCATCTCTGACGAAGTTGCTGGCCCATCCGGTCCTCTGGCGGCCTACGGTTTGGTATCCGACCCAGAGCTGGCTGACACACAAAAGATGGTCATGGAAAACGTGACCATGAACTAAGCCGCTTGGCTTATGTCGACCCCGGCAGCGGTTGGGGTCGACCTTTCTGATTTCGGATTGCTGCAATGCGATCTATTGTTACTCAGAACCTGAGGGTTCTTTGAGATAGAGCCGCAAAGGGGCACGCAATGTCGAATACACTGATTTTGCTCGCGATTATTGGGCTAGGCGTATTTGGTTTTTTTGCTGGCCGATCACGCGCGATGGCCGTAGTGCAGCGGTGATCGACGCAACCTGCATTCTCTTCCTGCTTACTATGGCGCTAACGTTGGCCTGAACACGATTGTGCCCGCCTCCATCGTTCTTTTCATCTGGCTCGTTGCACAGCCGTTGTTCATCAATAACTCTGTATCAGGCACGATTGATCAAGAGGCAATTGCCGAAGGCAGCTCACTCAGCCTGATCATGTCCGATGTACGCCGTGTCGCCGATGGGCTGGATGTCGCGGTGAGCGAAGGCGCAATAACACCGGAAATGGCAGCGGATCCGCGCGCAGAGTTCAGCGACGTACGTGAACGTCTGGTGGAAGTAGGTGTCGCCCTCGGTTCCGGCGTGACGAGTGAAACGTTGCTCGCCGCGCAAAGCTATCGCGCGATGGCGCTGACAGGCAATTGGGTGAAGGCAATTTTGGTCTTGGTGATCTCGGTCGCAGGCCTTGGTATTTCCTGGCGCCTGATCACGCGCGATTATCGCGCGCGGAACGTTGTTGAAAAAGGCATCATGCTGGTGCTTATCGCAGCGGCCTCAATTGCGATCCTGACGACTGTTGGCATCGTGCTGTCCCTGATTTTTAACACCTATGAGTTCTTCAAGCTCTACTCAGCCTGGGACTTTTTCTTTGGCACAAACTGGTCCCCGAGCTTTTCGGGCCGCGGTGGTTCGTCTGAGTTGGGTATTCTGCCGCTCCTTTGGGGTACGCTCTATATCTCGCTTATTGCGCTTTTGGTCGCGGTTCCCATCGGGTTGTTTGCCGCGATTTATCTCTCTGAATATGCGTCCAAGTCGGTGCGCTCTATCGCGAAACCGATGTTGGAGGTGCTCGCCGGTATCCCCACGATTGTTTATGGTCTCTTCGCGCTGCTGACCGTGGGTCCGCTGCTTGTCGATGTCTTTGGCGACGGCGGTGTACTTGGGGTGAATTGGATGTCCGGCGGCACGGCTGTGATGACTGCCGGGCTGGTAATGGGCATGATGCTGATCCCTTTCGTCAGCTCATTGTCTGACGACATTATCAATGCGGTGCCGCAGGCCATGCGTGATGGATCGCTGGGCCTTGGGGCCACGCATTCGGAAACTGTGCGTCAGGTCATCATCCCGGCCGCGCTGCCCGGGATTGTCGGTGCAATCCTGCTGGCCGCATCCCGTGCGATTGGCGAGACGATGATTGTTGTTCTTGGTGCCGGTGCCGCCGCGCGTCTATCACTGAACCCGTTTGATGCGATGACGACGGTGACTGCAAAGATTGTCAGCCAGCTGACCGGCGACAGTGACTTTTCCTCACCCGTCGCGCTGGTTGCCTTTGCCCTTGGTATCAGCCTTTTTGTTGTAACCCTCGGCCTGAACATCTTTGCCCTTTACATCGTCCGTAAGTACCGGGAGCAGTACGAATGACCGACGCGACCTCATCAGATCTGCCCAAGGGAACACCGGCGACACGGGCACATGCATCTTTGTTGTCTGAAAGCCCAAGGATGAAGAAACGCAACGCCGCTGAGACCCGGTTCAAGATGTATGGCATCTTTGCCATCACCATTGGCCTCGCGTTCCTGATCTTCCTTGCGTTTTCAATCCTGCGCAACGGCATTCCGGCTTTTACGCAAACGGTTGTGAACGTTGAGTTTACACTGACACAAGAGCAGTTTGATGAGGCTGAGAGCAAGATGCTCAAGACAGCCGCCTATACTGAGATCTTTGTGAACAACATCACGGCACAGTTTCAAGAGCGCGGGCTGGACGTTGATTTTGATGGTGCCACAGTCGAACGCTTGCTTGGCAAAGTCGGTGGCGATTTGCGCAGCTTTTATCGCGAAGACCCCAGCCAGATTGGACAACCTGTAGACTTCCAATTGTCGGCTGCCAGCAGGGTTGAGCGTTACCTGCAAGGCAAACTGACGCGCGACATGGTCGTCGATGGGCGGTTCCTTGAGGTGGCTGACCTGGATGTGGTGGATGCGATGGTCGAGGTAAGCATTATCGGTACTGCGTGGGATTGGAACTTTATCACAGGGACCGATACCGGCGTGGATAACCCCGGTGGCGCAGGTATTGGTGCCTCTGTTATCGGGTCGTTCTTTATGATGGTGGTTGTGCTGCTGCTCTCGCTGCCGATTGGCGTGGCCGCTTCGATTTATCTTGAGGAGTTCGCACCCAAGAACCGCTTTACCGATCTGATTGAAGTGAACATCTCAAATCTGGCTGCCGTGCCATCGATTGTTTTTGGTATCCTTGGCCTTGCGGTGTTCATTCAATTCGCGCATCTGCCGCAATCAGCGCCGCTTGTCGGGGGGCTTGTGCTCACGCTGATGACCCTGCCAACAATCGTTATCTCGACACGGGCGTCGCTAAAATCGGTGCCGCCTTCCATCCGTGATGCGGCTCTGGGCGTCGGGGCCTCCAAGATGCAATCTGTCTTTCATCATGTGCTGCCGCTGGCCATGCCGGGTATTCTGACGGGTACGATTATTGGGCTTGCGCAGGCCTTGGGTGAAACGGCGCCGCTTTTGCTGATCGGTATGGTGGGGTATGTGGCAAGGGAATATCCCGACGGTTTGGCCTCGGGTCTGCTGGACCCAAACTCTGCGATGCCTGCACAAATCTATACCTGGGCCGCACGGTCTGACGAAGCCTTCTTTGAAAAGGCGTGGGGTGGGATTATCATCCTTTTGATCTTCCTGCTGACCATGAACATCATCGCAATCATTCTGCGCCGCAGATTTGAACGCCGTTGGTAGGAGCGCATACTATGAATGATATGATTCCAGTCGACCGAAAGTTAAGCACGATGCAAGATGTAAAGATCACCGCCCACGGCGTACAGGTTTACTATGGTGACACCCATGCCATCAAAGACGTGAACGTCGATATCGATGACAAAACGGTCACCGCTTTTATCGGTCCATCGGGGTGTGGAAAATCAACTTTCTTGCGCTGCCTCAACCGGATGAACGACACAATTGATGTTGCCCGGGTGATGGGTGATATCCGTATCGACAACGAAGATATCTATGATGCCAAGGTTGATCCGGTGCAGCTACGTGCCAAGGTTGGCATGGTGTTTCAAAAACCAAACCCGTTCCCCAAGTCGATCTATGACAATGTGGCTTACGGCCCCAAAATTCACGGGCTGGCGCGCAACAAAGAGGAGCTGGACGAGATTGTCGAGAAATCCTTGCGCAAAGCCGCGCTGTGGGACGAAGCCAAAGACCGCCTTGCCGCGCCCGGTACAGGCCTGTCGGGGGGGCAGCAGCAGCGTTTGTGCATCGCCCGCGCGATCGCGACAGCGCCTGAGGTGCTGTTGATGGACGAGCCGTGTTCCGCGCTTGACCCCATCGCGACCGCGCAAGTTGAAGAATTGATTGACGAGTTACGCCAGAGCTTTTCAGTCGTGATCGTGACGCACTCAATGCAACAGGCCGCGCGTGTCAGTCAAAAGACAGCCTTCTTTCACTTGGGCAACCTTGTTGAATACGACGACACAGACAAGATTTTCACCAACCCACAGGACCCGCGCACGGAAAGCTATATTTCCGGCCGGATCGGGTAAGGAGCAGTGGTAATGAACGAACATATTTCGTCAGCCTATGACCGCGATCTGGAGGGCATTACGACCCTGATCATGAAGATGGGCGGCCTTGTCGAAGAGGCCATTCTGAAGGCAGCAAAATCACTGGCCGATCGCGACGTTGAACTGGCCGAGGAAGTCCGCGAAGGCGACAAGGCCATTGACGCGATCGAGATCCAGATCAACGAAGAAGCTGCACGCACAATTGCGTTGCGCGCTCCTGTTTCCAAGGACTTACGCTCCGTTCTTACAGTGCTGCGTTTGGCTGCATCGCTGGAACGGATTGGTGACTATGCCAAAAATATCGCCAAACGCACCAGCGTTCTGGTGGAAATGAGCCCGGTGAACGGATCAGACGCTGCCCTGCGCCGCATGGCCCGTGAGGTTGAGCAGATGTTGAAAGACACACTTGATTCATACATTCGCGGCGATGCTGAGTTGGCCGAGGATGTGCGCCAGCGCGATCAGGAAGTCGACCAGATGTATAACGCGCTTTTCCGCGAATTCCTGACCTTCATGATGGAGGATCCGCGCAACATTACGGCCTGCATGCACTTGCATTTTATGGCCAAGAATATCGAACGCATGGGCGATTTGACCACCAATATGGCCGAACAGGTCATCTATCAGGTCACCGGTGAGATGCCAGACGAAGCACGTCCAAAGAGCGATAAAACAGCATATGTGACAAACCCGAGCTAAGAAAATGGCACAGCAACCACATGTTCTAATTGTTGAGGATGAGGCCGCGCAGCGGGAAGTTTTGGCATATAACCTTGAAGCCGAGGGGTTTCGGGTGACCCGCGCCGAGAATGGTGATGAGGGGCTCTTATGTGTTGAAGAAGATGCCCCCGATGTTATCGTTCTGGACTGGATGATGCCGAACCTGTCCGGGATCGAGGTTTGCCGCCGCCTGAAGATCAAGCATGAGACCCGCGGCATCCCGATTATCATGCTGTCGGCCCGATCTGAAGAAGTCGACAAGGTGCGTGGGCTTGAAACGGGTGCTGACGACTATGTGGTCAAACCTTATTCGGTGTCAGAACTGATGGCGCGTGTGCGCACGCAATTGCGCCGTGTGCGACCGGCCACTGTCGGACAGGTGCTGACCTTTGATGATATCGTGCTGGACGCTGAGACATATCGCGTGACGCGTGACGATACCCAGTTGAAACTGGGCCCAACCGAGTTTCGCCTTCTGTCCACATTTATGGAAAAGCCGGGCCGGGTTTGGTCACGCGATATGCTCTTGGACCGGGTATGGGGGCGCGATATCTATGTGGATACGCGCACCGTCGACGTCCATGTCGGTCGCCTGCGCAAGGTGCTGACGCAGCATGGCGGCGATGACCCCGTTCGCACGGTGCGAGGGGCAGGCTACGCGCTGGGTTAACTACCCCAGGGTCCGTGCTGGCCAGCCGCGCCGTCAATGCGCGCAAACCCATGTGCACCAAAAAAATCGCGTTGTCCCTGGATCATATTTGCCGTGCCTCGTGCCGTCCGCATCGCGTCAAAGTATGCTAAGCCGGATGACAGGGCAGGCAGCGCCAAACCGTGTAGTGCGGCTTGCGCCACGACCTGTCGCAATGCGCCGTGGGTCTCTTTCAAGGTATCGGCGAAACGCGGCGCCATCATCAGGCTGCGCTCTGGATTCTCGCGAAGGGCGGTGGCCATGTCATCCAGCATCGCTGATCTGATGATGCAACCTTCGCGCCAGACTTCGGCAATCGCAGGCAGGGGCAGGGCCCACCCAAAAGTCTGCGATGCCTGTGCAATCATGCCGAAGCCTTGGGCGTAGCAAAGGATTTTACCGGCGATCAGCGCTTCTTCCAACGTTGCAAGCGGCAGGACATCATGCGCGATGTGGCGGGGTGCCGCGCCAAAGAGCGCTTCGCCAGCGGCACGTGCGTCAAGCTGCGAGGACAGGTTGCGGGCCACAACAGCGGCTTCAATAGCCGGGATGGGAGCCGCAAGGTGCTGCGCCTCAATCACAGTCCACCGCCCGGTGCCCTTTTGGTAAGCAGCATCAACAATGACATCCAACATCGGTTGCCCGGTTTCAGGGTCCCGCGTTCCGGCAACTTTACCCGATATTTCAATCAGGTAACTGCGAAGCGGGCCCTTGTCCCATGTGGCAAAAGTGTCTGAGATGGCATCTGTGTCCATGCCCAGACCGTCACGCATGATGCCGTAAACCTCGGCGATCATCTGCATGTCGGCGTATTCGATCCCGTTGTGCACCGCCTTCACAAAGTGGCCCGCACCTTCTTCGCCCATCCATGTGGCGCAGGGCGTGTTTTTGTGTTTGGCCGATATCGCGGTTAGAATGTGCGAAACACGATCCCAATAGGCCCGTTTGCCGCCGCCCATGATTGATGGGCCAAAGCGCGCACCTTCTTCGCCACCCGATACGCCGATCCCCAGAAAAGGGCGGTCGCCAAGCGTCAGAGGCCCGGCGATTGGTGTCATGAAAATTTGCATTGCCTGCATCAATGATCATATCGTCATCATCCAGCAAAGGCCGGAGTGCTGCGATCTGTTCATCTACCGCGTCCCCGGCGGGAACCATCAGGATGATCGCACGCGGGGATTTGAGCGCGCCAACGAATTCTGCCAGAGTTTGCGTTGGTGTAATCCGCCCGGTCAAATCACCGGCATCATGATGAAACGCCTGGGTTCTCTCTACCGTGCGATTCCAGACCGCGATGTCAAAACCATTGTCGGCGATGTTCAATGCAAGGGCGGCCCCCATGGTGCCCAGGCCGATTAGCCCGATCTCTGCTGTGCTCATGTCAGGGGGTCCTTCAAATTACTGTATGGGGTTAGACATAAGCATTATCAGCTGAAATGAAAACGGGCAGGGTTGCATAAAATCAGCACGCGCCTCTTGTAATCTGACCATTCATGAGCAATGTTCATAAAAATTGATTGGAGGCTGGAATAGCCGTGGAAATTGTTGGTATTGGATCATATCTGCCCCAAGAGCTGTTGCAGTCGACGCAATGTGATGACCGCTTTGGTTGGCCAACAGGGCATGTTGCTGCCTTAACGGGGGTACGGGCGCGCCATGTCTGTGATGACAGCGAGAATCAGATCGCAATGGGCGTGGCAGCAGCAAAAGCAGCTCTGGCGGATGCAGGCGTGGATGCGCGTGACATAGGCCTGATCATTGGCGCAGCGGCTGTGCCATATCAGCCGATCCCAGCAACAGCGCCCGCCTATCAGGCTGGGTTGGGTATCGGCGATGGTGCGGCCTTTGCCTTTGATGTAAATGCCACTTGTCTGGGCTTTGTGACAGCACTTGATATGGTCGAAAACATGCTGGTGCGCGGCGGCCATACCCATGCTCTTATTGTTTCCTCCGAGGTGGCATCCCGTGCCCTGCCATGGGCGGACCACCCTGAAATTGCGGGGCTTTTTGGCGATGGGGCAGCAGCGGTGGTTGTGACTGCCGGTCCGACACCTTTGGTAACGGCCTTTGAAACACATCCAAGTGGCTTTGATAAATGCGGGATCGGGGCTGGGGGGACGCGTTTTGATTTTCGCGCTGATGCGGCCCAATTCGCCGCACACAGCCTGTTTGATATGGATGGCAAAGCGCTGTTTCGGCTGAGTGCCACTGTCTTCGTTCCTTTTGTTGATCGCCTGCTGGCCAAGGCTGGGTGGACAAAAGATGATGTCGATCTGGTGGTGCCACACCAGGCCAGCCCCGCAGCACTGCAACATATGATCCGACAATGCGGCTTCGACGCAGAACGTGTGGTCGATATCTGCGCCGATGTTGGCAATCAGATCGCGGCTTCCATTCCCTTCGCTTTGGCAACAGCCAAAGAGCGCCTTTCGCCCGGCACGAAGGTATTAATGCTGGGTACCTCGGCTGGTGTGTCCTTTGGCGGTGCCGCGGTAACATTCTGATGGCGGTTCTGGTAACAGGTGCAACGGATTTTCTAGGGTCACATCTGGCAATGGCGCTGCGGGACCGGGGCGTTGTTGTAACAGGCCGTGATCGGGGCAAGTTGGCCCGTCTGACAGCACTTGGGCTGCGCGGCTTGCCAATGGACCTGGCCTTTCACGTATCTGCGGCTGATCGTGATCGGATTGGCCCTGTAGAGGCCGTGGTGCATTGTGCGGGGCTTTCGTCGCCGTGGGGGCGTCAATCTGCATTTCAGGCCGCAAATGTCGATGCAACGCAACATCTGTTGGAACTGTCGAGGCAGTTGGGCGCAAAACGTTTTGTCTTTGTGTCAACGGCAAGTGTTTATTTCCAGTTTTGCGATCAGGATGGGCTGCGGGAGGGGGACCTTCCGCCAGAATTCGTGAACGCCTATGCGACAACGAAACATCAGGCAGAGATTGCTGTACTCGCTCATGGTGATTTGAGCCCCGTTGTGATCCGCCCCCGAGGTATCTACGGGGCAGGGGACACGACCCTATTGCCACGCTTAATGCGGGTGGCAGCACGGCGACGCATGCCGTGTTTCTCACCAGCCGGTGCCACGGATGTAACGCATGTGGATGATGTCGTTGCGGCCTGCATAGCGGCGCTGGATGCGCCGGACGACATGGGCGGTGCGATATTCAACGTGTCGGGCGGTGTGGGCGTTGCTTTACCTGACGTCATAACGGCGGCCTGTATAGCCACAGGCGTCACACCGCGCTGGCGCGATTTACCCTTTGCGCCAACCCTTGCCACTGTGCGCATGATGGAACGCCTTGCCAAGTGCATGCCGGGTTATCCCGAGCCACCAGTTACCGCCTACGCCCTTGGTATTCTGCGCTACCGTCAGACGATGAATATCGACGCGGCAAAAAAGCAGCTCAACTGGCAACCTCAGGTCAGCTTCCAGGAAGGTGTTGCGCGCACTTTCAAGGACGGCGCGCTGCGCCCAGGGGTGCTATGATCCGCCCGATTTTCACCAACACGGCATCATTTACGACGCGGGCGGGCCTGATCCTGCGCGGCGGCAAGGGCAAACTGACGCTCCCAGTGCGCTGTGGGCTGATTGTGCATCCTACGCTGGGACCGGTGTTGATTGATGCCGGGTGCGGGCCACGGTTAACGGATGACCCAAAGCGCAGTTTCGGACTGCGCCTTTACAATCGTATGCTTGGTCCAGTCATCCACCATCATACCAGCCCCATGGCCCTTTTGGCTGCACACGGGTTTGCGCCCACGGATGTGGTGCGCATTTTTGTCACTCATTTGCATGCTGACCATATTGCCTATCTTGAGGCATTCCCGAACGCGCGTTTCGTGACCGACAATGTCGGCACTGGCGGTATCAGGCACGGCGTTTTTCCTGAGCTTCTGCCAGATGATTTTGCGACCCGCCAAGAGATGCTGCGCGACAGTCCCAAGGGGGCACTGCCCTTCGCACTTGGTGACGGGTTTGATCTTTTTGACGATGGCACCGTGCTGGGCGTGCCTTTACCGGGTCATGCGCGCGGACACTACGGCCTTTGCTTCACAGGCGCGCAGCCTCTGCTTTATGCGGTAGATGCGCAATGGCTGATGCCCGGCATCATGGAAGACCGCATTCCCGGTTTCCCGGCCAACCTATTGGCGCATGATCCGGCTGCTTTACGCGACAGTGTGGCCTTGGTTCGGCGTTTCGCGCTGGCAGGCGGCATGGTCGTGCTGTGCCATGATCCAACCCCCAACCCATATGATTGGTCGCCGGGCGATGTTTGATCTGCGTCATGCGCTTTTGGCCTATTGGTCTGCACGACGTATCAGAACCCGCGCGCAGCTAGATGCCTTGCGGGGCAAACGATTGGCGCGCTGGTTGCGTGATGCGGTGCCGAAGGTGCCATTTTATCGCCAGCATAAGGGTGAGCGGCTGGAAGACTTGCCCATTGTCGATAAATCCATGTTGATGGCCGATTTTGCCGCGTTCAATACCGCCGGGGTAACGGCAGAGCAGGGTGGGCAGGCCTTTGAGACAACCCGTCAGATCGGCGATTTCATTGTCGGAGCCAGCACTGGCACCAGCGGTAACCGCGGTCTTTTCGTGATTTCTCAGGCCGAGCGGTTTCGGTGGCTGGGCACAATTCTTGCCAAGGCGCTGCCGGGTTTCTGGCGCCAAAAACACCGGGTGGCGGTTCTGCTGCCATTGAATACGCCGCTTTATGACAGCGCAAACCGGTTGCAACGCCTGAAGCTGCGTTTTTTTGATCTTGGGGCCGATTGGGAGGCTGATTTATGTGTGTTCGATCCGACCGTCGTCATAGCGCCACCAAAGGTCCTGCGACAGATCGCCGAAGGGGCGTTGCCCGTGTCACCGCAGCGGGTTTTTGCAGGGGCTGAAGCGCTGGATGATCTTGATAAGCAAGTGATCGGTGCGTTTTTCAAGCAACCTCTCGGACAGATCTATATGGCGACCGAAGGGTTGTTGGCGGTGTCCTGTGCCCAAGGTTCGTTGCACCTGTGTGAAGACACGATGCATTTTGAACTACCCGCCTTTGGTGATGATCCCAACCTGCGTGAGGTGATCATCAGCGACTTCAGCCGCGAGGTACAGATCATGGCGCGCTATCGGATGAACGATCTGATCCGTTTGGGCCCACCCTGCGCATGCGGTCTGCCGCATCGGACAGTGGCCCAGGTTGTGGGGCGCGCGGACGATTGCTTTCATCTACCCGGCGGCATGATAACGCCGGATGTTATGCGCAACGCGGTTGTAGACGCGGACCGGAAGATCACAGATTATCGGATCGTGCAAACCGATGCCGCGACAATAGAAATTACGATCCCCTTTGGGTGCGATATCCAAGCGGTCTTGCGCGCGATGCAAAAGGTTCTTGAGCGGCGGTGTGTGCAGGCAGAGGTGACAGTCTCACAGGCGCATATCCTTCCCGATATGTCGCGCAAGCTGCGGCGGGTGGAAAACCGGCATAGGCCGCATTCGTGACATATCGGGTGCTGATCACCGGGGCACGTGCGCTTAGCGGCTTTGCATATGGCGCGACTGTTGGATGAGGCTGGCCATCATGTGGTGATGGCCGACAGCCTGCGCTGGCCAATCAGTGCGGTCTCAAAAGCTTGCACCGCCTACGTCCGTTTGCCAGCAGCCAATGGACCTTTGCAGGCCTACGCGGCGGCGGTGCGCAAAGCCCTGCGGGTTCATGACATTGATCTGGTCATCCCGACCTGTGAAGAGGTCTTCCACCTTGTGCGGGCATGGGCTCAGGCAGACATGCCTGCACGCCTCTACGCCCCGGAATTTGATCTGCTGGCGGCCGCCCATAACAAATACGCATTTGTACAATTGGCCGCGTCGCTTGGGCTCAACGTGCCGCAAACATGGCAATTGACGGGGGCTAGCGATATCGCCGCCCTGACGACGCCCCTGGATGCATTGGTGTTCAAACCTGTCTGGTCGCGCTTTGCGACGCGTGTGCTGGTCCGGCCATCCTCGGTATCAATTCGACCATCTGCTGAAGACCCGTGGGTCGCGCAGCACTTTGTCGCTGGGCAGGAAGTCTGCGCCTACGCCTTGGCCTATGACGGTCGGCTTGTAGCTTGCGCGGCTTACGCGCCGATCTATCGTGCGGGCACCGGGGCAGGGATTGCCTTTGCACCAGATCATGATCCGGCCGTTGCGGATTTTGTCAGGCGGTTTGTCGAAGGTACCGGCTGGCACGGGCAGCTTTCGTTTGATTTTATCAGACAGCACGACGGCAAAATCGTTGCGATTGAGTGCAATCCCCGCGCGACAAGCGGCATCCATTTTTTTACCTCAGCAGATGACTTTGCTAGCGGACTGTTGAGTGGACAGGGTTGCCATCCGGACATCGCATATCCTCTTGCGGTGAAACTGGCGCTGGCGCTTTACGGTCCGCTGCAGAACCCCCGCGGCATCTGGCGGGATACTAAGCATTTGCAAGACGTGATTGCGTGGCCTGGCGATCCTCGCCCGTTCCGGCGCCAGATCCTTGCGACACTTGAAATGGCAGCGGTTGCGTTGCGGCATCGCATTGGTTTGACCACAGCAACGACCCATGACATCGCATGGGATGGGGATCAAAGCCCATAGCGTTGCATGATGGGAACACCCAGGCGGGTAAGTACAGATTGCACGATCCGCGTGCTGATGCGTGCAGATACGCGCAGATGTCGAACATAGACAGCTGTATATTCAATCGCTGGTACCGCGTTGCGATGGCGTTTGAATGCGGCGGCCCCTGCGCTGAGGTTATAGAAAAACCCATGATGCGCTGCCTGAGACTGCGCAATTGCATTCAACATCCGGTAAAGGCCTGTCTTTTGTGGTTTACCCGTATCATATCCCAATAACGGAACGGTCATCGTGCGCCCGTTCGTAAACATGCCCAATACACCATCCAGCGTGTCATCCGGCCCGCGTAAGCCGACAATCTGCAAAAGCCTGATTTGATGGGCCTGCGCAAGAAAACCGGGCGTATATTGGGGATTAAGGACGGTATACTTGTCGATGTAAAGCATATGATAGAGCGCGGCTGCACGGGTCCAATCCTCGGCGCTGAAGCGGTGGGCATCAACCTGGGCGTAATTGGTGTTTGCCAGCATTTTGGCATCACGCTTCATGTCCGCCGAGGGTGGTTTAGCCTGCGCCGGGTCAACCAGATAGATCTGCCGTGCAGGCAGCATCTGAAAGCCTGCCCCTTGCAGTGATGTCATGCTGTGTTGATCAGCCACCGGGTTGAGAGAGCGTATGACAATCGCCCGGTTCGGGTGCCGCTGAATCAAATCATCGCGCAGTGCTTCCGCAATGCTGTGATCTATTGATGGAACGGGGTTTGTCGAGAACAGCCAGTTGTTCGGTTGCACCTGATGGTCCAGCCCGGTGGCGCGCATCAATGGACGGCAACTTTTGATGATGCCGGTCAGTGTTTTGTGCAACACTGGATTGGCGGTGAAGTGGCGTGTCTCCTCCTGGGCATAATCAATATAGGCTGTGCTGGGACTGCAGATATAGCAGTTTGGCGGATCACTGATACTGAGTGGGAAACTGACGCTTACCACATCATACGCCAGCATTTCGATGTCAAGGTTTGTGATCAGCGCGGTGCTTGGACCCCGGCTGATGACTTTGACCAGATTTGCAACAAGCGAAGGGTCATTTGCCACATCCTTGCCCATGGGTTTTACGCAGCCATATGTGGCTGCAGATACTGCACCGCGATAAAGAGCACATAAGCTGCCATCATCACGATCCCAACAGGCTTGGTTATCTTGCCGATAATCAACATCCAGATGGCGAATACGACAGCGACAGCAACGGTCACCCACAGTTGCATGCCAAGCAACACAGGATCGACAGCTAATGGTTTGATTGCGGCCGTCAATGCGATGATTGACAGGATATTGAACGTATTTGATCCGATGATATTTCCCAGAATCAACCCAACCGACTGCTTGCGCGCCGCTGCGATACAGGTTGAAAGCTCGGGCAAGGATGTGCCGAATGCCACGACCGTGATACCGATCACGGCCTCTGGTACACCGATGGCTGTGCCGGTCTGTACCGCCCCCTTGACCAACAGTTCTGACCCTACGGCAAGCGCCGCAAGACCGCCCAGCAAGATCACGACCGCAGCTTTCATGGTGGTGATACGTGGCCCGGTTTCATCGTCGTCGTCGTCTTCCAACACGATGCTATCTGTCGTGTACTGGTAGACAACAAAGGCCACCAAAATGGCGAACATGATAAGACCAAAGACGTGGCTGAAACTATCGGTCAGCATGCCGTATGCCATGATTGCTGTTGCAAACAGCATCATGGTCAGGTCCTTTACCAGATGCCGTGGGTCTGCCGTTACCTTGAAAACAAAGGCAGTCGCACCGAGAACCAACAAGATGTTGGCCACGTTTGACCCCAGCACATTGCCCAGCGAAATCCCCGGATATCCCTGCAAGTTGGCGTTCACGGATGTGAATAACTCGGGCACCGATGTGCCGAAAGACACAATGGTGGCACCAATGAACAGCGGTGACAGGCCGGTGCGTTCTGCAACGAAAACGGCTGCATCAACCGTCCAATCCCCACCTTTGATCAGCAAATAAAGGCCAAACGCCATCGCGCCTGCGGCCAACACAAAAAGCTCGTAGGTGGTGAGTGCAATCAAAGTGTTTGTCCTGATTGATGGGCATTTTGCACAGCCGTGTGCGGGCGGGGATAGCGTATTTTGCGGCTGAGTGTAATAGCCATATCGCTACCTTCTGATCTGACAATCCTGAAACGCGGCTTTGGCCGTCCGCGTCTATGTAGCGTGTCCAGCGCGGGTTTAAAGGTATTGTGCGGGCCTCATCCAAAAAACCAAAAAGGAGCGTGGCTTTCGCCACACTCCGTTTTGTTGTTTCTAAGGTCGGGCTTGCTAGGCCGCGACTTTTGGCCGTGTCATCTGGGCCAGAAAATACAGTGCCACGGCGCCGCCGATACCAATCAGGTCGGACACCCAGCCGCCCTCGATCATGAACAGCGCCACGATCAGCAGGGCGATCCGGATCGGCCAGGCCGCCCGGTCGCCGACCCACCAGCCCTGGACGCCAGATGACAGCAGGAACACACCGAAGATGGCAGTGATCCCGGCACGGATAACTTCGAACCACGTCCCGTCCATCAAGATCGCGCCGTTGTAGAAGAACATGAACGGCACGATGAAGGCCGAGATACCGATTTTGAACGAGGCCACGGATGTCGCCATGGGGTTCGATCCTGATATGCCTGCCGCGGCATAACTGGCCAAGGCCACCGGCGGCGTGATGGCCGAAACAACCGCGAAGTAGAACACAAAGAAGTGCGCGGTCAGCATCGGAATGCCTAGCTGCACGAGGCCAGGTGCCACGACCGAGGCCGCAACCGCATAAGCCGCTGTTGTCGGCATCCCCATGCCCAGCAGGATCGCGATACACATCGCAAAGAAGAGTGCGAGCAATTGGTTGGCTTCGGCAATGTTCAAAAGCACGGATGAGAAACGCGCGCCAACGCCCGTCAGCGAGATGACACCGACAATGATCCCCGCACAGGCACAGACCGCGATGATCTGGATCGACATGATACCTGCCAGTTCAAACGCCTTGGTGACCGAGCGGATGCCCATGCGGTAAGGTGTGAACCAGCTGACGACGGCGGCGGATGCGGTAGCCAAGGTCCCAGCCCGGATGACCGAGTACCCCATGAACAGCGCGCCAATCAGGATGATGATCGGCAAAAACAGGAACACGCGGCGCACCATCTCTTTGAATTTGGGTAACTCGTCTTCTCGCATACCGCGCATGCCCAGTTTCGCCGCTTCAAAATCCACCATGAAGTAGATGGAGACGAAGTAGAGGACCGCCGGAATGATCGCCGCGATCGCGATATCTGTATAGGGAATGCCCGTAATCTCGGCCATGATGAAGGCACCAGCGCCCATGATTGGCGGCATGATTTGCCCACCAGTCGAGGCCGCGGCCTCAACCGCGCCAGAGGTCGTTGGTTTGTAGCCGACCTTTTTCATCAGTGGGATCGTGAGCGAACCCGTCGCCACGACGTTACCGGCAGATGTCCCGTTGATCATGCCCATCAGGCCAGAGGCAAAGATGGCCACTTTCGCGGGACCACCGCGTGCGCGCCCCGCACAGGCAAAGGCAAAGTTGACGAAGTAATCGCCAACTTTGGACGCCTGCAGGAAGGCCGCAAAGATAATGAACAGGATGATGTATGTGGATGACACTGCAGTTGTCGGTCCCAGAATGCCCGCATCTGTGTAGACCTGGCTGAAGAAGCGCTGCCATGTGATGTCGGGTGCGTTCAGGAAACCGGGCAACAGATCGCCAACGAACACATAAACAAGGAAAACGCCCGCGATGATGATTAGCGCCATGCCGGCAACGCGGCGGGTCAGTTCCATGATAAGTGCTGTGCCTGCGACCGCCGCAAGGCTCATGCCAATAGGGGCGAAGGCCGTGCCGGTTGAGTTCCGCATTAGCGTGCCAAAGATCGTGATGAGATACATAGCAACAGCAATGCCGCAAACGCTCAGCACCAGATCAGCGGGGGCGATGGTGCCGCGCACGCGGGGGCGGACCCAGCCCAACACGATCCCGGCAATCGTCGCTGTGATCAGCGGATAGCCGTAGTGATAGATTTCAGTGTTCCTGATACCCTCATCAATGCCGTTCCACATCACGCCGCCTTGAATGTCTGCGGCAAAGCCAAGAGCGGTATAACAGGCATAGAGGGCTGGAAGTAGAGCGGCGTAGGCCAGATAGTCCAATGGACTGTGCGGGTCAGCGTCTTTATCAGGAAAGGCGCGTGCTGAATACAGTGTGAACCCAAGGATCAACGCGCCCGCAATATGCACGATGCGGAAGTTCCATGTCTCCATGGGAAAGACGGGCAGAAAGGGGATATCAATTCCGGTCCAACCCCGGATCGACCAGCCATTGAGCGCCGCCATATGAAACAGCGCGTAGAAGGCCGAGATACCAGCGATGACCAGATACGTGCGTCCGGTAAAGATGCGGCGGTTGTGTTCGACCGGCTCGTCATCGACGCCATCGGCAAGGACCGGGCCTTCGGTCTGGTCGTCTTTTTGGGTATCGGTACTCATGGTGTGGTCCTCGCATGCGGCCAGAATGCCCTGACGGACTTCAAGCGTGCATCAATCATATCGGATAAATCAAGTGTGCCGAGGCCGCGTATGGAACGCGGCCTCGGACAGATCAGGGCTTAGTTGCCAAAGATCTGGTCAGCAGGGATGTCTGCGCCTGCGTTCTCAATGAACCACTCCGCCGCACCGGGGTGCCATGGCAGAACGCCTGCGTTCTTTGTGTAGTTCTCTGGCAATGTGGACCGTGCCGCACGGTGGATGTTCACCATACGCTCGTTGTCGGACATGACGACATCGACAGCTGCTTTGACGAAGGACGCGGGCAGATCACAGTTCGCGATTGCAAAGTTCCACATGGACACGGAACGCGCATCGCTCTCCAGTGTTGTGTAGGTGTCAGCCGCGATATCGAAAGAGGCCACTGGGAAGGCTGCCTGAATCTGGGCCTGCTCTTCTTCTGTGAATTCGATGATGTTGACGTCTGTCTGCACTTCCAACTGCGATACGGCAGGCACTGGCACACCAGCCGCAAATGCGATCACGTCCAGCAGGCCATCCTGCAACTGACCACCAAGGTCGTTCCAACCGCCGTTGCGGCGCTCGAAGTTCACGCCAAGCTCTTCCATCATCCGCGGGAAGTATGTGTCGGATGTGGAGCCAGCCGGGCCAAAGCCGATGCGTGCGCCGTCAGGGATCTCATCGATGGATGTGATGCCGGATGAAGACAATGCCGTGACCGAGAATGGTGTCTGGTACATAGGGAACATTGCACAAGCGTTGGTCATTTGCAGACCGGGTGCAATTGGGTTCGTGCCAGCGATGGATTCCGCTGCTGGACCCATTGTTGTCATGCCGAACTGTGCGTCACCTGTGTGCACAAGTGCCATGTTCTGCATGGGGCCACCGGTGACTTCACCGCCACCTGTCAGGCCCAGCTCTTCTGCGACCAGGTTCGCCCAGCCGGACCCATAGGCGAAATATGTGCCGCCTTGGGATGCCGTGCCGACTGTAAAGCTTTCTGGCCAATCGGCTGTGTGGCCGTCGGCAAATGCGGTTGTGGCCGTCAGGGCCGTTGTCGCGATAAGTGCTGCGAGTTTCATAAGGGTCGTCCTCCACTATTTATTTGCTGATCCCCCCTGGATCAGGTCGTGACGTAATGCACTGTGAATGCAGTTAGGCCAGATGCGGGGTTCTTCCACCTAGCCTTCATCGCAAAACAAGATGCATAAAGCTATGTTTGCGATAACAGACAGCATTTGGATCGCAGGATGGGTCGAAAAGGGATCAATTGGCCCAAAACATGGGTGCAAAAGGGGACATGTCAGGCATCACTGTCTGCATCGGCCTTTGATATCCCGTGTTTTTGCATCTTCTCATAGAGCGCTTTACGGGACAAACCCAATGTCTCATAGGTTTGCTTCAGACTGCCGTTCTGCGATGTGAGCGCCGCAAGGATCAGTGACTTTTCGTGTGCGGCCATTTTGTTGGCAAGGCTCGTTGCGGTCTCATCCGGGGCTGCACCACTGCTTGGATCAAGCCCGAGCACAAAGCGATCCGCCGCATTGCGCAATTCACGCACGTTGCCCGGCCAGTCTTGCGTTGCCATGGCCGACAGCACATCGGCCGGTATGTCAGGCAGTTGCTTTGAATACCGCGCCGCCGCCTGCGCTGCGAGGTTGAGAAACAGCGACGGCACGTCATCGCGGCGGTCGCGCAGCGGTGGGACATGCAATGTCACGACATTCAGACGATACAGCAGGTCAGCGCGGAACGTGCCGGCATTGACCGCTGCCGCAAGGTCGGTTTTCGCGGCGGCGATCACGCGGATATCCAGCGCAACAGGATCGTTGGCCCCCAGCCGGGTGATCTGCCGCTCTTGTATAGCGTGGAGCAGTTTTGCCTGCACGGCCACCGGTAAGCTGTCGATCTCATCAAGAAAGACGGTGCCCTGGCGCGCGAACTCAAACTTGCCGAAACGGGCACGCATGGCACCGGGAAAGGCGCCAGCTTCATGACCAAATAATTCACTTTCAACAAGATCGACAGGCAGGGCGGCACAATTGATATGAACGAAGGGGTGCGGCCCGCGTGCGGACAGGTCATGCAGCGCATGGGCAGTGACATCCTTGCCGACCCCTGTGTCGCCCGTGATCAGAACATCAGCATCGGTCGCGGCGATGGTCCGGACTTCCTTGCGTAGCGCAACCATCGCATCGGACCGGCCAATCAACCGCGCCTCCAGCTTGTCGCGTCCGCCAACTTCACGCTTGAGCGCGCGGTTCTCAATTGTCAGGCGGCGCTTGTCCAAGGCGCGCTGGATTGTCGAGACCAGACGCGACGGTGCAAAGGGCTTTTCAATAAAGTCGTAGGCCCCTTCGCGCATGGATTCGACGGCGAGGTTCACGTCACCATGGCCTGTCACCAGGATCACGGGGAACTCTGGATCAACTTCCAGTGCCTTGCGCATAAGCCAAAGCCCGTCATGACCCGGCATGCGAATGTCGGTGACCAACACACCGGGAAAGCCGCGGCTAATCTGTGCGAGAGCCAATTCTGCCTTATCGAGGATTGTCACGGGGATGTCGGCCAGCATCAAGGTCTGGCCGGTCGCGTGCCGCAACTCTTCTTCATCATCGACGAATAATACTGTCTGTTTCATTGCGCAGCGACTTCAATCGGTGTGGCAAGCTGTAGAGCAACGGAGAATACAGCGCCGCCGTCGGTGTGATTTGCGACCGAGAGTGTGCCCCCAAAGTCGCTGACGATATTATAAGAGATCGACAAGCCAAGCCCCAGCCCCTTACCCGGTGCTTTAGTCGTAAAGAACGGATCAAAGATATTGGCAATTCTGTCTGGCGCGATACCGGGCCCGGTATCGCGGACCTGTAAAGTGGTGTCATCAATCGTCAGGGTCACGATCCGGTTGGTCTGATCTTCCATCGCATCAAGCGCATTGTTGATCAGGTTTACGATGACCTGTTGCAGGCGGACATGGCCACCTGTCACCCAAATTTCGGCTGTCGGGGGGCTATAGGCAATTTCGCCGCCCTCTGACGCCAAACGCATCTCGACCACGGCAAGCGCGTCTTGAATGACGGCATTGAGCAGCAAGGGGCCTGTCGCCTGCTGCGGTCGTCGGGCGAAGTTACGCAGATGAGCCGAGATTGTTGCCATCCGGTCTGCCATTTTTGAGATACGTGAGATGTTGTCCTGTGCCTCCGGCAGCCGGTCACGCTCTAGAAACGCGCTGGCATTGTCAGCGTAGGATTTCACTGCGGCCAGCGGCTGGTTGAATTCATGGCTTAGCGCCGCTGACATCTGCCCAAGCGCGGACAGCTTGCCTGCCTGAATCAGATCGGTCTGGGTTTGTCTCAGATCACCTAAGGCGGTTTGCAGGTCCGCTGTGCGTTCGGCAACTGCTGCCTCCAGCATGCGTTTCGCCTCCTGCTCCTTTGCAAAGGCCTCGGCCTGGCGGGCCTGTTTCAGCAGATAGGCAAGCAGGGCCGCAAGGGCGAGCAGGGCGGTCAGCCCTGCGATCAAAAGGGTATTCAGGGCATCCAGAGTGGCGGGTCGGCGTGGTGAGAGCGCCGACATCGTCCAATCCAGATCATTCAGACGTAGCGATGTCAGGACGTAACTCTCGCGCGGATTGCCTTCGATATAGACCTGCTGGGCGTCGTCATTTAGCGGCGTTGACGTCATTGGCAGCAGATCAATCCGATCGATGGGATACTGCAGGTTCTGCGCGATCAACCGCAAAGTGGCGTCACTTAGGGGGCGCACCGCTCGAAAGTGCCAATCCGGGCGCGACGACATGAAGACGAAATCGTTCCGGTCGGCGACCATAAATTCGCTGTCGGCACCACGCCAGATGCTTTCAAAAGCGGAAATGTTGAATTTGATCGCCAGTACACCGACGATCCGTTCACCTTCTTCAACGGGCGCGGCATAAAAATAACCGCGTTCACCCGTCGTTGTGCCGTAAACCGAGAAACTGGACAGGTCGCCGTTCAGCGCTTGGGTGAAGTAGCTTTGATAGCTGAAGTTGCGTCCCAGATAACTGCCCGCCTCGCGGTAAGAGGCTGCGGAGATGGTCAGCCCAGAGATATCCATCAGGTAGACGTCAGATGCTTTCACAGTTGCAGCCGTCTGGCGCAGGTCTTCGTTAACCGTATTGATGAGTGCTGGATCACTGGGGCGGCTCAGCAGCCGTGCAAGTTCGGGTCTTTCAGCGATAAGGGCGGGCAGGGGGGCATACCGTTCCAGGGCCGCGCGCAGGCCTTCGGCGGCAAGGTTCAATGGGACGGTGTCTTGGGAGGCTTGTTGGCGCATGTAATGGCGCTCAAGAGCGGGAAACGATGCGGCACCGGCCAATGCCGTTATTACGGCGATTACAGCAATCAATCCAAATATGCGGTGGCGTGAAAACTTCATCGCATAAGTATGGGGCATAGTCTGATGCGCATACAACGTCAAAATTGCCGCTTCAAAAGGGTGGACCATCCAATACAAATCGAATGCAACCGGTTGCAAAAAAATGAAACCCCGCTAGAGTGAGTCGCACTACCGGGGGGAATTTACATCCAATGTTGCCGATTGGACTAAACCATATGACAGTCCCAAACGCCTCAACCTATCAGCTTTTAGAGGTAGCTGAAGCTTTGGGTTGCGTGGGCGTTGAGCTGCGAAATGACCTTGGGCGCACGCTGTTTGAAGGTGAAGACGCGACGGCAATTGCAACAACCGCAGCCGCGAAAGGTCAACGGATATTGGCTTTGGCAGAGGTAAAGGCCTTCAATAAAAATCCGGATGACAAACAAGAAGCGGCGCAAGTACTCATCCATACTGCCGTCGCGTGTGGTGCTGAAGGTGTGGCTCTGATCCCCGCCGTTGCATCTGAAGAGACCAGCCGGGATGATCAACGGATCGCGCTGCGCCGCGCGCTGGACGTTTTGCAACCGCTTTTGCAAAACGTCGGTCTTAAGGGGTTGATTGAGCCATTGGGCTTTCCCACTAGCACGCTGCGCTTCAAAGAAGATGTGGTTGCCGTGCTGGATGATATGCATCGTCCGGCCTGTTTTGGCATCGTGCACGACACCTTTCATCACCACGTTGCGGGTGAGGCGAGCATCTATGCCGATCTCACCGCTATCGTGCATATCTCTGGCGTCACTGATCCCGTGCCGAAGGCTGATCAGATGACCGATGCGCACCGCGTGCTGGTTGATCGGGATGATCGGCTGGACAATATCGAACAGCTCCGCAAATTAAACGCTGCTGGATACACCGGGCCCGCCTCATTCGAAGCCTTCGCCCCCAGCATTCACGACATGAAAGACCCGACCGCCGCCTTGGCCGGGTCAATCGCATTCATCAATTCGCAGCTTGCCGATGTGACGGTGGGGGCGGCGTGATGAACCAATCGCCTCAGACAGAGGTCCCGGTTTTAGTATCTCGTGCGCCGGGCACGAAACTTGGGAGGAAACCATGAAGAAGATCCTATTGGCCGCTGGCCTTTCCACGCTCATGATGGGCACCACCGCGATGGCGGAACTGCAAATCGGCGTCTCCGTTGCGCGTTTCGACGACAATGGTCTGACCGTCATGCGTAACGGTATGACAGCTTATGACGATGCAAGCGATGAGGTCAGCCTGCAAATGGAAGACGCAACCGATGATGTGGCCAAGCAACTTGACCAGATCAACAACTTCATCGCGTCTGGCGTAGATGCGATCATCGTAAACGCTGTGGACACAAACGCGACCGAGGCGATGTCAAATGCGGCTGCGGCGGCTGGTGTGCCACTGGTGTACGTCAACCGTCAACCAATCAACATGGACACACTGCCGGACGGTCAGGCCTTCGTGGCATCCAACGAAATCGAGTCCGGTACATTGGCTGCATTCCAGATGTGCCGTCAGCTGCGTGCTGAGGGCAAAGCCGGTGGTGCGCAGGCCTATGTTCTGGTGGGTCAGCTGTCCAACCAGGCGGCAGTTCAGCGCACAAAGGACTTCCATGACGTGATCGGCATGGACATGTGTAACTTCATCACCATCATTGACGAGCAGACAGCCAACTGGTCCCGCGACGAAGCGAATGACTTGATGACAAACTGGTTGTCCTCAGGTGATGAATTCGACGCGGTCTTTGGCAACAATGACGAGATGGCATTGGGTGCTATTCAGGCAATGAAAGCGGCTGGCATTTCCATGGACGACGTCGTCGTTGGTGGCGTTGACGCGACATCCGATGCGCTGTTGGCAATGTCTGCTGGCGACATGGACGTTACCGTGTTCCAAGACCTTGCAGGTCAGGGCTTAAGCTCTATCGAGACTGCAATGGCGCTCGTGAAGGGCGAAGACGTGGACAAGACCGTCTTCATCCCGTTCAAGTTGGTTACGCCGGACAACCTGTCTGACTTCATTCAATAAGCCTTCCCGATAGGCTTGATGAACTGTGTGAGGGCGGGCGACTGTCCTCACACAACCACCAAACAAGAGATGACGATTAGGGGGAGGGATCTGACAGATGTCAGAGAATAGTGACGGCGTCGGTGGGCTGACGTTTGATAAATCGAAGCGCCAATGGCCAAACGAGTTGAATGTGTTTGGTGCGCTTATCCTCATCATCATTGTCTTTGAGATATTGGGCGCGTTTTTTGTGGGCCAAAGCTTGCTCTTTGACTCAAACGATCGCTTCGACAGCATCTTTAACGAGGCGCGTTTGCGCATCATCATTATTCAGGTCGCCATTATCGGCATTATTGCAATTGGCGTCACACAGGTGATCATCACCGCGGGCATTGACCTGTCATCTGGTTCCGTCGTTGGCGCGACGGCAATGATTGCGATGAGCTTTGCGCAAGTTGCCACGGTAAACGGTGCGCCAAACCCAAAGGCTATCTTTGGGGAATGGGCGCTTGATCTTCCTGTCATTGTGCCAGTTTTCGTCGGTCTTGCGGTGGGTTTCACTGCCGGTCTGATCAACGGAATATTGGTCGCCTATTCGCGCATTCCACCCTTCATTGCGACCCTTGGCATGATGTTGTTTGCGCGCGGCGTCGCGCAGTGGTGGTCGCTGGGTAACCCGGTGTCTTTCCCCACTGAGGCCTATGCAAAGATCGGCGCAGGCATGATGCCGGTGATCATCTTCCTGTCACTGGCTGTGCTGTTCCACATCATCATGAACTACACCGTTTACGGCAAACACACCTATGCGATTGGCTCGAACGAGCAGGCCGCGCGAATGTCGGGCATCAACGTGCCGCGCCATCTTGTGCTGGTCTATGTGATTGCGGGTATGCTGGCCGGTCTGGCCGCCGTGATCCTGACCTCCAAGAACCTTACCGCGCAATCCGGCATGGGCCTGACCTATGAGTTGGAGGCGATTGCCATGGCCGTGATCGGCGGCGTGTCGCTGTTTGGCGGACGTGGGTCCATCATCGGGACCGTCATAGGCGCGCTGATTATCGGGGTGATTACCTCTGGCTTCACCTTTCTGCGTCTTGGCGCATTCTATCAGGAAATGGTGCTGGGCATGATCATCGTTGGTGCTGTGGCACTTGATCAATGGCAACAACAACGTGCTGCGGCGCGGGCATAAGGAGGCAAGAGACATGTCAGATATCATTCTGGAAACCAAAGGCCTCACCAAGCACTATGGTGGTGTACATGCCCTTGAAGACGCGGACTTTGTGCTTAAGCATGGCGAACACGTCGCGATCATGGGGGACAACGGGGCAGGGAAATCCACCTTTGTCCGCCAGATCACGGGCGTCGAACAACGCACCCGTGGCACCGTTGTGTTTGATGGCGAGGAAGTGAGTTTTGCTGGTCCATTGGATGCCCGCGAAGCCGGGATTGAAACGGTGTTCCAAACTCTTGCGCTTGCCGATGATTTGAACGTCCCGGACAATCTGTTCCTGGGCCGTGAAAAGACAAAGTTCGATTGGCTGGGGCCGTTTCGCTTTCTCGACTATGCCGCGATGCGCGAGGACACGAAGGCAGGTTTGGTGAAGACCGGCGTCAAGATTCCCAACATCAAGAACACCATTGCCAACATGTCAGGTGGTCAGCGCCAGTGTGTTGCCATCGCACGCACGGCAACCTTTGCCAGTAAACTGACGATCATGGACGAACCGACGGCCGCCCTTGGTGTGCAAGAGACCGCGCAGGTGGAAAACATCATCCGGACGCTGAAAGAGCAGGGGGAAAGCCTGATCCTTGTCTCGCACAACATGCGGCAGGTGTTTGATCTGGTGGATCGGATCATCGTCTTCCGGCGCGGGCGTATTGTCGCGAACCTCAATAAAGAGGATACAGACGGTCAGGACGTCGTGGCATATATCACCGGCGCAAAAACCGGAGCAGAATATGAAGGCGCCGCCTGATCGCCCCAAGCCAAAGTTCTTTGACCTGGCAGTCCCGTTCTTTTTGCCCATTTGGCGGAGGGTACTGACCGCCATTGTGCCCATTCTTTGGGCGACAGTCGAACTGGCGAATGGAGAATCCTTCTGGGCCTTGATTTTCTTTGCGTTGGGCGTCACGGCGATATGGAAGTTCTATACAGCGGACTGGGCGGCGGTGGCCGCGCAAGCCGAAAAGGACGCGAGGGGAGGCGGCTAGAGTGGCGGTCACGCTGAAAGATGTAGCAGAACGCGCGGGGGTTTCCCGCTCTGCTGTATCGCGTACCTATACCGAAGGCGCGTCGGTGTCCGAAAAGACCCGGGCCAAGGTCGAGAAGGCGGCAAATGCACTCGGGTATAGCCCCAATGCGCTGGCCTCATCGCTGACCACGGGACGGACCAAGCTGATCGGGCTGGTGTCGAACAACTTTCACAACCCCATTTTTCTGGAGGTCTTTGACCTTTTCACCAAGGGTCTGCAGGCGCGTGGATTGCGCCCTCTGCTGGTGAACCTGACGGATGAGGTCGACCCAGAGAATTCCATTCGCATGCTGCGCGCCTATTCGGTGGATGGCGTGATTGTTGCCTCCTCTACATTGCCCGCCACATTCGCAGAAGCTTTCAAGGACGCCGGTGTGCCGGTTGTGCATTCCTTCGGGCGCCAATCACCCAGCCCCAAAGTGAACGTTTTGGGTATTGATAACATCGAGGCCGGGCGCATGGCCGGTCAAACGCTGATTGATCGTGGCTATAAACGTGTCGCGTTTCTGGGGGGGCCGAAGTCTGCGACGTCAACGCAGGATCGCTTTGCAGGTTTTGCCGAGGTCATTGGTGCGTCTGGCATCGAGATGACCGTCACCTATGCCTCGAACTATTCCTTTGACGCTGGCCGTGCAGAAATGCAGCGCTTGCTGCAAAGCACACCGGCTGAGGCCTATTTCTGCGGTGACGATGTGCTGTCCATCGGGGCGCTGTCCGCGATCGCAGATGTCGGCCTGCACGTGCCGCAAGATATTGGTCTTATCGGTCTGAATGATATGGAAATGGCGGGCTGGGCGAACATCAACCTGACCACTATCCGCAATCCGGTTGAGCAGATCATTGCGTCTTCGATTGAATTGATAGAGGCGTCGTTGAACGACGACAGCCGCTACCCAGAGGCGCGGCTGTTCGCTTGTACAATTGTGGAACGGGGCACGCTACGGCCCATCCCTTAGATGAGCAAACATGTGTGCAGGCGCGAATTGTTAGTCTACCTTGATCCTTGAATGCCAATCTAGTCTGAACTAGAAAACAGATATCGGTGCAAGTTGCTGTGAAAGGCAGTTGAGAACCCAAAGTTGCGTTCACCAATCTTACCCAGCCTCACCATAGGAACTTCTGTTTATCAGGCAGTTGATCACGCCCAATAGAGTTGAATCTCTTGGGCAAAATAGAGATTGCCTCTGCTTTCTGCCCAACAATTGCAAGATGCAAAACGTCGCGCATTAGCCCAGACCCTTTCATCGCTACAACCACAGCATGGCCTTTGCCTTGCAATATGTAGTGATGCAGATTGGGAATACTGGGAAACCTGCCCCAATGAAGGTTCTCGTTTTTGGTGCCGCCATGGAGAATGAAGTAGCCACGTTTCTCGACGTCGATGCCTCCAATATCTTGGTGTCTGAAACAGCGTATTCTCTGCCGCCAATATGCCCAGCGCTCTTCCTCTGGCACAATATCTGGATGCACCGAGAACTGTGGTGAAATAGCAACCACTCGCTGCACTGGCGTATATTGCGGCAAGACGAGGGCCATGAACCCACCCATGCTGTTACCAAGTGCAACAACTTCATCAATTTCTTCAGTACTTTTGATACTTTCGATTTCACTTGAGATCAACTCGGGCAGGACTGGACTGTTCATCCACGAGCGTTCCATATCCGAGACTAACAAGACATGGTTTTGTCCATTGTCTGATGCGGTTGCGATGAATTCCCAGGGCGGAAAGAACCGGCGTCTATTTCCAACACCGCTTATACTTACAACCAAACGGTGGCCCGTTCCGCGAATGTAGCCGAGGCGATGTTTTTCACTATCTACTCGAAGTTCTATGGGTAGTGCTCGCATGCTGCATGGCTAGTTCTTTGAGTTGCAGGTCGCAACCGACAAACCCAAGAAGGTTGCAAAGTTAAGTTGACAGCATCGGCAAATAAGTCGAGTGGCAGTTTCGTTGGAAAAATTGCCAGTACTTCAAGTTTTCTGCGAATGCTCACTTTGGACCAGAAGATCCGACCTTAGTACAGCATCTTCGGGCGGCGTGGGTGATGCAGCAAGCCATTTTACCGAAACAGCGGCGGGCGCGCGTCGAGCCATTTTCCCTCTGCCTTGCCTGATTCAGCCACAGCATAGACCGCTGCCATCGACCGCAAGCCATCCTCAGCACGGGGATAGAGATTGGCCGCCGGGTCCATCGTCCGGCCTTCCTTGCGTGCCGAAATCGCTTCGGCCAGATCGCAATAGATGTTCGCAAAGGCCAGCGGCATCCCCTCGGCATGGCCAATGGTCACGCGTGACGTGCGGTCTGCCTCGGGCGATAGGTCTGCCTCTCCGCGCTCAATCACCTCTAAACGCTTACCAAGCGGCATGTAGTAAAGCTGGTTGGGCTGTTCCTGCGACCAACGCAGCCCGCCGGTTTCACCAAACACCTGAATCCCCAGCCCGTGTTGCCGCCCAATCGCAACTGAGCTGGTCCAGAGCCGCCCGACGGCGCCGCCGTCCATGCGGAAGTTCACCATCGCGTCGTCTTCCAAAGTACGCACATCAATGCAAGATACGGTATCTGCGGACAATTTCGTGACTTCCTGACCGGTGACAAAACTCGCCATATGCATGGCGTGAATGCCGCAATCTGCGAATTGTGCTGAGACACCGGCCTGCGCCGGATCATACCGCCAGCGGACGCGTGGATTGTCCGCGTCAGTCGCGTCAGCGTGGTGGCCATGCGCGAATTCCGCGTTCACAAGGCGCACCTTACCGATGTCACCGCGGGCGATCATCGCCTTCATATGGCGCACCAGCGAATAGCCCGTGTAGCCATAGTTGACAGCGCAGATATTGCCGGTTTTCTTGGCGATTTCGACAATCTCTTCACCTTCCTCGACGGTCATGGTCATCGGCTTTTCGCAGAGCACATGGAAACCATTTTCCAGGAAGGCCTTTGTGATCTCAAAGTGGGTGGAGTTCGGCGTCGCGACGGTTACCAGATCAACGCGGTCATCGCGTTTCTTTTCACCTTCCAGCATCTCTTCCCAGCCGCCATAGGCGCGGTCACCAAGGCCCAGTCGTTGCCCATAATCGATCCCAAATTCGGGCCGGTGATCCAGTGCGCCCGCGCTGAATTCAAAAAGGCTATCCAGCCCTGCACCTAACCTATGTGCTGGTCCAATCTGGCTGCCTTCGCCGCCGCCGATCATGCCCCATTTCAGTTTTGTCATAGTCTTCGTCTTTCGCGAGGGGCTTAAAAGCCAATTGATTCAAGGTATTTGCGGTTGCTTTCAGCATCTTCCAGCGGCGTGCCCGGCATGGACGGGTCGCAATCCTGCTCAACCGTGCACCAGCCTTCAAAACCAGCATCCAGCAGGACCTGACGCACCGCAGGGAAATCCACATCGCCTTGGCCGAGGTTGCAGAAAATGCCCTGGCCACAGGCTTTGTAGAAATCAGTGCGCTTAGCAACCACATCGGCCTTCACCACCGGATCAATGTCCTTGAAATGCATATAGCTAATGCGACTGATATGCCGCTTCATAAATGCGACCGGATCGTAACCGGCATAGGAGTGGTGGCCCGTGTCGAAGCAAATCTTAAGAATGCTGTCGTCCACTTCATCCAGCAGCCGCTCCAGCTCGGGCTCAAAGTCGATGAAACCAGCCGCGTGCGCGTGCATGCCAACCGTCAGGCCGTATTCCTCAGTGCCTATTTTGGCGATGGTTGCGATGCGGTCGCGAAAGGCAGCCCATTCGGCGGTATCCATCTGTTCCGCTTCATCTGCACGGTAAGCGGTCGGTGCGCGACGGGGTGAGATACTGTCGATCAGCACAAGGTGTTCGGCCCCATGCGCGACCAACGCCTCGCAGGTGCGCTTGGACGCATCAATAACCTCGTCCCATTTGGCCGCGTCGTGGAAGGGGCGGAAAACAACGCCGCCGATGATGTTCAGGTCATTCTTGGCCAGCTCATCGCGCAGGATCGCGGGGTCTTCAGGCATGTACCCGATCGGGCCGAGTTCAATCCCTTTATAACCAGCGCCAGCGCATTGGCTCAGCACCGACTGCCACGTAGGGTAAGCAGGGTCAGAGGCGAATTCGATGCCCCAGGAACAGGGGGCGTTGCCGATTTTGATCGTCATGGCAGGGCTTTCTTTAAAAGTCAGAGATATTGCGCCAGCTACGCGCGGCGGATGAGGCGTGACAGGCGGCAACGATCTGGTTGACCTCCATCCCGTCACGGAATGTGGGCCAGATGTTTTGGCCGGTGTGTATCGCGGTCAGGAAGTCTTTGGCCTCGATAATGATCTGATCCTGATAGCCGGTGCCATGACCGGGGCCGAGGCAAAAGGGTTCATAATTGGGGTGTTCAGGACCGGTCAGGATCTTGGTAAAGCCACGCTGTGCAGCCGGGCCCGCGATCTTGTAAAGATGTACCGCGTTCTGGTCCTCACCGTCAAAATAGATCGCGCCCTTGGTGCCGGTGATTTCGTATTTATAGCCCATCTTGCGCCCGGTGGCGACGCGGCTGACATAGATATTGCCCAACACGCCCGAGGCAAAGCGGCACATGATCTGTGCGTGGTCATCATTTGTCACTTTGCCGCCGGGGCGTTCGGGGATCACCGTTTCGACCTCGGCAATCAGCTCGGTGATCGGGCCCATGAGGCGCAAAGCGCAGTTGACCGGGTGCGGTGCAAGATCGCCCATGCAGCCGTTGGCCTGGCCGTGGCTGCGCCATGTGGCGGGCTCGGCCGGGTCGGCCATGAAGTCTTCCGTATGTTCGCCGCGAAACCCGGTGACTTCACCGATCTCACCCGCGTCGAGCATTTGTTTCACGAACTGTGAGGCTGGGGTACGGATGTAATTGAAGCCGGACATATTGATCTGTCCCGATGCCTCGGCTGCGGCAACCATCGCGCGACTGTCGGCGACATCCACCCCCAAAGGCTTTTCGCAGAAGACAGGTTTGTTCAGCGCAAAAGCCGCTTCGGCAATATCGCGGTGGGTGGATTGCGGGGAGGCGATGATAACCGCCTCAACCCGCGGATCATTCACCAGTTCCTGCCAGTCGGCGGTACCGCGGGCAAATCCATAGGCCGCCCGGTATTTCTCGGCAGAGGTTTGATTGGTGGCGCAGACCATTTCCAGCCGTGGTCGCAGGGCGGTGTTAAAAATTGCGCCGACTGCGGAATGGGCTACCGCATGGGCCTTTCCCATGTAGCCACCGCCCACAATGCCGATACCAATCTCAGTCATGATGGTCCCTTCCAAAAACCGGTTGCAACCGGTTGCAATTTTGGTATCGTTCTTTTAGGTCGAAGGTCAACAACCAATCGTGACCAAAGCACAATTCGTGCGTACTGCCGGGGGATACATCATGGGGCAAGCCGCCGAAACCGTTACGCTGACAACAGCACAGGCGATCATTCGTTACCTGTCTAATCAATGGATTGTCGCCAATGGGGTCGAAACGCGGGTCTGCGGCGGCGGCTTTGGTATTTTTGGACATGGTAACGTGACCTGTCTGGGCGAGGCGCTCTATGAACACCGCGCCGAACTGCCGCTTTATCGCGGCCAGAACGAGCAGGGGATGGGGTTTGCGGCGGCAGGTTATGCCAAAGCCTACAAGCGTCAGCGGTTCATGTTCTGCACGGCCTCTGCCGGGCCCGGCACCGCAAACCTTTTGACATCTGCCGCACTGGCCCATGCCAACCGCTTGCCGATGCTGATGCTCTGCGGCGATGCGTTCCTGACGCGATTGCCAGACCCGGTGTTGCAGCAGTTAGAGCATTTCGGGAATCCGACATTCGGCGTGAACGACGCGTTCAAGGCTGTCAGCCGCTATTGGGATCGCATCACGCATCCTGCACAAATCATCCAGTCGCTGCCTGCGGCGCTTGCAACGATGCTGGACCCCGCTGATTGCGGCCCTGCCTTTATTGGCTTGCCGCAAGATGTGCAGGGGTGGACCTACGATTACCCTGTCAGCTTCTTCGAAAAGCGTGTCCATCGGGTGCGACGTCAGGCCCCGGACGAATATGAGGTCGCACAGGCTGTCGCCTTGCTGAAAGAGGCACAGCGCCCGATGATCATTGCGGGTGGCGGCGTGCAGTATTCGGGTGCTGTGGCTGAGTTGACGACCTTTGCGGAAGAGACCGGCATCCCGGTCGTTGAAACCATCGCGGGCCGAGCGAACATGGTGCATGATCATCCGCTGAATATCGGCCCGATTGGCGTCACGGGATCGGATTCGGCGAACACCATTGCCGAGGAAGCGGACGTCATCCTCGCCGTGGGCACGCGCTTGCAGGATTTCACAACCGGATCATGGACCGCCTTTGCCCATGACGCCAAGATCATTGGTCTAAATGCGGCGCGGCATGATGCCGCCAAGCATATGTCGACGACTGTCGTGGGCGATGCGCGTCTTGGATTGGTGGCGCTGACCGCCGATTTAGCAGGCCATCAGGCCCCTCAGGGTTGGACCACCAAGGCCAAGGGCGAGCGCGCCAAGTGGGATGACTACGTGGCCGAAAACACGCGCGTCGGCAATGGGCCTGCGTCCTATGCCCAAGCCATCGGCGAGGTGAATCGCCTGTGTGATCCGCGCGACCGCATCGTCGCAGCCGCTGGGGGGCTGCCTGCTGAAGTGACAGCGAACTGGAAGACGCTCGATATCGGCACGGTTGATGTGGAGTTTGGCTTTTCCTGCATGGGCTACGAGATTGCTGGCGGCTGGGGTGCGCGGATTGCACAAGCACAGATGGAGCCAGAGCAGGACACCATCGTATTTACCGGCGATGGATCGTATCTGTTGATGAACTCCGATATCTATTCTTCTGTTCTTACAGAAAAAAAGATGATCATATTGGTGTTGGACAATGGCGGTTTCGCGGTCATCAATAAACTGCAAAACAACACCGGGAACGAGAGTTTCAACAATCTGATTGCCGACACACCAACGGCGACAAACAAAGCGGGCGTTGATTTTGAGGCGCATGCCAAATCCATGGGTGCAGAAGCGGAAACCGTCGGTTCTCCGGCTGAACTGGAGGCCGCCTTTGCCCGCGCGAAGGCATCGGACAAGACCTATGTGATCTCGATGAAGGTCGACCCCTATGAAGGGTGGACGACAGAGGGCCACGCATGGTGGGAGGTTGGTACACCGCATGTCACAACCTCTGACAAGGTGCGCGCAGCGCATCAGGATTGGGAATCGTCCCGTCATAAGCAGCGAAAGGGCGTCTGATGCGCAAGTTTACCGCAGAAACCGCCGATCCTGAGGTCATTGCACAGGAACTGATGCATGGCAAAGGCGCTGTGTTGCTGACCGGGCTATTCTCAGAGGCGCAGATCGCTGAGGCGCGTCAAATCATCCACGCGCATTCCGAAGAGGCCGACAAGGTCACGCATTTTCAGGGGCAGGCCGAGGAAGACGGCCGTCTGAACCTGCAACGCCGGGTTTGGAACCTTTTGGCGAAGGGCGATGTATTTGCGGACATGGCTGCACATCCTGTCATCATGAAAGTGCTGCGCAAGTTTCTAGGCACTGAATTCATCATGGGCTCCATCGCGGCCAACCGCATTCTGCCGGGCGGGCCGGGGCAGGAGCCGCATGTCGACTACCCCTATTGGGATATGTACAAGGCGGAAACGCACCCTATCGGGCTGAATGCGTCGTTCCCGATGAACGCGCAGGTGTCGATCCTGCTGGACCCGTTTACCGCAGAAACCGGGGCTACCGCCTATGTGCCGGGATCGCAGAAAGAGCTGCGTTACCCCACGGAAGCGGATGATTTTTATGGCAAATCTGAGCGGATGTTGGGCCAGCCGGGGGATGTTGCTTTGTTCTTTGGCGCTGCGTGGCACTGCGCGATGCCAAATACCTCAGATATCGACCGCAGTGCAGTTCTGATCAACTATGCCCCGAAATGGCTGACCCCGATTGAGGAAATGCATGCTGCCTTACCGGACGGGTTTCTGGACAATGCGTCCGATGATCTGCGTCAGTTGATGGGGCTGAAGTACCCTCATCCGCAGTCCTTTGATGAGGCTGAGGCCCGCAACACGATAGGCCGGAAATGAGCAAGCTGCTGGATGGGATCAAGGCCAATAACTTTGTCGTTGTAGGGCGGGCAGGGATTGACCTGTACACCGATGCAGGCGTTGCGACTGAGGACGCAGAGACCGTGGCTGTCGGCCTTGGGGGATCGTCTGCGAACATCGCTGCTGGGATTTGCAAGCTGGGAGGGCGAGCCTCACTGGTGACGCGTGTCTCAGACGACAGCATCGGCAGTTACTGTACCCAGCAGTTGAAGCGCTATGGCGTGGGCACCGAGTATGTCACGCCGGTGGGGGGTGAATACCGCAACTCACTGGCGTTCTACGAAAGCCGGGTCGAGGGCCATCGCAATGTGATTTACCGCAACGGCGCGGCCGATTTTCAGATGGATGCAGGTGATGTTGCTGCAGTGGACTACGGCAAGTTTGGCGCGCTGATCACGGCAGGCACGGTTTTTGCAGCGGAACCATCGCGCAGCGCCACCTTTGACGCGTTCGATCGCGCCAAAGCAGCTGGACTGCCCATCATTTTCGATGTCGATTACCGCCCGTATTCGTGGCCGTCGCCGCAGGTGGCCGAGGAAGTTCTCAGCCGCGCCGCGGCCCTGTCCGATATGATCGTTGGCAACGATGAAGAGTTCGGCTTTATGGCGGGCGGCATCGACAAGGGTCTCGCGAAAGCCAAGGCGCTGGCCGCAGACACGGCGACGATTGTCGTCTATAAGATGGGCGAGAAGGGGGCAGTCACCTTTGCCGACGGGCAGGAAATCCGCACCGGCATCTGGCCGGTTGAGGCACTGAAACCTACTGGGGCCGGGGACAGCTTTATGGGGGGTATGGTAACGGGGCTCGCCGAAGGTCAAAGCTTGCATGATGCCATCCTGCGTGGGTCTGCCTGCGCCTCCATCACCGTATCCCGCCCCGGCTGCGCGCCTGCGATGGCCGACACACCAACACTGACGCAATTCATGGCCGATCATCCCGGCCCGACTGACGCTTGAAGGAAGAAACCCATGCACATCCCGCCGTTTGACAACCAGAACAAACCCATCGTCGACGTGGATGATCCGACCGTGCCGTTGAACTACTTCAACATCGTTAAGCTCAAGAAAGGGCAGGCGTTTGAATATGCTGTGCCGGGGTATGAGACCTGCATTGTGCCTGCGACGGGGACCGTTGATATCGACATCGAAGGGTTCAAGGCGGGCGGTGTCGGCGAACGGGTTGAAGACGTCTGGGACGGTGAGCCAGAGGGTGTTTATGTGCCGGTGGGCGCCAAGGCCGAAATGGTCTGTACCTCAGATGAGGCCGAGGTGTTCGTTTGCGGCGCGCGGTATGGCAAGGTGCTGGATGCCTTCGCCGTGCGCTCAGATGAGCTGGATCTGGTGCAGTACGGGTCTGATGACACCAATACGCACCGCAAGATCAAGCATATCCTCGGCACGAAGTACCACGACAAGGTGGGGCGCTTGCTGGTTTCTGAGTTGTTTACCGTGGGCGAGGGCGGTTGGTCCGGTTTCCCATCTCACAAACACGACACCGATCGTTTGCCCGATGAAACGCGCCATGATGAGACCTATAACTTCCGCTTCAAACCGAACCATGGCTCCGGTGTGCAGATGTTGCAACGCGAGGATGGGAAGGCAGGCGATGCCTATCACATTGTCGATGGGTCGACGATTTGCCTCGATAGCGGTTATCACCCTTGTGCGGTCCTGCCCGGCTATCAGATGTATTATTTCACCATTCTGGGCGGTCTGTCGCAGCGTAGTCTGATCCAGTATTTTCAGCCATCCCATGCCTATCAGATCGAAACGATCCCGGGCATCAAAGACATGATTGCCAAGTTCAAATGAGCCTTGTGACGCTGAAAGATGTGCTGCAACCGGCGTTGCAGCAGGGCTATGCTGTGGGCGGGTTGGTGTGCCTTGGATGGGAAGACATGCGCGCCTATGTGGCCGCCGCTGAAGCCGAAAACTGCCCAGTGATCCTGCAGGCCGGGCCGGGATGCCGGGCGCATACGCCCTTGCCGGTGCTAGGCAAGATGTTCCGCCATCTGGCCGAAGAGGCGGCAGTGCCTGTCGTGGCACATCTGGATCATGGGTACACCTATGATGAGTGTTCTGAGGCATTGGATTCCGGCTTTACGTCTCTGATGTTTGATGGATCACGTAAACCGTTGATAGATAACATTAAAAAAACACGCCAAATTGCTGAAATGGCGCATAATTCAGGGATTTCATGTGAGGGCGAAATCGGCTTCGTGGGATATTCTGGTGGCGAGGACTCCGCCGGAACAGACCCGACAGAAGCGGCCCAGTTTGCAGCCGAAACGGGTGTCGACGCCATGGCTATCTCTGTCGGTAACGTCCACTTGCAGCAGGATAAAGAGGGTGGTTTGGATGAACCACGCATTGCCGCCATCCAGGCGGCAACATCTGTTCCTTTGGTTATTCACGGTGGTTCAGGTGTGCCCATTGCACAGCGTAAGGCATTGGCGCAGAATACAAATATCTGCAAATTCAACATTGGAACCGAGCTGCGGATGGCCTTTGGAGCGGCGATGCGGGAGGCGGTCAATCGCGATCCGGAACGGTTTGATCGGGTTAGTATGCTGAAAGAAACACATGATCCTGTGATGGCGGCTGCCCGCACAGTGCTACGCAATCTGAAAGGTTAGAGCATTGATTAACATTGGTATTTTGGGTTGTGGACGCATCGGGCAGGTGCATGGCGCAACCCTTCGTGGCATGACAAACGCGCGTGCTGCTGCGGTGGCAGATGCAATGCCTGACGCGGCAGCGGCTTTGGCGGCATCCACTGGTGCCAAGATCATGGACGCCGAGGCAATGCTCAACGATCCCGGCATTGATGCGGTGATCATCGGGACGCCAACGACCACGCATTACGATCTGATCCATGCGGCTGCAGCTGCGGGCAAAGCCATCTTCTGCGAAAAACCCATTGATCTATCGGTGGACCGCATTCACGATTGTCTTGCCGTCGTCGCGAAGGCGGGCGTGCCATTTATGACGGCCTTTAACCGGCGCTTTGATCCCAATTTTGCACATCTGCAACGCCAAATCGTCGACCAAGTCATAGGAAATGTTGAACTTGTAACAATACTGTCCCGTGATCCAGCACCACCGCCCATTGGCTATGTAAAGACCTCGGGCGGCATTTTCCGCGACATGATGATCCACGATTTAGACATGGCGCGTTTTTTGCTGGGTGAAGACCCGGTCGAGCTGACGGCCGCCGCATCTTGTCTGGTTGATCCCGAGATCGGGCAGGCGGGTGATTTTGACACGGCTGTCGTGACCCTCAAGACAGCCAGCGGCAAGCTGTGCCAGATATCAAACTCACGCCGTGCGACCTATGGCTATGATCAACGCATCGAAGTGCATGGCAGCGCCGGAATGTTACGTGCAGACAACATGTTAGAGCACACAGTTGAAGTCGCAAATGCAGATGGTATGCGCAAGGCGGCGACCCAGCCGTTCTTTCTGGAACGTTACGCTGCTGCCTACCGGGCTGAGATGGAACACTTCGTTGCGGCGCTGGAGGCAGGCACGCCTGTGACGCCAACGGGCGAAGACGGACTAAAGGCACAGATGCTGGCGGATGCCGCCGATGCTGCTGCACGGGACGGCTTGTCCAAAACTATGCCATGAGATGAAAGTTCGAGCTGGCAAGTCCAGCCGCGTGCCCTCATCACACGCGATCCAAAGAAAACGTTGAGTGCTGTCTTGAAATTGCAAGAAATTCGATGAGACGTCACAATCTCAGCAGAGGTGACGTTCTTTTGCCAACAGTGCCGCCTGTGTTCTGTTTGAGACACCCAGTTTTGCTAACAGGTTCTTGACGTGCAGCTTGACGGTGACTTCCTGAATGCCGAGGTTTCGGGCAATCTCTTTGTTTGACAGGCCGATACACAATTGTTCCAAGGTTTGCATTTCGCGTTCGGACAGATCTGACGCACTGCTGGCGGATGCTGGGGCGGCTTGGGACGTCCCGAAATCGAATGGCAAATAGCGCTCACCTGACAAGACAAACTTGATCGCGTTCACAAGTGACGCAGGTGAAAGTGACTTGGGGATGAACCCATGCGCGCCTTGCGCCATCGCGCGGTTGGCAACCTCACGATTGGCGACACCAGACATTATCGCGACCTTGGTCGCGGGATAGGCTTTGAGGGCACGCTTCAACCCGTCCAGCCCGTTCATGCCGGGCATATGATAGTCCAGAATAAGAAGGTCTATTGAGTCGATACCGTCCATTTGACCCAGTGCAGTTTGCAAGTTTGGCGCTGTCAGAACTTTGAAGCCTTCGACAGTTTCCAGATAGGCCGCGATTGTATCGCGAACAAGGTCGTGGTCATCGGCTATGAGTATGTTTGGCATCGCATCAATAATCCTTGTTTCCCAACGGCGGCTACAACCCAAAAGAGATCAAAAATATGGCAGACCTATACCATAGGGTAGGTACCTATCCCTATGACCTAAACAAACATTCAACCATTGCGGTAGATGAGTTGCAGACTTGAGAAGGATCAAACTATGAAATCTGTATTTCCTAACAGACTGCTGTGCGGTGCATTTGCTTTGGTTTTGAGCATGATGACACCGGCGTTCGCTCAGAACGTGCTGCCGCTCCAAGTGACAACGTCTGGGTCAGACCAATCCACGGTAGAAATCAGCCTGGAAACACTAGATACGCTTGATCAGGTCAGTTTCACGACGACGACGATTTGGACGGATGGCAGTGTCGCGTTCTCGGGCGTTTCGCTAAAAGCGTTGCTTGCATATCTAGAGGTCAGTGGGCAGTCGTTGGAGATGGTGGCGTTGAATGACTATGCCGTCACAATGCCCTTGGCTGATCTGGAAGACGCAGCACCGATACTGGCGACCCGGATGAATGGCGAAACAATGTCCGTGCGGGACAAAGGCCCTTATTGGGTGGTGTTTCCGTATGATAGTGATCCGAAGTATAGTACCGAGACAAATTACGCCCGCAGCATCTGGCAGCTCAATCGCTTGAAGGTTGTAGATTGACGCAACCGGCCACCCTATGCTGACCTCCGACAGGAGCGGAGGCAGGACGGCCGGAATGAATCGATATCGGATCGCCATATTGGCAGGTGTCGGCTTGCTGTGCCTGCTGCTTACGCTGATGGTGACAAACCTATTGGCGCAACTTCGCGATCTTTCGACTGCTGCAACCGACAACACCCAGTGGAGCATTTCGCAACTCGATACCGAACTGGCCAATCTTGATGCGGCTCTGGCCGATGGCTTGTCAGACCCGCAGTTTTCATCAGAAGATATTCAACTGCGCGTCGATATCGTGATCAGCCGAGCGAGCATTATCAATTCTGGTAGTGCCGCCGTCATCTTCAGTCAGGACGGTCGCGCGTCTGATCTGATCTTGCAGATCAATGACTTTGTGGATGGGGCGATTACGATCTCCGATCAGCCCGAGTCATTGCGCAAGGCCGATTTGCAAGAGCTTCGCGATATGGTTCGCGGCGTGCGCCCCCATGTACGTCAAACGGCGCTTTTAGGTATTGCCGTGGCCGCAGCCGATGCCGAGGCCCGGCGGGCAACTTTTGCGCAGCAACTCAGACGCACGGGCAGCATTGCCGTTGGGCTTTTGCTGATGATGGGCGGGCTCTTGTTCCTTCTGGATCGCATGTTGTCCCGCGCTGCCCGCCGCGACACTGAACTGCAAACATCTTCCAAGCTTCTAGCGTCAACCGTCGCAGCATCGCTGGACGCAATTGTGACAGCGGACGAAACCGGCGAAATCATTGAGTTCAATGCCGCAGCTGAAGAGGTTTTTGGCTGGAAAAGGGCCGAGATCATCGGTCGGACAATGGAACAAACCTTTATCCCCCCTCGTATGCGCGATGCACATCATAATGGGATGAAACGCTACCTTGAAACAGGCGAACCCCGCGTTGTTGATAAGGGCCGGTTTGAATTGGCCGCGCTGCGCAAAACTGGTGAAGAATTTCCGGTTGAACTGAACATCACCTCAATTGTGGACAGTGATGGCACGAAATTCATTGCCTATATTCGCGACATCAGTGCGCGCAAGATTGACGAACAAAAACTCATCGATGCGCGCGACCGAGCCGAACGGACAGACAAAGCAAAATCGCAGTTTCTGACGGTGATGAGCCACGAAATGCGCACGCCATTGAATGGGATCATGGGGGTGCTCGATCTGCTGCGCACAACGAAACTGTCACCCAAACAGGACCACTACACAAAGGTCGCAACCGCCTCGAGCGAAATTCTGTTGGAACATGTCAATGAGGCTCTGGATATCACCCGGATCGAAACAGGGACGCTGCAACTGACCCAACAGCAATTTGACTTGCCTGAGTTGGTCCAATCTCTGGTTGATGTGCTGTCACCGCTTGCCGCCGAAAAGGGGTTGTCTCTTACACTTGATATCGACGCCACGATGCGAATGGGGTTTTGGGGCGATAGCACTCGCCTCAGGCAGATCCTTACCAATCTTGTTGGCAATGCGATCAAGTTCACCGACAGTGGTGGTGTCAAGCTGAGGGTAAGCGGTATTCACGGGCCCAAAACATCATCCTTGAAATTCGCCGTAGCCGATACGGGGGCAGGGATCCCGGCTGAGCACCACGAGCGGGTCTTTGAAGACTTCATTGCTTTGGCCCATGGCAAAGGGCGTCAAACACGTGGCGATGGTCTTGGCCTTTCGATTTCGCGCCGAATTGCGCGACAATTGGGCGGGGATATCGTTTTGGACAGTGAGGCGGGCAAAGGGTCCACCTTCATCCTTAATGTGCCATTGAGCCGGGCTGCTGAATTGCGTGAGCGACCCGAAGATGCGGTGCCTACGCGCGTGAACTTATCCTGCCGCGTACTGGTTGTCGAAGACAACGACATTAATCGCCATGTGCTTAATGATATGCTGGTGGGGCTGGGCCATCATGTGGACGTGGCGGTGAATGGTGCGGAAAGCCTGGATAAACTAGCAGACACACCATTTGACATCGTCTTTATGGATATCAGCATGCCGGTTATGGATGGGGTCGAGGCAACCCGGAGGATACGCAGCAAGGATGGTCCGAACAAGTTAACCCACATCGTTGGCCTGACGGCACATGGAAGCGAAGAGTATCGTGAAGATGCCGAAAAGGCAGGCATGAACAGATTTCACACAAAACCTATTCGTATTGATGCATTGCAGCGCATCATGGCGGATGTCGCTCATGCAGTGCATCTGCCTTTGACCGCACCATCAGACGATGCATTGCAGGAACTGCGGGATGTCCTTGGCGCTGACAAACTGCGCAATATCTGTGACCGTTTTCTGGCGGAGTTGCAGACGTTGATTGATGGCATGTGTAATGAATCCTTATCTGGCAGCGCGATGGCCGATGCAGTGCACCACGCCAAGGGCGCTGCGGCCATGTTGGGGCAGACAGAACTCGAAAATCTGTTGGCCGAGTTGGAACGGCACGCGCGTGCGCAGGACAGTATTGATCTTCATCAATATGCGTCGCAAATCGCACTTGGTGCCGACGCGGCAAAGGGGATATTCGCCCGAGCGTCGCAGAACGCCTGATCCGGTACCTCTTTAGAACTGCCGACCTATCCATCAGGATAGATACCCCATCCCAATGCCCTCTGCCCTATCCCGACGGCCTAACCCACGGTCCGTCGGATGGACGTAAACCTTTGCTTGTACGCAACCTGGGTCGCCTGGAGGGGCCCAAACAAAGGAATAAGCATCATGAATAACGAAAAGGAAATTGTCATCGTCGGTGGAGATGGTTTTTGCGGCTGGCCGACAGCGCTACATCTGTCAAAGCTCGGCCACAAGATCACCATCGTTGATAACCTTGCACGCCGCACAATTGATGCAAAGCTAGGCGCAGACAGTCTGACACCGATCGCAACAATGCGGGATCGCCTTGCAGCATGGAATGAAAAAACAGGCCTTAAGATTGCCTTTGAAAACATTGATGTTGCGCAAGAGTTTGATCAAGTCACTGACCTGCTATCGACGATCAAGCCCGACACGATCATTCATTTTGGTGAACAGCGTGCAGCGCCCTATTCCATGAAGGGGATTGGCGAAAAACGCTACACCGTCGACAACAACATTTCAGGCACGCACAACCTGCTGGCTGCCTCAGTTGAGTTGGGCCTGAGCCCGCATTTCGTGCATCTGGGGACAATGGGTGTCTATGGTTATGACGACGATGGCATCGAGATTCCAGAAGGCTATCTGCCGATCTATGTGCCAAGTGAAAACAAAATCTATCAGCGTGATATCCTCTACCCAACCAATCCGGGCAGCATCTATCACATGACCAAATCGATGGATCAGCTTCTGTTCCAGTACTATGCTAAAAACGATGGGCTAAGGATCACAGACCTGCATCAGGGCATCGTCTGGGGCACCCAAACGGAAGAGACGAAGCTTGATGAGCGGCTGATCAATCGGTTCGATTATGATGGTGATTATGGCACGGTTTTGAACCGCTTCTTGATGCAGGCAGTTGTGGGCCACCCGCTCACAGTGCATGGGACCGGCGGACAGACCCGGGCGTTCATCCATATTCAGGACACAGTGAAATGCTTGGCTATGGCCGTCGAAAACCCGCCAGCCTCGGGTGATAAGGTCGCGATCCTTAATCAGATGACCGAGACGCATACGGTGCGGTCATTGGCCAAGCTTGTTGCGGAAAACTCCGGTGCCAAGGTCGCCTATGTGGACAACCCGCGGAACGAAGCTGCGGAGAACGGCCTGCGGGTCTCAAACAAAACGTTCATTTCGCTTGGGCTGGAGCCGATCACGCTTGCTGAGGGCCTCATGGAGGAAACCCAGCAAGTTGCCGTGAAATATGCACATCGCTGCATCCGTAAGATGATCCCATGCACCTCGACATGGACTGACAATCAACGTCCTGGCGTGGTTGATACGGAAAAACCCAGAGCTGCTTGACCCTCCTCGTCAGCAGCGCCGGATCCGCGTGGAGGTGGGTCCGGCGCACTCTTGCTTGGCACGTTCTAAAGATATCGGTGAAAAACATGCGTATGATTGGCATTGGGCTAATGGGATTTCTTCTGGCAGCTGTGGCCCTGCTGCTTTCAACAATAAATATTTTGGAAAAGGGAGAAAACTATCTTCGCAGCCTAACTGCTGATGCGCAGCTGACGTTTGAAAGCCGCACCGCGATCCCTGTGAATGATCAATACACAGCCACAATAAAGCGATCCAACGCGACCCATCCTATCATACTGTCTGGTTTACCTGCATATCACAGCGTGGTGTTCAGGATGCCATTGGATGCGCGCCCCACATCTGGATACCTCCAAATCAATGTTACATCTCAAGTCCTGGACGGGGTCGAAGGCGCGCTGCGGGTGTCCATCGACAATGAAAAAGGGGCGAGGTGTTGCTGCTTCCAGGTGAGGTTGCGCGTTCCCTGCAAATTCCGCTTTCACCGACGGATTTTGTCAGGGAGGAGCTGGTTGTTTCTATTTCACTGCAAGGTGAGGGTCCTGACTCTCAGTGTAGCAGAGATGATGGTCTCGCGGCCATCGTCGAGATAGAAACGACCAGCGCCGTTTTTCTGACCCTTGACCGTCCGCTAGAGACTGCGCGCGATAGGGTAAATGCTTGGGGCCGGATCGTCAGGGTTGCGTGGCCAGATTGGCTGGACAGTCAGGAGCGCGTGCGGCGTCTGGCACTGGCCACCCAGTTTAAGCAACACGACGTTGAAACCGTCGTGCTGAACAGTTCCGCAAATGCGCTCACGACAACGCAATTGCGTGCAATTTTGCCGATGTTTTCTGAGCAAGAGGATCAGGACCCCGCATCCTGGCCGCGATCTCTTGCGCAAGCAGGGGCAAATGCGGGACTGCGTCGGTTCCATCACGAAACCAGTTGGCGCTACAGATATGATCTGCATCGCGAAGACGGCCTGAAGCTGCCAGCCAATCTGGATTTGGATATGGTCTTTGGCCGCCAATTGCCTGGCACACATTGGTTGCTGACAGCTACGCTGAATAACCGTCTGCTCCATCAGGAAATTTTTGACGGTGCGCAGACCACATATACTAGGCTGATCCCACTACCGGCAGAGCTGCAAAGCGCGTCCAACATCATCGAGATTGTGGCCAGTACCACGCGACGCGATACTGGCCGCTGCGACCAAGGGCCTGTGTTGATTGCAGAAATGTTGCCGACGACCCATCTGCTGGCAGGAGATGCCAATTACTCTGATCAGCTTACAGAAATTCGTCACGCGATTTCTGAGGCGGGCGTACTGGGGCTTGGGGTTGCAGGCGTACTGAGCGCGGCAGACGCTGATGCGGTCAGCAGCCTGCTGGCCCAATTGGTACCCACGTCGGTGACGCTCAAGCCTGATCCCGACATTGCCAAAGTCGTGGTCATACCGCCGCAATCCCCCGGTTTTCCATTGGATCAGACCGGCCCAATCTGGTTGGTCACTCTGGATACGGTTACCCAACGGCCGCATGTCAACCGCCTGGAACCGGGCGCCCAGCTACCGCGTCGCGGTCTGGCGGTTCTGGTCACTCCCGATGCCATGGACGTGACCGAGGTGGCGCGATGAGTACGGGCGAGGACAAGCGCGAGCAGATCAATTACATCTCCGTAGACAGCGCGCCAAAACGGTTCGCCGGTTCCGTTTCGCACTGGCAGGGCCCGAAGATGCTGATTTGCTTCACTGGCCTGGCTGCGGGGCAACTCTGGTCAGTCAATACAGATTTGGCAGCGCAGCTATTCCCCAACCACGACTATGTGTTCTCGCCGCATGAAGGCCACCATGCGATTGCGGTCCGTATCTTTCTGATATCGTTCTTCATTTCATTTGCAGCCTTCAGCTCGGCCGCCGGGCGCGGGCGCGTGTTGTTTGGTTTGGACATGGTGTTGACGTTTCTGGTGGGGTGCGCTGCTTTTGATGTAGCCAATGCAGTCGCCGAAAACATGATCGGGCGATCTTTGTCATTGCATTTCAGTGCGATTGCATCTGGGCTATTCGGCTTTGCAATCTATTCTTTCAAGCTGTTGGAACGCGGTTTCATGCCCGCCCGCATCCGCGTCGAACATGTGCCTGTCAGTCAGATGAGGGCTTTTCTGCGACTTGGCATCAGTATCGTGACCGCCGCCATCATCGCGATCTGGGTCGGTGGGATGGATCTGAATCTTGTTCTATTGCTACGGCATTGGACCTTACTGGGTGGCATCGGTCCGGGAGTATTCCTGTTCCTGCCGGTTCTATTTGGACAGCTTTATCTGCTTGCAGTCTATGACGTGCTGATGGCCCAAAACCTAAGTTCAATCCGCCCGTCTCAGTCATCGTCTTAAGCCCACAATGAATCCTACATCATCAAAGAAACGATCAACGCGATGGACCGGGCCGCGAAGCACTACGGCGGTGACGTTTACATTCTGATCATGAACAACAATTCGACCGATGACACCGAAGACATCGCGCGCGAGACATTGGACGCATGCAAGGCCGCCAAAGGCCGTGTGATAAACGTGCCAAAGCCGGGAAAATCCAATGCGCTGAATGCAGGACTGGACGCCTGTGAGACAGAGTTCCTCGTCCGCGTTGACGCAGATACGCTGGTCGGCGAAGACAATTTCAGCCGCGCCATGCCCTATTTCACTGACCCATATGTCGGCGTTGTGGGCGGCGTGCCGGTTCCGCCGGGCGGTGCCTTGTTCGACCGGGCACGCTTGTTGGAGGTTCTCGTCAAGCATGGGTTTTATTCGGTGGCTATGGGGGCCGTAAATGGCGTCGTCGGCATTCCTGGAATGTTCGTGGTCTACCGCACGCATCATCCGCGCCATCTGGGTGGGTTCGTCGAAGGGATGAACGGTGAGGATACCGACATTTCACTGCGCATCGGCGAGCTGGGGTTTCACTCCGTCGTCGATCCCAAGATCAGATATATCTCTGAAGTGCCGTCGTCCTACAGTCACATGCGAGAGCAGCGGATGCGGTGGTTTCGGTCGATCTATCATATCTCATCACGCTGCCGGGACCTGATTTTTGGTCCGAACAAAACGCTGCGAGGCAAGGTCATTCTGCCCTACATGCTTGTGAACTCTGCCCGGCGGGCCATGCTTGTCCCGCTGATCATATTCGGTGCTTTGGAACTGGGGCTCGGTTTCAACCCCGACAGCCCGATTGTCTGGCAGTCCATTGTCGCTGTGACAACCGGCGCACCTGCCATCATGGCTATCGTTGCGTCGCTGTTGAATGGTGTGCCCAAAGGTGTGCTCGCGCTACCTGAATATCTAATTTTTCGTGTGTTGCGCGCCTATTTCACGTTGGAATCGATGCTGAGCATTCTGGTTGATACGAGGGGTGAAGACCTCGAACGTGTCATACGGCAGGACATTGTACCCGACAAACCGATCCGCGTGGCCTGACATTGGCCAGCACCTATCCTTTGGAGTATTTGACCTATCCGAAAACGTCCAAGGCTATGCCTTTTCTTCCATGCGTCACACCGAAAAATCCCTAACTTTAAAATGAGTTCAATAGTTTAAACATCTGCAAAGAAACGGTAGAACAATGGTAAGACGTATTTTTGGAACCCCAGACGCTGATCAAATCAACGGTGGCGGCGGTTCAGATCACATCCTCGGAAAAGCCGGTAATGATCAAATTCTGGCTGGCAACAGCGCTGACAATGTCTATGGCCAACGCGGCGATGATACGATCTACGGCGCGTCCGGCAGCGACCGCCTGAGAGGTGGCGCAGGGTCAGACATGCTGATGGGCGAAGCTGGTCAGGACAGGCTCTATGGCGGGGCAGGGGATGACATCCTCTCTGGCGGAGACACCAGCGGAAGCGGTGGCGGGTCTGGCGGGGGTATCAATGACCGGTTGTGGGGCGGCGCTGGCAACGACGAAATGTCTGGCGATGGTGGCAATGATTTGCTCTACGGCGGCACCGGGAACGACACGATGTTTGGTGGTTCAGGTCAGGACCGTCTGTTCGGCGCAAGCGATGACGACAACATATCGGGCGGCGGTGCAGATGATGCGTTGTTTGGTGGCCAGGGAAACGATGACCTTTCAGGAAACGATGGCATAGACCGGTTGTATGGCGGAGCCGGGTCCGATGAGTTGACCGGTGGAACCGGCTCTGACGTACTGCATGGTGGGAACGACGATGACATATTGTCGGGGTCGGAAGGCAATGATCGGCTTTATGGATCATCCGGGAATGACACACTCTTTGGAGATGGCGGAGACGACATGCTCTATGGTGGTGCCGGAAATGACACCATCGAAGGCGGCATCGGTGCCGATCGCGTCTGGGCTGGTGGGGGCGATGATGTGGTCAGGGGCGGCACGGGAGACGATGTTCTTGGTGGCGCGGCAGGCAATGACACCCTCTATGGAGGCAGCGGTACAGACACCCTTTATGGCCGGTCCGATGACGATCTTCTCTTCGGCGGAACGGGAAATGATCGGCTGTTTGGGGGCGAGGGCAATGATACGCTGTCTGGAGATGGCGGAGCTGACTATCTTAGTGGTGGTCACGGACAAGATACTATCAGTGGTGGAAGTGGCAATGATGAACTGATCGGCCAACAGGGCGACGACACTTTGTACGGTGGCGCAGGTATGGATGATCTGCGGGGTGGGAATGGGTCCGACACGCTGCACGGTGGAACAGGAGGTGACACGCTCAACGGCGGCGCCGACGCCGATGTCTTGCATGGTGATGGCGGCGCAGATTCTTTGGATGGGTCATGGGGCAATGACACGTTGGATGGCGGCGCAGGAAATGACGTACTGCTGGGGGGCGCTGGCGCTGACACGCTATGTGGTGGCTCGGGGTTAAATGAACTGATCGGCGGCACGGGCGCTGACACGTTTGTTTTCAAGACCGAGTCAAGATTCTTCGTGGACAGAATTGCGGATTTTCGGACGTCAGGTACTGGTCAGGATATACTGGATTTGACAGAATTCGATGTCTTGGCGACCGTGTCAAACCTGACAGACTGGGCGGCAGAAAACATCCTTCAGCAAGTGAATGGCGACGTGTCTGTTCGACTGTCACATTCACAAACCATCATTGTTGAAGATCATCTTGGACTTGGCGAAAACTTGGCTGGTCAGTTGATCGAGTGCATGTTGATCTGAATCCTTCTTGAGTGTCCGTTCCAACCGCATGCACCTTACCTGACAACATTCAGGTGGTTTGCAAGTGGCATTTTCTTGTTCTTTGCCAAGCGATCAACAAGTCTGCGCTGGCGGCTGTTTTCGGGGATCATCGAAACCGGTGTCGGATCGTAATCTGCTTTTGCAAGTTCTGGGAACAGAGCGAGAACTTCCTCCCTTGCTTCCAATGAAATCGACTTTAGTGCTTCTTTGCCGGTATACAGACTTTCAGTGGGCGCGCCTTCGGCAAAAATCACCTCATGTCGGTCTAGCAATAGATGGACGTATTCGACTTCTGTCACGTCATCGCATACCTCTATACCGGGTAGTTGAACTAACTTAATGGCAGCAATCAGAACACTCTCCTGTTCGAACATCCGTTCCACCACATTTGAAGAAATGAGCATTCGGTGTTGCCTTGAGACCAAAAGATCACGCTCTGGCAAATCCTTTCCCAGGGAAGAGGCACCAATGCGAACTGGCCGCAACTTGGGGTTCTCACTGAGGTCATTGGCACTTAATTTCCGTTTGCCAATCCAGAGAATAGGTTTCACACCATGGTGTTTGGTCACAACCAAGTCACCTGTGCTCAGGTTTTGAACCTCAACAGGGCCCGCGACCGTTTCGATGCGTGTCCCTGTGACAAAGCAAATTAGAAGGCTATCGTAGTCGACGTTACCCAAACCATCGGGAGGACCAACGGTATATGTCTCACCAGGGACAATCTCGAATGTAGTGACGTAACCCTGCAATGAACCAAAGGAGGCGGAGTTGGCATTGTGAAGATCATAAATGAAGCCTACCGAGGTGCCAGTGGAGTCAAAGACCTCAAATTCGTTTTCCGGGTTACTTGGTGCATTTGTGTAGACGATTCCGTCAACCGTTCCATTCAATAGTTGTTGCGTCGGTGCCCCGGCAAAGTTACCGGGCACGCCGTCATTGAAAACCGTATCCTCAGAATCTGTATCTGTGATGGTCGCAGCAGTCGGCGCCGCTGTAGCAGAAGCGGTGAATGTCCCTCCGGTTGCGATGGAGCCGAAGTTATAGTTCGCCCCAGTGATACCAAGATCAGCTGCGGAATATACAAGGACCAATCTATCAGGCACTAGTTCGACCTTTCGATATTTTTGATAAACATGTACTTCAATTGTGTACCCCAAAAATCAAAATGGAACCATTGCGACTGCCCTGGATCTAGTCAGTGAATAGGCCCAAAGTATTTCGAGAGCATATGAAGCCGTTGTACATGGCTTCTTATGTCTAGGGCGACCTGCGTGGCAAACGCGAAGCAGAAACCGTGTTCGATCGCCGGACCAATGGCCGTCTTGGTGCCGGGCCAGCGGCTCTGGACAGCCTCGCCAGAAGGCGCGCAACGTTGTGCCTGATCTGTTCAAGCGCGGGTCGTCGCGGCCAATCAGTTCGACAGTCGCGCCATCGGGCAGGGCGGAGACAAATGGACAACACACTGTCCACAACCGCCGTTGTGGTTTGTTTTGCGCGGTTCTTGCGAATGTCAGGCGGCCGTCACATCCTCAGACGGCGCGAGTCGCGTCGTCGGGAAGAGTCGCATGGATCACTTTTACGTCCTTACCTTCAAGCTGTTTGCAAACTATGCATAATTGGTTAACAGGTCTTGTATGTCTATCATTGCACATTCGCCTTGTTTACTCACATTTGAACATGCTGCTAGCCAGGAAAGAAACGTTTCGAAACTTGAAGTGTTACGTTATGTGCGGTGCGAGGAAAACCAAACTTATCAATGAGACCAAACAAAGATGACCGACCGCAATTTTGAACCAATGACGAAAGCCGAAGTTGTCACTGCACAACGCTCTTGGGCGAAATGCGTAACCGATCAAGACGTAGACGGCTTGCTTGGTCTCTATGATTTTGGTGACCCGGACGAACCGCTTCTATTCAAACCCACCCTTGCCGACGTCATCCGACTCGATGAAAAGGGCGCGCGCGCCTACTTTGTCGGGGGCGACCCTGACTATCCGCAAGATAGCGGATTTCTAAAGCGCGGATGGCAGAAGGTCGACTTCCAGAGCGCTGTTGGCCCAATTCTGAAAGCGGGCGGACTGGGATACAAAGATATGGGACACTACACTTTTGTGGATGGTGCAGGGAACGCAACGCGCGCCGACTATACGTTTGCCTACCACAAACTGGATGGGCGGGTATTGATTTCGCTACACCACTCTTCGCTCACGTGGTTTCCGCCCGTTGAGGGGTGATCAAAGGCTTGCAATGAACATCACGCCGTAAGCGTCGGCCAGACAGGCGCAGCGCAATAGCGTTTCTGCTTTTCTGGCCCAGCGCAGAACGACTGCACGGGGCCATCAGATATCAGGGTCAAGCCGGAACGATCTTCCCGGGCAAAGAGTTTACTGTCATCGTTTGTTCCGGTTGGAAATGGATCACCGAGCGTATGGACGCGCCTGCCTTTAGCAGGTCGAAGGCTGTGTTGATCTGTTCATGATGCATGTGGTGTGTGATGTAGGGGTCCACATCAAAATCACCGCGCAACCATTCGTTCACCATGCCGGGCAGTTGACTGCGGCCTAATACGCCGCCAAACGCCGTTCCCCGCCACACGCGACCTGTCACAAGTTGGAAAGGTCGGGTGGATATTTCCTGGCCCGCGCAAGCTGACGCCGATGACCGTGCATTCCCCCCATCCCTTGTGGCAGGCTTCAAGCGCCGACCGCATAAGTTCCACATTGCCGACGGCTTCGAAGGTATAGTCCAATCCTCCGTTCGTCATCTCGATCAAAACGTCATGGATCGGTGCCGAATGATCTTTGGGATTCACGCATTCGGTAGCCCCGAGCGACTTGGCGAGCGGGAATTTATTCTGGTTCACATCGACCCCGATGATGCGCGATGCGCCCTTTAGAACCGCACCTTGAATGACAGCCATCCCCACAGCACCCAGGCCAAAGACCGCAACCGTCGAGCCAGGTTCGACTTTTGCAGTGTTGCGCACAGCGCCAATGCCCGTCGGCACCGCACAGCCCATTACAGACGCCTTGGACAAGGGCGCTTCCTTGGATATTTTAGCGACCGAGATTTCCGGCAGAACAGTGTATTCGCTGAACGTGCTGGTACCCATATAGTGCAAGATCTGCTTGCCCTTGTATGAGAAACGCGACGTGCCGTCCGGCATAAGACCGGCCCCTTGGGTCGCGCGGATCGTTTGACATAGGTTCGTTTTACCAGATTTGATGTAGGGACAGTCGGGGTCTTCGGGCACATAGAGCGGGATAACGTGATCACCGGGTTTGACTGAGGTCACTCCTTTGCCGATCTCCTCAACCACACCGCAGCCTTCATGTCCCAAAATGCATGGGAACAACCCTTCTGGGTCATCGCCGGACAACGTAAAGACATCCGTGTGACACAGACTCGTGGTGACAATACGAACAAGGACCTCACCGTCTTTCGGCCCTTCCAGATCAATGTCCTCAATCTCCAGGGGCAGGTTGGGTCCCCAAGCGATAGCAGCGCGTGTCTTCATTTTGTTTGTCCTCCCAATGGATCAACGATAAAATCGGAATTGGGTTTGGGCGATGGGGTATTGGATGTGCGATCAAAAAAGACGCATTGCTGGGTAATCCTATGCGTTGAGGCTAAGCGAGAGAAATGCCTCTCGCAACTCCTTAAGTTACGATAGTGGAGGGATTGCTTAGCGCCCTAAAGTGACGCGCGACCCTCGCCGGTCCTTCGGGTTTCATGCGGGCTGCCGCATGGCGAAAGACGCTGGACTGCATGCCCGCCAAATGATGCGGTACCGGAAGGTGGGGGTGATCGAAATTCTGAATTATGTCAAAGTTACTGTGATAGGTCGGCTACATTGCACCAGGATTGCAAAAGTCGCCCGCCTTGAAACCAGGCCAAAGGATCTTTGATGTTCGACAATTGCTTAGATCTTGCAGCGGTTTACCCTATCGGGCGTAACGAAAAGTGAGTGTGCCAGCATGACGGAAAAACCTGATCTTTGGCGATGGAGTGCAGGCGACATTGCGCTGGCAACACGGAGTGGGTCGCTAAGCGCCGTTGAAGTCACCGAATCCGCGATTGCGCGAATGGAGGAGATCAATCCAGCGCTAAATGCAGTCGTCGAAAGCTTGGCGGAGGAGGCGCTGGCGGAGGCGGCGGCATTAGATACCAGCAAGGCACCCAAAGGGTTGCTGCATGGTGTTTCTGTCACGATAAAGATCAATGTCGATCAGAAAGGTCATGCGACATCCAACGGTGTCGCGGCCCTCAAAGATATGATCGCACCCGAAGACGCGCCGGTCGTCAGGAACTTGAAGGCAGCGGGCGCTGTTGTAATTGGTCGCACAAACACACCTGAGTTCTCATTCCGGGCGGACACAGATAACGCGCTTTACGGTCGGACGCACAACCCTTGGGGATCGCATATCTCTGCGGGTGGCTCTTCGGGCGGGGCGGGTGCAGCTGTGATGTCCGGGATTGGCGCGCTTGCACACGGAAACGACATTGGCGGATCCCTTCGGTTTCCTGCATCCGCAAACGGGGCTGTGACGGTCAAACCGGGTTTGGGGCGCGTACCAGCTTTCAACCCCAGCCAAACGTCTGAGCGGGGCCTTTTGGCGCAATCCATGTCGGTACAGGGCGTGATCGCGCGGAATGCATCCGATCTGCAATTGTCGATGCCAGCGATGATCATGTCCGATGCTCGAGACCCGTTTCACGTCCCAATGCCGTGGCGTGGCGCGCCGCTTGCGTCCCCTATTCGGGTGGCGGTGGCCCGCGACGATTTCGGCTTTGGTCTGCATCCCGCCGTTGCAACAGCACTCGACAACGCAGCATTGGCGCTAGCCGACGCGGGATATGCTGTCGAAGCTGCTGAGCCGCCGCTTGCCTGGGAAACTGGGCAGGTTGGCTATCAGGCGCTGTTGAGTGAGGTCAGAGACCTGCTTGGTCCTGATATTCGCGCCCTTGGGTCGAAAGACATCAATGCAATATTCGATGAGTACTACTGCCAGTTCCCGCCATATGACGGCGACGCGTTTGTAAGGATGTTGGCAAAGCGCACCTATTACGCGCGACAATGGGCGCTTTTCCTGGAGGACTATCCATTGGTTTTGACCCCGTTTTTGCTACGGCCGTTCTTTGCACCAGGACGTGATACAGCTGGACCCGATGGCGTGAGGGATGTTCTGGGTCAATCACATTGGTCCTTCATCATGAGTTTCATTGGCCTGCCTGCTTAAGCAATCTGCCAACGCATGTTGCGGATACGGCAGATGGCCCAAGCCCGATTGGCGTACAGATCGCCGGGCGCAGATGGCGGGAGGATTTGATTGTGGATGCAATGCAAGCCATCGAGGCGCGCATACCTCCCCTCTGTACGACGCTTTGGAAACGGCTCTAATTGAAGTTACCAGCATACCTCGACGGTATACGCCGCGCGGAAAAGGCGCGATGCCACGCCATCGGCTTTTCCGGAGTGCTATCTACACCGTTTTCTTTGCGCTCAACTATGACAATTCCTTCGCGCCGGTGGAATGCATCCGCTTGGGTGTTGGCCATATGGCGCTAAAGCTGTAGCAAACCGCGCCGCTTTTTTGACTCGATCTATCACGGTTTTGCACATTGGCCCCAATACTGGACATTCGCAGTTCAACACATGAAGAAAAGACCTTCTGGATACTGGCCCGAGTGAGCAAAGAGATTGGTGTCGCTAAGTCTGGCTGTGTCGATCTGCTTCGATATCTGTAATGGGGTCCAGAACAAGGACGAGGCGTGTCTCTCCTGTTCCTTCGATTGGCGGTGATCTGTGCAACAGACCAATTCTGGCAGCACTTGGCCAAGCCGTGCCGCGCAAGATCATGGGAGAACCGGTCGGCACTTCGTGGATATCTGCCGGGCTATCCCCCATCGCACCATTGCCGTACTGCGTTGCGTGGCCACGATACGTACAAATCAGACGGGCGGTGATACCGTCGATATGAAACTTGCGACAGGCGTTGGTTTCGATGACATCAAGGCGCAATCTAAGATAGCGGCTTTTCATGATGCTGGAGAACATGTCCGCAAGAGCCGCTATATCATCAATCAGTAACGTGCGCTCTGCGCAATCAGGCAGTCCGCAGGCATCCGAAAGGTCGGTCATTGCGTCGCGCACCATTTCTGAGCGCAACATGATCCGTGCCCGCGGGAAATCGGCTGGGTCGCGCTCATCAATCCATTTCTGAAAACCTGGCAAGGGCTTGCGTTTCCAGATCGCGGCAGAGCACAGCGGATCCTTGATCGACGCCAGACCTTTTGGTGTCGTTGTCAGGCTGACACCGACGCTTTGTTCCCGAACCAGACTTTGATGCAGCGTCATGCTGCCGCCTCGGCGCGTCGCCAGATGGGGAATGGGTCAGGAAAATCGGGAAGGGCGCCCGGGCCGGGTGCCAAATGTTCTGGCACAAGGCAGGAATCGAGCGATGCCTTCAAAGCTGTCCAATCAATCCCGGCACCAATGAAAACCAATTCTTGACGGCGGTCTCCCCACGGCTCTTGCCAGTTCTCGGCCATATATGCGCGTGCACTTTCATGGGTCGGCCAACGCTCTTGGGGAACGGAAGCCCACCATGTTCCCAGCGGTTGAATTGAGGATAGGGTTCCAGCAAGCGAAAACTCCGCCACCCAACCGGGGCGTGTCGCGATCCAGAAATGACCCTTTGCCCGGATCACTCCTGGTAATTCGCTTTTGAGAACGCTCAGGATTTTCTCGGGCTCAAATGGCTGGCGGGCGCGATAGACAAAGCTCGCGACGCCGTATTCTTCGGTTTCGGGTACGTGGTCAGCAAAGCCATAAAGCTCTTTGGCCCACATCGGATGCTCATGGGCCTTTTCGAAATCGAAAAGCCCGGTGTCAAGGATCGCATCGCTTGGGACATTCGAATGATCGGTTTCTATGATCTTGGCATCGGCATTCAAAGACCGAATGATCTGCCGCGCCACATTGACCTTATCGCGCCCCGCATCTGTCACCTTGTTGAGGACCACGAGGTCGGCAAACTCAATCTGTTCGACGAGGAGATTGACCAGCGTGCGTTCATCTTCTTCACCCAGCGTCTCGCCGCGGTCGCTCAGGAAGTCCTGACTGGAGTAATCCGCTGTGAGGTTCACCGCATCGACAACCGTGACCATCGTATCAAGGCGTGACACATCCGATAGGCTTTCGCCGTGCTCATCACGGAAATCGAAGGTCGCGGCGACGGGCAAAGGCTCGGAGATACCGGTGGACTCAATCAGCAGATAATCAAAGCGTCCTTCTCCAGCAAGGCGGCGTACCTCTTCAAGAAGGTCATCGCGTAGCGTGCAACAAATACAACCGTTGGACATTTCAACAAGAGTTTCATCAGTGCGACTTAGTTCTGTGTCAGCACGCACAAGGTCCGCATCAATATTCACTTCGGACATGTCGTTGACGATCACGGCAACGCGACGGCCCTCGCGATTGTTCAGAATGCGGTTCAAAAGGGTGGTTTTTCCTGCCCCAAGGAAGCCGGAAAGAACGGTGACGGGAAGGCGTTGGTCTGGCATGGAAAACTCCTGCTTGAATCGGATGTTATATTATTACATATACTTGGGCGAGACTTGCAACCCAAAGAGTTACATTTCTTCGCCACCAACCCGCGCCAGTGATATTCCGCCCCAACCGGACCCGGACATAGGACGATCCGTCCAACGGCAATTGGATGTTTGAGCGGGGCCAGATCGGGCAGAGCTTTCGCGATTGGCAACAAGAAACCCGGCTGCTGTGTCAGGCCTTTCCCGACGTTTTCGGCCTGACAGACCCGAAAGTCTATGGATCGTCGGGGCAATGCGCATCAGGTGCGCCCAGTGGCCATATTTGAACAGGCCGTAAAAGAACTGGTCTAAGGGTAAGATCTATTGCGCACGCAAGGTCGCGACGGTTTTTGGCCAAGGGTCAGCAAAGTCTTCGCCAGCTTTCCAGGCCGCGATCTCATCATCGGTGCAAAAGCAGTCTTGCAAAGCTTCGACAAATTTATCGAGCTCCAATTCATCACCAATCACCGTAAGCTGGCAGCGCCGGTCGCCGAAGTCTGCATGCGCTTCGGTCAGTTTGGCGCGCATTGCCTCCTTTTCCCAGTCAGAGAGGTTTAAACTATCATCCTCAAGCGTGCTGACTTTCCAGTAGTTCACGATTTCAAGCCCGACGCTGCCGCCGGTCTGGTTCCAAAGCAGCATCAGGTCGTCTCGCGTTGGCAACCAGAAGAAGCCCTTGCTCCGATAGATGCCAATCCCAAGAGCCTTGGTATAAATGTCATACAGCCGCTGCGGATGAAACGGGCGGGGGTCGCGCAGTACACGGCTACCAATCTGATATGTTTCGGGCTGCGCCATGGGGGCTGCGTTGTTGTCCGCCTCCCATTTGGTCAACTCTTTTCCAAAAGCCTTCACCCGTTCATAGTCGTAAAGTGGCATGGACAGCACTTTCTCAAGGCTCAGATTCCCCCATTGCATCGCCAAAATGTCCGCATGCGGGTTCAGCGGGTGCACCGCCTCAGCCACCTGTCTGAGCACATCGCCAGAAACCTTGTCAGATTTGCTGAGTAACAAGCGGTTTGCGAACATCACCTGCTCGGCCAGCAAATTTGCAACGCCGCGCCGCTTCGCTGCCAGGTTTTCGCTGGCCACCGGATGAATGGCCCGTCCAAGATCATGATCTTGCTGGAGAACCACGGTATCGACAACCGATAAGAACCCGTGCAACCGGAGCTGAGGTAGGCTGCGAATGGCCTCCAGCAGGGGCCAAGGGTGGGTGCTCCCAGAGGTTTCAATTAGCAGATGTGTCACCTCTTCATCGGCAAGAACTCTTTCGACCGCTTGACGAAATTGGTAGAGCCCCTCATCGCTGCTGATACTTTTTCCGGGAATAGACGCAAAATGCGGGCTCTTGCGCGAAATAACCTCGCTGGTGTCGAGCACGGAGCCATCCACATCCAACGTGCTCATTTCGTTGACGATGACACCCAACGTCACATTCTTCAGGTCCCGTGACTGGACCAGAAGGCTCTGCATCAACGTTGTTTTGCCTGCACCAAGGAAGCCGTTCAAAATTGTGGTCGCTATGGGCATTTGATTTGTCCTAACTCTCATTTCGCTTTGTTACATAGTAACAATCGCCTTCGCCTGAAACGAAAAACCCGCCAGATTGCGGGGTTTGTCACAGGAACATCACAGCCGACACATCCGGTGCGTCGTTCGGCCAGCGCCCAGTCTTATCAAAATCCGCGTTATGGTCGAACGGTCTTGTAGCGCCGATAGCAGGCTTTCGTGAGACTGGCAGGCCTTGTTCCGGCCCCTGAACCCCTTGATAAGAGGACACTCATCAATGAATACGCAAAGGCTCCGCTCAGCAGGCCTTGATCGCAAAGTTATCAAGGGGAAAAATAAGAACCGATGCAATACAGGACCAACCATGGGGCAGGGGGCTGGTTCGCAGGATGCTTCATGCCGTGTTGGCGTTCAGCTACCTTACCATCGTCAGTCGATCCCATTGCGCGTAGTCGGGAGATCCTTCGCTCCGGATGTCCCCTGCATAGCCATATTCGACCATATGGACCATGACGCCATGCTTAAACAGTTGAGCCACTGCATAGGATTCAGGCAGGTCGCTTGATGAAAACACCTTAGTTGCAGCAAAGTCGGGCCAACCGGCGTGGTTCGTGCCGCGCGGTGCGGAGAATGGAATTCCGCAAAATGAACCGGACAGCGGCAAATGACAGTGTCCATGAAAGAGATGTTGGATCTTGCCTGCGTGCGGTTTCAAGGTTCTCGCCAGGAGATCTGCGTCGCGCTGCATGATCCTGTCCATGGGTTCGATCCCCATGGGAACCGGATTATGATGCATGAACAGGTAAACCGGGCCTTCGGCACACGATAGCTGCTTGTCCAGCCAGCGCGCACGCACATCGCAAAAGTGACCAGCGTGGGTTTCGGGGCCCCATGTATCGATGGTGATCCCAACGCCTTGCGAGAGCGGAAAGATCCCCTGGACATGGCCGTTTTCATCTGCCAGCTCTGGAAAAACTGACAATAGAACAGACCGGTCGTCGTGATTGCCGATGCACAGATGAACCGGCATCGGCACCGTTTTCAGACGCGCTTTGAGGCGGACATAGTCGTCCCTTTCGCCCCAGTCGGACAAATCGCCCGTAATGACAACAGCTTCTGCGTCGCTGTGATGGGACAGCGCATGGTTCAAGGCGCGTTCAAAGTTCGCATTTGGGTCGCGATCGGCAATCGTTTGGCCCGGCGTTGTAAGGTGAATATCGGTGAACTGGAGGAGCTTCATAGCGGACCAATCAAAAGAAAGTTTTAAAAACACCCTCCCGGACCATTTGGCCGGGAGGGTTTGGGACAGGGTTCGATTAGTTGGGCATCAGGTCCTGAACTTCTTCAGTCAGCTCTTGCTGAAGCTCAGCCATGTCCTCAAAGTCACCGGTGACGATGCCTTCCATGCCGTCGTAAATCACCTGCGTAATTGCCAGACCATTGTCGCCCGGATAGGCGATCCAATCGCGCAGCAATCCTGCCTGACGTACGGCGGTTTCTTTGTTGGGGTTGTTGACGTAGAAATCGGCCAACAGGTCATTTGCAGCCCTGTTGGGCGGCATGTAACCCGTCGTTTCAGCCACTGCCGCAGCGCCTTGACCCGACGTGATGAACTTGATGAAGGTCCAAGCGGCCTGCATCTCTTCCTCAGATCCAGTCGACGTCAGCATGGCCGCAAGGCCGCCAGCCTAGCAGCCCTTTGGGCGATCCGTCAATGCCGGGATACTCGTTCGTCATCAGCGTGAAGTCGCCTTTGGACCGCTCAATCGAGCCGACCGAAGAGGTTGACCAGTAGTACATCGCCACATCACCAGCCGCGAACGGTGTTCCAGCCTCACCAACCGATAGATTCTGCATGTTACAGCCATCGAACAAGTCGTTCATCGTCTCCAGCGCGACAAGGCCTTCGGGCATGTCGAGATTAAAATCATTTCCTTCCAGGATCGGCTGGTCCTGGCTCCACATGAGCGCTTGCAGAAACCAATTGCCGGTGATGTTCCACCCCCAAAAGAGCGGGTTTTCAACGCCAGCGTCGCGCAGTTGGCCGCACATGTCAGTGACCTCGGCCCATGTCTTGGGAAGCTGATCGCGCTCAGTGACCCCAATGCGCGCCATCAGGTCCATGTTGTAGTACCCAACCGGCAGCGACACGGCGAATGGCAGGCCGTGCACGTCTTCGCCAAACGTGCCCAGCGCCAGCATCGCTTCGTGGTAGCCGTCGCGTGTGAAGTCGGCCTCTTGGGTGATAAACGGCTCCATTGAGCCAGCAATCCCGCGGTCCACAAGGATTTGCTGACGGTTGAGGCCTTGCAGCGTCACATCGGGCAGTTCGCCTGCAACAGCCTCACGCAGAATGGTGTTGGTGCCATCCTCGTAATGCTCGTAGGTCGCGCGGAAAGAAACCGAGATGTCTGGATGCGCGGCTTCAAAAAGCGGCATGATGCGTTCGAAGGTCACGTCGAAAAGTGCGGAGTAGGGATAGCCGACCTCGATTTCGACGGTGTCTTGGGCAAAAGCGGCTGGCGTCGTTATCGTGGCACAGGCCAGCGCAATGGATGTTGTGGTAAGCAAGCGTTTCATGGGATAGTCCTCTTAGTTGCTGTGGGACGCGTTTCGGTTTGCAAAGTTGAACGCGTCCCTTCTTGATCCCTTCAAAGAAGGGAAACTCGGTAACTGCGCCGCCTGTGGATTTGTGCTTCAGGCGGCGCACGTCTTTGATGCAGCATTTACTTCATCCCACTGAGCGTAATGCCCTCGATGAAACGGCGCTGAGCGAGAAGAAACGCCACAATCAGTGGTGTGACGATGACGGTGGCGGTTGCCATCATAGGGCCAAAGTCATTGCCATCAACGCCATAAGCGCGGAACTCACGCAGGCCCAGTGGCGGCGTAAACAGATCGCGGTCTCCGGTAATGACGATGCGTGGCCAGAAGTAGTCATTCCAGTGCGCGACCACGGAAAAGATGCCAAATGCCAGAAGTGCCGGAATGGCAGTCGGCAACATGACCTTCCAGACAATAGAAAACTCGCTCATGCCGTCCATGCGGGCCGCATCAATAAGATCATCGGGCACGGTCATGAAGAATTGGCGCATCAAGAAGATACCGAACACCGAAATCGTCCACGGGATGACCAGCGCCGCATAAGAGTTGGTGAGCCCGACTTCAGCGAGCATGATGTAAAGCGGCAGCGCGATCGCATGGACCGGGATCAGGAGGCAAAACAGAACCATCGCAAAGATAACGTCGCGACCCCAGAAGCGAAGCTTTGCAAGCGCGTAGGCGCAAGGCAGCGCGATCACGACCTGGATCAGAAAGATCGACACGGTAACGATGATGCCGTTGAGCACGTAGCGCCAAAGCGGTGCTTCGGTGAAAGCTGTCACGTAGTTATACTCGATGGCGGATCGCATGCAGTCGGCTTCGGGGTTGCCAGCTTTAACGCAAAACTGATCAAGGAACGGCGTTTGATCACCCAAGAAAACCAAAGACGTTGACATGATTTCTGCTGGCGACTTCAACGAATATGAGACCATCACATAAAATGGCATCAGCACGATCAGTGCCCCCAAAATAAGGACCACATGCTTGATTGTCTCAGCCGTTGAAAAGCGCATGCCATCTGATCCGACGCGCATTTGGCGGGCAGGGCGCGCGGGTGAGGATAGTGTGTCAGTCGTCATGTGTAATGTACCCGTCGTTCGACCAGATAGCGCTGGATCATCGTAAGAATGAGAACGAAGCCAAGGAACACGACGGTGATGGCTGCGCCGATCCCCATCAGGTTCTGCTGGATGGCCTTTTCGTAGATGGCGTAGAGCATCACATAGGTGGATTTGGATGGGCCACCTCGTGTCAGCGCTTCGACGGTGTCAAACACCTGGAAGGAGCGGATCATCGAAATGGTGACCACGAAAACGGTGGTGGGCCCCAACATCGGCCAAGTGACCAGCCGGAACCGTTCCCAGCCACTGGTCGCGCCGTCAATCTCGGCGGCGTGATACAATTCGCGGGGGATCCCCGTCAGCCCCGCCAGATAGAGCACCATCGTAAAGCCAAAGCCTTGCCAAATGCCAATAAACGAAAGGGTCCAGATCGCATAATCGCGGTCTCCCAGCCAAAGAGGGAAGCTTTCGGCGCAACCGTTTGCATACCAGTACCATCGTTCCAACCACGAGCCGCAACCCGCCTCAAGGATGATGTTCACCACCCCGACGGATGGATTCAGCGCAAACTCCCATGCGATCGCCATGGCAAGCAACGCGGCCATGACAGGCAGAAAGTAGATCGTCTTGTACAAGTCGCCGAAGCGCGACACTGAATTGATCAGCAATGCAGCACCGAGGCCAAGTCCGACCGACGCTGGTACTGTAAGCGCGACATACAGGAAACTGGCCTTGAACATCCGCTCGTAAGTGGACCGGGTGAAGATATCTTCGTAATTCTCGAAGCCGACAAAATTGGCGCTCCGGTTGCCAAGCGCGTAGTCGGTGAGGCTCAGCCCAAAAGCCACCAGGATGGGCAGGACCAAGATAACCAGCATCAGCAACAAAGCTGGCGCAACGAACCACCAGTGAACGTTGGTCCGTGCGCCCGTAGAGGCGGATCGCGTGCTCATGCTGCGACGGTCCCGCTAACGCTTGAGGTGGCCTTAACCCGCATGCCATCGCTGTCGAATAAGAGCGCTGCTTGGGCGTTGAAGCCAATCGTAACTGTGGCTCCCAACGTAAGACCCACGGCCTGTGCTGGTGTGGCGCGAACGATGACGCGATATGTCGCATCGTCAATGTTGACGTGCAAATAGACATCCGATCCCAGATTCTCGCGGTAGGCAACAGTGCCTGTCGTCAACGCATCATCGCCCCCGACAAGTTGCAGGTGTTCGGGCCGAATGCCGACCTGAACCGGGCCGGGCGCAACCGCTTTCAGATCGATCTTTTGCCCCAACAGCGCGACATATCCCGACGCGTCAATTTCTCCTGGTAAGACGTTGATCTTCGGTGACCCGATAAAGGAAGCGACTTTAAGACAATCCGGGTCCGCGTAAACCGCATCAGGGGTGCCAACTTGGAGCAAGTCACCATCCATCATCACCGCCACACGCGTTGACATTGTGAGGGCCTCCGCCTGGTCGTGTGTCACATAGACAAACGTTGTGCCAAGGCGGCGATGCAATTCCGTCAGTTCAGCGCGCATGTGAACACGCAGCGCCGCATCAAGGTTGGACAACGGCTCGTCCATAAGGAAAGCCACGGGGCGGCGGACCATGGCCCGACCAAGTGCCACCCGCTGACGTTGGCCGCCCGAAAGCTGACCCGGTTTGCGGTCCAGAAGCTGGGTTACTTGGAGGGTTTCGGCGACGGTCTGGACCTGACCCGCAAGCTCTGCACGTTTGGCGCGAGAGAGCAGGGGGCCAACCACAGGCAAGCGCTCGACGGCGTTCAAATCGCGCAGCTTCAGCGGTGTGAGCATATTCTCGGCCACACTCAAATGCGGGTATAGCGCGTAGTTTTGAAACACCATTGCCAAGTTGCGTTGTGATGGCCGTGTCTGGGTGACATCCTGCCCACCAATCACAACCTGTCCAGCAGTTGGTGCTTCCAGGCCTGCCAGAATGCGCAGCAAGGTAGATTTTCCGCAACCCGACGGCCCGACCAGGGTTAAAAACTCCCCGGGGGCGATTGCTAAATCGACGCTATTCAACACGCGTGTTGCATCAAAGCGCTTATCGATATGTTCGAGCCTGAGCTCCGCCATGGTCGCCCCCAGATTTGAGTCATGGGTCACGTTAGCCCTGGCCTTTGTCAGTTGTGTAACGTCATATAAGTGAAACTAATGGCTGGTAGAGATCACCATATCAGTGACCATTGTCGTGCAGGCCCATGAAAACCAGCCACAACCAGTTCTCCGCTTTTGCGCATGTTGTCCGGGAAGGGAGCTTTTCACGCGCCGCCGACAGACTTGGTGTGAGCCAGTCTGCGGTCACGCAGCATGTCGCAAAGCTTGAGCAGACCGTCGGCATGAAATTGCTTCAGCGCGGCTCGGACGGCCTGTCACTGACCCGTGCGGGACGCGAACTCTATGATCTTGCCGACCGGCAAGTCACATTGGACGGCCTGATAAAGGAGAAACTTGAGGGCTACGCAGCGCTGGAACGAGGGCATTTGGCGGTCATCGCCAACGCGCCGCGCCCGGCGTTGCCACTGATCGCCGCGTTCCAAAAAACCTATCCTAATATTGAGGTGGATTTTGCTTTGTATGATTGGACTCAGGCAATGGCTTTATTGCGCGGTCGGCAAGTCGATGTTGCGGTAGTAACCGAGCCTGACCGCATGGGTGACTGCGTAAGCCGTTCGGTAACAACGGCCCGTTATGTTGCCTATGTGCCCGACAATCATCGGTTTGCACAACAGCAATGCATCTCTTTGCGCGATCTCGCCGAGGAGACCGTACTCATCCCCGAAGAAGGCTCGTACACCGCCAGGTTCGTTGCGCGAAAGCTCAAAGATCACGCGATCACCTTTCCACGCCGCATGCGCACCACGACGTTCCCGGTCATGAAAGAGGCAATCCTTCATGGCGTCGGCGTCGGCATCTTTCTCGCCGACAGTGGGTTTCCAGACGACGGGTTGACCGGTGTGCCGATCTTGGAATTGCCCGAATTCTTTGAGACCAAGATCGTGGTTCCAAAGGATAAGTGGGGGTTGCGGGTCGTGGCGGGCTTTGCCGAATTGGCAGATCAACGGATGGCATAGAGGCCCTTCTGCTCTGGCGACCAACCTTCCTTGAGCTGTTTGATCACCGCTTTACGCAGACTGACGAGGCGCACCAGTTTGCGCCGCCGCGCGCGTCTTTGGGTCGCGGCGCGTTGAGCAACCATGCCGTAGTATCCGTTCAGCTCCGGCAGCTCATTGTCGTCGTAGTGATTGCGCTTGATCTCGCGATACACCGTCGAAACATGCCTACCGATCTCCGCTGCAATCTCACGTACAGCGATCTTGGCATTCAACATATCTTCTATCGCGCGGCTTTCATGCAGGTTAAGCTCTCTATGCGCCATCTTTCATTCTCCTTGCTTTCCAGCAAGATAGGGGAAATTTCGCAACCCAGTTTAGAATGTGCCCCGGAGTTCTACAGTATTCGCATAATCAATATTATGTAATATTAAGCTGCTTGATGTAACGCGTAGATTAATCGAATGTAACTTCGCGTCTTTTCGTTTTAGGCACCGGCGCCTTTGCTGGATCAATTCCGTACTTCGTGAGTTGATGACCAATATAGCTATATGGCGGACACAGCCCTTCCATACGCGCTGCCGAGAACTTTTTGATCGGCGCCCACATGTGGATCGTATGACTATTCTCGGTCAGGTACTGCTGTGTCAGTAGCGGACGCCTGAAAAGAACGCGGCGTTCATGGAATGGGACGGGATACAGCACGTCCAGCCCTTTGGCGTGTGTATACTCACCGGTCTCGCGCGCAAACGCACTGATCCCCAACGGACCCCAGACACCCCATGGCAGCTCGCCCACATGCATCGGATCACCCGCTGCGGCGCGCGCCTTCATTTCTGCCTGAAACTTGCCAAGAAGCCAACTGGGCTGTGGATATTCATCCGTCATAAAGTCGAGCATCTTACGAAGGATCAGCGATTCAGGCGGCAAGCGTAGGATGGCGCCATTGATACGCCATGCTTTAGGATTGCGGTATTTCTCGTAGCCAAAAATAAATGGATCGGCAAAATCGAGTGGTTTGATGCAGAACACATCCGTATCAATGTAAACGATATCGGGGATAGCTTTGATCATATGAAAACGGAACAGATCGGAAAACAGTGCCACGCTTTGCGACCGGTTATGGGTCACGAAGTTGTTGGTCTCCAAAATCGCGCGCCCATCCTGTATTTTGACACCATCGGGTACGTTTTTGACATCACCATAGGTAAACAGCAGCACTTCGTGGCCGTGCGCGACAAAAGATTTCAGACAAAGCTGCTCAAGCCATGTTAGTGACCCGCCGATCCAAAGTGCACCGATTGTTGGAAGCTTTGACATGGTGGTATTAATCATTCTCTGTCTTTTCTCGTTTTGCTGCTATAGAAAGCTGGCCCGCCGTACAACTGCAAACCAAATGCGTCGTCGTCAACTGTTTCGCTTGCACGATGCGTTCAGGCGGTTCCCGCGTTGTAAATCGATTGGCGTTACCGCTTTTCTTCGCTCACACCGCAATGTATGCCGGTGGCATAGTGTGGCCCCTGGAGCCACATTTGACGCGTAGTATTGAAAGATAGGTCTATGAAAGTAGCTGTTTTATCTGGTGGAATGTCCTTAGAACGCGATATCTCGCTGGCTGCAGGCAAATCGTGTACTGAAGCGCTGCAATCATTGGGCTACGATGCGTATGAAGTGGATGCCGCAACTGATCTCACTTATGTGTTGGCAGAGCAAAAACCTGATGCGGTTTTTAATGCCCTTCATGGCCGATGGGGTGAAGATGGCTGCCTTCAAGGCCTGCTTGAATGGCTGCGTATTCCATATACGCACTCTGGTGTATTGGCTTCTGCACTAGCGATGGACAAGCAAAGATGTAAATTGGCTTATGCGGCCGCAGGTGTCCCCTCCCCCGCCAGTATAATGGTAAACCGCAAAGACATCATGGCCGAGCATGTCATACCTCGACCGTACATTGTGAAGCCACATAACGAAGGATCAAGCTTGGGCGGGTACTATCTTGTAGATGTGGGTGACATGCCCGCCGATATCTCCGAAACTGATCGGGGCAATTTTATGGTCGAAGAATTCATACCCGGCCATGAATTGACCGCTACAGTCCTTGGTGATCGTGTTTTGGGTGTCTCCGAATTCGACATTGGTAAGTGGTATGATTTCAACTCAAAGTATGCACTAAGTGCGTCCAATCGTATTCTACCGGCGAGACTTCCCAAGGACATCTACGACAGGTGCTGCGAGTTAGCCCAACTTGCCCATGATGTGATCGGTTGTCGCGGCATAAGCCGAACAGATTTCCGCTGGGATGAGAGCAAGGGTGAAGATGGGATTTTCGCGCTTGAAACAAATACCCAACCAGGTTTGCGCCCGAACTCAAACGCAGGTGAACAAGCTGCATACGCGGGCATCAGCTTTCCCGAGTTGTGTGACATCCTGATCAAAGATGCCTCACTTGACCGTTGATTTCATAGGCACGGTTTACTCATGACGCCAATTGCGGTCGCTCTTTGCAAAGAAAACGAAATGTCGTTCGAAGATGTGTTTCGGTACCAGTACACGATCTCCTCATCAGAATTGGACTTGGCGGGCTTTACCACTCATACACTCGGCCCTGTAGTTTTGCAGACTGGCGAAGCGCTCGGTTGCTTAGAATTGCATGACGCGCGAGGCCGTCTTTTCGGCTTAATTTTCGGCGTTTCTGCCCCCCATGATGGACAACCTGTCGACACTTTCCTCAGAGACCGTTTTGACAGCCAGGCTAACGATGCCGCATCGGTCTTTGAAAGCCGTTTGACCCATCTTTCGGGACGCTTTGGCGTTATTGTCACCCTGGGGGATGACCACCGTTTTTACACTGATGCTTCGGGGATGATTGGTGCAAATTATTGCGCTGAATCCAAGATCGCCGCTACTTCAGTCAATTTATGTATTCCTCGGCCTGCTGACGCTGACGGTCTTGCGGCTGCAAAGCCGGGTGTCTTTGCGTTAGATTATACATCGGACCATGCGGTCAGCAGATTGAATCCAAATCATTATCTCGACCTTGATACCTTTGAAACCAAACGGTTCTGGCCCCGCGAGGATGACATTTTCCACTTGGATCCGCCTCAATACGCCGCTGCTTTGGACGAGATTATTCTGGCCACACGTCAGATCATCAATCGTATGGCTGCCGAGAATAGCGTCGCCGTACCCTTGTCTGGTGGGTTTGACAGCCGTTCGATCGTTGCTCTAGCCGACGACGTGACCTTACATGGTATTAGTCAAATCCATACCCATGTGACAACTAAGATCAATATCACCGATGCTGCCGTAGCAAATCAAATATGCGGCATGAAATCGATTGGGCTAGAGGTACATAATACGCTGCGCACCCGTCGATTTCCCGGTATTGATAGCCCCAAATACATAGAAAGCCGATGCAAAATAGCCAATGGCGGTATGGGCCAGCCTCATAACTTTCTTCTTAATGGGACCTACACAAGGGTAAAGCGGGATTCAGTCGTTTTACGTGGACAGCAGATCCCAATTCTGCGCGGGCTGTTTGTCAACAACGCGGACAGTGCCCACTGGACGGCCGATACAATTGCAGCTCATTTCATGAATCTGCTCCAGTTGAATGATCTGGAAGATGAGGCACTTCGGGCCGACTTTAAAATGCGGGTATCTGCAATCTACGATGAGTTACCTACAAACGCGCGACAGCGCGCTTTGGATCTGCTTTTGGTTGAGGCGGTAAATGGTCCCGACCTGACAAGCTGGATGTGTGCGGTTTCGCAAAGCTTTTATACCTCACCATACAACAGCCGACGGATGATCCAGCTTTTTTCCTCATTTGATACCAAGTTTCGTAGGGCGGGCCATGCAATGAACCTTCTGCTATTGCGGGCCGACCCCTCACTGATGGGCGTCGCGTTTTTAGGCGCCGCAAAGAAAGTATCGTCTGCTGAAAATGATCAATTGATCGAGGCGCGCCGCAAGTGGTTAGAGGGGATACGCAGCACCTATCGGTGGGTATTTGGTCACGACGCCGAAGCAGTTCGGATGATAAGGTTTCGGACGGACGGAATTGTACGCTGAGCGCCCCTATCGTTTATGCACAACAACCACCTGATCGCGCCGCTGCTTTTGATATCTAACTTGAAACACAAAGCACCCGGACATGTCCGGCCTTAGACCGTTAAATTCCTCTGCAACATCCGCATCGACATGAGCGAATTCGCGGGTTTGCTGGAATGACTGGAACAGGGCGGCCGTCTTGGTGATCCCTGCCCGCTCATAAAGCCGGCGGCTGCCAGCGCAGGTCTTCGATAATGTATAGCCCGCCAGGTCGCAGTTTTGGGAATAGGGTGAGGAAAGCGTTCTGTTGATGGTGCGACGCATGCGATGCGTCATCGATGATAATGTCCATCTCAGGCAGGTCGGCCGTTGCTTCTGCGATTGCATCGCGTGTGTCCATGTCACAGCGTACGAAGGAAAACCGCTCGTGTTCAAACCACGAAAAATCCGAGATATCGAGGCCGGTGATCTGTGCCTTCGCGAAATACTCCAGCCACATACGGATGGATGGCAAATCGGTGGTTTTGCGATCGGCATCAATGCCATGTTCAGGTCCACCGATCAGCAGACCCATTTCCATGAAGTTGATCTTACGGTTCACAAATGGCTGGAACAACATGTGGTAAAGCTCTGTATACCGGTGTTTTTTTGAGCCTTTGTCTGACCCGTATTTGTCAGCAAGATCGGTGAGATTGGTCAATTTTTGGCCCCTTGTGCCTGTGTGTTTTCCAAGTTGCTCCATGTGGCAGCGTAGTCGCCCTGCTGTACCTTGGTCACTTGTGGGATGTCGTTTGCCGTCGACAGCTTTCGGACAACATAGTACAGATACCAACGCCCCGTCAGCCGCTTGGATCGGAAACGGGCACCACGTTTGCCGGTGTCAGCCACATGTATTGTCGGCTGCGACGGATCAATCGAAACGGCGGCACAGGTTTCCACCGCGCAACGTCGTGTGTCTTGCCAATACCGCCAGACTAGCTCGGGGCTAAATTGGTAGAACCCATGCCCTGCCCAACCTGTCATACCATTGATCGAGATGAATATTCCGTCGTCCTTAAGCATATGAAACACATTGTCCAATGCCTGTGGCGTGTGGAAGACATGCTCGATTGTGCCGCCGTCGATGATCACATCAAAGCGGCCGCGCAGATCGTCCGGCAGTGGATCATTGAGATCGTGAGTGATGTCGCTACCTTCATAGGCGGACGCATCCATCGACTTGACCGGCGGGTAACCAATGCGTGCAAAGAACGTCTCGGCATAGCCGTCCTCTTGCATGTAATGGCTGTATTTCGGGTGAAGGTCCGCCGCACGCAACGCCCGCCGGAAATAGGCCCGATGACCGCGTCTCACGTTCAACGATTGCCGCCCCAGCATCACGGCCGAAGATTTGTCACAAACCAGATGTCTTGTTTGGATCAGTTGAATCCCGAATGCACTATCTATCGCCACAGGTTGGATCCCGATTTGTGATTTGCCAGCTTCTAACACGCTCCGCACAGCGGCCCAAGACCTGATATCTCGACCAACGCACTTGAATGATCAGGCCAATCAAGCCATCACAGAGGCCACGAATACAAAGAACTGACGTCCGAAGGGAATGGCGGCCCAAATGGAAGATGATGACACCGAACTGGAAACGCCCAGCGAAGACGTCGTGCCGACAATGCCCGAACCGCTTTGGTTTCCCGAACTCTCCCCCGTGAGCATGGGCGAAGGATTTCTCGAAAAGACCATGCGGCACTCGCTCATGTTTGTCCGGCGCCCGCGCCCGGTATTGTTTGTGTCCTTTGACAATCTTTCAAACCTCAAAGACCGCGATCCCGCGCGTGTGCCCTGGGCATTTAAGTTTGCACGTGATTTGTCTGTATCGCACCTCGGTGTCATGGCCTATGGCAAGATGTGGTACCGGGATGCTGATCTGATCGCACGTATGCAGAGGCTGCGCGATGACGGCTTTTTTGACTCCTTTGAGCGCGTAGTTTTTGCGGGATCCTCCATGGGTGCTTTTGCAGCGCTTGTTTTTGCGTCGCTGGTGCCTGGTGCGCATGTGCTGGCCTTTAACCCCCAGTCAACACTTGATCCTGCGCTGGTGCCTTGGGAAGATCGCTATTGGATAGGACGGCGACAGGACTGGACCCTGCCGCTGAGTGACGCGCGAGACGCCTTGGAACAGGCTGGCCCTGTGAGCGTATTTTATGATCCCTACTTTGCGCCTGATCGGCTTCACTATGAACGGTTGGAAGGCCCGAATGTAACCGGTTATAAATGCTGGTTTTCCAATCATAAATCTGCCGTCTTTCTTCGAAAGATTGAAGCACTGAAACCGGTTATGACGGAAGGGATTTTGGGCGAACTTACACCCCAGATGTTCTATCAACACTATCGCAGGCGCCGTGAACTGCGTTGGTATGTTGGTGGCCTTGCTGAATACTACACCCAACGCGGGCGGGATGAGATGGCCAACAGGGCCATGCGAAATTTCCGCCAGCTCAAACGGGCCCGCGCGGTCGCTGAAGAGGCATACGATGGCTGATCAAAAGTATACGATCGTCACAACAATGAAAAACGAAGGTCCGTTTATTCTTGAATGGATCGCATATCATCGTGCAATCGGTTTCAACGGTTTTACAGTCTACACAAATGACTGTGATGATGGCACCGATGAAATCATTATGCGTCTAGAAGAGCTCGGCGTTGCCACACATGTCGTCAACACGCTCAGACGGCCGGGTATCAGCCCGCAACGTAACGCACTGCGTAATACGCAATGGCATGACAAAACCCAAGAAGCCGATTGGTTGATGTGTGCGGATGTCGACGAGTTCTTGGTCATCAGGACAGGCAATGGCCACTTGTCTGATTTGATGGAGGCCGTCGGTGATGTGGATGCGATATCTTTCTGCTGGAAGCTTTTCGGAAACGGGCAACAACAGGAATTCAAGCCAGGGTTTGTGACTGAACAGTTTCTCTGGGCAGCACCAGAGAATAAGTTTCCCAATCAGCGTTCATCTGGTTTGAAAACAATCATGTGTAACAACGAAAAATTCACACGCATCAAGATCCACCGTCCGCTGATCGCCGAGGATCCAAAAGATTTGAAATGGGTCGATGCCGGTGGGCAAAATATGCCACCGCGATACCTGCGCGGGGGCTGGTCTGCGCATCATAAATTCTCACACAAGTTTGCGCGCTTGCATCACTACGCTGTACGTTCGATTGATAGCTTCCTTGTCAAACGCGATCGCGGGCGCACCAACCATACCGAGGACGATCAGGGCATTGATTACTGGCAGGCCATGAACGCCAACTACGAATATGACGACTCGATCCTTTCGCATTTGCTTACCGCAAAGGCAGAGTTCGGCCGTCTGATCGCTGATCCTGTATTGGCGGGTCTATATGCGAAAGCCTGCGAATGGCATATCGCCAAGATACAGGAATTGAAAGAGCGTGAAGGCTGGCCAGAATTTCGGGCACAGATCGCGAGCATAGATAACGGCGCGGCATGGCTTGAGAAGCAGAAAAATGGCTGAACCATATACCGTTCTGCATGGGGGTTTTCACAAGACCGGTTCGACTTTTTTGCAAAAGTTACTGCAGCGCAACAATGGGAAACTACAAAAAGGTGGGGTGCTCTATCTGCCGCATCGTAAACTGCGAAAGCAGTTTACGGAACCCTGCCAAAGAAACGCCATTTGGCGATTGGGTCTGCCGCGTCCGACACCTATTGATGACGACACTTTGAAAAGGATGAAGACAGAATACTTTGCACCTATTCATGAAATGCCACCTGATCGTCTGATCCTGTCCGATGAAAACTTTGCTGGCCATTGCGGCAACTGCGTCAAATTCGGTCGGCTTTATGAATTCAGGCAAGAGTTCATCTCTGCCTTCGCCCGAGAGCTCCCCTTTCCAGTGAAAGAAATTTACTTTGCCGTACGAAATTACGCAGACTTCTTTGCTGCAGCCTATGTCGAGTACTGCCGATCTTTAAAGCCCGCCGGGCCACCACTCGTATCTTCGCGAAATATGTGCTCGGCGTGTTTTCAATCACATGCCGGGCTGGAACGGTGTGATCAACGTGGTGACCAAGCACTTTCCGGACGCGCATATCTACGTCTGGCGTTTTGAAGATTTTGTCGCCCATAGCGATATGGCACCTGCCCTCTTGCAACAACTGGTTGGCAACACCATTGATGTTCAAAAATTCGACTCTCCAAGGGATGACAGCCAAAGACCGTCAGCCTCGGCTCGCGCGATGGAGCAGCTTGAGCTGTTGGCGCTGACCGAAGGCCTGCCCAGCCTTGTCGAACAGCGCATCGACATTCAGAACCGCTACCCCCGTAGTGCTGAGAACGGACGTTTTGATCCCTGGGATGCCTGGGAGCGCGCGCATCTGAACCGGCTTTACGCTGATGATATCGCGCGCTTGCAAACCAACAAACATGTTACGCTATTGGACCCTGCAACACTCCGCATCGCATCCGCCTCATAATCCATTTTGACCAGCTGGTTAAAGCTGTTAGAGACAGGCCATGACTTGCTCGATACTCATTTTGAACGGCCCCAACCTGAATTTGCTGGGGACACGCCAGCCCGAAGTCTATGGGCCAACAACCCTTGCGGATATTGAGGCCCTTTGTCAGACCAAGGCGGCGGCACTGGGGGTTGATGTCACGTTCGCCCAAAGCAACCACGAGGGTGAGCTGATTGATATGTTGCATGCCGCACGCGGTACGCACGCAGGCATCATCCTGAACGCAGGTGCCTATACGCATACGTCTGTCGCGCTGATGGATGCTATATCCAGCATCATGGTGCCAGTCGTCGAACTGCATTTGTCGAACATCCACGCCCGGGAAGTATTCCGGCAGACATCCTACATCGCCCCTGTTGCTGTCGGTCAGATCTGCGGTTTTGGTGCTGCGGGCTATCCCCTCGCGATTGATGCGATCCTGTCTTACATCGGAGAGGCGAAATGACCGCGCTGGTGTCCCATCTTGAGAGACTGACTAATGCCAGTACCGTTGAGGAACTGTGGAATGTCCATACCCGCCAGATGGAGACCTATGGGTTTGATCGTCTGATGTATGGCTTTACCCGCTACCGCACGTCAACAGGCCTTGGTGATCCGCAAGATTGGGTACTTTTGTCCACGCAAAGCCCTGAATATATGAAGGTTTTCTTTGATGAGGGGTATTATTATCATGCCCCTATGCTGCGGTGGGCGCTGGCAAATAACGGGGCCTGTAGCTGGCGTTGGATGATGGACATGAACCGCGTTGACAACCTGACCGCCAGCGAACGGCGTGTGATGGAATTCAACAAGTCGATGGATGTGACCGCAGGATACACCGTAAGTTTTCGATCAATCTCGGAACGCACAAAAGGGGCGATTGCACTGACGGCACAGGCAGGGCTCACGCAAGATGCGGTCGAGCAGACCTGGGCTAAGCACGGTGAGGAGATCATCGTGTTAAACAACGTCATGCACCTGAAACTACTGACCCTGCCCTATTCGGGCGAGCGTAGCCTGACCAAGCGCCAACGCGAGGTGCTGCAATGGGTTGGCGATGGGAAAACCACGCAGGATATCGCCCTACTCCTGGATTTGACCGCGGCCACAGTCGAAAAACACCTCAGGCTGGCCCGTGAGGCATTGGATGTCGAGACCACAGCACAGGCTGTATTGAAAGCGGCGTTCTATAACCAGATGTTTGTAATGGATCAGGACGCGATCTAAGCAATCATATTGCGTGAGACGTCAGGTAATATTTACTGAAATTTTTCCAAATGGTCAGGTTTCCCATACTTTCATGACGTTGGGTAAAATGCCACTTTGTCCATGTTCCGTGAGTGGTGGCCTTATGGCCTGGGAACGTGGGGTTAGTATTCCTTGTAATTTCAAGGCTCTGTGACCTTGTCCGGGCAACCGGAAGTTGGCGTGGCAGGTTTGCTTGTCACGTCAGCACAAACGATACGTGTCGGATCCTCGTCCCGAAATTGGACCGGCATGCCCATCGTAGCGGCATCAACCATCTTCCCGGTTCGGTGTCGTTCCTTTTCTCCCCTGAAAGGGAAAACGGCCCGCGCGTGTGTATAATATGCGGGCCGTTTTTCGTTCTTGGTTGTTTTGCCGTCCAAATGAAAACGGCCTGTCGCGTGTGCAACAGGCCGCCATCATTGGTTGGAAGGGGCTTAGCCGTTTAGCTTGGCCACTTCTGCGGCAAAGTCTTCTTCAACTTTTTCGATGCCTTCGCCCACGGCCAAACGTGTGTAGCCTGTGATTTCAACGCCAGCTTCTTCAGCAGCTTTGGCCACTGTCAGATCTGGGTTCACGACGAACTGCTGGTTCAGCAATGTGACTTCGGCCATGTATTTCTTCATGCGGCCAACGATCATCTTTTCGATCACGGCTTCTGGCTTGCCGCTTTCACGGGCGATATCCATCTGAACCTGCTTTTCCTTCTCGACCACGGCTGGGTCGAGGTCCGCTTCGGACAAGGATGCAGGGTTTGCGGCAGCGATGTGCATTGCAACCTGACGGCCAAAGGCTTCGTTGTCGCCGGTCATAGCAACCAGAACACCGATGTTGCCCATACCGGGGGCTGCTGCGTTGTGCACGTAGTTCACAACGGATGCCCCTTCCAGCGCTGCCATGCGACGCACGGACATGTTCTCACCAATCACCGCAACAGCGTCAGTCACTGTCTGCTCAACGGACTTGCCGTTCATGTCAGCGGCTTTCAAACCGTCGATGTCAGATGTGCCCAAGGCAACGTCAGCGATACCCGCAACCATCTTCTGGAAGTCAGCGTTCTTCGCAACAAAGTCGGTTTCAGAGTTGACTTCAACCGCGACACCTTTGCCGTCTTTGACAGCAACGGCCACGAGGCCCTCTGCCGCTGTACGACCGGACTTCTTTGCAGCCTTTGCTAGACCCTTGGTGCGCAGCCAGTCAACAGCGGCTTCCATGTCGCCGTCGTTTTCTGTCAGCGCCTTCTTGGCGTCCATCATGCCTGCGCCTGTGCTATCGCGCAGCTCTTTCACCATTGCAGCGGTGATTGCCATGTTACTTCTCCTTTGGAGGTATTTTGGGTTTCAGGCGGGGCGTAGCGCCCCTGCCCTACAGTTTTGTGACGCTTATTCAGCTGGTGCAGCTTCAGCTTCGGCGGCGGCGGCTTCTGCTACAACTTCTTCTGCCAGTTCTTCCATCTCGCCCATGTCGATGCCTGCGGCGCCCATCTGAGCGGTCATACCGTCAAGGGCTGCGCGGGCGGCCAGGTCGGTGTACAGCGCGATGGCGCGTGCGGCGTCGTCGTTGCCAGGGATGACATAGTCAACGCCAGCAGGTGAGCAGTTGGTGTCAACAATCGCCACAACCGGAATGCCCAGTTTGTTGGCTTCTGCGATAGCCAGGTCTTCTTTATTGCAATCGATGACGAACAGCAGGTCAGGCACACCGCCCATTTCGCGGATGCCGCCCAAAGACGCCTGCAGTTTGCCCTGCTCACGCTCCATGCCAAGACGTTCTTTCTTGGTCAGGCCAGCAAATCCGTTAGCGGACGCTTCATCAATTGCTTTCAGGCGGTTGATCGACTGCGAAACTGTTTGCCAGTTTGTCAGTGTGCCGCCCAACCAGCGGTGGTTCATGTAGAACTGCGCGGATTTCTCGGCCGCGTCCATGATCGGCTTGGCTGCCTGGCGCTTGGTGCCGACAAACAGCACGCGGCCGCCTTTGGCCACGGTGTCACGGATGACCTGCAGGGCCTGGTCCAGCATCGGAACCGTCTGTGTCAGGTCCATGATGTGGATGCCGTTGCGGGAGCCGTAAATGTATTGATCCATCTTTGGGTTCCAGCGCGCTGTCTGGTGGCCAAAGTGTACGCCTGCTTCAAGCAGCTGACGCATGGTGAACTCGGGTAGAGCCATGTCGTTTTCCTTTTCCGGTTTCAAGCCTCAGCGGGGGATCAGCGTTTTGCCAACCGGTGGATGTCTTGGGATTTCTCCCCAACACACCCGCCCCCACCTGCGGGATTTAGTACGCGCCTCTTAGCGGGGGTTTGCGCATCGCGCAAGCCTTTGGGGCGCCGCACCCCCGTTTTTTTGCTCGGATAAAAACCGGCGCGGCCAATCAGCCGCAAACCAGTGTTTTAAAGGAATGCGCGTTCGATGAACCAATACACACCAATGGCTGCAATAAAGACCGACGCTGGCACAGCAACGATATCGCGATAGGCATCATCGTTATAGCGTAGCTGGATCGACGCGATGCAAAGAAGCGCCATTGCGGGCATCGTGACTGCAAGTAAAAGACCTGGATTTTCCAACACACCGAGCGGTGCGGCGAGCAGGCCCGAAACCCCATCGGCATTCATCACCAACAGGCCAAGCCCAACAAGGAACAAGACGCCATACATCGCCATGCCGCGTGCAACTTCGTTTTCACCACGGTCAATCCGCAAAGCCTGCCAGACAAACAGGAACATCACCGCGATCACAGCCAATTGGCCGACTTCCACCCCGACGTTAAAGCCAATCAAGGCTGCAACAAATGTCTCATCCGGCAATCCGAATTCGGCCAGCACAGAGGCAAAACCCAGTCCGTGAAGCAGGCCAAAAATGAAGATCACAAAAGGGCGCCACGGGCTGATCCGCCGCATAAAGATGTTCTCGATGGCGACGTAAGCGATAGACAGCGCGATTAGCGGCTCAACAATATCAATGAACGCGATACCAAAGCGCGCTTGCGTGAAATCATCGACGAATTGGGTATAACCAAGTGCGGCAAGCGCCAGCGTGATCGTGTGCGCGACCGTGAAAAGCGACACCTGCACAATCAGTGGCCGCAACCGTGCGGCCAGAAAAAACAAGCCAAGCACAAAGAGAATGTGATCGAGCCCTTTGGGTACAATGTGATCGAAACCCACCGGGATGTAGTCAATAAAGGTTTCCATCCCAGTGGCCTGCCCCCCACCAGCAAGTGGGAACGGATCAGACAGGGCACCGGCTTCAAGATAGCCGTCATAAGGTGCGGGCACGTCCATCTGGCGCAAAACCAGAACGCCAAACTCAGAGGCCCAGCCCATTTGCAGATTCTCCGCTCCATCGGGCAAAACGGCAGAGAACATGAAGAGTGAAGAGCGTACAACCTCAACATCGCCGACCGGATCGACACTCACCGATGTCAGTGCAGGCGCCAGCGACGTACCATCTGCGGTCAGCGTGATCCCCTGCGCCATCTGCGGCCAAAACGCCTCAAATTGCGCGGCCAGTGTCTCCGGCGGCAGTGCTCGCAATTCATCATAGGTGACAGCTTGGGCGCTTTCATTTGTATCTGCGGTCTCGGACAGGTTGATGCCCGCAACAAAGCTTTCAAGGTTTGCGCGCACCTCAAATGTCACATCGCCATCAACGACACGCATGTCCGCGATTGAAGGCAACACCTCATGGGCCTGTGCTGTTGACAGGGTCGTGACCCACAGCAGCATCGCGCTTGACAAGACCCGTAGAAAGGCCACCCTTGCACTAACAAAGAAGGAAGTTTTCATGCGCGTCATCGCCCTCGTTTTCAGCCTTATTGCGGCACCTGTTGCAGCCCATGAATTCTGGATTGAACCGACCGCATACCAAGTTGATGCGGACACTAACTTGGAGGCAAACATTGTCAATGGGGAGGAGTTTGCAGGGGCAAAACTTGCGTTTCTGCCACAGCGGTTTGTGAATTTCGTGTTGTTTGCAGGCACAGAGGCCGCCCGCGTTGAGGGGCGCCCCGGCGATCTGCCTGCCTTGCAACAGGAAGCGGTGACTGAAGGGCTGAACATCGCCGCCTATCAAGCGAAGCATTCTACAGTCACCTATGAGGATTGGGAGCGTTTTCAAAGGTTTGTTGATCATAAGGATTTTGGCGATGTGCGCAGCCAACACGAAGCGCGCGGCATCATCCTGAACGGCTTTTCCGAAGTGTATTCGCGCCATTCGAAGGCCCTGTTTGGCGTGGGCAACAGCGAGGGCGCTGATCGACGCGTCGGGCTGGAGACTGAGATTGTCGCCCTGACCAATCCTTACACAGATGATCTGACAGATGGTGTGCGCGTACAGGTGTATTACCGCAATGGTTTGCGCCCCGATACGCAAGTCGAGGTCTTCGAAAAGGCACCCGACAGCCGCGTTACGATCTCGCTTTACCGGACGGATGCGGACGGGATCGCCACGTTCCCGGTCAAAGCGGGTCACGCCTATATGGTTGATGCGGTGGTCCTGCGTGTGCCAAGTGAACGTCTTGCCGCGCGGTCAGGTGCCGCTTGGGAAACGCTCTGGGCCAATCTGACCTTTGCGGTGCCCGACTAAGACTTGCCCTTGCCTTTTTGCTGGGTCAGAAGGCGCACATGACCAAGCAACCTGATATTATCTGCATCGGCTCCGTTCTATGGGACGTCATCGGACGTTCTGCCAGTCATATGCGCGTTGGTTCTGATGTGCCGGGTCGCATCACCCGGCTACCGGGTGGTGTTGCCATGAACATCGCGATGACCCTGCGCCGTTTTGGCATGACCCCTGCCTTGCTCACAGCAATCGGGCAAGACACCGAAGGCGAAGAGCTGATTGGCGAAGCCCTGCGCATGGGTATGATCTGCGCGCATGTTTACCGGTCAGAGGATTTGCCGACTGATGTCTATATGGCAGTGGAAGGCGCAAATGGACTTGTGGCTGCAATTGCGGATGCGCATTCACTCGAAGCCGCAGGAGAGAAGATTTTACGTGCCCTTGGTGATGGCAGCTTGGGGTCGCGGGCCGCGCCTTTTGCCGGACCGGTGGCGCTGGACGGGAACCTGACCGAGGAGCTGTTGCAGACAATTGCGACCTCGCCCCTTTTTGCAGCGGCTGATTTACGCGTGGCACCCGCATCACCGGGCAAGGCCGAACGGCTTTTGGCCCTTCTGGGGCATCCGTCAGCGACGCTTTATGTCAACCTCGAAGAGGCCGGATTGTTATGTCAGACCACGTTCCCGGATTCTGGTACAGCCGCCGCAGCACTCATCACGCGGGGCGCGCATCGCGTGCTGGTGACCGATGGCGGAAAATCAGCATCAGAGGGCACGGCCGCAGATATCATCACACAAATCCCGCCAGCGGTGATGGTCACACGCGTAACTGGGGCTGGTGACACGTTCATGGCTGCCCATATCGCATCAGAAGCCGAGGGAATGGACCGCGAAGCCGCCCTGACACGCGCGCTGAATGCTGCCGCCACCTATGTTTCAGGAGAGACGCCCCTATGATCCCCATCCACTACAGCGCCGAGGTTGCTAGAGCCCGGGATGCAGGGGCGCCCATCGTAGCGCTTGAAAGCACGATTATCACCCATGGCATGCCGTTCCCGCAGAATGTGGAGACAGCGCGATTGGTCGAAGAGGATGTGCGCGGCGCAGGGGCAACTCCGGCGACCATCGCTGTTCTGTATGGCGTGCTGCATATCGGGCTGGAGGCGGATCAACTTGAGGCCCTCGGTCAGGCCCAAAACGTAGCCAAACTGTCGCGGGCTGACATGGCAGCCTGCATTGCAACAGGCGGCACCGGGGCAGCGACCGTGGCCGCAACGATGATCGCAGCTCATCTGGCGGGCATTCATGTCTTTGCCACCGGTGGCATTGGTGGCGTGCATCGGGGTGCCGAGGACAGCTTTGATATCTCTGCCGATTTGCGGGAACTGGCCCAGACGCCCGTAACAGTCGTCAGCGCGGGGGCAAAGGCAATTCTTGATTTGCCCAAGACGTTCGAAGTGTTGGAAACGCTGGGCGTCCCGGTGATTGCCTATAGGCAGGATGTTCTGCCTGCGTTTTGGTCGGCTACCTCTCATATGCCATCCCCTTTGCGGATGGATGATGCTGCCGATATCGCCAAGGCGCAGCACATACGCACGGCCATGGGGCTGCAAGGCGGCCAGCTGGTTGCCAACCCAATCCCTGCATATGCGCAGATAACGGCAGAAGATCTCAAACCCGTCATCGATCAGGCTTTGCAAGAGGCCGAAACTCAAGGGATTAGCGCCAAAGCCGTGACGCCATTCTTATTGGGACGCATTTTTGAGCTGACCGATGGTCGATCACTGACCGCAAATATCGCACTTGTGCGCAATAACGCCCGTTTGGGTGCTCAAATCGCCATCGCAATGGGAAAATAGCCCGCGATCTCCGCAAGATAGCTTGCTGCGGTCCATACCAAGACATAAGTGTGCTCCATGCAAGCGGTGAAATTAGTATGATGATCGACCCAAAACCAGACGACAGCAAGCGACGGACCAAGCCAGGTATCATCGCACGATTGCGTGGTAACTTTCTGGCAGGCCTGATTATTGTCGCGCCTATTGGGCTGACGATCTGGCTAATCTGGACCGTCGTTGGCTGGGTGGATAGCTGGGTCTGGCCATTTATCCCCGATGCGTATCAGCCGACCGCCTTGCTGAACGATCTGCTTGGGCGCGAGCCGGGCAATGAGATCGAAGTCAATGTCCGTGGTGTCGGCGTTGTCATCTTCCTGATCTTCACAATGCTGGTCGGTTGGGTCGGTAAAGGCCTGATTGGGAGGTCTTTTCTGGGCATAGGTGAGCGGCTTGTCGACCGAACACCCGTTGTACGCTCGATCTATAATGCTGCCAAACAAATCGCCGAAACGGTTTTTTCCCAACGCGAAACATCCTTTGATAAGGCTTGTCTGGTCGAATATCCGCGTAAGGGCATCTGGGCGATCGCCTTTATCTCGATCAACGCCAAGGGCGAGATTGACGCCAAGCTGAATGATGGTGAACCCTTTGTCACCGTCTTCCTGCCCACTACGCCGAACCCCACATCGGGGTTCCTGTTGTTTCTGCCACAGCGCGATGTGATGCCGCTGGACATGACGGTTGAGGACGCGGCCAAGCTTGTGATCTCGGCAGGTCTTGTCTATCCCAACGGCAAAGACGGCGTGGAAGTAACAAACCCAACTGAATAGCACATGATTACCCCAGCACTGACCGGTTTTGCCACGGCGTTTGCGCTGATCCTCGCCATTGGTGCCCAAAACGCCTTTGTCTTGCGGCAGGGTTTGATGCGTACGCATGTCTTTTGGCTATGTCTGCTTTGCGCAACATCCGACGCCCTGCTGATCACCGCTGGTGTGCTTGGGTTCGGCTATATCGTAACGCTTTATCCGATGTTGCCGCAGATCATGGCCTGGGGCGGTGCCGCATTCCTGACTGTTTATGGGGCCTTGCGTCTTTGGGCGGCGTGGCAAGGCGCGTATGCCATGCAACTGGCAGGCAAGAGCGCGGGGTTGTTGGCCACGCTTGCGACGGGCGCTGCATTTACCTGGCTGAACCCCCATGTGTATCTCGACACGCTTGGCCTCGTTGGTGCTGTTTCGACGCAATATGTTGATCCGGTTGAGAAAACCGCATTTGGAATTGGCGCTGTGACGTCATCCTTCGTTTTCTTCTTCAGCCTCGGTTACGGTGCGCGATTACTTGCGCCGGTTATGCAATCGGCACGGGCATGGCGTATTCTGGATGTGCTGATCGGCCTTGTGATGTGGGCGCTTGCGGTCAAGCTACTTAGCTGAACATCTCGGTCAGGTTAACCGAACTGCGCTTGCCGATGTCCTGTTTGTGGTTTTTCAAGAATGTATCACAGGCGGCCTCGCCCGCTTCTTTCAGACGTCGGATAATAACAGCGGTCGGGATCGTCTTGGTCGCGACGTTGAGGTCATTCATCAACGCATCATCCGCGATCATATGCACCAGCACATCTTTCATCGTGCCGCGTTTGATTGAACCGTCAGCAAGCAGCCGTTTGACAAACTCAATCGCGCGTAGCTCACGCAGGAGCGAGCTGTTGAAGCTGATCTCATTCACCCGGTTCTCGATAGACTGACTGTCAATGGGCAGTTCTTCACGGTAGAGCGGATTGATATTCACGATCAGAAGATCGTCCGGTAACTCATTGGCAAACAATGGGTAAAGGGCGGGGTTGCCTGTGTATCCACCATCCCAGAACGCCTCGACCTTGCCGGTCTTGGGGTCCTCAAACTCCACCGCCTGAAACAGGCTGGGCAAACAGGCCGAGGCCATGATGACCTTTGGCATGATCTCATCACCGGTAAACACGCGGATTTTGCCGGACCGAACATTGGTCGCGCAGATATGCAGCGCGGGCCCGTCGTGCGCGCAGACTTCATCATAATGGAATTTCTGCACGATGCTGGCCAAAGGGTTCTGCATCGCCGGGCCATAGACATAGGGCGAAAACATCCGCGTGGTCATGTCAAAGGCCGTGTAGGCAGGCGAATACTTCAACGCTTTTGCCCAAATCTCGGCTGTTGGGGCCGCGGCACTGATCCATGGGGCAAACTTGGGGTCGGTCACGCCGCCGATTTGACCCCATAGCCATTCGAGGTTCTCGATCGCTCCATCCCGGCCATTGGCCACCCAGCCTGATTTGAGCGCCGCTGCGTTCAACGCCCCTGCCGAGGTGCCTGAAATCGCGGCAATCTCGATATCATCCTCATGCAGCAACCGGCACAGCACACCCCAGGTAAAGGCGCCATGCGCCCCGCCCCTTGCAGCGCGAGGTTGATCTTTTTCATAGTGCGGTCCAACCGCCATCAACGCTGATCGTCGTCCCGGTGATCTGCGCCGCTGCATCAGAGGCCAGAAAGGCGACCGTACCGCCCAATTGCTCGACCGTTGCGAACTCTTTGGATGGCTGGCGTTCCAGCATGACATTCTTGATCACGTCCTCGCGGGACATGTTGTATTCTTTCATCGTGTCCGGGATCTGGGCCTCAACCAGTGGCGTCAGCACATAGCCGGGGCAGACGGCATTGCAGGTGATTGGCTCTTGGGCCGTTTCCAGACCGATGGTTTTGGTCAGGCCTACGATGCCATGTTTGGCTGCGACATAGGCGGATTTGTAGGGCGATGCGGTGAGCCCATGCGCCGAGGCAATATTGACAATACGCCCATAACCGTGCGCGCGCATGCCGGTAATAGCTGCCGCTGTTGTATGAAATGCTGACGTCAGGTTGATTGCGATGATTGCGTCCCATTTGCCGGTCGGAAAATCCTGTACGGGGGCGACATGCTGAATACCGGCGTTATTCACCAGAATATCGCAACGCCCCGCATCTGCGATCAGGCGACGGCAATCATCACCTTTGGACATATCAGCGGCGACATATTTCGCTTCAACCCCGGTCTCTTTGGTGATTTCAGCTGCGAGCGCGTGATCTTCGTCGCGGTCCGTGAATGAATTCAGCACCACATTCGCACCTGCCTTGGCCAATTCGCGGGCAACCCCAAGGCCGATGCCTGAGTTTGATCCGGTGATAACGGCGGTTTTTCCTGACAGGGACATGGTTTGGCTCCGATTCTCTTGCGTTGCGACTCACCTTATATGCTGCAACTGCAAAAACCAGACGACGCGTCCGTGAGCCATAAAAAAAACGCCCGCACAAGGCGGGCGTAAAGTTATTGAGGCAGGTTTCATACAGGCAAGAAACCTATCGAGCAGTGCCCCTGTTATAAGCAATCCCTCGCCCGCCTCCAAGCTAAAAGTTTGAAAAGGTTGGTAACCCTCTTTACGGTTTGGTCATAATAATGACCTGAGCAGAAAAAGGGGCATCAAAATGACACGTCCGGTCGGCAGAAGAACACGCATAATCACAACCGCGTTGGCACTGGTTTTTACAGGAGCGTTCGTGCAGGCCGAACCCCAGCATGGCATAGCTATGTATGGCGACCCCGCCCTACCACCCGATTTTGTGTCCCTGCCCTACGCCAACCCGGACGCGCCCAAAGGCGGCCGGATCGTCACAGCAGAGGTCGGTAGCTTTGACAGCCTCAACCCGTTCATCCGCAAAGGGTCGGTTCCGTGGCAGCTGAGATTTTTCGTCGGCGAGAGCTTTATGGGCCGCTCATTGGACGAACCATTCTCACTTTATGGCGTTTTGGCCGAGATCGATTGAGACGGGACCGGACCGCGGTTGGGTCGAATTTACGCTGCGCGAGGATGCGACTTTTTCGGATGGTAGCCCTGTGACCATCGAAGATGTGATATGGTCCTACGAAACTTTGGGCACCATTGGCCATCCCCGCTATCTGGGTTTCTGGTCCAAGGTTGAAAGCCTGGAACAGACAGGCGACCGAGCGGTTCGCTTCACCTTTAACGTCGAAGATCGCGAGTTGGCTTTGTTGGCCGGTTTGCGTCCTATTCTGAAAAAGGCCCAATGGGATGGCGTCGACTTCGCAGAAAGCACGACCGAGATCGTACCGATCACATCAGCACCCTACGTCATTGATGATTTCGAACCGGGTCGCTTTGTCTCGCTGCGCCGCAACCCTGACTATTGGGGCGCTGATGTCCCTTTCCGTGTCGGCACCGGCAATCTTGACGAAGTGCGGCTTGAGTTTTTTGGCGATGAAACCGCCGCCTTCGAGGCGTTCAAAGTAGGGGAAGTCAACGCCACGCGCGAATTCAACGTCGTGCGCTGGGATACCCGCTATGATTTCCCTGCGGTCCAAAGCGGTGAAATCGTCAAAGAAGAGATCGCACACCAACGCCCGTCTGGCATGACAGGTTTCGCGATGAACACCCGCCGTGCGCATCTCGCAGACTGGCGGGTGCGGGACGCATTGATCCACGCGTTTAATTTCGAGTTCATTAACGAAACCATGACAGGCTCTGCCCAGCCGCGTATCACGTCTTACTGGTCAAACTCCCCGCTGGGGATGGATGCCGGGCCAGCAACAGGGCGCGTTGCGGAATTTCTTGAACCATTCGCCGATGAACTGGTCCCCGGCACGCTCGAAGGTTATGCGCTGCCTGTCAGTGACGGGTCAGAGCGCAACCGTGCTGGCAGTGCTGTCGCATTCGAGATGTTCGAAGCCGCTGGTTGGACCGTGCAGGATGGCGTGATGCGCGATGCCGATGGCAATGATTTCAAGCTTGAAATCCTGCTGGATCAGGGCGCGACCGAGATGCAGTCGATCATAGATCTCTACACGGAATCACTTGCCCGGATCGGAGTAACAGCTGTAATGACTGTCGCCGATAGTGCGCAGTTCAAAGAACGCACCGACGCCTATGATTTTGATTTGGTCTACTATCGGCGCGGCGTATCGCTGTCGCCCGGCAATGAGCAGTACAACTATTATGGTTCGGAACGCGCCAATGAGGTCGGAGGCCGCAACCTGATGGGGGTTCAATCCGCCGCCGTGGATGCGATGATTGGACGTTTGCTGACCTCGGAAAGTCAGGACGATTTTGTTGCCGCAGTTAAGGCGTTGGACCGCGTGCTAACCGCAGGCCGCTATGTTATCCCAATCTATCAGTGGAACATCAGTCGCATCGCGCAGGCTCGGGAACTTAAACACCCGGACTACATCCCGATTTTCGGCGATTGGCCCGGTTGGCAGCCAGATGTTTGGTGGTATGAAGAGTAAACACCGTTGGCCTGATCGGATTGAGTGTAAAAATGCAGAGACTATTGGCCGAGGGTCTGGGAACGGCGTTTTTGCTGATCGGCGTGGTGGGCTCTGGCATCATGGGCGCGACGTTGTCGGATGGGAATGTCGCGATTGCCTTGCTTGCCAATGCGATAGCGACAGGCTGCATTCTTTATGTGATCATCACCACGCTAGGTCCCTTATCGGGTGCTCATTTCAATCCGGCTGTGACGTTGGCCTTCTTGCTACGCAAAAAGATTGGCCTCCAAGATGCGGCGTCCTATGTGATCGTGCAGATTATCGGCGGCATCCTCGGTGTTTGGGCCACCCACGTGATGTTTGATCTGAGCATTCTACAGGCTTCGACAACAGACCGCACCGGTGTGGGGCAGTGGTTCTCGGAAGTGTTGGCCACATTTGGGCTGCTCTTTGTCATCTTTGGCGGATTGAAAGGCCGCCCTGACGCCGTTCCAAGCCTTGTCGCGCTTTACATCACAGGTGCCTATTGGTTCACGTCCTCAACCAGCTTTGCCAACCCTGCGGTCACGATTGCACGTGGGTTCAGTGATACGTTTGCGGGTATCAATCCGGCTCATGTTCCAATGTTCGTGGCCATGCAGATTGTCGGTGTCGGCGTAGCGGCATTGATTCTGCCGCGGTTATTTCCGCAGGGCTAACTCAGCGATGTGACCCAAAGGATCGTCGCGTCTTCAGCGCTGATCGAGACCACATTGTGCCCCATCGCTGCGTCATAGTAGGTGCTGTCACCACGCTTGAGGTCTACGGGTTCGTAGAACTCCGTATAAAGTCGGATCTGACCGGTCAGCACATAAAGAAATTCTTCGCCGTCGTGGCGGACCCAGCCATCGAAATCCTCGACGTTCCGCGCGCGGACGCGGGTGCGGTAAGGCAGCATCTTCTTCGTGGTCAATGTCTCGGCCAAAAGCGCATGTTCGTAGGTTGTCGTCACCTTCTCGGCCTCTTCGCCGTTCCGGGTCACAGCCATACGACCATTCACCTGCCCCTTTGAGGGCGGTGTAAAGAGTTGCGGAACAGAGATTTCCAACCCCACGGCAAGTTTTTTGAGGGCGTCATACGTTGGCGACATTTGACCGTTCTCGATCTTCGACAGTGTCGAGCGGGCCAACCCGGCCTGTTGTGCGGCTTGTTCCAAAGTCCAACTGCGCGCTTTGCGCAATTCACGCACGCGCGCACCCAGATCAAGCGGCTGCGCGACGCCGGGTTCGCCGCTTTCGTGAGCGATGCGAATAAGGTTTTTGGGGTCGCTGTCTGCCATAGCTTTGTCATAAGCAGCCTGCGGACATCTTGCAACCTAGGTGCCGTGTCGGTAGCGGTGAACGATGCAGTCGCTTGTACAATCAGACGGGTTTCCGCCTGCGCCGGACGATTTCAACATGGCAGCCTATGTGCTGTCTCACGCGGATCGTTTGGGCGAAAAAACCGCGCTGCAGATTGTTCATGCGCGCGGCGATTGTGAGAGCTTCAGCTATCAGTTTCTGAAACGTGCGGTACTAGGGACAGCGACAGCGTTGTTGGACAGGTTGGACCCTGGTGAGCGGGTCATATTACAGCTTGGCAATACGCCGGAATTTCCAATCGCATTTCTTGGCGCAATTGCTGCTGGGATCATCCCGGTGTCGCTATCGAGCGCCTTGTCGGAACGCGAGTACGAGGAGGTTACTCAGACCATACAGCCTGCCTTGGAACTCCGCCAAAAACACACGGTCAACGAACAACTTCGCAAGTTCTGGACGTTGAACCCGACCGATTTTGTGATCGGCGATCCCGACCGACCCGCGTACATCATCTACACGTCGGGGACGAGCGGTCGCCCGACTCCGGTTGTCCACGCACATCGCGCGATCTGGGCGCGCCAGATGATGTTGGACGGCTGGTATGGGTTGCACGAAACAGATCGGATGCTGCATGCGGGCGCATTCAACTGGACCTATACGTTGGGCACCGGGCTGATGGACCCCTGGTCCATCGGTGCAACTGCTTTGATCCCAGGGCAAGATGTGACGCCAGATCACCTTTCTGCCTTGATGAAAGAGTATCAGGCTACACTTTTTGCCGCGGCACCGGGCGTCTATCGCAGACTTTTGCGTGCCGATGTGGGGGCCCTTCCGCATCTGCGTCACGGCCTTTCAGCGGGCGAAACCATGGCCTCCTCTGTCCGCGATGATTGGCAAGAAAAAACCGGAACTCCCGTATTCGAAGCCTTCGGTATGTCCGAATGTTCGACATTTATCTCTGCGTCACCCGAAACTCCGGCACCGCAGGGTGCGGCTGGATTTGTCCAACCGGGACGTAATGTTGCCCTGATGGGGCCTGAAGGGCCCGTCCCTCGCGGCATGGTCGGTACTATCGCCGTGCACAAGTCCGACCCCGGCCTGATGCTGGGGTATTTAGATAAACCCAAAGAGACCACCGCGCGCTATCAAGGCGATTGGTTCCTGACCGGTGATCAGGCGACGATGGACGCCAAGGGCGCCATCACTTATGCCGGGCGCGCCGATGATATGATGAACGCCGGCGGCTACCGTGTCAGCCCCATCGAAGTCGAAGACGCGCTGACCGCACATCCCCTTATCATCGAAGCCGCAGCCTGTGCTGTGCAGGTACGCACAGGTGTTTTTATCATAGCGGGGTTTTACGTAGCCACGGACGTGATAGACGAAGATGAACTTCGCGCGTTTACCGCCGCGCGATTGGCCGCCTACAAGACGCCGCGCCTTCTGGTAGCCCGCGACACACTCCCTCGGGGGGCCAACAACAAACTTATGCGCAAAGTGCTGCGCGACGAATGGGAGACCGCCTATGGTCAAACTTGATATCATTTCAGACCCGATCTGCCCGTGGTGCTACATCGGTAAGACAAATCTGGATAAGGCGCTGGAACAGTTTCCGGATCACCCGTTCACAATTGAATGGCATCCATTTCAGCTAAACCCAGATATGCCCGCCGAAGGCATGGACCGACGCGCCTATCTGGAAGGCAAATTCGGCGGCAAGGAAGGCGCTGTAAAAGCTTATGCGCCGGTGGTCGAGCATGCAGAACGCTCGGGCGCGCATGTCAATTTCGATGCGATCAAGAAAACGCCCAACACGATCAACGCACATCGCTTGATCCACTGGGCTTAAGCATTGAGCAGCGCCAGTCTTTTGTCGTTGATCTGCTCTTCAAAGCGTATTTTGTCGATGGGCGTGACATTGGCGATCACGAGGTGCTGGCCGATATTGCAGACAGCGCAGATATGGATGCCGCGATGGTGACGAAACTGCTGGCCTCGGATTCAGACGTCGACGATATTCGCGCCCGCGACAAGCACAGCCGCGAAATGGGTGTGAACTCTGTCCCAACCTTTATTGTCGCCCAACAACATGCCGTTCCGGGCGCACAACCGCCTGACATGTGGGTCAATGTGATCAAGGACATCATGAAGCAAATCGACGCTGCTGAATGACGGAAGCGCCCGCAATCACAGTTGAGCCACGTCGGCTGCCGCAGGTCGAATTTATAGCGCTGATGGCGATGCTGGCCGCAACGGTGGCGTTCTCAATCGATGCCATGCTGCCCGCACTGCCTGAGGTTGGGGCCGCGCTCACACCCGACAATCTGAATAATGCGCAATTGATCATCACCAGCTTTGTGCTTGGCATGGGGATCGGCACCCTGTTTACAGGGCCGCTGTCTGATGCATTCGGGCGCAAACCGGTTATGGTTGGGGGCGCGATCATATATGTCATTGCCTGTGCCGTTGCCTGGGCCGCCTCCAGTCTTGAAGTGATGCTGATTGCCCGCGTTGTGCAGGGCTTGGGTGCCGCTAAGCCCCCGCGTCGTCGCGATGGCGTTGATCCGCGACCTTTACTCTGGCCCTAATATGGCGCGGATATTGTCCTTTGTGATGGTGGTGTTTTCCCTTGTCCCGGCTTTGGCGCCCACAATCGGTCATTTTATCATTCTGGGCTTTGGCTGGCGTGCCATTTTCGCGGCATTCATCCTCTTTTCCGTCCTTACGCTGCTCTGGCTGATGATCCGCCAGCCCGAGACGCTATTGGCTGAAAACCGGCGCCCCTTAAGCTTGCGCTCTTTGGTTTCAGCCGCATCAGAGATGTTCAGACATCGCACCGCGCGCCTGTCAATCTTCATACAAACCCTGACCTTCGGGATGCTGTTTACGGTCCTTTCGTCCACCCAACAGGTGTTTGACATCACCTTTGAGCAAGGCGCGCATTTTCACTATTGGTTCGGCGGGATCGCGATTGTTGCGGCCTCCGCCAGTGTGCTGAATGCCCGTATTGTGGTGCGGTTAGGTATGCGTGCCATCATCAAGGCGATGTATACCGTCCAGATCGGCATCACGCTTTTAATGATCGTCATCACCGCCGCGAACGGCCCGTATTGGTTGGCGTTTGGCACCTATGTATTCTGGATCACCGCGAACTTCTTTCAGGCCGGGTTGACCATCGGGAACCTCAATGCGCTGGCCATGGAAGAAATGGGACATATCGCGGGTATGGCCGCGTCTATCATCGCTGCCGTGGCGACCATTGGTGCGGTCATCATCGCCGCCCCCATCGCACTGGCCTTCGATGGTACGCCTATGCCCATGGCGATTGGCACATTGATCTGTGCATCCCTCGCCCTTTGGCTGACCAATATGATCAAAAGACCGGGTGAGACGTAAAACGAACAGGCGTCAGCGCGCCTTTTTCTTCTCATCCGCCAGCTTTTGCGCCAAATCCCGTGCGATGTTGAACGCGCCCTGAATCTTGTCGCGTTCCTTGGCCCAATCGCGCCGCACAACGATCTTGTTGTCCTTGACCTTGGCCAGACCATTCTGCGCGCCAATAAACTCGACCAACCCTTTGGGCGAGGCAAATTTATCGTTGTGGAACTGTATGGTCGCGCCCTTCGGTCCGGCATCCAGTTTGGCGATGCCAGCGCGCTTGCACATCGCCTTGATCCGCACCACCAGCATCAATGTGTTCACCTCACGCGGAAGCTTGCCGAACCGGTCGATCAGCTCTGCTGCAAAACCTTCTAACTCGACCTTCGTGGTCAGTTCGGACAGACGGCGATAAAGCCCAAGGCGCACATCGAGATCCGGCACATAGTCATCGGGGATCAGCACCGGCACGCCCAGATTGATCTGCGGTGCCCATTGCCCGTCGTCGATAATGCCTTCCGCCTTACCCGAGCGAATGGCCGCAATCTGATCCTCCAGCATTTGCTGGTAAAGCTCATAGCCGACTTCGCGCATCTGGCCGGATTGTTCCTCACCCAGCAGGTTGCTTTAGCCCCGCGAATATCAAGGTCTTGGCTGGCCAACGTAAAGCCTGCACCCAAGGTATCAATTGACCCAAGCACACGCAGCCGTTTCTGTGCGGTATCCGTCAATTTCTGGCGGGGCTTTGTTGTCAGATAGGCGTAAGCCCGCGTCTTGGAGCGGCCTACCCTGCCCCTGATCTGATAAAGTTGGCTGAGGCCGAACATGTCAGACCGCCAAACGATCATCGTGTTCGCCGTGGGAATATCGAGGCCGCTTTCCACAATCGTCGTGGCCAGCAGCACGTCATACTTTCCATCATAGAACGCGTTCATGCGATCATCCAGTTCGCCCGCCGCCATCTGACCGGTGGCCGAGATGTAGGATACCTCTGGCACCTCGCGTTTGAGGAAATCCTCCATCTCGGCCATGTCGGAAATGCGGGGTACGACGACGAAAGACTGGCCGCCTCGATAATGTTCGCGCAACAGCGCTTCACGCACGGTGATCGTGTCGAATTCGCTCACATAGGTCCGGATCGCTAGGCGGTCGATCGGTGGCGTGCCGATGATCGACAGATCACGCACACCGGACAACGAAAGTTGAAGTGTACGCGGAATGGGTGTTGCGGTCAGCGTCAGCACATGCACATCCGTCCGCAATTGCTTAAGCCGTTCTTTGTGCTGGACCCCGAATTTCTGTTCCTCATCAATAACTAGCAGGCCAAGGTTCTTAAACCGGACGCCCTTGGCCAACAGCGCATGTGTGCCGACAACAATGTCAACGGTACCCTTGGTGATCCCGTCACGCGTCAGGTTCGCGTCTTTCGCGGACACAAATCGCGACAGCGGGCGGACGTTGACAGGGAAGCCGCGGAAACGTTCTGCGAAGTTCTGATAATGCTGACGCGCGAGCAGTGTCGTAGGGGCAATGATCGCCACCTGTACGCCAGAAAGCGCCGCGATAAAGGCCGCGCGGATCGCCACCTCGGTCTTGCCAAAGCCGACGTCGCCACAAATCAGACGATCCATCGGCTTTCCGGCCCCCAAATCGGTCAGCACATCTTCAATCGCGGCCAGTTGGTCATCCGTTTCCACGTAAGGAAAACGCGCAAGGAACTGATCCCAAAGCCCATCCGGCGGGTCAAGCGCAGGCGCAGTCCGCAGTTCCCGCTCTGCCGCGACACGTATCAGGCGCTCTGCCATCTGGCGGATACGCTCTTTGAGTTTGGCCTTCTTCGCCTGCCATGCACCACCCCCGAGCTTGTCAAGTAACCCAGTTTCGTGACCATACTTTGAAAGAAGCTCGATGTTCTCAACCGGCAGATAAAGCTTTGAGCTTTCGGCATATTCCAGCAACAGGCATTCATGCGCCGCGCCCAGTGCGGTCACAACCTCCATGCCCATATAGCGCCCGACACCGTGATCGACATGCACGACCAGATCACCGGGTGACAGGCTATTGGCCTCAGACAGGAAGTTCTCGGCCCGGCGTTTCCGTTTGGTTTGCCGGATCAGGCGGTCGCCCAAGACGTCCTGTTCGGATATCACCGTTAGCTCTGGCGTCTCAAAGCCATTATCCAACGCCCAGACGGCAAGATGTAAGCCGTTTTTACCCACCCGGCTGAAGTCGGTGACCGAGATCGCCTCTGCCACGCCTTCATCTTCGATCAGCCCCTCCAGTCGTTCGCGCGCACCTTCCGAGTACGACGCGATGACCACCGGTCCATCGTTCAGTTTAGCTTTCACATGATCCGCTAAGGCGCTGAAAAGACTGATCTGTTCTTGCTGCCGTTCTGGCGCGAAGTTACGTCCAATGCGCCCACCCGCATCGATGGCGCCTGGGCCAGTGGCCTGCTTGAGCGGTGAGAATTGCATGACACGCCGATCGGCGACTACGGCCTCCCAAGCGGCGTCATCCAGATAGAGCAACTCTGGCGGCGCGGGTTTATACACACTGTCCATCCGCCCCTTTTGGGATAGCGCATGCATACGCGTCCCGTATTGATCTGCGATACTGTCCCACCGGGCCAGACGCATGGGCGTCATTTGGTCATCAAGGCTAACGGTTGCCTTGGGCAGGTAGTCAAAAAGTGTCTCGAGATCATCCTGGAAGAACCCCAACCAATGCTCGACGCCTGCGTGTTTTCGTCCGGCCGAGACGGCTTCGTAGAGAGGATCGTCCGTGCCCGCCGCCCCAAATTCCAAACGATAATTCTGGCGAAACCGTGTGATTGCAGCCTCATCAAGGATCACTTCAGAGACGGGCGCCAGTTCGACCTCAGTCAGCTTTTCGGTTGTGCGTTGCGTCGCTGGGTCAAAGCGCCGTGCGCCGTCAAGGACGTCACCGAACAAATCCAAACGCACGGGGCCGGATTGCCCCGGCGGATAGATATCAATGATGCCGCCGCGTATCGCATAGTCACCGGGTTCCATCACTGTCGGACTTTGGGTGAACCCCATGCGGATCAGGAAGTGGCGCAGGGCATCTTCATCCATGCGGTGGCCGACCGTCGCTTTGAAGGCCGCCTCGCGCAGCAGTGTGCGCGCTGGCACCCGCTGGGTGACGGCGGACAGCGATGTGAGCAGAATGAACGTCTCGGGCATTCCATGCACAAGACCAGCCAATGTGGCCATGCGCGCGGCAGAGATATCTGTGTTCGGCGAAACCCGATCATAGGGCAGACAATCCCATGCGGGGAACACAAATACCGGCATATGCGGCGCAAAGAATGCCAGGGCTGCCTGCATTGCCACCAACCGCTTGTCATCACGGGCGATATGTAGGACAGGCTGCCCTGCGCTTAATTCAGCAAGGATCAGTTGTGCGTCATACCCTTCGGGTGCGCCGCTAATGGTGATGTGTTTGGGATCAGACATGCCGCTGACCTACCCCGCGCGCCAGTGGTGTCAACCGATTAGAAGAACTGTTGCGCGGTGATGACGTAGTACATCCCGTACATCGCGGTAAAGAACAGCGCAAACATGGCAATGATCTGCGTCCAGAGCCTTACCAGAAACAGCCGTTTGACCAAGGGGCGGCCCGACAAAGGGGCCACATGCAACTGTCTGGCCAGACGTAGATTGAACCCCACAACAATCATCAGCGGGGCTGCGAGCACAAAAAGCCCCTGTCCCAGTTCCAGCCCATAGACAAAACCCGCGACGCCCAGCGAACACAGTATAAACCCGATCAGACCCGCCATCGCCGGGCCAAAGGCCTGATCCGTCCAGATAATCCGACGCACATTGATATCAACCAGCCTCTCAAGGTCGGCCAGTTCCTGTTCGGCGCATTTGCGCGCGCGATAGAGCATGTCAAACGGCACCCCAATCAGCCAATTTCCCGCAATCGACCAGGTCACAATCACAACAAGCCAATACCAAAAGCTGGTGAATGTCTGCAGTTCGATCAGTCGCGCAAGTGCTAGGGTCCAGTCCAAGGGGGTCTTCCAGTCATAACTGCCGTCGTGGGCGGAACCTAGCGCCCCGTATCGGGCTTGCCCAGCCTTGTGATGCGGCAAAATCCGTGCCACCAAGAAATCATCCCGAAAAAGAGGCCGCTGCTCATGAAACCGACCCTTGCCCCCTTCCCCGCCACGCGCCTACGCCGGATGCGCCAAAGCCCGGCCCTGCGCGCCTTGGCACGTCAGAATACGCTTACCGTTGATGATCTTATATGGCCGATTTTTGTGATGGACGGTAAGGATGACGAAACACCCGTGGCCTCTATGCCCGGCGTTGTACGCCGCACGGTCGATCGGGTGGCCCTGGCCGCGAAAGAGGCACAAACCCTTGGCATCCCGGCCATCTGCATATTCCCCTACACCAGCATGGCGGCTCGGACCGAAGACTGCGCGATGGCTTGGGCCCCAGATAATCTGACAAATCAGGCCATCCGCGCCATCAAGGATGCCGCCCCCGATATCGCTGTGATGACCGACATTGCGCTGGACCCCTACAACATCAACGGCCACGACGGGTTTGTCGAAAATGGCGAAATCGTCAATGACCGCACTGTTGAGGCCCTTGTCAAAATGGGTTTGGCACAGGCTGAGGCAGGTGCAGACATTCTGGGCCCCTCTGACATGATGGATGGGCGTATCGGCGCAATCCGGGCAGCGTTGGAGGCGGATGGCCACCAGAACGTTGCGATCCTCAGCTATACAGCAAAATACGCCAGTAGCTTTTACGGACCGTTCCGCGATGCCGTTGGGGCCTCATCTGCCCTGACCGGTGACAAGAACACCTATCAAATGGACCCTGGAAACAGTGACGAGGCGCTGCGTCTGGTTGAACGCGATCTGTCGGAAGGCGCCGATATGATTATGGTGAAACCTGGCATGCCTTATCTGGATATATGCCGCCGGGTCAAAGACAGCTTTGGTGTGCCGACCTATGCCTACCAAGTCAGCGGTGAATACGCGATGTTGCAGGCCGCAGCGCAGAATGGGTGGCTGGATGGGGAAAAGGTGATGATGGAGAGCCTGCTGGCGTTCAAGCGCGCAGGGTGTGATGGGATACTGACGTATTTCGCGCCAGCGGCTGCAAAACTGATGCAGAGCGCATAGCGTATCGTCCGTCGCACGACAAACTGAACGCTGCATAGGCAATCTTCGCCATCCCGCGTGTCTTCCGACGTGACAGCGCGCGGCGTCTCGCCTATAAACATGCGTATAAGAGGCGAAAAACGTCCTCATCACAGGCAAATAGGCGGATCTATTATGAAAAATCTATCAAGGCGCAGTTTTGCGCTGGGTACATTGGCAGCATCCACGCTGGCGGCATGCAGCAACGGCATTGGCAGCCCAGGTGCTGCGACAATCGACGCGCGTGTCGACAGCACTTTGCAAGGGCTCTTCAATCAGTATCCCGCAACCCGTGATCTTTCGGCGAAAGCTGCAGGTACCTTGGTGATGCCTTTGGTGACTGAAGTGGGTCTTGGGTTTGGCGGCTCATTTGGCCGAGGCGCATTGCGCGTGGGGTCATCAACGGTTGACTACTATTCCGCAACATCCGGCAGTGCCGGTTTGCAGATTGGCGCACAGCAGTTCAGCCACGTGTTGTTCTTCATGACCCCGGAAGCATTGCTGGAATTCCGCCGCGGCCCCGGTTGGGCGGCTGGCGCAGACATTGAATATGCGTTCCGCGATCAAAGCGAGATGTTGCGGGCAGAAACGACGACGTCGCTCGCGCCGGTCATCGCTGTTGTCTTCGCTCAGACGGGTTTGCGCCTTGGCGCAACATTGGAAGGCACCAAGTATACGCGTATTATTCCTTAAGCGCGCAATCTCTCTCCGGCGGGGTCAAATGGTGGCTCCGCCAGAACAACACCGCGATGCGGCTTGCCGAGGATCATGACATCGACAGCCGTGCCGGGTGCTGTATCTTTGAGATACCCAAGCGCGAGGGACTTCTCGACACTATAGCCATAGGTCCCTGAGGTAACGCGCCCGACAGGTGTGCCGTCGGGTAAGAAGATGGGTTCGCCGCCTGTGGCGTCCGCGTTGGTCACATCCTGTACCTCGATCAGCGACAGCAATTCGCGTGGTGCACTATCTTTGACCTTCAAATAACTGTCTTTGTTTAGGAAATCCTTTTCCAACCTGATTAGGCGATCCAAACCAACCTCTTGTGGCCAATACTCGGGCGAGTATTCACGGCTCCAACTGCCATAGCCTTTCTCGATGCGCAAAGACATCAGTGCGCGTGATCCGACCGGGCCCGCTCCGACCTCTTTTGCGGCTACAAGCAAGGCCTCATAAAGCGCCTGTTGATCGGCCTCGGCACAATGCAGTTCCCACCCCAGGTCACCCGTGAACGACACCCGCAAGGCGATGACGTCGACACCTGCAACGGTGATCCTTTTCGACCGCATGAATGCAAATGCCTCGGTACTCAGATCCGCGTTGGTCAATCGCGACAACAAAGCGCGCGATTGTGGACCTGCGACGTTGAAACCACACATCCTGTCCGTCAGGCTCTCAAAGGTAGTGCCCTCTGGCAGAGGCACCTCTTTCCAGAACCGCTGGTGATAACGTTCTGCCGCACCACCACCGATGATCCAGAATTCATCCTCGGCAAGGCGTGTGACAGTGAAATCGCCTGCGATGCCGCCGTTCACGCCGATCAGTGGCGTCAAACAGGACCGTCCCACGGCTTTTGGCATGTTGTTGGCAAAGACCGCGTTGAGCCAATCTGCGGCGCCCACACCTTTTACGGCGTATTTGGCAAAGTTGGAGATATCTATGATCCCCGCCGTATCACGCAGCATCCGTGCCTCGCGCCCGACCGGTTCAAACCAGTTCTGCCGGGTAAATCCGTTGGTGTCCGCCACACCCGGCGTCTCGGCAAACCAAGCCGCATGTTCCCAGCCATAGTTTAAGCCAAAGACTGCGCCCATATCCTTTTGCATCTCATAAATGGGTCGCGTGCGCACCGGCCGCCCAGCCTCGCGCTCTTCGTTGGGAAAATGGATTGCAAAGCGCTTTGCGTACTGGTCCCCGACACGCGCCTTGGTGAATTTCGCGTCCGCCCATGGGCCAAATCGCGCCACGTCCCATGCGAACATGTCATAGTCGCTTTCACCATTGATGATCCACTGTGCGGCCATCAGGCCCATACCGCCAGATTGGCTGAAACCCGGAATGATGCCATTGCAACAGAAGTAGTTGCGCAGGTCAGGATGTGGACCATAGAGGACAGAGCTGTCGGGCGACCAGATCATCGGGCCATTGATGACCCGTTTGATCCCGGCGGCACCCACGGCTGGCACACGGTCAATCGCGCGCATCATATTGTCTTCAATGCGTTCCAGATCATCGGCAAAGAGTTCATGGCCAAAGCCTTGCGGGGTGCCATCCTCGGCCCAGAACCGGACATCTTTTTCATAAGCGCCAACCAAGAGGCCTTGCCCCTCTTGGCGCAGGTAGTATTCACCATCGCGGTCCGCGACGGATGGTAATCGGCAGTCCATTGCGGCGATCTCGGCAATGGTTTCGGTCACAAAATACTGGTGCTCGGTCGGTAAGAGCGGCAGTTCAATCCCAGCGAGTTTGGCCACTTCGCGACCCCAAAGACCAGCGGCATTGATGACCCATTCAGTCCTGATATTGCCCTTTGGTGTCTCAACAATCCAAGACCCGTCGGGTTGCGGCACTGTGGCGGTGACAGGCGTAAAGCGGTATATCTTGGCCCCTCTCTGCCGCGCACCAATCGCATAAGCGTTTGTCACGCCCGAAGGATCAACGTTCCCGCCATCGGGCTCGTACATGATGCAGCGGATGCCATCATAATCGACCAGTGGGTGCAGACGTTCCGCCTCGGCCCGGTCCACCTCGTGGAAGTTCATCCCATAAAACTTGGCTTTTGCGGCCTGTAACCTAAGCTGATGCTCGCGCTCTTCTGTCTGCGCCAGATAGAGCGAACCGGGTTGGAACACACCGCAGGACTGTCCTGTTTCCTCTTCCAGCGCATTATAGAGGTTCATCGTATAATGCTGGATACGGCTGATATTGGTGCTGTCGTGCAATCCGTGGATGTTCGCCGCCGCGTGCCACGTCGACCCGGACGTCAGCTCATCACGTTCCAGCAGCACCACATCGGTCCACCCCAGTTTTGCCAGATGGTAGAGGATGGAACAGCCAATCACGCCGCCTCCGATCACGACGGCTTGGGCATGGGTGCGCATCTGGAAACCTTTCGTTTGATGACATCTTCACCGTCTGCAATGGTGTGCCTCAGCGATAGCCACTCACCGACATGCGGTGTCGCTTTTTGAACCGACTGGCCGTTTTTCGACGCCATATTAGCGATGATCCAGACAGGAGTGCACAACATGAAAACCACCACCCAGGCCCTGATCATCGGTGGCGGCGTCGTCGGCGCATCAGTGCTCTATCACCTGACGAAATTGGGTTGGACCGATGTGATGCTGGTAGAGCGGTCAGAACTGACATCGGGGTCGACATGGCACGCGGCAGGTGGGTTTCATACGCTGAATGGCGATACGAATATGGCTGCGTTGCAGGGCTATACGATCAAGCTTTATCGCGAGTTGGAAGAGATCACGGGCATGTCTTGTGGGCTGCATCATGTGGGTGGGGTGACCTTGGCGGATAATCAAGACCGCTTTGATATGCTGGTCGCGGAACGCGCCAAGCACCGCTACATGGGGCTGGAGACTGAGGTTGTTGGCCCGGCAGAGATCGCCAAGATTGCGCCTATCACAAACCTCGATGGTATTGTCGGCGGACTTTACGATCCGCTCGACGGGCATCTTGATCCGTCGGGAACCACCCATGCCTATGCCAAGGCCGCGCGGATGGGCGGTGCCACAATCGAGCTGCATACCAAGGTGATCGCAACCAACCAGCGCGCAGATGGGACGTGGGATGTGGTGACCGACAAAGGCACCATTCATGCCGAACATGTGGTCAATGCCGCGGGTCTTTGGGCGCGCGAAGTCGCGGCGATGGCAGGCACTTATGTGCCGCTGCATCCGATGGAGCATCAATACATTGTCACGGACGACCTGCCCGAGATTTACGAGCGCGATGCAGAACATCCGCATGTGATGGATCCTGCTGGCGAAAGCTATTTGCGGCAAGAGGGGCGCGGGCTATGCATCGGATTTTACGAGCAGACTTGCGAGCCTTGGGCGGTGGATGGCACGCCGTGGGATTTCGGACATGAACTTCTGCCCGACAACCTTGATAAGATCGCCGACTCGATTGATTTTGCGTACAAGCGGTTCCCGGTATTGGAACGCGCAGGTGTCAAATCCGTGATCCACGGCCCCTTCACCTTTGCCCCTGACGGCAACCCACTGGTGGGCCCTGTTCCCGGCTTGCGCAATTACTGGTCAGCATGCGGTGTGATGGCCGGGTTCAGCCAAGGGGGCGGTGTCGGCCTGATGCTGGCGCAATGGATGGTTGAAGGCGAATGCGAACGTGATGTGACCGCGATGGACGTCGGCCGCTATGGCAAGTGGATCACACCCGGATACACGCGGCCCAAAGTGATTGAAAACTACCAGCGGCGTTTCTCGGTCAGCTACCCCAACGAGGAACTGCCCGCCGCCCGCCCCCATCGCACAACGCCGATGTATGATATCTTCAGCGATCTGGGTGCCGTTTGGGGGCATCAGTACGGGCTGGAAGTGGCAAACTATTTCGCGCAAGACAGTGAACCGGATTATGAAACGCCAACCTTCCGCCGCTCTGACGCATTCAATGCAACCGCACGCGAGGTCAAAGCCGTGCGCGGCGGTGTCGGCATCAACGAGGTGCAGAACTTTGGCAAATACCGGGTCTGGGGGCCGGATGCACAGCCCTGGCTCGACAAGATCATGGCCGGTCGGCTGCCCCAGCCGGGGCGGGTGTCGCTGTCGCCCATGCTATCGCCGAAGGGGCGCCTGATAGGTGATTTTACAATCTCTTGTATTGCCCCTGAAGACTACCGACTGACCGCCTCCTACGGTGCGCAGGCTATCCACCAACGCTGGTTCGAGCGGAACATGGATAGTCATGTATACTTCCGCAATATCTCAGACCAGTCGACCGGCTTCCAGATTGCCGGGCCAAAGTCGCGCGATTTGCTGTCCCGTTGCACGCGTGACGACATTGCTGCAATGACGTTTTTGGACGTCGCAGAAATGACGGTCGGTCAGGTGTCCTGCCTGGTTCAGCGTGTCAGTTACACGGGCGATCTTGGGTACGAGATTTATTGCGACCCGATGGACCAGCGTCAGCTGTGGTGGACGCTGTGGCAGGCTGGTCAGCCGTTGGGCATCACGCCCTTTGGCATGCGCGCGATGATGTCGCTGCGGCTGGACCGCTTCTTTGGGTCTTGGCTGTCTGAGTTTTCGCCTGACTATACGGCCGCCGAAACCGGTATGGACCGTTTCATCAGCTTCAAAAAGAATGTCGATTTCATCGGTCGGGCTGCGGCTGAAATAGAGCGTGCCAATCCCCCCGCGCGCATATCCGTCGCTTTCGAAGTGGATGCAGATGATGCCGATGTGGTTGCCTATGAGCCGGTGTTTATCGATGGTAAGGTACAGGGGTTTTGCACCTCTGGCGGCTATTCACATTACGCAGGTAAGTCCATCGCTTTGGCTCTTGTACCACGTGCGTTAGCACGCGATGATCTGGAGGTTGAGATCGAGATTATGGGACAATTGTGCCGCGCCAAGCGGATCACAACGCCGCTATTTGATCCCGACGGCACGGTCATGCGCGGATGATCCCGATCCTGATTTTGGCCGCAGGGCAATCCGCACGGATGAAGGGCCGCGACAAGCTGCTTGAGGATGTGGGTGGTATGCCTTTGCTGCGCAAACAGGTTCTGACGGCGCAAGAAACCGGGCATCCGATTTTTGTTGCTCTGCCATCTGCAGCGGATGAGAGGCAAAGGGCAATTGCCGATCTTGAGGCGTCAATCATCACAATCCCCGATGCGACAGAGGGTATGTCAGCCACTATGCGCGGCGCCGTGGCGGCATTGCCACAGGCGCCTGCGTTCATGATCACACTTGGCGATCTTATTTCCTTGGAAACATCTGACTTTCTGGCCGTGATCAACGCCCGCGCCGCGCATTCAGATCACTTGATCTGGCGTGGAGCAACAGCAGACGGCAAGCCGGGGCATCCAATTCTGTTTGACGCGTCTTTGCGGGCGTCTTTCGCCAACCTGTCAGGCGACCGTGGCGGCGAAAGCATCGTGAGACCACTAAGGAGCGAAACCTATCTGGTGGCATTGCCCGACCAGCGCGCGCGGTTCGACCTCGACACCCCCGAGGATTGGGCTGCTTGGCGGGCGTCTAACCGTTAAAAAGCAGTTTGGATTCGCGCCTGCTAAGCGTGCGGCGCGCAGCACCATAGGCGGCAATGCCTTCGGCTGTTTCAAGCTCTGGGAACAACGCAAAGAGTTCTTCGCGTTGCTCGGCATCAAATCCCTTGAGTGTAAAATCGGCAGGCTGAAAGCTCTCACTCCAGGTGCCGTCAGACAAGACAATCTCGTGATTTTGGCACATGATATGGATGTAGGTGACATAGGGCTGATCCGTCACCTCCACCCCGTCCATCGCCAACATATGCCGCGCTGCGACCAGAATTTCCGACTGACCAAAATAGAGCTCAGCCTGATGTGATACAATCAGCATGCGGTGACTGGGTGATACCAGCATATCCCGCTCGGGCATGTTGTTGCCAAGGGCCCCCGCAGAGATCTTTATTGGCCGCAGCTGTGGCGCGGCTTTGAGTTCTGCGAAATCAAGCCGTTTGATGCCCACCCAGCTGAGGGTCTGAATACCGTTGTCGCGCGTCAGGATACGATCACCGGCTTTCAGGTTTTCGACAGGCATCTCGCCATTTGGTGTCGCGATTGCGGTGCCGGGCGTAAAGCATGGCACGACGCGGTCAATCTCAGCGAATGTGATGGTATTGCCGTTGGTAAAGGTCACAATCCCGGCGTCAGGGTCGGCGGCATCGAACGTGATGAAGTCCACGTCAGCCTCAATCAGGTTCAGGATATCAAGCGCGGTATTGTCGCCAAAACGGCCCGCGAGGCTGTTGCCAGCGTCGTTCGCCCTTTTTTGTAGGAATTCCTGAGGCATACTAACTACTCTACCTTTTCCGCACCACGATCTATTAGACCGTCGTTTCGTCACTTATACGCCAGACCCGTTAACGGACCTTAAGCAGTCAACCAATTGCTTTTGGTCCCTTTTGTCTGACATACCGCGCCTTGTCATGAGGAGCGGCAGTCGCTGTTTGGGCGTCTGCCTGTCAACAGATCATGGATATTGCAAGTACAATCCAACACCAGCTTACCTAAAGGATGGTATGGCGCCTGATTTGGCGACAAAGACGGCCAAATTGCGCTCATTTTGTAGCAAAGCGAAACATGTCTACCAAAAGTGGTCATGCCGCAAATGGCTCGCCTGAAAGTATTCTGATGCACCTCGGCGGACCAACCTAGAACCAAGCCTAATTGACTCCTGTCTTTTGGAAATCGAAAACTGGGCCGAGATTATCGCGGCTGATGAAGCAGTTTCAGAACAGCTTGCTCTGCTGTCGGATCAACGCTCCAAAGCGAGTCTAAGAGGGTCGCGCCCATCGGTGCATTGCCCGATAAGAAACGCTGTGAAGCCCCGTTATCTTTGCGGCTTTCACCTCATGAACACCAGCAACTTGTTGCACAGACCGGATCAATGCCGCTTGGGTCGTATATTAAGTCCGTGGTTTTTGCAGAGGCGGCTCCCACATACCGCAAACGGAAAAACCACCTGTTTCAGAGCAACAGCTTCTAGCGGAACTGCTCCCGCGGTTTGGACGGTCGTGCACGGCCAACAACCTCGATCAGATCGCCAAGCATCTCACATCAAGGACACTGATCATCATTGAAGAGTTGGAAGCCGATCTTAAGAAACTATTGCCGAGGTCGCTTGGATGCGTGTGACGTCGATGAATGACCTCAAGGTGGTCTTCATAATCCTCGTTGCCTCGCAAAGATCGGGCGCAATAGCGTTGGCAGACCACCCGATGAATCAGGTTGAGAACGATCATGGGACCGTTGCTGCGATTGACGGCTTCATGGCTGATGATCTGCATGGTGCTATGGCCGAAGCCCATGCCATTTCTAAAGCGACCCGTTGCCAGAAGTTCCTCTTCTCTGTGTCATTGAACCCGCCGGAGGATGCCAATGTCACAGATGAGGGCTTTGGTCATGCTGCGGATCGCGTGGCGAAAACACTTGGCCTTTCCTAAAAGTCGAGACTTGAGACTCATCGGTGGTGCTAAGATACACCAAAAAAAGAACATCAATACAACCCACAACCTATAGATGCATTACTCAATAGGAGAGTGGGATTGATGTCGGTCAAGGGGTTTTCAAGTGGAGCAATACAACCCAGCACCGGAACTTGAAGAATAGCGCATGAACACCTTTGTGTCCGCTCCTGTTGGGTCGGACACCTGATGGCTATCAATGCTTCATTCTGTCAGCCAGTTGTTGCTGCGGCGCGCCCATGGGCCAAATACGACAAACCGATGAGCATTAGAATGAGAATAGCGATATGAATAATGAACAGGATAACAAGCGATTCATCGATACCTTCGAAGATAGTTTATCCAATATTGAAAGACGCTTTAAGCGCACTCGTAAAGGCGCACATGTTCAACTGGGTGTAACGTTTATTGCAATCGGTATAATCTTGGCTTTTGTTGTTCCTATCTTCATACCAGACAGCTGGGGGTTAACTCGAAGGACAACGGAAGCCAGCGTAGATCGGCTATTCTTTTTCGTTGGGATGTGCGTCTCCGCGATGGGTGCCTACGTAATTTGGGAAATCCGCAACCTAAAATAGGTTAGAGTCAAACGATTGTCAGCTTATGCTGGTCGTAATTTGGCAATATGCTGTTCAAGATACTGAAGTACGAAGTCGTTAGTGATGGTGATGGTTACGTCAATAGGTGGCAAGCACTGCAGTACCAAAGTCGCCTGCGCTTTGATCCGGTTGGGGGATAGGATATTACTTCTTTAGACAATAGCAGCCACAGTGTCGTGGGCCGACGCATAGGTATAGGCGGCTTAGGACACGTTTTCACGAATGCTTACCGCTGCTATGGTCTCCCTATGATTGGCACTGCCAGATTTTTCTTGCTCATCACCGCAGCACTGTTGATTTTTCCAGTCTGCGTTACCAGCAACCCCGCCACCAGCGGATCAACGGCAGACGCTGCAGTACTGACAGAGCAGGCGCAGCACGTCATGCTCACCAGATTCTGAATGCGGCGACAATTGCTATGTCCATTATCGTCCATACAAAGAACCCTTTGGTGGCATGGATCGTCCGACTGTTCGGGTAGGTGATTTGCCCGACGAGGCGACGGCGCTGGCTGTGCGCTGGCCTAGCATGAAACGGTTGCTACCGAAACAACCGCCGATCTGGCAGCCAGAGCCGCGCAATATGAGCTACTTCGAGGCTCTTTCACTGGTCGCACAACTTCGCTCCTGATCCTGTCCAGCAGCTCCGCTGTTGGCTGGCGTCGCCGAATTCTCGGCAGCGCCTTCAGCAAAGGAGTTCTTCACATGCACAAAGACAGTCACAAGATACGCGCCCTAAATGATCGGTTTCGGCGTGGAGATCAAAGCGTTCCCGGTATTATCGTCGCCACACGCGGCATCCATGATCTGATTGGTGACGATGATCGAGAGGCAGTTCGACTGTTCCAACAAGTACGTGCCTTCAACAAATTCACTGCAGACAACGATCCCCATGGCGAACATGACTTTGGGTCGTTCACCTTCGACAAGGAAACCTGCTGCTGGAAAATCGATGTTTATGACCCGTCACTTGAGATCGCGCCGCTTGATCCAACCGACCCCTCTCTATCGAAGCGTGTTCTCACAATCATGCTGGCGTCGGAATACTGACCACACATTCAAGCAGTTTGTGCTAGTCGCATACAATTACCCCGCCAGATTGGCGGAATTCGTATTCTATTTTCGAGAAATCGCGGTAAGCTAATTTTCAAGCAAAGTTCAATTTCTCTTCCTTGTTCGCTGTACAAGCCACCTTTGGTTCGAAAGCCCGGATGACGTACGCTCCCTGAGAAGGTTCTAGCCAAAGCGGACGACCTTCATTGAAAAGACAAACCTGTTCAACTTGGTAAGTTGAAGCAAACATGTCTCTACATCCGTGATAGCTCGTAACATCAATCACGCGCACCAGAGAGATCATGGTTTTCCAGCAGAGGCGATTTTTCTCTAGGGTCGCATCCGATCCCGCCGACTTCAGTCGGCATCCTATTGGTTACTTCAAATGGAACAGGAAGACGGTAACTAAAGCTAGGAAAGCTAATAGGAATTGTTTCTTCCTCCGAAAATGCGATGTCTTCAATTGCTCGCCGATAGTTGGTGCTGCTGCTAGCTGTCACGATCTCCGTAACGTCAATACCATAGTGATCAGCTAAACGTTCTGCAATTGGAGATCGCGCCTGATAATACAACAGCGCAAAGTATCGGCCATCATTGGTGGCGTCGGGAAGGTCAGTGCCCAAACTTACGATATCAGAGCCGTTTGGCGGTAAGCTTACATCTACGGTAGAACCAAAGTCCCCAAGCGATGCACGTTTAGGACAGTAGATCAAATCGTCTAATGTAGCCGTCACTCGAACAGTGTAATCGGTGGGGTTGTGAATTCTGACAACGTAGTCAATCCTACCGTCGTTGTAGACTTCTTGAACCTCTCTGATCCAGCCCCTGTTTCACCGGACACCTAAGCGGTTTCGGTCTTGGCCCTGATGAACTCGCGAGGCGATTTCCATTTCAGGCCGCTGTGTGGGTGGTTTTCGTTATAGTCTTCGATCCAGTCTCCTATCAATGACAGCACGGTTTCGGCGTTTGGCAATGGTTTCACGCGGACGTAGTCGCGTTTGAGCGTCTTCACAAAAGCCTCCGACATGCCGTTGGATTGCGGGCTTTTCACCGGCGTGAAGCAGGACTTCAGGCCCAGTTGTTGCGCAAAGATGCGTGTGTCCCTCGCAGTGTAGGCGCTGCCGTTGTCGGAGAGAACCTCGACTTGTTCCGACGCACGGTGGGTGCCGAACCTGCTCTCCACAGCTTCCAGCAGCATGTCGCGCACATCCGACCCGCCGATCCCGGCATTCGCCACGGCCCGCCATGAGATGATCTCGCGGTCATGGGCATCGATGAGGAACGCCAAGCGGATCACGTCGCCGTTCCAGCAAGCGAACTCCAGGCCATCGCTGCACCAACGCAGGTTTGAGCGCATCATGATGACTTTGCCATCGTGGTTTCGCTCGGGTCGATCAAAGCCGGATCGCTGGAGCAGCAAGTTGTTGCGCTCCATGATGCGATACACGCGCTTATGGTTAACAGCCGGTAAACCCTGCGTGCGCAGCTCTCGGTTCAGCAGTGCTGTAATCCGTCGATAGCCATAGGTCGGGCGCTTCGCCACAAGCGCCTGGATGCGTGGCAGGACCGCCGCGTCTTGGGCTTTATGATAGCCCCGACGCGGCTTTGCGCTCCCGCTCACACGGTCGTGCAGGTTGGAACGAGAGACCCCCAAAACATCAGCGACGGTCTTCATGGCAAATCGTCCCGTTTCAACGACTGCGCAAGCAAGGTCGGTTTTTTTGCCCGTGACTTGTCGAGGGCCTCTTTCAGAATCTCGACTTCCATCGTCTTGCGCCCGAGCTGGCGTTCGAGTTCCCGGATGCGGGTTTCCATCTCTCGCGCGGTCTTGTTGCCGGTGACGCTGTCATCTTCTGCCACGGCGATGCTTCCCCCTTCGAGCATGAGCTTGCGCCAACGATACAGAAGATTCGGGGCCACGCCATTGCGACGCGCAACGGCGGAAATGCTCTCACCCTCATACATGGTCTCTTCCACGATCCGCAGCTTATCCGCCGCAGACCAACGACGGCGGCGGCCACCGTCGGTAATGATTTCAATCTCAGACATGAGCATGTGCTTAAGGCTATCCTTAAGCCTCCTTGGTCAGGCCAAGATGTCCGGTCGAAATGGGGGCCAGTTCACTCTCCATATTCGACTGCTGTCGAAAACGTCGCGATTAGTTGTAGAGCTCTGTCGGTATCTGCGTCGATTCTCGCCTGACGAGCATGTTGTCTTGCTTGAAAGTACTGAGTGAAGCCAAAGATCACCGAAAAAATTGCAACAACAAACACCCCTATTTCTAGGTGATCCCGTATGATCTTCAAACGTTGATCATATAAACTGACGGGGGATTGCCTCACCATCGTCGAGTCATTTTCCGGGTTAGTGTCCGAGCACGTGGTGTAATTTCTATGCCGTCAACGGTGTAAACCCAGGTGGCCACCGAGGTGTATGGTCGGGCGGAGTTTCGCGACTTCAACCACGGACCACACGGAGACCCCGATGACCAAAACCAACATGGACTTATCAGAGCTTCTGGCCAAGCAGGACGGCGGCGACTTTCTTCGCAGCGTTGCCGAGGCCGTTCTTCAGCTCATCATGGAGGCCGATGTCGAAGGCCTGATCGGTGCAGGCAAGCACGAACGTAGCAATGACCGCGCCACGTGGCGGAACGGGTATCGAGCGCGCTCTCGATACCCGTTTGGGCACTTTGAACCTCAAGGTCCCGAAGCTCCGCCAAGGCAGCTACTTTCCCGGCTTCTTGGAACCCCGAAAGACATCCGAGAAAGCCCTGGTGGCTGTGATCCAGGAGGCTTGGATTGGCGGTGTGTCCACCCGCCGCGTCGATGAATTAGCCCAAGCCATGGGCCTGAGCGGCATCTCCAAGAGCACCGTGTCCAAGCTTTGCAAAGACATTGACGAGAGGGTGAATGAGTTCCTGACCCGCCCGCTCAACGGGGAATGGCCCTATGTCTGGCTCGACGCCACATACCTGAAGGTGCGCCAGGGCGGGCGGATCGTCAGCGTTGCCGCCATAATCGCCGTTGCAGCAAACACCGATGGCCGCCGGGAGATCATCGGCCTAGGTCTTGGCCCCTCAGAGGCAGAAACGTTCTGGATGGACTTCCTGCGCGGCCTCAAGGCCCGTGGGCTTGATGGGACCAAACTGGTGATCAGCGATGCCCACAGTGGCTTACGCGCCGCCATCGAGCGCGTCTTCGAGGCGACGTGGCAACGCTGCCGGGTTCACTGGATGCGTAACGCCCTGGCGCATGTGTCACGCGGCCAGCACACCGTTGTCGCCGCCGCGATCAGGCAAGCCTTCGACCAGCCCGACCGAGCATCCGCTGGAGAGACCTGGCGCAAGGTGGCCGATCAGCTCCGGCCTCGGTGGCCAAAGTTGGCAGAGTTGATGGACAGCAGCGAACACGACGTGCTGGCCTACATGGCCTTCCCGCGCCAACATCGCACGAAGCTGCACTCGACCAATCCCATTGAGCGCCTGAACAAAGAGGTGAAACGGCGCGCGGATGTCGTCGGTATCTTTCCAAACGAGGCATCCATCACCCGCCTCATCGGCGCAGTGCTATTTGAGCAGAACGACGAATGGCAGACCGCAAGCCGCTACATGATGGTCGAGGCATTCGCCCAGATCGACAACGAGGAGACAGACCCAATTCTCAGCATCAAAGCCGCCTGATCATGCGCTCAGGCCACCAGGCAAATTACACCACCTTGACGGACGTGACCTTTTCCGGCTGTTGTGGACGCCTGTTGGTTTCGTCGCCATTTTTAGCATCATTTGGTAGATCGGTAGGATTACTGGTTGTCATTCTGCCATGCCCTTAGTTTGAGTATCAGCGTGTATATCCGCCATTACTGTGACCGAACTTCACTGGCGTAGTTGTATCTCGCGGTCTTGTCTGGCCAAAGGACTGCCGTTGTTCAACTTGATTGCCTATCCGACGTAGTGATTGGCACAACTGCAATGTAAGCCCACTTTTTCCGCATCTATGGTAGGCAACCACGCAAGAGCTAAAGTCCTCCCACCACAGACCAAATCATACAACACAATCAATAGGCATTTCAACATGACCCACCTCGCCTCTTGATTGCGCCAGCAGTTTCCGTCCATGATCCCTCATCACTTGATTCATTGATGAGTAGGAATTTGTGATGGCAGAGCGATTTCGTTCGTATGACACGGCGCGCATAATCTTTTCTATATTGGAATTTGTGTCGTGGGCCGTCGTTATACTTGGTGCGATTTTGATCCTCGTCGGGCTTGCCAGCTCCGCGCAGGTGCAGTCTCAGTTTGGATACCAGCCGGGAATACTCGCGCGCTTTGGAACATCTGTTCTTGGGCTTGCTATCATGTTCCAAGGATTGATTGGTGCCGCCGTTGTACAGAATTTTCGCGCCGTCGTTGATACCGCTGAATATAGCCAGCAAATCCTCAAAATCTCACGCGATCATCTGGCGGTATCCCGCCAAGGTTTCAGTTGAGGTTCAGTTTAATCATGAAGAGATTCAAATTCTCAGACAGCGCGATTTGCTCAACGCCAAGCTGGCGGATCGGCGTCCGGCCAATGCCAAAGTTGATGCCCGCGACGATAAGTTCGAGTTACGCGTCTCGGACATCGTCAACGGCAAGCGCGATGTGTTCCTGACGGAAAATCCGTCAGCGGCTAAAATCTATGAAGAACAATTGCTCGGCACGCTGCACCAGCTCAAACTTTGGATTGAAGACAATGCGGAGATGGGCAGCCGCACCGTGATTGAGTTCTAAGGCATGCGCAATTTCGGTGTCCTCTATATCAATCTGATTGTCATCGCGCTCATCTTGTTTTTGGCCGCGATTGTCACACCAGTGATCTTGGTAGGTGCCCCTGCCTATGTGGCGTTTCAGCTTTGGCGGGATAGCCCTGCGCGATTGGAACGGCTTGCCAAAGAGGAAACCGAACAACTTTATCGTCATGCGCTGCGTGGCCGCATTGAACTCAGCGAGGCGGACATTGATAGCGCGCTGTCTGCCCATTGGCCGCAAAGCACGCCCGCCGCGCTACGCATCCAATTGCTTAACGTTGGACGGGCGATCTTTGCGGATGAAGGCCTCAGCCCAGACATCCCACCGCCGCCGCTCCTCTGCAATACCGTTGAGGGCGGGCGATACCGCGATGCACTGGCTCGCGCTGGACAAGCTCGCCATGATCGGGTGATGCAGCTCTCGGCCTTAGACCGCATTTCTCAGTCGCTTTACCTTCTTTAGCCCTGCGTCATCCTCATGGATATGACTGATAAAGATGTTTTGTGTCTTAGTCATTTGCTATCCTTCAACAAAAAAGACAACACCAGCGCCAAAGCACCTAATGTGTCCTCCCGTTATGTTTCTTTTTTGTTCTTCTGGTAATACCACTATAAATTGAATTCTGTCAAATCAGTTGAGTGTCACCGTGCTTCGCTATCAATATATTGACGGCCCAAGTGTGCACCTCGGGCCGTCTTGCTCCAAAGGAGCATTTGCGAAAACTATCGTTGATCAATCCGTTCTTGAAGCCAGTCCAGAACCTCACTCTTGAGCCATCCGACTCGGTTCGGGCCGAGAGGTACCCGCTTTGGGAATAGTCCTGCCTTCTCCAGTCTGGCGATATGCTGCGGCGAATAAAGCACGTATGACTTCAAGTCCTTCTTCGATAGAATGCTCATCACAATGTTCCTTTCAATGATGAAGGAGCATTGCAATGCCCCGAGGGTTGTGCCCTAGGGTTCCAACGTACTACCAAAGTTGTTCTTCGTTTTACACCATAAGTTTGCCCCAGGGCGGCTGGAAAGTCTCAAAGCGACACATAGCAAAACACCACAATACACCCAGAAAGGTGGCCTAAAGGGTGTACTAGATGACCACCTCTTAATTTTATTTATATAAATCAATTACTTAATGGATTATGTGGTGCCGATGGAGAGACTCGAACTCTCACGATATTGCTATCGGGGGATTTTGAATCCCCTGCGTCTACCATTCCGCCACATCGGCCACGCGGGCTGTCCTAATGCGCCAGCCCGGGCACGTCAATCGCGATTTCAACGGCATCGACGGATACAATCAATAAACTCTTGTTTGCTGCGCTGGTGATTGGTTGCGCCTGACGCTATTGGACGCTTGACCCCTGCCCGCGCGCATGGCCTAAGCGTCGCGAACAAAGAGCAAAGCATGTTACGCAGGTTATACGACTGGACAATATCGCTGGCGCAATCACCGCATGCCCTTTGGGCGCTTGCGATCGTTTCTTTTGTTGAGTCGTCATTCTTTCCGATCCCGCCAGATGTTTTGATGATCCCGATGATCATTGCCCGCCCGTCGCGCGCATTCCTGATCGCAGGCATTGCGACCGTGGCTTCGGTCGCGGGCGCACTTTTGGGCTATTACATCGGTGCAGCCTTGATGGAGACGGTGGGCCAGCCGATCCTTGAGATCTATGGCAAGGCAGACAGTTTCGAAGAAATGTCGGCTGTGTTCAACGCGTACGGCGCCTGGGCGGTCGTTGTCGCCGGTGTTACCTTCCTGCCTTTCAAGGTAATCACGATTGCATCAGGTGTCACGGGATTGCCCTTGTCCGTCTTTATTGTCTCGTCCATCTTTGCCCGCGCATTACGCTTCTTCATTGTCGCAGCCTTGTTGTGGAAGTTCGGTGTACCAATCCGCGGTTTTATCGAGAAGCGGCTTGGATTGATGTTTGTTCTCTTTTGCGTGCTGCTGATTGGCGGCTTTGCTATGATTGGTTTGCTATGACCCGGAACTTGATGATCACGTTGTCTGCGGGTGGCTCTGCCGCGCTTTTGGCGGGGGCCTACCTGTTTCAGGCATTGGGCTATCCGCCCTGTGCGATGTGCCTGTGGCAGCGCTGGCCGCATATCGCGGCGATTCTGATCGGCGTTGTGGCCTTCCGCCTGCCCGGACAGATCATGCTGCCGGCGCTTGGTGCGATCGCGGCCGCAACAACAGCTGGGATTGGTGTATTTCATACTGGAGTTGAACGAGGGTTCTGGGAAGGTCCCAGCAGCTGTACGGGCGGTGGCAGTCTGGACGGGCTGAGCGGCGCTGATTTGCTGGCCGTGACCGGTCCACGGGTCGTGATGTGTGATCAGGTCAGTTGGGAGTTGTTCACGCTATCTATGCCCAGTTGGAACGCCCTGCTCTCTTTTGGCCTCATGATTGGTTGGATTTTGGCTGCCCGCCTTAGCGCCGGGTCGACAACAGCAGGTTCGTCTCGGACCGTGTGACACCCTCCAACCGCCGGATCGCAAAGAGTACCTGGTCGAAGTGTTCAAGCGTTTCTGTGCCGATCTCTGCGATCAGATCCCAGGTGCCATTGGTGGAATGGACGGCCTGAACCTCTGGCATGCGTTGCAGTTGCTTCATGGTCTTCTCAGCCCCCCGACCTGCGATCTCTAGCATCATCAGACCACGGACCGCATCAGGGCGTACATCTGATCGGGTAAGAACGGTAAATCCTGCGATCTCACCCCCCTGCACCAGTTTGTCGAGGCGCACCCGCACGGTGCTGCGGGTAACACCTAGTTGATCCGCAAGCTGAGACAACGACGCCCGCCCATTGCGTTTGAGCGCTGCAATCAGGTGTCCATCCAAGTTGTCCATTATGACTGTCCGTTTCGTGCAATGTATCATCATTTTGCACAACTTGATGGCTTAACCTACCCCCTGTTTTGAACAACACTCCGCCTATGACACAAAAACACTGCATCCTCGTCGGCGCCCCCGTCGACTGCGGAAAGCGCCGCCAAGGCTGCCTGATGGGCCCCGACGCCTACCGCACCGCCGGGATCGCCGAGGCGATTGCCAAACTGGGACATACGGTTGAGGATTTGGGCAACCTCGCTCCCAAAGACATCACGGTCGCGGAACCCGCCAACCCTTTGGTCCACAAATTGGCCGAAAATGTTGGGTGGACGCATACGCTGATGGATGCGGCACAAGAGACAGCACAGCGCGGGATGCCGATCTTTCTGGGTGGTGATCACGCCTTGGCCGCTGGCAGCGTGGCGGGTATGGCAGCACACGCGCAAAAGGAAGGCCGTCCTTTCTTTGTTTTATGGTTGGATGCGCACAGCGATATCAACACACCGCTCACAACTGATAGCGGAAATTTGCACGGAACGCCGGTAGGTTACGTGACAGGTCGCGACGGGTTCGAAGCCTTTCCTGACTTGCCTGCAAAGGTGGAAACACAGAACATCTGCATGATTGGCCTCCGCTCTGTCGATGCGCCGGAGCATGCTATTTTATCCGACGCTGATGTCATGCTGGTCGACATGCGCCGCATAGATGAAGAAGGTATCAGCGCGCCGTTGAAGACGTTTCTTGACCGTGTCGCTGCTGTGAATGGCATGTTGCATGTCTCACTTGATGTCGATTTTCTTGATCCTTCCATCGCGCCCGCCGTCGGCACAACCGTTCCCGGCGGGGCCACAGTACGCGAAGGGCATCTGGTGATGGAGATCCTGTCGGACAGTGACCTGGTCACATCGCTTGACCTCGTCGAACTCAACCCTTTCCTCGATGATCGCGGCAAAACCGCGAACCTGATGGTCGATTTGACCGCTTCACTCCTCGGTCGTCGTGTGTTCGACCGTCCAACAAGGGACAAACAATGAGCCTGAAAGCATCTAAACTGGCTATGGTGCCGTTCGTCAGCGTCGATAACATGATGCGTCTGGTGCACCACGTGGGAATCGAGACGTTTCTGGCGGACCTGACCCGCGAAATCGAAGCGGATTTTGCACGGTGGGAGCTGTTCGACAAAACACCCCGCGTGGGCAGCCATTCGGATGTCGGTGTGATTGAACTGATGCCGACCTCTGACGGTGAACTTTACGGTTTCAAATACGTCAACGGTCATCCCAAGAACATGAAGGAAGGCCTGCAAACAGTCACGGCCTTTGGTGTGTTATCGGATGTAGATAGTGGCTATCCGGTTCTTTTCTCGGAAATGACCATCCTGACGGCCTTGCGCACGGGTGCGATGTCGGCTGTGGCGACCAAACACCTCGCCGCGCCCGACGCCAAAACCATGGCGATGATCGGAAACGGCGCGCAGTCCGAATTCCAGTGTCTTGCGATCAAGGCTGTCTGCGGGATCGACGATATCCGGCTCTATGACATCGACAGCGCTGCGACCGAGAAATGTATCAAGAACCTTGCCGGACTGGGCTTTCAGATCACCCCATGTGCGACGCCGGAAGAAGCAATTGAGGGGGCTGATGTCATCACTGTCGCCACAGCTGACAAAGACATGCAGACGATCCTGACAGACAACATGGTCGGTGCGGGCGTCCACATCAACGCCATTGGTGGCGATTGCCCGGGCAAAACCGAACTGCACCGCGATATTGTCGCCCGCTCTTCTGTTTTCGTGGAGTACCCGCCGCAAACGCGGATTGAGGGTGAGATTCAGCAGATGCCGGAGGATCACCCGGTGACAGAGCTATGGCAGGTCATCACTGGCGCGCAAACCGGGCGTCAATCTGCGAGCGAAGTGACCCTGTTTGATGGTGTTGGCTTTGCGATCGAGGACTTCAGTGCCCTGCGTTACGTCCACCAGAAGATCAAGGAAACGCCTTTCTACATCGATCTGGACCTGATCGCAGACCCTGATGATCCGCGAGACCTTTTGGGATGATCAAACGGGCGCGCTAAGCGGAAACAAGCGCAGGTAAACTAACCTGTTGCGTCTGGGACGGGTCAGGCTAGTCTGATTTGTACAAGACAAAGGTGCACCAATGCAGAAAAAATTATTCGTTATTCTCACCCTCCTGAGCATTGCGGCATGTAGCGCGCCTCCGAGCGATATTCCCCTGATCCCCCAGCCAACGCCGGGGCAATTTTGACGCTTAGTGGTAGGTGAACTCACCTGTCACATTGCGCCATTCGCCGGGGCCAATTAACTTGCGGTGGACGAAACGCACCGAGTGCAATGGGCCATCCAGCTCATCATGCCAAAAGCTGATGAAATTCAATAGCTTGTCATGGTCTGGCGCGCGGTCATAGTCCTGCCAGACAAATGTATTGAGCACATGCGGGTAATCGGGCATGTGATAAAACATTTCCGCCGTCGTCAGCCCATACCCGGCCAGCATCATTTCGGTTTCAGAGGACATTGTTCTTCCTTCCGCTCATTCATACCACATGAGTATGAATGCAGCGCTAACATTTCCGTTAATAAAAACAGGTTGTTAGCAGCGCATCGGCATGGCTGCCAACACGGGTTCGCATCCGTCGTTGCGCCCTATATCAAGTGTCTGATAGAGTGTGCACAACCAAATATAGCAGTATAGAATCCAGCAGGCACATTACGTGAACGATACCCCAGAAACACCTGAAAACGATGATGAAATTCCGCCTATGCGCCCTGCATATGATGGACCATCTGTCACAATCGAAGATGAGCTGAAAACCAGCTATCTCGACTACGCGATGAGCGTCATCGTATCGCGCGCCATTCCTGACCTGCGTGATGGTCTGAAACCTGTGCACCGCCGCATTCTTTATGCAATGCAGGAAACCGGAAACACACACGACAAATCCTATCGCAAATCTGCCCGCCCCGTTGGCGATGTGATGGGGAAATATCACCCCCATGGCGATAGCGCGATCTATGACGCGCTGGTGCGTATGGCCCAGGAGTTTTCAATGTCGCTTGTCCTGTTAGATGGGCAAGGCAACTTCGGCTCCATGGATGGCGACCGGGCCGCAGCCATGCGCTATACCGAAGTGCGTATGGACAAACCTGCCGCCTATATGCTGGCGGATATCGACAAAGACACCGTTGATTTTCAGGATAACTACGACGGCAAAGACCGCGAACCAACGGTCCTGCCCGCCCGCTATCCAAACATGCTGGTCAATGGTGCGGGCGGTATCGCGGTTGGCATGGCAACGAACATTCCACCGCATAACCTGGGCGAAGTTGTCGATGCCACGCTGGCGCTGATTGATCAGCCGGATATGTCATCCGAAGAGCTGATCGAATACATCCCTGCCCCCGATTTCCCTACGGGCGGGATCATTCTCGGCCGGTCCGGTGCGCGCAAAGCCTATCTTGAGGGCCGTGGTTCGGTCATCGTGCGCGCCAAAACAGCGGTCGAAGAAATCCGCAAAGATCGCTATGCCATTGTGATCAATGAGATTCCCTATCAAGTGAACAAAGCCGCGATGATCGACAAGATCGCCGAAGCGGCTCGCGATAAGAAGATCGAAGGCATCGCCCATGTGCAGGATGAATCCGACCGCAACGGTGTGCGGGTCGTCGTTGAGCTGAAACGCGATGCGACGGCTGAGGTGGTTCTGAACCAGCTTTTCCGCTTTACCCCGATGCAGACATATTTCGGCTGCAACATGCTTGCCTTGAACGGCGGCAAGCCCGAGCAGCTGACGCTCCGCACATTCCTGACGTCTTTTGTGGATTTTCGCGAAGAGGTTGTTGCTCGCCGCACCGCCTACGAACTGCGCAAAGCCCGCGAACGCGCGCACGTCCTGTGTGGCCTGGCGGTTGCTGTGACCAACATTGACGAAATCGTTGCAACGATCCGCTCCTCTGCCGATGCCGCCACGGCCCGTGAAAAGCTGATGACACGCCGTTGGCCTGCGGAATCGATCCTTGAGTACATCAAACTGATCGACGATCCGACCCATACGGCGAACGACGATGGCACCTATAATCTGTCGGAAACACAAGCGCGCGCGATCCTTGAGTTACGACTACAGCGCCTGACGCAGATTGGCGTCAAAGAGGTTACCGACGAACTGCAAGAACTGGCCGGTAAGATACGGGAATACTTGGAAATTCTCGGCTCGCGTGAACGGATCATGCAGATCATCCGGGATGAGTTGCATGAGGTGCGCGAATTGTTCGCCGTACCCCGCCGTACGGAAGTTGTCGACTGGTCTGGCGACATGGAAGACGAAGATCTGATCGAGAAAGAGGACATGGTCGTGACCGTGACCTCAGGCGGCTACATCAAACGCACAGCGCTGGCTGATTTCCGCGCGCAGCGGCGTGGTGGGAAGGGTCTGTCGTCGATGGCAACCAAAGAAGAGGACGTGGTGACCACCCTCTTCGTCGCCAACACCCATACGCAGCTGTTGTTCTTCACCACCGATGGCATGGTCTACAAGCTTAAGACATGGCGCCTGCCACTGGGCAGCCGGACCGCCAAGGGCAAGGCGATTGTGAATATCCTGCCGATCCCGCAGGGCGTGTCGATTGCCGCCATCATGCCGGTCGACCGGCCCGAAGAGGAATGGGACGACTTGCAAGTTGTCTTTGCAACCTCGGCTGGCACGGTACGTCGCAACAAATTGTCCGATTTCACCAACGTTATGCGGAACGGCAAGATCGCGATGAAGTTTGAAGATGAGCATGCGGAAACCACGCTGATCAACGCGCGGATCGCATCGAATGATGATGATGTCATGCTGGTCACCGACTCGGGTCGTGCCATCCGCTTCCCCGCTACTGATGTGCGCGTTTTCAATTCACGTAGTTCGGTCGGTGTACGTGGGATCCGGTTGCAAGGCGACGACAAGGTCGTGTCCATGTCGATCATCCGTCACTTCAAGGCAGACCCCGAAGAACGTGCCGCATATCTGAAAATGCGCCGCGCGATGGCTGGTTTGGCTGACGATGCCGAGGTTGATGACGAAGAAGACGCCGCACCGGGCGCAATCAGCCAGGAGCGCTATGCCGAAATGTCAGCGGCCGAAAACCTGATTCTGACAATTGCGGCCCAAGGTTCTGGTAAGCTGTCTTCCAGTCATGATTACCCCGTACGCGGACGCGGCGGCATGGGCGTGGCGGCCATGGATAAAGCCATGCGTGGCGGGCCGCTGGTCACATCTTTCCCGGTTGAGTTGTCGGATCAGATCATGCTGGTGACATCTACAGGGCAGTCAATCCGGGTTCCGATTGAGGGGATCTCTTTCCGCTCACGCGGGGCCGGTGGAGTAAAAGTCTTTGACACGGGCAAAGGTGAAACGGTTGTGAGCGTTGCCTGGATCGCTGATCAGGGTGACGATGAGGGCGACACCTCCGAAGCTGAGTAAATAACTAAGCCTGAACTGTGTAGGGTGCGCCGCGCGGCTATCGTGCCAATATGTCGCGCTGTGTCCGAACTACGACAGCGCAACTTTTTGGTGTGCGGCACGTTGCTGCACCGCAGAACGTCAACTATCGAAATGCCAATGATAACATACCGGAATTGTACAGATGAAAACGCATATTCTTGCAGTAATCGCGGCGTCGACAATCGCAACTGCACCCGCTTTAGCCCAGCAATTCAACGGCGCGACCCTAGGGTTAGCCTATCAAGATGTCGGCGGTGATGGCGGTGATTTCGAAGTTACGAGCCTGAGCGGTGGGCTTGAGTTTGGTGTGACCCAAAACTTCGCTATCGGAGCGAATGTCGAAACCATCGGCAGCGATGACTTTATCGACGATATTTTTGTTGGGACAATCCGGGGCATCTATAACAGTTCACCCAACTCGGCAGTCGGGGCGTTCTACTCTGTCGAAAACGTTGATGATTTTGAAACCACACTTTACGGCATCGAGGGTGCATTCACATCTGCCAACAGCATGTTCAACGCTTACTTAGGCGCTGCGGATAGTGACGCTTTTGGTGATCTTGATGTACTTGGTGTTGCAGGTTTTGGTTTTGAGTTCGGTGTCGGAGCAGGCGTTTCGCTCGGGTTGGAATACGAGTCCTACCGCGTTGAAGATTTCCTCCTTGTCGTCGACACCGGCGATATCGAAGATGCAAACATCACTGATACGGCGCTGACCGCACGATATAGCTTCCTAGATGGTGCATCTGTTTATGCGAAAGCGGGACGCATCCGTGCGTTCGGCTCTGACCGGGAGGCAAATGTACGTATCGTTGGCGTCGACTCCAGCGAATACATCACAGTGGGCGCGGAATACAAATTCGGACGTGGCGCGCTCTTTGACGCGCGATCGCTGCGATCATTTGGCGGCTAGTCTAACTTCGTATAATGAGCATGAGGGCCCGCAATTTTGCGGGCCTTTTCTTTGTCACCCCCCAGACTACATCCACACCATGACACAGACACTCAATATCATTGGCGGCGGTATGGCTAAGCTCCAGAGGCGGCGTGGCAGGCCGCAAACGCAGGGTTGCAGGTCGTGATCCACGAGATGCGCCCCAAGGTTAAAACCTTTGCGCACCGCACCGGGAATCTGGGTGAGATGGTATGTTCGAATTCATTCCGCTCGGATGACCACGCACAGAACGCCGTGGGTCTGCTGCATTGGGAGATGATGCAAGCAGATGGCCTGATTATGAAAACGGCCTATCAACACCGCCTACCGGCGGGTGGCGCATTGGCGGTGGATCGTGATCCCTTTGCAGAAAGCGTGACGGCTGCACTCAAAGCGCACCCCAATATTTCTGTGTCTTATGAAGAGATCACAGCCCTTCCTGATAATGGGCATTGGATCATCGCAACCGGCCCACTGACCTCGGGCCGTCTGGCTGAGGCTGTTCAGGCCGAGACAGGTGCCGAAGCCTTGGCATTCTTTGATGCTATCGCCCCGATTGTCTATCACGACAGCATCAATATGGATGTCGCTTGGATGCAATCGCGCTACGATAAGGGTGAGACCGAGGAAGAACGGACAGCTTATCTCAACTGTCCGATGACGAAAGACCAATATGAGGCGTTTATTGATGCCCTGCTGGCGGCTGACAAGACAGAGTTCAAGGAAGGTGAAACTGCGGGTTACTTCGATGGCTGTCTGCCCATCGAAGTCATGGCCGAACGCGGGCGCGAGACACTGCGCTTTGGCCCGATGAAACCTGTCGGTCTGACCAATGCAAACGATCCACAAAACAAACCCTATGCCGTGGTACAGCTGCGCCGCGATAATGCGCTTGGGACGCTGTACAATATCGTCGGCTTTCAGACTAAAATGAAGTACGGTGCACAGAAATTTGTTTTCAATAGCATTCCTGGCTTGGAGGGTGCCGAATTTGCACGTCTCGGCGGTATCCACCGCAACACATTTATCAACTCGCCCACGCTGCTTGATGATCAAATGCGTCTGCGCAGCCTAGCCAAACATCCGCTTTGCCGGGCAGATCACCGGCGTGGAAGGCTATGTCGAAAGTGCGGCGATGGGCCTGTTGGCGGGGCGCATGGCTGTTGCCGAACTGACGGGACAAACCTTGGCGCCCGTGCCGAACACAACAGCGATGGGTGCGCTGGTCACCCATATTACCGGTGGCGCAGAGCCAAAGAGTTTTCAACCGATGAATGTGAACTTTGGCCTGTTTCCCCCGCTTGAAGGTGTGAAGGGCGGACGACGGAACCGCAAGGACCGCTACAAGGCCTACACCGACCGTGCCAAGGTCGATTGGCGGTCTTGGCTCGGACAAACGGCACTGGACGCCGCCTGAGTCCCGCTTTTAGACTAGGGTATGACTAACAAGAAAGACGTCCTGCAACCTTCATTGTGGACTCCGCGTCCTGTGGAAGAAACCATCGCCGTCTATGCGAACTGGGCCGATAACTATGATGCAGAGGTCTCAGCACGCGGCTATCAGACGCCGGATCGTTTGGCTGCCGCCTTGGCGGCGCATGCAGCCAAACCTGTGGCAATCCTTGATTTCGGCTGTGGCACGGGTATCGGTGGCGCCGCTTTGCGCCGTGCGGGGTTCGAGACAATTGATGGGACTGACATCACACCTGAAATGCTCGCGAAGGCCGCTGCGCGTGGTATCTATCGCCGTACCTGGCACAGTACACCGGATGATATGGGGTTTCAGACAGGCACCTACCCCATCATCGTTGCCGTTGGCGTTATCAGCCTCGGGGCCGCCCCCGCGGAAACGCTTGCGCCTTTGGTTGCCAAACTAAACTCTGATGGCCTTTTGGCGCTGTCTTTCAACGATCCAACACTCAAGGATCACTCCTATGAGGATGCGCTGCAAGCTGAGGTTTCCAGCGGCAATGCCGAGGTGATTTTCCGTGAACACGGCCCCCATCTTGATGATGTCGGCATGGGCTCTGACGTCATTATCCTGCGCCGCTTGTGATTACCCGCTTTGCACCGTCGCCAACAGGGCCGCTTCATCTGGGGCATGCCTATTCGGCCTTGACCGTCTGGCAGGTTGCGCGGGCGTTGGGCGGCACCGCCCTGTTACGGATTGAAGATACCGACAGCACCCGCGTGCGGCTTGAACATGAGGCGGGAATCTATGAAGATCTGGCGTGGCTTGGGCTACATTGGCCGGACCCCGTGCGCAGGCAATCGGACCATTACCCGGACTATGATGCCGTCTTGGCCGCGCTTGCCGAGAAAGAGCTACTCTACCCTTGCGACTGCACGCGGCGCGACATCGCAAACGCCGGTGCGGTTCCTGGCGTCGATGGTCTGGTCTATCCGGGTACCTGCCGTGATCGGCCCTTGGATGATGCCCGCGCGGGCGACGGACTACGGTTGAATATCAGTAAAGCCTTGGCGCTCATCAGCGAAAAGATGCGCTATATCGAGATCAGTTCTGGCCTGCCAAAAGAGGTCAGCGTGACGCATGACACCCTGGTCCGCGATATCGGCGATCCGATCCTAAGGCGCAAAGACACTGGCGATCCGGCCTATCATCTGGCCTGTGTGCATGACGATGCCGTACAGAACGTGACCCACGTTGTGCGCGGCACCGATCTGCGGGACCTGACACCGCTACATGTCTTGCTGCAACGCCTGCTGGGCTATGACACACCGCTTTATCACCACCACCGCCTTGTGACAGATGACAGTGGGAAACGACTGGCGAAGATCGATAAATCAAAGGCCATGGCAAAATTCAGGGCAGAAGGTGCGACACCCAAGGACATCAAAAAGATGATTGGCTTTGTCGATTAACCTGCATCCATAGGTTTCATGATTTCGACTTCGTCACCGTTCTGCACCTCGGTATAGAAACATGTGCGTCGCCCAGTATGGCAAGCCGCGCCGACCTGATTAACCGTGACAAGCAGACAATCGCGGTCACAATCGACGCGGAAGTCGACCAGTTCTTGCGTATGGCCGCTCGTTGCCCCCTTGACCCAGAATTCTTGACGCGAACGCGACCAATAGGTCACGCGACCCGTTTCGAGGGTCTGGCCAACGGCTGCGGCGTTCATCCATGCCATCATCAAGACCTCACCACTGTCGGCATCTTGCGCAATGGCTGGGATCAGACCTGAGTCATTGTAACGGAGTGTCGCGGGATCGAAGGACATATCAAAAACCTTTGCAAGCGGTGCGGTCGGGACTATCTAATGAGAGGCAATGAAAAGGGCAACGCGATGTCTGCTGAAAACGATCTGATCAAACTCTATTCAGGGCGCATTCTGGCGCTTGCCACTGATATGCCGCGCACGACACGGATTGAAAATCCAATGGCAAGTGCCAAAAAACGCGCGCCCCTTTGCGGATCGACCGTGACTGTGGATGTAAACGTGGCTGATGGTGTGATCACCGATTATGGGCAAGACGTGAAGGCTTGCGCATTGGGTCAAGCGGCAGCAGCCGTTGTTGGGGCAAACATTGTTGGCCTGACCGTTGAACAGGTGCAGGCGGGTCGTGATGCACTCTACGCGATGCTGAAATCAGACGGACCTGTACCGCCTGCCCCTTTTGGTGATCTCGAAGTGTTGCAGCCCGCAAAGGATTATAAAAATCGTCACGCATCAATCATGCTGGCCTTCGATGCCACGTTGGACGCCCTGCACACTCAACAAGCGACAGCATAAAAAAAACCGCCGCACATCCGGGAAGATGGCGGCGGCAGGTTTGAAACGATCAGGGCCCGGTCCAGTGTTCCGTGAGGAGAGGCAAAACCCCCGCTTGGGACGTCAGACAGGCAGGTCATCATGCATTGCATTCTTGGGACAGGGCAATGTGATGGACCGGGCCGGGATCGTCCGGCAGGTTAGATCAGCCCGGGCAAAGCTAATCCAACAATCAACATGACCATCAAGGCAGCCACACCCAAAGCATCAGCAATAATCGTGTCGCGTGAACGTGCGATTACGGATCTAATCTCTTCTGCCATAGCTTGTGTTCCCTCAATGTTCTGTTGCCACTTTGTTCTCATATTGTTAACGCCATGTAAAGAACTTTTATAGAACATTTGAGAACATTTTGTGAGCCAACGCCCTAACCTACTGATATCAAACGAATCGCTTTGTCTTGTTCCATCAGCCAAAGCAGCGTTCTGGCCGCCTTTCCGCGTGCCGTTTCCAGCTTGGGATCGTCATTTAACAGGGCGCGTGCATCCGATTGCGCCACGGCCATCTGCCCCGCCTGCCGTTCAAGATCGGCGATCCGAAAGCGCGGGATGCCCGATTGCGCCGTGCCGATGACATCGCCAGCGCCCCGCATGGCGAGGTCTTCTTCGGATATCCGAAAGCCGTCCTCGGTTTCGCGTAAAATCTCCAACCGCCGCCGCCCGCTTTCACTGAGTGGCGCCTGATAGATCAGCAAACAAGAGGAAGCTGCAAGCCCCGCGTCCCACCCTGCCCCGCAGCTGGTGCAGTTGGGCAAGCCCGAAGCGATCCGCATGTTCGATCATCATGATTGAGGCATTGGGCACATTCACCCCCACTTCAATCACGGTAGTCGCGACGAGAACCTTGGTCTCGCCTGCGACAAACCGTGCCATCGCCGCATCTTTCTCGACCGGGGGCATCTGTCCATGGACCAGACCGACAACGCCCTCGCCCAAACTGGCGCGCAACCGTTTGAACCGCTCTTCCGCCGCCGTCATATCAACGATTTCACTTTCTTCAACCAAAGGGCAGACCCAATAAGCCTGCCGCCCTTCGGCCACCGCGTGCCGCAGTTTTTCGACCACCTCATCCATGCGGGATGCCGACACCAAGGCCGTCTGCACTGGCGTGCGCCCGGGCGGTTTTTCATCTAGAACCGACACATCCATATCGCCGTATTGCGCTAAGGCGAGCGAGCGGGGAATGGGTGTGGCCGTCATCACCAACACGTCCACCGCCTGACCCTTCGCGCCCAACTCCATCCGTTGCGACACGCCAAAGCGGTGCTGTTCATCAATCACAGCCAGTCGTAAATCACTGAATGCAATATCTTTTTGGAACACCGCATGGGTGCCCACAAGGATGCTGATCTCACCCGCAGCCAGCGCTTTCAGTTTCGCCGCGCGCCCGGCCCCCTTATCGCGCCCCGTCAGGATTTCCAGCGTAACATCCGCGCTGTCCGCCAAAGGTCGCAGCCCATCCAGATGCTGCCGCGCCAAAATCTCGGTCGGGGCCATCATGACACCCTGCCCGCCCGCCTCGACCACGTCGAGCAGGGCCATGAGCGCGACCAGTGTCTTGCCAGAGCCAACATCGCCCTGCAGCAGCCGGTTCATGCGCAAAGGTGTCGCGAGATCCGCCGCGATTTCGGCAAACGCCCGTTGCTGCGCCCCTGTGGGCTTATATGGCAAAGACGCAAGCACCTTATCAGAGAGTACGCCTGTCGCCTGTGAGGCAACCCCTTTGGCCTTGCGCGTTGCCGTGCGCGCCAAGGCCAGCGTCAATTGATGCGCCAATAATTCATCGTAAGCCAACCGTTCGCGCGCCGGTGCATGCGGCGACAGATCGGATGTTGATTGCGGGCCATGAACTTTGTGCATTGCTTCGGCCCAATCCGGCCAATCCTCGCGTGCCTTAAGTGCTGGATCAGTCCACTCTGGCAAATCCGGCATCAAACCAAGGGCAGAGCGCGTCGCCTTCCACATTGCTTTTTGCGTGATCCCAGCATGAAGCGGGTAAACCGGTTCGAATGCTGGTATATCCTCGGCCTCAGCAATTGGCAGAACATGATCAGGATGCACAATCTGTGCGATCCCATCGAAGATTTCCACCTTGCCTGACACAATGCGCCGTTGCCCGGTTGGCAGCAGCTTTTGCATATAGTCACCACGGGCATGGAAAAACACCAGTTGAAACGATGTTTCGGCATCTTCCACGTGAACCCGATACGGACGCCCGCGCGTCCGCGGCGGGTGATGCGCCCCAACCGTCACCTCGACAGTAGCAACGTTGGGGGCAATAACTTCACGGATGCTGGCGCGCCTATGCCTGTCAACGCCGGACAATGGCAAGGTCATCAAAACATCCAGCGGCTTATGCACGCCCACGTTTTCCAGCGTCTGCGATGACTTGGGCCCGATGCCATCCAGCTTGGTCAACCCGCCAAAAAGCGGGAACAGGACTTCGGGTCGGCCACTCATGCGCTGCCGATCAAGGCAAGCCAGGTATCTTCGTCCATCGTTTCAATACCGAGTTCGGCCGCTTTCTTGGCCTTTGAGCCAGCACCGGGACCCGCGATCAAAATATCAGTTTTGGCACTGACCGACCCCGACACTTTGGCACCCAGACTTTCCGCGCGGGCCTTGGCCTCTGCCCGTGTCATGCGCTCCAGCGTTCCGGTGAAGACCACGGTTTTGCCAGCCACCGGGCTATCCGTATCGCGTGCTTCGGCATCCTGCACATCAAGTTCGGCGATCAAGCGGTCGATGGACGCGCGCTCGGCCTCTTGCTGCATCGTGGTCACCAGCGATGTGGCCATCACCGCGCCAACGCCATCGATACCTGTCAGGTCTTCCCAAGCCGCACCCTCACCGATCTGCGCCGCGGTCATTGCCGCTTCAAAAGCTGCCCATGACGTGTAGTGATTAGCCAGCAGGGCCGCGCTGTTTTCGCCAACATGTCGGATGCCCAAAGAAAAGATCACCCGAGCCAGTGGGATGTTGCGTTTTTCGTCAATCGCATCAAACAGGTTTGATGCACTTTTATCGCCCCATCCTTCCCGGTTTTTGAGCTGTTGCATGCCCGCACCAAAACGCGCCCGCAGCGAGAAGATATCAGCAGGGGTCTTGATCCAGCCGTCGGTGTAAAACTGTTCAACCTGCTTTGCGCCCAGACCTTCGATATCAAAGGCAGCGCGTGATACGAAATGTTTCAATTTTTCAACGGCTTGCGCAGGACAGATAATGCCACCCGTGCAACGGCGCACAGCGTCACCTTCTTCCCGGATCGCATCCGAATGACATTCGGGGCATTGCCTTGGCATCTGATAGGGCACCGCATCCTCGGGTCGCCGCGCCAAATCTACATCGTTGATTTTAGGAATCACATCACCCGCGCGATAGACCTGCACCCAATCACCGACCCTGATATCGCGGCCTTCACGAATGGGGTCACCGTTGCCGTCGCGCCCGGCAATGTAGTCCTCATTGTGCAGTGTCGCGTTTGAAACCACGACGCCGCCAACAGTCACTGGCCGTAAGCGCGCAACCGGCGACAAAGCCCCGGTACGCCCGACCTGGATGTCGATGGCTTCAAGGACCGTCCACGCCAATTCCGCCGGAAATTTATGTGCGATGGCCCACCGCGGTGTGGTCGAACGAAAACCAAGGCGGCGTTGCAGGCCCAGATCGTCCACCTTGTAGACAACACCGTCAATATCATAACCCAGATCAGCGCGTTGCGCCTCGATCATCTTATAGTGGGTGATCATCGCTGATGGGTCGTCACATTTTTGGGTCAATGGGTTAATCGAGAAACCTAAAGCGCCCAACCGTTCAATCGCACCAGATTGTGTGTCGGCCAGTGGTGCAGAAAGATCACCCCACGCATAAGCAAAGAACCGGAGCGGGCGCGACTTTGTGATTTGGGTGTCAAGTTGCCGCAAAGAGCCGGCGGCAGCGTTGCGCGGATTGGCAAAGGTCTTGTCGCCGACTTCTGCCTGCCGCTGGTTGAGTGCGGCAAAGTCGTCATGGCTCATATAGACTTCGCCCCGCACCTCCAACACATCAGGCGCGCTTAGCGAGTTCATGAGGTACATCCGCAATGGTGCGGGCATTCGCCGTTACATTCTCGCCGGTTTCACCATCACCGCGCGTGGCGGCTTGTGCCAGTTTTCCATTTTCATAGCGCAGTGCCAAGGATAGCCCATCGATCTTGGGTTCCGCCGTATAAGCCAGCGCCGCCCCCGCATCCAGGCCCAGATACTTGCGGATCCGTTGGTCGAATTCCCACACATCATCATCATCAAACGCATTGCCCAGCGACAGCATGCGCACCACATGCCTGACCTTGCCAAACCCCTCGGCAACCGCCCCGCCGATCATATCGCTGGGGCTGTCTTGCCGTTTCAGGTCAGGAAACTGCGTCTCAATCGCAGCATTGCGCCGTTTGAGCGCATCATAAGAGGCATCGCTGATCTTGGGGGCATCATCACGGTGGTATGCCGTGTTTGCCTCCGTTAGATGTTCTGCCAACCAAGCCAATTCTGCAATCGCTTGTTGCGACGTCAATTTCGCGGCAGGAATGTTGCCAGTTTGGGGATGTTTTGCTTCGCTTAGTTGAACCACGACGGCCCCCCGCATTCTGACGCCCCGTTTTGGGGAGTTTACGTCATAATTATGCGGGCAACCTCGCGACGTCCAGCTTCACCTTTCGATGTGGCATTATCGCAAACGAAACCGTCAAGCCCCAATCGCCATAGGCTCCTGTCCCGAAGCAGGCTCAGGATCGCGCAGCACATAGCCGCGCCCCCATACCGTTTCGATGTAGTTTTCGCCCATCGTCGCCTCGCTCAGCTTTTTCCGCAGCTTACAGATGAACACGTCGATGATCTTCAACTCGGGCTCATCCATGCCGCCATATAAGTGGTTGAGAAACATCTCTTTCGTCAAAGTTGTGCCCTTACGCAGGCTCAGCAATTCCAGCATCTGGTATTCTTTACCGGTCAGATGCACCGTACTGCCTTCAACCTCCACAGTTTTGGCATCCAGATTCACGGCAATCTGGCCTGTCTTAATGATTGATTGGGCGTGCCCTTTCGAGCGACGGATAATCGCATGGATGCGCGCCACGAGTTCTTCACGGTGAAACGGTTTTGTCAGATAATCATCTGCCCCAAAACCAAAGCCTTTCAGCTTGCTTTCTGTTCCATCATCCCCTGAGAGGATCAATATCGGCGTATCAATACGGCTGAGACGCAGCTGGCGCAGCACTTCATGTCCGTTCATGTCGGGCAAATTGATATCGAGCAGAATAAGATCGTAATCATACAATTTCGCAAGATCGATCCCTTCTTCCCCCATATCGGTTGCATAGACGTTTAGGTTGGCATGGGTCAGCATCAGTTCGATGCTTTTGGATGTCGTCGGGTCGTCTTCAACAAGTAGGACTCGCATTGGTATGCTCCGCTCTGAGTTCGGTGCGTTAACCTAAACCAAGAAAGGTTAATTAGCCGTTACCCCCATAGCACTTATGCACTCTACCACCTATGGTTGTCTATAGCGTTGCAGCGATGTTGCCTTAAGTGCGGCTTCACCGTGCTGGTCAACAGCGGTTTCCCATTCAGAAAACTCTTCATCAGACAACGCATATCGTTCCAATGCTTCCTTGCGTTGTATCAGCCCGGCATTCACCGCGCGCACCACGGCCGCCTTGCGCGACGCCACCCACCGCCGTGTTTTTTCGCTGGGCAAGTCCGCCCGCGTCATGACTGTTCCATCTGGCAAGGTCACCGATCTTGGTCCTTCGACTTTACGTAAATACATCTTTGCACCCCTTTTTATCTCACTCCGACGATAAATATCGGATGAAGGACTTAATGACTGGTGTAGCTGCCCCTTGAGAGTGCGTTGCATTTTCCTATATTTCTAAGCGAATCCGCCGTTTCCGGGAAAATCCAATGTCACTTGATTCGCCGCTGAACTCGCTCGGCTTTGCAAAACCACCTGCGCAGACGCGTGTTGTCGTTGCCATGTCTGGCGGCGTCGACAGTTCTGTTGTGGCCGCAAAACTGGCCGAAGAGGGCTATGATGTGGTCGGCGTCACCTTGCAGTTATACGATCACGGCGCGGCGCTTGCCAAAAAAGGCGCCTGCTGCGCCGGTCGCGATATCCATGACGCCCGCCGCGTCGCCGAAGAGATGGGCTTTCCCCATTACGTTCTGGACTACGAAAACACATTCCGCGAAGCGGTCATGGATGAGTTCGCCGATAGCTATCTGGGCGGCGCAACACCTGTGCCTTGTATTCGGTGCAATGAACGTGTGAAATTCAAGGATCTGCTGGAAACCGCCAAAGACCTTGATGCTGATTGCATGGCCACTGGCCACTATATCCAACGCAAGCTGGGGGTGGCAGGCGCCGAGTTGCATTCTGCGGCTGACCCGACCAAGGATCAAAGTTACTTTTTGTTCTCAACCACGCAAGAACAACTTGACTACCTCAGGTTCCCGCTTGGGCATCACGCCTCAAAGGAAGAAACCCGCGCGCTTGCCGCAAAATATGGGCTGAGCGTGGCGGACAAACCTGACAGCCAGGATATCTGCTTTGTGCCTGATGGTAACTATGCAGCCGTGATCGAGAAACTGCGCCCCGGCGCGGCCGAGCCGGGCAACATCGTTGATATGGATGGGACCGTACTGGGTACGCATAAGGGCGTGATCCACTACACCGTGGGGCAACGGCGCGGTCTGGGGATCGGCGGTTTGGCCGATCCGCTGTATGTGGTGAAGCTCGACGTTGACCAAAAACAGGTCATCGTTGGCTCCAAAGGCCTACTTGCAACACGCCGTGTGCCGATCCGTGAGATCAACTGGATCGGCGGGGGCAAACTGATGGATGTTGCTGAACGCAACATCGCGGTGCGTGTGCGCTCAACACGGCCACCCACAGATGCTGTTCTGCGCCCGATCTCAGAGACTGAGGCCGAGGTTGAGTTGCTGGTCGCCGAACAAGGTGTATCCCCGGGGCAAGCCTGCGTCTTCTATGATCAAGAGACCACGCGCATCTTGGGTGGCGGGTGGATTTGGCGCGGTACATAGCCAACTTTGCAAGATGTGCGAAAACGTTATAGAAGTCTTGAAATTTGTAGGGTAACTTGCAATGGCTGCGGGGGCTAACGACAGCAGGTAGTATTAAGAGTTCAATAGTATGCCAACAACATTCAATGTTTTTAGTCTAGGCGTCTTAGCTGATATCGACACAACGGAAGGCAACACTCTTGCCGAGAATGCTGGGGCTCTGGTGGGGCTCACCTTTGGCGGGGTTAACGACGCGCTATTGAATGATGCTGTTTCACTGGCGCCTGGCACCGGCGGCTTTGGGGGTGGTACGGGAACAGCCTACGATCAGGACAACGCGCTTAAGCAGAGTCTTTCACGATTGATGGCGGCCCCAATCAGACATTCGACTCAGCAGTAATCTACGATGCGACAATCACCTATATTGACGGTACGACAGCAACGGTAACTGCGGTCGTCTTTCAAGATACGGCAGGGAATACGTATTGGGCCCCCGAATTCTCGGCCAATACGGATCAAGCCGCATTGGAAGCATTGGCTATTCGGTCACTCACGCTGGATTCAGTGAATGGCGCGTCGTTTTCGGGGCTTTCCGGAAACCGTGAAACCTGGGACTTTGTGACATGTTACGTCGGCGGAACGCTGATCGAAACCGAACACGGACCGCGCCCAATTGAAAGCCTCGCGATCGGAGAGCTGGTTGAAACGCGGGACCATGGCCTGCAACCCATCCGCTGGATCGGCAAAAGCCAGGTCACAGCGGCTGGGAAACTGGCGCCGGTGCGATTTTTGGCGGGTTCAATGGGCGTAAATGCCCCTGCCCGCGATCTTTTGGTGTCACGTCAACATCGGATGGTTGTTTCATCTGCGGTTTGTGAACGCATGTTCGGCAGCAATGAAATTCTGGTGCCAGCAATCAAACTGACCGAGCTGCCCGGCGTCTTTGTCGAAGAGCAGGATGAACCTGTGACCTACCATCATCTGATGACCGACCAGCACGACATCATCTATGCAGAGGGCATTCCGAGCGAGACGCTTCTATCAGGGCCAAATGCCATAAAAGCGTTGCCAGATGAGGCGCTTATAGAATTGCTGGCGATCTTTCCCAACATTCTGGAAGACACATCAGAACCCGCCCGGCCAATTGAGCGGAGCAAGCGGATCAGCCGGATGATTACGCGCCATCAACAAAACAATATCCCATTCTCCGCGATCCACAGCTAGCGCTCCATCCACCCCGAACGTCTTTGCAACGAAAGGTCACATGTCTGTGTGGCCTCTAGCTTTTGCGCGCCAGATTGCCCCATTTGGGATCAACGCAACCCAAACACCCGATCCCGGAGACATCCTATGAACCTCATACGCCGCAGCCTTTTCACCCTCGCCCTTGCCGTTCCAGCCGCCGCAGCCCTCGCGCCCCGCGCCATGGCTGCGTCGCCCGAAGTCTACAATGAAGATGGCATTGCCGTCGACGGATCAGACGTTGTCGCCTACTTCACCGAAGGCAAGCCTGTTGTGGGTGATGCAGCCATCACCCATGACTATCTGGGCGTCACATGGCGCTTCTCGTCAGAAGAAAACCGCGATCTTTTTGCCGCTAACCCCGAGGCCTACGCCCCGCAATACGGCGGTTACTGTGCCTTTGCTGTCAGCCGGGGCGGCATTGCCACCACCGTACCCGAGGCATGGCGTATCGTTGATGACAAGCTGTATCTGAACTTTTCGCTGCAAGTGCAGGGCTTCTGGTTGGAAGATGTGCCCGGCAATATCGCCAAGGCAGATGCCAACTGGCCCGGTGTTCTGGCTTAAGCGGAACCGCTCAATCAAAGATCCGCCAGTGCTGGCGGGCCTTTGCAAATTCACTGACCCTCGGAGTATGACCCTATGACCCTCTCTCGTCGTCAACTGCTATCCGTCGCCTTGATCGTGCCTGCCGCCGCTGCCGTCCCCCTGCGTGCACTCGCGGCAACACCGGAAGTCTACAACGAAAGCGGTATCGCCGTGGATGGATCTGACGTTGTCGCCTACTTCACCGAAGGCAAACCTGTTGCTGGCAATGACACCGTCACCCACGACTACATGGGCGTCACATGGCGCTTCTCGTCCGAAGAAAACCGCGATCTCTTTGCCGCTGACCCGGTGGCTTATGCGCCACAATATGGTGGCTATTGCGCCTATGCGGTCAGCCAGGGCTATACCGCATCAACGGTGCCAGAGGCGTGGTCGATTGTTGATGACAAGCTCTACCTGAACTTTTCAACCAGCGTGCGCCGTCGGTGGGAACGTGACATTCCGGCGCATATCATGGCGGCTGATGCCAACTGGCCGAGTGTCTTGAACTGATAACCCACTGGCATTGACGTTTGACTTGCGGCATTGCAGACCGTGTCCGGTGCGTGAAAGCACCGGCTCCGTTTTGATCGCATAAGCCATGCAAAAACCACTGGAAAACATGCCAGCGGGCCGCTACCCACAGCACCATGATTTATGCATCTGCATCAGACTGGCGTAACGCGCCGCAGAAACGTGTTCTGCTTTTTGCCATGTCTGGCTTGGGCAAGACATATCTGTCGAACATGCTGCGCAATACCGGTGACTGGTTCCACTATTCCATCGATTACCGGATCGGGACGCGCTACATGGGAGAGCTCATCGCAGACAACGCCAAACGTGAGGCGATGAAGGTGCCGTTCCTGCGGGATTTGTTGCGCTCTGACAGTATCTACATTGGTTCCAACATCTCGTTCAACGATCTGCGCCCGATGTCATCCTATCTGGGCAAGCCGGGTGATCCTGAACTGGGTGGCTTGCCATGGGATGAGTACACGCGCCGTCAGGACCTGTTTCAACAGGCCGAGATTGCCGCACTGCATGATACAGGGCACTTCATCGAACGCTCAAACCGCCTGTACCAGTACCCGCATTTCGTCTGCGACACCGGCGGATCGATCTGTGAATGGGTTGATGTGAACGATGCCAACGACCCAATCATGACGGATCTGGCTGCGAAAACCCTGATGGTGTGGATCGAAGGCACAGAAGAACACACTGCCGAGCTGATCCGTCGCTTTGATCAGGAACCCAAGCCGATGTCTTATGACCCGGCCTTCCTGCTGGCCACCTGGCACGCCTATTTGACTGAATTCAACGTGACAGCCAACAAGGTGAACCCGGATGATTTCATCCGCTGGGCCTTTGCCAAGGCGCTGGCACATCGCCAACCGCGCTATAAAGCGATGGCAGATAAATGGGGCATTACGGTACCCCAATCGGCCGTCGCACAGGTCAAAGATACGGAGGGCTTTGTTGGCATGATCGCCGACGCCCTTGAGATGCGCGGCTAACCCGCCTATCTCTGCCCTCCTATCAGGATAAAACCGATGCCGATTAAACTGCCCTCCGCCCTGCCCGCCTATGACGTTCTGTCGCACGAAGGCGTCATGGTGCTTGATGAAGATACCGCCGCCCGTCAGGATATCCGCCCCCTGCGGATTGCTTTGCTGAACCTGATGCCCAAGAAGATCCAGACCGAGAACCAGTTCGCACGCCTGATCGGGGCGACGCCCTTGCAGATCGAACTGTCCTTAATACGGATGTCCGAGCATCAGACCAAGAACACCGCCGCCGAGCATATGGAGGAGTTCTATCGCCCCTTTTCGGACGTGAAGGGCGAAAAATTCGATGGGCTGATCATCACCGGTGCACCGATTGAGCATTTGCCGTTTGAAGATGTCACCTACTGGCAAGAGCTGACCGAGGTCTTTGACTGGACCCAAACAAACGTGCATTCCACCTTCGGCGTTTGCTGGGGCGGGATGGCGATGATCAACTACTTCCACGGCGTGAAAAAGCACATGCTGGATCACAAGGCCTTCGGCTGTTTCCGTCATCGGAACACCGCCCCGGCCTCACCTTATCTGCGCGGGTTCTCTGACGATTGCGTGATCCCTGTCAGCCGCTGGACCGAAATGCGGCAGGATGAGATTGATGCAGCAGGCGGGCTGACAACGCTGATCACCAGTGACGATGCGGGGCTTAAGCGCTGGTCGAGGATCAGGCGCATCGCGCGCTCTATATCTTCAATCACTTCGAATACGACAGTGGCACGCTCAAGCAGGAGTATGACCGCGATATCAGCAACGGAACGCCTATAAATGTGCCAATGAACTATTATCCGGAGGATGACCCCACGGCACAGCCACAAAATAGGTGGAGAAGCCACGCACATCTTCTATATGGAAACTGGATCAACGAAATCTACCAGACCACGCATTTTGAGTTGGATAAAATTGGCGTTTAAGACACTCACTGTTGTTATTGGACTTGGCGCGTTGGCCACGGGGCTGACAGCGCAATACCGCGCATCTCAGGCCGAGACAGCCTTTCCCCGATCGGGCAATTTGTCGAGGTCACCGGCGGTCAGGTGCATTACGTTCAACAAGGCAGCGGCCCCCATGTGATCCTGCTGCATGGGGCCGGTGGCAATCTGCGCGAGTTTACCTTTGATCTGATGGGCCGGTTGACAGACCGCTACACAGTCACCGCCTTTGACCGCCCCGGTTTGGGCTATACTGACAGGGTGCCTGGTGTTGCCAAGGGTCTGACCGCGACCGAGGGCGACAGCCCGCAGGCACAAGCGGCAATGTTGCGTGAAGCTGCGGAAAAGATCGGGATCACCGATCCGATTGTCGCGGGACACAGCTTTGGCGGGATCGTGTCATACGCCTGGGCCGTCGCCGGGTTGGACAAAGACAGCCCCGTGAACGCCCGAGGTGTTGTGTCTTTTGCAGGGGTGACAATGCCATGGCCCGGTGAGTTGGACCGCTACTACACCGTGAATGGGAGTGCCATTGGCGGGGTTGTCACGATCCCCGCAATCTCTGCTTTTGTCCCACCGTCGCTTGTCGACAGCAGCATCGAGGCGACCTTCGCGCCACAAAGCCCACCGGACGGCTATGCCGACTATATCGGTGCAGGTCTGACCTTGCGGCCCGGCAGCATGCGCGCGAACGCGCGGCAAGTGAACACCTCTCGTCCGCATGTGGTGGAGCTGTCGAAAAGGTATCCGGAACTCACCCTTCCGATCGAAATTATACACGGTGAAGAAGATACAACCGTCCCCATCCATATTCATGCCGAAGAGATCGCCAAGATCGTACCGCAGGTGAACACAGTCCGCCTGCCCGGCGTCGGCCACATGCCGCATCACGCCAACCCAGAGGCGGCCGTTGCGGCCATCGACCGCGCCGCAAGCAAAGCAAACCGATAGGCACAGCGGCATATGAATTGCGCTTTGGTGGAATAGCCCCCATATATTGTCCAAGAAGTTCGGGAGAGTTTTCATGGATTTACCCTTTGATGGCGGGATCACCCGCTATTTCACCGAAGACGCCCCGGAAGATGTGCGTGCCACTGTGAAAACAGCAAAAAAGGGCGACATCGCCAACCCCGACTACCCCTATGACAGTCGCTGGAAGCGCAGCGAATACGACAAGGCGCTGGCCGACCTGCAGATTGAACTGGTGCGCATGCAGGCTTGGGCGCGGGAAACGGGACAACGTATTGCCATCGTCTTTGAAGGTCGTGATGCAGCAGGAAAAGGTGGCACAATCAAACGCTTGCGCGCCAACCTTAATCCACGCGGCGCGAAACTTGTCGCCCTGTCAAAACCCACAGATGTCGAGGCCGACCAGTGGTACTTCCAACGCTACATCGCCCACCTGCCCGCGAAGGGCGAGATTACGATCTTTGACCGCAGCTGGTACAATCGCGGTGTGGTTGAACATGTCTTTGGGTTCTGCACAGCAGATCAACGGGAACGCTGGTTCGCGCAAACGCCCGAGTTTGAGGATATGTTGGTGAATGAAGGGATCAAACTGGTCAAAATCTGGCTCAATGTCGGGCGCGCAACCCAATTGAAACGCTTTCTGGACCGCGAAAAGGACCCGCTCAAGCAGTGGAAACTCAGCTGGATCGACGTTGAAGGGCTGGCCAAATGGGATGAATACACCGATGCCATCGGCGAAATGCTTGAACGGACCCATAGCCAGGTCGCGCCATGGACGATTGTGCGGTCAGACGACAAACGCCGGGCGCGGGTTCAGGTGATCCGCCATATTCTGGGTCGGTTGGGGTACGACCCCTACGACAAATCTGCCCTCGCGCCGCTTGATGAAAATGTGCTGGGGGGCCCCGACCTCTGGCATGCCTAAACGCGGTTATCATCACGGCAATCTGCGCGAGGCGCTGATTAACGGCTGTCTGACGCTGATCGAAAAGCGCGGACCGACCGGCTTTACCCTGTCAGAGGCGGCACGCGAGGCCGGTGTGACCCCTGCCGCAGTTTACCGCCACTTTGAAGGACGCGAGGATTTGATCGCGGCTGCGGCGCATCAAGGGTATGAGATGTTCGGCGATCTGATGGAACATGCCTATGGCGGCGGACAGCCATCCGCTTTGGCAGCATTTGAATCCACGGGCCGCGCTTATCTTGCCTTCGCCCGTAAATACCCCGGCTACTACATTGCCATGTTTGAATCGGGTATCTCGATCAACCGCACGCCCGAACTCAACGCGGTCGCAACCCGCGCAATGGGTGTCTTGGAGAAAGCGGCAGAAGAGCTGTCGCAGCATATTCCAGCCGAAAAACGCCCGCCCCCGCAGATGTTCAGCGCACATATCTGGGCGCTGTCGCACGGTGTGGTTGAACTTTTCGCCCGCTCCAACCCCGGCACGCAAAGCCCGTTTCCACCTGAAGACTTGCTCGAATCGGGCATTGGCATTTACCTGCGCGGGCTGGGTTTGATTGCGCCAGATAACTAAGAGATAACAAATGGATAGTCGATTTGCCGTGTTCTTTTTCATCCTAGGTGGCACGGATACCTACCTCAACGATTGCCCCACCGATTGCTTTCAGCAATCCCAGGCGCCTGAGCGTGTCCATATCCAGTATGGCGACACGTATTTTCAGGAAGACGATATCGGTGAAGAGATTTTCATCAGCTATGACATGCCAAAACGCTATGGTGCGGTTCAGCCCACCGTCGGGGCCAGTTTGACGACGGACAACGACTTTTGGTTTGGCGCTGGCGGCAAATGGTCAACCGAGCGGATCAGCGATAGCCCGATATTCATCGAGCTTTCTCTCATGCCGGGCATCTATGTGCGCGGCGATGGCCCTGATCTTGGGTTTCCACTCCAATGGCGCGGCTCACTGGGTGCAGGGGTGAATTTTGGTGATACCGGCAGCCTGTCCGTTTTCTTTGACCATCGTTCGAACGCCAATGCGTCGGAGACAAATCCGGGCATTGAAACTTTGGGGATCAGGCTGACCTATCAACTCGATTAGGTCAGGTGCCGCTCCCAAAGAAAAATGCGGACGCTTCTTCTTCTGCTGAAGGTGGCGTGAAGCGTGATGTGGCATTGCTGTTGATATTCGTCAGTTCACCAACCCGGATCGTTTGGCCATCCGAGTAAAGATCGATACGTATAATCCCCCGAAACCCTTCTGCCAATTTTGCGACAACAGATTTCATTTCATCGAAGGTTTCAGGGCGCGGCGGCAAGATTTCAGCCTTCGGATACTTCAGCCCATAATCCAAATCCGTCCAGTTCATATCAAACAATGCGCGTTGCACGTTTTCAGGCGGCCCAAAGACAGCGCGCACAAACCTCGGATCGCCGTTCCAGCAGAAAAACTTGAACTCAGGCGGATCGACAATGCCAAAAATCAAAGGTTCAACGATGACTTTAGGTTTCAGGTAGCGGTAGTTCTCTTCTCTTCCGTTCCGGTAGTAGTTCACATCAAACCAGCCTTGTATCTCGTCGCGATCTATCGCCTCACCGTTTTGGCGCAGAATAACCTGACCGCATCCATGGGTCGCCTTGATGCAACATGTGTCAGGGAACGCAAACGCTGCGACCTCTTGTTTGCTATGCAGGACCGCGATTGTCGGCACATTATATTTGTCCCCGACGACCGCCATGATGTGCTGCTTGGCATACTCTTTGTCGGTTACGAAGACACGCAATGGATCTCGGATGTCATCAGAGGTCTTCAACCGATAAAGCACATCATTGAACATCATTTTGTTTTTTGATGGCCAACGCCCATGATGCTGTTTAAAACTGATCCAGGCGACGTATTTGTCACCCATCCGGTTCTGAGGGGCCAGTTTTTTGCTTGCACGCCAAAGTCGGCGAAATCGTGGTCTCCGCAATCGAAGCATTGATGTATTCCCCGTAGATTGAAAGCGCTTATAAGCTTGCCAATTCTGCAACAACCCGCCGGGCTGTTCCAGCGATCAAGGCACTATCCTGCGTCCCAATCAGAAGCCAGCTATGATGTGCCGTTTCAAAAGACGCACTTGCAAGACCAGAGCGGTTTTTCATATGGATCGCTGCATCTTCACCCATTCCTCGTTTTTTAATCACACAAAGCGCCACAGGTGAGCCATCTGATGTCATGAAAACGATCTGGGCCAAGGGTTGCCCCTCAAAAGCAAGAATTTGACCGCGTAAGAGTTGCATATTGTCAATGCTATCAGTCACTTGCCGAAGGTCGTCGAAACCAGTGCGCACAGCCAGATCCGCAATTTGCTGATCAATTGCGGCATCATCAAACGCAATGTTTGCTATCGTCTGAGCGCTGTAAAGCGCCTGATATGTCGCAACCTCGGCGCGCCAATCGGGCTCACTTGCTACATCTGCGACAAACCAAACCGCTGATGCCGCGAATACACCAATCACTGCCGAGACCGCCATATGCCGCCATCCAAACCGGCCCATACGAGGGGGTGCGATCGGTGGCTGCGCCCACACATCAACCTGTCCGTCCGTCGGCCCCGCAATCAGCTGCGCGGCACCGGCGATTTGTGACGCCAATGGATCGAGCGCCATAAGGCGGTCTTCAAGAAGGGTGTCGGCGATCAGTGCGGTCTCTATCGCCGCCGCCATATCCGGGTCCGCATCACCCGCGAGGTAGGCTTGTAGGTCTTTGTCAGTCCACGTCATGCTTCGCCCTTTTGCTGCGCTTGAGCGCTTTCATTCTGCATCCACTTTAATTTCCCGCGCACGGCAGCCAGACGGCTCATTACCGTGCCAATCGGAATGTCCAACATCTGCGCCGCTTCCGAATAGCGAAATCCTTCAACATAGACGAGAAATACCACTTCGCGCTGCGCCAGAGGCAGTTTCATTACTTGTGATAACACCTCAGCGGCGAAAATATTCGACTCTTGATCGGGAATAATCGCGCGCAACTCGGCCTCAGGTACCGTGTCAATTGCACTGGCTGCGCGCACAGCTTGTCCTCGGACCTGATTCAGCCAGATAGATCTGCAAATCGTCAGGCACCATGCTTCCAGCCGACCTGTTCCGTCAAATTGGTGATGCTTTTCGATGGCACGCACACAGGTCGCCTGCACCAGATCATCCGCCACATCACGCTTGCGCGACAGCGACAAGGCAAAGCGCCAAATCATCGGCAGGTGCGGCACAATGGCCTGCCCCATTGCCGCTGCAGATTTTTCAGCACCTTTCATCCGAATAAAACCTGGTCGCCGCGTGTCATCCTAGCAAGTCCTGCATCCAACGCAGGCTAATCAATTGCTGGAGGAGAACAACAATGAAATTCTTAAAGACAACAACAGCCGCATGCATCTTGGCCGCCGCGCCTGCATTTGCCGCTGATTGGACACTGGATCCGGCGTCATCGGTTGTCTCGTTCGGGTCGATCAAGAACGATTTTGCCGGAGAGGCGCATGTGTTTTCGGGCCTTTCAGGCTCGGTTAGCAGCGATGGCATGGTAAACGTCGAAATTGACCTGACATCGGTCAACACCAACATCGAAATCCGCGACGAACGGATGGGTGAACATGTCTTTGCGGGTGTGACGACCGCGGGCCTCTCTGCACAGGTCGACATGGCTGCACTGGAGGGACTTGGTGTTGGTGAAAGCATGACGATGGAGGTTGACGGCGATCTGTCGTTCTTTGGTGAAGACATCCCCGTCTTTCTTGACATGTTCATTCTGCGTGTCAGCGATAGTCAGGTCATGGCCAGCACAAATACAGCGACCTACCTCAGCACAGAAGACCTTGGTGTCGATGCGGGCGTTGATGTGTTGCAGGAACTGGCAAGCCTGGATTCAATCACCCGCGTGTCACCGGTGACGCTGCGGTTTATGTTTAATGTGATGTGATTGAAAAAGGGCGCTCCAACCGGGGCGCCCTTTGCAATTTGATCTGTGGTCCAGCGATTAACGCTTGGAGAACTGGAAGCTACGGCGCGCTTTGCGCTTACCGTACTTCTTACGCTCAACGACACGGCTGTCGCGTGTCAGGAAGCCCGCCGCTTTCAAAGCACCGCGCAAAGACGGATCGTAAAGCTGCAGCGCCTTAGAGACACCGTGCTTAACCGCACCGGCCTGACCAGACAGGCCACCACCGGCAACCGTTGCCATGACATCGAACTGATCAACAACACCAGCAACCTGGAACGGCTGACGCAGGATCATCTGCAAAACTGGACGGGCGAAGTATGTGTCCATGTCCTTGCCGTTCACTGTGACCTTACCGGAACCCGGCTTGATCCAAACGCGGGCAACCGCATCTTTCCGCTTACCAGTCGCATAAGAGCGGCCCAGTTCATCGCGCACAGGTTCGCGTGCAGGCGCAGTTTCAACCACAGCTTCTGGTGCAGCTTCCACACCTTCAGCGACTTGGCCCAGCTCTTCGAGCGAGTTTACTTGATCGGCCATTATGCAGTCCTCGTGTTCTTTTTGTTCATGGATGCAACATCCAGAACTTCAGGCTTTTGGGCGTCCATACCGTGCTCTGTGCCAGCGAAAACGCGCAGGTGAGTCATTTGCTGGCGTGACAGCTTGCCACCGGGCAGCATGCGCTGGACGGCTTTCATGATGACGCGCTCGGGATGCGCACCTTCAAGGATGTCAGCCTTGGTTTTTTCTTTGATGCCACCGGGGTGACCGGTGTGCCAGTAATACTTTTCATCACGCTTTTTGCCGGTCATCTGGACCTTTTCTGCGTTGATGACGATCACGTTGTCGCCCATATCCATGTGCGGCGTGAAGGATGGCTTGTGCTTGCCGCGCAAGCGCATTGCGATGATCGAAGCGAGACGGCCCAGAACTACGCCTTCAGCGTCGATCAGGATCCATTTCTTGTCGATATCCGCAGGAGTTGCGGTAAAGGTTTTCATAGGTCACCAAAAGTTTGGAGTGGTTTGCACCACGTGTCATGCGATTGGGGCCTTATAAAGGGCGCACTAACACAGTCAAGTGCAGTACACCCCAGAAAGTTGTTCATTATCAGCGACTTGTAAATTAGGTATTAAAATACCCCACTAACCTACTAAGTAAAGCTTGCACCTAGCACGCGCCGGTCCAGGTACAAATCGCTCCAGCGACTTCGCTCACCCCTTTTGCAACATAGGCGCCAAGCCCCTGAATAAAGAGCAGTGCCACTTTGGCGGTGCAGCCAACCAGCTGCGCCAGTGCGACAACACAGCCGGATGTTGTGGTCAGACTGGCCAGCGCAACACCACCAACAACCACGATCGCACCGGCAACCGCCCAAACGACAATCGTACAGGCCGAGCATTTAGCGGAAGGCCAGCTCAAAAGCTCCTGCTCCAACGAAGATTTCGCCATCGCCAGATCAGGCATGATCGTGACGGCAAACATGTCATTGAATTCAGATTCAAACTCTTCGGGCACTTCAAAACCGGCCTTACGTGTTTCGCTTTACCGGATTTTCCTGCATCCCTATAAGCAACTCACCTTCAACCCTGCTGCGCAGGAAGGCTTCGGCCTTTTCAATTTCTGCTGTGAAATCCGCGGATGGCTGCACGGTACCAAGTGACGCTTCGGCCATAATAAAACTCCTAAAAAATATAGACTCTAAATGAGCCTACACCGTACACCGAAGTTTCAATTCGGCCAAACAGAAGTTGTTATGCGCTTTTGGGGATCGAATAGGTCAGGCCAGCCCGCGCAACCGGTTCTGTTTGCCCCTCGCTGAAGATCATCACGTCACCGACAGCCAGAACACGCCCGAGCTTTAACAAACGTGTATGACAGATCAGGTCGGCCTTTGCTGCAGGTTTACGCATGAAATCAATGCTGCAATTGGTGGTAACGGCCAGTGCGACAGGCCCGATCCGCGCAAGGATCGCCAGATAGACGCTAACATCTGCCAATGAAAACATTGACGGGCCGGATACAGTGCCGCCCGGACGCAAATGACGGTCCGCCACCCGTAAGCGGACAGTGACACCCTCCTCGGTCAGGGTTTCAATCAGGAAATCATCGCCCAGCTGTGGAAACTCGCGTGCGACAAAAGCCTGAAGTGCAGCAATATCCATCTTTGGTTCCATATTCACGCACTCCCGCATAGTCTGCCCGCAGATCAACATGAGAGTCGGAACATGACAATCCTTCTTAGAGACGACGCAGCGTCGGTCGCCACACTGACGATGAATGCCCCGGAACGGCTGAATGCCCTGTCAGATGACATGTTGGCCGCTTTGCATCAGACGTTCGACGACATTGCAGAAGACAACACTGTCCGCGCTGTGGTGCTGCGTGGCACCGGCAAAGCCTTCTGCGCCGGGCATGATCTGAAAGAGATGCAGGCCGGGCGTCAGGCCCGGGATGGTGGCGCGGCCTATTTCAAGGGTCTTTTTGACCGTTGTGCTGCGATGATGCAGTGCATCCAATCCATGCCGCAACCTGTGATCGCGCAGGTGCACGGCATCGCAACAGCTGCCGGGTGCCAGTTGGTTGCCACCTGTGATCTGGCCATCGCGGACGACGAAACCCGGTTTGGGGTGAATGGGGTAAACATCGGACTTTTCTGCTCAACACCTATGGTGGCGCTGACCCGGAACATTCATCGCAAGGCCGCATTTGAAATGCTGACAACCGGCCGCTTTATCAGCGCGCGCGAGGCACAGGACCTTGGGCTTATCAACCGCAGTGTCCATTCTGATGCGCTATCGCGCGAGACAGCCGAGATCGCGCAAAGCATCGCTGGGAAACTGGCCTCGGCCGTGAAGCTCGGCAAGCAAGCGTTTTATACGCAAGCCCAGATGACAACGGCAGAGGCTTACGCCTACGCCGGTGACATTATGGTGCAAAACATGCTGGTTGATGACACAAACGAAGGCATCAATGCTTTCTTGGAAAAACGAAAGCCGGATTGGTCTTGATCGTTCTTTGTTCAGTCAAACGTTCGCCAGAGGCGATCAAGCCGTCACAACCCATAAATCCCGCCAAACTTATCCTCAAGATAGTCCAACAGCGGTTCTTCATCTGGGCTTGTTCCGGTCGCATGGGCAATTGTCTCAACCGGCGTTCGTAATCCTCCAAACTGCTGCAAATTCTCTCGCAACCAGCCTGTCGCCTTTGAAGTATCCCCGCGGGCCAGATCACCATCCAACTCCGGGACAGCCTCCCGCAAGGCCACGTGCAGGCAACCAGCATAGACATTGCCCAACGTATAGGTCGGGAAATAACCAAACAGGCCTTCGGACCAATGCACATCCTGCAAGACACCGTTTGAAGGTCTGTCGACGGCATACCCGAAATCAGCCGCAAACCGGTCATTCCAGGCAGCCTCCAGGTCATTTACCGCCAGATCGCCCGACATCAATGCGCGCTCCAGATCGAAACGCAGCAGGACATGCAAGTTGTATTGCACTTCATCGGCCTCAGTGCGGATAAACCCATCGCTGACCCGGTTCACCGTGGCAAAGAACGCATCTTCACCGGCGATTCCAAAATCACCAAACTGATCGCGCATTTGCCCGTAAAGCCATCCGGTGAAGGCACGACTGCGCCCAAGTTGATTTTCGTAGATGCGGCTTTGGCTTTCGTGCACGCCCATTGAGACACCCCGCCCCAATGGCGTGAGCAGATGCGCTTCGTCAATCCCCTGCTCATAGGCCGCATGCCCAACCTCGTGAATGGTTGAATAAAAGCAGTTGAACGGATCCGCGGCGTTTGTGCGCGTCGTGATCCGCACATCAAGGCCGGACCCCGAAGAAAACGGGTGCACCGCCTTATCAATGCGCCCATGATCAACATTATAGCCAAATGCCAACGCCAGCTTTTCCGAGATCGCTAGCTGTGCTGCCTCATCAAACGCACCGGACAAGGCTTGCGGCGCCGGTCGGTCCAGAATAGCCGCCCGCAACGCCACCAAACGGGGGCGCAACGCTGCAAACATGGTACTAAGGCTTTCCCCCGTCGCACCCGGTTCATAGTCATCCAGCAAAGCGTCGTAAGTATCTGTGTTGCCAGCAACCGCTGCGGCCTCTTCCCGGCGCAAATCGACCACCTTTTGCAACATCGGCAGAAACGCCGCGACATCTTCATCCGCACGCGCCTGCGCCCAGACCCGATGGGCCAGTGATGTCGTTTTGGCAAGTTCAGCAGCCAGCGCCGCGGGCACCTTGGCAGTCCGTTCAAAGTCGCGTTTGATATGGCGTAGATTTGCCTTTGCGACATCATCGGCAGGTTTTGCCGCTGCCAGCCAATCACCGACACGCGGGTCAATCCGGCGGGCATGCAGGATGTTTGCCATCGCCCCATGCTCCTCCGCGCGCTGCGGTGTTGCCCCGTCTGGCATCATCGTTTCCTGATCCCAGCCCAAACGGCCCGCGATCTGGCCCAATGCCTCAGTTTCGCGCTGGAATTGCATCAGCTCGGTATATGCCGTCATAACCTCAGGCCCCTTTGATGGATTGTGCGATGGGATACTGCGCCACAAAGCGCCCGCGCAGGATCAGTGCCCAGAGAATGACAGCGACGAGTTGGTGCACAATCGCAATCTGCCATGGGGCGGAATACATCACCGTCACAATCCCGATCACAACCTGCAAGACCATCACCGCCATTACTGCATTGAAGACGAAACGCGTGTTTGTGTTGGCGGACCGGCGGGCGCGGACCCACACAAAGAGCGTAAAAGCAAAAAGCGCATAGCCGACCATCCGGTGCATGAATTGCACCAGACCTGCATCCTCAAAGAAGTTGCGCCAAACGGGGGTCAGGGACAAAGGCTCTGGTGGCAAGAAACCTCCAGCCATCAAAGGCCAATCGGGGAAGGCACGGCCTGCGTCGATGCCAGCCACCAACGCGCCAAGGATGATTTGTAGAAAGGCAAACCCAATCAGTACGCTGCTTAGGCGTGCCAACCCCACATCGCTGCTCCGGCGAGCCTGCAAGAGATCTGCCTGACTGCGCCCCAGTTGATAAATGTACCACGCGATGAACCCAAAGATGACAAAGGCCAACCCCAGGTGCGTTGCCAAGCGGTAAGAGGCTACATCTAGCATCCCCTCTTCCAAGCCGGATGATACCATCCACCAGCCAATAAAGCCTTGCAGCCCCCCCAAAGCCCCGATGAATAGCAGCTTCGGCGTCCATCCGGTCGGCGTCTTGCGGGTCGCCGCGAAGAAGACAAAACCCGCGGCCCAGACCAACCCGATAAAGCGGCCCAGCTGACGATGCCCCCATTCCCACCAGTAAATGACCTTGAACTCGGCCATGGTCATCCCGCGGTTCTGCAACTGATACTCGGGAATGGCGCGATACTTATCAAACTCTTCGGTCCACGCAGCCTCGGACATAGGCGGCATCGCCCCGGTCACCGGCTTCCACTCGGTAATGGACAGGCCACTGTCGGTCAGACGTGTCAGGCCGCCCACGACAATCATCACAACAACCAAAGCAAACAGCGCCATCAGCCAGCCGCGGATCAACCCGCGTGCGCCGGTGCCAGCACGGTCAATGCCACCGGGTGCCGCGACCTGTTTGGGCGTATCACCGACATCTTCGAAGATATTACGTTTCGTGGCCATCGTGGGTCTCCGCTTGGTCTTGGCAAGTACCTAGAACTCAAGCCTGCCGACCGCAAGCGTCACCGTGCCACAGGTTTCGCACATCAGGAGCCATCGAAGGTGCCCCTAACCGCGTTCTTTCCACCGCACCATCTGACGCATCATCCCGTGCAGCATCTGGACGTCGGCCCGGGTCATCGGCATCCGTGACCACATGTTACGCAGGTTCAGCTTCATGTTTTCGGCCTTATGCTCTGGATAAAAGAACCCCGCTTCTTGCAGCCGTTCTTCATAGTGATCGCTCAGCTTTTCAATCTCAACCTGTTCGGCCCAATCGCCTACAGCATCGACCCGGGATGCATCCACCGCAACCGCTTCGCGCCGCCACTCATACCCCGTCAACAGCACACATTGAGCCAGATTGAGTGACGGAAACGCGGGGTTCACGGGTACCGAGATGATCGCGTTCGCCCGCGCGATATCATCGTTCTCCATACCAGAGCGTTCAGGTCCAAACATGACCGCGACTTTTTGCCCTTCGGCAACGCGCCCGCGCGCATCCTGCATCGCGGCCTCTGGAGTCAACACTAGTTTGGTCAGCCCACGCGGGCGCGCCGTGGTCGCATAGACATAGTCGCAATCGGCAACGGCCTCTGCCGTGTCTTCAAAAATCTGTGCCTCATCCAACAACCGCCCTGCCCCGCTAGCCATCGCCACCGCTTTTTGGTTCGGCCAGCCGTCGCGCGGCGCAATAATGCGCATCCGATCCAGCCCAAAGTTCCACATGCCACGGGCCGCCGCCCCAATGTTTTCACCCATCTGTGGGCGGATCAGGACGAAGGCAGGCTGAAGGTCGGCGCTGGGCATAAAACTTCCTTTGCAAAGAGTGCCGCCTGATACGCCGCTGACGTTGCCAAGACAAGAACACCCATGGCCAAGCGTAAGTTTCCCCGCTAAAACCGCGTGACAATTGAAAGAAAACGGAACGCCCCCATGTCGGACGCGCAGGATCATCCCCAAATCTATCTGATCAGCCCGTCTGAGTTCGACCTGTCGACCTTTCCGGCACAGTTGGCCGCCTGCCTTGACAGCACCGAAGTTGGTTGTGTGCGTCTGGCCCACGGTTCAACCGATGAAGGGCGCATTGCCAAGGCGGCTGATGCGTTGCGGGAAATCACCCATGAACGCGATGTGGCGCTTGTGATCGACAGCCATATCCAACTGGTTGAACGTCTGGGGCTTGACGGCGTTCATCTGACGGATGGTGCACGCTCCGTACGGCAGGTGCGCAAAGACCTGGGCGATGATGCAATCGTCGGCAGCTACTGCACCAATTCGCGCCACGACGGGATGACCGCCGGTGAACTTGGTGCAGACTATGTCAGCTTCGGTCCGGTCGGCCAGTCACCGCTCGGTGACGGCAGACAGGCGGAACTGGAACTTTTTGAGTGGTGGTCGATGATGATCGAGGTCCCGGTGGTCGCAGAAGGTGCGCTGGATGCTGATCTGATCCGCGCACTGTCTCCACATACCGATTTCTTCGGGATCGGCGATGAAATCTGGTCGGCTGACAAGCCAGCCACAGCTCTGGGCGATCTACGCCGCGCGATGCTGGGATAGACCCAAGCGCACCTGCGCTTCCATTGCCTGCGCCAGTGCCTTGCGATCGGCATAATCAATCACTTTGACTGGCTTATGATAGACCACATGCACCCCGCCCTGCCGCCTTGCTGCCAAGGTCGACAACAAATGTGGGCCAAAATTCATATCACCCCACCAACCATAAAACCGCGGATCTTCACCCTGCGGTGCCTGATATACCACTGACACCGCCTGCATTAGTAACGTCTCTTTCAGCGCTGGTTCAAAAAACGCCGCAAAGAGCGCCGGTTTAAACGGCAAGACCTGCAACCCATCTGTTGAGGTCCCTTCGGGGAAAAACAACAGCTTGTGCCCGGCGGTCAAGCGATCCCGGAAGACGGTGATCTGGTTTTGTACCTCACTGCGGTCGCGTTGGATAAAAACCGTACCTGTCGCCCGCGCCAGCCATCCGATGCCGGGCCATCCTGCGACCTCGGATTTGGACACAAAATAGATACGCTTGCGCGCATTCAACGCGAAGATATCCAGCCAAGAAGCATGATTGGCCACAACAGCCCCGGCGCCCCGCATTGGCGTGCCTGTGGATGTATAGCGGATGCCAAGCAGCACGAATGCCGTGCGACACACAAACTGTGTAATAAAAGGTGTGACCGGGCGACCTAACCCGTAAAGCGGGCGTTCAACAAAGCGCACAGCAAGCAAGATCAGCAATCCACCAAAGACCAGAACGATCAAAGGCACCGCGCGAAGAAAGACCCGCATCCAACCGCTGAAACCCGGCACCTCGTGGACCGGGGTGGTTTGGCTATACCATGTCTCACCCACGGGATGCACCTGCCGCTAGCATCTTCCTTTGCAGGGCATTGATCGCATCACGTTCCAAAATGATGCAGATATCCACCGTGTTGAATGCATGATCGACAAAAGCCCCCTCACCCACAGTAGCCCCCAAACGCAGGTATGCCTTGATCAGTGCGGGCATTTGCCGGACGGCGGCAACACGGTCTATCGCTTCGGGTCTCGTGATACTCATCGACAAAGCTGTCGGCCCGATGGCTTTCACGCGCAACTCTTTGCGGGCCAGATGGCGGTGATGCAACAGGCTCAACGGGGCAGACAGCCGCACCACATCAGTACCGTGAAAAGAGGCGACGCCAAACAACACGTCAATACTGCGCGCCTGTACATAATCCGCCAATGCACCCCACAAATGCAGCATTGTAAGGCCCGCCGCGATAGTCCGCGTGCAAGCAAGACCGCCCCAACTCTAACAGACGTTTTCCGCTTTGATAAAAAGGTGTTAGGTCATATTCCTCGGCACAATAGAACCGCCCCGCCGCAGCTGCCATCGGTTCTGTCATAACGCGATAAACACCGACCACCTGATCATACTTGGCGCGGGATTCATCCCGCAACAGAATGTGATCTGCGTATTGATCAAAAGCATCCTTTTCCAGACAGGCGTCATGATCCACCAACGGACCATCACCGCCCAGTTCTTTCACAAAGACATTGTAGCGCAGGCGTTGTGCGGCGCACACGTCCTGCTCGGACGATGCGACAATGGTCGAAAACACCGAAGGCACCTCAGTATTTGCATCCCATTGCGCAATCATCGGTCTCTATCTTTCCAGAAATTAACCATTTGGCAACCATTTCACGCGACGTAGTAAGAAGGCGTTAACCAACTGCACTTGCGGTAGTCGCCTTTAAGTTGTATATCAATCACTAACGATAACGAGTAGAACACGTTTACCATCAATGACAACTTTGCCCATCTCCCTAAAATTCACCGTGATTTTTTCCCCAATGTTGGATTGCACCTGTCCGGTGCCCCACTCTGGGTGGTCGGGATGGCGTACCAGCATGCCTGGTTCCAGAATTGCATTAAAATCGGACATCTCAACTCTCTCAAATCGGAGGCTGCATCATGCAACCTGATCTCGCGGCATTGGTTGGTTCGCGCATTTGCCACGACCTTATCAGCCCAATTGGCGCAATCGGCAATGGTGTTGAACTATTAGCACTCACAGATGGTGATACAGGGGCCGAAATGGACCTGATCAACGAAAGTGTCCAGAACGCCAGCGCCCGTATCCGGTACTTCCGGATCGCCTACGGGGCCGCGACCGAAGGGCAAATGGTTAGCCGCAAAGAAGTCCTGTCCATCCTGTCCGCAATCGCGCGTGGTGGGCGCATCAATTACATATGGAAGATTGATGGCGATCAACCGCGCAGGCTGGTGCGCTGCGCTCTTTTGATGCTGCAAGCTATTGAGGCATCCCTGCCGATCGGCGGCGATATCCATATCACCCAGGAAAGCGGAAACTGGGTGATGCGCGGCGAAGGCCCGCGTCTGGCCGTGGATCGAGAGTTGTGGAACAATCTGCTCGACCCACAAATCGGTTTCACTTACACAGCCGCCCATGTGCAATTTGCACTGCTCCCCGGTGTCTTGGCCGAGGCGGGGCGAACCATGCAGTTTCGACATGAGGCTAACCATATGGTTGTGCGTTTCTAGGATCGTAAGGTGCCGTCACCAGTGACCAGGTACTTGAAACTGGTCAGCTGCGTGGCACCGACCGGGCCGCGCGCGTGCAACTTACCCGTCGCGATCCCAATCTCCGCTCCCATCCCAAACTCGCCACCATCGGCAAATTGCGTGGAGGCATTGCGCATCAGGATAGCGCTATCAAGTTCTTTGAAGAAATGCGTGGCCGCCTGATCATCGGACGTCACAATCGCATCGGTATGGTTTGATCCATAGATGCGGATATGATCAATCGCCTCATCCACGCCGTCGACGAGCTTGGCCGCACAAATCATGTCGAGGAATTCTTTTCCAAAATCATCGGCTTGTGCCTTAACCGTTCCATCAATCTTCGCCAGTTCGCCATCGGCACGCACTTCGACACCTGCCTTGAGCAGCGCGTCGACCAGCATCGTCCCATGCTGTGTGTAGAACCGCCAGTCGATCAGCAGGCATTCCATCGCGCCACAGATACCCGTGCGGCGGGTCTTGGCATTCAGTACAATTTCAAGCGCCATTGCCGGATCAGCCGTCGCCCCCACGTAGATATGGCAAATCCCCTCAAGATGAGCAAAAACCGGCACGCGCGCTTCGCGTTGCACCAACCCGACGAGGCCTTTGCCGCCGCGCGGTACGATCACGTCAATATGGTCGGTCGCGGTCAGCATCGCCGACACCGCCGCGCGGTCGCGGGTTGGCACCAGTTGGATGGCGGCTGCAGGCAGGCCAGCCTGTTTCAGCCCCGTCTGCAAACACTGGTGAATCGCTGTGGAGGAATGAAAGCTCTCTGATCCGCCACGCAGGATAACCACATTGCCAGATTGCAGGCAAAGCGCGCCAGCATCGGCGGTTACATTCGGGCGGCTCTCGTAAATCACGCCGATGACACCCAGTGGCGTGCGCACGCGCTGAATATGAAGACCAGTGGGCATGTCCCACGCGGTCATCACCTCGCCTACAGGATCGGCCTGAGCAGCGACGTTGCGCAGCCCCTCTGCCATGGCGCGGATGCGTGGCTCGTCCAGCATCAGTCGGTCCATCATGGCCGCGCTGAGGCCCTTTTCCTCGCCGAACACCTGATCTTCAGCGTTGGCATCCATAATGGCCATCCGGTTTTCCCAGATTGCATCAGCGGCCCCAATCAGAGCGGCATACTTGCGCTCTGACCCGGCTGTCGCCAGCACGGTAGAGGCGGCACGGGCATCTGCCCCGATTTGCGCCATCATCGGCCCGATTGCGTCGTGATCATTCATGATCGACCCCTTCTACAGCACCATATCGTCGCGATGCACCAATGCAGCGCGCCCTTCATAGCCCAGTACTTCAACAATGTCAGCCGACCGGCGGCCCATGATTTGGCGCGCCTCGGCACTGGTATAGCGGATCAGGCCCTGCCCCAGTTGCAAGCCATCCGCATCCACAATCGCCACCACCTCGCCACGGCCAAAACTGCCGTTGATCTGTGTGACGCCAGCAGGTAGCAGGCTTTTACCGCGCTTCAGGGCATCGGATGCCCCTGCATCAACCGTCACGGTGCCGCGCGGTTTCATTGCCGAAATCCAGCGTTTGCGCGCCGCCTGTGGGTCCGTTTGTGCCGTGAACCACGTGGCAGGCGCCCCGTTTTCCAGTTTGCCTAAGGGATAAAGCTGCGTGCCAAGCGCGATAGCCATCGCGCAACCTGCATCGGTCGCGATCCGGGCGGCGATGAGTTTGGTGATCATACCACCCTTCGACAGGCCTGACCCTGCATCGCCAGCCATCGCTTCAACCTCTGGGGTGATTTCATCCACGATATCAAGATGTTTTGCGGCTTTCTTTATCTTGGGGTTATCCGTGTACAACCCATCAACATCAGACAGCAATATCAGTTGATCCGCCCCGACGGTCACAGCTACCTGTGCGGCAAGCCGGTCATTGTCGCCATAGCGGATTTCGTCGGTGGCGATCGTGTCGTTTTCATTCACGATGGGCGTCACGCCAAGGCCCAGCATCGTCTCCATCGTGGCGCGACTGTTGAGGTAGCGCCGCCTGTCCTGCGAGTCTTCAAGCGTCACAAGCACTTGACCCGTGACGATGCCGTGTGGCGTCAATGCCTCTTCATAAGCACGTGCCAATCGAATCTGACCCACAGCGGCGGCCGCCTGTGATTGCTCGAGCGCCAATGAGGTCAACGGTAGTCCCAAAATACCCCGTCCCAGTGCAATGGACCCCGATGAGACAATGATCACATCGGTCCCACGCGCTCTGATCCGCGCGACATCGCTGGCAAGCGATGTCAGCCAGTCCTGACGCAATGCACCGGTTTCGGCATCCACCAGCAAGGCAGAGCCGATCTTGATGACAAGACGTTTGGCGTTACTCAGGGCTGCCACGGCGCGGCCTCGCCCTGGTCCTCCTCCACCGCTTTGCGGTGGCGCAGGCGGTTGTCGTCAATCTCTGCGCGAAGCGCACGCAGCACCTCTGGGATACCTTCGCGGCTGACACCCGACATCATCATGACCGGGCCATTTGCAACGGCCGCGATTTCGTCGCGCAGGAATTCACGTTCTTCATCGTCCAACGTGTCGATCTTGTTCAGCACGGTGATCCGCGGTTTTTCCGCGAGCTCACCACCATAGGCCTCTAACTCGCCGATAATCGTGGTCAGATCGCCAGCCGGATCACCCGAGGTGCCGTCAATCAAATGCAGCAGCACCGCGCAGCGCTCCACATGGCCAAGAAACATATCGCCAAGACCCCGTCCTTCGCTGGCCCCAGCGATCAGGCCAGGGATGTCCGCAACCACGAATTCAACGTCATCAATCCCGACGACGCCCAAATTGGGAATAAGCGTGGTGAAAGGATAGTCGGCGACTTTCGGGCGCGCATTCGATGTTGCCGCAAGAAAGGTCGATTTCCCTGCATTCGGCATGCCCAACAGGCCCACATCCGCAATCAGTTTCAGGCGCAACCAGATCGTGCGTTCAATCGCCTCTTGCCCGGGGTTTGAACGCCGTGGCGCTTGGTTTGTTGATGTCTTGAAACGCAGGTTGCCCCAACCGCCATTGCCGCCTTTGGCAATCACGATCTTTTGGCCAACTTCGGTTAGGTCTGCGACAACGGTTTCTTCGTCTTCATCAATGATTTCAGTACCGACGGGAACACGCAGCACCTTGCTGTCGCCATCCTTGCCGGTCCGCTGGCTGCCCATCCCATGCTGGCCGTTACCTGCAAAGAAATGTTGTTGATAGCGAAAGTCGATCAATGTGTTCAGACCCTCAACAGCCTCGACCACAACATCGCCGCCCTTGCCACCGTCGCCCCCATCAGGGCCACCGTATTCCATAAACTTCTCGCGCCGGAACGAGATGCAGCCCGCACCACCGGCACCAGACCGGATATAGACCTTTGCAAGATCGAGGAATTTCATGTGTCTGGCTTTCTGCGGCTGTTCAACAGCGCGATAAACTACTGTGCGGTGGTTCTCAAGCGGTCCCATGTGGCACGCGGCAGGCGATATTGATGCACCACGGTCGGCAAGCGGGTCGGACTGCGGGTGTAGTGCGTCTGCCAATGGACAAAACCACATTTGCGCAGAACGGCTGCCGATGGCGGGTTATCTTCCCAAACCGAGGCTTTCAGAACCGGCCAGTCATGTTCGGCAAAGGCGTGCGTGATCGCATCATGCGCAACATTGGTGGCGATGCCCCTGCCCTGCACCTCGGGCGCAAACATATAGCCAAGTTCACCGTTGGTGACAGCCATCGTGCCAATCACGCGGTCATTTTCACAGACGGCCCAGATGAACCCGTTACCATCATAAGGTTTGCATCGGCCTCGTGTGAATGCCTCTTGCGGCGGCCATGGCCAACGGCCCAATTGGCGGACAACCGACCAATGCGAAACCATTGCATGAAGATCGGCGAAGTCATCCGCGTTTAAAAACCGATAGCTCAGGTCAGACATCATACTGACCTTGCCAGCGTTGACGTGAGAGCACCATTTGTCGTCCGGGCACTTCTTCATTGCGGGCCTTGGAAAAATGCAATTGCGCGCCAGCGTCGACAAAGCCCAGTTTTGTCAGGACATGTTGCGAAGCCGCATTGCCATCGAAACAACTCGAGGTCAGTTGATCAGCATCCGTGGTTTCAAAATAGTGGTCCACAACCGCTTGCGCCGCTTCCGTGGCATACCCTTTGCCCCAAGCGTCCTCGGCCAGCCAATAGCCAAGCCCGTCATCGGCGGCGATGGTTCCAACGAAGTGATCCTCCGCCCAGATGAACCACGCAACAAACCGACCCCGATGGCATTCGTTGATGAACCACTTCGCATCCGTCATCCCATAAGGGAACGGCACAACCGTGAGCCAACGGCTGACGGCGATGTTGTTCAATGCTTTGGTCACGACCCGGGCATCCCGCGCCGCCGGTGCGCGCAGGATCAGCCGGTCGGTCCGCAATGTCGGGACGGTCATGACCCCAGTTTGAGCGTATAGGTCCATGTGGGCACTGTGGCATTGCGTGAGACAGAGAACGCCTCTGCATCGCCCAGATAGTCAAAACCGCAGTTGGTCAGCACACGCGCTGACCCCGGGTTGTCCTGAAATACCTCGGCAAAGATACGGTCAGACTGGTGCGGATTGGCCGCAATCAACGTACGCACCGCTTCTGTTGCGAAGCCCGTGTTCCAGAATGCAGGCGCAATCCAATAGAAGATCTCGGATTGGGCGCGATCCATACGTTCAAGACTGATCAGGCCCAATGCCTCCGCATGTCCATGGGCAGAGCCATCAATGACCCAGACATCTTCGGTGCGTTCAGCATTGCTGGCACGTTCGATCATCGCCTCAACCGACCCAGGAGGGAGCGGATGTGGCATGGCGCGCGTACCACGGGCCACACGGTCATCACCGGCATACATCGCAATCAGGCCCGCATCCGATTTACGGCAAGGGCGCAGGACAAAGCGCTCTGCTTCAATGGTCTCTTGTACCGTAATCTCTTCATGGCGCATTGCTTTCCCTCCTCGAAAACAACTCCGTCTTGATCCACCCCTTAAAGCTACATGGTGGCAAAACTATGAATAAAAAGGGGGACCGGTTATCACCGATCCCCCAAAATTTCGTTACCTTGGAACTCTCGGCTTATTCAGCGGCCTCCGCCACTGGGAGAACCGAAATAAAGGTGCGGCCTTTCAGGCCTTTATGGAATTTGACTGCGCCATCGACAGTTGCAAAAATCGTGTGGTCCTTGCCCATGCCGACGCCCATGCCGGGCCACATCTTTGTGCCACGCTGACGCATGATGATGTTGCTTAAGCAACAACAGCTTCGCCGCCGAATTTCTTGACGCCAAGACGGCGACCGGCAGAGTCGCGTCCGTTACGGGATGAACCGCCTGCTTTTTTATGTGCCATTTGGTCTCTCCTTAGCCTTTAGCGAGCTCAACCGCTTGCGCGATCCAGCCTTCACGTTCGATACGGCCTTTGAACGACAGTTTCTCGTCCATAGCAGCCACATCAGCTTCCGTCCATGCCGCGATCTGGGCGAATGTTGTTACGCCAGCTTCAAGCAGCTTCTTTTCCAATGCCGGACCAACGCCTGACAGCTTCTTCAGATCGTCGGCGCCAGCAGCCGCCTTTGGCTCTGCTTTTGCCTTCGGTGCTGCTTTCGCCGTTGGCTCAGCCTTTGGCTTTTCCGCCTTCGGTGTAGATGCACGCTCAGCCGCAGCAGCGGCCTTCTTGGATGTTGGCGCACCATTTGCACCAGTCACATAGGCCGTACCAGCACCGGACACAGCGGCCATCACACCGGACTTGTCCGCACCTTTTTCAAGGATTTCTGCAATCCGGACCAATGTCAGTTGCTGACGGTGGCCTTTGGTGCGCTGCGAGCTGTGCTTACGACGGCGCTTGACGAAGTTGATCGTCTTTTCGCCTTTGATCTGGTCAATCACCTCAGCCTGGACGCCAGCGCCAGCAACCGTTGGTGTGCCCACTGTAGAGCCGACCATCAACACTTCGTTAAATTGAACTTTGTCGCCTGCTTTCGCTGCAAGCTTTTCGACACGAAGTACGTCGCCAGAGGCCACTTTGTACTGCTTGCCGCCGGTTTTGAGAACCGCAAACATCTGATCTTCCTTTATCTTTCGCGTCTCTGAGGCCCCGGTTCGATCCGGCGTTTGGTACCTGTGGACAGCGCGCCCTTGGGCGAGTTTTCGCATATCACCCTGCAAAAGCCTTGCAGAGATGGCGCTATATCTGACCAATGCAGGCATAAGTCAACATAAAAAGAAGGGAAAACCCCATGCGCTGGCCATTGATCACAGTTCTTTTCGCCGCAGGTTGTTCGCAAGACGCCAACCACCTCGGGAACCCGCTGATGTTGCCCGTCTCGGGGGTCAGCACAGTGATCGGCAATGCTGCTTATGAAAAGCGGCGGGGCGAGGTCGAACTGGTCGTCAAATCGAACTATGAGGCGATCAAAACCGACATCCGCGCAGGCGGTGGGCCGATCCTGACCAAAGCGATGGATGCGGCAGGCATTCCAGAACGCGACCGCCCCGCCCGTATCATTCAACTGCAATCAGATATGGGGCTGTATCAGACAACACCCGGCGCTTTGGTCACAGCCCTGATGGTCTATGGTGGTTAGAAATCGGCCAGCAGGCTGTCACGTTTGGCCACCAGATCCCAGAATGCCTTGGATTTTGCAATCTCGTCAGCCAAATCAGTGGGAATGCCACGTGCGATCATGCGGTCATACATGGTCTGCGGATAACCCGGTGTCACCGGTGGAACGCTGACCATTGCGTTGATGTCCGCCGGAATGCCCACGGCCTCTGGCGGGCAACCGCGCGTCGGATCGCCACTCACTTCACGACCTTCTGCCTCCAGCTTGGTGACAGCGGCAAAATAGATCGTGCATTCTGCCTCTAACAGCTGGGCCTGACGCGGATCATCGGCGGGCAGATCGGGTTGTGGCGCAATGGGTGCGGTCTGATCACAAGCGGCAAGCAGGCCGACGGCAAGAACGGCGTATTTGAGAGAGGTCAATTGGGGGCATCCTGATCAATTCGAAGGTCATGTCAGAATAGCTGACCATCCGTCAATGCCAAGGGGCGAAGATCAAAGTTCCTGACTAATCATAAACCGGGATGAGGCCAAACCCAACCCACGCGACACATCATCGAACATCCCGTCAAATGCAGTAAACAGCGCATCACTCATATCTTGCCCGGCATCCGTCCTGGAAAAAGCGATGTAAGCTGTAAGTTCCTCATCCGACAGCGGCTGATAGGCCATCATCAGGAAAGAATAGACCCATTCGGTTGTCTCATTGCGCACATCCGGCTCTTGCGCCCAGACGTCTTGCAACGCGGTCTCGGCAGTCACACCGGCAGGCATTGCCCCGCCATCAATCAGACCGGTGTAGAACGCATAGCTTGAGTTGAGTGCCCCAACGACATTTGCCTCAATCAGATCGTTCACCTCGACAAACTCCTGCACCATCAGATAGCGTGGTGTTTGATCCATCATCGCGATGGCTGCGTTTTCCTTGCTGGCTTCTTCCACCGCATCGTCCAGCAATGCGCGGCGGGCGCTGACTTCCAGCCCGACGATCTTGATACCCGGCTCCGATGTAAAGAAAGCGAGCATCGCATCTATGTCATCTCCTGCGATAGCCTCGCCAAAGGCGCCGCGCACCTCTTCATACATCGTTTGGGTGTCATAGATGGCTGAAACGGCCGCGCCCCATTGTTCTGACGAGCCGCCGGGCAGCATATCCGCAGCCAATACCTCGCCGTAAGCCAGCCCCTCTTCGCGCATGATTTCGATCATCTCGGGCATCGCCAGCGCCTTGAGCAGCGCATCAACCTTGGCGTCATCGCTTGATTGCGCCCAGAGCGGAGCACCCGCCATTGAAACGGCCAGGGCAAAAGAGGCAGTAAAGCGGATCATGGTCGACCTCATCAAGGATGCGTTGACTGGTAGTTATGCACCCCGCCCCGGCTTTGCCAAGAGCGTGCACGGAATTGTCAGACGCCACAGATTTCGCCCTTGCACCGGAATGCGGCACACAGTACCACGCCGCACGATCCCCGCGGAGAGGTGCCGGAGTGGTCGAACGGGGCGGTCTCGAAAACCGTTGTGGGTGCAAGCCTACCCAGGGTTCGAATCCCTGTCTCTCCGCCACCATTCCTATCCTTGTGTTTCAATACTCAGGAACGATCACCGACCGTCGTCATTGAACACCCTAGAGAAGCCAATGCCGCTGGAAGAGGTTCTCCACTAAGTTCGGATGTTTTCGTAGGCGCTGTGACACGCATCGGGACTGAAATCCGCGGCGCTTCAAATGACGGCTTTGAGCCCAGACTTACCGATGCTGCACAGTGTACCAAAGTCCGCTTTGCCTCTGGGCAACATCGGATCAGGCGTGCTTTCGATCTTAGGATGTCTGCGGAACTCCCATGTTTTCGGGCTCTAACCTTTTGAGGCCGTCGCGTTCGGGTAAGTCTTCTGGTTCGCGGATTCTGTGCGCCAAACCAATAGCCGCGAGCGACCTTATGAACCAATAGCCTGGGTCCAGTTGCCCCTTTTCGATGCCAAGTCTGGCTGAGTGCGGGAATGCGTGGTGATTGGAGTGCCAGTTTTCGCCGAAGGTGAGTAATCCGAGACCAGGTAGGTTGTACCCCTGAACTGGCAGGCCTTCGACGGTCCATCCTTGATGTCCGCCTCTATGCGCAAAATGTCCAACCAACCAGTGTCCGCTCAAAGAAACTGCTACGCGCAAGCAAACTCCCCACAACACAAACTCAACACCACCGATCAGAAATAGTGGGACGGCCACGACAATTTGTTGTGCCATCCAATGCCGTTCAATCCACTGATATACGCGGTCATTTGCAATCTCTGGTTCGATTTCAAATTTTGGTGGATGGTCCAGATCGAACCGGCAATGCATTTGCCACCATGCGTCCTGCCAAAAACCCGCGCCATGGCTTGGATGAGGAGGACAGACAGTTTGGCGTTGATGCCAGTCCCGCATGTCATGTGCTCGGATCATACCGAACGGTCCCGCCATACCGACCAGCGTACCAAGCCAGACGAGCATGTATTCCAGCCACTTAGGCGTTTCGAATGACCTATGAATGAGGAGCCTGTGCATGCCCACGGAATGTCCGGCGCAAACAGTGATTGCCGTTGTTGTCAGAAATACAAGACACCCGCTCCAACTCGGTGTCCAGATGATCGCGAGGACACCTCCCATGAGCATAAAAAGGAACCATATCGACTTTATCGCATCCCAGCGAATGGTGCCTTGTGTCGCGTCGGTATGACTTTTGGGATGTACACGTTCTGTTGAGTGCAGGCGCATCTTGAATACTCCAGTCAAAACATTTACAGTATTAGATATATAACTAATAAGTTAAAAGGTGAACTCATGTCAAGCCCCGACAAGGTATTCGAAGCTTTGGCTTCTACAACGCGTAGAAGGATACTAGCGTACCTGTCCGAAGGCCCGTTATCGGCTGGAGCCGTTGCCGAGCGGTTTGATATGTCGCAACCGGCTATTTCCAAGCATTTGTCAATCTTGGAGTCCGCGGATTTGATCTGGAAAAAGCGGGAAGGCCAGTTTGTGAACTACGGAATGAAGGCGGACAACTTGGGCGGCACCCTTGCAAAGTTCATGCAAGAGGTTTGTCCACCCAGCCGAGCTTTGAAGGCCGAAAGGCGTGCCGAGAAAGACAAAGACTAAACAAGACTTACGCGATTGAGTGACAGTGAAAACTGACCTTCGCGCAACCGCAGCGAAAGCCCGCACAAGACATACTCCTGTCCTATTGCTCGGCATATAGGTTTCAAAACAACGAAGCCGCAGCAAAAAAGCGAGCCCCGCAAGGCTCGCCTTAGTTATTGTTCTTAATCTGATTACATCAGGTTTTGCACGTTGATCCCGAAGGTTACCGCACCAATCACTTCTCCGGTGGCCGGATCCGAAATCGCGAGTGAGGCCTGCGACTGATAGAAACCGGTACTGTCGTCGAATTCGACTTCGCTGATGTGCAGCGCATCTGGACCAACAGAGTAAGTCTGTTGCCATTTCGCCTCGTCACCCTGCCAATAGTCGGATGTCTCAACGCTTTGGGCGACGTTAAGGCCCTTATTATCCATGATGAACACTTCGGTCACAAATCCCGCTGTCGCATCCTGCTTGTCCAGCAACCAGGTCGAGACGGCCGTTGTCAGCAGTTTTTCAATCAATGGGCCGCCACCATCGCTAAGCCTCTGCGCGCCATTGCTGATCCAGCGCAATGACTTCATCCTCAGACAATCCGTCGTGAGCGATGTTTTGCGCCTTGATCGCGTCGATCAAAGCTGGCTCCGTCAACCACCCTGCCAGCTCATCGCGTGCGTAAGCTTCAAGCGGGATGCGGTAAACACCATCCTGACCGGGCGTTGCAATCAGATACAGCGTAATGGTGTTGTTCATCGCTACCGAAAGCGTCTGCGTCAGGGCAGCAGCGGCATTGACCATGTCCGCGGTTGGCACCTGACCGGCAATCGCAGCATCAAAAGCACTCCGTTCGGCCTGCCAGAGTTCGAATGTGCTGACCAGACTGTCCCGAACCGCATCATTCGGTGGCGGGTTCACCCCGGCGGTCGCAAAACCGTCGCGCAATGCGATCAAAGTCTGCTGAAACAGATCAACCGTTTCCTTCAACCCATCCGGCGTTGTCGCCTGACCGGTGCCTGTTGCCAACTCACACATCTGCCGCGTCATACGGTAAGCCAATGCACGCTGGCGGATCGCGAAGTTCAGTACCGTTGCGTCACTTTGCAAAAGTTGCTGCGGATCAGAGTATTGCCCGGAAATCACAGACGCCAACTGTTCAGTTTGGTCAAACAGGGCGGCATATCCATCGTTGATAACCGCAGCATCGTCTGCTGACGCTGGCCCGTTGGCCATCGTCTTGGCCGCCGCTTCCATCGGCTCCCAAAGGGCATGGGTTTCATTCAACGCGGTCAATGTCCGTCCGCGTTGTTCCGCACCAGGCATACCTAGCGCAGGGTTTCCATTCACCAACCCATCAATGATGCGGTCAAAGTCGGAATAGGATCGCGCCAATTCGGCTTGCGCTGTCTCAACGCCAATACCGCCACTTGCACGGCAGCTGGCTGAAGCGACAGCCTCGGTCAACGATCGCAAACTTGCGGAACGACTGACGCGGGCCTTACCTCCTTTATAGAGCGAGCGGTCGATGGATTGTGCGGTGGCGGTGTCGGGGCTGAGTACACCCAATTCGGGCATCGCAACCAGCGCCAGTGCTACACAGAGTGATTTTGAAAGGGCACGCCCGGACGGCGCAGCGCGGCGCGGGGTGTTTGCGGGGGTCGTCATTCCAGTTTTCATGCCATGAATCCTATCATGCTTTTGTGTTAAGCCGTATCGTTGGCCAGTGCCTTTGCACCTACAGATCAAGCAAAAGGACAAAATACGATCCTTGGGCTGATCAAACCAATTTGGGCAAAACCGGTTCTTCGTTGTTAGCGGACGACTTTCAGAGGCTAGAAAACACTTTCAACGGCGACGCACAGGAACTGAATACACTTAACAAAAAAGTCGAGTGAAAGCGGTTCTGGGACGAAATTGCTGTGTCATCTTACTGAGGTCAGTCAAGTTTATACGCAGTCGACTTCACTCTTTGTCAGTCCGGTTATTCGGTTTGGCGATACGTGCCTACGAAACACGTATCGCCATTGGTCTTAGCTCTCGATAGATTTGGAAATCCATACCTCGACGCGGCGGTTGATACCACGGCCACGCTCAGAGACGTTGCAGGCCGATGGGGCGATTTCACCGTAGCCAGCCGTCGACATGGTGACGTTGCTCAGCGACCCACCTGTAATGTTGCGCATCTCGTCCATAACCGCGGCTGCTCGTTGTTCGGCAAGGCGCTGGTTGGCGTCAAATGCACCAACATCATCGGTGAAGCCAACAAAGGTAACTTCGGTGCCATCAGGAACGCGCTCAAGGAAAGCGATCAGACGCTGCATGTCCAAACGACCACGTTCATCCAATTTGGAAGAGCCGGTACGGAAGCGGAAGGTTGTCGACAGACGATCATGCTCATCCATCTCGGCCAGCATATCACCCATGATTTCGCCTTCGAAACCAACGTCATAGCGTCCCATTTCTGCGATCAACGCAGCACGGCGCGCGTCGCCCTCAGCCTGGCTGCGACGCAGGATGCCAAGATCGATAAAGCCTGATTTGCCGATCACAGCGTCCGCTTCATTCGACATTACGAAATCAAGGAACTGCTGCGTTGAAGCATTCAGATTGTCAGCGCGGTTGTACAGATACATCCGGCGGCTCAAGGTGTATTCCTCGGTCTTGGCCGAGAATGCATCAGGCGTTGTCGCAATGCCGCACTCGTTGATCAGTGTCAGAGGCTTCGCACCACGCTGGAAGGCGTAGCCAAGATAGCCAATGGCGTTGCGGTCGTGGAATAGAACGTTCGACAAAACCTGATCGTCTGGTGAGATACCCTGCGGACGGAATGCGGGGCGCTCCTCACCATAGAGGAAGTCCATGAAGTATTCGTAGCTTGCAGAGCCCTCTTCCTGAGAGATCACGTTGATCGGGCGATCAGGGCCGCCTACCTCAGACCAGTTTGTAATCTGACCAGAAAAGATACCAGCCAGTTGGTCTTTATCCAGCTGCTGAACCGGGTTTTCCGCGTGGGTCACAACAACCATACTGTCAACGGCAATGATGTGTTCCTGGTTCGGGCTGACCATGCTGCTCGGCACCGTCTGCACGCAGGGCACGCGCTTCGTCAACTGTAATGCGGCGAGACGACATGCCGATGTTTGCTTCGCTTGCCAGAAGCGCCTCAAACGCGTTGTTGTCGTTTGTTGTCGACACCAGGTAGGCACCGATCTCATCACCGAAGCCGCCATCGTCGATCAGTGTTGCAACTGTTTCGCCTGCGGACGCGTTGGTCAGTTCTGCGTCAGCGTCAAGCGCCGCGGCAAAACCTGTCATCAGCAATGGCATCATACCTTGACCGATTGAGTCAGACCCTACGATGGTTACGTCTGCTGAAACGCCTTCGAATGAGGGGCATGCCGCCCCTTCGCAAACCATACTGCTGGCCGCGATGCGCAGCTCGCCAAGTGCGGTTCGCACGATGTAGGTGTCATCGCGAAAGTCGATGAATTCGCCGGTCACGTTAATCGTGCCGTCTGTTGATCTCAGGGTGACTTCTGCAGCGATACCTGCGGAAGGCAACAAGAGCCCGGATGCCAGCGCGATTGCCGCTGCCGACGTTTTCAGTTGTTTCTTGAGATTGAACGCCACTGTTTTCTCTCCTACCTAAATTACTATTGTGATTGGCCCGCTACCTACGACCCAGATAAAACCATCAGAAACCGGCACATCGCACCTGCTTCCCTTGCACTTGGAAACAAAGCGGGCAAATTGGCGAAAATTGTGTCCAAATATTGTTTCTTTCTAAGGCATTTCTTGGCGCGGCGGCCCGCAAAACAACGGGTAGGCAGTGGCGATGACCGCTAAAGAACCTGCAGGATTCAGGTCTATTGTATTGATTTTGTGATCATTATTTCAGCAGGTCGCTGAACCCATCGCAAATGAGGGCTGCCGTTGCGCAGCCTCTATTTACGAGATCAGCGCCTTTCGAATGAATATGCCGACACATTTGTTTCCAAAATGCGAACGAGTGCTTAACCACCTCTGCACGGTCGCGAGTCGGCCACGCAGCGCCCCTTTTGCCGCCGCTTTATCGCTTCAATCGCCGTCTGCCACGCCTTCAGCCCGTTTGCGCGCACGCCGCGCACGATAGCTTGGCAACAGCACCAAAAGCGCTGCCAGTACAAGCAAGCCAAGTGTCATGGGTCGCTCGACAATAAAGTCCAGACCACGATAAAGCTGCATCGAACGCGCAAAATTGTCCTCGAGCATCGTTCCCAGGATGAACCCAATCAGAAGCGGTGCGAGCGGGTAATCCGCGAACCGAAAGATCGTTGCCATCACCCCAAGGCCCACCAGCAACAACAGTTCTGTTGCATTGTTCTGCCCGATGTAGGCACCCATCAGCGTGAAGAACAGAATAAAGGGGATCAGATAGTTGCGGGGGATCGCGAGAATCTTGGCAATATAAGGGATCAGCGGCAGGTTCAGGATCAGCAATACAAGATTGCCGATGAACATGGATATAATGACGGCCCAGAAGATCTCGGGCGTGTCGGTCATCAGGCGGGGACCGGGCGTGACATTCAGTGCGATCAATGCACCTAGCAGGATAGCTGTGGTGCCCGAGCCAGGAATACCTAGCGTCAGCAATGGCACGAACGAACCCGTACAAGCGGCGTTGTTTGCCGTCTCTGGTGCCGCGAGGCCTTTGACAGAGCCTTTGCCAAACTCCTCCTGCTCGCCACCCTTGGCAATGTTGCGCTCTACCGCGTAGCCAAGAAAAGACGCAATTGTTGCCCCTGCCCCCGGCAAAACGCCGATAAAGAAACCCTGTACGGATTGACGCCCGATCACCGGGATCATCGCCTTTCCCTCTTCGCGAGAGAACCGTAGGTTCGTAATCTTATTGCTGCCGCCTTCGGCATTGCTGGCCCCGCGTGCCGGGTTCAGAACAAGGAACATCGCTTCAGGCAAAGCAAACATCGCCATCGCCAGCGTGATAAAGCTGATGCCTGATTGCAGGTCCATCAGGCCCATCGTGAAGCGGGGCATATTGAACAATGCGCCCTCGCCGACCGTGGCAAGGATCAACCCAAGCACCGTCATCATCAGCGCCTTAGCGACCTGGCCCGTGCCTGCAAAGGCTGCGATTGCGGAGAGGCCCACCACCATGAGCGCGAAATACTCGGCGGAATGGAATAGCAATGCCACGGACGACAAAGCAGGCGCAAAGATCATCAACAGGATCGCCCCGATTGTACCGCCTGCGAAACTTGCGACGGCGGCGATTGTGAGCGCCTTACCCGCCTGCCCCTTTCGCGCCATCGGATAGCCATCAAAGCTGGTCGCGACCGTCCCGGCCACCCCCGGCGCGTTCAGCAAAATGGATGAGGTCGAACCGCCAAAGATGGCCCCATAGTAGACGCCTGCCAGCAGGATCAGAGCCGCAGCCGGATCACCTAATGTGATCGCCACTGGGATCATGATCGCGATGATGGACATCGGGCCCAACCCGGGCAGCATCCCGATAAATGTGCCGATCAGACACCCGGCGACCACCATAAGGATGTTCTGAATGGAGAATGCGGCCTCAAGCCCAATAAAAATACCTTCAAGCATCGCCTATATCCCCATGAAAAACGGAAAAGGGCGCAGGAAGATGCCAAGCACCTCTTGTACCAGATACCAGACAAACCCGGTCGCAAGGGCTGCGACTGGGATCATGATGTGAAACTTGCGTTCCCCAAGAATTGCACTACCGACGATCAGAAAAACTGTGGTCGAGATCAGAAAACCAGCGGGACGCAACATCAGCGCATAAAGCACCATAAGCCCCAGAAGCATCAGAGCTTGTCCGATCTTATAATCCCCAAGGCGGCGGTAGTTGATGTCCGTCGCACTTGGCTCAGCGTCCTTGTCCTCGGCCTTCTCAATCCCAAGCAGAACAATCAAACCAACGATGATCCCGAGAATGGCCAACACTTTGGGAAAGGTCGATGGCCAGACAGGGTTGCGTTGCATGAAGGGGGGAAGAAGCTGATCCATCGTAAAGAATGCCGCATAGCCATAGATGCAGCAAAACGTGACAAAGATCAGCGCGATCCAACGATCCAGCGCCATGAACGTCCCTCCCCGAAAACTCGTATGTGTTAGCCGCCCCGCATATGCGCGGAGCGGCCTTTTGGCTCCAGCTTACAGGAAGCCGAGCGTCTTCATAAGGTCACCGATCACCTGTTCCTGCTCTTCCAGGAAGCTGCGGAAATCATCGCCGTTGTTGTAGATGTTGACCCAGCCGTTGCGGGCACGTACCTCTTCCCACTCGGGCGTGTCGTACATCTTGGCAATGGCGTCTTGCATCATGGCCAGCTTGTCATCAGACAGACCGGGCGCTGCAAAGAAACCGCGCCAGTTGACAAATGTGGTGTCGAGACCCTGCTCTTTCATGGTTGGCGCATCTTCAAACGCGGCAACGCGGTCATCAGATGTCACACCCAGAATACGCACTTCGCCTTGTTGAGCCAGCGTGACAGCTTCAGAGAAACCCGTGGACAAAGCCTTGATTTCGCCAGACAGCAATCCAGCCATCGCAGCGCCACCGGCATCATATGGGATATAGTTGAACGCTGTTGGGTCTTCACCCGCCGCCTGCATCACGGATGCTGCGACAAGGTGATCAAGACCACCAGGAACCGAGCCACCGCCAACAGCAAAGTTGACACCATCAGACCGGTAGGCGGCAAGCAGATCATCCATAGACTGGATTTCGCTGTCTGTGTTCACGACAATCGCCGCATAGTCACCAATGGTGCCTGCAACCAGCGTCAAATCCCGGAAACTTTGCGGAAACACACCGGTCAAAGACCGGATCACGATCGGTGTCGAGTTCACCATCATGGTGTTCTGCAGCGAGTCCGCGTTTTCGATCAGGTGGGCAATTGCCACACCGCCACCGCCGCCGGACATGTTTTCATAAGATGCATTCCCTACAAGGCCCGCACCTGTCAGCGCCTCACCGGTGCCGCGCGCCGTACCGTCCCAGCCACCACCGGCGCCGCCAGGGATCAGAAAGTTAATCTCGTCCATCACCTGATGGCCATCCGCCATTGCGGGGTTTGCAAAAGCCAGCGTGACGGCAGCAGCCGCCATCACAACCCGGCGGGTCATGTTCATTGTCATCGGTATTCCTCCCATTTGACAGGCGGAGATTCCCCGCCCATGCTTCACTACCGCATGCCAAGCTGACACAAGCCTGACACGGGGCAAACACAATCGCAGGGGCGAAGGGAACACAAATCAATGCGCTTTTTGCTCGTTGAGGATAACATCGAATTGGGCGAAGCCGTGACTGCACGGCTTTCACTGGATGGGCATGCTGTTGACCACGCGAAAACGCTGGCCGAAGCCGATGCGTGGCTGGCCGTAGCTGACTATGACCTGATGCTACTGGACGTTATGTTGCCCGACGGCGATGGACGCGAGTTTTTACGCAAGACGCGCACGGCTGAGCGGTTGCCCGTCATCGTTCTGACCGCGCGCAGCCAAGTGTCAGATCGTGTAGATACGCTTGATTTGGGCGCGGATGACTACATCACAAAACCCTTTGATTTCGCCGAGTTAGAGGCCAGATGTCGCGCAGTTTTAAGGCGACGCGGAACACCGACGCCAGCGCTTATCCCTTTGGGTGACGCACTGTTTGATCCATCGGGCGGAACACTCAGCCATGCAGGCGAAATCAAACCTTTGCGGAACCGCGAATTACGACTGTTAGAGGTTTTTGCCCGCAACAAAGGGCAGATTCTTTCGAAATCCCAGCTTTTGGACCGTCTCTTTTCGCAAGATGCCGAAGTTAGCGAAAACGCCATTGAGGTTTATGTTGGCCGCCTGCGCAAACGTTTGCTTGCCGCAGGCGTTGAAATCGAAACCGTGCGCGGCGTCGGCTACCGGATGACATGGACATGAGCGAAACCGCAAGCGGGCCTTTTTGGTGGCGGTCCATCGGGCAACGCCTGACGATCCTTTTGGCAGGGATCGCGGCGGTCTTGGCAATCCTGTCATGGTGGATGGTCACGAGCTTTGCCCGTGAAGCGGCCGAGCGGACGCAAGACAACGTATTGGTCGCGTCGGCCACCACAATTGCCGAGGCCTTGCGCAGCGAACAGGGGACAATCTTGCTCGAACTCCCCTACTCTGCCTTCGCAATGCTGGATGCCATCGGCGAAGATCGCGTGTTCTATCGCGTCGCCGCAGACGGTAAAACGCTGACCGGTTATGATGATCTGATCCCACCCAGCACCCCAGAACGCCCCGGTGATGTGACCGTCCGCACCATCGATTATCGCGGTGATCAGGTGCGCACCGTGACGGTCAGACGCACGGTACTGGCAGGACAACAACCCGTTCCGGTTTTGGTGACTGTCGCGCAAACCCGAACGGGGGTCGAGGCGATTGGATCGGGGCTGTCCAGAACGGCGGCAGTCTTGTCCGTCGCACTCTTTATTCTCGCCGTTGGTTTGGGAGCCTTCGCCGCTGGCAACGCCCTTCAACCACTTAACAGCTTTGCGCAGGCGGTCACCCGACGCGGGCCATCTGATTTGCGCCCTTTGCGGCGCCGGGTGCCCGATGAACTTTCACCTCTTTTAGTGGCACTGAACCGCCTGATGGAACGTTTGGGTCAATCGATCCGCCGTTCGGAAGAGTTTATCGCCGAAGCTGCGCACCGGGTGCGCACACCATTGGCAACCGTGCGTACCCAGGCAGAAATTGCGCTGCATACCGTTGAAAAGGATGACGAAAAACAGATGCTGCGCCAGATCATCCGCGCCGTTGACGAAAGCTCGCGCTCGGCAAGTCAGCTTTTGGATCATGCGACCGTCAGCTTTCGGGCGGATGCATTGGCACAAGACAGGATTGACCTTGCAGAATTGGCCGCACGTGTGACAGAGGGGCTGCAACCAACGGCAGAAATGAAAGATATTGCCTTGCGACTTGATGCAAACGGCCCCGCAATTGTGTCGGGTGACGCGATCCTTTTGGAAAGTGCGCTGCGCAATGTTCTTGATAATTCTGTCAAATACTCACCAGCGGAAACCGAAGTCGCGATAACACTTGATCGTTTGGACGGCAGCCACTGGCGGCTGGTCGTGCGCGATCATGGGCGGGGGTTTTCGGCAAGCTCGCTGCCCGAATTGACGCAGCGGTTCAAACGTGGCGGCAATGTCGACATGGTCGTGGGCTCTGGCCTTGGCCTGACAATCGCCGAAGAAGTGTTGGACGCCCACGGTGGCCGCCTGGAACTCACCAACCCAACAGACGGAGCAGGCGCATGCGTTTCACTGATCTTGCCCGCAGCCTGATTGCAGCGCTCGCGCTAACGGCCCAGGCGGATGCCATCGCTGCGCTGGAGCTTGAGGATCAAAGGTTTTATCCCGGAAGCGGCGACACAACCATCAAGGTGATTTCCACCGGTGATCTGGATGTCTTCGAGCCATTCATTCAGCAATTCCAGACTGAGAACCCAACAATCGGAATTGACTACTTTGTGACGTCCAGCGCCACCTTGCATACAGCCATCAAGGACGGTGCCATATTCGATGTCGCAATTTCCTCGGCAATGGATTTGCAGTTTCAACTGGCCAATGATGGTACCGCGCAACCCTATACCTCGCCGGTGACCGAAGCCCTGCCGGTCTGGGCGCGGTGGCGCAATCAGGTCTTTGCCTTTACCGCCGAACCTGCCGTCGCCGTCATCTCAAGTGATCTTTTTGCCGGTTTGGACCGCCCCACAACCCGGCAAGAGTTGATTGCCCTTCTACGCCAAAGCCCTGAGATCTTTGAGAATGCGATTGGTACATATGATGTGCGCACCAGTGGTCTGGGATATCTGTTCGCCACACAGGAAGCGCGCAATTCCGATACATTCTGGCGGCTATCGGAACTGATGGGCACACGCGGGACCAAGCTTTATTGTTGCTCAGCACAGATGATCGACGATGTGGCCTCTGGCCGACTGACGCTGGCATACAACGTGTTGGGGTCATATGCTGCTGAAAGAATTGCGCGCGACGACCGTTTAGAAATCCTTGAGTTGGAAGACTACGCCACGGTCATGCTGCGGACCGCTCTGATCCCCGCAACCGCCACCGAAACAGAAGCGGCGGGATTGTTCCTAGACCGGCTGTTGCAAGAGGGCATGCGCGAGGCATCTGCGATCTGGGCCCTGCCCCCTTTGGGTGCCGCAGATACGCCCGAGGCCCGTGCCTATGGGCCGATCCGTCTTGGGCCAGCATTGCTGGTCTACCTTGACAAGCTGAACCGCGACGCATTCCTGAGGGCCTGGAGCGACGCGGTGGTGCAACCCTGAAGCCGTATCGTCTGCGTTGGCATCACACGCATGTTGTAGCACCGGCAAAGGGCGCGACAGCTTGCTGAACTTACGCACAGCTGACATCGCAGCAGGCTAATATCAAAACCCTAGACAGAACTGTCTAAACTGATGCAGTGTTTCTGTACAGGAATGTATAGAATACCCGGCATGCCAGACGCGCCGGGACGATGCGGAGGGTCCATTCATGAAATCTCACTATCAGGCCGTGGTCATTGGCGGCGGCGTTGTTGGCACCTCTGTGCTGTACCATCTAGCGAAATTTGGCTGGAAAGACGTATGCTTGATCGAAAGATCGGTGCTGACAGCCGGGTCAAGCTGGCACGCAGCGGGCGGCATTCACGCGCTGAATGCAGACCCAAACATCGCCAGCCTGCAAGCTTATACCATCGATCTGCTAAGTGAGATCGAAGAAGAATCAGGCCAGAACATCGGGCTGCATATGACCGGTGGAATCACACTGGCGGGTACACCAGATCGCTGGGAATGGCTGCAATCGGCCTACCGCACCTTCCAATCCATCGGGATTGATGACTGTCGCCTGATCGGCCCAGAAGAGGCCAAGGAACTTTGCCCGATCATGTCGACCGACGGTATTCTTGGCGGCATGTGGGCTGACCGTGAAGGCTATATCGATACGACAGGCACGGTGCACGCCTATGCCGGTGCGGCGAAAAAACATGGTGCCGAGGTGATTGAACACAATCGTGTGTTAGAGCTGAACCAGACCGGAGATGGCTGGGAGGTCGTGACGGAAAAGGGTACGATCCACACCGAACACGTGGTCAACGCCGCGGGCCTTTGGGCCAAACAGGTGGGGCGTATGGCCGGGATCGAATTGCCCGTGTCACCACTCAACCACCATTATCTGATCTCGGATACGATCCCGGAGCTGGAAGAATTGGATTTCGAAGTGCCTATGACGGTGGACCTCGAAGGGTTCACCTATATGCGCCAGGATCAAAAAGGTATTCTGCTCGGCATCTACGAAATTGATCACGAGCATTGGAACATGGACGGCGCGCCCTGGGACTATGGGTTTGAGCTGCAACAGGAAGACCCCGACAGGATCGAAAAGGAGCTTATTCTGGGGTTTGAACGCTACCCTGCCTTACAAGAGGTCGGTGTGAAAACATGGGTCAACGGTGCCTTCACATTCTCACCCGATGGCAACCCGCTGGTCGGCCCGGTGCGCGGCAAACCCGGCTATTGGTGTGCCTGTGCGGTTATGGCCGGATTCTTGCAAGGTGGCGGTGTTGGCAAATCGCTAGCCGAATGGATGATCCATGGCGAGCCGGAAGCAGATGTCTTTGGTATGGACGTCGCCCGTTACGGCGATTTTGCCGAGAACAAACAATTCATCAAGGAAACCACCGGCCAGTTCTACACCCGCCGGTTCGTGATGACCTACCCCAACGAACAATTGCCCGCAGGCAGGCCGATGAAAATGGCCCCGGCCTATTCCGACATGACGGCCGCAGGCTGCCAATGGGGCGCAAGCTGGGGGCTGGAAGTGCCGCTCTACTTCGCACCCACGCCTGACTTCGAAGAAAAACCGTCGCTCAAGCGTTCAAACGCGCATGAGATCGTCGCGGCTGAGTGCAAAAATGTACGCGAGAATGTAGGGCTGTTGGACATCTCTGGGTTCTCAAGGTTCGAAGTTTCGGGCGCTGGATGCGAGGCCTGGCTCGACCATGTCATGGCTTCCAAGCTGCCAGCACCGGGGCACGCCCGTCTGGCACCAATGCTGTCGCCCGAAGGCCGGATGAAGGGTGATTTGACCGTCTTCAACTGGGGAAATGGCACCTATTGGATCATGGGGTCATATTATCTGCGCGATTGGCACATGCGCTGGTTCCACGACTATATGGGCGATGATGTTATGGTGAAGGACATTTCCGACGCCATGGTTGGCTTTTCTCTGGCGGGACCGAACAGCCGTAAGGTGCTGGAAAAGTTGACAGATGGGGACATCGCCGCCCTGCCCTTTATGGGGTGTGGCGCGTTTGATATCGGTCTGCACAAAGTCAAAATCGGGCGATTGTCGGTGGCGGGTGAATTGGGGTACGAAATCCATTGCCCCGCTGTGCATCACATCGCCCTGCGCAAGCTGTTGCTGGAGGCAGGTGCCGATCTCGGCATCGGTGAATACGGGTTCAATGCACTTCTCTCGCTACGGCTGGAAAAAAGCTTTGGCATCTGGAGTGCGGAATTCACCCAAGCTTACACGGCCGCGCAAACCGGCATGGACCGTTGGATTGCATGGGACAAAGACGATTTCGTCGGCAAAGACGCCGCGTTGCAGGAACACGACGGGAACGGACCTGCCCAACAACTTGTAACGCTGCATGTGGCGGCAGAAGACGCGGATGCCAGCGGATATGAACCCATCTGGAAGGATGGCAAGCGTGTCGGCTTCGTCACCTCCGGCGGATACGGGCACACGATGGATATGTCGCTCGCCATGGCGATGGTGGACAGTGATTTGGCAATGGAAGGCACCGAACTGACCGTTCATATCGTCGGTGTAGAACGTAAATGTACCATCATCGCGCCATCCCCCTATGACCCACAGGGGCAGGCGATGCGAGGTTAGCGATGACCGACCAGCCCAAACGCAAAGGAAGACGCGGGCGTGGCACCGCACCCGCGTCGCACCGCACGGTAAACTATCGTCAGTTGCGCAACCCCTTCCCGCCGATGGATGTGTTTTCCGGCGATGAAATCGCGAACATGCACGAAACCGCGCTGCAGACGCTGGAAGAGCTGGGCATGAAAGTTCTTTTGCCCCAAGCACGCGCCGTCTTTGCCAAGGCGGGCGCTCGGGTCGACGATGAGATGGTGTATATCGGTCGCGATCTGGTAGCGGCGGCCATTGCCTCCGCCCCAAAGTCATTTACTTGCAAAGCGGGTGCCACCCACCGCGACTTCACAATGGAACTGGGTGCGCTGACGTTTCAGCCGGGTGCAGGCGCACCAAACTGTACCGACCTCAAACGCGGGCGGCGCGCTGGTACTGGCCGCGATTTTCGCGAATTGATTCAGCTGACCCATCACTTCGACGTATTCCAAATGGTATCGCCACTGGTTGAACCGCAGGATATCGCGATTCACCTACGCCACTACTTTACAGTCGAGGCGCAACTGACACTCACCGACAAGTTCCCGTTCTTCTTTTCAAGAGGTACGCCGCAGGTGATGGACAGCTTTGAAATGCTGCAAGGTTTCCGTGGCTTATCTGACGATGCTTTCGCGGCGGACCCGTACTGCTATACTATCATCAATACCAACAGCCCGCGCACATTGGACATTCCCATGGCGCAAGGCCTGATTGATTTCGCCAAGGCGCGCCAACTCTCTATTGTCACCCCCTTTACATTGATGGGTGCAATGGCACCGATTACCGTGGCTGGTGCAATCACGCTCAGCCATACTGAAGTACTGGCCGCTCTTACCCTGACGCAACTGGTCAATCCGGGCGCGCCGGTCTGCTATGGCACGTTCACGTCCAACGTGGATATGAAATCAGGCGCACCCGCATTCGGCACGCCTGCGCATTTCCAAGCGTCACTCGCCGCCGGTCAAATGGCGCGGTTCCTGGGATTGCCTTGGCGCAGCGCGGCTGGATCAGCGTCAAACATGAACGACGTGCAAGCGGCCAATGAAAACCAGTTCGGCCTGTGGGGATGTTTGATGGCCGGGGCATCGGTCATCATTCATTCGGCAGGTTGGCTGGAAGGTGGTCTTTCTGTGTCCTACGAAAAACTGATCTGCGATGTTGAAGTTCTGAACATGATTGCAGAGCTTTGTGCCGGACGTGCGGCAGGCACAGATGAGATCGGTTTTGACGCCATTGCCGAGGTTGACCCAAGCGGTCATTTCTTTGCAACAACTCAAACCATGGCGCGCTACAATACCGAGTTTTATGAACCGGTTGTTCACGACTACGCCAACTTTGGCACCTGGACCGAACGTGGCAGCATTGATGCCTCCACCCGTGCGACCGCTGTCTGGACCAAAATCATCGAGGATGATGTACGGCCTGCGGTAGACCCCGATAAGGTCGCTGCCCTAAAGGCTTACGTCGCCAAACGCACAAACGAGGGCGGCGCACCGCCGGAAAGCTGATGGAACATCGCGATACACCTCTTCTGGATCGGGATAACCCCGAGATTGAACCACTTGCCGGACATACCAAGGTCACGCGCAATGACTGGCTGAATATCGCGCGCGATATTCTGGTGAATGATGGTGTCGGCGAGGTGAAGATCCTTAAGATGGCCGAACGCTTGGGCGTCTCACGCTCCAGCTTCTATTGGTACTTTGAGAACCGCAAAGACCTGCTGAATGCGCTTCTAGAAGAATGGGCACAGCGCAACACTGCACGTATTGTCGCCCATTGCAGACGTGATGCAGGCAATGCGAGCGGAGCACTTTGCAACTTCTTTGAATGCTTCGTGAATCCTGCGATTTTTGACACCCGGCTGGATTTTGCTGTGCGCGAATGGGCGCGTCGCGACAAAGGGCTACGCGCCCGGATTGATGCCGCGGATGATGAACGGATGCAGGCCGTCAAAGAGATGTACCAGCGGCATGGGTATGATGCAGTAGATGCGGACGCGCGCGGACGCATCCTTTACTTCATGCAGCTTGGCTATCACGCGCTCAAGGAATTCGAACCGATGGAAGAACGTATGTCGCGGATGACACCGTACTTGCGGGGCTTTTTGGGGCACGAGCCGGATCAGGATGCCATCAACGCGTTTTTCGCCTATATTGCAGACAACAACCTGACTTAACGGGCTAAAACCACTTCAGCCTTCAACCCGCCCAATTCCTCGCTTTCTCCCAAACGCAACACGCCGCCATGTGTCCGGGCAATATCGGCAACAATAGACAATCCCAGGCCCACACCGCTCCCCTTGTCCTGATTACGCGCCGGATCAAGACGCACAAAGGGGCTCAGCGCCTCATCGCGTTGTTCCGGCGGAATACCGGGACCGTCGTCCTCAACCCAGAACCGCACCGCACGATCGGTGACGCTGACACCGATCTCTGCCTTCTGACCATAGCGCAACGCATTCCCGATCAGATTGTCCAACGCGCGCCGGATAGCCAGTGGGCGCAAGCTAACGGGGTCGTCGGGGCCTTCCACTGCGCCAAGTGTAACACCCTGCCCCATCCGTCTGGCATCATCCAATACGGCATGCACGATTTGCGATGGTTTGGTAGGCTCCAGACTGTCGCCCGCATCCGTGCGCGCGAAATCAAGAAACGCATTCAACAGCCGTTCCATATCATCAACATCATGCGCCAGTGGTTCGGCGTCTTTGGCATCCAGCATTGACAGGCCAAGGCGCATGCGGGTCAAGGGTGTGCGCAAATCATGACTGACACCGGACAGCATCATCGTGCGGCTTTGGGTCTGGCGTTCCAGCCGGTTGCGCATGTCAAGAAATGCCATCCCAGCGGCGCGCACCTCGACCGCGCCTGTTGGCGTGAATGGGGTGATCCGGCCCTTGCCATAATCCGCGGCAGCGCGCGCCATGCGCTTGATCGGGCGTAACTGATTGCGCAAGAACACATAAGCAATGCCTGTCATCAACCCGCCCAATACCACCATAATCACAATCAACTGATGTGGGTTTGACGCCGAAACGCGCCGTCGCCGAAGTTCCATTTTCATCGGGCCGTGGCGGGTATCGGCCCACACCACAAGCTGTCGGCGATCCTGCAACGACACCGCCAGAACATTTTCAAGACCTTCCCGCAAAGTCTCGATTACGGTTTCCCCCGTCAGATCAACGAAGGGTCTGACGTCTTGCGCAAGAGCATCACGGGCGGGAAGAACTGTCGTAATCTCCAATGGTGCATCAATTTGCGCCACTGCGGCACGGGCCCCTGCCAAATCAGGCTGCGCATTCACCGTATCAAGCAAAAACCGCAGCTCGATGTTAACAGCGCTTGTCATTAGCCGTGTCACACCTTCAAAATGGCGTTGGATGAACACAACCGAGACCAGCAATTGCAAAAGCAAAATCGGCAACACCAGAATGAGCCCCGCCCGAGCGTAGATGCCACGCGGCATATATTTTTTGAGCCAACCAAAGAACATGGTGCCACGCTAGCTGTCCTGACCGAAAACGGAAAGCGCTTGTGAGCACCCCTTTCGCACCAATAGCAGGCCAACCCGTCGCACTGGCTGAGGACCTGACGCTGGTCTTGGCACCCAATCCGTCCCCGATGACCTATCTTGGCACGAATACCTATTTGCTGGGCAACGCGACTTTGGCCGTTGTCGACCCAGGACCGGATGATCCGGCGCATTTACAAGCCTTGAAACACGCGATCGCCGGACGGCCCGTGTCGCATATTCTGCTCACCCACAGCCATTTGGATCACTCGCCGCTGTCTGCGGCGCTATCGGCCCAGACAGGCGCACCAATCTATGCGTTTGGCGATAGTACCGCGGGCCGCAGTACAGTGATGCAGCAATTGGCGAGGGCTGGTCTGGCTGGCGGTGGCGAAGGAATAGACCATAACTTCCAGCCGGACAAAAGACTTCGGGATGGCGAGGTGCTGCGTGCAACATGGGGACAGATTGAAGCGATCCATACACCCGGACATATTGGAAACCATCTATGCTTTGCATGGCGCGACGCAATCTTTACCGGCGATCATGTGATGGGATGGGCAAGCTCTCTGGTCTCGCCACCCGATGGCGACCTGACCGATTTCATGACATCCTGCGCCCGCCTTGGGACTTATGAAGCATCCACTTACTACCCTGGCCACGGTGCGCCAATCGCTGAACCCCAAGCACGTCTTAATTGGCTGGTGTCCCACCGTCACAATCGCGAAGCGCAGATTTTGGGAGCGCTATCCGAACAGCCAGCGCGCGTATTGGACATCACACTTGCGGTCTATCATGATATCGCGCCGGGCCTTCAGGCGGCTGCGGCACGCAATGTTTTTGCCCATCTCGTTGATCTGCATCAACGAGGTCACGTAACTGCTCGCCCTGACCTGTCGATAGCGGCCACCTTCGCCCTTGCATGATGTGACGACAACCCGTTTTCAGGTCAGGCAAAAGTTTCGCATAAACAGCATAAATCCCTCTGGACCTCTCGGAATCGCATTGCTATATGGGCGCGAGTGTTCCGACGTAGCTCAGCGGTAGAGCAGTTGACTGTTAATCAATTGGTCGTAGGTTCGATCCCTACCGTCGGAGCCAATTTTCCTAGAGTTAACGAGACGATTGAGGCCTCTCGCACGAGGGGGTTTTGTCGTTTTAGGGTGGCTCTACAATAAATCGGGGTCCAAGCGGCCCGTTTTAGGCCACTCGCCTTATTGCAAAATCACGCTGCTTTGTTTTCAGGCTCAGGGTCATCAAGCAGCTTGGCGTGAATGTCCTTGGAATATTCCTCCATGGCGCGGACAAATCTCTTCGGGTTTCCTTGTCGAGGCGGCTGACAATCGGTTCGGGATTAGGCACTCCAAGAAGGTAAAGGTCGCCGCGCAGATCAACAGAAAAGCCGTCAGGTTGATCCCATGGGCATCGATCAGGCGCCCGCGTGAGAAGGGTTTGGTCGGGTTTGCAGGTCATGCAGCGTCCCTCAATACCCAAAGTATTGCCGCTATAGGAGCAGAGGTTGCTAGTCAGAAATCTTGCCAGATATCGGTCGCGCGCCGCCCGCCTCCTTGAACCGCTGCTGCGACCGCTGGTCTTTCCAATTGCGGTTCTGCTTGCTTCTGCGCAGCAGGTTGCGGGACAAATTCGCTGATGTTGTCAACGACTGACGTTTGGCTGACCTTGGCTTCGTCCAATCGGAACCGCTTGACCAATTGCTCCAATTCAGCAGCTTCGCCGTTCAATGCATGACTGCTGGCGGTCGCCTCCTCGACCATCGCCGCATTTTGCTGCGTGACCTTGTCAAGCTGGGTGACCCCGATGTTGATTTCGCCAATCCCGATTGATTGTTCTTCTGCGCCAGAGGCAATTTCTGCCACAAGATCAGATATATGATTGATATGACCTGCGATCTTCGTCAGTACCTCGTAAGCCTGGCCAACCAGACTAACGCCGCGTTCGACTTGGCTGGAGCTTTCACTGATCAAGGATTTGATCTGCTTGGCAGCATCGGACGACCGCTGCGCCAAAGCACGGACCTCAGACGCCACAACCGCAAAACCACGACCCGCTTCGTAAGCACGCGCGGCCTCGACCCCTGCGTTCAGCGCAAGAAGGTTCGTCTGGAATGCAATGTCATCAATCACACCGATGATCTGTGAGATCTCCTGCGACGATCCCTCGATTTCGGTCATCGCGCGCACAGTGTCCTTCACAACCGGTTCGCTTTCATCTGCATCCTGGCGCGCGCTTGTGACAACGTCCTTGACCTGACGCGCGCCGTCCGCCGCAGATTTTACGCTCGCCGTCATTTCATCAAGAGCCGCCGCGGTCTGTTCAAGGGTTGCAGCCTGATTTTCAGTGCGCCGTGACAGATCATCCGAGGAACTGCTCATGGCATCGGAACGCTGTCTGATCGTCCCCGACCGGATCACAACGGAGCCAATCGTTTCATTTAGATTTTGCATCGTACGATTGTAGTCTTGGCGCAGCTGATCATATTCACCGTCAAATGGTGTCGAAATCTGATGAGTCAGATCTCCATCCGCCAGTTTTGTCAGGGCAACGCTCAAGCGGTTCACAACCTGCACCTGCTTTGCCTGAAGCGTCTGCCGTTCCTCCTCGGCCTGATCCGAGGCCATCAGCTTGTCACGGAATCTGTCAAGGCCTTGAAACAAGTGACCTATTTCGTCGCCTCGCGTTTGATCCGAAAGATCAACATCATACGATTTGTTAGACACCTCTGTCATCGCTTCACCAAGGCGGGACAGAGGACGCACAACAGACCGCGCCGTCAACCAACCCAAAATCGCCGCAAGACCGGCAACAAACAGCGTGACAAACAACTTCTTGTTCCGCGCGGCAACAACGGGTGCCAAGACCTCGGCAACACCAAACTCGCCGATCACAGCCCATTGCTGGCCAAAAATATCGATCAATAACCCATCAGCAAAGACCAAGCCACCATACAGCCCCTGCGTGAGTTCTTGCCCCGTTTCGCCAGACGAAAGAAGGTTGGCCACCTGCTGATACTCAGCCACATTCGTCAAAACCGGCTGCCCACCTTCGAAGCGCGATATGCTACGGGTCAGGCCATCGGGTCCGACAGCATAGACTTTACCCGTTTCTCCCAAACCGGTCGGATTGTTGAAGACAGCATAGATCTGGCTTGCAGGCAGTTGTACGGCGGCCACGCCTTTTATCTGGCCTGTCTGGTCAAATAGTGCCGTCGACAGAAACGACGCAGCCGCGCCTGAACTGGGCGCATAAGCTTCAAAATCTGCAAAATAGACTTCGCCAGCAACCCCATCCCTTGCCTGTGCAAAGGCACTGCCGAGCCCGGAACTTGCGTAGGGACCGGTTGCAAAGTTCGTGGCAAAATCCTCCTCTTTCGCGACAGAGTAGATCAAATCGCCCTCAAGGTTAAACAGGAAGATATCATAAAGCCCCATGGTTTCCTTAATCTGCCGAAAGTAGGGGTGAAACTGCCCATGCTGGAAATGATAGGGCACCGATTCAGACGCCTGATCGAATTTGTCCCGCTCACCCTGCGGATTGGGATTATTGGTAATGTAAGCGGCTTGCAGGCCCGCGCTATCAATCATCAGGTTGTAGGAACTCGAGAAAGAGCTGACCGCGGCCAGAAAGCTGGGATCGTTGCCGAATGCTCTAACACCTTGGCCTTTGTTTTCGAACCAGTTTACGATTGCATCGCCCCGACCCTCTGTCAAAATCTGCAAATTCTGGCGCGTTTCCGATTGGATCGCAGCCCGAAAATCCAGATAGCTGACCGCAGCAATGCTGACACTTGCAGACACACAAAGCGCCGCAATGATCGTCGGCAGTTTTCGTGACAATGCCACGGATGCAAAGAACCCCATCGGTACCTCTATTTTCCAGAACGTGTTCTGCCTCTATGCACGCCCCAGCTTAAGATCAGCTTAAGCGTCGTCTTCCGCGGGACAGAGATGATCAGATTTGCACGTGAAGTCAGAGCGATCCGCGTGACTGACGATTTCAGCATGGTGTCTTCAGCACAGGCGCGGCATAGTTGAGAGGCGGACAAAACAAATCGGAGCAGTCATGCCAGGCAAATATTACGCACCAACCGGCGGGCACCCGGGCCAAGACCATTTGCTGACAGATCGCGCCGTATTCACAGATGCTTATGCGGTTATCCCCAAAGGCACGATGCGTGATATCGTGACCAGCTTTCTGCCCTTCTGGGACGACACCCGCCTATGGGTAATCGCCCGGCCACTCAGCGGCTTTGCCGAAACATTCTCGCAGTACATCATGGAGGTAGCACCCGGTGGAGGATCGGAGCAGCCCGAGACTGACACCCGCGCCCAGGGCGTTTTGTTTGTGGTTGAAGGCACGGCCACGCTGACCGTCGATGGAGCCATATATGAGCTCAAGCCGGGCGGCTTTGCATATCTGCCACCATCAGCGACATGGCACTTGCACAATCGTGCACAAAACACGTTACGCTTTCACTGGATCCGCAAGCTGTATGAGACCGTACCGGGCTTGGCTGAACCGGACGTGATTATCACCAATGAAGATCAGATCACCCCCACCGTGATGCCAGATACAGATGGCAAATGGACGACAACGCGTTTTGTTGACCCTGCCGATCTGCGCCATGATATGCACGTTACCATCGTCACCTTCGAACCCGGCGCCGTCATTCCCTTTCTGGAAACACATGTCATGGAACACGGGTTGTATGTGTTGGAAGGCAAGGCGGTTTACCGGCTCAACAACGATTGGGTCGAGGTGGAGGCGGGCGATTATATGTGGTTACGCGCGTTCTGCCCACAGGCCTGCTATGCAGGCGGTCCGGGCCAGTTCCGCTATCTGCTTTACAAGGATGTGAACCGGCATATGGCGTTGGGCGGGTTCAAATGATGACAAGATAAAGTGGCTAAATATGCGCCGTTGCCTGTTTTTTGTGCGATTGCGGCCAAATCAGTGTGGATTACTGCGTTGCGATCCGGCTAACATGTTCCTTGATTGCTGCCACTGCTAGGTCAAGAGCAGCAACACAAACAGGGGATATCAGTATGATTTTTGACAAGAAGCTTCTCGCGCTCGCAGCCGCACTCTTCGCCGGGCCTGCCATGGCAGAAACTGACATGCCGTTCGCGCTTGACTGGAAATTTGAAGGGCCATCCGCACCTTACTTTCATGCGCTGGATGCTGGCTATTTCGCGGATGCCGGTTTGGCGGTCACCATCAGCGAAGGGGCCGGGTCGCTGGATGCGATCCCAAAGGTGGCGACAGGCGCTTTCCCGGTTGGGTTTGCCGATATCAATTCGCTCATGCGCTTTTTGGACCAAAACCCCGGTGCGCCCGTCACGGCTGTAATGATGGTCTACGACAAGCCCCCATTTGCAATCGTTGGCCGCAGATCGTTGGGTGTCGAAACACCTGCTGACCTTGAAGGCAAAATCCTCGGTGCACCGCCCCCAGATGGTGCCTGGGCGCAGTTCCCGATCTTTGCGGCTGAGACCGGTATCGATGCCGATGCGATCACTGTGGAGCCTGTTGGCTTTCCGACCCGCGAGCCGATGCTTGCCGAAGGCAATGTCGCCGCGATCACAGGCTTTTCCTTCTCATCGACGCTGAACCTTAAGCGGCTGGGCATCCCTGCCGATGATATTTCGGTGCTGTTGATGGCGGATTATGGCGTTGACCTATATGGTAATGCGATCATCGTGAATACAGATTTTGCAGAGGCAAACCCAGAGCTGATCACCAGCTTTCTTGGGGCTGTGGCGATGGGCTGGAAAGACGCTATCGCAACGCCAGATGCCGCAATTGAGGCCCTGTTGGAGCGCAACCCCGCAGCCGATGCTGCACTCGAAACAGAACGTTTGCAAATGGCGATCGACGCCAATGTTTTGACTGACTACGTGATGACAAACGGCATGGGGGGTATTGATAACACCCGTATGATGAACGCCATTGAGCAAACAAAATCTGTGTATGAGTTCAACAACGCACCAGACCCATCCATTTACTTTGATGGCAGCTACCTGCCCGCCGCTGAAATGCTGATGCTCAAGTAGGATAAAGCTTGGGCCGTTGCATATGCGGCGGCCCAAAGCACGAGGCCGCAAAGATCGAAAATCTTATTGAAATCAAAGGCGTCAGGCACGCCTATCAAACCGCCTCTGGCCCCTTAGAGGTTTTGGACGGTTTGGAGTTGACCGTACCCGAGGGTACCTTTGCCGCCGTTGTCGGCCCGTCAGGTTGTGGGAAATCCACGCTCACACGGCTGGTCGCCGGGCTGATGGCACCTGATGAAGGCGAGGTATGGTTACATGGTGAGCGTGTGAAAGGACCCCGCAAGACAGTGGGGATGGCGTTCCAAAACCCGGTGCTGCTGGAATGGCGCACAATCCTAGACAACGTGATCTTACCGCTCGAGATTGTGGCCCCTCGGATGCCACGCGCGGACCGTGAAAAGCGCGCGATGGAGCTGCTGGACATGGTTGGGCTTGCCGGGTTCGAAAACAAACGCCCTTCAGAGCTTTCCGGCGGCATGCGACAACGCGCCTCCCTCTGCCGATCACTGGTGCACAAACCCGATGTGCTGATTATGGATGAACCCTTCGGCGCACTTGATGCCTTTACGCGCGAAGACCTGTGGCAAACCATGCGGGATCTACGCCATGCCGAGCCGTTTACGGCAGTGCTGATCACGCATGACCTGCGCGAAAGTGTGTTTCTGGGGGATCAGGTGATCGTTTTGTCCGGGCGCCCTGCCCGCACCCAATATGTGATGGACGTTGATTTGTAGGCGGATCGCACATTGGATGCACTCTTCACGCCCAAGGCCGCCGACATGCTGCACACATTGCGCGACCAGATCAAAATCGCCCAGGGCCGCGCGGTGGAGGAACACTGATGTTCAGTAAGATCGCAACACCAGTCATAGCTATCATTGTGTTCCTGGGGCTTTGGGAGCTGCTGGTCTGGGCCAATGGCTGGCCCAACTTCAAAATGGCCTCACCTTCGGATCTGCCGCCTGCGTTCTGGAAGTACCGCGAGTTGTTCCTTGAGATGGGTTGGCAAACACTGTGGCGTACTGTCGTGGGCCTGATCATTGCCGTCATCGTCGGCACCGCCATCGGCATGATCATTGGTTTTTCACGCATTGCCCGCGATGCGCTCTACCCCCTGCTGATCGGTTTTAATGCGATCCCAAAGGCCACGCTTGTGCCGGTCATTTCGCTCCTGTTCATCGGCCAGCATGATTTCAATACGATCCTGATGGCCTTCATGATCTCGTTCTTTCCCATTGCCGTGTCAGTCGGCATTGGTCTGTCGACGCTAGAACCGGAATACCGCGATATCCTGCGCGCGCTGGGGGCATCGCGCTACACGATTTTCGTGAAAATCGCCTTACCCAAGACGCTGCCAGAGTTCTTCGGGGCGCTCAAAGTATCTGCCACGCTCGCCTTCATCGGCACCAATCTGGTCGAGATCGTCAGCCCACACGGGCGCGGCCTTGGCGCGCTTTTCAAGTCAGGCGAGACGAATGGAGATTATCCGCTGATGTTCGCCGTCCTCATCGCACTCGCCTTCCTTGGGATCGTGCTTTATTACGCTGTGATTTTTCTAGAACGTATTTTTGCGGGTTGGGCTGACCGAGAGGCCACCTAACCCATGATCAGATAGGGTGTCGCGAACCAATGCTCTTGCAGGTTTGCACCCGGGCCAATGCGATCAACCACAGCAAAAAGGCCCGGCGCATGGAGCGGGGTCAATACGCCGTGCCAGGTGCCACGGGCATAGTTCACCCCCTGCCCCGGTGCCGTCAGAAATGCGCGCGGTTGACCGGGAATGCCGTCTGCATCGGCCGCGACAATCACGACGAAGGGATCAAAACTCATCGGTAAGAAAGCCTGGCTGCCGTCAGGGTGGCGCTCCATCATATCAAGCGCGATCGGAAATTGGCGTGGTTCCGCGTTGAACAGGCTGATGCCCACCTTGCCGTCCACGATGTCAATTTGGGCACGGTCATGATAGCGGCCACACAGCCCTTGATTGATGATCTTATCCGGATCACCGGCAACCTCCAAAACGTCCCCAAAGGGTGCAAAAGCCTCTTTGGTCAGCGGCTCGGGTTGCAGCGTGTTCATCGGCCCAGCTTCTCGATCAAGCGCAGTTCAGCGATACGTTCGACCTGGCGGCAGGCCTCGGCAAACTCGGTATCACGATCATTTTCAATCCGCGCATGAAAGGCGGCGAGGATGGAAGCTTTGTCGTTATCTTTCACCGCAATAATAAACGGAAAGCCGTGCCGCGCCACATATTGTGCATTGAGCGCCTGAAACGTCTCGCGCTCTTGATCGGTCAGCAAATCTAGGCTTAGCCCCGGCCTGTTCCGCGGTACTTTCAGCGGTCAGCTTGCCCGCAGCAGCCAGTTTCCCGGCAAGATCGGGGTGGGCTGTCAGCACATCTTGCCGCTGTTCCTCCGACGCCGACCGAAAAACCCTCGTTAATGCGCTATGCACGCCTTGGGCTGTGTCATGCGTCGGGCCCAGTTCCAACCCGTGCGCCGCTTCGGCAATCCACGGGCTGTGTTCGAAGATACCGCCAAACGCGTCAACAAAATCGGCAACATCCATCAGAGAAGGACGGGTGCGATCCGCTGGCGGGTGTTCCACCGTCCAATGTTCTGCAATCTCCAAGCGGGTCGCGAACCAGACATCGTCGTGGGATTTTATGTAGTCAATCACCCGCGCCAAAGCCGCCGCACGCCCCGGCCGCCCCATTAAGCGACAATGCAACCCGATTGACAGCATCTTGGGCGCGCCAGCGTCCCCTTCAGCAGAGAGCATATCAAAGCTGTCTCGCAGGTAGTGCTCAAATTGATCACCGTTGGTGAAGCCTGCCTGAATGGCAAAGCGCATGTCGTTGCAGTCCATCGTGTACGGGACGATCAGCTGGTCCCGGCGACCAAAGCGCATCCAATATGGGAGGTCGTCCGCATAGCTGTCGGCGACATAGGCAAACTGACCTGTTTCAGCGGCCAAACGGACGGTGTTGTTTGAACAGCGACCGGTGTACCAACCGCGCGGGGCCGCACCTGTGACTTCTGTATGCAGCCGGATAGCTTCAGCCATCTGCGCGCGCTCCACGTCCTCTGGCATGTCTTTGTGTTCGACCCACTTCAGACCGTGGCTGGCAATTTCCCATCCAGCTGAACGCATAGCGGCAACCTGTTCGGGCGCACGGGCCAATGCGGTGGCAACGCCATAAACAGTGACTGGCAGTTCACCCAAAAGGCGGTGAAGACGCCAAAAACCGGCGCGCGATCCATACTCATAAAGCGACTCCATATTCCAGTGCCGCTGACCCGGCCAAGGCGTTGCCCCGGTAATCTCTGACAGAAATGCCTCGGATGCAGGATCGCCATGAAGCACGTTGTTTTCACCGCCTTCTTCGTAATTCAGCACAATCTGCACAGCGACCTTGGCATTATTCGGCCAATTGGCGGCAGGCGGTGTGGCACCATATCCAGTCATGTCTCGGGGGTAGCGGGTCACAGGCGGGCAATCCTTTTGTCAGTCCGCATTCTTTCTACAGAACAACACCCGTCGAACAAGCTGCAAAAACCAAGGCGCCCTGTCTATTCACTTTGCGGTCGGTGTGCCTTTCTGGCACAAATCAAGGAGCACACAGACAGGAGCAGCCTCATGAGCGGCTATCTTACAACCCACGTTCTGGACACGGCCCGCGGCTGCCCCGCTCAGGGGCTCAAGATTGAACTCTTCGCGATCAAGGACGACAGTCGCGTCCGCATTAAAACGCTGGTTACAAACGCGGACGGGCGCACGGATGAGCAGATATTGCCTGCCAAGAGCTTTGCCACCGGAACATATGAACTGGTCTTTCATGCAGGTGCCTACCTGGACGCCGTCGGCACACCGCCCGAGGCCCCCCGTTTCCTTGATATCATCCCGATCCGTTTTGGCATGTCAGAGGCTGCGCACTACCACGTGCCACTGTTATTGTCGCCCTTCGGGTATTCCACCTATCGCGGGTCTTGATCATGTATGATCTTGCAATTTTATGGGACTGGGTCGCCTTTTCCGTCCGCTGGCTTCATGTAATCACCGCTATGGCGTGGATTGGTGCGTCATTCTATTTCATCGCGCTTGATCTGATGCTGAAACCCGCGCCCGATATGCCTGACGGCGTTTCTGGCGAAGAGTGGGAAGTGCATGGCGGAGGGTTTTATCACACACAGAAATACATGGTCGCACCGGCACAGATGCCCGAGCACCTGACGTGGCACAAATGGCAAAGCTACTGGACCTGGCTGTCAGGTGCCGCGCTATTAATGATTGTCTATTGGGTGGGTGGTGAGCTTTACCTTCTTGATCCCACAAAAGCGGAACTGGCGTTGTGGCAAGGTATCCTGATCTCTGGCGGATCACTGACCATTGGCTGGCTTTTGTATGACGCGATGTGCAAGTCGAAACTCAGTGAGAATCCGACACTGCTGATGCTGCTGCTGTTTGCGATCCTTGTTGCAATGTCATGGGGTTACAATCAGATCTTCACAGGGCGTGCCGCCCTTTTGCACCTTGGTGCGTTCACGGCCACAATTATGACGGCCAACGTTTTTTTTCAGATCATGCCCAACCAGCGGATCGTTGTCGCCGACCTGAAGGCAGGCCGGACGCCGGACGCCAAATACGGTAAGATTGCGAAAGTACGCTCGACCCATAACAACTATCTGACCTTGCCGGTCGTGTTTTTGATGCTGTCGAACCACTACCCGCTGGCCTTTGGCACGGAGTATGCTTGGATCATCGCAAGCCTGATCTTTCTCACCGGCGTGACGATCCGGCACTATTTCAATACGATGCACAAGACCGGGAAAGGGCCGCATTGGACATGGGGTGTCACGGTGGTGTTGATGATCCTGATCGCGTGGTTATCGACGGTGCGCACAGGCGACACATGGCAAGAGGCAGAGGCGCGCGCGCTGACCCCTTACGAACAGCAGTTCGCCACTGCGGCCGGTTTTGATGCGGCCTATGATACCGTCATTGGCAATTGTTCGATGTGTCACGCGCGCGAACCTGTGTGGGGCAACATGCAGTGGGCACCCAAGGGCGTCTACCTTGAAACACCCAGCGATGTCGCCCGGCACGCAAGCGCGATCTACCTGCAAGCGGGCGTCAGCCATGCAATGCCCCCACCCAATGCGGTGCAGATGGATGCTGAGGCCCGGATGACACTGATCACCTGGGTACAAAACGTTAAGGAAGATGACGGCTAGTCTCGCGGCATTCTTGCGATGTGGAACGGATCGCTACAACCGTGCAAATCGCTCTTTCTGCAAGGCTGTCCAAAACACCGTTAAATCATACCCCGTCTCGGTCTGTGCTTCATCCGTGACAACACCCGCCTCAAAGAGCCATGCGCGTTTCTTGCCATCGGCAAACGACAAGGACAATTGCGCCTCATGGCGCGGGTCTTTGAGTTTGTCCGGGACGGCAGCCAATAACGGACCCATCCCTTCGCCTGTCATTGCGGAAACGGCATAAAGGTCATCCGTCCGCGCGGCCTGTGTGAGGACAGCATCCCGCGCGTCCCCTTCCAGCAGGTCCGTCTTGTTCCAAACCTCGATGATCGGGGCTTCTTCGGCCACACCAAGACTTTGCAGGATCGCGTGCACGTCTTGCGCCTGTTCTTCGGTCTGCGGGTGACTGATATCGCGCACATGCACGATCAGGTCCGCATCCAGCACCTCTTCCAAGGTCGCACGGAAGGCGGCGACCAGTTCGGTCGGCAGATCACTGATGAAACCCACCGTATCCGACATGATGACTTCGTCCCCGGCGGGCAGCACGATCTTGCGCATCGTGGGGTCGAGCGTGGCGAACAGCATGTCCTTGGCAAAGACCTCGGCCCCTGTCAGCCGGTTGAACAGCGTCGATTTACCCGCGTTCGTATACCCCACCAAAGCGACAATCGGAAACGGCACCTTGGCGCGCGAGGCGCGGTGCAACTCGCGGGTTTTGACGACCTTCGCCAATTGTTTGCGCAGGCGATTGAGTTGTTCATCAATGGCACGCCGGTCCGCCTCGATCTGTGTTTCACCAGGACCACCGACAAAACCCAAACCACCGCGCTGGCGTTCAAGGTGCGTCCAAGCCCGGACCAGACGGGTACGCTGATAAGACAGTGCTGCCATCTCGACCTGCAACACGCCTTCTGATGTGCGGGCCCGGTCGCTGAAAATCTCGAGGATCAATCCGGTGCGGTCCAGCAGCTTGACGCCCCACTCCTTTTCAAGATTGCGCTGTTGGACTGGGGTTACCGGACCGTCAATCAGGACCAGTTCGACCTCGGCATCATGGAACACCCTGCGCAGTTCCTCGATCTTGCCTTTACCGAATAGTTTGCCCGGATGAATGCGCGGCAGACGCACAATATCAGCCCCCACAACATCCAAATCCGGCAAAGCGGCGGCCAGCGACACACCTTCCTCCAACGCCGGTTCGGCAGCCCGGCGGCTGTGGTCAGTTTTCAGATCGGGATGCAGCACCCAAGCCCGCGTGACGGGGCGGTCGTGTTCGAGCAATGCTACTCTTCACCTTCGTAAAGGCTGATGGGCTGCGCAGGCATGATCGTAGAGATCGCGCTTTTATACACAAGTTGCGATTGGCCATCGCGGCGCAGCAGCACGCAAAAACTGTCAAACCACGTGATCACGCCCTGAAGCTTCACCCCATTGACCAGGAAAATAGTCACAGGAACCTTCACCTTGCGGACATGGTTGAGAAATGCATCTTGCAGATTTGCTTTATCGGCAGCCATCGCGACACCCTTTTTCTTATTCTTACGGCCGCGAACCGGCCCCCAGAGGTATTCCGAACAGTATGTCGCGGGTTTCCGGGACTTTCCACCCCCAAAATACAATTCAAAAGAAGCGCTTAGCGCTGCCAGATTTCCGGATTGAAGAGCGCGATAATCGCCAATGCCTCTAACCGCCCCAAGACCATGGCAAAAGCCAAAATCACTTTCGCCGCATCTGGTATGCCCGAATAAGCAATCGGTGTTTCTGCCGCGACCGAGGCCAGCGGCCCCGTGGTCGACAGCGCCGAAACGGCGAGCACCATAGCGGTTTCAAACTGCACGCCGGTCAATGAGAGCATCAGCATCACGGCGGCAATGCTAAGTGCAAACAACATAAAGAACACCCATGAGATGTAGGCGCCCTGCTTGCGGATACGTCGCGCGTCTTTGCCACCTCCCCCGATAGAGGACGGATGCAACAACCGCTCTTGCTCACGTTCGCCATGGCGGTAAAGCGCGTAGATCCGCAACAGTTTGACGCCGCCCGCCGTTGTCGCCACACCGCCGCCGATCAGCGCCATCCCGATCAAAAACAGCCCAGGCGTGCTGAGCCCTGACCATTCCGTCGCCCCGTCCCAATAATGCGATTCAAATCCTGTTGTGGTTAAGAAAGACGTGACCGTAAACAAGGCCCCCAAAATGCTGCAGCGACTTCGCGCGCCTCAGCCGGTTCTGCCTGCTCTGCGGCACCAATAAAATGGCGCAAGAACAACATCGTCGTCACCGTGCCGATGAGCACCAGAGCTGTTAAAAACTCAGGATCGCGCCGCAATCCTTGATCGCGCTCACCGATCAGCCCGCGGCTGAACGTCAGGCGTGAGAGGGCAAAGACGAAGAAGCAAAAGATCAGCAACTCCCCCAAAACCGCGAGGCCGCGAAGTAAAGCCCGCCAATGGCCGAGATACCTGAGGTCGATAGCGTCGACATCGCATGCATCAGCGCGACATACGGAAACTCGCCCGCAATCACGAGGCCGATCCACAACGCACCGGTCAGCGCCATATAAATGGGCGTCAGCGTCAACGTATAACGCACCAGTCGCTCGGCCGGGTCGGCGACTTGCGCGATCTGCGAAAACGCGCCCGACGCGCCCTTTCCCGCACTGCCGGCTGCACGCACCTCGAACCCCCCAAGGTTCATTGGCGCAAAGATGGAGACCGCCGTCACCCACACCAGCAAGCCGCCCATCCAGCCAACAAGGCCCCGCCACAGGTGCTGCGACGGGGTGAGCCGACCAGCAGTGTCGTAGACGGTTGCGCCGGTGGTGGTAAAGCTCGACACCATTTCAAACCAGGCATTCAGGAAGGATGTATTTCCGACCGCTTCATGAAACGGGACTGCGAACATGATAGGCAAAGCACTAAAGGCCGCCAGAAGCCCGACCAACTGACTGCGCGCCACACTGCGCGGCGCGTATCCGGCGGTTGCCAATGCGATCATCACGGTCAGCGTCGCAAACAGGATGAATCCATAAAAGAACACCCGCATCGTGTTGTAATCTTCCATCACAGCGGCATGTCCGGCAGGCGCAATCATCGCGATCGCGCCCAGACCCATCAGGATCACGAAAAATGGCAGGCGAACAACCCAACCCATCAAAAGAAGTCTATCGAAACCTGCAACAGGCGTTCCACTTCGGGCACATCGTCCGCCATCGCAAAGATCGCGATCACATTACCCTCTTCAATCCGGGTTTCACCCGTCAGGCGGACAACTTTGCCCTGTTGCATCACAGCACCCACCAGTGTCCCTTCCGGAAAATCCACGTCTTTCAGCTTTTGGCCCGCAATGGGCGAGGTGCTTAGCACCTGCGCCTCGATCACTTCAGCCTCGGCATCGCCAATGGAATAGACGCCACGCACCCGTCCGTGGCGGATATGGCGCAGGATAGAGCTCACCGTCGTGGCGCGCGGGTTGATGTAGGCGTCAATATCCAGCGGCCCCATCAGCGGAATAAGCGTCGGGTCGTTTACCAGCGAGATGGCCATCGGACATCCCATTTCCTTAGACCGCACCGCCGCCAGCAGGTTGGTCTTGTCATCATCGGTCACGGCAAGAACCGCGTCAGCACTCGCGATGCTCGCCTCTTCCAGCAATCCGCTATCCAAGCCATCACCGTTCAATACAATCGTCCGGTCCAACGCATCTGCGGCACGCTCCGCACATTCGCGCCGATGTTCAATAATCTTCACGCGAACCCGTTCTGTCCGCGCCTCAAGCGCCTGCGCGACACCAAGCCCGACATTACCACCCCCGATAATCACGATACGCTCTTGTTTGGACTGGGTTTTTCCGAAGATTTCTAATGTGCGGGTCATGTCGTGCGTATCGGTGAAGATGTAAACGTCATCCTCTGGGAAAATCTGATCGCCTGCTGATGGGACAAACAACGTCCCTTCCCGCCTGATGCCGACAACAACAGCGCGCAGGGTCGAAAACAGATCTGTCAGTTGCCGTAGTGGCGTATTGATGACAGGGCAATCTTCATCAATGGTTATGCCCAAAAGCTGGGCGCGCCCTTCCAGAAAGCTTTCCGTATCAAAGGCCGCCGGGGCTGCGAGCCGCTGCAATGCAGCTTCGGCTACTTCCCGTTCCGGCGAAATGACCACATCGATGGGCAAATGGTTACGCCGGTAAAGGTCAGAATAGGCCGGATCGAGGTAGTTTTGCGCCCGCAGGCGCGCAATCTTGCGCTGCACTGAAAACACCGAATGGGCCACCTGACAGGTGACCATATTCACCTCGTCTGAATATGTCGCGGCAATGACCATATCCGCATCCGATGCCCCGGCCCGGTCTAGTACGTCAGGGTAACTTGCGTTACCTGCGATACCCTGCACGTCCAGCGTATCTGTCGCGCGGCGTACCAGTTCGGGGTTGTTGTCAACGACCGTGACATCATTGTTTTCCCCTGACAAATGCCGCGCGATCTGCCAACCGACCTGCCCGGCACCGCAGATGATCACTTTCATGCGTCGTCACCTTCGACATAGGCGACACGACCGCCCGCCTTGTTGGTCGTCACAACGCCCAAGGACTTCAACTTACGATGCAGGGCTGACCGTTCCATGCCGACAAAAGCGGCCGTCCGGCTGATGTTGCCGCCAAACCGATTTATCTGCGTCAGCAAATACTCGCGTTCAAACAACTCACGGGCTTCACGCAGCGGCAGGGTGGCCAGCCCGCCAGCAAGAACGATCCGGCCTTCTTCGCCGCCGCCTTCTTCGCTATTGGGCAATTCCTTCGCACTGATGTCGCCGCTATTTTCCCCAAGAATAAGAACACGTTCCACGACATTCTTCAACTGACGCACATTGCCCGGCCACAGCATCGTCTGCAACAATGCGCGGGCGTCGTCAGCAAGTTGGCGTAGAGGTAGACCTTGCGCTTTGTTGCAGGCCTCGATGAAGTGTTCCGCCAAAAGCGGGATATCCTCGCGCCGTTCTTCCAGCGACGGCACGGCAATCGGCACCACGTTCAAACGGTGATACAGTTCTTCGCGGAATGTCCCTGCCGCTATTGCGGCTTCCAAATCACGGTTGGTGCTGGAAATCACGCGCAGATCAACCTGGACCTTATCGCCACCCCCCACACGCTGAAAGCGCTGTTCAACCAGCACCCGCAGGATCTTGGACTGGGTGCCGATGGGCATATCCGCGATTTCATCAAAGTAGACGACACCGCCATTGGCCTCTTCCAGCAACCCCGGTTCTACCCCGCGACCGCTGTCTTCACGGCCAAAGAGCACTTCCTCCATGCGCTCAGGTTCAATTGATGCGGAATTGACCACGATGAATGGTGCCGACGCGCGGTTCGAATTGGCGTGAATATACCGCGCTGCAATCTCTTTACCGGCCCCTGCCGGACCGGTCAGCATGACCCGGCCATTCGACTTCGTCACCTTTTCCAACTGAGACTTCAGGGTGCGAAATGCCGCGCTATCACCTAGCATTTCGGCTGTGTGGCTTTCGCCGCGCTTCAGTTGCACATTCTCTCGACGCAGACGCGAGGTCTCCATCGCGCGCCGGATCACCACCAGCAACTGATCAATATTGAAGGGCTTCTCGATAAAGTCATATGCGCCCTGCTTGATCGCCGCGACTGCGATTTCGATGTTGCCGTGGCCCGAGATAATGACAATCGGGACATCCGGGTGATCGCGCTTGACGGATTTGAGGATATCAATCCCGTCCATGTTGCTGTCTTTCAACCAGATATCAAGGATCATCAGCGCGGGTTGCTCTGCCGCGATCTGCGCCATGCACTCGTCTGAGGTTCCGGCAAGCCGGGTTGTGTAGCCTTCATCAATCAGAATTTCCGAGATGAGCTCGCGAATGTCGCGCTCATCGTCCGTGATCAGAATATCGCCCATGGGTTTACCTCATGCTGGAATTTTGGTGCCCGCGCAGCTTGCGCTGCGGCAGGCAGTTGAATAATGGCGCAGGCCCCGGCGTGATCATGGCCTGCAAAGCGGTCGGCGTCCGTCAGGGTGAGCGTGCCACCATGTTCTTCGATGATTTTCTTGACGATCGGCAGCCCCAGGCCTGTCCCCTCGCCCCGCGTCGTCACATAGGGTTCAAACAGGCGGGCACGGTCCTCTGGCAGACCGATCCCATTGTCGGAGATCTTAATTGTGACCTGCCGCGCATCGTAAGACATGCGCAACTGGATCTCGGGGCGGTAGTCTTTGGGGCTGTGCCTTTTGATGTAAGTTTCCGTCGCCTCGCCGGCGTTCTTCAGCAGATTGGTCAGCGCCTGGCCGATCATAGTGTCATCCATATCGACCAGAACCGCCTCTTCGGGGATGCTTGCGGCAAAGTGCACCTCCGGCTGACCCGCTATCTGCAACGACAGGGCGTCGTGCACCAGTTGGGTCAGATCATTCAAATGCAGTTCCGGTTCCGGCATCCGTGCGAACTTAGAGAATTCGTCAACGATGCGCCGCAGATCATTGGTCTGCCGGACAATCACATCAGTCATCTGTTCCAGCTTGTCGGCATCAAGACCTACCTGCTTATGAAACTTGCGATTGATACGTTCCGCTGACAGTTGGATCGGCGTGAGCGGGTTTTTGATTTCATGCGCGATGCGGCGTGCGACATCACCCCAGGCCGCCATCCGCTGGGCGCTAACCAGATCGGTCACGTCATCAAAGGCCACAACATAGCCTTCCAGCGTTCCGTCATTGTTACGCCGCTGCGCCATGCGCACCAGCAGGCTTTCCTGCTGGCCTTTGCGGATCAGGTTGATTTGTTCTTGTACGCTTTCCGTCTCGGTCTCGCAGACCTGCGCAAAGAGATCAGCAAATTCGGGTATCGCAACAGAGATCGCCGTTTCTTCGGGGTCATTGCCAGCGGACAGCAAGCCCCCTGCGGATGGGTTCACAAAGGTGACCCGCCCGAAAGCGTCCAACCCAACCACCCCTGATGTGACCGAACTGAGCACAGAGTCAAACAAGCGCCCGCGCCGTTCGGTCCGTTGATTGGTTTCGATCAACTGATCACGCTGCCCTTTCAGGCGGCTGGTCATCTGATTAAAGTAATGCCCCAATTGCGAGATTTCATCGTCGCCATCATCTTCGATCACACGTACATCCAGATCACCCGACCCCACGCGCTGGGACGCGGATACAAGCCGTCCGACAGGGCGCGACAAGCGCTCGGCAAACCAGAGCCCGCCCCAAATCGCACCCAAGATCAGGATCACGGCAAAACCCATGTAGAGCAAGCCGAACTGGAACAACAACTGGCCACGCTCGTTTTGCAACTCTTCATACTGGGCGACTGTCTCTGTGGTGTCATCAAGAAGCGACAGCACATTGCCATCCACAGCACGGGTCACATAAAGATAGCGGTCGCGAAAAGCGCTCAGGGGGATCAGCGCGCGGAATTCGTTGTTGGCAAAGTCCTGAATGATCGCCAGACCCGTTTCATCGGCACGTGTGAAGTCCTGTGCTGATGGGCGCTCATATCCAAACTCATACGACCGTGCACCCCGTGCCGTGATCGTGCCAAGACCGTCAATCACAAAGGCCTCGCTCAGCCCGCGCTCCACCTGCGCCTGAACGTCGCCAAGGGCCCGGCGCACCTCGCCATCATCCATAAAGAGGTTCGCCTGACGTTCGCGATTAAGATAGGCGGCCAGACCGCGCCCATCGCGTGTGAGTTCTTGGCGGTGTTCCTCTTCATAGGCTTGGGCGGTGGTCAATGAAGTGCGCAGGACATTGCCCACCGGTTCAGAGAACAAACCATCCAATGCGATTGAGATCAATGTGACGGAAAACACCGCCACCAGAACGATAGGGACAAGTGCCGACAGCGCAAAAACGCCGGTCAGACGCAAGCTAAGTTGCGACCCAGCCGATTTTGCACGTCGCGCCGAAAGCATCCGCGCCACCTGACGCATCACCAAGGCCGCGACGATCAGCACATAGATAAAATCAAGCAGCAGCACCAAACGTAGCGATGTTGAGGACGCGCCTTTGTCCAAAGGACCGACGACAATATAGGTCAACAAAGCCAAGACAGGTGCAACGACAACCAAGCTGATTGTGAACGCACTTTGCACATGCCGCTGGCGGAACCAGCGGGTTAGTCGCGTCATATTCAATCCCAGAAGGGTACGCCCCACGCGCAAAGCCCTGTTATTGAGGTGAGGTCGCCCCCACGATACCGCCAATCGCTGTGGTCTTTCTGCTACGTTGACGTCGCAGTGCCACGGTTCTGTTGCGGTTTTACATCAACTTGCGGCGCCGTGTCACGCGGATATCGAGGTCTGTAATCTTCTTGCGCAGGGTATTTCTGTTAATCCCCAGTAAATCCGCACATTTCGCCTGATTTCCACCCGTCGCATCAAGCGCAATTTCGATCAACGGGGCCTCAACCTCTTTCAGGATTCGATTGTAAAGCCCCGGCGGCGGCAAAACACCCCCATGCAAATCAAAATAGCGGCGCAGGTGCTTGCCGACGCTGGCGCTTAACTTATCGCCTTCACCGCCTGAACGCAGCGGCTCAATGGCAGGCTGGTTGCCCAGAACCATTTCAACCTCTGACCGGGTAATTTCTTCGGCCGCAGCGGTAAACACCAGACGGCGCACCGCGTTCTCTAACTGTCGGACATTGCCCGGCCAGCTGTAAGCACGCACCAGGTCAAGTGCAGCATCACCGAAGCGACGCAGAGGCGCCCCATCGCGTTCTGCACGGGCCAGAAAGTGTTCGGCCAATAGCGGGATATCATCCACACGTTCACGCAGCGATGGCACATCAACCGTGACACCGCCCAGACGATAAAACAAATCCTCACGGAACTGCCCGTCTTCCATCCGCGCCATCAGGTCCGATTGCGAGGTCGCCATGATCCGCGGGGCGTTGTCGCCCAAACTGTCCAACATCCGGACGATCCGCGCCTGCGCCGGTTCAGATAGGTCACTGACCTCATCAAACAGGATCGACCCGCCTTTCGCACGACTTAGAACAGTGGAAGGGCCGTCCATCCCCTCTAAATCCGCCGCCGAAACAACTACAAACGGTAGGCTACGCCGATCCGAAAAATCATGCACCGCACGCGCAATCAGCGACTTTCCCGTCCCGCTTTCGCCGGTGATCAGCACAGGCAGTTGCGTATTCATCACCCGTGCAACAAGCCGGTAGAGGTTCTGCATCACAGGTGTGCGGCCGACCAAAGGCAGATCGCCGCCCTGCTCTGTTGCCGTGATATCAGGCGCGCGGGCGGTTGGTGCACGGCGTTTCACTTCAAGCGCACGCGCCGCCCGTTTCATCAGATCCGGCAGATCGAAGGGTTTGGGCAAGTAATCATAGGCGTCGGCCTCTGCCGCCTGAATAGCTGTCATAATCGTGTTCTGCGCCGAAATCACGATCACAGGCATGCCCGGACGCGCCTCGGCGATTTTGGGCAGCTGGTCAAGGCCATTGCCATCCGGCATGATCACATCTGAAATCACCAGATCGCCTTTGCCCTCATCAACCCAACGCATCAGTGTCACAATCGAAGACGTCGCGTGCACTTTGCAGCCTGCCCGGGTCAGGGCTTGGGTCAATACCGTGCGGATCGTACGATCGTCATCAGCAACAAGAACGGTCCCGTCCATCAGTCTTCTCCTGTCTCATAGTCTTTGGGTACAACGGGCAGCGATACGCGAAACACCGTGCGCCCCGGCACGCTGTCCACCGATATCCATCCGCCGACGTCACCGATCAATTTGGACACAAGGGCCAATCCCAGCCCGGTGCCGTTTTCTTTGCCCGAAACGAAAGGCTCAAAGATATCATCCGCAATCTCGCGCGGCAGACCGGGCCCGTCGTCAATGATCTCAACCTGCAAAGGCAGCCGCGCCTGCGTGCCATCCGAACGGTGCACGCGCAATGCGGTATCATAGAATGTGCGCAGACGGATTGACCCCGCCTCTTCGCTCGCTTCTGAGGCGTTCTTGAGCAGGTTCAGAAACACCTGCAAAAGCTGATCACCATCGGCCAGAGTTTGCGGTAGCGACGGGTCATAGTCTTCGACAAACAGCATATGCGCGCCAAAGCCAACGGCGGCAGATTGCCGTGCGCGATCCAGCACATCATGAATGTTCACCGGCTTCACCATAGGTTTACGCAGGTTGCCAAACTGCTCGACCTGTTCGAGCAGTTTCACAATGCGGCGACTTTCTTCGACAATCAGGTCCGTCATCTCCTGATCATCCGGCGTCAGCCCCATCGACAGCAATTGTGCGGCACCTGTGATGCCTGCCAGCGGATTCTTGATTTCATGGGCCAGCATCTCGGCCATCCCAATTGCTGACTTCGCCGCCTTGCCCGAGGAATGGTTTTGATTGATGCGGCTCGCAATCTCGCGCGGGCTGATCATGACGATCATCGTGTCGTCGGAGCCTTGCAACGGGGCGAATTGCAGATTGCAAAGCATCGGGGCACGCTCACCACTGCCGACATCTACATCATTGACGAACAGCGAGGTGCGGTTCTTGCGGGCGCGACTGAAAGGTGCCTCAAGCGGCGCGTCAATCATGACTTTTTGCCAAAGCTTTTCACCCACCAGCGCCTTGGCCGAGAGGTTGAGAAAGCTTTCCGCAGCGGGGTTGCTCATTGTGATCGTGTCGTCACCATCCAGCATCAAAGACGGCACCGGCAACGACGACCATAGCGCTTGCCCCAAAATCATGCGGCCACCTGTACGTCCAGGGCTTCTGGCAGGTCGCGCAAGACATCGGCAGGCGTGGCATGTGTCAGGATCGCCTTGCGCAAGGCAGGCCCTGTACCTGCATCGTCCATATACCATCCCAAGTGTTTGCGTGATACTTTGCGGCCCAGTTCGGGCCCATAGAACGACAGCATCGCCTCGTAATGGGTGCACACCATATCGATCAAGGCGCGGCCCTGCGGGATCTGTGGCATCTTTGTACCGTGCAACGCGGCCGAAACCTGCGCCAAAACCCAAGGTCGCCCCTGCGCACCGCGCCCGATCATCACACCATCGGCTCCTGATAAGTCCAATGCCTTGCGCGCGGTGCTCGCGTCTACGATGTCCCCATTCGCAATCACAGGAATGGACACGGCATCTTTGATCTTACGGATCGCCGCCCAGTCAGCCGCACCTTTGTAGAACTGACAGCGGGTACGCCCGTGTATCGTTACCAACCGCACGCCCGCATCTTCGGCACGTTTTGACACATCTGCCGCGTTCAGGCTGTCATCATCCCAACCCAGCCGCGTTTTTAGGGTGACAGGCACATCAACCGCATTGACCACCGCCTCGATCAGGCTGAGCGCGTGATCCGGCGTGCGCAGCAAAGCGGACCCCGAATAGCCGTTTGTCACCTTCTTGGCCGGGCACCCCATATTGATATCAATAATGGCCGCGCCGTTTCCTGCGGCCATCCGCGCCGCTTCGGCCATCCAGTAGGCCTCACGCCCGGCGATCTGAACGGCGGTGCCTGCCTGATCATACCCCAATTCCGCCCGCTCACGCACACCGGGTTTGGCCTGCACCATCTCCTGACTGGCCACCATTTCGCTAACCACCCAACCCGCACCAAAGGATGCAACCAGCTGACGGAACGGTAAGTCAGTAATACCAGCCAACGGTGCGAGCGCCACCGGCGGCGTCAAAGCCACGTCGTCGAGAACCAGAGATTCGGTTTGTGCCAAAGGAATAGTCATTCGCTTATCTGTTGCGCGCAGTGAGGTGTTTATCGCCATATCTTCACCGTCTCAACGAATCCAATCCGTTTTTCTCCTGTAAAAATAGCAACTGCCCAAAAATTGTGCGATCCGCTCCCCAAACTGCCGAATTGCGTCGCCGAGGTTCGCGTCCTACACCTGTCGCAACCATGAATGGAACTCAGATGAAAACAGCGGCCATCATTGTTGCAGCAGGGCGTGGCACACGGGCTTACGGCGACATCCCCAAACAATGGCAGATGCTTGATGACCGCCCTGTCGCCTCCCATGCTATGATGCGGTTTGCCGCCCACCCCGCCATTTCTCAGCTGGTGCTCGTGTTGCATCGTGATGATCTGGATACAGCACTCTGGCCACGTGAACCTGCCGCGACCGTCGCTATCGGTGGCGACACCCGGGCCGCATCGGTGCTTGCGGGTTTGCAGGTGGTCGATGCAAGTATTGATCACGTGCTAATACATGACGCTGCAAGACCGCTGGTCAGCATTGCGATGATTGATCGCATTCTTGAGGCCCTGGAAGATCACACAGGCGCAGCCCCCGCCATCGGCGTCACCGACACCCTGTGGCATGGGGCCAAAGGTGCGGTCCAAGGTGTTCAAGATCGCGAAGGATTGTATCGCGCGCAGACCCCGCAAGGGTTCCAGCTCGCGCCACTGCTTGCAGCGCATGCCGCAAGCACTGGGCAAGAAACCGACGATGTGGCCGTGGCCCGTGCGGCAGGACTGGACGTTGCCATCGTGGCGGGCGATGAAGACAACATCAAGATCACCACGTCCGCAGACTTCGCACGGGCGGCCAAACTGATGAGGCAGACCATGGATATCCGTTGCGGCAATGGCTATGACGTGCACCGATTTGGCCCCGGCGATCATGTATGGCTCTGCGGCGTACAGATCCCCCACACCCGCAGCTTGCAGGGGCATTCAGATGCGGACGTTGGCATGCATGCGGTCACCGACGCAATCTATGGTGCGGTGGGCAAAGGTGATATTGGCCAGCACTTCCCACCCACTGACCCACAGTGGAAGGGTGCAGAGAGCCACATTTTTCTCACGCATGCGGTTGCGCTCGCGCAATCCGAAGGATTCAGCATCGGCAATGTTGACTGCACGCTTGTATGTGAACACCCCAAGATTGGCCCGCACCAAGATGCGATGAAAGCGGTAATGGGTGCTTATATGGGCGTCGACAGTGATCGGGTCAGTGTCAAGGCGACGACCTCTGAAAGGCTCGGGTTTACGGGCCGCGAGGAAGGTATTGCCGCCATCGCGACAGTCACGTTGATCAAGACATGAGCAGTCTGATTGCCACCTTCTTCTACGTAGGGCACCTGCGCCCGGCCCCTGGCACATGGGGGTCGCTGGCGGCCCTGCCCGCGGCCTGGGCAATATATGTGCTTGCAGGGCCATGGGGTCTGCTGGCCGGGGTTGTCCTGTCTTATGTGCTGGGTGTCTGGGCTACAGGGGTCGAGACCAAGGGCAAAGACGACCACGACCCCTCCGAGATTGTGATTGATGAGGTCTGCGGCCAGTGGATTGCTTTGTTGCCCATTGCCTTTGGCGCGGCCAACGCCGGTGTTGCAATGACAGACCTTTGGCCCGGCTGGATCGCGGCCTTTGTGCTATTTCGGTTCTTCGATATCACGAAACTGGGACCTGTGGGATGGGCCGACCGCATGGACGGGCCAACGGGGGTGATGCTGGATGATGTCATCGCGGGCATTTTCGCGGCACTTGGCGTGCTCGGCCTTGCCTGGCTCGCACACCAAGGCTTTGTTGCGCAGGTCAATCCGGCGTGAGCGGCGCGGCCGATCTTCTAACGGCTGCAAAGGCAAAGGGCCTGATGCTCGCGACCGCCGAAAGCTGCACCGGCGGCATGCTGAGTGCCGCGATTACCGACATCCCGGGCAGCTCAGCCATTTTTGACCGCGCCTTTGTCACCTACACCAATACCGCCAAGGTACAGATGCTTGGCGTCAAAGAGACAACTTTAGCCGCCCATGGCGCGGTATCTGAACAGGTCGCCGCAGAAATGGCGGCGGGAGCCCTGCGCAACTCGGATGCCGATATCGCCGTCGCAATCACAGGCATCGCCGGACCGGGTGGGTCAGAGCATAAACCCGAAGGACGCGTATGTTTCGGACTGGCCCGCAAAACCGGCGTAACCACCGCGACAGTCGACTTCGGCGCCCTGGGCCGCGATAAGGTACGCAGCGCAGCACGAGATCACGGCATGGCGCTATTACGCGGGGCCATAGATTCAATCGAGCACGATTCTTAGCCTCATAACGTCAATTCCGCCTAATTTGCAGGCACTTTACAAATTGCCCCTGTTTTAGGCCGCATCAGAAGCTATTGCACATTTAACACGCACGGCAAATCCGCCCTAAGGCCTCCTACAAAAAAACTGGAAGACCTAAGGAGGGGACAATGAACGGAGCGGATACAGCGTGGATCATCGTGGCCACGGCGCTTGTATTATTTATGACACTGCCGGGACTGGCGCTGTTTTACGGCGGGCTGGTGCGCGCACGCAATGTGCTGAGCGTCTTTATGCACTGTTACGCCATCGCCTGTTTGATGAGCATCCTGTGGTTTGCCTTTGGTTATTCCGTTGCTTTCGGATCGGACACCAGCGGTGTCTGGGGTGGATTGGATAAGATGTTCCTGTCCGGCATCACGGCTGACACGCTGTCGGGCACCCTGCCCGAGGTCTTGTTCTTTGCCTTTCAGATGACCTTTGCGATCATCACCCCCGCCCTGATCGTCGGTGCTTACGTGGAACGGATCGGGTTTGGGTTTGTACTGCTTTTCTCATCGCTTTGGATGCTATTTTGCTACGCACCGGTGGTGCATTGGGTCTGGGGCGGTGGGATGCTGGCCGATGGCGGCATCTTTGGTGATACGGGCGTGCGTGACTTTGCGGGCGGCATCGTCGTCCATGAAACCGCCGGTATCGCAGCCCTGCTGCTGGCAATCTTTCTTGGGTCGCGGCGCGATCCGTCCAAGCCGCCACACAATCCGGGCATGGTGATGATTGGCGCAGCAATGCTCTGGGTCGGCTGGTTCGGCTTCAACGGCGGATCGCAATTGGCAGCCGACGGTGGTGCCGCCATGGCGATTACGGTCACGCATATCTCGGCCGCAGCCGCATCCCTGACTTGGGCGCTGTGGGAGCGCGTCAAGTTCGGCAAAGCATCCCTTGTAGGTATGGTGACAGGGACGATTGCAGGTCTGGCTTCGATCACCCCGGCATCCGGCTTTGTTGGCCCGGTTGAGGCGCTGGTGATCGGATCTGTCGCCGGCATCCTGTGCCAAGAAGCGGTGAACCTGATCCGGAACACCTTTAAAATTGACGATACATTGGATGTCTTTGCCGTGCACGGCGTCGGCGGCATCTTTGGCACCGTCATGATCGCAGTCTTCGGGGCAGGCGGATGGGCGGCGCAGCTTGGAGGATTGGTGATCGTCGGCGGCTATACTGTTCTCGTCACCGTCGCGCTGATCTTTATTTGCAAGGCGATCACACCGTTGCGCGTCGATGACGAGGCCGAGACCACGGGGCTTGATCTTGCTGTGCACGGCGAGCGGGCTTATGAGTTTAACAGCTAAGCAGCCCTCAACGTGATCCTGAAAGGCCCGCCCCAACTGGCGGGCCTTTGTCATTGATAAAGCGTTGCCGCGCGTCGCTCAAACGATCGGACGACACGCTGCATTGCTTCATTAAAAAATAGACCGGCTGCACCTTGTAACAAACGGTTCTTGAATTCAAAATCGACCTCAAACGATACTTCGCAGCCGCCTTGGACATCCTTGAACGTCCACTGGCTTTCCAGATACCGGATTGGGCCATCCAGGTATGCGGTATCGATCTTCATTTCATCCTGCCACAGGCGAACACGGCTACCGAATTTTTCGCGAAAAACTTTGAATGAAATGACCAGGTCGGCCAGCATTTCAGCGTGATCACCCTTGTCGGTGACGCTGCGCACGCGCGCGGCAGCGGTCCACGGCAGGAACTCGGGATAACTGGCAACGTCTGCCACAAGATCGTACATCTGTTGGGCTGTGTAGGGCAGAAACTTAGTTTCAGAATGGCTTGGCATGCGGGTCTTTCGCGGGTGACTTCGGCACAGGATGTCGTAAACTCTGCGCTGAAAATCAACCCATTTCCCGGAACTGAGTCCCCTATGCCACATCCTAACTACGTGATCGACGAAATGATCAGCGCCAAATCCATCGCCGCACGTATCGAAGAACTGGCCAAAGATATCAGAACAGAATTCAAAAATACGGATAAACTGGTTGTTGTGGGGCTGCTGCGCGGCTCATTCGTCTTCATTGCCGATCTGGTGCGTGAACTGGACCTGCCGGTTGAGGTGGATTTCCTTGAGGCATCATCCTATGGCGACGGCATGGAAAGCACCCGTGAGGTCCGCATTCTCAAGGACCTACGTGGCCAAATTGAAGGGCGTGATGTGCTAATTGTTGAAGACATCGTCGACACCGGGCACACGCTGTCACATGTGACGAAATTCCTTGGGTCCCGCAAACCGGCGAGGATGAAAACCATCGCCCTGCTCGATAAACCGGCCCGCCGCGAAGTGGATTTGAAGGCCGACTGGACGGGGTTTGAAATCCCCGATGAGTTTGTCGTCGGCTACGGCATCGACTTTGCCCAACGCAACCGAAATTTAGGTTTCATTGGTAAGGTGCGCTTTGTCGAGGACGCATGAATCCCCGCTGGCTTCTTAAAGCCAAACGCTGGGCGCAGAATCCGCCCTCACCTGCAAAGATCAAGTTCGTCGCAGGTATCTTGCTGTTTTGTTTGATCCTCTTCGCAATCGAGCGCATCTGGGGTTGGCCGGATTGGCTGACCCCAAATGACCTGCGCGGGCGCCGCTAGAGCGACCCAAGCCCCCGACAAGCATCAGCAGGCATGATAGAAGGCCAATGCGCTTTCTTTGCTTTCGTTCACAGCGAGAAGGCATGCAACCTCTGCAGCAAGACAAAGGGCTATGCAGAGCGGCACGCCCGGCCCTGTTGCCCCGCATCCAACAATGCAGGCTTTCGCCGCAACTTCGCATGCGACAGTTGCCCAAAAACAACTGGCAAAGGCCTGCAAAGCGATATTGTTGGCGGAATACCTTTCAGCCGCGATTTCAGCTTCAATAACCTTGATCAGTGCTTGCAAATTTTCGATGTAGTCGCCGGGGAATGCAATGCTGACGGGAGCAACCTCGCCCCCGCCAAGATCAACCATCATTCCGGCACCCTCATGGCTATCGTGGCAGCCACAGGCCGGTGCCGCATACCTGATGGGCAGCAGCTCTTTCCCATCCGCCTGACCATAGACAAACGAATTCAACGGAGATTTCTCACCGATAAGCACCAATGACCGGGGGCCCTCTACCGCATCACCAAAATCATAGCGCAAAGCCGCCTGACTGGCGACATTCTGGTGAGAGCGCGAAAACAAAACACCATGATTGGCGTCGGACATAGTTTCTGAACTGTTTTTTACACGATGTTTGTGGTCGACGAGCGCCTCAAACTTTAGCGTCAATGTTCCTGCAGCAAAGCTCGCTTTAAAATGCAGACCCTCTTCAACCTTTTCAACGGACACAGGCATAATAACTTCCTCCCTTGGGCCGAGGATGAAATGACTGAAGGCCGACTCCGTTTAAGAGGCCGCAGATGTCACCATCGGCCGAGCAAAATACGTGAGTGGATTGGCATGGCATAGCACAAATCGGCCATCTTACCAAATGCGCCCGCAAAGCCGCATCCGGTAAGGCTGATTGGATGAGTGGCTGTTACAGTGCGCCCAGCTTGGCCTGCCGTGCCACACGCAACTGTGCAAAATCGTCGCCCGCGTGATAGGATGAACGGGTTAGTGGCGTGGCTGAAACCATTAGGAAGCCTTTGTTGTAGGCCGCTTTTTCATACGTCGCGAATTCTTCAGGGGTCACGAAGCGATCCACCTTGTGATGCTTTGGTGTCGGCTGCAGGTACTGACCAATGGTCAGAAAATCGATATCAGCCGCGCGCATATCTTCCATCACCTGTGTGACCGACTGCTTATCCTCTCCCAGGCCCACCATAATCCCGGACTTGGTGAACATCGTCGGATCAAGCTCTTTCACACGCTGCAACAAACGCAATGAATGGAAATACCGCGCACCGGGCCGCACTTGCGGATAGAGGCCAGGGACCGTTTCAAGGTTATGGTTGAACACGTCCGGGCTTAGCTTTAACAACAACCTCTAATACTTTGGGATCACAACGAATAAAATCCGGTGTCAGGATTTCAATTGTCGTGTTAGGTGACTGACGGCGGATGGCGCGGATTGTCTGGGCAAAGTGCTCTGCACCCCCGTCTTCAATGTCATCGCGGTCCACAGATGTGATGACCACGTGATTAAGGCCCAGTTTCTTGACCGCATCGGCCACACGGCCCGGCTCAAAGACATCAAGCGCCTCGGGCGGTTTGCCGGTGGCAATGTTGCAGAAAGTGCACGCGCGGGTGCAGACCTCGCCCATGATCATCATGGTTGCATGGCCCTGGCTCCAGCATTCACCGACGTTAGGACAGCCTGCTTCTTCGCAGACCGTCACAAGCTTATTGTCGCGCATGATATCACGGGTTTTCTTATACCCATCCGACACAGGCGCCTTTACGCGGATCCAATCAGGCTTCTTAGGTTGCGGTGCATCCGGGCGGCGCTGCTTTTCAGGGTGGCGCTGCGCTGGGATTTTAAGGTCGCGTGTGGGCATATCAGGCTCCGGTCTTGTTACGACTTACCTAGCGTCGCGCCCGGGATATGTCCAATGTTCACAATGCCGCGCATGACTGGGCTGCGCCGCATGCATGGCCAAGAGAGCTACCCTATCATTGGACCATACCGTCCTTGCGTTTCTTCATAGTGACGCTTCAAACGCTGCAACGCGATCCGTAACACGATTTTGCCCGAGCGCGCGGACCACCCCATTTTTTTTCGGTCTGTTCCAGCCCTTCCAGAAAACAACAGCAGCGCAGCACAACATCGCCCAACCCCGGGCCAAGCTCTGCCAAGGCATCTTTGATCCGACCATGCGCCGCGACAGCACCTTTAGGGCCTTCAATAACTTCAGCCGGGGTTTCACCATTCATGAAGCCCTCCCAGCTCTCATTGCCACCCATACCGACTTCGACCAGTTCATAATCTTCACGCAGCCGCTCTCCGACGGCGACCAGTTCACGCGCCAAAAAAGGTTTGCCATCACGATCCTTGCGGCGGGACAATCCAACCAATGGGCTTTCGTTTGGATATCCACGATAAGGCGGGCGGTTATTGCCTTCAATCGCAGCTATATCCCAGCCCGCATCGCCTTGTGGATCGACATTTTTTTCAGCAAAGCCACCGGCACGGTTTTCATCTTCTGCGGTCAAACGGCGCAAGGCCGCGCGCCCAGTGTTGGTGATAAAATAGCGGGCAATACGCCCCTCGGGTTCGGGACAGGAAATCCAATCCTTTAGTGCCATGGCTTGCGCAATCTCGCGCTCTACCACGGCGGTGCGTACCTGCTCTCCCTCGGGTGTGACACGCACGACAACCGCGGTTTCCATCTCGCGTGCGACAGCCAAAACAGCGCCCTGTTCACATAAGCGGCGCAAAATGCGCTTTGCCTCTTGGTCCATCCGCATCTGTGACAGGCCAACCGACTGGTGCGCATCACTCTTCAAACACTCCATTTTCATTGTCTTAACTTTCCCCTCTTTCAAAATCTCCCGCGCAGACACCTGCGCAGAGAGCGACCGCAATGCCGCATCAATAAGCGGATCATCACGGCGCCCTTCAAAACGGCGTACCTGCCGCAGAACTGTTGACGGGTGACAGTCACTGGCCCGCGCAAGCGCACGGATCGAAAGGCCAGTCTCTGTGTGAACAAGATAGTGGCGGGCTGCATCCGGAACCCAACGTGGTAAACAGGGCGAGGCAGTCTGCCCTTCTGGTGCTGTCATGGTCACTCATCCTTTTGTCGAAATGTCCGACGCAACAGACGACCGCCACACCATAGGCGCTTGGCGTAACACCACCTGTGCGTGCATGGTTACATTTCTGTTAACGGCGTAAATTGCCCGTCAACCATTCTTTCGAAAAGATAAACAAACCTAACCGATGCGTTCTCAACTCATGGCGATTACGCAACACCCGTTCAGGTTGTGTCATACTGGATGAACTGATGCACCTGTAATGGAAGAATGACACATGCTTGATCTTTACACCCGGATTGCCACGCTCACTCGCCCAACATTGCTTGCGCGCGCCGCAAGATTCGGCGTGGATGATTACCGGCGCACCATACATCTGCGCCGAATCCTGCAAACCGATACCTTACCAAGACACGGCCAAGCGCTCTTACAACTCTTGGATATAGAGGCCGAACTGGACGGTTTGCGTAAAGATGAGGCCGCCAGCTATCGCCCGGCCCATCATGTCGAGGTTCTGATCGCGATCCTGGGCGAGGCGCATCTGATGCGCGCCACCCGACCGCAGCTGGTCTAGCCGAAGGCGTCGGGCATGCTGGCTTTCTTCTCGGTCACATAGGCGCGCAGACGTGTTTCGATCTCAGGGTCCAGCTTGGGCTGTTGGTAGGTTTCCAACAGCTTTGCCACCCGTGCGGTTGCCAGCGTCTGGGTGTCGCGTGCGCCTTCTTCGTCCCAGGTCTCGAACGGTTTGTAATCAAAGAGGTCGGACCGCCAGAATGCCGTCTTGAAATTGGCCTGTGTATGTTCGCACCCAAGGTAGTGCCCACCCGGCCCCACCTCTTCAATAGCACCCATGGCTTGCCCATTCTCGGACATGTCCACGCCTTGTGCAAAATGGTGCAAGGTGCCCAGCATATCTGCGTCCATCACGAACTTCTCGAATGAGGCAACCAAGCCACCTTCAAGCCAACCGCAGCTGTGCAACATGAAGTTGACACCGGCGAGCAGGCCCATGTTGAGACTGTTCGCGGTCTCATAAGCGGCCTGCGCATCGGGCAGCTTCGATCCGCAGAACGACCCGGCTGAGCGGTAGGGCAGCCCCAAACGGCGGGCCAACTGCCCTGCCCCATAGGTGATATGCGACGCCTCGGGCGTGCCAAATGTGGGGGCGCCAGAGTTCATGTCAATGGAGGTCACAAATGTCCCCATGACAACCGGTGATCCGGGGCGGATGATCTGGCTATAGGCGACACCGGCCAGCACTTCTGCCAAGACTTGCGTCAGGGTGCCCGCCACAGACACCGGCGCCATCGCCCCACCCACAATGAACGGGCTGATGATTGAGGCCTGGTTGTTTTTTGCAAACACCTCCAACGCGCCCATCATGATGCTGTCGAATGTCAGCGGCGAGTTGATGTTGATCAGTGAGGTCATGACCGTGTGGTCTTGCACGAAGTCTTTCCCGAACAGAATCTCGCACATCTCAATACTGTCCTGTGCGCGGCTGGGTTCGGTGACAGAGCCCATGAACGGCTTATCGCTGTAAACCATATGGGTCAGCAACATATCGAGGTGACGCTTGTTCACGGCCACATCGGTCGGCTCACACACCGTGCCGCCGGAATGGTGCAGCCATTTGGACATATAGCCCAGCTTCACGAACTTTTCGAAATCTGCCATCGTCGCGTAACGACGACCACCTTCGGCATCGCGCACGAAAGGCGGGCCATAAACCGGGGCAAGTACAAGGTTCTTGCCACCCACCACGACATTGCGCTCCGGATTGCGGGCATGCTGGGTGTATTCTGACGGGGCCGTTGAACATAGTTTGCGCGCCAGTCCACGTGGGATGCGCACACGTTCCCCATCAACCTGCGCACCTGCTGCCTTCCAGCGCTCCAACGCGACGGGATTGTCAACAAAGGCCACGCCAATCTCGGCCAGTACGGTCTCGGCATTCGCTTCAATGACATCCAGTGCTTCTTCGGTCAGCACCTCGTAGTTTGGGATATTGCGCTCAATATACTTGGCCGTCTCAACGCTGACCGCCGTCCGCTCGGCGCGACGTGCCGCACCACCGCCACCGCGACCCCGACGTCCTGCTCTGGCTGGTGCTGCTGCGTCCGACATGATCCATCCCCTTTTTGGTTCGCTGACTGGTTGCCGCTTGATACAACTCCAGCCGGTGCCGCCTTACCAAAATTGCGGCCCCTGAGACGCGAAAACGACATGTGTCGTTAGTAGACCTTAAAACTGGCCACAAACGGTAGGTGATCAGACACCTCATCCTTGAACCGCTCGCGTCCCATATCCATCGTCCAGTGCATTGGGAACAAACGCAAAGACCCGCGAACATAGTCGGTGGCATAGGTACGGGACACGGCGAACCCATCCAGCAGGTTCGCGCGGCCCTTGTCCAAAATATGGCTGAAACGATCCTGCAAGTCCCAGGAGGATACAAAATCCATCAGATCATCACCGCCCAAGTGGTGGAAATTGCTGACGTCCTGCCCCGGGATCATATTGAAATCGCCCATTAACAGCAGTGTCTTGCGCTTAAAACCGGGCGTGTCGCGCAGGTTCGTTAGATAGTTACCAATCGCGATACACTGCGTATCACGCAGTTTCTGTTCGGGCTTGTCGCGCCCAGATTTCAAGTGAACACCCAGCAGATGCGCCGAAAACTTGCCCATCTTGACATCAACCGAAACAGCACGACGACCATTCGCATAGTCACCTTCGGACCCTGGCACCAAGGCGGCATTCTTTACCTCGACCCCCTTCTTGTGCAGAAAACCAATGTGCAGATTGCCCGGCTGCGGCACGATCGTCGTGTCATAATGCAGCCCATAGGTGCCAATCTCGGCCGCCAGCGCGTCAATATAGCTGACGGGGTTCACCTCGACCAATGTCACCAGCTCCGCATCGAGCAGCGCTAGCCCCTCGGCTTGTCGTTTCATCCGATCCGTGTCTATCCCGCCAAAGCCTGCAAGGTTCCAAACAGCCACGCGGGCCAAGGTATGTTCAAATATCTGCATCAAAACGCTCCAAAAATAATAAGGTCAGCGTAACACAAAAATACACCTGTGAATATCACCTCCCTCTTGCACAAATCCGGTCGTGCCATTACGCCAAGCGCCATGGATATCAGCACCCACGAACGCCTTCTTATTATTGATTTTGGCAGCCAAGTGACCCAACTGATTGCACGCCGATTGCGTGAACTCAGCGTCTATTGCGAAATTCACCCGTATCAGAACGTCACTGATGCATTTCTGGCGGAATTCGCACCGAAGGCGGTCATCCTTTCCGGCGGCCCCGACAGCGTGACGCGCGAAGGTTCCCCCGTGCGCCGCAGTCGCTTTTCGACATGGGCATTCCAGTGCTTGGCATCTGCTACGGCCAGCAAACCATGATGGAACAGCTGGGCGGGAAAGTGATCAGCGGGCATGGCACAGCCGAGTTTGGGCGCGCCTATGTGACACCCGAAGGCAAACTGTCCTTGCTGGACGGTTGGTTCGCCGCCGACAAAGAGCAAGTTTGGATGAGCCATGGCGACCATGTCTCTGAAATCGCTCCGGGATTTACCGTTTACGGCACGTCTCCGAATGCGCCATATGCCATCACAGGGGACGTCGCCCGCAACTTCTATGCCGTGCAATTCCACCCCGAGGTGCACCACACGCCAAATGGGGCCAAGCTCTATGAAAACTTCGTGCGCCTCGCTGGGTTTACCGGTGACTGGACCATGGGCGCCTACCGCGAACAGGCGATTGAGGCGATTAAGGAACAAGTCGGTGATGCGCATGTGATCTGCGCGCTTTCAGGCGGTGTGGATTCTTCGGTGGCCGCGGCCCTGCTGCACGAAGCCATTGGCGATCAACTGACCTGTGTTTTCGTTGACCATGGCCTGTTGCGCCTGAACGAAGCCGAAGAAGTCGTGGGCATGTTCCGCGACCACATGAACCTGAAGGTGATCCACGCCGACGAAAGCAACCTGTTTCTTGGAGAACTGGAAGGCCAGTCCGACCCGGAAACGAAACGCAAGATCATCGGCAAACTGTTCATCGACGTGTTCCAGAAGTACGCCAATGAAATCGACGGCGCAGAGTACCTCGCGCAGGGCACGCTCTATCCCGATGTCATTGAAAGCGTGAGCTTTTCAGGTGGTCCATCTGTTACCATCAAATCGCACCACAACGTCGGCGGCCTGCCTGAAAAGATGGGCCTCAAACTGGTCGAACCGCTGCGTGAGTTGTTCAAGGACGAAGTGCGCGCGCTTGGTGTCGAACTCGGTCTGCCCAAGTCTTTCATCGGGCGTCACCCCTTCCCCGGCCCCGGTCTGGCGATCCGCTGCCCCGGCGAAATCACCCGCGAAAAACTGGAAATCCTGCGCAAGGCAGACGCGGTCTACATCGATCAGATTCGCAAGCACGGACTCTATGATGAGATCTGGCAGGCCTTCTGTGCCATCCTCCCCGTGCGCACGGTTGGCGTAATGGGCGATGGACGCACCTATGATTTTGCCTGCGCGCTGCGCGCTGTCACTTCGGTCGACGGGATGACGGCCGATTACTACCCCTTCAGCCATGAGTTTCTTGGTGAGACCGCGACGCGGATCATCAACGAAGTGCAGGGGATCAATCGCGTGACTTACGATATCACCAGCAAACCACCCGGCACGATTGAGTGGGAATGAGGCTGCAAAGTTCATTCCATGAAGGTAAGGCTCTTTTAACCTTCATCGTATGATACGAGTCTGGTACGTCATGCCCACAACTCAGCGGTTCCATAGACACGACGGCACTCGCGCCTCCTGATGCATTGAACGAAAGCAGACCCCCATCATGGACCGAGACCAGAAACTGGCGTTGATACGAAGGCTGTTCTATCGCCGCGCGGTGCCCGACCTGTGGTTCGCAGAACTGCAACGACACATCACCAGCGGATCAGTCGTGCTGGAAATCGGTTCTGGTTCGGGGAAAGGCAAACAGAACTTCCTTTATCCGGACGTCAAGAAGATTGTGGGTATTGATCTGGACGAACGTGTTCTTGCTAACCCAAATCTGGATGAGGCACACCACATAAGCGCTTATGACATTGCTGACGTGGTGGGGGCACAACGATTTGATGTGATCTATTCTCAAATGGTTGCCGAACATATCGACGACGGCAGACGCTTTATCGCGGAACAGCTGAAGGCATTGGATGACAACGGCGTTCTTATTCATTCAACGGTCTCAAAGTACTATTGGACAAGTCTGATCAACGACTTTGTGCCGGAGGCGGTCAAGTTCTGGCTGATCAGGACCCTTGGCAGTGGACGCACTGAGGCTGATGTTTTTCCGACCCACTATCAGTTGAATTCGGCCAGACAGATCAAGGAAATTTGCGAAGATCTGGATGTGGATTTCTCCATCGTACGGCAGGATGAACCACCAGGATATCTACGCAGAAGTCTTATTCTGATGGTGATCTACACCGCCATTCACAAACCGCTCCAGCTGATCTTTCCGGCCTTGCGCCCGAGCTTGATATTTATCGTCTCGGGAAAGTGACACACCGGACATTCCCTTTGTCTCGCTTAACGACCTATTAAGAATTCTAAACGAAAATTGCATAAACCCAGTTGATGAGTAGACATCGTGCAACCGACTTTAACCAAGACGACCGCCCGCCCTTTTCGAGAAGGGCTCGCCGCAAGTAAGCTTTTGCGGTCTATCGCGCTGCCTATGTTGCGCCGGGTTGATCGGCCCATGAAAATCACCAACCCCTTCTCTGGCCTGCCCTTTCACCTGCTCAGTTATACGCATAAGGGCTATTGGTTCTACGGCAAACACCGCGAGACGGCCACGATGCAGCGGCTTGCCCGACTGACGGGCCGTGGCGACACTGTGTTCGAAGTGGGCGGACATATCGGATATCTGGCACAGTTTTTCGCCAAAAAGGTTGGCCATACCGGACAAATCCATGTGTTCGAGCCGGGTCAGGAAAACCAGCACTTTCTGCGCAAGAACATCGCGCGGTGCATGCAATGCGTGCATATCAACGCCGCAGTCAGCGATCACACCGGCAAGGCAACCTTCTATGAGGAGAATCTGGGCGGCTTTATGAACTCACTGGACGCAAACTTCGCCGCATCAAGCGATATTGCCAGCGCACAACGCAACAGACTGCAGGTGCGAGCGCGCAAGGTGAACACCGTGACACTCGATTCCTATGCGACCGCACATAACGTCTGGCCTACTGTCTTGAAAATTGATGCCGAAGGGGCGGAACTGGCGGTTTTGCGCGGTGCTGCGCAGGTATTGGAGCATGCACGCAGCGTTATGATCGAAGTGTCGCGCCATCAGCGCCAAGTCTTTGAAATACTGGACGATCATGAGTTCACCCTGAGCCAGCCGGACGGAACCTTGATCACAGATCCGATGCAAATGGACGGCAACGTTTTTGCGACGCGCGTGGCCTAAGGGTTCAAGGCCTGTAGTAAGAGGTCAGAGGTAAACTCACCCGGAGCACAGGCGGCTAAATCCCCCAGCTGACCGATGGCAAACCACTCTGCACGCGGGGCCAGCCCTATCGAAACCTCCGGCCCGATATGCAAAGGGTCCCGGCCCCAATGGCTGCCGGTGAAGGGTTCATCCGCAAACAAAGAGGTAAGGTCTGTCGGCGCAAACTCCGCACGTGCCACAATGAAACCTGCAATGCACTCAGCCTGCCGTGTCACAAGGCCACGCAACATCGCCTCTTCTGACCGCCGCTGCCTGATCTCGGCAAGCGCAAAATCCGCCACACCGTGCCGGACTTGTACCGCATGACCAAAGGCATGGGCTAGCATGTAGGGTGTTTGCGGGTCGTCTTGCGCTGAACGCCTCAGGAAGATCTGATTGCGGGTCGTGCAGTAGGCGACGGTTTGATTTACCGTTTCATCCGCCCCGCAGTGCCCGGCAATCTGATCAACGCGGCGTACATCGGGCAGGCGATCAAAGGCCAAATGGGCGGCCTGCGTAACCTGACTAACGGGATCAGCACCGGCAGATTGCGCAGCAAGTACCACGATCATCAGCCATCGCAGCATGGTACACCCCATTCTAGTTGCCCACAGACAAACATATCAGGGCGGGGGTTGCAAAACCGCATCTCTGGATGACAATTGCGCCCGTGAACACCGTTGTTACCGCCACCTGGACGATTGGCGCCATGACCTCTTCCACACAGATGGCCGTCGCTAGCCGAACCGTCAGCACAGAGTTGGATACAATTGAAATCATGCTCTTTCGGAGCCTGACTTGCATCGCCATTGTTATCGGCATCTATCGCATCACTTGCGAGAAAAATCTGATTGCGCGTGGTGCAATAAGCCACAGTCTGATTGACCGTCTCATCCGCCCCACAGTGCCCGGCAATCTGATCAACGCGGCGTACATCCGGCAGGCGATCAAAGGCCAAATGGGTGGCTTGCGTGAATTGACTAACGGAATCAGCACCGGCAGATTGCGCAGCAAGTATCGCGATCATCAGCCATCGCAGCATGATACACCTCATTCTAGTTGCTCGCAGCAAAACACATCCAGGTGGGGGTTGCAAAACCGCATTTCAAGGTGACAACTGCGCCCATGAACACCGTTGTTATCGCCGCCGCCTGGATGATTGGCGCCATCACCTCTTTCACACTGATGGCCGTCGCTGGACGGATCGTCAGCGCCGAGCTTGATACATTCGAGATCATGCTGTTTCGCAGCCTGACAGGTATCGCCATCGTGGTCAGCGTTGCATTGGCAACCGGGACCTTGCGACAAATCAACCGGGGGCGTCTGGGGTTGCATGCCACGCGCAACATCTTTCACTTCACGGGGCAGAACCTTTGGTTCTACGCGATCACCATGATCCCGCTCGCGCAAGTTTTTGCGCTGGAGTTCACCACGCCAATCTGGGTCATATTGTTGTCCCCCCTGATCCTGAACGAACGCATTACGGCCATTGGCCTTCTCAGCACCGCGGTTGGTTTTGTCGGCATCCTGATCGTGGCCCGCCCCGACCCGGCCAACATCAGCTGGGGGCTGATGGCCGCCGCCAGCTGTGCGGTGTTTTTTGCACTAACGGCCATCTTCACCCGCAAACTGACCGAGACTGAAACGGTCACAACGATCCTGTTCTATCTCACAGTGATGCAAGCTGTTTTCGGGCTGATCTGCGCTGGATATGATGGTGATATCGCCCTACCGTCCGCCGCTGCTCTGCCGTGGGTGATCCTGATTGGATGCGCGGGGCTATTGGCGCATTTCTGCCTGACCAAAGCGCTCAGCATCGCGCCTGCCAGTATTGTGATGCCCATAGACTTTGTACGGCTGCCCACCATTGCGATCGTGGGTATGCTGCTTTATCAAGAACCGCTCGAAGTCTGGGTTTTTTCGGAGCCATTCTGATTTTCGGCGCCAACTACCTGAACATCAGTTACGCCATGCGGCGCCCCAAACTTAATTAAACTGCAAGTCGGTCCGGGTTATTGTAATTTTGTGACGCAGCGGAGCGGCATTGCAAATGACGCGGCGTCAATAATTGACGTAAAGCTTGGGCACTCCCTAGGGTGGTCCGCACATATTTTATTCATGACAGGGATGAGGACATGAAAAACGTAATGACGGTAGGGGCGGCCTTGCTGCTGACAACCAGCATCGCCAGCGCGGGGGGACTTGATCGGTCGGGGCAGCCGATTGGAGTAATCTTCGAAGAAGGTAACTATGTCGAGCTTAGCTTTGGTCAGGTCACCCCTGACATAACGGGTACGCTAGCCACGGCCGGAGGCACGCAAAAGTCCGGTGGCATTGCCCCGGACTACACGCAGTTCGGCTTTGCGTTCAAAGCGCAAATCAATGAGCAAATCTCGCTCGCATTGATCTTTGATCAACCCTATGGAGCAGATGTTGACTATGACACTGCGGGGTACATTCTTTTGGGCTCTGGCGCCGAGGTTGAATCGACCGGCATAACCGCATTGGCCCGGTATGAAATCGATCAGAACTTCAGCGTGCATGGTGGTTTACGCCAAACAAGCGCAAAAGGTGTTTATCGCGTCACAGCGCTGCCTGATCTTGACGGTCCAGACGGCCCTGGTATGGCGACACCACCATATGCATCAACCTACTCAGAAGACAGCGGCGTGGGTTATGTTGTCGGCGCCGCATATGAGCGTCCGGAGATCGCACTACGGGTGGCACTGACTTACAACAGCGAAGTTGATCTGGAACTTGATGGGACTGTTGGCGACCTATCCACAACCATGCCTGAATCTGTAAATCTGGACTTCCAGACGGGTATTGCAGCTGACACTCTATTATTCGGCTCAATCCGCTATGTCGCTTGGGATGGCTTTGCATTGAGCGACACGGTGGCAGGTGACATCCTATCTTATGACGATGACGTGTTTACCTATAATATCGGCGTTGGTCGTCGGTTCTCTGAAGAATTCTCAGGTTCCGTTGCCATAGGGTACGAAACTTCAACCGGCGATCCAACCAGCAACCTTGGCCCAACCGACGGTTATCTCAGCCTACAGGTCGGCGGTGCATACACCTTGACAACTGGTGTTGAAGTGTCAGGTGGTGTGCGCTTTGTGAACATCGGTGACGCAGACACAACTATCAATGCTGAATTCGAAGACAACACCGCTGTTGGGGTTGGCCTTAAAGTCGCCTACAGTTTCTAAACCGCAAATCTAGAACAAACAGCCAAGCCCCGCCCCATCCGGCGGGGCTTTTTCTTTGCCCTTTCGCATGATCCGGGTTGCCCCGGCCACGTCAAACCGGTCATGTCCCACATATGGCACCGATCCAGAAAACCATCTCGCCGCGCGCGTGGGCTGAACTTTTGCTTCTCTCGCTGATCTGGGGCGCATCTTTTCTGTCGATCCGCATCGCGCTTGATGAAATTGGCCCACTGACGGCTGTTGCCCATCGCACCGGCTGGGCCATGCTGATCTTATGGGTCTATGTGCTGGTCCGTCGATTGGCCGTACCAATGGACCTAAGGGTCTGGGCTGCTTTTCTGGTGATGGGCTTATTGAACAACGTGATCCCGTTCAGCCTAATGGCGTGGGGGCAGTTGCATATCGAGACCGGATTGACGTCGATCCTGAATGCTGCGACCGCTATCTTTGGCGTTATCGCCGCTGCGGTTTTCTTTGCGGATGAGCGGCTGACCGCCCGCAAGGTAATTGGCGTGACTTTGGGATTTCTTGGCGTCTCAACTGCAATTGGTCTGGCTGCGTTCAAGAATTTCGATATCCGTTCCCTTGGTCAGCTCGCGGTGATCGGTGGCACGATCAGCTATGCGCTGGCGGGGGTCTGGGCGCGCAAAAAGCTTGGCCATCTCACGCCGCAGGTTGCTGCTGCGGGCATGCTCACCGGCGCCAGCATTATGACGATCCCCGCCGCATGGCTGATTGAGGGGCCGATGACACTGGATCTTGCCCCGCAGACATGGGCCGCGATCGGGTACTACGCAGTTGTCGCAACGGCAATTGCTTACATGCTTTACTATAGGGTGTTGGCCATGGCGGGCAGCGGCAATCTGATGTTGTGCACTTTGCTTGTCGCACCCGTAGCCATTGTCCTTGGCGCCATTGTTTTGGGAGAGGACCTGCCACTGCGCGCTTACATCGGCTTTACAATCCTGGCGCTGGGATTAGTGATCCTTGATGGTCGCCTTTTCAAGGCGCTGCAATACCGCGCGCGGCGCGTAGACCGGGGGCCTCACCACCCTGCCCCAACCGTTCCATTGTGACGGCCATCGCCTGCAACTGCGCCTGCGGATCGGCCAGCACATCAAGTACAGCATCGGCAATTGGACCCGGTGCGCAATCCGCACCGATGAATTCAGGTATGGCACGCGTCTCGCTCACAAGGTTCACCAATGTCACCGTATCCACCATCAGCATCCGGCTGATGATGATCCGGCTGAGCCACGCCATGTCATAGGCAATCACCATCGGCGTCCCGCTTGCCGCCAGTTCCAACGACACGGTGCCAGATGCCGCCAAGGCCACATCCGCCCGTTTGAACCAAGCGGCCTTGTCGGCTGATCCGGGTGGCAGAACAGCAACTGGCACGGGCCAGTCCGCGACCCGGGCCTGTACCAGATCATACACCCCACGGGTGGTTGGGATGACAAATTCCGCGTCGGGCAACGCCGCTGCGATTTTTGAAACAGCCTGGCCAAAACGGTCCGCTAATCGCGACACTTCGCCTTTGCGGCTGCCCGGCAGGACCAGCACCACGGTCCCTTCGCCCAATGCCGCCGCCTCGGCGTCACTGGCTATCGGTTCTGCAACAACCGGATGGCCGACAAAGTCACAATCCATACCGGCGGCCTGCATCAAAGGTGGTTCAAACGGAAAAAGCGCCAGCACATGATCGATATGATGGGCCATCTTCGCCGCCCGTTTGGGGCGCCATGCCCAGACCGTCGGGGCCACATAGTGCATCGTGCGGATATCACTGGCCGCCTTGACCAAACGGGCAACCCGTAAACAGAAATCAGGACTGTCGATGGTGATCAATACATCTGGGGGATCGGCGAGGATCGCATCGGCCATCTGTTTGATACGGGCCTTCAGCGCGCGATACTTAGGCAGGATTTCAGCCAGCCCCATCACACTCAGCTCTTCCATTGGAAAGCGGCTCTCAAGGCCCTCCGCCTGCATCAGCGGTCCGCCGACACCGTCAAAAGCGACGTCAGAACGTAGTGTCTTCAACCCCGCCATCAATGCCGCCCCAAGTTTGTCCCCCGAGGCTTCGCCCGCAATCAAAAAGACCTTCACGCGCCACCTCTGGGGCGCACCCAAAGAAAGAGATCGGCGTTATCAAGCGCCGAAAGAACTGCACCCAAGTTCAACACCATGACACCATCCGCTTCAATTACGATCCCGGCAAACCCCGCGGCGATAGCCATCCGCGCCGTTTCCAGCCCAATCACAGGGAGATCGGCCCGACGGTCCTGAGCGGGCTTGGGCGCTTTGAAAAGGATCGCGCCACGCGCTTCGGTTGGTTCGCCGTCTTCACCGCTCAACCATTCAGCGGCACCTCCTAATACGGCACCGAGCCCATCGACCGCCCCCCACAGAGGATCATCGCTTGGCGCAAACGGGCGCAGCATTGCATCCGTCCCGGCCTGCTGTTCACGCGCCAACACGCGGCCATTGCGCACGATGCATGCCTGACCGACATCCGCCTGCCCCATTTCCGCAATGGTTTGTTCCCCCGTTACAGCGTCCTGACGATTGTTGATCGTCACCGGTTTGCGGGTCAATACACCTTGCGGCGGCAACAAGTCTGGCGCGATCTCATGCGCGGCTTTGACGGTCAATCCCGCTTCTTCGAAAATCGCGATGATGGCCCGTAACGCGCCGTCGTCGCCTTGTGCGATCGCGGCCATGATGCGCGGAACCAGCGGCTTGGTTGCTTCATCAATCGCTGAGGGGTCAATTGGGGGACGTGTCACAGCACCTGCCATGCTAACCTCTGTCACGCCACGATCACGCAGCGCGATCAGGAAACTGCCCAATTGCTCGATCCGAAAGATCAGATCAGGTGTAAGCGCGGGGCGAAACCCTGCCATCGCGCAGACCAAAGGCCGCACAGGCAACCGCGCGACCAGCGCTAGCGGCAGATCGCCGGTCCCCGCGATCAGCGCCAACATCAGCCGGGCGTCAGGAAGTTGCGGTCGGTGTCACCCAATATGAAGGCCACCATTTGCTGAACGTAAGCGCTGTCGCTTTCCTCGGCCAGACGGTGAGCGCGGTCCTGAAACGTCCCTTCTCCGTCCTTAAGCATCTGGAAGGCGGCGCGCATCGCGGTGATATCCGACCGTGCCACGCCCTTCCGTTTCAAACCAACCAGATTAAGGCCATCCAACGCCCCGCGCGGGGCCTGTACCAGCCCGTGCGGGACAACATCTTTGGTCACCATGGTCACAGCACCGATAATGGCCCCCTGTCCGATGCGAACGAACTGATGCACACCACACAGACCACCGATAATCACATCGTCTTCGATGATACAGTGGCCCGCCACGGCAGAGGAATTGACGACAATCACCCGGTCGCCAATCTGCGCATCATGGGCGATATGACAGCCCGCCATAAACAGCCCGTCGTTGCCAATCCGGGTTTCACCACCACCAGCTGTGGTGCCTGTGTTCATCGTCACATGTTCGCGGATCCGGTTCCGCGCACCAATCCGGAGACGGGATTTTTCGCCGTCAAATTTCAGGTCTTGCGGGATTTCGCCAATAACCGCGAAAGAAAACACCACCGTATCATCGCCAATATGGGTGTCACCCTCGACCACAACATGGCTTTTCAGATGCACACGCGCGCCCAGCACCACATCGGCGCCGATCACGCAGAACGGACCGACGATGCAATCGGCACCAATTTTCGCGCCATCCGCGATCACGGCAGAGGGGTGAATATCGGCCATCAGCCTTGCATATCCATCATCGCGGTAAACTCGGCCTCGGCGGCCATCTCACCATCAACGGTGGCCACACCTTTGAAGCGCCAGACCTTGCCACCGGGTTTGCCGCGCGTGGTTTCCACATGCATTTCAAGCACATCACCCGGCACGACCTTGCGGCGGAATTTGCAGCCATCAATCGCCATAAAGTAAACCAGAAGATTGCCATCGGTCAGGCCCAGAGACGTCCCAACCATCACAGCCGTCGTTTGGGCCATCGCCTCGACAATCGTCACGCCGGGCATGATCGGGTTGCCGGGGAAATGACCCTGAAAATGCGGCTCATTCATGGTGACGTTCTTAATGCCCACGGCGGATGTTGTGCCGTTGATGCTATGTACCTTGTCGACCAGTAAGAACGGGTACCGATGAGGCAGGATCTTCTGGATCAGTTGGATGTCAGCGGTCGTCGGGGCGTCGGTCATGGCGGGCGGCTCCTTGCAATTGATCGTGGCGCGCCTGGGCCGCCGTAACCTCATGACTAGCAAGCCCCGTCAAAGGCGGCAAGCGCGCTAGCGGGTCCCGTCGCCCAGTTCCGCATCAATGCGCACGATGGCGTCATCGGTGATGTTTGCGGCACGCACGGAAAGGATGACGTTGCGCTGTTCCATCACCAGTGCGGCACCACGTTCCAACATGATATTGGCGACAATCCCCTGCACCTGTTGCTCGAAACGCGATCGCGCCTCGGCGCTGGCCACTTGCAGTTCCACATTCTTGGCATCACGCACGCGGCGCACTTCCTGCACCTTGCGATCAAAAGCCTCCGCCTCCGCGCGGAAAGCTTCGAGTTCCATATCCGGGCGGCGGATGGTTAGACTGCGCTCTTCCAATGTTAGCGATTCAACGATGCGGTCGTTCTCGGCCTGCAATTCTGCCGCTTGCTCAGCCAGTTCCGACGCCAATCGTTGCCCGTAAAGCGTTTCTACGAACAAACGCTCACTATCGATTATCAGCACCGGCGGCGATGTCTGTTGGGCTGACGTTAAGCAGCGCCAGGATCAGCCAAACAAAAAACGCGCGCAGGACTGACATCAGAAACTCGTCGAGATCGTCACATCGAAGTTACGGGTTTCATCACGGTCTTGCACATCAAGCGGTTCTGTAAAGTTGAAACGCAATGGGCCAATCGGCGTTGTCCAGAAAATCGACAGGCCAGCAATTGCGCGGGCTTCGAAATCGTTCAGGATGACGTCCTCGCCAAAGGTTTCGCCCACGTCCCAGACCGAGCCATAGTCAATGAACGCCCCACCTGAAATGCCATATTCGCTGGGCAGACCCAAGGGAAACTCGGTTTCAAGGCGCAGCACGGAAAACGCGTTACCGCCAAGCGCATCATCTGTCGCATCGTCGCGGGGGCCGATCCCTCCCGCGTCGAAACCACGCATCAACCGACTTCCAAGAAAGAAACGGTCCGTTACGCGGCTATTGCCATCCTGATAGCTGAGCAATCCAGCCTCCAAGGTGGCGCGCAGGATCACATCTTCATTGAAGATGCTTGTTTCCGCACCTGCAAGGGCGGTGGTCTTGATAAACTGCGTATCGCCAAAGCCAAACTCCTGGCCGAACCGCAAGACGACGCCGACGTCCGGATTTAACCCGGTGCGGCGGTTATCATAGCTGTAGGTATACCCAAGGGCGTTGGTCCAAACCCCACCCACCTCGGCCTCTTGACGGATCACTTCACTGGCCGAACTCGAAACATCAGACAGGTCAGTGTATTCCAACGCATAGAACAATGATAGACGCCCCAGTTCGCTGACTGGAAAGCTCATCGCGGGGCTAAACCGCAGTGTCTCTGTGTCATAGAGCGCGTTTTCGTTATCTGTCGTATTGTACGACAAACTCAGTGAGCCGCGCAAATCCCGGCCCAGCAATTGAGGTTCCGTAAAGCGAAAACCAAAGCGCCGGTTTGATTCTGCGGTCGAGAGATTGAAGTCGAGTCCCTGACCGCGGCCCTGAAAGTTGCTTTGACTGTAGGATGCCAGCAGGCTTGCACCGGTGTCCGTATTAAAGTTGGCACCGAATGTCAGCGTCCCCGTTGGGCCTTCAACTACATCGACGTCAACGATGCGCTGGTTGGCGGTCGTGCCAGGACGGGTATCGACATTGACGCCCTGAAAAAACCCGAGTGCGCGAATGCGGCGGGCACTTTCCTGAATTTCGCGAGGGTTTAGCGGATCGCCTTCAACGGAGCGGAACTGATTGCGGATCACCCGGTCCAGAGTTGTACCATTACCCTCAATATCAATGCGTTCGACGAACACACGTTCGCCGGGCACCAGTACGTAGTTCACATTCAGGCTCAGATCGCGCGGGTTACGGGTGATACGCGCATCGGCCTGCACAAAGCGAATGCCGCGCTGTACGGCCAAACGCTCGATCCGGGTGACGTCATTGTCGACCGCAACAGGGGAATAGGTTGATCCGGTCCGTATCCGCGCAGCATCTGCAAACTCCGCCGGATCGACGCCATTGATTTCACTCGTGACGGTGACATTTGCGATTGAGTACTGCTGCCCTTCACGCAAATTGTAGGTCACCAGATAGGCGTCACGTTCACGGGTCAGTGACACGTCGACGTTCTGAATGACGAAATCAATGAAACCACGTGACCGGTAGAAGTCCGTCAGTACCTCCCGATCCTGTGCCACACGCTCGGGCGAGAATGTATCGCGGGCCACTAAGGCGCGAAAGATACCGGCCTCTTTGGTTTCCAGCACGCGGCGCAAGCGCCCTTCCGAAAAAGTACGGTTACCGATGAAAGTGATGCGCTCAATCTCGGTGATGGCGGATTCGACCACCTCAAACACTAGGTCAACGCGGTTTTCAGATAGCCGAATGATCCGCGGCGTAACCGTCGCATTAATCCGCCCCTGTTGCGCGTAAGCTTCGGTGATCGCAGCGGTATCAGCTTCCGCCTGCGCGGGTGTAAACACGCGGCGCGGCTGTGACTGAACAAGGGTCAGCAGTTGTGCGTCGCGTAGACGGTTGTTGCCTTCGATATTGATGCGGTTGATGGTCGGATACTCGACCACTCGGATCAGCAACGTGCCGCCTTGAGGCACCAGATCGACACTTTCAAACAGGCCGGATTCGCGGATGTTTTGCCCTGCCGCATTCAGCTCCGCGGTCGAGAGCCCCGCACCGGCCTGTAAACCACCAAAGGTCAGGATTGTTCCATCGGCAACGCGCTGGTTGCCTTCAATGTTGAAATTGTTGAAAGCGAAGTTTTGTGCATTGGCAGCACCGGCAACCAAAACAACAACGCAAAGCGCCATCCAAATGGACCGAACTGTTGCTACACATCGCGCGAAAGCGCGCCCCACACCTGTCTTCATTTTGACCGCCCGTGCTTATACCACCGTTGATCATTTGAGTAGCGACAATGCTCGGGGATGTCAAAACGCCAAAAGGGGTATTTTACCCGCGACGTGATCTTACTTTTACGGGCACAGGATCGTGTCGTTCAGGATCGTGAACATCATTAAAGACAAGATCAAGGACAGGCCCACAAACATAAAGACCTGCACCGCACGGTCACTGGGCTTGCGACGCGTGATGGCCTCGTAAGCGTAGAACACCAGATGACCGCCGTCCAAAACCGGGATCGGGAACAGATTGATCAACCCAACCGCCGCCGACAGCGCCCCGATGAACCAGATAAAGCTTTGTGCGCCCTGTTCGGCCATCGACCCGCTGGTTTCTGCGATGCCCACGGGGCCAGAAAGATTGCAGGTCGATATCTGGCCAAACAAGATGTGTTGCATTGCAGATAGCGATGTTGTGACCGTGTTCCACAGCCCCTCCGCCCCCATACGCGTGGCCTCAAGCACGCCCACGCTGACCGTTTCCTCTTCAAAGAAAATTGTTCCCGTGATCCCAATCAGCCAGCGGGTTTCGAAACCACCCTCAGGGGTCGGCAAATCCGCGCGGCGCGGCGCGATTGTCTTGTTCAGTGTTTCGCCGTCGCGCCAGATTTCGAACGTCAACGGCGCGCCATCCGCGGCCAACACGATCTCTTGCACCTGGGTGAATGCAAAAACGGGCTCACCATTGATCCCGGTAATCACATCGTTGATCTTGATACCGGCATCATCCGCCGCCGAGCGTGGACTGACGCTCGCCACAGCAGCGGGGAAGTAATACGGGCCATCAATTGTCAGCTCTTGCTCACCGCGCAACACGGTGTAATCCAACCTCTCCCGCACCGGGATAAAATCAGAAATCGCGCCTTCCCGGTCCGGATTGTCGAATGACACCCCTTCGACCGCAACCATCACATCGCCCTGACGCAAGTCAGAAGCATAGCTGGCAGGTAATGGGCGTGGTTCGCCAAAGGTCAGCGGATTTGCCGATTGACCCTGATACATGATCGAACCCGCAAAGATCGCTATCGCCAGCACAAAGTTAAAGATCGGTCCCGCAGCCACAGTCGCCGTACGCGCCCACAGTGGAGCACCGAGCATCGTGCGGCGCATATCAACCTGAGAGACGGTGCCATCTGCACCGACGCTAGCCGCGTTCGCATCGCCCATGAACTTAACGTATCCGCCCAGAGGCAATGCCGCGATCTGCCATTTGGTCCCGCGTTTGTCGACCCGACTGTAAATCACCGGTCCAAACCCCAGCGAGAAAACATCTGCATGGATCCCGCACCAGCGCCCAACAATGTAGTGCCCATATTCATGAATCGCCACGATCACCGACAATGCCACCACAAAGGCCACGATCACAAAGGCGAAATTGCCGAACATCGGCACAAACTGCATTACATCCAAAGCGTTATCCCAATTGGCCAAAGGTTTCAGCGGCGTAAACACGCGCCAGCCTGTCAGTTTCTATCACGTTATCTAGGGTGATTGGCGCGTTTTGCAGCCCACCTTGCGATGACATTTTGTCGAGTGTCATTGAAACCACCCGCGACATATCTAAAAATCTGATATCACCAGCGATAAACCCATCCAGGGCGCGTTCCTTGGCGGCGTTAAAAACCGCGCCCGACAAACCGCCCTCATCCATCACACGCTTGGCGATACCGAGCGCGGGATAGCGTGCGTCATCGGGTGCCTCAAATGTCAGGCTCCCGATCTTTGCAAGATCCAGCCGTTCGACAGGTAGCGCCTTGCGCTCAGGCCAATGCAGCGCATAGCCGATCGCATGGCGCATATCCGGTGGGCCGACATGGGCCATCAGCGCCCCATCGTTGAAACCAACCATCGCATGGATCAGGCTTTCCCGGTGCAACAGCACCTCGATCATATCTGATGGAACATTAAAGAATTCTTTTGTTTCAATAAGCTCCATTGCTTTATTGAACATAGATGCACTGTCAATCGTGATCCGCTGACCCATATCCCAGTTCGGATGGCTAGAGGCCTCGGCCAACGTCGCTGTCGCCAGTTTCTCAATCGGCCAGTCGCGGAACGCACCACCGCTGGCGGTGATGATCACGCGCTCAACCGCGGCCATATGCTCACCCACAAGCGCCTGGAATACCGCCGAATGCTCACTATCGACAGGTAGAACAGTCGCACCATGCGCTTTGGCGCGGCCCAACAACAGTGGACCGGCGGTCACCAACGATTCCTTGTTGGCCAGTGCAAGCGTCGTGCCGTGCGACAAAGCCTCCAGCCCTGGCACAAGCCCGGCGGCACCCACAATCGCTGACAAAGCCCAATCCACTGGGCGCGCCGCAACTTGCGCAATGGCGTCTGGTCCCGCTGCCACATCGACATCAGTATCTGCCAGCAAATCTTTCAGATCATTGTAGCATTCAGGATAGCATGTCACCGCCACATCCGCATTCAGCCGCCGCGCATCTGCAGCCAATTGCGCTACATTGCGCCCCCCGGTCAGCGCGACCACATCATATGCGCCCGCATCACGCGCGACCAGATCAAGGGCGCTTTGCCCCACAGACCCTGTCGCCCCGAACACAGATATCCGCCTCACCAAACGACCCCGGGTACATCAAAGATATCAGCGACCAAAATCAGGAACAATGATGCCCCCAACAGCGCATCAAAGCGATCAAACAGGCCTCCATGCCCAGGGATCAGGGTCGAGCTGTCCTTGACCCCCATCCGCCGTTTCAGGGCGCTCTCCGCGATGTCGCCCATCTGGCCAGCAAAGCTCAGCACCATGGAAATCAAAATAATCCAGACGCTGGCGTCCGTGAACAGCGTGAAGATGAAGCCAATCAATGCGGCGCCGATCCACCCGGCAACCGTGCCGCTCCAGGTTTTTTGGGGCTGATTTTTGGCCAGAACTTTGGACCACCGATGGCCTTGCCTGCAAAATAGCCAAATATGTCGGTGACAATGACAACTGACATGAGCCACAACAGCCAAAAAAACCCATAGTCAATCCGGAAATGGACCAACCCCCAGCCCGCCAACTGAATGCCCAACGCAAAGACAAAGAACGTCTTAATCTCGGTCTTCAATTGCGTAACCCCGATCACAGGGACGACCAAAAACAACAGCATGCCCCACAGGCTACCTTCTGCCAGTTGTCCTGACATAACCGAGGCCACCAAAGCCGCCAGCAGCATGCCTTTGGTCGGCTCGTCGGGGCGGATCATCATCCACAATTCCCAAACCATGACAGCGGTGACAAAGACCACCAGCATCTGAAACCAAACGCCGCCCAAGATCACACCGATTGCACCGATGCAGACCATGAACGCGCTTGAGATCAGGCGCACAGTGAGATCATCCCATTTGGCAGGTTGTGGCGCAGAGGTCGGCATGGTCAGGCTCGTACCGCACCGAAACGCCGGTCGCGGCTTCCATAGCTTTGTAGGATTTTTGCAAACTCTTCTGCAGTAAAATCAGGCCAAAGTGTATCAACAAATTCGTATTCTGCATAGGCAGATTGCCAAAGCAGGAAATTCGAGATCCGCGCCTCGCCGCTGGTGCGGATCACCAGATCAGGGTCGGGCAGCACATGCGTGTCCAAAAAACCGGCAAGCGTTTCCGCATCAACATCTTCGTGGCTCAGACGCCCCTGCTCCACCTCATAGGCCAAACGCTTGGCCGCGCGGGTTACTTCATCGCGGCCACCGTAGTTGAGCGCGACAGTCAGATGAACACGATCATTGCCTGCCGTCCGCAATTCCAACTCATCCATCAGCGTTACCAGCTTATCATCCAGCCGGATACGATCACCAATAAACCGGACGCAAACGCCTTTATCGAAAAGCTCGTTCGCTTCTCGTTCAAGGTATTTGCGAAACAAACTCATTAGCCCGGCCACTTCTGACTGGGTGCGTTTCCAGTTCTCGGTCGAGAAAGCAAAGATCGTCAGGTACTTCACACCCAACGCCGGGCAGGATTCCAAAACATCACGCACGCGCCGCGCCCCAGCGTGATGGCCAAACAAACGCGGGCGTCCGCGTTGCTGCGCCCAACGTCCATTGCCATCCATAATAATGGCGACATGGGTCGGCGTGGCCCTGGCGTCTGCGTCCTTGGGCATTGGCGCCCCTTCCTGCTTGGCTTAGACCTGCATGATCTCGGCTTGTTTACTGTCGATCGTCTCATCAACGATCTTGATGTGGGCGTCAGTCACCTCTTGCACCGCACCTTCCCAGAACTTCTGGTCGTCTTCGGACAGACCGTCCGCCTTGGCTTTCTTGATCTGATCCATGCCGTCACGGCGCAGATTGCGGATTGAGATACGCGCGCTTTCACCATACTGCCCGGCGACCTTGCCAAGCTCGCGGCGCCGTTCTTCATTCAGTTCCGGGATCGGCAACATAATAATTGTACCGTTCAATTGAGGATTGATCCCCAAGCCGCTCTCACGAATGGCTTTTTCGACCTTTCCGACAAGACCTTTGTCCCAAACATTGATCGTCACCATCCGCGGTTCAGGCACATTCACCGTACCGACCTGATTGATCGGTGTCATCGTTCCATAGGCATCCACCATCACAGGTTCCAGCATCGACCCCGAGGCACGACCGGTGCGCAGTGAGGCAAGCTCAACGCGCAGATTGGCAATGGCGCCTTCCATACGGCGGGTCAGATCGTCGGTATCAAGTTCAAAATCGTCAGACATGTTCTTCTTGCTCTTCCTCGCGGGGTTTTGCCCATGGTTTTCACCGTTTTAGGCCAAAGAGACCGGCTTGTATAGACGGGCAAACCTGACCTGTTTGTGCAGTTTTCGTGCACGTCCCCTTCTCATGCTCAGAAGACTTCGGGGTGTATGAGGGGCCGCACCCCTCATTCGCACAAATAGAACGCGGCACAGCCGCTCCGATCAATCCTTCACGATCGTATATGTACCCTCGTCTACCAGTATACCCTGGAAGCCGCCCGGTTCATCCAAAGAGAATACGATGATGGGTAGGTCATTGTCACGGGCCAGGGCAATGGCGCTTGCGTCCATCACGCCGAGGTGCTTTTGCAGCACCTCATCGTAAGACACCTTGTCGTATCGCACTGCATCTTCATGTTTTGCGGGGTCTTTATCGTAGACCCCATCAACCTTGGTGCCCTTGAATATCGCCTCGCAGTTCATCTCACTCGCCCGCAGGGTTGCAGCTGTATCGGTGGTAAAATACGGATTGCCAGTGCCTGCCGCAAAGATACACACCCGTTTCTTCTCCAAGTGGCGCACGGCGCGACGCCGGATGTAAGGCTCTGCCACTTCGTTCATCGTGATGGCCGAAATGACGCGGGTATGGATGCCCAACTCCTCAAGCGCGGACTGCATCGCCAGCGCATTCATCACCGTCGCCAACATCCCCATGTAGTCGGCGGTTGTCCGCTCCATCCCCTGGGCTGACCCCTGCAATCCGCGAAAGATGTTGCCACCGCCGATGACCATGCAGATTTCAACGCCCAGATCATGAACCGACTTCACCTCTTTGGCGACACGTTGCACTGTTGGCGGGTGTAAACCAAAGGAGGTATCGCCCATCAGCGCCTCACCCGAGATCTTGAGCATTACACGTTTATATGCCGTTTTCTCAGTCTCGCTCATGGCGCACCCCTATGTCAGTTTGATTGCGCGGCAACCTGTCGGAAAATCGCGATAGTTTCAATGCTACATCGACCATAAAAATGGCGTCCGGCGTTGACCCCCATGAACGCCCCGCCCTATGTTCCGGGCAGGTATAAGATTATGTACAAACCGGGCATTTTTTCGGCAGTCACCAATCAAAGGATCAACCTTATGCACATCGCGACAAAGACCTCTGTTCTTCTTATCAGCGCAATCGGACTGGCCGGTTGTGACGAGGCAAGCGAACCTTTCGCATTCGACACGACCTACACCAACTTTGCAGATATCAGTAATGCGTTTAGCGCCGACGTGGACTTAAATGTTGATGAGGACGGCGATCTGCAAAACCTCGCGGACAGATCAGAGACGGCGACCCTCGAAGCAGAGAGCGGTAGCGCCATCTACAATGGTGCCATCGTCGCGCAGCAGGAATCATCCGGCCCTGTCATGATCGGCCAGTTACAGCTTGAGGTGGACTTTGACACGACAGGCATCGACGGACGTGCGGGCAATTTTATCAAAAGCAACGACGAAGTGGTCGATGGAACATTGTTCGGCACAGGGAACTTCAACCCCGATTTCAGCGCTGATGCCAATGGACATCACTTCAACATGGATCTGGAAGGCGTTCTTGTTGACGATGGCACGGGCTACAACACCACCATCACGCTTGGGGGCAATTTCCTTGACACAAACGGCGATGCCGATGACATCGCAGGCGATGCAGACATCATCATGGATGGAGGACCGGTGTTTGATGACGGTGCGTTCTCGGTGTCTCGCTGATCCGCCAAACATCTTTTGCACCAGTGATGGCCACTGATCCTGTTCGGATCGCGGGTGATCGCCCCGTACTGATCGCTGGGCCTACGGCATCGGGAAAATCCGCTTTGGCTCTGCATATCGCGCAGACCCAGGGCGGGGTGATCGTGAATGCGGATGCGCTACAGGTCTTTGATGGCTGGCACATCCTGACCGCGCGTCCCGATGATGACGATCTGGCAGCCGCAGATCACGCGCTTTACGGACATGTCCCGTTTCATGCCAACTATTCGGTCGGGCAGTGGTTGCGTGATGTGACACCCTACCTGACGGGCCCCGCGCGTCCCATCATCGTGGGCGGCACCGGTTTGAATTTCAGCGCGCTTACACAAGGGCTGGCAGAGATCCCGCCCACACCAGACAGTTTTCGTACTGCCGGAAACGCGCTGAGCCTGCCAGACCTGCTTGGCGCGCTGGATGCAGAAACCGCCAGTCGTCTCGACCAGCAAAATCGGATGCGGGTACAACGGGCCTGGGAAGTTCTGCAAACTACCGGCAAGAGCTTGGCCGCCTGGCAGGATGCAACGCCCCCACCCTTGCTTGCGCCACATGACGCGACCTGCATTACACTTGATGCGCCCAAAGACTGGCTGAACACGCGGATTGCGCACCGTTTTGATGTGATGCTGGAGCAAGGCGCCCTGGAAGAAGCGCGCGCAATGCTGCCGCGCTGGAACCCGGCCCATCTGTCTTCCAAAGCCATTGGCGCGCCGGAACTGATTGCCCATCTCAAGGGCGAACTCACCCTTCCAGAGGCCCGCGAGGCGGCCATCATCGCGTCGCGCCAATATGCCAAACGTCAACGCACATGGTTCCGTGCCCGACACAAGGATTGGCATCATATCGCCGCAGATAGCGCTGACTTATCTGCAACACTCCGCTTCGACGATCCGGCAGGATATTGAATCCAAAAGGATTTCTTCTTCTACTTGTCAAAAATCAACATTGAGGCACGTTGATGAACATGATGAGCACGCAAGAACCGGCCCTCGCGCTGGCAACAATCAGTTTTGGCGGACCTACCGCGCGCTGGCGGACCGAGGCGATGCGCAGCCATGCCAGCGGACGCTTGATCCATATCACCAAGGGCCAAGGCCGCATCACGGTTGCCGGGCTGACAAACGGTTATGGCCCAAACAACCTGATTTATGTCCCACCCCACACGATGTACGGGATCGAAGTGGGCCCAACTGTCTTTGGTCAAACCCTGACCCTGCCCGATGTGTCCGGTTGGCCGGAGGCGCCTTTCCACCTGCGCCTGCTTGATGTCGATCCACAAAAGGAACTGGTCACCCTGATCGAGGCAATAGAACGCGAACTGCAGCCCAACGGCGATCTGCGCGCGGCGAATTGCCACTTTGGGTTGCTGAGTATCTTTGTCGAACGGCAATTGGAAAATCGTGACCCGGCACAGGTTGATGCGCGGCGCAAAACGGCAGCGGCGCGATTGGTGGCCAAATACACGAATATGATCGCACAAGACGTCCGTTCCGACCGGAGCGTTGCCAGCTATGCCGCAGCCCTTGGCGTGACACCAACCCATCTGACGCGGAGCTGCCGCAAGACCTGCGGGCGCTCTGCCCTGTCTTTGTTGAATGATCGCGTCTATTTCGAAGCCTGCACGATGTTGCAGGACACCCAAATCCCCATTCAGGACATAGCCCAACATCTTGGCTTTGGCTCACCGGCATATTTTACCCGCAGTTTTCAGGAAAAATCTGGTCAGGCACCAAGGGATTTCAGACAAAAAGGGACTGGTTTGGCGCGGCGTTGACCCGCCATATTTGCTGCAGCGCAGCACCAAAGCGCTTTGAAAGCGGTGTGCCGATATGTCGCTTTCAGCCCATGAATGTGTCGCAATTGTCATCCGAATTGTGAAACGTCCGGTTGACCTATGCCCAAAAATTGTGCCGAATGGCCCGCGCACAGGGGATGGTGCCAGTTGACGGACGATCAACGGCACATGACACCTGCAAAAAGAAATGTGTCACAGGGAGAAACGAATGACGCACTCACAAAAACCAATCCACCCGGCAGCGTTGATGTATGCTGAGGAAGCCAAGGCGGGCAAAATTGACCGTCGCGAATTCCTTGCCCGTACAACCGCACTCGGTGTGACAGCGACAGCGGCTTATGGGTTGATCGGCGCTGCACAACCGGCGCAGGCCGCTGGACACGCGCAGCAAGGCGGCACGATCCGCATGCAAATGGAAGTGCGCGCACTCAAAGACCCGCGCACCTATGACTGGACACAGATCGCGTTCTTCTCGCATGGGTGGCTGGAGTACCTTGTTGAGTATAACAATGACGGCTCATTCACGCCGATGCTACTGTCCAGCTGGGAAGTAAACGATGACGCGACGCAGTATACACTGAACGTGCGCCCGGGCGTGAAATGGAACAATGGCGATGATTTCACCGCTGCTGACGTAGCCCGCAACATCGAAGGCTGGTGTGACAAGAACATGGAAGGCAATTCCATGGCTGGCCGTTTTGCGATCCTGATCGACGAAGCCACGGGAACGGCTGTCGAAGGCGGGATCGAAGTGGTTGATGACCTGACCGTGCGGCTGAACCTGCCGGGGTCTGACATCTCACTGATCGCAGGTATGGCAGACTATCCTGCGGCCATTGTGCCTGCTGACTTTGACGCCGAGAATATGACCGGCAACCCGGTTGGTACAGGCCCTTACTTGCCTGAGAGCCTGGAAGTCGGCGTCAAAGGCGTGCTGGTTCGCAACGAAGGGTTTGAATGGTGGGGCTATGCCGAAGGCAAAGGCGCATTCCTCGACCGGATCGAATACATCGACTACGGTACAGACCCATCCGCATGGGTGGCTGCGGCGGCGGCTGACGAAGTTGACATGTTTTATGAAACCGTTGGTGACTTTGTCGAAGTTGTTGAAAGCATCGGCTGGGAACGTTCCGAGATCGCCTCTGCTGCGACTATTGTGATCCGCCCGAACCAATTGGCCGAAGTGGATGGTATGCAGCCTTATGCGGACAAGCGTGTCCGCCAAGCGATTGCAATGGCCGTCGACAATGCCGTTTGCCTTGAGTTGGGGTATTCCAACCTTGGTCAGGTCGCGCGGAACCAGCACGTTGGTCCAATGCACCCTGCATGGGCAGATGTTCCCGGTATGCCATACGATCCGGAGGGCGCCCTTGCTTTGCTGACAGAGGCTGGCATGGCTGACTTTGAGATGGAAATCGTGTCTATCGATGACGACTGGCGCAAAAACACGACTGACGCAGTTGCCGCCCAGTTGCGTGACGCCAAGCTTCAACATCAAGCGGACAATCATTCCCGGTTCGACCTTCTGGAACGACTGGACGAAGTATCCGTTCTCGTCCACCAACTGGAACCACCGCCCGCTTGATACCCAGATCCTTGGTCTGGCGTACCGTTCTGGCGAAGCTTGGAACGAAAGCGGCTTTGCGAATGCAGAGTTTGATGCGCTGCTGGCCGAAGCCAACTCCATCGCGGATGCAGATGCACGCCGCGAAGTGATGGCCAAGCTGCAGGCGATCATGACCGACGAAGGTGTGACGATCCAGCCATACTGGCGTTCGCTCTATCGCCACGCCAAGCCGGGCATCGTGGGTTGGGACATGCACATCGCTTACCTGCCACAGATGTATAAGGTCGCATTCGCAGCCTAATACAACAAAAGGCCGTCCATACTTGGGCGGCCTTTTTTTCTAATTTTTGCTGATCACCGGAACACCGGTGCCGCAATATAACGTATAGTCAGGCAACGTCCTGACGCTGCTCACCAACAGGGGCTCTTACCTTTATGGGATTGTTTATTCTGCGCCGCCTTGGGGTCATGCTCCTCACGGCATTATGCCTGACATTTATTGTGTTCTGGCTAACGAACCTTGCACCAAACCTAGAAAAACTCGCCAAGACCCAAGGCAACGCCCGCATGTCGGACGAAGCTGTGGTCAGCTGGTTGGACAACCGCGGCTATAGCCAAGCCTTGCCCATTAAATATGGCCAATGGCTGGGCGTTTTGCCGGGCTATGTCATTGAAGGCTCTGATGGTGAAGTTCGCGCAAGATGCCAGGAACCCGGACAACCGTTAGAGGACGCCGCGAGTTTCTGTGGCATTCTGCAAGGTGATTGGGGCTATTCAACCGTCTTTAAAGATGAGGTCGGCAGTATCATCGCCACCCGCCTTGGCCTGACAGGTAAACTGATGTTCTGGGTGATGATGGTGATGGTCCCCGGCGCGCTGATCATCGGCGTGCTGGCTTAAGCATGCGCGAAGGGTCACGGACCGACCGCAGCCTGTCGACAGTTTCTATCGTCTCGACTGCGACGCCTGAATACGTCTCCGGTGTCGTCTTCATCTCGGTCTTTGCGACCGCCACCTTCGGAATGCAGTGGTTTAAAGGCACAGCAACCGGGGCCATGGATGATGCGACGTTCGAGAACTTCTTTCTCCCCGTCATAACCATCGCCCTTTACGGCATGGGCTATATCGCCCGCATGACGCGCGCGTCGATGACCGAGGTCATGACGGCACAGTACATCCGCACCGCCCGCCTGAAAGGCGTGAGCTTCCCCAAGATCGTGCTCAAACACGCCCTGCGCAACGCTTTGATCGCCCCCTTCACGGTGATCATGCTGCAATTCCCGTGGCTCTTGAACGGCGTTGTCATTGTTGAGACCTTGTTCAACTACAAGGGCTTTGGCTGGGTGCTGGTGCAGGCTGCTGGCAATAACGACATCGAGCTGCTGCTGGGTGTGTCCATCGTTTCCGTCTTCGTGGTCCTGATCACACAGCTGATATCTGACATCGGCTATGTGTTCCTGAACCCACGCATTCGCATTTCTTAAAGGGAGGATCAGGACATGGAAGCTCTTACATGGACAGGCAGCCTCGGCACCATCCTCAACCCTGTGCTTATGGTGCTCTTGGCCTTACTGGCCATCGCGATTGTCGCACAGCTCATTTTGGGGTTCTTTGCCCCTGCACAAACCCTGCAGTCCAACCCTGACGGTACGATTGCCGCAACCACTGGTCCTTTGGGGCTGGCAGAAACGGGCGTGAAATATACCTTCTTGGGCGTCTTAGCGATTGTGGTCGCCTATATCGTGATCCCCCAAGTGATGCCTTATGGGTCCGCGGGGATCGTGGGCGAAATCTCAAAACGGTTCCTGCCGGTCTGGGTCTCGCTGATTGCACTCTACACGGTTTCGATCATCTACAAGCGCAAGCTGGGTCTTTACGGGAAACTCTTTGACAGCACGGTCGGCATGATCGGCTTTGGCCTTGTCATGTTCTGGGTGTTTACCTCTGTCTTTGTCGGTCTCTTCGATATGATTGCGACCCATGACTACTTGACCCAGGTGTCTGGACTGAAAAACAAAGGGCCGGGCGTGCCCGTGCCCGAGGGTACCGAAGGCCTGATCCCGCATTACCTACTGGGCGGTGACAACCTCGCGCGTGATATCTTCAGCCGCGTTGTCCAAGGCTCTGTCTTCGTGATCGCGATCGCGCCGCTCGCAACGATCTTTGCTTTCATGGTCGGGATCACACTAGGTCTACCCGCGGGCTTTTATGGCGGCAAGCTGGACACTTTCCTGTCCTTCATCGCCAACCTGATCCTCGCCTTCCCGGTGATCCTGCTGTTCTACCTGCTGGTTACACCGGAAATCGTGCTGACGGGTATTCCATCCTACATGGCCGCTTTCCTGTTCGTCTTCCCGCTGATCTTCTTTGGCGTGCTGCTGAACTCGCGCTACTACACGCAACCGGCCAAGCGGACAGCGATCCTTGTGCCTGTGTTGGGTATCCTTGGCTGGCTCTACCTGTCGATCATCAACCAGAAAGGCACAGTCATCGACTTCCTACCTGCATGGATGGACCTCTTTGATATCTCGATCCTGGTGGTCTTCGTCTCGGTCGTCTTCGTGAACGCCCCTACGGTGTTCCGTATCGTCCGTGGCCTGACGTTGGATCTGCGCACACGTGACTATGTCGCTGCCGCCCAGACACGTGGTGAAGGCGCATGGTACATCATGCTGTGGGAAATCCTGCCCAACGCACGTGGCCCGCTAATCGTCGATTTCTGCCTGCGAATTGGCTATACGACCATTCTTTTGGGTACCTTGGGCTTTTTTGGCTTGGGTCTGTCTTCAGAAAGCCCCGACTGGGGGTCAACCATCAACGAGGGGCGTAAGCTCTTGTTGATTTTCGCACACCCTGCCCTGCCACCGGCGGCTGCATTGTTGAGCCTCGTTCTGGGTCTCAACCTCTTGGCCGATGGTCTGCGTGAAGAAAGCTTGAAGGACTAATCCATGACTGAACAACCCATCCTTGAGATCGACAAGCTTTCGATTTCCTTCTTCACACGCCTGCGCGAAATCCCAGCCGTGATGGATTTTTCGGCCACCGTTATGCCCGGTGAGGCGCTCGGCCTTGTGGGCAGATCCGGTTGTGGCAAATCCACGGTAGCACTCGGAGTTATGCAGGACCTTGGCGTGAATGGCCGCATTGTTGGCGGCTCCATCAAGTTTAAAGGCCGTGATTTGTGCGAGATGACGCCAGAGGAGCTGCGCGATATCCGCGGTTCTGAAATCGCGATGATCTATCAGGAGCCCATGGCGTCCCTGAACCCGGCTATGAAGATCGGCAAACAACTAATGGAAGTGCCGATGATCCACGAAGGTGTTGGCGAAAAAGAGGCCTACGCGCGGGCGCTGGAGGTCGTCACCGACGTAAAGCTGCCAGACCCGGAACGGATGCTGCAAAGCTATCCGCACCAGCTCTCGGGTGGTCAGCAGCAGCGGATCGTGATCGCGATGGCGCTGATGTCAAAACCGTCGCTATTGATCCTTGATGAACCAACAACCGCGCTCGACGTGACTGTTGAAGCAGCGGTTGTAGAACTGGTCAAAGATCTCGGCAAAAAATACGGCACCTCAATGCTGTTCATCAGCCACAACCTTGGGCTCGTGCTGGAAACCTGCGACCGCATCTGCGTGATGTATTCCGGCGAAGCGGTGGAACGCGGCAGCATCGAAGACGTCTTCGATGAAATGCAGCATCCTTACACACAGGCACTCTTCCGCTCGATCCCGCTACCCGGTGCCGACAAAAACGCACGGCCTTTGGTGGCGATCCCGGGCAACTTCCCTTTGCCGCATGAGCGGCCACAGGGGTGCAACTTCGGCCCCCGCTGCGACTACTTCGAGGCAGGGCGCTGCGATGCCGGCTTTATCCCGATGGAAGCTGTGCCCGGCAACGATCGCCATCAGTCACGTTGTCTGAAGTTCAAGGACATCGACTGGCAGGCGCCGATTGATGTGGGCGCGCAGACTGAAAAGCCTGAACCGGGACAGGTTGTTCTGAAAATGGATAACCTCAAGAAATACTACGAGGTTGCAGCCAATGCGCTGTTTGGTGGTGGCGATACCAAAGTGGTGAAGGCCAACGAAACCCTTAGCTTTGAAGCGCGTGAAAGCGAAACGCTGGCGATTGTGGGCAGATCCGGCTGTGGCAAATCCACCTTCGCCAAGGTCCTGATGGGGCTGGAAACGGCGACCGAAGGCGACATCCTGCTCGACAACAAAGCCATTGGGGATACGGCCATCGAAAGTCGCGACACCAAGACAGTCGCCGACATCCAGATGGTGTTCCAAAATCCGTTTGATACGCTCAACCCCTCAATGACGGTGGGGCGCCAGATCATGCGCGCGCTCGAAATCTTTGGCATCGGCGCCAATGACAATGAGCGGCGGGAACGCATGCTCAACCTGCTTGATCTGGTCAAGCTGCCACGCGCCTTCGCGGACCGGATGCCGCGCCAGCTCTCGGGTGGCCAGAAGCAACGGGTCGGCATCGCGCGCGCTTTTGCAGGGGATGCGCGGATCGTTGTGGCCGATGAACCTGTCTCGGCCCTTGATGTGTCGGTGCAGGCGGCGGTCACCGATCTGCTAATGGAAATCCAGCGCGAACATAAAACGACGCTATTGTTCATCAGCCATGACCTGTCCATCGTGCGCTATCTGTCAGATCGCGTCATGGTCATGTACTTGGGTCATGTGGTTGAATTGGGCAGCACCGATCAAGTCTTCTCGCCCCCTTACCACCCCTACACAGAAGCGCTTCTTTCTGCCGTGCCCATCGCGGACACAAGCGTTGAGAAAAAACATATCGTGCTTGAGGGCGATATCCCATCGGCCATGAACCCGCCCAGCGGTTGCCCGTTCCAGACGCGCTGCAACTGGAAGTCGAAGGTTGAAGGTGGTCTGTGCGAGACACATGTCCCGCCGGTGCGACAGTTGGCCGAAGGTCATCAGATCAAATGCCACCTGAGCGATGCGGACTTGGCGAATATGGAACCTGTCATCCAGATCGCGGCGGAATAGCATTTCAACCTATCGCCGCCGGAGGCCCCGTGCTTTCGGCGGAAGACAATCACTGCCCCCAGATCACCTGCACATAATTCTGGGTTTCTGCAAACGGTGGCACACCGTCGTACCGTGTCACCGCACCCGGGCCCGCATTATAGGCGGCCAGCGCAAGAGGCCATGATCCAAACGCCTCATACTGCGCGCGCAGATACCGCGCACCGCCTTCAAGGTTTTCTGAGGGGTCAAGCGGATCAACGCCCAATGCACGCGCGGTCTCGGGCATCAATTGTGCCAACCCCAACGCGCCCTTGACGGACCGGGCCGAGGCGTTCCAACCGCTTTCCTGCTCAACCAGTCGCAAAAACAAACCAACTGGCACACCGTGTTTCGCAGCAGCCGCTTGGGCCAGACGGATGAATGGTCCGGTGTAGTCACCAGTGTATGTTGGCGTGATCGTAAAACCTGCATCGCGCGGTGGCTGCAAACGCACCGAATTCTGATACTGTTCGGCGGCGCGCCCATCCAGAATGGATGTCTGGCTTTGCAACAAGCCCGAGCGCGACATGGTCGAAACCTGCTCTTCAGCCAGAACGGGTTGAACGCCGAAGGCACCAATCAGGCTTACGGTCAGGATCAGTCGGGTCACGTTGTACCGCTTTCGCTTGTTACGACCTCCCATACTTAGGTCTTTTCCACCAATCCGCCAAGCCCACCTCTGGAAACCGGCCGTTAACCTTGTTGCGGCATGCGTGGTCTGTCACAAAAGCGCAAAGCAGAATCGTCGGAGGTGCCGTTATGGCCGGATCAGTGAACAAAGTTATCCTTATCGGCAATCTGGGGGCAGACCCCGAGGTGCGGACATTCCAGAATGGCGGCAAGGTTGCGAACCTACGGATCGCGACATCCGAGACGTGGAAAGACAAAAACACAGGCGAACGCCGCGAAAAGACCGAATGGCACACTGTTGCAATCTTTTCCGAAGGTCTGGTCCGTGTGGCCGAGCAGTACCTTAAGAAGGGTTCCAAGGTTTACATCGAAGGCAAGCTGCAAACCCGTAAGTGGCAGGATCAATCCGGGCAGGATCGGTATTCGACCGAGGTCGTGCTAAACGGCTTTGATGGCACGCTGACCATGCTCGATAGCCGCAGCGAAGGTGGCGGCGGGGGCAACTACGGCGGCGGCTATGGCGGCGGGTCGTCCGGCGGTGGCTACGGCGGCAATGACGGTGGTTATAGCGGCGGTGGTGCACCATCAGGCGGCGGCGGTGGTGACATGGATGATGAAATCCCGTTCTAAACCCAATGGTCGTTTCGCCCGAAGCGCAAATCCTGATCCTCGTCGGCCTGATCTTGGCGGTCGCCTATCTGGGGATCTTTCCCACGCTTGAGGAAAAGACCCTCAACAGGCTGATGCTGATTGATCTCGGCCTGAATGTGCTGGCGCTGATTGTCGCCAAGCGCATGGTTCTGGGGCAGCGGCGTACAATTCACGCTCCTTTTTTTGAAACAAATTGGGTGGTCTTCACGATCCTTTGCTACGCATTGATCGAAGTGCCACTGTTTCTGCGCTTTGCAAAGACGCATGGTATCCGTCTTGATGGCCGCGATGATGACAGCCCTGAATGACCGAGGGCATTGATATTAAACCGCTGACAATAACCGACAGCGAGGCAGCGCTTGCGCTCTACAATGAGCTCACCCTTGGCCCGAAAACACGCGATCACACTGCGTTTGAAGTGGTCGTTGCCCACCCCGGCACCACCATTTTGGGCGCGTTCGATCAGAAAACTCTGGTCGCCATGCTGACCCTGCATCTGTTGCCCAATGTGACATGGGGGGCCAGGCCCTATGCATTGATCGAAAATGTTGTCACCACGGCGACACATCGCAAAAAGGGGATCGGCAAGCAGTTGATGCAACACGCCATCGCACGGGCGTGGGACGCTGATGCATTCAAGATCATGCTGATGACCGGCAGAAAACGCGCCGCAACAGGTTTCTACGAAGCCATCGGTTTCAGCACAGAGGACAAAACCGCAATGGTCATCCGGCGATCCGACGCTTAGGACCTGCGCAGGGCGTCTTCAAGAACGCCCAGAACCGCCTCGCGCGATACATCGGACGTGATGAAAGCGTCGCCAATCCCCCGTGCCAGAATGAACCGCAGCTTGCCATCCAGCACCTTTTTATCCTGCCCCATCAGATCAAGCAGACCTGTGGCATCTGGCAAATCGCCCGGAATATCGCGGATGTCGACCTTCATGCCCATATCGCGCAGATGCGCGCGCACGCGGCTTGGGTCTTCCTGACTGCAGAGCCCCAAACGGGCCGAAAGTTCAAACGCCAATGCACATCCGATCGCGACACCTTCACCATGCAACAAGCGATCCGAATAGCCGGTGGCAGCTTCTAGGGCATGGCAAAAGGTATGACCAAGGTTCAAAAGCGCCCTATCCCCTTGCTCGGTCTCATCGCGCTGCACAATGTTGGCTTTCATCTGACAAGACCGGGTCACGGCACGCACCCGCGCATCCATATCACCTGCGGCCAATTTAGGCCCCTCGACCTCTAACCAGTCAAAAAACGCCGCATCACCCAACAAGCCGTATTTCACCACCTCGCCGTAACCTGCGAGGAAATCACGCGGCGTGAGCGTGCCCAGCAATGCCGTATCCGCCAGAACAAGGCTGGGCTGATGAAACGCGCCAATCAGGTTCTTACCGCTTGGCGAGTTGATCCCGGTCTTGCCCCCGACAGAGCTATCGACTTGCGCCAGAAGCGACGTTGGAATTTGCACGAACCGCACGCCGCGACGCAGGATTGCGGCGGCAAAACCCGCCAGATCGCCGATCACGCCGCCACCAAAAGCAACAACGATGTCGCCACGTTCGACTTTCTGGGCCAGCAACCATTCCACTGAACGCTCTAATTGCGCCCAACACTTTGTCGCCTCACCTGCAGGCAAAGCCAAAGCCTCTGACGTCAAACCGGCATCTGATAAAACCGATTGCAACTGCGCCAGATGCAAGCCCGCCACGTTTTCATCCGTCAGAATGCAAATATGCTTCCGCCCGCCCATGGCCGCTATTTGATGGCCTGCCTGATGTGAAACCTCTGGGCCAATCAAAATATCATAGGCGCGGCCCGGCAGATCGACATGGACAGTAGCGGTCATCTATTTGGTCTCCAGAACATCAGGGCGGCGTGTGAGCATGTCGCGCACAGAAATCATGGTTTGCTCGATGCTGGCGTGCTTTTCAACGGTGATTTTCAATCCTGCGAGGCTGTAGATTGGCGTGCGCTCGTTGTAAATTGCAACCAGGGTGGCTTGGGGGTCAGCGGTGCGCAGCAACGGGCGCGTATCCTTGTGGCGCACACGCTCCCACAAGATATCAAGGTCTGCGTCCAACCAAACAGCGACACCCATTTGTGCGATGGCCTCTCTGTTTGCCTGGGCGAGAAACGCGCCGCCGCCGGTCGAGACAATGCCCGGCGGGCCAGACAATAGCCTGCGCAATACTTCTGCCTCGCGTTTGCGAAAGAACGCCTCACCGTCACGCTCGAATATTTCGGCAATGGTCGCTGCTGCAGCCTCTTCGATCGCCGCATCACTATCCACAAACGGTACGTCTAAAGCCGCCGCAAGCGCCCGCCCGATGGCTGTCTTGCCCGATCCCATCATACCAACCAGCACGACTGTCCGTTTGAGCTGATATTGCTGCGCTGCGGCCATGCAAAAACTGCCTTTCTTCTCGGCTAACCAGCGCCGAACGCGAAAATTAATGAATGAATGCCGTGATCTTGCACGAAAGGCCATATATAATCCCTTCAACAAGTGGGCATTAACCCACATATTGAGGCAGAATTAGAAGATTGGGGCAGGCCATGTGGCGGTTCATCAAAGCGTTATTGTTTTTGATCATACTCGCGGGGATAGGTTTAGTGGCCTACGCCTATGTCGGACCATTGTTTTTTCCCGGCGACTTCGCCGCCCCCTCAGAAGAGGTAACGCGCCCTGTTACGTTGGAAACAAACTAAGGCACTTGGGGCCGCAATTTGCCTGACGGGCACATTGGTGTCAGCGCAGGATACCCCCCAGGGTGAACCTTTATCGGCAATTGATTGGCTGTCACGTAGCGTGGAAACCGCGCCTCTGTTTGAGCCGCCTGCCGTTGGCGACGCCACGACGCCTGATGTGACTGTCACACCACTGGACCGCCCCTCAAAGGATCCCATTGGCTTGCTCCCACCAGAGGTGACTGGCCTGCCGCGCGATATCTGGTCGGCTAGCCAAGAGGCTGTGCTGGTCGATTTGGTGCGTGCCGAGCGCGTTGACACGCTGCCTGCTTTGCAAGAGTTCCTCAAAGTCCTGATGCTGGCAGAGGCCGATCCACCATCGGACGCCGATGGCGAAGGCGCCTTGTTTCTGGCGCGCGTGGACAAGTTATTGGACCTTGGCGCATTGGAACCCGCGCAGTCGCTCATCGAACAAGCGGATCCCAACACAGGCCCCCTCTTTCGCCGTTGGTTTGATGTGGCACTTCTGACAGGCACCGAAGACAACGCCTGCACCGCGATGCGCGATACACCCTCTATTGCCCCGACGTTCTCTGCCCGCATCTTTTGTCTTGCCCGCAATGGCGATTGGTCGGCGGCTGCCCTGTCCTTGAACACGCACCGTGTTCTTGGCGATATCACCCCGCAGGAAGAGGCGCTTTTGTCGCGCTTTCTTGATCCCGAGCTTTATGAGGGCGAACCCGCACTCACGCCCCCTGCCCGCGTCAGCCCCCTGACGTTCCGTATGCATGCGGCCATTGGTGAGCCATTGATCACCGCCAATCTGCCCTTGGCCTTTTCCCATGCCGATCTCCAGTCAACCGCGGCCTGGAAGTCACAGCTTGAGGCAACAGAACGCCTCGCCCGCCATGGCGCGGTGTCCGAAAATGTCCTTCTGCGCAACTACACCGCCCGCACCCCGGCTGCATCAGGAGGCATCTGGGACCGGGCCGCAGCGATCCAGCACTTTGATGTCGCCCTAACTGCCGGTGATCCAGTTGAGGTTGCCCGTACATTGCCAAGCGCATGGGTCGCCATGCGGCAGGCCCGTGCCGAAATCCAGTTTGCCAAGCTTTATGGCGCGGCGCTTCAAGAACTCCCGCTGGCAGGCGAAGCTGCGGTCATAGCTTTTGAAGTCGGCCTGCTGTCCCCTGACTACGAGGCCGTTGCCATAGCCGCAGCAGCTGCAGACGCGGGGTTCGATCCATTTCTGATCGGGATCGCGCGCGGCACACCGCAGAACCTGCCCGCCAGTTCAAGACGCACCCAAGCGATCCAAGACGCTTTTGATAGCGCGCCGCCGCCACAAGAGCTGCAAAGCAGGGTCGATGATGGCAAGCTTGGCGAGGCGCTGTTGCGCGCCCTTGCCTTGTTTGAAGCCGGATCAGAAGGCGACCTACGTTCTGTTGCCGACGCATTGAAACTCTTGCGGTCCGTGGGGCTGGAGGACGTCGCGCGCCGTGCCGCGTTGCAACTGATGATCCTGGACCGGGCGACATGACCCGTAACGATCAACCGATGGCCCGCTGGGTGCAGGTTTTTCTGGAGGCACAAGCCGCCGAACTGGATGCCGCGACGAATACACAGTTGGCCTATGCGCGCGACTTGCAGACGTTTGCGGCTTGGTTGACGCCCAAGGGTGGCATTTCAGCACGGCTTCACGCGACGACATCGAAAACTATCTGATTGATTGCGAGGCAGAAGGGCTGGCCAAATCCACCCGCGCGCGCCGTCTGTCGGCCATCAAGCAAATCTACCGTTTCGCTTTTGAGGAAGGGTGGCGCGATGATAACCCGGCCATCCAGATCAAAGGACCCGGGCGCGCACAACGCCTGCCAAAGACCTTATCGGTACAAGAGGTTGACCGTTTGCTGGATGCCGCACGCAGCACACCGAAAGAGGCCCTGCGCAATACCTGCCTGATGGAATTGCTGTACGCCACCGGCATGCGCGTGACCGAATTGGTCAGCCTGCCGGTCTCTGCCGCGCGCGGCGACCCGCGGATGCTGTTGGTGCGCGGCAAAGGCGATAAGGAGCGTCTCGTTCCGCTATCCCCGCCCGCCCGCACAGCGCTTGTTGCCTATCTGGCCCACCGCGATGCGACGGAGGACACAGGCCGAAAAGCGGGCAAGCCGACATCGAAGTTCCTGTTCCCGTCGCGCGGTAAATCCGGCCATCTGACGCGGCACCGTTTCTTTGGGCTGATCAAAGAGTTTGCCGTCGCCGGTGGCGTCTCACCGGCAAAGGTGACGCCACACACCTTGCGTCATGCTTTTGCAACACATTTGCTTGCCGGTGGTGCCGATCTGCGCTCGATCCAGACAATGTTGGGCCATGCGGATGTCGCCACGACTGAAATCTACACCCATGTCCTTGATGAACGCCTCAAAGAGCTTGTGCTGGACCACCATCCACTTGCAAAAGCAGCCAAACCTTGAAGCTGACGCGCAGACCCTACATAACGCTCATGATTTTGCTCGAAAGCACCTGATGGAAACCGCACCTCTCGACGCCGCATTCTGGGTAACCATGCGGCGCAATTCTGATCCTCCTTGTCCTCTCGGGCTTCTTTTCCGGCTCTGAAACCGCGCTGACGGCGGCTTCGCGGGGCAAACTGCGCTCAGCGGCAGACAAAGGATCCAAAGGGGCCGAACAAGCGCTGAAAATCACCGAAGACAACGAACGGCTGATCGGGTCGGTCCTGCTGGGCAACAATGTGGTGAATATCCTTGCCACATCGCTAGCAACCGCTGTGCTGACCAAACTTTTCGGCCAGAACGGCGTCGCGGCCGCCACGCTGATCATGACCTTGCTTGTTTTGATCTTTGCTGAGGTGCTGCCCAAAACCTTTGCTATCACCTACCCTGAAACCGTCGCTTCGGCTGTGGCGCGGCCCATCGGGATTATCGTGTTTTTGTTTTCGCCTCTGGTCGCCGCCGTCCGTTATCTGGTCCGCGGTGTTCTGTTTGTCTTTGGCGTGCGCACGGACCCAGACAGCAATATCCTTGCTGTACGCGAGGAAATCGCTGGCGCATTGTCTTTGGGCCATTCTGAAGGGATCGTCCAGAAAGAGGATCGCGACCGTATTCTTGGTGCGCTTGATCTGAACGAACGCACGGTGGAAGAAATCATGCTTCACCGCTCGGGGATCGAAATGGTGGATGCCGCCCTGCCCCCACAAGATATTCTGGCGCAAATCCTGCAAAGCCCCCGCACCCGTCTACCGCTTTACCGCGATGAACCTGAAAACATCATTGGCGTAATCCACGCGAAAGACCTGCTGCGCGCCATGCACAAGCTGACGGATGGGGGCAAAGACGACCCCCAAGGGCTTGCGGCCTTCGACGTTATGAAGGTTTCAATGCTTAAGCCTATTTTGTGCCCGAAACCACGACGCTCGACGATCAGATGCGCAACTTCCTCAAGCGCAAGACGCATTTTGCGCTTGTGGTCGATGAATATGGCGCCTTGCAAGGGTTGATCACGCTGGAAGATATACTCGAAGAAATCGTTGGTGAAATTGCCGATGAATTCGATGACCACGAGGAAGATCAGATCGAAGCGACCGAAGACGGGGCCTATATCGTGGACGGTGTCATGACGATCCGCGACCTGAACCGGGCGCATGACTGGAACCTGCCGGATGATGAGGCCAATACGGTCGCCGGTCTGGTTATTCATGAAGCGCAGATGATCCCCGTCGAAGGACAGGTATTCTCGTTCCACGGCTTCCGGTTCGAGGTGATCTCGAAAGATGAAAACCGGATCGCGACGCTGAAGATCAGGAAGCTTTAGCGCGCTCCTACGTGATTTCATTCTTATGGCCCGTTTGCGGACTTTGCTGCCGTCGGTTCCTTCCCAAGCAATCACGGCTGTCAACCCAAAGCTTTCTTAGGTTTCGTTACTCAGGCTCTTGATTTTTATCAATAGCAACAAGCCAACGCACAAAAGACATGCCTTCCGATATCAGCACAATAGCGAGTTCGTCGGCGGGCTGGCTTGGCTCTTCCGCTCCTTCTTCGTGGCGGTAGTGATGCGCGGCATCAATCCACCCCATGAATGATTTCAAAATTTGTGCGCTCGACCTCTGCATAGTAGTATGATTTGCGTAGTTTGCTTGTAATAGCCGACCAATCTTGTCATTCGCGCTTCGCGCGTCCAAACGATGCGCACCAAACATCAGCTTGAAGAGGTTTTCATTTGCGCCAAAGACTGAACGGATAGCTTGAATATAATTTGGGGGTGACGTCATGAGCGCAGCATCGACCTCTTCCACACGGGCAAGAGACAGGGCATATCTAGTCTCAGACATTCCAAGGATGGCCGATTGCTTTGTCGCCGCATAGGCTCCATCGATAACGGGATGAACTCCGCCTTCCTCATCCACCTCATAGGCTATGTTCTCTTCCCGAAATATCCGATTGGCCTGGCCGATAAAATCGTCTTGTCGACCAACTTCGACCATTCCTTTGAAAGCAACGGTGATTGTGTCTAACACCTTGTGAGCCGGTATTTTCCGCAAAAATTGCACCCAGCTTGAGTGCATTCTACCATTCACAGCGGTTCTGAACTGAACGCCTATCTCTTCTTCTACCAACGCGTGAATTCTGGAGGGATTAGGCACATAATTGCTTGCGCTGCGCGCATAGTTCCCTAGCCGTTTTCGAGGCTGATATTTGTCCTTACCAATCAGCTTCGCCAAGCGATAACGCATAGTATCGCTATCGTTCACAGGGTCGCTTCGCGATAGGTAAGTTAGGCTAAAGCGCTGCCCTGTTGGTCTATCGTTCATATAACTCTTTTACTCTAAGTTGTGTTGCTGGTGTCAATAGGCGCAGGCTTTTTGTCAAGTCCGCAATATGCGCTTTGCCGCCTTGCCTAGAACCTGACGCATCCGTCCCTTTGGGCTCAAACCAGACCTTCGCTACGTCAACTGTATCGCTGAAATGCCCCCCTTACCGCCCTTTAAACAAACTCCCCAAGATGCCGCGCACCAGGCGGCGCCCCGTTGTCCCCTTCAATTCCTTGACCACGACCGATGCCAATGCGCCACCAAAACCGTTGCCAGAGGACGTGCGCGACCGGGTTGATCGGCCAGAGCTGCGGCCGCCTTCAAAGCGCCGCGCCGCTTTGAACTCACGCTCTTTCTCTTCCAGACGTTCTTCGTCGGCCTCTGCCTCTTCCGCGGCTTTGGCCGCAGCCTCAGCCCGCTTGCTCAACATCTCGAAGGCGCTGTCGCGGTCCATTGTTTGGTCGTATTTACCTGCCATGTCAGAGGCGCTCATGATCGCCTTGCGTGTCGGTCCGTCAATCGGGCCAAGCTGTGATGAGGGTGGCCGGACCAATGTGCGTTCAACGATCTGCGGGATGCCCTTGCGATCGAGGAAGGACGTCACAGCCTCGCCCGTGCCAACCTCCTGGATCGCCTCGGAGGTATCGAATGCCGGATTGTCGCGGTAGGTCTCAGCCGCCGTTTTCAGTTCTTTGCGGTCCTTGGCTGTAAAGGCGCGCAGCGCATGTTGCACCCGGTTGCCCAATTGCCCCAGCACATCGTCAGGAATATCGCCGGGGTTCTGTGTGACGAAGTAGACGCCTACGCCTTTGGATCGGATCAGGCGCGCAACCTGTTCGACCTTGTCGACCAGCGCTTTGGGCGCATCGTCGAAAAGCAAGTGCGCCTCATCGAAGAAAAACACCAGTTTCGGCTTGTCCGGGTTCCCGACCTCAGGCAGCTCTTCGAACAGCTCTGACAGCAACCACAACAGGAATGTCGCATAAAGGCGCGGACTGCCCATCAACTGATCCGCGGCGAGAATGTTAACCTCACCCCGCCCATCGCGGGTGCGCATCATGTCGGCAAGATCAAGGGCCGGTTCACCAAAGAGCGCGGTGCCGCCCTGGTTTTCGAGCACAAGTAACTGCCGTTGGATCGCCCCGATAGACGAAGAAGCCACATTGCCATAGCGCAAGGACAGCGCCTTGGCGTTCTGCCCGACCCAAACCAACAAGGCTTGCAGATCTTTGAGGTCCAGCAGAGGCAGACCCTCTTCATCGGCGACGCGGAAGGCCACGTTCAGCACACCTTCCTGCACATCCGTCAGATCCATCAGCCGCGATAGCAAAAGCGGCCCCATCTCGGCCACGGTGGCCCGGATCGGATGGCCTTTTTCGCCAAAGAGATCCCAAAAGGTGACAGGAAAACTGTCATACTGCAGATCAAGACCGATAGTTTCAGCGCGCGACACGAACGGTTCATGCAATTTGAAATCGGCCGAGCCGCTGACCGCAAGCCCCGACAGATCGCCCTTCACATCAGAGAGAAAACCGGCACGCCCGCGGCAGAAAATCCTTCCGCCATGATCTGCAGTGTCACCGTTTTTCCGGTGCCCGTCGCCCCGGCGATCAGCCCGTGGCGGTTGGCCTTGTCCAGCAATAGATTCTGTGGCGCGCCATAGCCTTCGCCACCGCCGCCAATAAAGATGTTCTCTGACATGAAACCGTCCCCTGCGTATATTTTTCAAGCAAAATACATTGTTAACCAATTCATGCCACAATAAAGCACGCCCTTTTGCGGTCTTGGCCGTCGAATGGCATACGACCTCCCTGTTAGACTTGCCGTGCCTTATGGCACGGTTTTTTTCATCTTTGGACAGCGACACTAATCACCGAGTTGTCATAGATTTGCTGTTGACGCATAGATTTGCTTTGCGTAGCTTCCTCCGCAATTAGTCGGCCAAGTCCGGCAGGGAGAACATGGAGCAGGGTCCTTTTGGGGGCCCTTCTTCGTTTTTAGGCCCCGCGAAAACGTGAGCGAAAGACAGCGCAACAGCTTGTTTTTGGCGCTGACACCCCGGCATGTGCATGTTAAGCCCACGGGAAATCAATAAGGACAAGACCAATGCGCAGTATCCTCAAAACTCTCTTTGTTGTCGCCATGTTGGGTCAGACAAGCTTGGTCGCCGCACAGGAAGCAGGGGACGATACCCCGGCCCCGGCACTTGATGATCTGGCCCTTGGTCAGCCTGTCGGCCCGCAAGTCGGCGAACCCTATGTACGCGAAGAATTCGGGGATTGGGCCCTGCGCTGCATAAAGACCGAAGAGGGCGCGCCTGATCCCTGCAACCTGTATCAGCTTCTGAGCAATGATGACGGCGTCGCTGTGGCAGAGTTCAACGTCTTCCCTTTGCCCGAAGGACAACAGGCCGCCGCCGCTGGCGCCACCGTTGTCGTGCCGCTTGAAACGCTTTTGACACAACAGTTGACGATTGCTGTAGATGGACAAAACGCCCGTCGGTATCCGTTTACGTTCTGTAATCGTGCCGGGTGCGTGGCACGTCTGGGTTTCACCAAGAACGAAGTGGACGAGATGAAGCGCGGAAACGTCGCCACGATCCGTCTGGTACCTGCTGCAGCGCCGACCGAAGAGGTGGTGCTGGAGGTATCGCTAAGCGGGTTTACTGCTGGGTTCACAGCGACAGATGTCTCGCCAGAGGAGTAAAGCCATCGTAGGTGCTTGTGTCGTCTAACAGCAAAAGTTTGTCATGAAATTTCCTCAATCCTTGGCTACTGTATGTGAAGGTCAAAGGTAGCATCTAGCATGGAAGAACTATTTCAATCTCTCGGTCGCGCTGTTTTAGCAAATTTTCTCAGCTGGGACTCGCGCTTGTCATTTGTTTACCTAGCTGCGACAGTTCTGCTTGTTTATGGGCTCTGGATTTATCGTGGGAGACCTAAAACGTTCTTGCGCTGGGTTTTTCCGTCGAGTGTATATCTCCACAAATCAAACATCGTCGATATCAAGATCTTCATCTTCAACATAGTGTTTGGTGTGTTAGGTTTTTTTGCGTTTGTCAGTTTTACAACCGCCTTCTCGCACAGCACAATGATGACATTGGTCGAGTGGTTTGGCCAACCTGGTGTACCAATTGAAATCACCTTATGGCGCACAGTTGTTGCCACCGTAATCATGGTTCTGACGTTGGATTTTTGTGTCTACTGGGCGCACTACATTCATCATGAAAACCGCTTTCTTTGGCCGTTTCACGCGCTCCACCACTCAGCTGAGGTTCTGACACCGCTGACGTCATACCGTAACCACCCGGTCTTTCTGCTGATAAGAAAAGTGATCTTCAGCATTGTCGTCGGGTTCGTGCAGGGCGTCATGCTGTTCGCGTTTATTGGCGAGATCAGTGTCCTGACCATTGGATCGGCCAACGCTGGTTTTGTAATATTTAACATGTTGGGATCCAACCTGCGCCATAGTCATATCTGGTTGAGCTACGGACCCGTACTGGAACATATCTTCATTTCACCGGCGCAACATCAAATTCACCATTCGAGTGCACCAAAACATCATAACAAGAACTATGGCAGCATATTTGCCTTTTGGGATTGGATGTTCGGGACGCTCTATATCCCTGATGGCCACGAAATCCTTGAGTTTGGTATTGCCGATGGTGAAGGCAACGTGATCGAACAGCCCCACCCCACCTTGTTTGCAGCACTATTTCATCCCTTTGTGGAGATTTGGCAGAAACTCAAGGCACCTAAGGGTATTGCGCCCAGCAAAACTGGCACCCCAGAGAAAACGCGTTCTGGCACCACGCAATCATCCTAGTGCCGCCGCAGCGCCAGCACCGCATTCAACCCGCCAAATGCAAAGGCGTTTGATAGTGCCACATCGACCTTCGCGTCACGCGCGATGTTGGGCACGACATCCAGCGCACATTCGGGGTCAGGTTCTTCGTACCCTATGGTTGGCGCGATGATCCCGTCTTTCAACGCCATGATGCAGGCCAGCAGTTCGACCGCCCCGGTGCCACCAATCAGGTGTCCGTGCATCGATTTGGTCGATGATATCATCAGATTGTCGGCATGCGCCCCAAAAACATCGGCAACCGCAGCGCATTCTGTCTTGTCGTTTGCAGCAGTTCCTGTGCCGTGCGCGTTGACGTAGCCGACAGCCTCTTTCGATAGTTTCGCGTCGCTGATTGCGCCGGAGATGGCCCTTGCCGCCCCTTGTTTTGATGGCATCACGATGTCAGAGGCGTCCGAAGACATCGCAAACCCAACGACCTCACACAGAATCTCGGCACCACGTGCTTTGGCATGATCGTAGTCCTCAAAGACAAAAACTCCTGCCCCTTCGCCCTGTACCATCCCGTTGCGGGTCGCTGAAAACGGGCGGCAGGCATCCTTGGACATCACACGCAGCCCTTCCCAGGCCTTGATCCCACCAAAGCAAAGCATCGCCTCTGACCCGCCTGTGATCATCACCTTCGCCATGCCGCAACGCACCATATTAAAAGCTTGGCCCATCGCGTGATTAGACGAGGCACAGGCGGTCGCAACTGTGAAGGACGGCCCGCGCAGATTCCATTCCATCGATACATGGCTGGCGGCCGCATTGTTCATCAACTTCGGCACAATAAAGGGGTGTACCCGATTCTTGCCCGCCTCATAGACAGCACGGTAGTTTTCATCCTGCGTGTTCAGACCACCACCAGAGGTGCCAAGTACAACCCCAGACGTATCCGCCAACGCGCCCGAAAAGGCCAGCCCTGATTGTCCAATCGCCTCGCGCGCGGCGAGCAGGGTGAACTGCGTGAACCGATCGTAGAGCGCTGTTTGCTGGCGATTAAAATGCGTGGCTTCCTCATAGTCTTTGACTTGCCCGCCAATCTGGATCGACAACCGGTCCACATCATCAATCTCCAGGGGGCCGATGCCACACCGCCCTTCCTGCATCGCGGCAAAAGTCTCGGGCACGGTTGTCCCCAGCGGGTTGATCGTGCCTGCCCCGGTGATGACGACGCGATTCATTATCCACCTTGCTCCGCTTTCAGCTTTTCAACCGCAGAAATGATGGATGCGATGGATGTGATGTCGAAATCACCGGCTTGCGGATCATTGGCGTTGAACGGCACGTTGATGTCAAAGGCCTCTTCAATCGCAAAGATGCACTCCACAAGGCCCAGACTGTCGATCCCGATATCCTCCAATGCGTTGTCCATGGCAATATCGCCGGGCTCGAGCATGGCTTGCTCGGCAAGGATGGCGATGACCTGATCTTTGATGCTCATCTTGTAACACTCATGTTATTTGCGTGGATGTAGTCACTCTGCCCGCGATTTGAAACAGACGATTAACGTTTGGTCATTTCACGCAAGATACGTGGCAGACGACGCAGGGCTTTGTACCCCTCAATATGCGTCTTCATCTTAGTCGCAGGATAGCCCATCATGACGCGGCCTTTTGGCACATTGGACAGCACGACACTGCCGCCGCCCAGAACGACATCGTCACCAACAATCAGATTGTCTGCCACACCCGCCTTGCCGCCAACAACAACGCGGTCCCCGATCACAGTGGACCCGGCCACCCCAGCCTGTGCGCAAAGCAGGCAGTATTCGCCAACAATCACGTTGTGGCCAACCTGAACAAGGCTATCGATCTTTGTGCCAGCCCCAACCCGCGTCGGCCGGATCGTTCCTGCGTCGACGCAGGAATTGGACCCAATCTCAACATCGTCGCCGATTGTCACGCCACCCAATGAATGGATCCGGTGCCACGTGGGATCATCGGGAATTTCCATGTCTCCCTCACCCAGCGTTTCGCGCGCCTTTTCGACATTCGATGGTTCCGCGGTCACAAAGGAGAACCCGTCGCCCCCGATCACCACATTCGGATGCAGATGCACGCCGTGCCCCAAGGTGACATTCCGCTGCAAACGCACCCCCGACTGCAATGTGCAGCCAGATCCAACCTGTACACCGGGCGCGATGCTGACGTGGTCACCAATCCAACACTCGGGGCCGACAACGGCCCCTGCCCCGATAACGCTAAACGCGCCGATCACAGCGTTTTTCCCAATTTTTGCATTCGGATCTATCACCGCGTGCGGGCTGATCCCGGCACCCGGCAAAGGCTGATCAAGGACTTGTGTTAGAACGGACATCGCGACACGTGCGCGTGGCGCATAAATTGCCGCCTCCAATCCAAAGGCCTCCCAATCCGCACCTGGCCAAAGAACAGCGGCGCGGGCCTTCCCTTCGGCCAGCGCGTCACCATAAGCGGGCGTCATTGCCAAGGCGAGATCGCGAGGACTAGCGCTCGCTTAGCTCGGATGCACCATCCACCAAAAGATCAACGGCGCCAAAGGCTTCTGCCCCTAGCGCCGTCGCGATGTCTTTGATCGTATGTGCCATGGTGCCCCCGGAGATTATTCCGAGGTCAGATTTACCCGCGAACCGCGCGAAGGGCCACCCCTTCACGTGAAAGCGCATTCCAGATTCGCGCATCACGACCGTAGACATCGCGGCGGAACTGCACCCGACCATCGGCTGGCACAACGGCCGTGCGGTACACAAGATGGACCGGCACTGGCGCATCGAGATCAACACGCCGTTCGCGCCCTGTCCGCAGATGCGCCTGGAACACCTCTTCCGGGTTGCCAACCTGTTTGGCCAAAAGCGCATAGGCAAAGTCAAACGGATCAGCAAGACGGACACAGCCGTGGCTGTAGGCGCGGACTTCGCGACCAAACAGGCTCTTTGCCGGGGTGTCATGCAGATAGATGTTGTAGCGGTTCGGGAACATGAACTTCACCAGCCCCAACGCGTTGCCCTGACTTGGGGGCTCACGCATGGAATAAGGGAAATTTGTTTCGGTGTAGCCACTGAAGTCGGCCGTGCTCCGGTCAACGACGCGCCCATTGCGGTCGGTAATCAACAGATTGCGCGCCGCATTGGGGTTGGCCCGCAACTGGGGCAGATATTCCTTAGTAATGATCGAGCGCGGAACATACCAACTGGGGTTGATGACCATAAACTCCATCACATCCGAAAACTCTGGCGTCACGCGATCACGGTCGCGGGCCCCAACAACCGAACGGGTCGAGAATGTCTCAACACCGTTGTCATAAATCTTGGCCGTAAAATCGGTGATATTGACCCAGATGTGGCGTTCGCCACGGGGACGGTTGATCCAGCGTTCCCGCTCCATCGCGACAATGATCGAGCGCAGACGCGCCTCTGGCTGAACATTGACCTGTTCAAGCGTGCCGGGGCCTGCGGTGCCATCAATGGCCAGCCCATGGGCCTGCTGAAAGCGTGTAACAGCACCATAGATGTCATCATCATAGGTCTGCGTATTGGTCCGCGGCAGGAAGCCCATAGCGATCAGACGGTTGCGCAACGCCACAACCGCGGCACCACTGTCGCCGCGTTCAAGCTTGCGACCCGGAACTGCAGGGCCCCAGCCACCTTCACCGATCAAACGCTCCATCCGCATCTTTTCGGCCATCAGGCGGGTGTATTCAGGCGCACTTGGTGGCAAGGCACGCATGAAACCTGCTGGGTTTGACTGCGCAAAGGCTCGCATCGTGCTGAGACGCGAGCGTAAAGGCACTTGGCGGTGAATAGCGGAATCGACGCGCGACGGGGTCAGGAGGCCGGTTTGAATATCGCGAGCATAGTCCAGAAACTGGCGCGAGAGTTCGACCTCTAAACGCGCTTGCTCTTGCACGGTCGCGGCCGCTTGCAACTGCGCAATCAGCCCTTCCGCATCATAGCGTCCACTGGGTAAGCCGTGATTGGGTGCCTCATTGAAAGCTGCAAGCAAAGCATTGCGGCGATTGCGGTCGGCACGTGTGCTCCAAATCCCGTCAAAATTGCGTTCGCGGTAAAAACTTAGAAGATCGGGATCATTTGCCGCCGCTTGTGCGACGGCCTGACGAAACTCTGTCACCTGCGCCTGCGCTTGCGGCGCAGCGAATAGCAACACAGCAGCAGTCAGAACAGCAGCTAAGAGGCGCACGATTTGGCTGGACCGCACAAAATAAGCAGACATCACTAGATTCCCTACATTTTTTTCGACCATACCGCAGCGATATGGCATATGGCAGTATGCATATCCTTACCAAAACCGGTGTCTATTGACAAAAACGAGAGGTCGCACTGCAACCCGTGAGTGTTGCACCGATGCAGCCCTAAGATGTTGCATAGAGTCCTCATCGCCACATCTGCGCAAAAAATCGCCAATTTCCCCGTTGTTAATCCGAATCTCTTAAACAGCCCTTGGTCAACAGATCGAAATGTGCCATATAACCGCTACATCTGGGGAGATGTGGGCATCAAGCTGCTGGAAAGCGGCATTAGTTAAGTCGAGCGACGGGACAGGCGCGAAACACATGACAGATATAAACTCCTCTGGGTTAACCCGGCGTGGGCTATTGGGCGCGTTTGCCGCAACAGCCGTTGCCGCCGCACCAACCTATTCAAATGCCGCTGGTTTCTTGCGCGGCGCAGGCGACATTCGCCGGATCGCCATGCACTCTGGCCGCACCGGCGAACGTCTGGAAACGATTTACTGGATTGAGGGCGAATATATCGCCGAAGCCGTCCGCGAGATTAACATGCACATGCGTGACTGGCGTACGGGCGAAGCCGTTCAGATGGACCTGCGCACGATTGACATCATGTCCGCCGCGCTGAACCTGATGGATACATCCGAACCTTATTTGCTGTTGTCAGGCTATCGTTCGCCGCGAACCAATCAGATGCTTAGCTCATCAAACCGGGGTGTGGCACGCAATTCGCTGCACATGCGCGGTCAGGCGGCTGACCTGCGTTTGACGGGTCGCTCGACAGTACAAATGGCAAATGCTGCGCTAGCCTGTCGTGCAGGTGGTGTGGGGCGTTACAACCGCTCAAACTTTGTCCATATGGATTGTGGCCCTATCCGTAGCTGGCGCGGCTAGATCATACCGCTAGTCAAGAACAACCGGCGATTGCCCCGTTTGCAGATTTGCGCGGGCCGCATCTTTGATAACATCTGACAATCGCTCGAACATCCCCGCATTTGCCGCCCTGCGCCAGACCAGTCCGATCGATCGCATCACGGTGCTGCGTCGGAACGGGCGCACGATCACATTGCTGGATCGGCTATCAATCTCTGACCGCGCATAAAGCCGCGGCAAAAACGCAACTCCCATGCCCATGCCAACCATCTGACGAATTGCATCAAGGCTGGTGCCTTCGTAATCCCGGGCCAGAATACCGCCATGCTGCTGGCAAAGGGCTGAAATCTGGGCATGCATCGCGTAGTCCGGCCCCAACGACAGCACGTTCTGATCGGCAAGGTCGGCCTCTGTCACCTCTGACTTCGTGGCCAGGACATGATCATCCGGCATCGCCAGTAGCAAGGGTTCGCGGAACAAGCGCTGTGACGTCAGATCAGCCCCCCTTCGGGAAACTGCGTCAAGATCACATCGAGGCTGCCAGCCAGTAAATCCCCCCGCAGATCGCGGGGCACGACTTCCCGAATATAAAGCCGCAGATCAGGATATTTTGCATGTAGTCGTTCTACGACAAATGGCATCAGATAGGGGCCTATTGTAGGTGTCGTGCCCAGTCTGATCGTACCCGTAAGCCCCGTCTGCAACGACGCGGTCAAATCGACGATCCCATGCACCTCATCCATCACGCGCGCCGCACGTGCCACCACTTCACGCCCTTCCGGCGTGAGCGTCACAGGGCCCCGCCCCCGTTCGACCAAACGAACGCCCAACAGCCCTTCGAGATTGCCGATTTGCAGGCTCAGAGAGGGTTGACTGATCCCCATGGCTTCTGCCGCTTTACGAAAATGCCGCGCCTCGGACAGTGCAACAATGTAACGAAGTTGACGCAAGCTTGGTAGATTTAACATCTCTTCTCCTCTGATAGGTTTTTCCTATCAAAATTTTACATGTAATTGACTTCATTATATCAAATTGGGTGCTACATCCAGTCGCAGGTTGCCAAAGAAAGGGACGACCCTGCACACATCCGCGCGATACGCACAGGGACTTGCAGGTCGGGAATAAATGCAAAATATTAAGACCAATCATGATGGATGTGACACTGATGCGCGAGGCTTAACAAGCCTGAAGCGCATTTTAACGCTTGTGTTTGGCGCATCTCGGCAAACGCCCCTGCCCGTCATCACCGCAAAGGGGCAAGCAGCCCCGGCGCACAAGATGCTTCTGACCCCTAAGGCGCTCAATCGTCTATAAGCGCGCAATTTTTGCCAACCGGAATACCAATTTGGACACTTCTACGCCTACTCGCTGGATGACGCCTGCTGGCCTCATTCCCGTCGCCATTGCTGGCAGCCTGTTTATCTGGTTCGCGCAGATGATCCCGGTGATCGGTGGCGGCGACACGCTGCGCTATGTTTGGGAATGGGTGCCCAGCCTTGGGGTGAACGTCAGCATCTATATTGACGGGCTCAGCCTGACCTTTGCCTTGTTGATTACGGGCATCGGCGCGCTGGTGATGCTCTATTCCGCCCGTTATCTGGCCGGGCATGTGCATCAAGCGCGTTTTTCGCTTTATCTGACCAGCTTCATGCTGGCGATGATTGGGTTAGTTGTGTCTGACAACCTATTGGCGTTGTTTGTCTTTTGGGAGCTTACAACGATCACATCCTATCTCCTGATCGGGTTCAGCCATGACACTGCAAAAGCGCGTCGTTCTGCGCTGCAGGCCCTGTTGATGACAGGTGTCGGCGGCCTGGCATTGCTCGCAGGCATCATACTGATTGGCACGACCGCGGGCACTTTTGAGATGTCCGAAATCAACGCGATGGACGGTGCCTTGAAAGACAGCGTCATGTATCTGCCCATCGTGCTGCTGGTGCTGGCTGGCGCGTTTACCAAATCGGCGCAGATACCATTCCACTTCTGGCTGCCCAACGCGATGGCCGCCCCGACACCTGTCAGCGCCTATTTGCACTCTGCCACAATGGTCAAAGCAGGTGTCTATCTGATGGCACGCACGCATCCGTCACTGGCCGGGACGGATTTCTGGCTCTGGACCCTGACGATTTTTGGCGCGATCACCATGGTTTTCGCCTCGGTCATGGCCTTGCGCCAGACTGATCTGAAGTTGGCGCTGGCCTACACGACGCTGATGGCGCTTGGCGCGCTGACGCTGCTTTTGGGCAATGAAAGCGGGTATACCATCACCGCCGCCGCGACCTTTCTGATCGTGCACTCGCTTTACAAAGCCGCCCTGTTCCTTGTGGTCGGCATTCTGGATGCGCAGACCGGCACGCGCGATGCCAATAGCCTTTTTGGCTTGGCGCGCGCTACCCATCACCGCAGCCGCCGCCGCGATTGCGGCCTTTTCGATGGCCGGATTTCCACCCTTCCTTGGCTTTATCGGCAAAGAACTCAAATATGCTGGTGCCATCGCAGTGGCGTCCGAGCCAATCTTTGTGGCCGGTGCCGTCTTGATTTCCAGCGCCTTGATGGTCGCGATTGCCGGGATCGTGTCTTTCCGCCCATTCTGGAGCAAGTCCGGCGCACCCATCCCACATGTCAAAGAAGCCCCATGGCCGATGCTCGTTGGTCCCGTTGTGCTGGCCGTGTTAGGCGCGTTCTTTGGGATTTTTCCAGAGACCTTGGCGACGACATTGGTCAATCCAACCGTCGCCGCAATCATCGGCAATGCGGAACCCGCGAAAGAGCTGAAGTTATGGGCTGGGGTGAACCTGCCGCTGTTCCTGAGTATCGCAACCTTTGTGCTGGGCTTTACGATCTACTTTTACAAGCAAAAATTGCGCGAGATCCTGATCGGTATGACCACACGCGGCCCCAGCTTTGACGACGGTTGGGACAAGCTGATGGCCGGTATCGCCTCTGGTTCAAAGGCACTGACGCGGGTGATCCAGACGGGTGTCCTCTATCACTACATGGTTGCAACCTTTGGCACAGCGCTCGCGGCCCTTACGGTCACGCTATGGTTACGAAGCACGGGCGTTCCGGCGATGGGCATCCCGCTGGTCGAGCTTTGGGATTGGCTGGTGTTCCTGCTGGTTTTGCTTGGCGCAATCCTGACCCTGATGACCAATTCGCGCATCACGGCGATTGCCGGACTGGGTGTAGTTGGCATCGGCATGGCGATGATCTTTATCCTCTACAGCGCGCCAGACGTGGCGATTACGCAGCTTTTGGTGGAAACGCTGGTCGTCGTTCTGTTCGCCGCTGCTGCATTGAAACTGCCGCACCTCACGCCAGAACCACTGCGCAAGCGCTGGTTAGATGCGCTGATTGCTGTTGGTCTCGGTGTGGTCACGACCGTCATTATGCTCAAGGTCACTACCGGTCCGATCGACCGCGAGTTGACCACATTTTTTGAAACTGCCAGCTGGCCCGAGGCTTTTGGCCAAAACATCGTCAATGTGATCCTCGTCGACTTCCGCGCCTTGGATACGTTCGGCGAAATCGCGGTCGTCCTGATTGCCGCGATCAGCATCTTTGCCCTGCTCAAAAGCAAGCCAGAGGAGGAGAAACCATGAACTCTGTCATCCTGATCGCTGGCGCACGCCTGCAAGCGGTCCTGCTGCTGGTGTTTTCAGCCTATATGATGTTGCGCGGCCATAACGCGCCCGGCGGTGGCTTTATTGGTGGGCTGATCGCGGCCACAGGTTTCGTGATCTACGCTATTGCGTGTGGCACAGCGGATGCGCGCAAGGCATTGCGCTTTGATCCGGGCAGCATCGCCGGTGCCGGTCTCGGGATCGCCCTGTTGGCCGGTATCATGGCTGTGTTTTGGGGTGACGCGCTGTTTACCGGTCAATGGCTGTTCATCGGCGCGACCGAGGATAGCAAGGGCATTCCCCTGTCCACTGTGCTCGTCTTCGACATTGGCGTCTATCTGGTCGTTCTTGGTGCGATCCTGTCGATCACCTTTGCGCTTGAGGATGCCGTCTGATGGAACAACTCCTCTCTGTTCTGATTGGCGTTCTTGTCGCGTCTGCCGTCTATCTGATGTTGGCGCGCAATCTGTTGCGCTTTCTCTTTGGACTGATCCTGTTATCGAACGCTGCGAACCTGACCATCTTTGTCGCCGGTCGCCTGACACCGGGCGCGCCGCCATTGGTGCCCGATGGCCTGAATGCGCCTATCGGCGATGTGGCGAACGCCCTGCCCCAGGCGCTGGTGCTGACCGCTATCGTTATTGGCTTTGGCCTCTTTGCCTTCGCCCTCATCCTTGCCTTCCGTGCTTATCAAAGCCTTGGCACCCTGAATACCGACGAGATGCGCGTCGCCGAACCTAAAGAAAACTAATACATGAGCTGGTATCTCACCCTTCCACTGGTCATTCCCTTTGTGGCGTCGATCATCGCTTATCTGCTGCGGTCTTCGCGCTTTGGGGCGTGGGTGTCGATCATCGGATCGGGGCTCGGGCTGATTGCATCGGTCGTCTTGATGGCGGTGGTGCTGGATGCCGGTGTGATCGCCGGGCAGATGGGCAACTGGCCAGCACCCTTCGGCATCACGCTGGTCGCGGACCTGTTGTCAGCCGTTATGGTGCTGATCACTGCGATCACGGGCTTTGCCGTCGCAATTTACGCCTTGGGCGATATCACTGAACGCCAGTCGCAGTTGGGCTACCACGCCTTGTTTCAAATCCTTCTGGCCGGTGTCACGGGCGCCTTTCTGACCGGCGACCTTTTCAACCTTTACGTCTGGTTTGAGGTCATGTTGATCGCCTCTTTCGGCCTGCTGATCCTGAACGGTGGGAAAGAGCAGGTCGACGGTGGTGTGAAATATGTGGCCCTGAACCTGATCTCGACCATCCTGTTCCTCACCGGCATCGGCCTGCTTTACGGCATGACCGGCACGCTGAATTTCGCAGACCTCGCGCTAAAGGTCGAAGAGGTCGAAAACCAAGGCCTGCTAACTGTCGTCGCCATGATGTTTATGGTGGCCTTCGGTGTGAAAGCGGCGGTCTTCCCCCTGTTTTTCTGGCTACCCGCAGCCTATCACACACCCAGCTTTTCGGTCTCGGCGGTCTTTGCGGGCCTGCTGACCAAGGTTGGCGTTTATGCCCTGATCCGGATGTTCACCATGGTCTTCGACCATGACATCGGGTTCACGCATACGGTGCTGTTGTGGGTCGCCTGTTTCACCATGGTGATCGGTGTTTTGGGTGCCGCCGCACAATCGGATTTCCGCAAGATCCTGTCCTTCCACATCATCAGTCAGATCGGCTACATGATCCTTGGTCTGGCGCTGATGACACCACTGGCGATTGTGGGTGCGGTATTCTATCTGGTTCACCACATCATCGTAAAAGCGAACCTGTTCCTGATCGCAGGTGTCGCGAAACGGCTGACGGGCGGGACAGAGGTTTACCAGATCGGCGGTCTTTACAAATCGGCTCCCTTCCTTGCGGTGCTATTCCTGATCCCCGCCTTCTCGCTCGCCGGTTTCCCGCCACTCTCTGGCTTTTGGGCAAAATACATTATCGTCAAGGCGACGCTGGACGTTGAGATGTGGTTCGTGGCCTTCATCGCCCTCGCTGTCGGCCTGATGACGATCTATTCGATGACCAAAATCTGGGCCGAGGCGTTCTGGAAACCCCACCCCGATGGGATCGAACCGGATATGAAAACGCTGCCCAACAAGGCAGCACAGATCATTCCCGTCGCTGGCCTGGCCGTGCTGACCATCATCATCGGCCTCAACCCCGACCCCTTCGTGATCTTCGCAGAGCGCACAACCGAACAACTGCTTGATCCGACGGCCTATATCACCGCCGTACTCGGAGAGACGTCATGAACCTGTTTCTTCTCAACCTGTTGCTGGCCGTTACGTGGGCCGGGCTTTGGGGCAGTTTCACGCTGACCCAGCTGGCCTTTGGCTTTGTAATGGGTTTCCTGACCCTCTGGATCGCGCAACCGCTTTTTGATGGCCCCAGCAGCTATTACGTGCGCGCCTACCGCATCGTGCGCCTCGTCCTGTTTTTCCTGTATGATCTATGCGTATCCAGCATTCGCGTGGCCTATGATGTCCTGACACCAAAAGACCACAGCACACCGGCGATCCTTGAGATGCCGCTGGATGTGAAGTCAGATATTGAAATCTTGCTGGTCACGAACCTGATATCGCTCACCCCCGGCACGTTGAGTCTTGATGTCACCCCGGACCGCAAAACGCTGATCGTACATGCCATGTTTGCCGATGATCCCGAGGAAGTGATCCATAACCTGAAATCTGGTATGGAGCGCATGGTCAAAGAGGTGTTTGAGGAATGACGTCTGCTGAGTTTCTGGACTGGTCCATCTATGCGACCTTCGTCATGGTGATGCTGTCGCTGGCGATTGCCTTCATCCGATTGGCCAGAGGCCCAAGTCTAGCTGACCGCGTTGTGGCGCTCGATATGATGACCGTGTCGATCATCGCTGTATGCGGCGTTGCTGCGGTGGCAACCGGGGTGTTTGCCTTGCTGGATGTGGCACTGGTGCTGGCGCTGGTTGGGTTTCTGGCGACCGTAGCGCTCGCTCGATTTGCAGAACGACGTGACGCGCGCAAACAGGATGCGAACCATGATTGACATTATCATCGCCCTCTTTCTGCTTTCTGGTGGGTTTTTTGCCCTGATCGCGGCAATTGGCGTGTTGCGTCTGCCCGATGTTCTGACGCGTATGCATGCCTCGACCAAGGCCGGTGTTTTGGGCAGTAGCCTAATTCTTGTCGGTGGTGCGATCTATCTGCAAGAAACCGAAGTGACGGCCCGAGTCGTTGCAACCATCATATTTCTAATGCTGACCGCACCCATTGGCGCACATATGATTGGCCGCGCCTCGGTCAGCGACTTGAAGCAGAGGCACGGTAAAGTCAAAAACGGTACGTAAAGCGCTTGCAAGCCACCCGGCCGCAGGCAACATATAAGCAACGCGATACCAAGGAGCTGCCGCAATGCCCGACACGTTTGATCTGTTGATCAAAGGCGGTCAGATCGTCACCCCGGAAGGTGTTCTGATCGGTGATCTAGGCGTGCTCGGTGAGAGTATCGCGGCGATCGGCACCAACCTTGGCCCGGCCAAAACCACAATTGATGCCACAGGCAAATACGTGATGCCCGGCGGCGTCGATCCACATGCCCATATCGAACAGATGTCCGGCATGGGTGTCATGAATGCGGATACATTTGAAACCGCGACAAAATCTGCCGCGATGGGTGGCACAACCAGCGTGATTTCCTTTGCGGCACAGGCCAAAGGCGCAAAACTTTCGGACACTGTCGCAGACTACGTAACCCGCGCCACACGGGGCGCGATGATCGATCATGCCTTTCATATGATCGTCAGCGATACTGACGTGCCGGATTTCGCCACGGATCTGAGCGCATTGATTAAGGCGGGGCACCGGTCGATCAAAGTGTTCACGACCTACAACATTCAGCTGTCCGACGCGCAAATCCTGCAAACCATGCAGATTGCGCGCGAAAACGGTGCCTTGGTCTGTGTGCACGCGGAAACGGACGCCATCATCGCCGAAGCGAAAGCGGCCCTGATCGTCGTAAGCAAAACCGCCCCGCACCATCATGCCGCCTCGCACCCGCGCATGGCCGAGATTGAGGCGATTGAGCGCATGTGCCGCTTTGCCGAATATCTTGGACAACCGGTGATGATCTTCCACGTTTCAACAACCGAAGGGGCCGCAGCCGTCCGCGCGGCCCGCGACCGCGGCGCGCCAATCTGGGCTGAAACCTGCCCGCATTATCTGTTCATGACCGAAGACATATTGCACCAGCCCGGACTGGAGGGCGCAAAATGGATGTGCTCGCCGCCACAGCGGACGGCGGCGGATCAGGACGCCCTATGGGACGCGCTGAACGCTGGCGACCTGCAACTGGTGTCGTCGGATCATGCCCCCTACCGCTATGACGAGACAGGTAAGCTCTCGGCCGGGCCTGAGGCCGCTTTCCAGGATATCGCAAACGGGTTGCCCGGGCTTGAAACCCGCCTGCCGCTGATGTTCGACGCGATGGTCAGCAAAGGGCGCGGTGGGCCCGAGGGTTTTGCCAAACTGACCGCGACAGCACCGGCTCAGATCTACGGGCTGCCAAACAAAGGACGCCTTGCCGTGGGTATGGACGCCGACATCACGCTTTGGGATCCTGCCAAATCCGTGACCTACGGCGAAAACGACTTACACGACAACGTTGGCTACAATCCTTGGGTCGGGCGTACCATCGCCGGTTGGCCCACCGACGTCTGGTTGCGTGGCAACCATATCGTTCAGAACGGGACTTTCACAGCCTCCCCCGGCAGTGGCCATTGGATTGACCGTCCAACATTGGCCACACCGCCCACCAAACCTCTGCGCGAAGGATAAACATGCCCCGCCCCGATACGCGCAACACGCTTGCGATCACCTTCCTCTACTACCGCGACCTGCCGACAGCGATGCGGTTCTATGAAGACGTTCTCGGGCTAGAGTTGGCGATCGACCAAGGCTGGTGCAAGATTTATCAGATTTGCCCCGGCGCACATGTGGGGCTGGTGGATGAAACCCGCGGCATGAACAAATGGCAGCCGGTCAAAACCGTGCAATTGTGCATCCGCGTGCCTGATGTGGACGCGTGGTATGCCTACGCCAGGGAAGAGAACCTTGACGGCCTGTCAGAGCTTTTCGTGAACGATGAAATCGGCATCCGTGCTTTTGTCTTCAACGACCCTGAGGGTTATCAGATCGAAATCCAAACAGCGACGCGAGACGGCGCATGAGTGGCGATACACTGATAGTGATCAATCCCAATTCGTCACAGACCGTGACGGATGGGATCAAACTCGCGCTTGATCCTTTGCGTAAATTCGGCACCCCCATTCGGTGCCTGACGCTGAACGATGGCCCAACGGGCATTGAAAACCAGCGACAGGCTGATCTAACAATTGGCCCGATGCTGCGTCTTGCCGCCAGCCAGAAAGATGCGGCGGGCTATGTCATCGCCTGTTTCGGCGATCCCGGGCTGCATGCGCTGCGCGATCAAACCGCCCTGCCCGTTGTCGGCATACAAGAAGCGGCAGTGATGACCGCCCTCACCCTTGGTCAGCGGTTTGGGGTCATTGCAATTCTGCCTGCCTCCATCCCGCGTCATTTGCGCGCCTTTGGGGCAATGGGGGTGCTGGACAGGCTTGCCGGTGATCGCGCCCTCGGCCTTTCGGTTGCGGACCTCGCCGATGCAGATAAAAGCCTTGATGCCATGATCGCGACCGGCAAACGCCTGCGCGATCAAGACGGCGCCGATGTCCTGATCATGGGCTGCGCTGGCATGGCGCAATATCGGCATCTGCTGGAAACAGAAACCGGTCTGCCAGTCGTCGAACCCTGCCAAGCAGCAGCCGCAATGGCGCTTGGCCAGATCGCTCTTACACTTAGTCATAAAGGAACCAGTCATGCTGGATGAAACCGCCCAAGGTGTCTTTACCATCGCCGTAACACCCTTCCTGCCAGACGGCGCATTGGACTGGGATAGCGTTGATCGGATGGTTGATTTCTATATCGAAAAAGGGGCAACTGGCCTCACGATCCTTGGGATGATGGGTGAGGCTGGCAAGCTGACGGCGGAGGAATCCATTGCCGTCGTCAAACGTGTTACCGCGCGCAGCAGCGTACCGATTGTTGTCGGTGTCTCTGCCCCGGGGTTTGCGGCGATGAAGACGCTGAGCGATGCCGCCATGGACCTTGGGGCTGCAGGCGTCATGGTCGCCCCACCGGGCAGCCTGAAGACCGATGATCAAATCCTGGCCTACTATCACAACACAGCAGAAGTGCTGGGAGAGACCCCTTTTGTGCTGCAGGATTTTCCACTGGTGACCAACGTCGTGATCCCGACAAAGGCCATCCTGCAAGTGGTCGAAGACTGTCCGACCTGTGTGATGCTGAAACACGAGGATTGGCCGGGGCTGGAAAAGATCAGCGCCCTGCGCGCGGCATCCGACGCGGGCGCCCGGCGGATCTCGATCCTCTGCGGAAATGGCGGGCTTTTCCTTTTGGAAGAGATGATACGCGGGGCCGATGGGGCGATGACCGGCTTTGCCTACCCCGAAATGATGGCGCAGGTCGTCAATGCCCATCGCGACGGCGACATCGATCATGCGCGCGATATCTTTGACGCTTACATGCCCATGGTGCGCTATGAGGCGCAGCCGGGGCTGGGTCTGGCCATCCGCAAATACACTTTGGCGCAGCGGGGCGTGATCACGCATGACACTGTGCGCCGCCCCGGCGGCGTACTGAGTGCCGCGACAAAGAAAGAGGTAGATGCGTTGGCAACACGGCAGGCCCTACAGCTGAAGGCTCTTGGTACAATCGAGGCGTTGTAAAGGTTTGCCCATCGCGTATCTTCTCTAACGGCGGACCTGGTTGGCAAAGATTAGCCTCGGACTTCGCCTAGCTTAAGCTCGCGGCGCGGCACACGCAAAGGTAGAACCCCCAACATCTAACAACTACCATAGCGGATGTTCTTTTTACGATTTCCGGAACAGCTTCTTCCGGCACCGATATCGACCGGTGATCAGAACGGACTTAAAGCTCATCCTCAGGAAGCTGCAATGCCGGTATTCCAACTATATAATCTTTCGGATTTCGACGCCACCAACACCACGGCGTCACTTGTCGCTAAGCTACGACGCATCAAACAACGTCATACTAACCATTGAAGATGGTCCCCTGCTAAATGACGATGTTCTGGACGGGGATTTCTCGGCCAACGAAGTTGGGATCGATCCCGACCAGTTTGGTGTGGCGACTTTTGCGGGTGGCGGCACTGTTGGCTCTCTGCAGCCGGGGAGTGAAACAACCGTCTATTCCGAGACAGAATTCGAGCTGACGGCCCCGGGGCAGACGACAATTATGTTGTTTCAGATCGAAATTGAGGGACAGTTGGTTGGTTTCTTACCGACAACACCATTGGTTCCCGGCGTGGTCTATTCCTACGTCGCATCGAACACCGTTCCCGGGCCCGGCAATGAAACGCTCTATGACGACATTGTCGGAGCGGTGTGCTTCACACAAGGGACGCTCATAGAAACGCCCGAAGGTCAAAAACCAATAGAGGTACTTTGCGAAGGCGACGCTGTGAAGACGCAGGATGGGATCGCCCGGATACGCTGGATTGGTTCACGCAAGTATGGTGCGGTAGCCTTGTCAGAAAACCCAAAACTTCTGCCCATACGTATCTGTGCCGGGGCATTGGGGCATGGTCTTCCTCTGCGCGATTTGTGGGTCTCGCGACAACACTGGATGTTGGTTTCATCAAAGATCGTAGAGCGAGTCTGCGGGACAACTGAAGCACTAATTGCCGCCATCAAGCTGACGAAGGTCCGAGGCATACTTGTTGATGAGAATGCGCAAGAGGTTGAGTATTATCACATGCTCTTTGATCGACACGAGATCGTTTTCGCGGAGGGCGCGCCTAGCGAGAGTTTGTTTACCGGGCCTGAAGCGATGAAATCCCTCTCATCACAAGCGCGAAACGAAATCCTGACTATCTTTCCTGAACTACGCAATTCCGAACACCAGCCAAGCAGCGCCTGTACAATGCCACCTGGATCGACCCAAAAAGTGATTGTTGAACGTCATCAGAAGAATAACCGCCCGCTATTGCAGCAATATCTGACGGGCTGACGACGTCGTTCAGAACAAGTCGTTTAGCTGTCCGGGCTAGCCTTCAAAGGCAAATCTGAGAGGGACCAAAGCATATGTATCGACCCGCCAAGAAGCGCAGCGAAAAGCCTTGCCAGCCCAAACTGGCAAGAGAAAGCAGATACTCTTGAGAAACGGTTGGTGCGACCACGCGCGCATCGCTTACCGGACAGGCGCGCGCGCGTGGGAGACATCAAACGAGCTTTCGCCAAGGCGGTTCGGGACGCCGAGTTAGGGGGGTTACGCCCCACACACTTAAGCACACGGCGATCACATGGGCCTTGCAGTCGGGTGCCACTGTCTGGGATGCCGCAGGCTACTTCGGGACGAGTCCGGAGACAATCCAGCGCGTGTACGGACACCATTCGCCGGATCACCAGAAGAGCGTTATCGAGGCGATCAATCGGCTCGGAAGGTAGCCGAATCCGACGGAAACGGGACCCAAACGGGACCCCGACCAACAATTCAAGGTTACGATATCGTTATTTTGTTGGCGCACCCGAGAGGATTCGAACCTCTGGCCTCTGCCTTCGGAGGGCAGCGCTCTATCCAGCTGAGCTACGGGTGCCTGAAACGTTCTATAGCTGTGCGCCCTGCCCCTCGCAACGGCAATGAGCGATCTTAGGCAAAAAGATCGTGACACAGCTCCAATGCATCGATCAGAACGTCGACCTCATCGGTGGTGTTATACATCCCAAATGATGCGCGGCACGTGGCCCCAACGCCCATATGCTCCATCAATGGCATCGCGCAATGGGTCCCGGCACGCACCGCCACGCCCTTTTTGTCCAGAACGGTCGAGATGTCATGGGCATGTGCCGCCCCATCCAGTGTGAACGAAAAGATCGCACCTTTGGTTGCGGATTGTCCCTGCACGTTCAGCCAGTTCAAGCCGTTTAGGCGATCCCGCGTGTAATCTCTTAGGCTTTGTTCATAGGCTGCGATTTGCGCCATGCCGATGTCCATCATGTACTCAAGCGCCACTCCCAGCCCGATCGTTTGCACGATGCCCGGAGTGCTTAGCCTCAAACATCATCGGCGGGTCGTTCCATGTAACCGCATCGCGCGTCACATCGCGGATCATATCACCGCCGCCCATAAAGGGGCGCATCTCGGCCATACGTTCTTTGCGCACATAGATCGCCCCGGACCCGGATGGGCCATACAGCTTATGCCCCGTGATGGCATAGAAATCACAGCCGATGTCAGAGACATCCACCGGCATATGCACCGCTGACTGGCTGCCATCAATCAGCACAGGCACGCCCTTGGCCTGGGCACCGGCAGTGATGGTTTTCACATCGACAACCGTGCCCAACACATTGGACATATGCGTGACAGCAACCAGTTTTGTTTTCGGCCCAATAGCGTCGATCACTTTTTGCGGATCCAGATCACCATTGGCGTCCACATCGACCCATTTGATCACCACGCCCTGACGTTCACGTAAAAAGTGCCATGGCACGATGTTGGCGTGATGTTCCATGATCGATAGGACGATTTCATCACCTGCCTCAAACCGTGGCATCGCCCACCCATAGGCCACCATATTGATGCCCTCGGTGGTGCCCGAGTTGATGATGATCTCATCCTCGGATGGTGCATTCAGAAAACCGGCAATGATCCCCCGCACGCCCTCATACCGTTCGGTTGAAAGGTTGCTCAGGTAATGTAGCCCGCGATGCACATTGGCATATTCTTCGGCATAACCACGCGTGACCGCATCAATCACAACCTGTGGTTTTTGCGCCGAAGCCCCGTTATCAAGATAGACCAACGGTTTGCCATTCACTTCGCGTGAGAGGATGGGGAAATCCCTACGGATGCCCGTTACATCAAGTGTCATGCCACGCCTCCTGCTGGTCCGATGCCCAGAATTGCCAAGGCGATACCCGCCAAAAGGGCTGTGCCCATCAAAGCCAGAAAGATCGCGACAAGCGATTTCCCGAGGTTCTTAAACCCATGCAAAACGTTGATAAAGTTCAGAAAACACCAGATCAGCGCACCCAATGACAAAAGCCCGAAGATCGCCCCGATTGCTGGTATGATCAAAACAAGCACGACCTGGATCGCTTCAAGCGTCAGGCTGATGGATTGGAACCAGACAAGGATGGCCAACGAACCCTGTAACGTCCCTTCGCCGCCCATGATCTGGCCAGCGTAGTAGATACCAAACACAAAGAGCACCAGAAACACACCGATTATCCCGGCAAATCCGAACGGCGACACCGCGAATGCCTGTTCTTGAAACGCGACTGGCGCTGGCGATATCATCTGCAGCAGCACGACAAGGATCACGTTCAGCACAGCAACCAGTGCAAGACCTGTCCAAAGCGCATCGCGCGGCAGATCCATTGCAATGACCTTGCGCGCACTGTCTGTCGGTTCCATGATGCTGGTCCAGACGGCACGCATCCATGTTTGAAAATCTACGGTCATGATCTGCTTTCAGCTTCGCGCAAGGTTTGAACCCATATGATCAGAAACACAACCGCGCCGATCACACTGACAAGCGTGGCCTGACTGCCCGGCCCGATTAACCCGCGTACCAATCCATAAAACAAGAACAAAGGAGAGGTTGCCAGAAGCGTCCAGAACAATGCGAGCCGCGCGCCAAACCACGTGCCGGAACCACCCAAAACCTTGGCAATCATATGCGATAAGGCGGCCACACCGTACATGAACAATGGCAGAATGATAACCGCACTGAAGAACGTATAGGTCATCATCCCTTCAAAATTCATCTCGGATGGCCATGGTGAAGGCTCATACCCGTCGGCGACCCGCCGCAAACGCGGCCATTGCGCCACGAAGATCAGAAAACAACTGACCATCAGATACATTATCGCACGGTCTTCACGCCGCCCCTGCGCCAGCAGGTCGCGCATGACATGACGCGGCCTGCGCCATGTGCGCATTATGTCATTGGTAACAGGCATTAGCTGCGGCGCGACAACCAGCCTTCCAGCCGGTCCCTGAGATCACCCGCCAATCCCTCGTCTTCAATCTCATCCAAAGCCTCTGCCAGAAAAGACAGTGTCAACAGATTGCGCGCGTCATGCAGAGACACACCGCGGGACCGCAAGTAAAACAGGGCCGTTTCATCAATCGCCCCAGAGGTGGACCCGTGTGAACACGCCACATCATCGGCATAAATCTCAAGTTCGGGCTTGGCGAGGAAGACGCTGTCATCATCCAGCAAGAACGACTGGCTGATCTGATAACCATCCGTCTTCTGCGCCCCTTCCTTCACCAGGATCTTGCCCTGAAAAACACCGGTGGCCCCGTTGCGCAGAACCTTCTTAAACACCTGACGGCTTTCACAGTTCACGGCGTCATGTGTGATGAAAACCGTGTCATCATGATGGAAATCCTTGCCGTCGCCGACGCATGCACCGGCCACATGGGCCACGGCATCATCGCCCGTGATTTCCAGCACACATTCGTTGCGTGTCAGAACACCATTAAAGGTCAGCGTGAATGACTTGAACGTTGAATTCGCCGCTATCCTTGCAAAACAATGGGTTACAGCGCGACGCTCATGATCACGGCCCTGCGCACGGACGTGATGAAACGTGCCGCCTTCGGCCACTTCAACCTCTAGCTGTTTGGAGAACCGGGCCGCAGCTGGCCCGGTTTCTAACAACGTCACTTCAGCGCCAGCGTCAACTTTCACCACATTGTGCAAGATCGCGTCCGAGGACACGTCCTTGTGCAAATAGATGAAGTTGATTGGTTTTGATGCCTTGCCAGTCGCATGGATCACAACGCCATCGGTTGCCAGCGCCGTGTTCAACGCCGCTAAAGGACGCTCAACAGGTCTTTGTCCGCGCGCTTCCAGCACACCATAGATATCCTTGGCCCAGTGGATATCTGTCGTCATCGCGTCTGCAAGGCGCTCGATTTTGACGCCTTCGGCGGTCAGGTCATCAGACGCATCTGCATCAAACACCCCATCGACAAAGACAATCTTCACGCGGTCTACCGCATCGAAAAGCGGACCTTCGTCATTGTGAAACAGCGCCGCCTCTGGCGCGTCCACGGTGGTCAGCGAGGTTGGATCAGTGTACTTCCAATACTCATCGCGCTTCGTGGGAAGGCCCATATGGTAAACCCGCGCCATTGCATCGGCCCGTGCTGCATTGCCCCATGCCGCCCCTTGCGGCACTTCCACATCGGCTAGTCGCGCCGCTGTGGTATCCACTTTAGCTTTGCAAGTGCCATCAGGCCACCTCTGCCAGAATATCAGCATAACCGTTGTTTTCGACTTCCAGCGCCAATTCGGGCCCACCTGATTTCACAATGCGACCGTCTGCCATGATGTGCACGACGTCAGGCTTAATGTGATCCAGCAAACGCTGGTAATGGGTAATCACCAAAAATGAACGGCCCTCGGACCGTAGCGCGTTCACACCCTCTGAGACCAGTTTCATTGCATCAACATCCAAACCTGAATCCGTCTCGTCCAGGATGCACATCTTTGGTTCCAGCATCGCCATCTGTAAGATTTCATTGCGCTTCTTCTCGCCACCAGAGAAACCCACATTGACCGGACGCTTGAGCATATCAGCATCGATTTTCAGGCTTTTCGCCTTTGCCCGCACCTCTTTCAGGAAATCACCCGCGCTCAACTCATCTTCGCCACGCTCTTTGCGCTGCGCGTTTACCGCCGTGCGCAGGAACGTCATGTTGCCGACGCCGGGAATTTCCACGGGGTACTGGAATGCCAAGAAAAGGCCCGCCGCCGCGCGCTCTTCCGGTTCCATCTCTAGCAGGTCTTCACCTTCCAAAGCAGCAGACCCGCCCGTAACCTCATAGCCATCCTTGCCGGACAGCACGTAAGACAGTGTCGATTTGCCCGATCCATTCGGCCCCATGATCGCATGCACAGTACCGGGCGCGATCTCCAGATCGACACCTTTCAGGATTTGCTTGTCTTCTTCTTCCAGTTTGACCTCTAGGCCTTTGATTTCCAACATGAGTTTCTCCTAAAGAAAAGTGGGAGCAACAACGTCAAATACCCCGGTGCGGAGTTTTCCGCCGGGGCAACTGTTGCGCATTGAGTTAAGACTTAAAGGCCGTAGACGGTTCCGCGATACACGACGGAATGCTGTGTCGTTGCTTCCATCACCTGTTCGACATGCTCTGCGGTGTAGATATAAGCCATCTGGTCTGGCCAGCGCCAGATCAGATTGTGCCCGGCGACCAGCATCGCGGCAATCCCTACAATCTGACCAACCCGGTCGAATGCCCCGCGTTTGCCCAACAGGACGGACAGCATCAGCATCGCCCAAAACGCCATGAACAACTCTAACGCCATCACGACGTCGCCATCCAGAGACAGACCAAAGAACCTGATCCGCACGACCTGTGCGATCATCATTGCGAAGGCGCCGATGACCATGGCGACAATGAACTTGGCCAGAAAAGAGTCTTCGTCCCGCTGCACCTTTTTCTTGATCTTGTCGCGTGAAACGCGCTTGGGGATATGCATGCCCAGGTCGGGATCGTAATACGACTTGTTGCGCGGGTTTTGGATATTCTTCACGCGCGCGCGAAAATCGTTGATATCCTGTTTTACCATTGCCATGCGTCACAATCCCATCAATTGCCTTATCAATGCTTAATCGCATCGAACTGGGGCAAGAAATGGGCCGTGACGTGACAGAGACACGACAAATATCATGATACGGGCGAGGCATCACTAGCCGACGGAGCCTTCCAGCGAAATCGCCACAAGCGCCTGCGCTTCCATCGCAAATTCCATCGGCAGCGCCTGCAGCACTTCCTTACAGAACCCGTTTACCACCAAAGCGACCGCCTCTTCCTCGTCCATCCCGCGTGAGCGACAGTAGAACAGCTGGTCATCATCCACTTTGGATGTTGTAGCCTCGTGCTCGACCCGGGATGAGTTATTCTTGACCTCGATGTACGGCACGGTATGCGCGCCACATTTGTCGCCAATCAACAAGCTGTCACACTGGGTATAGTTCCGTGAAGATTTCGCCTTGGGGTGCATGGACACCAATCCACGATAGGTGTTTTGGGCCTTACCCGCGCTGATCCCCTTGGAGACAATTCGCGACTTTGAGTTCTTGCCCAGATGCACCATCTTCGTGCCGGTATCGGCCTGCTGCATATTGTTGGCAATCGCGATGGAATAAAACTCACCCTGGCTATCATCCCCGCGTAGGATGCAGCTTGGGTACTTCCACGTTACTGCGGAGCCTGTTTCCACCTGCGTCCACATCACTTTGGCGCGATCGCCACGGCAATCGGCGCGCTTGGTCACAAAGTTATAGATACCACCATTGCCGTCTTCATCACCGGGATACCAGTTCTGCACGGTGGAGTATTTCACCTCAGCGTCTTCCTCGACAATGATCTCAACAACCGCCGCGTGCAGCTGTGCTGTGTCACGCTTGGGCGCAGTGCAACCTTCCAGATAAGAGACGTAAGACCCCTTGTCAGCAATGATCAGCGTGCGCTCAAACTGGCCGGTGTTCTCAGCATTGATGCGAAAATAAGTGCTTAGCTCCATCGGGCAGCGGACACCCGGTGGGATGTAGACGAAAGACCCATCTGAAAACACAGCCGAATTCAGCGTTGCGTAGAAATTGTCAGATGGCGGCACTACGGTGCCAAGATACTTCTTCACCAGCTCAGGGTGGTTCTCAATCGCCTCGGAAATCGAGCAGAAGATCACCCCCGCTCTTTCCAGTTCCTTCTGGAAGGTCGTACCGACCGACACCGAGTCAAACACCGCGTCCACAGCAACCTTGCGGCCCTCAGCCGGGGCATCCTCAGCCCCTTCAACGCCAGCCAGAATCATCTGCTCTTTCAGCGGGATGCCCAGTTTCTCATAGGTCGCCAGCAGTTTCGGATCGACCTCATCCAGCGACTTCGGCTTTTCTTCCATGCTCTTGGGACGTGCATAGTAGTAGATATCCTGAAAATCGATGTCAGGATAGTTGACCATCGCCCATGTGGGTTCTTCGATCTTTTCCCAACGTTCAAATGCGGACAAACGCCACTCTGTCATCCATTCAGGCTCGTTATTCTTCTTGGAAATCAGGCGCACAATATCGGGGGTCACACCCTTAGGCGCATACTCCATCTCAATCTCGGTTTCCCAACCATATTTGTAATTTCCCGAGAGTTCTTTCACTGCATCCACAGTGTCCTGATCAACGCCGTCTTTGACTTCCATCGTATCCAAAGCAGTCATTTCTTCATCCTCTCAAGCGGCCCTACGCCGCGCCCGTTTTTCGCTCCAGGCCTGCACAAAGCGCATGACCTCATCTTCCGTCGTCTCGATACCCAGTGACACGCGGATCGCGCTTGATGCCACTTCATCCTCTAGTCCCAGTGCTTGCAGCACCCGGCTTGTCTTGACCTTGCCGCTGGAGCAAGCAGACCCCGCCGAAACAGCAAAACCCGCCAGATCCATCGCCATAACCTGCGTTTCGCCCTTCCACCCCGGTGAGGCGAAGCAACTGGTGTTTGGCAGGCGCTTCACGCCTTTCCCGACAAAAATAGTACTCTTTTCGGCGGCCTCAATGGCTGTTTCTAGAATATTTCTAAGTTTCTCAATTCGGTCCCATTTTCCGGCTGCCAGATCGGCTTGCGCAGCCGCCGCAGCAGCGCCCATTCCGGCAATGGCAACGACATTTTCGGTCCCGGAACGACGGCCCATTTCCTGCCCGCCACCTTTGATTTGCACAGCAACATCAGTGCCTTGCGGAAAGATGAGCGCGCCAACACCCTTGGGGCCGCCAAACTTGTGGGCCGAAAGAAAGACCATCCCCACGCCGGACCAGGAAAACGCAAAAGGTACCTTGCCAAATCCCTGAGTGATATCGCTGACCGCCAAACCTTGCGGCAATTCCTGAACAATACCCGTTTCCGAATTGGCCAGTTGCATCGTTGATCCCGCAGGATCACTCACCTGCACCGCGCCATTCACTAGCGGCAAACACGGGTCAACCCAGGCATGCACAGCATCATGCTCAATCGACGCGGCCTTCAAGTCGCGCCCTGCCAAAGCGAGCGCCGCAGCCTCTGTCGCACCAGAGGTAAACACCACATCTGCGCCAGAAGCGCCCACAGCCTCGGCAATTTGGGCCCGTGCCGTTTCGATGATCCCTTTCGCCGCGCGCCCTTCCGCATGCACCGACGACGGATTACCCACAACATCCATCGCCGCAATCATCGCGTCACGGGCCTGCGGCCGCAAAGGCGTGGTTGCATTATGATCCAGATAAGCTCTCATATCTTCTCATGTTCCAAAATACCTCGGGGGAGCCGAAGGCGGGGGCAGCGCCCCTTAAGTCGCGTCGTCAACAACCTCGAACAAGGCAGGCACAGCCGGACAAGGGGCCAGCTCATTGCTCACAACATCTGACAAGCGCGCTTGGTGGAGAAACACGTAGACATGGGCGCTCAGCCCTTCCCACAAACGGTTGGCCATGGATTGCGCACGCGAACCAGACGTCGCGCCTGACGCCCCTGCCCCTTTGTGCATGGCGGATACCGTCTCATCGACGGCGCCTAATATCTCGGCCACGCGGATATCGGATGGGGGGCGTGCCAAACGGTATCCGCCCCCGGGCCGCGCACCGAGTCCACCAATCCGGCCCGGCGGAGTTTCACAAAAAGCTGCTCCAAATACGGCAAGGACACATCCTGACGCTTCGAAAGCTCGGTCAGATTCACCAGCGCGCCTTCCTCTTGCAACGCAAGATCAGCCAAGGCGACCATCGCATAGCGGCCTTTCGTGCTCAATTTCATCAGCATCCCCCCGGAATACAGGCGTAAATTCATTGACGGCGCGGTGCTGCATCATTACTCCACCGTGACCACAACAATTATGGCTTTTGTCCTAATTTAGAATCTTTCTAAGGTGTCCAAGCATTTTCGTCAAGAATGCGACCGGACCAATAGCAGCAACGGAAATACGTATGCCCGAAGTCATCTTTCCCGGACCCGAAGGTCGCCTTGAAGGCCGCTATCACCCGCAAAAAGACCGGGACGCGCCGATTGCCATCGTGTTACACCCGCATCCGCAGTTCGGCGGGACGATGAACAACCGGGTGGTCTACAATCTGCACTACGCCTTCTATAACATGGGCTTCACCGTGTTGCGCTTCAACTTTCGGGGTGTGGGGCGGTCACAGGGTGAATACGATCAGGGCGTTGGCGAACTATCCGATGCCGCCTCGGCCCTCGACTACCTGCAATCGATGAACAACAACGCCAAGCACTGTTGGGTCGCGGGTTTCTCTTTCGGCGCATGGATTGGCATGCAACTGCTGATGCGTCGCCCTGAGATCACGGGTTTCATCTCGGTCAGCCCACCTGCGAACATGTACGATTTCAGCTTTCTGGCCCCCTGCCCGTCGTCCGGCCTGATCATCAACGGCTCAAATGACCGCGTCGCCCCGCCTGCCGACACCGTCAGCCTTGTCAACAAACTGCACGAACAAAAAGGCATCACCATTACCCATGACGAAATGGAAGGTGCCGGTCACTTCTTCGAAGACCCGCATATGGACCCAATGATCGACACTGTACGCACCTACGTGCGTCGTCGCCTGACAGAGAACACACGCTAGCCATGGCAGACAGCTACCTCGAACGCGTCGCCGGCGAACTGGCCGATCTTTCATTGGCAGACGCAGAAGCGACCGGTGACGAAAAAATCGTCGACACGATCGGCGAAATCCTGGGCTCATCTTCGCAAACCCTGCAGGAAGCCTATCTGACGGCCGTGCGGGTCAGGCGCGCTGAAGCACGTGCTCGTGAACTTCTGGCCAAACGTGCTTAAGACACCGATCCAGGCAAAATCGCGCCTTTTGTCAGATGAGAACGCGGCTTCAGAGACAAGCGAACCAATCGAGATGGGAAGCGACGCATCATCCACGCCCAAAGAACCACAAGAATCCGCTGCGCCGCAAACCGAAGAAGACGCCGCATTCGCAGATGTGCTCAACACATTGGACGAATTCCTGCAAAGCGACGACAAAAAAGGGACGTGATAGGTCCGGTCATGTCACGTATCGATGACCAACTCGCCTTTCTGACCGAAGCCGACAAGCTGAAATCGACGTTGCGGGCGACGATGCTGTGCGATGGATCGCGGCACGAGAACTCGGGCGAGCATAGCTGGCACATCGCGCTTTACGCGATGGTGATGGCAGAGCATGCCAAACGCCCCGTCCGTATTGACCGTGTCATCCAGATGCTACTGATCCACGATCTGGTCGAGATTGACGCAGGCGATAATCCGATCCACGGCAATCATGATACCGCCGCGATGGCGGCCATCGAGGCTGCTGCCGCAGACCGCATCTTTGGCCTGTTACCCGCAGATCAAGGGCGCGCGTTTCGCGCCCTGTGGGACGAATTCGAAGCGGCCGCAACCGACGATGCGATCTTTGCCAAATCACTTGACCGCGTGCAGCCGGTAGTCGCGAACCTTGAAACAGGCGGCCGTAGCTGGGTCGACTACAACGTTACCAGAGATCAGGTCGAAACCCGCGTCGGCACCAAAGTCCAAAGGGGTGCCCCCGCGCTTTGGACCACACTCAAAACACGTATTGACGATTGGTTTTCACAAAACGCCACGCGCTAGTGAGGCCGGACGACGCAGACGACGGGTAGCTGTCTTTGCGGCAAATCCACGTCGTTGCACAAAGGCGCGCCGATCCGCGTTGGCATCTGCCACTGTTTGGACTGCCGCAAGCATCATAGCGCAGTCTTCTTTGCAGCGGCGATCGTTGACAGTACGAACGTGACAGTCACTGGTGAAACACATCACCATAAGGGACGGCATTTCTGCCCTAATTGTGGATCATCCGTCTTTGCCAAAAGTGAAGACGAGATCGAATTGCATCTCGGCACGCTCGCCGCCTCAAACCAATTTGTGCCAGCCTATGAGATATGAGCCAAGCGTCGCGAAGACTGGCTGCCACAGTTCCCGACGATGCAATCCTATCTTAAAGGGCATAAGGACGACTGAGCCGGTGCGCAGGTGGCGCAAACACAGTGGTATCCGTTATTCCCTCTATACAAACGCGCACCACAGGCGTAGGGCGCAGGCTTACGCCGCCAGAAAGCCCTGACCCATGATCACGACCCTCGCCGATGCCCTTGCCAAACAAGGCTATACCGACCTGACCCCTGTGCAAGAGGCCGTGACGGACGAGGCGCTTGTCGGTCAAGACCTTCTCGTGTCGGCGCAAACCGGGTCAGGCAAAACCGTGGGATTTGGTCTGGCGATTGGGCCGACGATCTTGGCCGAAGACGGCACATTCGGCCCCGCCGGTCGCCCCCACGCGCTGATCATCGCCCCAACACGTGAACTGGCCTTGCAGGTCAAACGCGAGTTGCAGTGGCTTTACGCAGGCGCTGGTGCAACCCTCGCCTCTTGCGTCGGCGGCATGGATTTCCGCGACGAACGGCGCGCCCTTGAGCGTGGCGCCCATATCGTCGTCGCGACCCCGGGCCGTCTGCGCGACCACATCATGCGCGGCACGATTGATCTGTCTGATATCAAGGCTGTCGTGCTGGATGAAGCCGACGAAATGCTGGACTTGGGTTTCCGCGAAGACCTCGAATTCATCCTCGGCGAAGCGCCCGAAAGCCGCCGCACCCTGCTGTTCTCGGCCACCGTGCCGCCGATGATTGCCACCTTGGCAAAGTCCTACCAGCGCGACGCCATGCGTATCGCCACCGCGACCAAGGAAAAGCAGCACAGCGATATCGAATACCGCGCCCTGTCTGTGGCCAACCACGATATCGACGCCGCGATCATCAACGTGTTGCGCTACTACGATGCGCCCAACGCCATCGTCTTCGCAAACACCCGCGCGATGGTCACCCGCCTGACAACGCGGCTGTCGAACCGCGGATTCTCGGTTGTTGCGCTCTCCGGTGAATTGACCCAATCCGAACGCTCTAACGCGCTGCAAGCGATGCGGGACGGGCGCGCCAAGGTCTGTGTAGCAACAGATGTTGCGGCACGTGGTATCGATCTGCCGAACCTTGAACTGGTGGTCCACGCGGAACTGCCTACCAACGCCGAAACGCTCCTGCACCGCTCAGGCCGCACGGGTCGGGCCGGGCGCAAGGGAATTTCGGCGATGATCGTCCCGGCCAAGATGAAGCGGCGCGGTGAAAACCTGCTCAAATGGGGGAAGCTGACCGCAACCTGGTCGACACCGCCTACAGCCGAGGAGGTGAGCGCGAAGGATGAAGAGCGTTTGTTGACCGACGAAGTATGGTCCGCCGACTTCACTGAGGATGAACAAGCTTTCGCCAAACGCCTGCTCGAACAACACGACGCCGAGAAAATCGCTGCCGCCTATCTGCGCCTATATGCAGGCAAACAGTCGGCACCTGAATTCATCTCCGAATACAAAGACGGCCCCGCCGCCAAAGAGCGCAAACCACGCGAAACCAAGAGCTTCGGCCCGTCCAAATGGTTCAGCGTCGATATCGGGCGCGAGGGCAAGGCCGAGGCGCGTTGGCTGCTCCCGATGATCTGCAAGGCAGGTGGGATCACCAAAAACGAGATCGGCGCAATCCGCATTCAGCCGAATGAGACGTTCGTTGAAATCTCTGCGCCCGCCGTCCCCGGTTTCCTGAAATCCGTGGGCAGCGATATGACGCTTGAAAACCAAGGCACGCTGACAGCCCTCGACGGCCCGCCACAACTGGGCGAGCGTGGGCCGCGCAAAACCAAACGCGACTATGACAACGGCCCCAAGCGGGATCATGGCGGAAAACCGAAGCGCGACAGCAAGCCAAAGCGCCATGCGCCCCGTGATCAAGCCGCGCCCCCTCCTTCGCAACAAGATGACATCGCGGCGATCCAGCCGATCCCCGGTGCTGCGGATGACTACAAGGGGCGCAAGCCACGTCACAAGCCGGAGCGTCGCGACCACGGTGAAGCACTGACTGAAAAGCGCGGCAAGCCACCTTACAAAGGCAAATCCGACGGGAAAAAACCGCCGCATAAGGGCAAATCAGGTTACAACTCTGACACAAAACCGCGCAAACCGGGGGGCGGCAAGCCAGGCGGGAAACCTGCCGGTAACGCGAAAGACACCTCAAAACGGTTCGTGCCGCCGGGCGGAAAATCCAAGCCACGCAAAGGGTTAGGTAAAGGTGGCAATGCGACCCCTCGGCGTCGAAAGCCTTAAAAACAAACCAGTTGGTCACATTTTTGTCACGTCACAAGCATGTTGACGGCACAGCGCTCTCGTCAAATTGCCCCTACGTTCACTAGTGTAAAGTCACGAGCAAGCTAAAGGACCAGACACATGGCCACAGCAAAACCAACACCCCCGCCAGCGCCCGTCGCGCCGAAACCCGCGCAACCGGCACCGCAGACGCAAGGCAAACCGCAGACACCCGTTTATACCGATTTCGCGAGTATCTAAGGTTGACGAGACGCCTATCGGCCGGTGAGGCCGCTGCCGCAGGATCGCCCTCCCCGATCCGCCACTGACCTCACTGGCCTTTTTTCACAACGCCGATAAACTTGGCGCATGACAGAACTCACCTCTATCAGAAATATTGGGCCAGCTTTCGAGGCATCGCTGAAAGCCGTCGGCATCAATACAGCCGAGGAACTCCGCGAACTCGGGGCGGATGCCGCCTATGCCAAACTGCTTGAAGGCGGCTCGAAACCTCATTTCATTGGCTATTACGTGCTGCATATGGCGCTCCAAGGACGCCCTTGGAACGATTGTAAAGGCGATGAAAAGAAGGCCCTGCGTAAGAGCTTCGATAAGATCAAAGCGGGAAATTTTGACGAGAAGCGCTCCGAACTGGAACGGTTTCTCAACCAGATCGGCGTGGTCGACGTCGGCTCTTAGCGCGGATTGAAGAACGACCAGTGTAAAAAACACTATTCGCTGCGGTTCCTCTACGGTTTGCCACGCGGAAAATGCGGTCGGCTGCTTTGTGCACGTTGCTAACGCAGCAGTTACTCCAATGAGATGTTCGATCATATGAACACCGACGACTTCAAGAAGAGTAACAATGCTATTTTCATAAGTCTTCCGGCTGTCACAATTCATGTCTGACTGGATGTCGCGTCGGCGGTTTGGCTCACAGTATAAAGAAAGAAGACAGGGTCCTTTTTGGGCCACGCTCGCCTTGGTGATCTTCCGAACTACCTCAAATCAAGGACAAAAGGAGAAAACACATGCCACAGCCAGCCCAACGTCCCGGTAACCGCCTGATGGACCGTCCCGAATACAAATCTAAGCAACAGCCTCTGACCGGCCCACCCAACATGACGGTGTTTGAGGCGGTATCGAAAATGTCCGAGAAAAACTATGGCTGCGTCATCGTCACAGATGAAGATCAGCAAGTGACCGGCGTCGTGACCGAGCGCGATGTCATGAACAAACTGGTTGGTGGTGGTCTTGATCCCAAGACAACCAAACTGTCGGATATCATGACTTCAAATCCGAGGCTGGCCAACGAGACCGACGACATGGTCGATTGGCTGCGGATCATGTCGAATGAGCGGTTTCGCCGACTTCCAGTAGTTGATGAAAACGGACACATCAAGGCGGTGTTCACGCAAGGTGATTTCGTTTCCTACACATGGCCTGACCTGATCTACCAGATGCGCTCAATCGCAACGGCTACGGTAATGAAAAGCTGGCCACTCTATTTGATCGGTGGCGGCGTTGCGCTTTACTCAATCGTTATGGTGATTGTTCTTGGCACGCTAAACTAAACGTCCACACTCACATCGCTAGGCGTCGAGCATCTGGTTTAAGAAGCGCAAGCCGCCTCATATTGCGGCATTTGAAAAGTCCGGCGCTTTTCGATCACCGCTGGATTAGATCTGACCCGACAAGTCTAGCACCGCCGCCGCGCCGCTTAGCAACAGTCTCCGTAGTTGATCTTCAAAGTAAACACCCTTCACATGGTCGCGAGAATCGTGTATGTTAATGGTATGAACATACAACAGAACATTGATTATGAGCTTGAAAAGCTGCGCAAAGTCGCGTGGCGCATGGACGCCCTTTTCTTCATCCCACGCACCAATATCTCGGTGGGTCTGGATAACATTGTCGGTCTCGTCCCCGTTGTGGGCGACGCGCTGACGACGCTGCCCTCGCTTTGGCTCATCAATGAAGCACGTAAACTGGGCGCCTCGCCCGGAACATTGGCCTATATGACGCTGAATACGGTTCTCGACTTTTTTGTCGGCATGGTGCCGGTCATTGGTGACATCTTTGACGTCATCTACAACGCAAATATCCGTAACTATCGTGCGCTAGAGCGCAATCTTAACAAAAAAGCCGCCCACGCCAAAACGGTGCGGACGGCTTCGAAATCGGTTGTTTGGGATCAACCAAACCTGTTGGCTTAGCCTACAAGCTCAAGACCTGAGAAGAAGAATGCGATCTCTTCTGCGGCTGTCTCAGGCGCGTCAGATCCGTGCACGGAGTTCTCGCCGATGGACAGCGCAAATTCCTTGCGGATTGTGCCGGGTGCGGCGTCTTCCGGGTTGGTCGCCCCCATGACTTCACGGTTCTTTGCGATCGCATCTTCACCTTCAAGCACCTGCACGACGATGGGCTCGGAAATCATGAACTCACACAGCTCGCCAAAGAACGGACGTTCAGCGTGCACACCGTAGAACTGCTGCGCCTGCGCCAATGTCAGCTGAATGCGCTTGGACGCGACGATACGCAGCCCTGCCTCTTCGAATTTGGCCACGATCTGACCGGTCAGGTTACGCTTGGTGGCATCGGGTTTGATGATGGAGAAAGTACGCTGGATAGCCATGTGAAGCCTCTTGGAATTTGCGGGCGTCTGGGCCCGGTGAAATGATGGCTGCGCCCTACCATGCACATCTGGCCATGAAAAGCAGTGATTTACGCAGACCCCATTGCTGGGCTAGCCTTGGATCATGTGGGCCCTTATCAAACACCCGGTCTTTGGCCGCCTGTTCTCGGCGCAGGTCATGGCGCTGTTGAGCACGGGCTTGCTGACGGTCGCTCTGGGCCTTCTGGCCTTTGATCTGGCGGGTGCTTCCGCAGGGGCTGTTCTTGGGACGGCCTATGCGATCAAGATGCTCGCCTATGTCGGCCTCTCGCCCATCGCTGGCGCACTCGTGGCGCACCTGCCACGCCGTCCGGTTCTAATTGGTGCTGATCTCGTGCGCGCCGCCGTCGCTCTATCGCTGCCTTTCATTACCGAGATCTGGCAGATCTATCTGGCAATCTTTCTGCTGCAAACCGCCTCGGCCACCTTTACACCGACCTTTCAGGCGACAATCCCCGACGTCCTGCCGGATGAGGATGACTATTCCCGCGCGCTTTCGCTTTCGCGCCTCGCCTATGACCTCGAAAACCTGATAAGTCCGGCACTTGCCGGGGTCCTGCTGTTGGTCATGAGTTATCATTGGCTCTTTGGTGGCACGGTCATCGGTTTCCTGATCTCGGCCTTGTTGATCTTTGGCACTACCCTGCCCACACGCAGACCCACCAAGGACCGCCCGTTTCGCAACCGCCTGACGCGTGGCATTCGCATCTATCTTGCGACGCCACGGTTACGCGGTTTGCTCGCGCTAACCCTTACCGGTGCAGCCGCGAGCGCCTTTGTCATTGTGAATACGGTTGTGGTGGTCCGCAGTGGCTTTGACGGCACCGACGGAGACGTGGCCATCGCATTGGCCTGTTTTGGTGGTGGCTCAATGATTGCCGCGCTCGCCTTGCCCGGTCTGCTGAAACGGCTCAGTGATCGGCCCGTCATGCTCAGCGGTGCGTGCCTTTTGACGCTACTGATGCTCAGCCAAGCCGTTGTCGCCCCCGGCTGGCCCATGTTCCTGATCCTTTGGGCGCTTACCGGCGTCGGCTATGCCACCACGCTTACACCGCAAGGCCGCCTGCTGCGCCGGTCCGCCCATGCCGAAGACCGACCCGCTGTCTTTACCGCGCAATTCGCATTGTCCCACGCCTGTTGGCTGATCACCTACCCTTTGGCGGGACAAGCGATGACGGCCTGGGGTATGGGCCCAACGTTGGGGATACTGGGTGTTCTGGGGGCGATGGGCGTCGCACTGGCTTTGAAGCTCTGGCCAGAAGGCGATCCGGTTGTGATCCCGCATACCCATGACGACCTGCCCGCCGATCATCCGCATTTGCAAAAAGATGGCCACGCCCACGCACATGCCTTCATCATTGACGATGAACATCACGCGTGGCCGACGCATGGCTAGCCAGCCGACGGCTTCTGCGTGCTGGCAAAAACTCCAACACACCTGCCAAAAGCACCAGGGTTCCACCAATCAGTTCCGTCACAGAAAAGAGTTCTTTCGCGATCACCGCCGCCGATACGACGCTCACCAGCACCTCTGACATCAGCAAAATGCCCAAACGTGCCGGTTCCAGCTTGGTCGTCGCCCAGAGCAAGCCGATGATGGACACCACCCACCACAGCGCACCGGTGAATACCACCCAGAACACAACGGCAAACGGATCGGTAAGTTTCGCCGCATCAGGCAGCGGTGCCAATGCGGGCGACAAGATCAGCCCGCCCAGCAATGCACCGACGGCGAACACAAAGGTGCTTTCTTTCGTCCCTGCCGTCGATTTCACCTTGATCCCAATCGAAGCCACCGCCCAACAGAATCCGCTGGCCAGACCAAGCCATTCGCCTAATCCGCGCGGCAGCGGCACTTCGCCATCGGCGCCCAACATCAGCACCAGCCCGGTCACCCCCGCCAGCAGGGCCGCAACCCGCGGCCATGTAATGGGCCAGCCAAGAAGGTAACGCCCGATCAAGGTGCTCCAGACCGGCGTCAGATAGAACAGGATCACAATAATCGCGACCCGGCCATAGAGCAGCCCGAGCGAATAGAACATCAACGAACAGCCGCCCAGAATGAGCGAGGCTATCGCCATCGGATGTGAGGAAAAAAGCGTCTTGCGCCCCGTCCACCCCCAAGGCAGCAAGCAAACCACGGCCACAATCATGATTGACACGGTACCCCACGGACCAATGAGGCCGAGCGCATCGATCTTGCGCAATGGCAGCCAGTAAAAGCCCCAAAGGACGCCAAAGCCGATGACGATCATGCTCGCCAGAAAAGTGGTCCGTGTGTTGTCCATGTTGCGTGCTTAAACACACCCAAAACAAAGCGCCACCAAAACCCAATTGACCCCGCACAAAGGATCAATCATAGCCCGCTCATGCTCAAGATTTCTGACATCACCTACTCCGTCGATGGCCGCACGCTGGTCGAACATGCGACAGTCACCATTCCCACCGGTCATAAGGTGGGGCTCGTGGGGCGCAATGGCTCGGGCAAGACGACGCTCTTTCGGGTGATCCGGGGCGAGATGGTGCTGGATACCGGCACTGTCAGCATTCCCAAGGGCTGGAAGATCGGCGGGGTCAGCCAAGAGGTGCCGGGTAACGAAGTCTCGCTGATCAAAACCGTGTTGCGCGCTGATACGGAGCGCGAAGCCCTGTTGGCCGAGGCAGAAACCGCCACGGACCCTGCACGCATTGCCGAGGTGCAAACCCGGCTGGCTGACATCGAAGCATGGTCGGCCGAGGCCCGCGCCGCCACCATCCTGCGCGGTTTGGGTTTCACCCATGAAGAACAGCAAATGCCCTGCTCCGCCTTCTCTGGCGGCTGGCGGATGCGCGTTGCTCTCGCTGCTGTTCTCTTTTCCGAACCCGATCTCTTGTTGCTGGACGAACCGACCAACTACCTCGACCTCGAAGGCGCGCTCTGGCTCGAAGCCTACCTCGTCAAATACCCCCACACCGTTCTGATCGTCAGCCACGACCGAGAGCTACTAAACCGCTCGGTCGGTGGCATTCTGCATCTCGAAGACAAGGGGCTGATCTACTACACGGGCCCCTACGACACCTTTGCCAAACAACGCGCGGCCAATCGTGCGGTGCAGGCGGCAGCGGCCAAGAAACAAGACGCCCAACGCCAGCACCTGCAAGCCTTTGTCGACCGTTTCAAAGCCAAAGCCTCAAAAGCCAAGCAAGCGCAATCCCGTGTCAAAATGCTGGAAAAGATGGAAACCATCCGCGCGCCCGAAGATGCTGCGCGCACCGTATTCACCTTCCCCGAACCCGAAGAGCTCTCGCCGCCGATCATTGCGACCGAGGGTGCAGCGGTAGGCTATGGCAACAACATCGTCCTGCATGATCTGAACCTGCGGATTGACCAGGACGATTGCATCGCGCTGCTGGGCCGCAACGGCGAAGGCAAATCGACGCTGTCGAAAATGCTGTCCGACCGCTTGCCCATCGCTCGTGGGAAAATGGTGACATCCAATAAGCTGCGCATCGGTTTTTTCGCCCAACATCAGGTCGATGAACTGCGGATCGAAGAAACCCCGCTTGATCACCTGTTCCGTGAACGCCCCGGCGAAGGCCAAGCCAAACTCCGCGCCCGCCTTGCCGGGTTCGGCCTCGGCGCAGACCAAGCCGACACTGAAGTAGGCCGCCTTTCGGGTGGACAAAAAGCACGCCTGTCGCTCCTGCTGGCCACCCTGCCCGCGCCGCACCTGCTAATCCTTGATGAGCCGACCAACCACCTCGATATCGAAAGCCGCGAGGCGCTGGTTGAAGCGCTTACTGCCTATTCCGGCGCGGTGATCCTCGTCAGCCATGACATGCACCTGCTCAGCATGGTCGCCGACCGCCTGTGGCTGGTCAAAGACGGGCACGTGAACCCTTACGAAGAAGACCTGCAAGCCTATCGCAAAATGCTGCTGACCCCAGAAAAGCCGCGCGAAAAGAACAAACCAACGCCTGTCAAATCCGCAAAACCCTCGCGCGAAGCACTCATGGCCCTCCGCTCCGACGTGCGCAAAAACGAAGAACGGGTCAAAAAAATCAACGATATGCGCGACAAACTGGCCAAAAAGCTCGCCGATCCCGTGCTCTACGAAGACGGCAAGGCTTAAGCGAATTGGCGACCTGGAACAAGAAGTACGCGGAAGTCATGGACGGTCTGGAGCGGGCGGAAACCATGTGGATGACTGCTTTGGAAAAACTGGAAAAAGCCGAGAAAGGCTGACACTGGCCTTTCTCGGCTTCACGAAACTCTCACCAAAGGCATCAAAGGTCTTGCAAATTTGAAGCCATCCCTGTCAGACAGAACATCATGACCGAACTCCCTGCCCTGATTGCGGCCTTCACGACGCTCTTTATCATCATCGACCCGCCGGGTCTGGCGCCTGTTTTCATCGCCCTCACGCAAGGCATGAATGCGGCCCAGAGGCGCGCCATCGCGATCCGCGCGTTCCTTGTGGCCAGTGGGTTGATGATGATCTTCCTGATCCTCGGCGAGGCTGTTCTTGGTTTCATAGGCATCTCGATGGACGCCTTCCGCATCGCCGGGGGTATTCTGCTATTCCTCACCGCGCTCGACATGCTGTTTCAACGCAGGCAAGCCCGCCGCGAAGACAACGCTGCCGAAGGCCAGGCCGAACACCACGACGACCCGTCCGTCTTTCCTCTGTCGCTGCCATTGATCGTCGGCCCCGGTGCGATCACCACGGTGATCCTGCTGGCTGGCGAAGCGCAGGGGGTCGCCGATATGGGGGCTATTGCTGGCGTGATCATCGCGGTGCTGTTGATTGTTCTTCTGGCCTTTCTTGCCGCCCCTGCAATCGAACGGGCCTTGGGCAAAACCGGTCTCAACATCGTGACCCGGGTTTTGGGCATGCTGCTGGCCGCGTTGGCCGTGCAATTTGTTCTGGATGGCCTGCGGGGTTTTGGGATCGGCGGTTAGTGCCTATATCAATCCCATGAGTACAGACCAAATCATGCAATTGACCTATCTGGTCCTCTTGGGGGCGGCGATAGCCGCTCTGCCATCGTGGCCGGGCGCAGCAATATGGGGAAAATGGCGCAACAGGCCGCGATCTGGGTGCTGATCTTTGTTGGCGTCATCGGGGCCTACGGGCTGTGGGAAGACATCAGCAATGATGTGAACCCACGCCAAGCCATCATCGATGACAGCACAATTGCCGTGCCGCGCGGGAACGATGGCCACTACAACCTGACGCTCGAAATCAACGGTGCATCCGTGGATTTCGTGGTCGATACGGGCGCCAGCCAAGTGGTCCTGTCGCAACAAGACGCCGCACGGATCGGGATTGATCTGGCATCTTTGAACTACTCCAGCTTTGCCAATACGGCGAATGGTGTGGTGCGCACCGCCCCTGTCATGCTTGAGGACGTCGTTCTAGGCGGCATCACCGATAGCGGTATTCCCGCCGTTGTTAACGGCGGCGAGATGGATGTGTCCCTGCTTGGTATGACCTATCTAGGGCTCTATGACCGGATCGAAATCTCGAACGGGCAATTGGTGTTGAACAGATGATCAGAGCTTTCGCCGTTCTTCTGCTTCTGGCAGCCTGCGCACCGCAGCCAACCGAATTGCCCGAAGATTTCGATGCAACGTTCCCATTCTAGTCGCTCAGGAACTGATCAAAAACCTGCTGCTGCAGCTTCTTTCCATCCGGATCGAGGTCGGTCTTAAGCGCGCAAAACGCTTCGCCCCATTTTGACGTCCGGGTGCGGATCGGCGGCGCATCCGATGCGATGCAATCCATCACAACAGCCGAGACCTCGGCGGCCGTCTGATAGATATCGGACCCGGCCTGACGGGTCTGCGACCCACCTACGTATTTTTGCAGGATCGGCAGGTATTCGTCATCCAGCATCCCGCCAGTTTCTTCGACCTGTTTGAGGACACTGGCCGCAAACTCTGACTGAATACCGCCGGGTTCGACGATGGTAAAATTGATGCCGAAATTCGGCGAAATGTAGGAGGCCATCGCCTCGGTGTAGCCTTCCACCGCAAATTTCGCGCCGCAGTAAATCTCATTGAAAGGTTGGCCGACAAGGCCGCCGACAGAAGAGATGTTAATCACATGCCCACTACGTTGCTTGCGGAAATGCGGGATCACGGCTTTCACACAGCGCACGACACCCATGAAATTGACGTCCATCACCCAAGAGATATCTGCCTCGCTCGCCTGCTCGGTTGATCGTACAAAACCCGCGCCAGCGTTGTTGATCAAAACATCAATGCGCCCGGCATCGTCAAGCACCTGATCCACACAGGCCGCCACTGAATCGAAGTCTTGCACATCCAGCGGCAAGACCTTCAGCGCGACGCCAGCCTCGACCGCCGCAGTATCAAGGGCGGCGCGCTTCCTAAGGTTCCGCATCGTTGCAAAAACATTGTGCCCGGCCTTGGCCGCATCAACGGCCAATTGGACGCCCAACCCAGAAGAACACCCGGTGGTCAGAATAACTTTGGTCATAGAACCCGCCTTTCAACTACATTGGTTTCACGTCTAGCGCCGCAGGGTTCGAACGGTAACGTCCTATGCGAATAGAGCCGAAATCGGCCAAAAACGGCGCGTTACTTCTCGGCTTTCATCGTCCAACGGCCACCCTCTTGCGCCCAATACTGTGCAGTGCACCCGGCGTCCGTCAGCACCTTCCATTGACCGCGCGCCGTTTCAAGCGCGGCACCATCATGCCCGTCAAACAGAATGCAGGTGCGTTCCAGTGTCGTCACCTCATCCGCTCTGACCTCCGCCCCACCCACGCTCATCACGCAACAGAACCCGTCGCTAGGCCCATCACCCAACAAGACCGACTGATCGGCATCATGCGGCCCACCGGCCATCCCATGCGGCAAAAACTGATCCTCAGGACCCTGCCACAGCACGTCATCCAGCCGCTGCAATAGTGCTTCATCCCGTCCCCGCACCAGAATGCGCCAACCCGCACCGCGGGCCTTACCGATCAGCATCGGCAAGGTCGCCTCAAGCGGACTGTCGGTCAGGTGATAGAAGAAAGCAGCGCCCACGCTTAGCCCTCGTATTTGTCAGCAATCAAACGGTTGAGCGCCATGACACCCCACCCGGTCGCCCCGGCAGGCGCAAGCCCGGTTTCTTTCTTCACACTTGCAGTGCCTGCAATATCAAGATGCGCCCAAGGTACATCTTCCTTCACAAACCGCTGCAAAAACTGCGCCGCTGTAATCGAGCCTGCCATGCGCCCGCCAACATTCTTCATATCGGCAATGCGCGATTTCAGAAGCTCATCATAAGCAGGCCCCATCGGCATCCGCCACGCGCCCTCGCCTTCCGCTTTGGCGGCCTTCAAGATCGCATCGCTCAACTCATCTGAATTCGAGAACAGGCCCGCATTCTCATGCCCCAGCGCCACCAAAATTGCGCCCGTCAAAGTTGCCAGATTGATCATCCCCACAGGTTTGAACCGCTCTTGGGCGTACCAAAGCACATCGGCCAGCACCAAACGTCCTTCGGCGTCGGTGTTGATGATCTCGACTGTGTCACCCTTCATCGATTTGACCACATCGCCGGGTCGGGTCGCATTACCTGACGGCATATTCTCGACCAGTCCGACAAGGCCGACGACATTGGCTTTTGCCTTACGTAACGCCAACGTGCGCATCACACCGGCCACTACACCCGCGCCCCCCATGTCCATGGTCATGTCTTCCATACCGGCGGCGGGTTTCAGGCTGATCCCGCCCGTATCAAAGACAACACCTTTGCCAACCAGTGCGAATGGCGCTTCTTTGCCGCCGCCCTTCCATGACATGACAACCACTTTGGATGGGCTGTCAGAGCCTTGTCCGACGCTCAGCAAAGTCCGCATCCCCAGCTTGGCCAATTCATCTTCTTCAAGGATTTCGACCTCCAACCCCAGTTCCTGCATGGCCGCCAAACGGGCCGCAAAATCGTCTGTCGTCAGAACATTGGCCGGTTCATTTGTCAGATCCCGTGTGAAAAACACACCTTCCGCAATCGCGGCCATCGGTGTTGCGGATTTCGCCACCTCCTCGGGTTTCGACACCATGAACGTGACACCAGCAGCGGGTTTGCTATCGGCCGTCTTGTGGGCATCGAACTGGTAACCGCGCAACGCCAGTCCAAGGGCGATCTCGTCAGCACGCGCGATCGTCCCGGCCATCACAAGAAAGTCCTTTCCTGCCTGCACCTTCGCCAGCTGCGCACCGGCTTTGCGCGCCTCCTGACTGCTGGGGCGACGGCCCAGCTTGACCACGCACACAGCGACGGCCGCCATACCAGCCGGATACCCGAGCGAAGATACATCGCCCGCAGACATTTTTCCGAAAGCTTCGCTTTCCAAGAACCGCGTTAGTGCCTTGCGCGTCAGTGTGTTCACCTTGCGCGCACCTGCATCCAGCTTGCCATCGGCGTCGACAAAGACAACCACCTTGCTTAGGCGGCCTGTGCAACGGCATCAAGATCAACGTCTTTAAACTGGATTTCGGCGGGTGTGGTCATGTGGTTTCCTCTCGCGTAAATGGCTTTGCAGCAATAGGTAGCCCGCGACCGCGCTATTGACCAGATAGCTGTTGGGTCCGCTGCCGCGTTAGGCTAGTTTGCACGCAAAGAGACCGGCAGGCACCGCAAAGGACACAAAATTTGGCGCGATTTGACAGATATATGTTGTCGCAACTTATGGTGCTTTTCGGTTTCTTCAGTCTTGTGCTGATCCTGATCTACTGGATCAACCGGGCGGTTGTCCTGTTTGACCAGTTGATTGCAGACGGTCAATCGGCGGGAGTTTTTCTGGAATTCACTGCTTTGTCGCTGCCATCGGTCATGCGTCTCGCCTTGCCTTTGGCGGCCTTTGCCGCTGCTGTTTATGTCACCAACCGCATGTCGACAGAGTCGGAGCTGACGGTCGTGCAGGCCACAGGCTATTCACCGTTTCGGTTGGCCCAGCCGGTCCTGTACTTTGGGATCATCGTCGCCCTCATGATGTCCGCACTGATGCATTTCCTGGTGCCGATGAGCAGCGCACGTCTGGCCGAACGGCAGGCCGAGATTGCGCAGAACATCACCGCACGTTTGTTGACTGAGGGCCAGTTTCTGGAGCCGATCAATGGTGTCACCTTCTATATCCGTGAAATTACACCAGCCGGTGAATTGCAGGATATTTTTCTGTCCGACAAACGCTCGGAAAGCGAGCAGATCACCTATACGGCGGCAAAGGCGTTTCTGGTGCGCGATGATGAGGCCACACAATTGGTGATGCTGGATGGGATGGTGCAGACCTTGCGTACTGAAAATCAGCGCCTGTTCACCACCACTTTTGCGGATTTTGCCTATAATATCAGCAATCTCATCGAAGAGCCACGCAACAGAGGACGCAGAGACTCGCATCTGTTTACATGGGAATTGTTAAGCCCGACGCCCGCGCTAGAGGCAGAAACCCGACGCGACGCTGCCCGGCTGATTGCGCGTGGCCATGACCGCTTCAGCCAATCCATCTTGGGTATTGTGGCCGCCTTGTTGGGCTTTTCGGCCCTGATGGTCGGCGGCTACAGCCGCTTTGGGGTCTGGAAACAGATCGTCGGTGCGATTTTCCTGATTATCGTTGTGAAAGCCGTGGAAACCAGCGGGCTGCGCATCGCACGCAGTGACCCTCAGCTTTGGATGGTCGCTTATCTGCAAAGCGCTGTGGGCTTCGTGATGATCTGGTTCCTGCTGTTCTGGGCAAGTCGTCCCTATCTGTTTAAGCGCCGACAGGCCGAGGGGAGCACCCCATGATCCTGCACCGCTATTTCGCCGGTCGCTTTCTGCGCACGTTTCTGGGTGTCGCAACAGTGTTCTTTTTGATCATGCTGTTTGTCGATCTGGTCGATCAGCTGCGGCGGTTTGGCAACCAAGACGCAACATTTGGCGATCTTGTAATGCTGAGTCTTTTGAACATTCCGCAGGCCTTCTACGCCATCCTGCCACTGATTATGATTCTGGCGACAATCGCACTATTTCTCAGCCTGTCGCGCTCGTCCGAAATGGTTGTGACACGGGCCGCCGGGCGATCGGCGCTGAAATCCCTATTGGCCCCACTCTTCGTTGCGCTGCTGATAGGTATCTTTGCCGTAGGTGTGATGAACCCGATTGTGGCTGGTACATCAAAAGAGTTTGAGGCCCGCAGCGACGCGCTGCGCGGCGACAGCTCGGTCCTGTCATTTGGCTCGTCCGGATTGTGGTTGCGACAGGGCAACAGCGAAGGCCAGACTGTCATTCGCGCCCAGAACGCCAATCTGGATGGTACGCGCCTGACTAACGTTACCTTTTTGACCTTTGCACCTGATGGCAGCCCGACTACACGGATCAATGCGGCTTCTGCCGAATTGACCACTGGCGCATGGGTCTTGCGCGATGTGAAGTCATGGCAATTGGCTGGTGTCACAACGCCAGAGGCGAACGCGGAGCTAACCCCCGATCGCACAGTCCAATCCACACTGACTCCCGACCAGATCAGAGACAGCTTTGGGACACCATCCTCCATCCCGATCTGGGAATTGCCCGCTTTTATCGATCGTTTGCAAACGGCCGGTTTTTCGGCACAACGCCATTTGGTGTGGTTTCATACGGAACTGGCTTTGCCGATCTTTTTGGTCTCTATGGTGTTGATTGGCGCCAGCTTCACCCTGCGGCATCAACGTGGCGGGCGTACCGGTCTGATGGTGATGTTTGCCGTTCTTTTGGCCTTCGTCACGTATTTTATCCGTAACTTTGCGCAGGTGTTGGGCGAAAACGGAGAACTGCCGGTGCTTCTGGCGGCATGGGCGCCCCCTTTTGCAGCGATTGGAATTTCGATGGGATTCCTACTGCACAATGAGGACGGATAATGCGCGTCTTTCTTGTTTTGTTTCTGCTGCTTGCCCCCGTGCTGGGTAGCGCCCAAGGAGCGGCCACACTGGTGGCTGATCGCGTTGAATTGAATGGCGAAGATCAGCTGATCGCCAGCGGCAATGTCGCGGCGCTGTATGACGGCAGCCGCCTGACCGCCAGCCAGATCATCTATGATCAACCCAGTGATACTTTGCGCATCCAGGGGCCAATCGTTATTCAGTCCAGCGATGGCACGATCCTGACCGCCGAGCGCGCCACACTCGACCCTCGGCTTGAAAATGGAATTTTGCAAAGCGCCCGCATTGTGCTGGATCAGCAGTTACAACTGGCGGCAACCCAGATTGACCAGCGCAATGGCCGTTTTTCTCAGCTCTATAAGACAACCGCCACCTCATGCCGGGTTTGTGGCACAGGCCCGCCTTTGTGGGAAATCCGGGCGGAACGCGTTGTCTATGACGCGCAGGAACAACAAATTTACTTTCGCAACGCGACTTTCCGGATGCGCGGCGTTCCGTTACTTTGGCTGCCTTACATGCGCCTGCCGGATCCGGCATTGGAACGTTCGTCAGGATTGCTGGTCCCCGAACAGCGAAACACCACCCAACTTGGGTTCGGCCTGAAGCTTCCGTATTTCTTTACCTTGGGCGATCACCGTGATCTCACGGTAACCCCTTACATCTCGCCCGAGACAACCACTGTCGAACTACGCTACCGGCAGGCCTTTACCAACGGGCGTATCACAGCCGAAGGTGCTATCAGTGACGACACGCTCACCGAAAGCAACCGCTCTTACCTTTTTGCAGATGGGCGCTTTGAATTGGGCGATGAGTATCAACTGATCTTTGACGTCGAAACCGTCAGCGACAAAGCCTATCTGTTGGACTATGGCTATGCTGACAAAGACCGGCTGGACAGCGCGATCCAATTGCTGCGGGTCAGCGATACTGAGCTCTACAACGCCCGACTGACATACTATCAAACGCTGCGCGACGATGAACCCAGCGCATCGCTGCCGCCCTTTATTGCCGATATTGCCTATGAGGCCAGCTTTGCGCCGCGTTTTGGCGGTTTGCTGCGGTATGGGACAAGCTTTGATCTGGCCTATCGCACCAGCGACGCCGATGGAGACGCGGGGCGCGATGTGGCCAGACTAGGCGCCGATATTGACTGGTCGGACAATTGGGTCCTACCAAACGGTGTGCTGGCCGATACGCAGATCGGGTTGCAAGCTGACGTCTATGTCGTCAACAACGATGCCGCATTTGCGCAGGAAGACCTACGCGTTGCCCCCACAGCGGGGCTGACGTTGCGCTGGCCATTGGCACGCATGGGCCGAAATGGAACGTCACATTTGCTGGAACCCGTCATCAGCCTCAGCTGGTCCGACAGCTATGGCGGCACGCCACCGAACGAGGACAGTTTGCGCACCGAATTGGACCGGGCCAACCTGACCGCTGCCTCCCGCTTCGCAGGTGAAGACCGCATTGAAACCGGCCCTCAGGCGGCCGCCGGGCTGACTTGGACCCGGTTCGGCGCCAAGCGGGCTGACATCGACCTTGAGCTTTGGGCGCGTGATCCGGCAGGAAGCGCAAGATGGGTTCACGGCAACATCAGGGTTGGACGGACTGCAGTCCGACTGGCTTGTCGCAGCCCAAGTCATCGCGCCTGGTGGTTTCCTGATTGATGCACGCAGCCTATGGGATGATAACGATGGCCTGACTGTCGCGGACAGCCGGGTGGCCTGGCAAAATGACAGGGTGTCGCTTGGGGCCAATTATGTCTGGCTTGGCCCCGACTCAGGCGAGGATCGCACCAGCACCATATCCGAATGGACCATCGATGCGGCCTTTGTGTTGAATCAGGCTTGGACTTTTGAGATTGACGGTCGCTACGATATTGCGGCAGATGAGCCGTTGCGCGCCGGTGCTTAGCCTGCAATGGCAAAACGAATGCGTGACCGTGACCGTTTCGGCCTCGCGCCGCTTTACGTCTTCCAGTACGGTTGATGCGACGACAACTTTCGGGGTAACCGGCTCTATCGGCAGCTTTACGACAGGGCAAAGAGCTGGGAACCACGCAACAGGATGCGGACAGTGATACGAATGAAGAGTTTTGGGATGCTAAAACGCCAGATAGCTTAAGCACGATTGTAGCGCTCTGCATAGGCTTGGGGGGCGGACACAGCGCAACGGCGCAAGGCCAGTTGACGCCGGTCATTACGGTGAATGACCGGGTCATCACACAATATGAGCTGACACAACGGATCCGCCTACTTGAAGTGTTCCGCACGCCCGGTGACCTGAACGAAGCGGCCCGCAATGCGCTTATTGAGGACCGACTGAAGCAGCAGGAACTGGCGCGTTTTGGCGTGACAGTGCCCGAAGCCGTACTGCAACAATCCATGGAGGAGTTCGCGGGTCGGGCAAATCTGACACTTCCGCAATTCACTCAGGTTCTGGCCCAGAATGGTGTTGATATCAGCACGTTGCGCGACTTTGTCGAGATCGGCATCCTGTGGCGGGATTTCGTGCGTTCGCGGTTCAGCCGTCAAGTGACAATCACTGACGCCGATATTGAACGGGCGATCGCTCAACGCGGAAATACGACGTCACAACTAGAAGTTCTGCTGAGCGAAATCATTATCGCACCGCCCCCCGGTCGCGAGGCCGCAGCAGCCGACGCCGCCAATCAGATTTCGCGTATGCGCTCGTTTGCTGAATTTGAAGCGGCCGCGCGTCAGGTCTCGGCCCTGCCCTCGCGCGAAAATGGCGGACGGTTGGACTGGACCCCGGTCAACAACTTTCCGCCCCAGATCCGTGGCGTCATCCTTGATCTGGAGCGCGGTGAGGTAACTGAACCGATCGAAATCCCCAACGCTATTGCCTTGTTCCAATTGCGCGGTATCCGTGAAGCAGTGCGACCAGCCCAGACACCGGTCAGCATCGAATACGCGGCCTATTACATCCCCGGCGGACGCACAGATTCCGGCCTTAGCCAAGCTGCTGAGGTACGCGATCAGGTCGACACCTGTGATGACCTTTACGGCGTGGCTCGCAATCAACCAACCGAAGTGCTGGACAGGCTCACGCTGGCCCCTGCCGAGATTTCAAATGATGTGGCCCTTGAACTGGCGCGGCTTGATCCCGGCGAAGTTTCCTACAATCTGACGCGCGACAATGGCGAAACGCTGGTATTTTTGATGCTTTGTGCCCGCAACAATGTTGCATCCGACACGGTCAACCGTGACACCATTCGCGGCCAAATCCGCAGTCAGCGGTTGACAGCGCTTGCAGACGCTTTGTTGGAAGATTTGCGGGCCGCTGCGATTATCCGCCCCTAATGCGCCCGCTTGCAATCAGTTGTGGGGAACCTGCGGGCATCGGGCCAGAAATCGCTGTCGCCGCTTGGAAGGAACTGAAAAACGAAGTCCCGCTTTTGTGGCTGGGTGATCCACGTCACCTGCCATCCGGAACCGACTATCACACCGCAACCGATCCCGCAGACATCCATCCTTTCAAGTTAACCGTGCTGGCCCGAGACTTTGGTGGCCCTGCCGTACCTGGCCGACCAAACCCCGCTCACGCTGAAGGTGTCATTAACGCCATTGCTGACGGTGTCGCACTGGTGCAATCGGGCGCTGCACGCGCGCTGTGCACCGCACCCGTCCACAAGGCCGCCCTGATCGACGGTGCGGATTTTGCGTATCCTGGCCATACAGAATACCTCGCTGCACTTGCGGGTACGGATCAGGTGGTGATGATGCTGGCCTGCGATGCACTGCGTGTCGTGCCCACGACGGTCCATATCGCACTGGCCGAGGTACGTAACACCCTGACGGCCAGCCTGCTGACAGATACGCTTTTGATCACGCACGCCGCCCTACGCCGCGACTTCGGCATCGCCAAGCCACGCATTGCTGTTGCCGGATTGAATCCGCATGCGGGCGAAGACGGCAAGATGGGACAGGAAGAGATTGAGATGATCACGCCCGTTCTCGAAGCCCTCCGCGCGCAAGGGCTGGATATCTCGGGGCCACTGTCAGCCGACACCATGTTCCATGCTGGCGCGCGCATGCGCTACGACGTTGCCGTCTGTATGTATCACGACCAGGCGCTGATTCCGATCAAGACGCTAGATTTCTCGGGTGGTGTGAACGTCACCCTTGGCCTGCCCTTCATCCGCACATCGCCTGATCACGGCACCGCCTTTGATATTGCGGGGCAAGGCAAAGCGGACGCGACCTCCATGGTCGCCGCCATCCGCATGGCCGCGCAAATGGCCGATGCCCGTGATTGATGATCTGCCACCATTGCGCGACGTCATCGCGCAACACGAGCTGGCGGCCAAGAAATCGCTCGGCCAAAACTTTCTGCTGGATCTCAATCTGACGGCCAAGATTGCGCGGCTTGCCGGTGATGTCTCTGGCGCCGACGTACTGGAAGTCGGTCCGGGTCCCGGCGGGCTGACGCGTGGTCTGCTGGCCGAGGGGGCGCGCCGTGTTCTGGCCATCGAAAAGGACCCGCGTTGCATCCCCGCCTTGGCCGAGATCGCCGCCGCCTATCCCGGCAGGCTGCAAACCATCAACGGTGATGCGCTCACCGTGAATCCGCTGGAACATCTGAGCCAACCGATCAAGATTGCCGCCAACCTACCCTATAATGTTGGCACCGAGTTGCTTGTCCGCTGGCTCACGCCACCGCAATGGCCGCCCTTCTGGGAAAGCTTGACACTTATGTTCCAGCGTGAAGTTGCCCAACGGATTGTCGCCACTCCGGGAACCAAGGCCTACGGACGATTGGCGCTGCTGGCACAATGGCGCACGAACCCGAAAATCGTGATGGACCTGCCGCCCGAGGCCTTTAGCCCACCGCCCAAAGTGAACTCTGCAGTGGTCCACCTGACGGCGCTGCCTAGCACCGCGCTACCCCGCAGAGCCCGGCACGCTGAACAAGGTGGTCGCCGCCGCTTTCAACCAAAGACGCAAGATGCTGCGCTCGGCGCTCAAGTCGGTCAGCCCGGATATCGAAGGCCACCTGCTCGCCGCGGGGATCAAACCGACTGAGCGGGCCGAACAAGTTGACCTAGAAGCATTCTGTGCGTTGGCGCGCGCAGTGGACGCGGATTGACCTTAGCGTTTTTCATATCGCCTCAAACCTCCACCAAAGGCTATCCTACCCGCACCAAATAAAAAGCCCCCGAAATCGGAGGGCTTCAAAATCATTCAGCAGCCTCTGGCGTATTGCCCTCGTTGGTTCCCTCATCAGGGTTCGGACGCGGCTTGCGGGGCCTGCGTGGCTTGCGCGGCTTTTCTTCCGGGGTCTCAACCAATCCGCTCTCGCCAGCTTCCACAGGTATATCGGGCTGATCCATCTGCGCCGGATCATTCGCTGCCGCCTCTTGCGCTTTTAAACGCTCCTGACGTTCGCGGTCACGTTCGGCCTGACGCTGGCGGTTTTGCTCTTCCTGTTCTTCACGCTTCGCCTCAACCTCGCGCTGCGCTTCTGCAAGCATGCGGGTGTAGTGCTCTGCGTGTTGGGCAAAGTTCTCTGCATCCACGCGATCGCCCGACAAAACGGCGTCACGGTGGAGCTGGTTGTATTTCTCAATAATCTGTTGCGGGGTGCCGCGCACCTTGCCATCAGGACCGGAGCTATCAAACACCCGGTTAATGATGTTTCCGCCCGAGGGCCGGTTGTTGCGGTTCTTATTCCGCGACCGTGACTTCGATGATCTCATGTAAGTGCTTTCAAGCCTTTGGCTGTCGTTACGCTGGGCCATGTCGCGCTATCTCGCGCGGGTAAAATCTGATGGCCTTGCAATGTTTGGCGACTGATCGGGGGGAGGTCAGTGGCGAGCCTCGTCCCATCCGATGTCTATTGCATAACCATTCGGGTGGGTCCAAGACAAGTCAAAAGTGCGAAAAAGGCGCATTTCGCCTGTTATCGTGGCGTATCATCGTCAAAATCTGCCATCTGCCCCTTCACAACCCGATCTCGCCCATCCAGATCGGGAATCACAAAGACCCGGCGCAGTCCGGCCGCAGCCACCAATTTTGCCACCGCCGGGCCTTGGGTTGCGCCGATCTCAAACATCAAACGTCCACCGGGTATCAGCGCATCACGCGCCTGACCGACAATTGTGCGATAGGCCGACAGGCCATCGGCCTCATCGGTCAAGGCCATGCGCGGCTCCCACGCGCGCACGTCACGCGACAGCGCCGCCATTTCGTCCGCCGCGATGTAGGGTGGATTGGCCACAATCAGATCAAAGCGCCGTTTGATCGCGCCCATCCAATCGCTTTGGACAAAAGTCGCGCGATCGTCGACCTTATGCCGTTGCGCATTACGCAAGGCCACCGCCAACGCAGCTGGCGACACATCGCCCCCCACACCAACCGCTTCTGGAGCTTCGGCCAGCAAGGTGACCAGAATACAGCCTGACCCTGTTCCAAGATCCAACACCCGCGCGAACGGGTCACGCAGTGCGGCTTCGATCAGGGTCTCGGTTTCGGGCCGCGGATCAAGCACGTCTTTTGTCACTTCAAATTCGCGACCGTAGAACGCCCGCGTGCCCGTCAGATGCGATACCGGCTCAAACCGGGATCGTCGGGCGATTAACCCATGAAAGCGGGCCGCTACCTCCTCGGTCACCGGATCGGGCAAGATCAGGGTCAGACGGCTTGCCCCCACGCCAGAGGCAAACGCAAAAAGCCTGCGCGCGTCGCGCGCCGCGTCTGGCACCCCGGCCTTGGTTAATGTCTTGGACGCAGCGGTCAGCAGTTGGCTGCCCGTCACCCGGTCACTCACGCGCCCATTTCCGCCAGCAGCGTCGCCTGCGCATCGGCTTGCAAAGCGCTGACAATCTCATCCAGATCACCCTGCATCACCTGCCCAAGCGAATAGAGCGTCAGGTTGATGCGGTGATCGGTCATGCGGCCTTGCGGGAAGTTATAGGTTCTGATCCGTTCGGACCGATCGCCCGATCCCACCTGACTTTTGCGATCAGCAGAGCGTTCATCATCGACCCGCTGCCGTTCCAGATCAAAAAGTCGCGTCTTCAGAACCTGCATCGCAATCTCGCGGTTGCGGTGCTGCGATTTCTCGGAACTCACGACAATAATGCCTGTCGGTTCATGCAAGATACGTACCGCCGAGTCAGTCGTGTTCACGTGCTGCCCACCAGACCCCGAGGCGCGCATCGTATCAATCCGAATGTCCGCCGGATTAATCTCGATATCTACATCCTCGGCCTCAGGCAGCACAGCCACTGTCGCCGCAGAGGTATGAATACGCCCGCCGCTTTCTGTTTCAGGCACGCGTTGCACGCGGTGCACACCGCTTTCGTATTTCATCTTGGCAAAGACGCCGTCGCCGACGATGCGTGCGACAACCTCTTTCACGCCACCCAGTTCGCTCAGGCTTTCTTCCAGAATTTCGAACCGCCAACCCTGCCCTTCGGCGTAACGCTGGTACATCCGTAACAGGTCAGCGGCGAATAATCCCGCTTCATCGCCACCCGTTCCCGGCCTGATTTCCAACAACGCGGGCCGCCCGTCGGCGGCATCCTTTGGCAGCAACGCCAATTGCACATCATGTTCCGAGGCCTCCAAAGCCGCCTTCAAGTCAGGCAGCTCCATCTCGGCAAGCTCTTTCATCTCCGGATCGTCCAGCATCGCCTCGGCGTCGGCGATCTGGGTGACAAGGTTTTTGTAGGCTGTCACCGTTTCAACAACAGGCCGCAGTTCTGCGTATTCCTTGCCCAAGGCTGCAATTTCGTTACCGGCTGAGCCATCTGCCATCTTCGCCTCCAGAAACTGGAACCGGTCGATGAGTTGTTCAATTTTGTCAGATGCGATCATGGGCTTGGAAGTGGCCGATCAGAGCGGCTCGGTCAAGGGGCCAAGCGTTTCCAGCCAGCTTTCGATACGCGCCTTGTTGACGCCCAGATCAGAGCGGCCAAAGCGCAGACGCCCATAGATCACCAAATGATCATCCTTAACGCCGACGGTTGTATGATCAGGAAACCCCCAAAACAGGGACCGTGTTTGAAAGGTGATCATCCCCTCTTGCACATTGCCAGCCACCAAGGTGGTCCGCGGTGTCGCCAGCGCGCGTTGTTCGGCCGCCGCAAGAACCTGATCGGACGGGGCAGTGATGCGTCGCACCGCGAGAAACGACCCCGCTTCAGTGGTGTCGCCCGGTGCAGCCGTATCAGGCATCTGATGCCATGTGGCTGTATCAGTCGGCGCAAACCGGATGTAGGCCATCAACGCCGCGACCAAGACGGCAAGAGTGATCAGTATACGCAATGCGTTTCTCCGCTTCTGTCAGTAAATCGTTGGTACAGGTCCCGCGCGCTACCGGTACGGGACACCCGGCAGGATCGAGAGCATCTCGAACATCAAATTGGCCCCCGTGAGCGCCGTATTACCTGACGTATCATAGGGCGGGGAAACTTCAACCAGATCGCAGCCCACGATATTCAGCCCGCGCAAGCCACGGATCAATTCCATCGCCTGCGGGGTCGTCAAACCACCGATCTCTGGCGTGCCCGTGCCGGGGGCATAGGCCGGGTCAAGGCTGTCGATATCATAGGTGATGTAGCATGGCTGATCACCGATTTCTGCTTTGATATCAGCAGCTAAGGGTGAGAGTGACTTATGCCACAGATCAGGGGCAAGATATTGATTAAACCCCCAACCTGCGGCTTCGGTAAAGTCATCGGCAGTATATCCTGTGCCGCGCAGCCCAATCTGGAACACTTTGTCTGGCGTGATGATCTTTTCTTCATAAGCACGGCGGAACACCGTGCCATGGGTTTCACGCTCGCCAAACATTTCATCGTTCACGTCGGCATGGGCATCGACATGGATCAGGGCAACCGGCCCATGTTTCTGCGCAATGGCGCGCAAGACCGGCAACGTCAAAGTATGATCCCCACCAAGCGTCATCGGAATGAAATCATGCTTGAGGTGTGCTGCGTAAGTCTCTGTAATAATACGGACACTGTCACTCAATGAAAACGTGTTGATCGCCACATCGCCAAGATCGGCGCATTGTAGCGCGTCAAAGGGCGCGGCACCGGTCTGGATGTTGTAGGGCCGGATCATCGCCGATTGTTCGCGCAGTTGTTTCGGCCCCATGCGGGTGCCAGAACGCCAAGAGGTGCCAATGTCCATCGGGATCCCGATAAAGCCAACATCCAAGTCCTCGGCGCTATCAACCTCGGGCAAACGCATGAAGGTTTGCGGCCCCGAAAACCGCGCCAGATCATTCCCAGATATAGGTTGGTTCGGCATCACTTTTTCCTTTTGTTCCAAAGCGCAAGGCAACACAGCTCCATCGCGACATGTGCACCCGCAATCGCTGTCGCCCCGGTCGTGTCATAAGGTGGCGATACCTCGACCACATCACCCCCGACCATGTTCATCCCTGCCATATCGCGCAGCATTGCCGCCGCCTGCCAAGAGGCCAGCCCACCCCAAACAGGTGTCCCCGTACCGGGTGCAAAGGCCGGGTCCAGCGCGTCAATGTCGAAGCTGACATAAGTTGGATGATCCCCAATACGCGCCTTGATCTGATCGCTTACCCAAGCGCTGCCCTTTTCATGGCAGGTCCGCGCATCGATGTATGGCATGCCAAGATAATCTTCGCATTCTGTGCGGATACCAATCTGAATAGAGCGGCTCACATCAACAACGCCCAGCTTGACCGCTTTATACATCATCGTCCCGTGATCAATGCGGTTCATATCGTCGTCAGGCCACAAATCAGAGTGGGCATCAAACTGGACCACTGATAGGGGCCCATACTTCTCGGCATAGGCACGCAATATCGGCAGCGTGATAAAGTGATCACCGCCCAAGGTAATCGCTCCGCAACCTTGTGCCAAAATCCCGGCGATATGCGCCTGCAACAGGTCTGGCACGCCCGGTACATCGGCATAGTCGAACGCCAGATCGCCAAAATCTGCGATGGCAAATTCACTCAAAGGATCAAAACCATCCCATCCATAAGGCGGATCGAAAGGCTGTAAACTCGACGCTTCCCGAATGGCACGCGGCCCAAAGCGCGTGCCGGGGCGATGCGTGACGGCCTGATCAAACGGCACACCGGTCACGGCCAGATCAAACCCGGTCAGGTCCTTGGTATAGGTCCGGCGCAGGAACGATGTCGCGCCACCAAAGGCGTTCTCATAGGCCAAACCACGGCGATCCGTCGCCGAAAATGCGCGATCAATGGTGTCTCTTGCTTTAGAAAGTGTCATGCAACCACCTCTTGTTCTTCTTCATCCAATCACGCGTCCGCTGGTGGCAATGCCCGCTCAACCAGGCGCGCAAAATATGAGGCACCAGCGGGTGCCGCCCCATCAGCGAAATCATAGGCCGGATGATGCAAGCCCGCACTTTCCCCGTTGCCCACATAGACATAGGCGCCGGGGCGTTCATTCAGCATGTAAGAGAAGTCTTCTGCCCCCATCTCATATTGTCGGGCATCATCGACATCGGGCGAGATTTCACGTGCGACATCCGCGGCAAAGGCTGTTTTTACTGGGTCATTAATCGTTGCGGGATAGCCATACTCATAGGTCAGTTCCGCTTCGACACCATAGGCCGCTGCATGGCCTGCAACGATCTCTGTCAGGCGCTTATGGACCATTGCTTGGGTCTCTTTCAACAGCGTGCGGATCGTGCCATTGATATAGGCTTTTTCAGGAACGATGTTATCAGCAGACCCGGTATGGATCTGCGTTACAGACACAACGAGATCGTCATAGGCCCGATTGTTACGGCTGACGATCGTCTGGATCGCATTCACGATGCCGACAGCGGCTACCACAGGGTCAGCAGTCTCATATGGGTAGGCGCCATGACCGCCAATGCCCGTAATATGGATATGCATCGTATCAACCGCTGCAAGGATTGGGCCCGGCGTTGTATAAAACGATCCGACCGGGTCGCCGGGACCGCTGTGCAATGCATAAACCTCTGCCACATTGAACCGGTCAAGCACACCTTCATGCACCATCACCTGCCCGCCCCCGCCGCCCTCTTCGGCGGGTTGAAAGATCAGCGCGACCCGGCCCGCAAAGTTCCGGGTTTCCACCAGATAGCGTGCGGCACCCAAGAGCATCGTCGTATGCCCGTCATGCCCGCAGGCGTGCATCTTTCCGGGAATGGTTGACGCATAAGGCAGGCCGGTTTCCTCTTGCATCGGCAAGGCATCCATATCGGCCCGCAGGCCAATTGTTGGTCCCGCCGCACGCCCGTTAATAATGGCGACAACGCCGGATGTGGCGATCCCTTCGTGAATTTCATCAACACCAAAAGCACGCAATTTTTCAGCGACAAACTTTGCCGTCTCGAAGCATTCAAACTGCAATTCGGGATGGGCGTGCAGGTGTCTGCGCCATGCCGTCATATCGTCGGCGTAGTCGGCTATGCGGTTGATAATGGGCATGGTGGTTCCAGTGATCCTTTTGCTTTTGCCCTCAGTTGACTGCAACAGAGGCGCGCGCGCAATGGGCGATCCGTCCGGCAGCTCGCAAAAAGTTTCCCATTGCTGAGAATAATACCTTGGCCAGCGCGTAGTGCCTTCTGAGGGCGGCATTTTTGCTACCCTGAGACACATATCAAAGGGGTATATTATGCCAAACCTAAAAACAGCCGAAACTACATTGCGCGGAACACTCAAACAGACCGTCCTGGGTGCAATTTTGCTCGCGCCAACGGTTGCGGCAGCCGACTGGAGCGGTGCTTATGCGGGTGTCCAATTGGATGCGCTGGTTGGTGATGACATTTTCATCGCGCCCGTCTTCGATGGCGGCATCGCCGTGCCAGAGGACTCGCTTGACGTGGACTCAGTCATTTCGGGTTTTGCAGGTTATCAAATTCAGCAAGGTGACTTTGTGATCGGTGGTGAACTCGCGCTTGGACAAGCCAACGGCCTGACGGCTGATGACTTTGACGGTATCACAACAGATGCCCGCCTGATCGACGTCAAAGCGCGTGTGGGCTACGATCTGGGCAACACGCTGATCTATGGTGTTGCAGGTTTTTCCCAGTCGCGTCTGCTTGATGTTGACCAGGAAGAGGACTTCCTCGGGCTCGATTTGGATACATCAACCGGTGTCAACTATGGCTTCGGCGTCGACTACCAGATCAACGCGCAATTCACTGTTGGCGCGGAATATCTGATCCGCGATTTGGCAGCAGAAGACGAAATCACCCAGTTTGGTGACACTATTGCCGCCCGCGTTGACAGCTCGATTGAGTCATTTGGCATTCGCGCGGCCTTCAACTTCTAACATCGCTCTTGCATCTTGGCGCGGCGTTCGCAATTCGCTAGCGTCGCGCCAATCTGTGAGAGGCCACATGACCGAAAACCCGTTGATCCACGACCCCAATGGCGGCATGCCGCGCCTGTTGGAAATCATGCGTCGTTTGCGCGATCCACAAACAGGGTGCCCATGGGATATTGAGCAGGACTTCAACTCAATCGCCCCCTACACCATTGAAGAGGCCTATGAGGTCGCGGATGCCATCGCCCGCAGTGATTGGGACGAGCTGGAAGGCGAGTTAGGCGATCTGCTGTTGCAGACGGTGTATCACACGCAGATGGGGGCAGAGGCCGGGCACTTTACATTTGAAAGCGTGGTCCGCGCCATTAGCGACAAGATGGTGACGCGTCATCCGCATGTCTTTGGTGATGAGTCGCGCGACAAATCGGTCGAGCAGCAAACCGCGGATTGGGAAAAGATCAAGGCCGCCGAGCGTGCTCGGCAAAGAACAGACCCGTACGCTTGATGGCGTCGCTGCCGGATTGCCTGCCCTGACCCGCGCGGTCAAACTGCAAAAGCGGGCCGCCCGCGTCGGGTTCGATTGGCCGGACACAGCCCATGTGATCGACAAGATCGTGGAAGAGGCCGGTGAATTGGTCGAGGCCCGCGACCAGCTGACGCAAGCACAGGTCGAGGAAGAGTTTGGCGATCTGCTATTCGTAGTCGCCAATCTGGCGCGGCATCTGGATATCGACCCTGAGGCGGCCCTGCGCGGCACGAACGCCAAGTTTACCCGCCGGTTTGCGGCTGTTGAAGATGCCCTTGCATCGGCTTACAAAACCCCGGCAGAAAGCAATCTGGCCGAGATGGACGCCCTTTGGGATCAGATAAAAGCCGCTGAGAAAGGCACTTGAAGCGGGTGCCGACGGGGCGGTCTGCCCCCGCCCTGGCGGGTCCCCGAAGGTATTTGGAAACATAAGAAGATGAGGGTGTCATGCAAATAGAAAATGCGATTGCTGTTATCACAGGTGGGGCGTCGGGCTTGGGCGCTGCAACGGCGCGGGCTTTTGTGTCGGCAGGGGCGCAGGTGACGATTTTTGATCGCGATCCGGCTGGCGCCACATTTGCCGCTGAGATTGGCGCAGATTTTGCCGAAGTGGATGTGACCGATGAGGCAAGTGTTGCCGGGGGTCTTGATCAGGCGGGTGCTGTCAATGTCGCAATCAACTGTGCAGGGATCGCCACGGCCGAGAAAACACTGGGCCGTGATGGGCCGCACCGACAGGACAGCTTTGCCCGCACCGTCGATATCAACCTGAATGGGACCTTCAACGTGGCCCGTTTAGCTGCCGCTCGGATGACGGAAGGTGGCGTGATCATCAACACGGCCTCCGTTGCTGCTTTCGATGGGCAGAAAGGCCAGACCGCTTATGCGGCCTCAAAGGCAGGCATTGCCGGGTTGTCACTGCCTATGGCGCGTGACCTGGCCCGCAGTGGGATCAGGGTGATGGCCATTGCACCGGGAATATTCCGCACGCCAATGCTGGAAAGTCTGGGCGAAGAGGTGATGGACGGGTTAGCGAAGGACGTGATCTACCCGGCCCGTTTAGGTGATCCGGCAGAGTTTGCCGCGTTGGCAAAGTTCATTGTGGAATGCGACTATTTGAATGGCACCACCATTCGGTTGGATGGGGCGTTGCGAATGCCCTAACCTGCCGCTTTTTCTTCCAGCATCAGCCACTCATCTTCGGCATCAGAGAGCGCCGTTTGCCGCGCAACCAGCGCATCGGTTGCCTTTTGAAACTTCACGGGCTGCTTGGTGAAAAGTTGAGGGTCGGAAAGCAATTCCTCCAGTTTCGCGATCTCGGCTGTGATCTTGTCGATCACGCCGGGCAATTCTTCCAACCGGTGTTTTTCGGTGAAAGACAAGCCCGTCGCAACCTTCGTAGTGGCTTGTTTTTCCTTTTTGGCCAACGGCTTGCTGGCTTCTTTTGCCTCAACAAAATCGCCACCGCGTTGCGCACGGTAGTCAGACCAACCACCCGCATAGACCACGGCCTGCCCATTGCCTTCCATCGCAATCGTGGTGGTCGCGACCCGGTCGAGAAAGTCACGGTCGTGACTGACGAGAAGCACTGTGCCTTCGTAGTCGCCGAGGATATCCTGCAACAAATCCAGCGTTTCGATGTCCAGATCGTTGGTTGGTTCGTCCAGCACCAACAGGTTGCTTTCCCGCGCCATCAGCCGCGCCAGCAATAGCCGCGCTTTTTCACCACCTGAAAGTGACCGGACGGGTGCGCGCGCTTGCGCCTCGTTGAACAGGAATTCCTTCAGGTAGCCCACAACATGTTTGGGGGTGCCGCGCACCATAACCTGATCGGATTTGCCGGACACGCCAAGTTCAGGATCATTGGCGAGATTTTCCCAAAGCGTCATATCTTCGTTCAGCGCGGCACGGGTCTGGTCGAACACGGCAATATCCAGATTGGTGCCCAATTTGACCGATCCAGCATCAGGCGCCTCCTGCCCCAGCAGCATCTTGATCAGCGTCGTCTTACCCACACCGTTTGGCCCAACAAAGGCGATCCGATCGCCCCGTTGCACCGTCAGGTCGAAGGACTTTACAATCGATTTTCCATCAAAGGCTTTGGTCAGCCCGAAAGCCTCCATCACCTTTTTACCCGAAGTCGTTCCACCATCGAAAGCCATCGCTGCCGTACCCTGGCGTGTGATTTGGGCCGCCCTTTGCGCACGCAGCTCTTGTAGGGCCCGCACGCGTCCTTGGTTGCGCTTGCGGCGGGCTGAGATACCTTCGACAGCCCATCGCGCCTCGGCCTTGATCTTGCGGTTCAGTTTGTGGCGCTGTTGGTCTTCTTCTTCCCAAAGCTTGTCGCGCCACGCCTCGAAATGTTCAAACCCCTGCTCGGCGCGCCGGACTTGACCCCGATCAATCCAGAGGGTCGCGCGGGTTAGCGCCCGCAGGAAAGCCCGGTCGTGGCTGATCAACACAAAACCCGCACGTGTGGATTTCAGCTCGTTTTCCAGCCAGGCAATCGCCTCGATATCGAGGTGGTTGGTCGGCTCGTCCAGCAGCATCAGCTCTGGCGCTTCCGCCATCAGTTTGGCTAGCGCCGCGCGCCTGCGTTCCCCGCCGGAGGCTGTGTTCACATCGCCTGCGGGGTCGAATTTCAGACCCTCTGCGACCATATCAACCTTGTAGGCTTCATCAATGTCCAACCCGCTGGCCGCATAATCGCCCAAGGTCGCGAAGCCCGCCATTGTGGGGTCTTGCTCCATATAGCCGACCTGCACACCCGGCGCCGCGACGCGCGTGCCGCTGTCAGGTTGCACCAGCCCTGCCATCACCTTCATCAGCGTCGATTTACCGGACCCATTGCGCCCAACAAGCGCCACGCGGTCACCCGGCTGCACAATCAAAGACAGGTCTTCGAACACAGGATCGCCGCCGAAGGTCAGCGCGATATCAGAGACTTGGAGAAGCGGTGTTTTGGCCATATGCGCCTGCTAAGACAGTGCCACGGTCTGCGCAACGGAAATGTCATCTTCTGCCATCTTGGCGAAAACGTTCTGCACGCCTACGTTATGCGGCAGCACAAGTGAAAGGACATCGCACTGATGGACAAGATCGTAAAATCAGACGCCGAATGGCGCGCACAACTTTCCGACATGGCCTATAAGGTGACACGCAAACACGGCACTGAGCGTGCTGGTACACATGAGGACTTCCCAAAAGATGCAGGGACTTACATGTGTGTCTGCTGTGGTGCCCCGCTCTTCGATCAAGACGCCAAGTTCGAAAGTGGCACCGGCTGGCCCTCGTTCTATCAACCTGTTGATGGGGAGATGGTGGGCGAAAGCGTAGACCGCAGTTTCTTCATGAAACGGACCGAGGTGCATTGTAACCGCTGCGACGCGCATCTGGGGCATGTGTTTCCAGACGGGCCACAGCCAACGGGGTTGCGGTACTGTATCAATGGGGTGGCGCTGGAATTTGAGCCGGAGGAATGAAGATTAGCTTCTTCTTCGTAAATGTCGGAATGTCTGGTTTGAGCCCTGACCTACCAAAAGTTGTGGCGCACTTGTTCTCTTGTTAAGTGGAATAAAATGAGCGCTCAAGTCTTACCACTAGACGACGTCACCCAATTTTATTGTGATATTGGCTGCCATGGCTGGGCAGAGCTTATTGTTGTATTCCGAGGGCAACCTACCGTTCTCAGGGTAAGCGGTATTTTCACCGACCTACCTCATGAGATTTTGAAGATCTGTCGCGCAATTATCGAAAACTCTTCTATACGCGTAGCGCTATGCGATGAACCGGGTGGGGCCACTGTCGAAATAGAAACAGATAAAAAACAACAGCATACTGTAATTTTATCGATATACGAGATCAAAAAATCCTTAAGTGGCTTTGGTGCTGACCAAGAAGGTGAGTTTGTCTTGTCGACGAGAATTAGGCGGCAGAGGCTGGTAGGAATGCTGCTCGCGGAATTATGGAAAACCCATGTGAACTTGCGGCAACCGTCTTATCAAAAAGGAAGAGACAGTTTTCCGCACAAAGAACTTGTTGAATTAAACAAACGTTGGGACCAAAGCTCATTGGGGCCTTCATTTCTCAAATAGCTCAAGGTCGGTTTTGTCCGCAAAGCAGTCACTCAATGTGACTCCAGCCGCTGTAAGCAACCCTAAGGTTCACCCAAGAACTGTCCAGCATCAATCCGCCCGAAGGACCCCAACAACTGTGCGAGGAAGGTCACATCGTTGATCCCGTCCTCCGTCACACGGCGATCGAGGACAACCACCCGCCCATCTTCAAGCGTATAGCGCGAAATGTTGCGGACCCGATCATTGCCGTCGAAATCAATGGCCAGCACCTGCCGGTCTACCTCTTCCGGGGCAAAAGGGCCGAACCGCCGGAACTGGCTGGAGGCATAGTAGACCGTGTTGTTCTGCAAGCCGCGTTCGGATTTTGGCGGTCCGAACAGGGCGATCACTTCGTCTTTGGTGGTCGAACCGACGCTCAGTGTGGCCAGCTCTTCTTCGGGCGGAATGAAGCCATGGAACCGGTCCATCTGCGCGCAGCCAGCCGCAATCGCGAGCACTGACACAAAACCCACAGCTTTCACCGTTTTGCGCAGATTGCCTGTCGTTCCACTCATCACGCTCGCCCTCTTGCCTTGGCGCCACGCGCCTTTTATCCCCGATACAGCACACCCCGCCCCTGTTCAAGAATCGAAAACAGCAATGCCTCAGTTACCGAAGTCACATCTGCGTTTAGCCGACCTTGCAACGCGCAAACCGACCGTGTTTGAACTGGTTCCAACCGCGGATGAGCGCAAAGCGGTTGCCGCGGCGCTGGACATTGTCGGTATCAAGAAGCTGCGTTTTTCGGGAAAGCTAACCCCGCAAGGCCGCCAAGACTGGACCTTATCTGCTGAATTGGGCGCCACTGTCGTGCAGGACTGCGTGGTGACACTGGACCCGGTGACCGCACGCATCGATGAGGCGATCCTCCGCAGCTACGTCGCCGACACCCCGGAGATTGAGGCATCTGAGGTCGAAATGCCCGAAGATGACACGGTTGAAGCCCTGCCGGAGACCCTGGATCTGGCGCAGGTTATGATCGAGGCGCTGTCGCTGGCCCTGCCCCCCTATCCACGTGTTGAAGGCGCAGATCTGTCACAGGCTGTTTTCGCCGAACCCGGTGTTACCCCCATGTCTGATGATGAAGCCAAGCCCTTTGCTGGTCTGGGCGCACTACGTGAAAGCCTTGAAAACAAAGACAAATAACCCCTCTGAAACAAGGGCGAAAAAGGGTTGCACAAAAGGGGAATCGCAGTATGTTCGCGGCCTCTCTTACATCGTGTCTCGACAGGGCTGCCACAATGGCTTAGGACCCCGCCAGACGCACAGAAATCTGGGGCAGCGCCCCTTTATACATAGGGTTGAGACATGGCTGTCCAGCAGAACAAAGTATCCAAATCCCGCCGCAACAACCGGCGTGCACATGACGCGCTTGTCGCGGCAAACCCAAACGAATGCGACAACTGTGGCGAGCTGAAGCGCCCCCACCATGTGTGCCCATCCTGCGGCCACTATGCGTCGCGCGAAGTCATCACAGACACAACTGAAATCGATCTCGAAGACGACGCCGCATAGAGCGATCTGAGAAAGCACCTGGCATGACACCATCCCAGACGGACACTGCTCCGATGCAGGGACATGCTGCCAGCGACGTGCTTTCTGTCGATGCAATGGGCGGAGACCAAGGGCCTGCAACTGTTGTTGCGGGCCTTTCCAAGTTTTTGCGCAAGACACCCGGCGCGCGTGCCATCTTGCACGGACCCAAGGCGCAGCTTGAAGCGCTTGTTGCCAAAAGCGGCATTGCAGATCGCGTGAGCATTCACGACGCCGCCGAAGTCGTGAAAATGACGGACAAGCCCAGCCATGTGCTGCGTAACGGCAAGAAAACATCCATGTGGTCAGCCATTGAAGCGGTCCGCGAACGGCAGGCTGCCGTTGCCGTCAGCTGCGGCAACACCGGCGGGCTGATGGCCATGTCGATGCTGCGTCTGCGCAAGGCGGAAGGGGTGAACCGCCCTGCCATTGCTTGCCTTTGGCCATCGCGCAATCCGTCAGGTTTTAATGTCATGCTTGACGCCGGGGCAGATATTCGCGCCGATCAGGATGATCTGCTGACCTATGCCCTTATGGGGGCGTCATATGCGCGGAATGGGCTGGACATAGCACGCCCGCGTGTCGGGCTGCTCAACGTGGGGACAGAAGAGCACAAAGGCCGGGCCGAGTTGAAAGTCGCCCATGAACTTATTGGAAATGCTGCAATAATTGGTGACTTTGAGTATGTTGGCTTCATCGAGGGCGGCGACCTGCCCTCAGATAAAGTTGATGTCATTGTCACCGACGGGTTTACGGGAAATGTGGCGCTGAAGACCGGCGAAGGGACCGCAACCCTGATCAGCGAGTTCCTGCGGGGCGCGCTGACAAAAACGCCGTGGTCGGCCCTGGGGGCCCTGCTCGCTCGGGGGTCATTGCGGAGCCTGCGCAAGCGGATCGACCCACGTCGGGTGAACGGCGGTGTTTTTTTGGGGCTGAACCAAACCGTCATCAAAAGCCACGGATCAGCCGATGCCACAGGTGTTGCGGCAGCCTTGCACCTCGCCTATCGCCTCGCGAAAAGCGGTTTCTCAGATAAACTTGCGGCAAGGGTTGCTTCCGCTGCGTCACTTGCCCAAGATACCGCAATAGAAAGTGAGACGGACAGTCTCAATACAAACACAGGCAAATAGGCATGATGCGTCGCGCAGTGGTCAAAGGGGTTGGTCATTACCTGCCCGAAAGAGTCGTCCCCAACGCTGAATTCGAAAAATCGCTTGATACGTCGGATGAATGGATCAAATCCCGATCCGGGATTGAACGGCGCCATTTTGCAGCCCAAGGCGAAACCACCTCAGACCTTGCAGCGAAAGCTGCCAAGGCGGCTCTGGAGATGGCGGGTATGACCGGCGAAGACATTGACGCCATCGTCCTGGCCACCTCAACCGCCGATCTGACCTTTCCGTCCGCAGCAACCATGGTGCAGCACGCAATTGGGAACACAACTGGATATGCTTTCGACGTTCAGGCTGTTTGCGCCGGTTTCGTTTATGCATTGTCGAATGCCAATGCGCTGATCATATCAGGTCAGGCGGACCGTGTTTTGGTGATTGGGGCGGAAACATTCAGCCGGATCATGGATTGGACAGACCGGTCAACATGTGTGCTGTTTGGAGATGGCGCGGGCGCGTTGATCTTGGAGGCACAAGAGGGCACCGGCGAAAATACAGACCGCGGCGTACTCTCAACAGATCTGAACTCTGACGGACGCTACAAAGACCTGCTCTATGTCGATGGCGGGGTCTCAACGCAGAATACCGGCATGCTGCGCATGGAAGGCAAAGAAATCTTCCGCCATGCGGTCGAAAAACTAGCAAAGACGGCTGATGCGGCTTTGGAAAAAGTCAACTTAGGTGCCGATGATGTGGATTGGGTTGTCCCGCATCAGGCCAATATCCGCATTATTCAATCGACCGCCAAGAAACTGGGCGTCGGTATGGACCGGGTTGTTGTCACGGTTCAGGATCACGGCAATACATCGGCTGCATCGATTCCCCTCGCCCTGTCAGTAGGCGTCGCAAATGGCCAAATCAAGCAAGGCGATCTGGTCGTGACCGAAGCAATCGGAGGTGGATTGGCATGGGGTGCTGTGGTGATCCGCTGGTAAATCCAATCTGGTATGCGGAAACGCACTGTTAACCCCGTTTGCCAAGCCGTTGTTATTGACTCTGAATTTACCGGGGGCCTATGCTCGGACGGAAATTGTAAAGGGTTTGTTTGATGACCGATAAGACTTTGACGCGGATGGATTTGGCAGATGCAGTGCATAGTCAGGTTGGACTTTCTCGCAACGACAGTGCCGATTTGGTTGAAAGCGTACTGTCCCATGTCTCAGACAGTCTGGTGTCCGGCGAAACGGTAAAAATATCGTCCTTTGGTACATTCTCCGTGCGTGACAAGGCGGCCCGCGTTGGCCGCAATCCAAAAACCGGTGAAGAGGTGCCGATCCACCCCCGCCGCGTCTTGACGTTCCGACCATCGCATCTGATGAAAGATCGCGTGGCGGCAGGGAACAAACGCTAGATCATGGCCAAGGCGAAAGACGCATTTCGCACAATCAGCGAGGTGGCTGACTGGTTGGATACGCCGACCCATGTGCTGCGTTTCTGGGAAAGTAAGTTCAGCCAGATCAAACCCGTCAAAGGCGCGGGCGGGCGGCGCTATTACCGCCCCACCGATATGGACCTGCTGGGGGGGATCAAGAAGCTCCTGCATGAAGACGGGTTGACCATAAAAGGCACGCAAAAGCTCTTGCGTGAAAAGGGCGTGAAACACGTGGCAGGTTTAGGTCAGTCGATGACCTTATCTGAGCCAGCGCCGGAGGCCACGCCTACCGTATCAGCACCTCAGCCAGTACCACCAACACCTGCCGCTGTCCCACAACAAGACGCCTTTCCCTTCGACGCGCCTGCACCAGCCGCAGCACCCGCCTTTGTGATTGATCTGCCTTTGCCGCCGCACGACCTGCCAACGGCGGCCCCACGTCTTATCGGATGCGCGCCCAGTGATCCCACGGCACTGCAAGCAAGTGCAGGGCAGATTGCACCGCTCTTGGCCCGGCTGGAAGCAGTCCGCGCCCGGATGCGCGGCTAGTAGGTGTTTTTCGGGCTTGCCCTTGCACGGTTTTGGGGTATGAACGCTGCCAGTCGGGCTATGGCGCAGCCTGGTAGCGCGTCCGTCTGGGGGACGGAAGGTCGCAGGTTCGAGTCCTGCTAGCCCGACCAATCATAACCGCCCGTCGTTGCAACAGCACGGCGGGCGTTTTGACATGCCATTGGGGGATCAAATGACAAACGCAGGTGTCTTGGCCGACCATCAAATCCGCGACATGATCGCCTCGGGCGGTATCGCGGCTGAGAGCCCGATCGAAGACGGTCAGATTCAACCCGCCTCGCTTGATCTGCGTTTGGGCCAAACCGCCTTCCGCGTGCGTGCCTCTTTTCTCGCCGGGCGTCAGCGCAGCGTGAGAGAACGGCTGAAAGAGTTCCAGATGCACGCCGTTGATCTGAACGGTGGCGCCGTGCTGGAAAAAGGTTGCGTCTACGTTGTGCCTTTGATGGAGCGCCTGACCTTACCGAAGGGCATGACCGCCGCTGCAAGTGCAAAGTCATCGATTGGTCGGCTTGATCTACTGACCCGTATTATCACAGACCAAGGTGTCGAGTTCGACCGCGTACCCGAAGGCTACAACGGCCCGTTATATGTCGAGATTTGCCCCCGGTCATTCTCGGTTGTCGCCAGCCCCGGGCAGATGCTGAACCAGATCATCTTTCGCCAAGGCAAGACGTTGATGTCAGACGATGATTTACGCACACTTCACGCGACGACACCCATTGTTTCCGGTGAACCAATAATCTCAGATGGCCTTGGTTTTTCGGTCGATCTTAAGCCCACAGAAGGCACCTTGGTCGGCTACCGCGCTAAACCGCACACCGGTGTCGTGGACCTGTCCAAGCTGAACCACTACGATCCGGCAGAGTTCTGGGAAGAGGTCCATACCAAAGATGGCTGGATCATCCTCGACCCCGGAGCGTTCTATATTCTGGTCAGCCGCGAAGCAATTGTGATCCCGCCTATGCAGGCCGCGGAAATGGCACCGTACCTAGCGATGGTCGGCGAATTCCGGGTGCACTACGCTGGCTTCTTCGATCCGGGCTTTGGCTATGCCGAGGCTGGCGGATCAGGGTCGCGCGGGGTGTTAGAAGTCCGCTGCCACGAAGCGCCCTTTGTGCTGGAGCACGGTCAGGTTGTCGGGCGTCTGGTGTACGAGAACATGGCCGCGCTGCCCGCCGCCCTTTATGGGCGTGAGATCAAGTCGAATTACCAAGGGCAAGGGTTGAAGCTGTCCAAGCATTTTAGGGCGTAGAATATGGATTCTATGCCCGTTCGGGCTGGGCACCGAAGCAATACTGCGAAAGGATGTCTGAGATGTCAGAACACGGATATGAAAGTGGACGTTTAAACCTCCCTTTTGTTGGCATCTGTACGTTTGGCAAGTACCCCTACATACAAGATTGGGATTCTATTGACGCGGATGTGGCCGTTCTCGGTGCGCCTTATGACTTTGGCTGCCAATGGCGCGCTGGTGCGCGCATGGGACCGCGTGCAATCCGCGAAGCTTCGACACTTTTTTCCTTCGGTCATGCTGGGGCGTATGACTTTGAAGATGATATCACCTATCTGGACCCCTCAGAGGTCAAGATTGTCGATATTGGCGACGCCGACATCGTCCACACGGATACAATGCAAAGCCATGCCAATATCGAGTATGGTGTGCGCAAGATCCTTGCCGCGGGTGCCGTGCCGGTTGTTATGGGCGGTGACCATTCGGTGAACATCCCCTGTATCAACGCATTCGACGACCACGCCCCCATTCATGTTGTGCAAATCGATGCCCACCTCGATTTTGTGGATGAACGCCATGGCGTCAGCTTCGGCCATGGCAATCCGATGCGTCGTGCCGCCGAAAAGCCCTATGTCACCGGGCTCAGCCAGATCGGCATTCGCAACGTCTCTTCGACTGCGCGCGATGGCTATATAGATGCCCGCAAGATGGGGTCTGACATTCATTCGGTACGCCAGTTTCGCAAACTGGGTGTTGATGGCATGTTGGCGCGTATTCCAAAGGGCGCGCGCTACTATCTGACGATTGACATCGACGCATTTGACCCATCAATCGCACCGGGAACCGGCACACCGAGCCACGGTGGTTTCTTATACTATGAGGTGTTGGAACTGATCGACGGCCTGGCGCAGCGCGGCGATATCGTAGGGGTCGATCTGGTTGAGGTTGCACCCGACTACGACATGACCGGTTGCACATCAACGCTTGCCGCCCAGATCCTCATGAATACCATCGGGCGTATGCTGTATCACAGATAGCCGTTTTACCCGCCTAGCGCATAAATCGCCGTGCCGCGCGCATGCCTTTTTGTGCTTTCTGCGCCGTTTGTTGCGCATTTTTCGCCTGTGCCCGTTCTTCAGGTGTTAGATCTTCCGCGCGCTTGCCCCTCGTTGAGGCCAGTGCGACGCCCTTATTGATACCTTTGCGCATCAACATCCGAACGGCCATATTGATCAGTCGGTTCATGTTCATCTCAATCTCCCTCGCGGTTGCCTCTAAGGTAAGGCGCACACGTTAATCTTCAAACAACTCGGACTGGTTTTCATCCTCATCGGCGTCTTCCGCCTCGCCCAAGGCGGTCGCGCCAGGTGGCGGACGGTTTTCAAGCAACCCGGCAGAGCGCAGTTCTTTCAGCCCGGGCAGGTCGCGTGCGTTCTCAAGCCCAAAGTGATCCAAGAATCCTTGGGTGACCACAAAGGTCACGGGCCGCCCCGGCGTCATCTTGCGCCGACCAAAGCGGATCCATTCCAGCTCAATCAGCTGATCTACCGTGCCGCGGCTCACACTCACGCCGCGGATCTCCTCAATCTCAGCGCGGGTCACAGGCTGGTGATAGGCCACAATCGCCAAAGTCTCGATCGCGGCCCGGCTGAGTTTACGGGTCTCGACGGTTTCCTTTTGCATCAGGAAACCAAGATCGCCAGCCGTGCGGATCGCCCAGGCATCGCCGACTTTCACGATATTCACACCACGCCCTTCATAGCGTTTGCGCAGGTTTGCAATCGCCTCGGCCGGGTCACAGCCGTGGGGCATACGGCCTGTCAGTTCGGTCACAGAAACGGGATCGGCGGTGGCAAAAAGAATCGCCTCGACCATGCGTTCCTGCTCGCCCATCGGTGGCGCTTCAAACAGGCTGTCGTTAGCGGGCGTCTCTGTCTTAGTCATCACCGGGCACTTTCTTGCGGATTTGGATAGGGGCAAAGGTTTCACCCTGCCGAATTTCGATTTTACCTTCTTTGGCGAGCTCCAGCGAGGCGGCAAAGGTCGCCGCCGTGGTCGAGCGGCGGCGCTGCGGGTCAGCGTCCCAACCATCGGGTAAATAGTTAGCGAACTCGGTCCACTCACCGGCAAAGCCAATCAGCCCGCGCATGCGTTCCAACGCCTGCTCCATGGTCATCACGTGCTGCCGGTCCATCACAAAGGGGCGGAAGTCGTCGCGGGTGCGGATACGGGCATAGCCTTGCATTAGGTCAAGCAGCGTCGCGGTATAGGTCACGCGGCGCACACGCTGGACATCTTCGGTGATGCCACGGGCAAAGAAATCGCGGCCCAATTGGTCACGCGCCATCAGCTTGGCGGCGGCATTACGCATCGCCTCCAGCCGTTCGAGTTGGAAAGCAAGGTGAGCGGCGAGTTCCTCACCCGATGGCCCCTCTTCCGAAGGATCGGGTGGCAGGAGAAGGCGCGATTTGAGGAAGGCCAGCCATGCGGCCATCACCAGATAGTCCGCGGCGAGTTCCAACCTTAGGCGTTTGGCCTGCTCAACAAAGGCCAGGTATTGTTCCGCCAAGGCAAGGATCGAAATCTGACGCAGATCGACCTTCTGTGTGCGTGACAAGGTCAGCAACAGGTCCAGTGGCCCCTCATAGGCCCCCACATCCACGATCAAGGCTTCAGCGGCCACACGCTCGCTGACACTTACCGCGTCTTCTTGAAAATCGTCGCCCTGCATCTGACCTCAGCCTAAGTGGCGTGCAAGTTCCGCTTCCAGCGCGGGGATGTCAATATTTACTGGGTTTTTTCGCATCGCCAAAGCGCGATTTGCGCGGATTACTGCGGCTGGGGTCATGTCGCCAGAGGCAGCGGCCACTGCCCGCATTTCGCCTGCGTCCCCGTTGCAGTGCAAGACGATATCGCAGCCAGCGCCAATACTCGCAGCCGCACGCTCGGCAACCGTGCCAGACAGCGCCGCCATCGACAGATCGTCGGTCATCAAAAGACCATCAAAACCAATGTCGCTACGGATCACTTCCATCATTCTGGCGGATGTTGTGGCTGGTGCTGAGGCGTCGATGTCAGAAAAAACGATATGGGCGGTCATGCCCATCGGAATGTCCGTGAGAGCGGCAAATGGGGCAAAGTCCCATGCATCCAACTCGGCGCCGGGTGCATCCACGCGGGGCAAATCCTTGTGGCTGTCTACCGCAGCCCGACCATAGCCCGGGATGTGTTTCAGGATCGGTAGGACGCCCCCTGCAAGATGCGCATCAGCGCAAACCTTGGCTGCTGCAACCACTGTTTCAACGTCATAGCCATAGAGGCGGTTCTTGAGCACCGGATGCGTTGCCTCTTCGGCGATGTCGGCCAAAGGGGCGCAGTTGGCATCAATGCCCACATCATGCAGTTCCGCCGCAATCAGGCGGTTACGCACCCAATGCGCGCGCAGCGGGTCACTGGCCCGGGCCATTTGATCCAAGGCTGGCGGGTATTCGCGCCAATGCGGCGCGCGCATCCGTTGCACTCTGCCCCCTTCCTGATCAATCAGGATTGGCGCGTCGCGCTGTACGGCCTCTCGCAGGCTATGCGTCAGGCGGCGTAGTTGATCAGGGTTGTCGATGTTGCGGGCGAAAAGGATAAATCCAAGCGGCTGCACTTCGCGGAAAAAGACGCGTTCCCAATCAGTGATTTCCAGCCCTTCGGGGCCAAAAATCGTCGCATTCATAGGCACTTAGTTGACCACCAAAGCGATGCATTCCGCGCCTTCTGCCTGCAATGCGGCGCAAAGACGACGCGCCTCGGCCCGGTCAGCAAAACCGCTGGCGCGTAGGCGATACCACGTCGCGCTGCTTTGATTGCTGACCTGAATGACGCGGCCGCGATCACTTATCAACTGGCCAAAGCGGGCTTGCAGGCGGTCCCATTCCTCTGCCGCCAAAGCAGGGTTCGGGAACGCGCCCAGTTGCACCAGATTGGTGCCTGCGGGGAAGGTTGTGGTCGTCACGGCGACTTCGGTATTGGCCGTAGCTGGCGTGGCTGTGGCTGCAGGAATGCGCGCGTTTGCCGGGCGCAGGACAGGACGCAATGAGGTCGCAACACCGGGCACGCTGGCTGGGATAACCGCAACAGCGTTATCGGTGGTTTCTTGTGGCGCGGCGGCAAGTCCAGCCAATTGCGCGGCAAGCGCGCTGACGTCATCTTGGGCTATTGGCGCTTCGACAACGGGTTCTTCCTCAGCAACGACGCTTGCCACAGCCTCGGCAATCGGTTGTGCCTCAAGATCTTCAGGGGCAAGACCGGACGTGCGCGGAGCGAGCACCAGCCGATCCTCTGGACCTCCCGCCTCGCCAATCGCAGCCACTTCGTTCACAGCAAGCCCCGTGTGTGCGGCAACGCCGCCACCGGGATTGTCGGGCAGCACCCGCATATCGCCTTCCATCGCACGGACCACGGGAATGCCGCTGACGTCACGCACGATCAGCTTATACCCCCAGAACCCAATGCCAAGGATCAAGGCCAGCGACAGCGCAGCCCCTGCAAAATTCACTAAATTGGTAACACGCGGCACACCTGCCGCCGGGGCGAACCCCTCATCGTATACTGCCATCTTCGCCTCTTACACGCCCCATGCCTTATGGCTTTGCGGGGTCATTTGAGCTCTATCCGGCAGTCTTGTGCGTTAGCGCATCTCTTCCGCCGGAGTGACACCAAGAATACCCAAACCGTGCAAAATAACAATCGCTACGGCCCGAATGAGGGCAATTTTCGCTTGTGTGGTTTCTGAGTCACCCTCTTGCACAAAGCGCAACGCCTCATCCGCGTTGCCTTGGTGGTAAAGCGCGTGAAAGTCGGACGCCAAATCATAAAGGTAAAATGCAATCCGGTGCGGCTCATGCCCCCGTGCGGCGATCTCGACCAAACGCGGCCATTCAGCAAGCTTTTTGATCAGCGTGAGTTCAGCGTCATGGGTGAGACCAGAGAGGTCAATACCGGCCAGCGCCGTGTCTGACACATCCGCAAATGCCCCCGCCTTGCTCACAGCAGAATTTACCCGCGCATAGGCGTAGTTCACATAGAAGACCGGGTTATCTTTGGACTGCTCCAACACCTTGTCGAAGTCAAAATCCAGCGGCGCGTCGTTCTTCCGCGTCAGCATGTGAAATCGCGTCACGTTGGCACCAACCTGATCGACCACATCGCGCAGGGTGACAAAGGTCCCTGCCCGCTTGGACATCTTGAACGGTTCACCGTTTTTGTAGAGCTTCACCAGTTGCGTCAGCTTCACATCCAGCGGCACCTGGCCGTCAGAGAGCGCGGATACAGCCGCCTTCATCCGTTTGACATAACCGCCGTGATCCGCGCCAAAGACGTCGATCAACTGATCAAAGCCGCGCTGCACCTTGTCATAGTGGTAGGCAATGTCGGGCGCGAAATAGGTCCATGATCCGTCGGATTTCTGCACAGGCCGATCCACATCGTCACCATGCGCGGTGGATTTGAACAACGTCTGTTCGCGCGGCTCCCAATCCTCGGGCATTTTGCCCTTGGGCGGTTCCAAAACCCCCCGATATATCAGACCTTTCTCATCAAGCTCAGCAATCGCTTTTTCGATCAAACCCGTCCCATAGAGCGACTTTTCGCTAAAGAAGTTATCCATGGTGACGCCAAGCTGGGCGAGATCTTCGCGGATCAGATCCATCATCGCTTCGGTCGCGAATTCACGGATATCGTCCAGCCAAAACTGTTCGCCTTTGTCGATGTAGGCATCGCCAACCTTGGCCTTCAGCGCTGCGCCGACAGGCTTCAGATAGTCGCCCGGATAAGTCCCGTCCGGGAACGCAACTTCCTGCCCATGGGCCTCCAGATACCGCAGATACACCGACCGTGCGAGCACATCGACCTGCGCGCCACCATCGTTGATGTAGTATTCCTTGGTGACGTCAAAGCCTGCGTAATCCAGCAACCGCGCCAGCGCGTCACCAAAGACAGCACCCCGGGTATGGCCCACATGCAGCGGACCGGTTGGATTGGCCGAAACATATTCGACCATCATCTTTTGGCCCTGCCCCAAAGTGGACTGGCCATAAGTTGGATCAGACAGGGCAGCCTTCACAACGCCCTGCCACACCTCAGGCACCAACCGCATATTCAAAAACCCCGGCCCAGCGACCTCGGCCATAGCCACCCGCGGATCATCCTGCAGATTGGCCGCCAGCGCCTCGGCAATCGCCCGTGGATTCATCTTTGCAGGCTTGGCCAGCACCATCGCTGCATTCGTCGCCATATCCCCGTGCGACGCATCGCGCGGCGGCTCAACCGAGACGGCAGCGGTTGCAAGGCCCTCTGGCAAGGTGCCCGCGGTGACCAATTGGTCAAGACAGTCCAGCACAAGGGCGCGAATATCGGCGAAAAGGTTCATCGGTCATCCAGATTTGCGTGTCCGGGGTGGTTTACCACCCTGAGGCAGGGTCGCAAGTGGGCATCGCGTCTCTAGCCGTCCGTCGCAGATCGGATGATATCGGCCATCTGCAAGCCGATCAGGCGGCTGCCAAGGGGCGATGGGTGGATGAGGTCAGGGTCATAGTGACCATTGTTGGTGGGATCGATGACGGCATCGGCAGGGGCATAGTAGACGCCGGTTGTCCGCGCGGCATAGGCCGCGAGCCGGTCATTCAGTGTCGTGAAATCGGCCTCGCATCCTGCGAATTCGCCCCCAACGATGGGGGCCATGTAGTAGCCCATCACGATGATCTGCGGGCCATCACTGCGGACGCTGTCAAAGAACCTCGGCATCGCACCGCCTTGCAGGTCAGCGTCAATAAGTTGGTCCAGAACTGGCTGTGCGCGCGGGGTGCCGCAAACATCGCCCAGATCGTTCGCGCCGCCATCCATCACAACCCATTCCCAGCGGCCAGGCTGATACTGCTGGGGAATGCTGTCCTGATCTGCCAGAAATTCCGCGCCGGGAATGGCAGCATTTATCACATCGAGATCGCGCTCACCCGCAATAACATCCGCCACCGATTGCTCCGCGTCGATGTTCCACCAGATAATACTGTCACCGATGGCGAGGATATCTGCCTCTGGGGAGTTCTCATCGTTGCACGCAAAAAGCGCGAGGGCTGATACTACAAGAACGATATGCTTCATGGCAGACACGGTTACCTACAAAAACGCATCAAGCAAGTTACGTTTGTGTCAGCTTAGTTCCCATCAATGACGCCTGCCGGGATATCTTCACCGCCTATGAGGCGCTTATGTTCTTGAATGGCAAAGCGGTCGGTCATCCCGGCGATGTAATCCGCAACAATCCGCGCCAACGCGGTTTTATCCGGCGCATCCGCCACATCCTTGCGCCACTGCTTGGGCAATTCATCCGTGTTTTCCATGAAGAACGGAAACAAATCGTCGATCATCTTGGTCACAACTACCCGCATGTCGATCACCGCCGGTGCACGGTACATGCGGGTGAACAGGAATTGACGGATGACTTTCAGATCGCTCCACAATTCCGGCGAAAACTGCACCATCATGCGCCCCGCATGGCGGATGTCATGTACCGTGGCTGGGGCCAGCTCAGTCAGGTTGCGGCGGCTGACGGTGATCACGTTCTCGACCAGCACACCAAAGAAGCGACGCAGGGCCTCATGCCGGCGACGGTAATAGTTGAGCCCAGGGTATTTTGTATCAACACGCGCAAAGCAGTCATGCAGGATCGGCAGCTCGGCCAGCTCGTCGGTGCTGAACAGCTCGGCCCGCAGACCATCATGCAGGTCATGATTGTTGTAGGCGATGTCGTCCGCCAAGGCAGCGGCCTGCGCCTCGGCACTCGCATGCGTGTGTAGTTCCAGATCGTGGCGCGCGTTGTAAGCGGCGAGCGCATAAGGAATATCGCCGGTCACTGGACCGTTGTGTTTGGCAATCCCCTCAAGGCTCTCCCACGTCAGGTTCAGCCCGTCCCATTCGGCATAGTGCCGCTCTAGATTGGTCACGATATGCAAGGCCTGCGCGTTATGATCGAACCCGCCATAAGGTTGCATCAGCGCGTCCAGCGCCTCTTCGCCTGTATGCCCAAAGGGCGTGTGGCCAAGATCGTGAGCCAAGGCGACAGCCTCTGTCAGCTCTACGTTCAGATCCAGTGCCGCCGCCACCGTGCGCGCGACCTGCGCCACCTCAATCGAATGGGTCAGGCGGGTGCGGAAATAATCGCCCTCATGCTCGATAAACACTTGTGTTTTATGCTTGAGCCGCCGAAAGGCCGATGCGTGAATAATCCGGTCCCGGTCGCGCTGAAAAGGCGAGCGGAAGGTGCTTTCTTCCTCAGGGTAAAGCCGCCCGCGCGGGTTCGCGGGATCGGTCGCATAGGACGCTGCCATTGTCATTGCCTGTCTTGTCGCGTTTGCCTACACGTCCTATATTGGAACTGTAACAGAACCGATAGGCCTGCTGATGTTCACTGTCCCACCGAAAGTCACACCCCGCGCGTTTGAAAGACTGGCCGAGATCGGGGCCTCTGCTCAGGGCAAGGCTCTGCGGATCGCCGTGGAGGGTGGCGGATGTTCAGGCTTTCAGTATGAAATCGACCTTGATGAAGCCAAGGATGATGATCTTTTATTGTCGGAACAGGGTGAAACCGTCGTGATTGACAGCGTGTCCTTGCCGTTTTTGGCGGATGCTGTGATTGATTTTAGCGAAGAGCTGATTGGCGCGCGCTTTGTGATCAACAACCCCAATGCGACGTCATCTTGCGGGTGCGGGACATCGTTTTCGATGTGAAGCCATCGTTGGGCAAGTGCGGGTGACGGCTGCTTCATCTCCTGATGAGGAGCACTAACCCAGTGTATAGAGATGATCCGCATAGTCGCAGCCAGCAAACATGATTTCGCTGTCGTAGATCAGACCGACGCTTCTTAAGAGCTTCAAGGAGCGATGATTGTGGGGGTCGACGATTGCGACAATTCTGTCCGTGGGTCTTACCGCATCAATGAGTGTTCGTATCGCTTCAGCGGCATAACCATGTCCCCATGACGACCGCGCGAGACGGATCCCGATCTCCGCATCCTGACGACTGACCCGCGCCAGATCTCTGGAAAGGCTCACATAGCCTATAACATGTCCCGTTTCTTTGAGTTCAACAGCAAGGTTGCCAGGCAGCCCATATGACGACACATGCGACAGCTGATTGTGAAGCCAGGCCAGTTGATCTGGTTTGCCGAGAGCCCCCGTATCACTGAACTGCATCACTTCGGGGTCACCAAGTATGGCGTCCAAACATATGCGATCTTTCGCAGCCCAGTTTCGTAGTAGCAGCCGTTTCCCCACAAACATGATCACAAGCTTACTTGTGTCACGCGACAACTCAATGGCCGGTTTGATCAGAAGGAAAACCTAGGCAACCCACCAAGTCTGGGTGCTAGACAGGCTTGTCGCCCTTCACCGTCACGCGTCTGCCCTTACGCTCTTCTGGCCAATAATCCCAGATCGCCCGATGCATGCAGCAGCGGTTATCCCAAAACGCCATGTCGTTCAGCGACCAGCGGAAACGGATCTGATAGTTGATATGTTCGGCGTGTTGAAACAGCATCTCCAGAATGGCGGTGCTTTCGCTATCGGACAGTCCGATGATCTTGGTGGTACAAGTGCGGTTCACAAAGAGCGCCTTGCGTCCCGTTTCGGGATGGGTCCGCACAATCGGATGCATCGCCTGCGGGCAATCAATATCTGTATCCTTCTGAAACCCGGTCACTGTAGCGACCTTTATAGATGTGTTCCGAACTGTGTAGCGCGGATAGCCCACCAAGCATCCCTTTCAGCGGCTCTGACAAATCATCATAGGCGGCATACATATCACTAAACATCGTGTCGCCCCCGCACAGCGGCAAAATGTGAATTTGCAACATCGTTCCCAGCGGCGGCGTCTCATCACAAGAAACGTCAGAATGCCAGAACTCGCCATTGGCGACTTTCGAATTCTTGGTCGCATGAATTTCAAATATCCCTGGAAACCCTTCCATCGTGGGGGCGGCGGGATGGGCATGCAACGGGCCAAAGCGTTTGCCAAAAGCCACGTGTTGGTCTGGCGGGATTTCCTTTTGTTCTTTGAAGAACAGCACCTGATATTGGTGAAAGGCTTCTTTTATTTCCGCGAACTGCCCGTCCGAGACAGGTTACTCAGATCCACGCCATAAATCTCTGCCCCAAGGTTTGGCGCAAACGCACGTGCCTCAAGCGTTTCGAACGCGTTACTCTTAATCGCAACCATCAGATATCTCTTTCCTCTCCCGGGCTGTCGCAGCCTACGCTGGCGCAAACGCCTTCCGTCAAGAGCGAAAGGATGCCGCACCGTTCTCTCCGCCTTCAAAAGCACCAACACCTTGCCTTTATCCGCAAGCTTGGCCAAAACCATAGCCAACCAAGGGGGCCCGTATGAAAATCGCGACATTCAATATTAACGGTGTCAAAGCCCGGATCGGGGCGCTCACCGACTGGATTGATGAGGCGCAGCCGGATGTGGCGGTCTTGCAAGAGATCAAATCGGTGGACGAGAACTTCCCGCGCGAGATTTTCGAAGACAAAGGATACAATGTCGAAACCCATGGTCAAAAAGGGTTTAACGGCGTGGCTTTGCTATCCAAACTGCCTTTGGAGGATGTCACCCGTGGCCTTCCGGGCGCCGAAGGTGCGGGGCGCGACGGCGTCGACGACATCGAGGCGCGCTATATCGAGGCGACTGTTGTCGGCGAAAAGGCAGTGCGTATCTGTGGCCTCTATTTGCCCAACGGCAACCCTGCACCGGGGCCCAAGTACGACTACAAGCTGGGCTGGATGGACCGATTGCATGCGCGCGCGCAAGAACTCATCATACATGAAGAAATGGCCCTAATGTGCGGGGATTACAACATTATTCCGCAAGCAGAGGATGCCGCGCGCCCCGATGCATGGCGCGACGATGCCTTGTTTCGCCAAGAAAGCCGTGACGCATTTCGCCGGATCCTGAACCTTGGTTTCACCGAGGCCTTCCGCGCACGCGAGGCCGGTGCCGGTCATTATTCATTCTGGGATTATCAGGCCGGAGCCTGGGACAAGAACGATGGGATCCGCATTGACCACTTCCTGCTGACCCCGCAATGCGCTGATCTGCTGAAAAATTGCTGGATTGAAAGCGAGGTGCGCGGACGCGAAAAACCCTCTGATCACGTGCCGGTCTGGGTCGATCTTGCCGCCTGAGCAGGGAATCAGCTAAGGTAGACCCTTGTTTTCGAGGACGCCGCCATGCTCCGTTTCACAGTCTCTGCCGCCGTTGTCGTGGCGACCTTGCCTGCAATCGCGCACGCGCAATGCCGTATCGCGGTCGCCGGTACCAACTGCGTGACCATCCCGCAGCCGCTAACCCCCGCCCCGGGCCCGGTTGAGATTGGCGCGGTCCTAGAGCGCGGCCAGTATTCGATGCTGATGAACGCCCGCTACTACGGCCTGCCCACCGTTAGCGACGGCTGGGTCTACTTCCGCATCGAGGACGACATTTACCGAGTGGATTGGCGCAGTCACAAAGTTCTGGAACGCGTGACACATTTGGCCAGCCGCAACTGGTAAACCCGTCATACTGGTAAACCGCTGCTTGGCTGTCATGGTTAAGCAACAAGGCCGCGCCACAATGATACCTTAGATTCGTCGAAGCTTCTTCCCAATTATCCTTTAAAAATTAGCGAAAGTTGTTGTTAGCCCGTGGACGTCTCCAAGCTGCGGGCAGCAACTAAGGGTCGGGTATAGGAGAGCAGGTGGCGCTCTCTTCGTGCGGCCTTTCTGGTTTTTTAGTGAGTACATCAAAGGTTACGGAGCACGCAAATGGCCGACATTGCAAAGAAAACAGTTCAATCCGGCGGACCTTTCTCGAGAATTGTTGGTTCCGTTCTTGCAGCGTCTAAGAGGCTCAACAAGATGTTGATATCTCAGGGCGCGGCCAATGCCCGGATTCGCAAAGCTGAAGTGTTGCGCGCAAAATCGGATGAAGATCTAGCTGTGATGGGTCTGCATCGCGATGATATCATAAGGGCCGTTTTCCGCGACACACTTGATGTCTGAGCGGACTTACTTCGCTTTGACTTACGTCAACGTCTGATCGAGGTCCTGAAAGGGACCGGGGCCTGAATTCAAGCCGTTACATCGTGATCATAAAGCCAGCCGAGCCTACTAAGGAAAGCCGTAGGTACCGCCTTTCCCATCGCCTTTAACCCTGCATGCGCGACCAAACGTTTTGCCCCGTGAAGATGGTAGTTCCGCGCGTTCTTATTGGCCGCCTCAATCGCACGCACAACCCGCGCGCGCCGTTTGTTTTGGTAGCTTCGCAGCCCTTCATCCAATGTGACCGCCTCATCACAACAAAGTGCCAAGACATAGGCATCTTCAATTGCGAGGTTCGCCCCCTGTGCCAGAAATGGCAGTGTCGGATGTGCGGCGTCCCCAAGGATCGCGATTGATCCCGCATGCCACTTCACCGCGACAGGATGGCGGAACAGGCCCCAAAGGTTCACTGTTTCAACCTCACCGAGGATGCTTTTGACCTCCCAGCCGCAATCGGCAAAGGCCATGCGCAGGTTGCCGGGGTCATCGCTGTGGTGCCACCCTTCGTCAGCCCACTGGCTGCGCTGCTGCACCGCAACGATGTTCAAACGGTTATCGGGCAGCGGGTAGGTGACCATATGTCGCCCGGGTGCCATCCAGATGCGCGCCACTGGGTCATGTTTGTCCGTCTTGATCATCGCGCGCCACGCGACCTGACCTGTAAAGAACGGCTTGGTTGGTGTGTTGACCAGCCCGCGCACGACAGAATGCAAACCATCTGCACCTATGGTCAATGCGGGTCGGACAAGCGCCCCGTCCAGTGCGAAGCTTCCATCAGAGTTCACGGTTGAAATCTGCGCCCCGAGTTTGATTGTGACATCGGCGGCATCACAACCGCGTGCCAAGATATCGACCAAAGCGGCCCGATGGTAAAAACGGTATGGGGGAGTTTGGGACGATAGGTCAAACCGGGTGATTTCGCGGCTTGCCATGGCGTCCATGGGGACAACTGCCTCTGCGGTTACCCCGGTCGCAGCCAAAGCCCGATCAATGCCCAGATCATTCAGGGCGCGCGCACCATTTGGGGTGATCTGCAACCCTGCCCCGACCTCGGTCAATGCCGGTGCCTGTTCGTAAACGGTAACTTTTGCCCCCGGCGCGCAAAGGCCAGTGCGGCGGTCAATCCCCCAATGCCGCCGCCGATCACAGCAATGTCGCGGCCTTGGTTGTGGGTCATATCAGTCGTCCCGGTGGACTTTCTCGCGACGCTCATGACGCTCTTGCGCCTCAAGGCTCATGGTCGCAATGGGGCGGGCATCCAGACGCTTGAGCGAAATCGGCTCGCCCGTTTTTTCGCAATAGCCGTATTCGCCTTCATCAATCCGGCGCAGTGCGGCGTCGATTTTGGTGACCAGCTTGCGCTGACGGTCACGGGTGCGCAGCTCAAGTGAACGGTCGGTTTCTTCGGAGGCACGGTCGGCCACGTCGGGGATATTACGGGTCTGATCTTTCATGCCCGCAACGGTATCGCGGCTATCTTCAAGCAGCTCGGACTTCCAGTTCAGCAATTTCCTGCGAAAGTACTCGGTCTGCTTGTCGTTCATGAATGGTTCGTCATCTGCGGGGCGATAGTCGTCTGCAAGAAACACTTCAGCCTTCATCATAAATCCCTTTCACTTAGGTCACCGCTTCGCTCTCACCGCGGTTGCCTCCACCCGATTTTGAGGCGGGTTTACTCCCTTCAATGCATACTGTCACCCCCTCTTTTTGCCTCTTTCGCAAGGTGTTGATGATCCCGAATGACCTGCTAGGTTGCCTGCGAAATCAGAAGGGTGCGAGATCATGCAATTCACCGGCACAGACAGTTACGTCGCGACCGAAGACCTGACAATGGCAGTGAATGCCGCCGTGACGCTGGAGCGCCCTTTGTTGGTCAAAGGTGAACCCGGCACTGGCAAGACAGAGCTTGCAAGACAAGTCAGTGCGTCGCTGGGCCTGCCGATGATCGAATGGCACATCAAGTCCACGACCAAGGCGCAACAGGGTCTGTACGAATATGATGCCGTAAGTCGCCTGCGCGACAGCCAACTGGGCGACGCCCGCGTGCACGACGTGGCCAATTACATCAAACAGGGCAAGCTTTGGCAGGCCTTTGGTGCGGATGGCAAGGTCGTGCTTTTGATTGATGAGATCGACAAAGCCGACATCGAATTCCCTAACGACCTGCTGCAAGAACTCGACCGGATGGAGTTCCACGTCTACGAGACCGGCGAGACCGTCAGGGCCGTGCACCGCCCTATCGTCATCATCACATCCAACAATGAAAAAGAACTGCCCGACGCCTTCCTGCGCCGTTGCTTTTTTCACTACATCCGTTTTCCCGATATCGACACCATGCGCCAGATCGTTGAGGTGCATCATCCGGATATCAAGGATCAGTTGCTGACCGCCGCCCTCACCCAATTCTATGAATTGCGTGAAACAGCCGGTTTGAAGAAGAAACCCTCGACCTCCGAAGTGCTCGATTGGTTGAAACTGTTGCTGGCCGAGGATTTGACCGCAGCCGATCTCAAACGCGATGGGGCGAATGCGCTACCCAAGCTGCACGGGGCTTTGCTCAAGAACGAGCAGGATGTGCATCTTTTCGAGCGGTTGGCCTTCATGGCGCGCGGACAGCGTTAGGCGTGTTTAAATCAACGCCTCGTCCAAGACCCCACGGTCAAGTGACTGGTCCTGCGCACAAACCCCTCTATTGTCCACCAAAGACAATGAACGAGCCGCCCCGATGACAGTACCGTCAAACCTTACCATCCGCCCCCTGCAGGCCCGCGATGAAGCGGCGTGGCGCAGGTTGTGGACCGGCTATCTGACATTCTACCATGCCAGCGTACCCGAGGCTGTGTACGCCAGTACCTTTGCACGATTGCTGGGCGATGATCCGCAGGACTTTCACGGGCTGGTCGCAGAACAAGATGGTGAGGTCGTGGGCCTTGTCCACTATGTGTTTCACCGCCACTGCTGGCGGGTAGAGAACGTTTGTTACCTGCAAGACCTCTATGCGGACCCAGCCGTACGTGGCACCGGGATCGGGCGCAAGCTGATCGAGGCTGTCTATAATGCCGCTGACGCAGCAGGTGCGCCATCGGTCTATTGGCTCACGCAAGAGGATAACCAGGTCGGTTACGGCTTTATGATCGCGTCGGCCAAGTGACAAACTTCATCAAATATCAGAGACCAGCATGAAACGCCTTGCCGCCCTAGCGCTTGCTTTTGTGGCCGCCTGTGCAGAAATGCCTGCAGACCCGGACCCGATACGCCTGACCTTCCCCGAAGTGCAGCGCTTTGCCGGGACTAGCCCGGGGCCAGCGACGCGCCCAAACTCTGAAATGGCGTTGGATTTCATTGATCTGGCCTTTCGCATGGAAAGCGGGCGCCCTTTGCCTGTCTTTACCCGGTTTGAAGGTCCGATCACCGTGCGTGTCGCAGGCAACCTACGCCCGGAAAACCGCGAAGACCTGACCGACTTGCTGGAACGGCTGCGTGGCGAGGCCCGCATCGATATTCGCCTGACAAACGATACTGAGGCCAATATCGTCATCGAAACCGTACCCAACCGCACGCTGCAACGCATCGCCCCCAATGCCGCCTGTTTTGTCGTCCCACGCGTGCAAAGTTGGGCTGAATTACGCGGCGCACGCGACACGCCGACGCTGAACTGGGCCACTTTGCAAACCCGTGAAAAGGCGGGTGTTTTCATCCCTTCTGATGTCACGCCACAAGAGGTCCGCGATTGCCTGCACGAAGAGCTGGCACAAGCCTTGGGGCCGCTGAATGATCTCTACCGCCTGCCTGACTCTGTCTTTAACGATGACAACATCCATGCAGTGCTGACCGGGTTTGATATGCTTGTATTGCGCGCCTACTATGCGCCCGAACTGCGCAGCGGGATGTCTGAACAGCAGGTGGCCGACCGCCTGCCTGGTATCTTTTCGCGCCTGAACCCGCGCGGGCAAAGACAGGGGGGAACATCCCATCGGCCACCTCGCGCGCCTGGATCACAGCGATGACCGATGCACTTGGCGATCGGATATCGGAGCCCCGCCGCCGCCAAGCAGCCGCACGCGCCATTGCCATTGGGCAGGCCCTGGGCTGGACTGGCCCGCGCGAGGGATTTGCCAACTATGCTTACGGACGCTTGCAGATCGGCAATGACGCAGCACTGGCGCTGGGTGCCTTCAACGCGGCGCGTCGGGCCTATGGGCAAAGTGACATCACAGATATTCACTCTGCCCATATCGCATTGCAACTGGCTGCTTTTACCCTGATCTCACGCGATGCCGAGGCAACAATTGCCATCACAACACCCGCCATAGCCGTGGCCGAGCGCCATCAAAACGCGGCGCTCATGTCGCTTTTGATGATGTTTAAGGCCGAAGCCCTTGATCTGCAGGGCAATACAGAGGACGGCATGGCCCTGCGTCTGGACAGTCTGGGATGGGCGCTTTATGGCTTTGGCGACAGGGATGAGGTGATTGACAGGCTCAATGAGATTGCATCCCTCGTGCCACAAATACCGCCCAGCTAACAAAGGCCCGCTTCTATGATCCCTCTCATTGGTATGTTTATCGGCGCCGTTTTCGGCGCGCTACGGGCCAAGGCACGCGGCGGCAAGGGCAAGGATATGCTGCAATGGGGGGCTGTCTTTGCGATCATCTTTGGCGTCATCGGCATGTTCATCCTGATTTTCTTGCAACGCAGCCTGACCTGACACGATGTTCCTGCCCTTCTTCGACAATCTGCGCAGCAACGGGGTGCCTGTTTCGTTGCGCGAGTTCTTGTCGTTTCTCGAAGGGATGAAGGCCGGTCTGGCCACCTATGACGTCGAGGCGTTCTATTTTCTCGCCCGCACCATCATGGTCAAAGACGAACGCCACCTCGATAAATTCGACCGCGCCTTTGCCGCGACCTTTGAAGGGCTCGACAGTATCCCGGATGACGCCGTGCTGAACGCCGTCGACATCCCCGCCGACTGGCTGGAAAAACTGGCCGAAAAGCACCTGAGTGATGCAGAGAAGGCCGAGATTGAAGCATTAGGTGGCTTCGACAAGCTGATGGAAACGCTCAAGAAACGACTGGAAGAACAGAAAGGCCGCCACCAAGGCGGTTCAAAATGGGTCGGCACTGCGGGTACGTCGCCTTTCGGTGCCTACGGCTATAACCCAGAAGGCGTGCGGATCGGCCAAAAAGAGAGCCGTCACCAAAGGGCGGTCAAGGTCTGGGACAAGCGTGAATTCAAGAACTTAGATGACACAGTTGAACTAGGCACGCGCAACATCAAGGTTGCACTCAAACGTCTGCGCCGTTGGGCGCGCGACGGCGCCCATGAAGAGCTGGACCTGAACGGCACAATCCGGGCCACCGCCGAACACGGCTATCTGGATGTACAGACGCGACCAGAGCGGCGCAACGCCGTGAAAGTACTGCTTTTCTTGATATCGGCGGTTCGATGGACCCGCATATCAAGGTGGTTGAGGAACTGTTCAGCGCCGCGAAGTCAGAATTCAAACACTTCGAACATTTCTATTTTCACAACTGTCTTTACGAAGGTGTGTGGAAAGACAACCGCCGCCGCTGGAACGCACAAACGCCCACCTGGGACGTCCTGCGCACCTATGGCCCCGACTACAAATGCATCTTTGTGGGTGATGCCAGCATGTCACCTTACGAAATCGCCTTCAAAGGCGGCGCAAATGAGCACTGGAACGAAGAATCCGGGCACGTTTGGCTGGAACGCGCCCGCGAGCAATGGCCCAACCACCTGTGGATCAACCCGCTGGACGAACGTTATTGGCCATACACCCAGTCCATCCAGATGATACAAGAGATTTTCGGGGCCGACCGCATGGTGCCGATGACATTGGTAAGCATTGAGACAGGAATGAAAACGCTGGGACGTTAGGCCCTGCTGCGGCAATTCACCCGTTGTCTTCCGGCAATCCACCCCCATATCCAAATCATGATCAAACTTTTACCCATCCTGCTTGCTGTCCTCTACGGGCTGGCCATGTACCGCTTTTCGGTCTGGCGCACCAAGCAAGAGCTTGACGCTAAATCCACCGAGCTTGCGGACCCGATCCTGAAAGTCCTGATGGATCGGATGGCCAAAGCGCTCGATATCGAGCGGATCAAAGTGAACATCTATGAGATCGAGCCTGTCAACGGGCTTGCCGCTCCGGATGGGCGTATCTTCATCACCCGCGGCTTTTTCAATAAATACCGGGCGGGTGAAGTTACCTCCGAAGAGATGGCGACCGTGATCGCGCATGAAATGGGGCATGTCGCTTTGGGCCATTCCCGCCGCCGCATGATTGATTTTTCAAGCCAGAATGCGATGCGCACAGCCCTTGCCATGATCCTGGGCCGTTTCATTCCGGGTGTTGGCCCCTGGATTGCCAGCGGATTGATGAGCCTACTTGCCGCACGGCTGTCGCGCAGTGATGAGTTTGAGGCAGACGCCTATGCCTCTGCCCTGTTGGTGAAAGCCGGGATTGGGACTGAACCACAGAAGTCACTTTTCAGAAAGCTCGAAACGCTGACCGGTGCACGCGGGGCGGCCACACCTGCGTGGGTGTTGAGCCATCCAAAGACCCCACAACGCATCGCCGCGATTGAAGCCAACGAAGCGAAGTGGAACGCTGGCTGAGCGCTAGGCCTCCAGCGCCTTCCCAAATCGCGGCATCCGCGCCTTCTTCATCAACGCGCGCATCGTCCAACGCACCTCTGACAGTCGGTTCGCCTCTTGCAGAATGCCCTGAGCGACAGTTCTCACCTGCTCGGGCGCGCCATTCAGCAACAACAGCGCAAACCCATCCGGGTCCCACCGCAACAAAGCTTCATCGCCAAGGATGTTCTTTGGAAAATCCTTGGCATTCATCGTCAGAATGCCGTCGCATGAGCCAACCACAGCCGCCGCCAGCACATGGACATCCGCCGGATCCGGCAACCAAAACTGCCGCTCTTGCGCTGCGTCATATGTTACCACGGCGTGCGGAAAAGCGGCCGCCAGCGCCGCAATCTCACCGCGTGCCCAAACCTCTTGATCCGGTCCTAGCTTGGCCGCCGCCCGCGCCCATTCTTCCAGAATGCGGGCAGACCAGCGCGCTTCAAACAGGCCCGCTTTGGCGCAACCCAAGATAACTTCGCGCATTACAGTTGGGTACAGCACGCAAGCGTCGATCATCACCCTCATAGGCGGAAGGTCAGCGCCTTGAGATACCCACTCTCTGCCAGATGCGGCAACAGTGGATGGTCCGGTCCGGCAAAGCCTGTATGGATGATCTGACCGCGCCGTCCCCCCCGCCCGATCCCGCGGGCAGACGCATTGCGGAACTTCGTCAGATCAGCGGCATGCGAACAGGAACATAAGGTCAGATATCCCCCGTCAGCCACCAATGGTGCAGCAAGCCGTGCGATGCGTTCATAGGCGCGCAGACCTGCATCCAAGGCAGGCTTGGAGGGCGCAAAAGCCGGTGGATCACAGATCACAACGTCAAAAGTTTCCCCTTCCTCAGCCAATGCTGCCAGCCCATCAAAGGCATCACCCTTACGGGTCGTGAACCTGTCAGAAACACTCATCTCAGCAGCCCCTTGCGCGGCCAGTTCCAGTGCGGGCGCAGAGCCATCAACCGCCAACACAGATGAGGCGTCTGCGGCCAATGCTGCCAGACCAAATCCACCCACATGGCTAAACACATCCAACACCCGCGCACCCTTTGACAGGCCAGCGACAAATGCATGGTTGGGGCGCTGATCAAAGAACAGCCCGGTTTTCTGACCACCCATAACATCCGCCATATAGGTGGCCCCATTCATCGGCACAGGTACGGGACCGGCAGGCGCAGCGCCGACAAGCACATCCGTCTTTTCCTCCAGCCCTTCCAAGGTGCGCGCACGACCCGTCCCGTTCATGATCACGGTCGTCACACCGGTGACGTCCTGCAAAGCAGCAACCAGATCACTGATCAGCACATCCGCCCAGGCCGCATTCGGCTGCACCACGGCCAGATCACCAAAACGATCAATAATGACGCCGGGCAAGCCATCGGCCTCGGCATGCACCAAACGGTAGAACGGTTCTGGATATAGCCGCACCCGATGCGCCAGCGCACGGGTCAGCCGCGCGGCGAACCATGCCTGATCAATCACGACCTCTGGGTCCTGATCCAGCATCCGGCAGATGATCTTGGAGGCCGGGTTGACCGTCACCACGCCCATGGGCACACGGTTGGCATCCTCCAGCCGCGCAATCGTGCCGGGTGTCAGGTTGCGGGTGCGCCGGTCGGTGACCAACTCATTTGCATAAACCCATGGAAACCCATGACGAATGGCGCGGGCTTCGGCCTTTGGGATCAGGCGGACAACGGGCATGGTGGGGGCTGTGTGATTTGTCATGCCCGCCTCCTACCCGCTCTTGCTGCGGCTGGAAAGATGTGTGTGGTGAAAACCTATATCAGTTGCGCGCGCAGCAGGCTTGTCAGAAAGTCGGTCACGCGCACCTTCTCGGTTTGACCTGACTGCTCAAGACGTACAGCCCGTTCACCACCGGGTGCATCAAGGTTGCCGACAACACGGCGCGTGGGTTCAATCACCTCTCCTGTTTCAGCGCTCCGCACGGTCATATCAAAAATGACATTATAGACCCCGCCCACGGTGTAGCGGGTGCGGTTCGTCACCCCATGAAACCGCACAAGGGTCACATCGACCGCAATCGGAAAGCCATCCTCCAGCACAAGACGATTACGTGATGCAGCATCCTGAAACATGGCTTCGATTTGCGGAATGCGCGGCCCGATAGGGTCACCACGCCAGACAATATCTGCATTTGGATAATAGGACGCGCTTTCTGACGCGACCAAACCTGCCTGCGCGGAAAAATTGAACCCGCGCAAGGCGTAAGAACGTTCCATTTGTGGGCGTGGAGCACTTTGCATGCCAATCCCGGCGCCACAACCCGTCAGACCGAACATGGAAAGCGATGCGATGAATGTTCTACGATACATGTATACTAAACTCTTTGATGACGCTGCTGTCCTAGCACAGCGATTTTGACAGTGTAAAACCTTCAATTGTGTTCAAAGATCGCCATCCCTGCGGCAATGTCACTCTCTTTCACCCTCTTGTTAGCGCTAACACGATATGTTACGAGACGGCGAAAGCGAAACAGCCGAGGACGCCATGCCGCTGCACCCCAAAATTGCCGAAGTCACCGACCGTATTCGCGCCCGTTCCGAAGGGCCACGTCAAACCTATATGGACACAATGGCCCGGGCCGCTGCCGAAGGCCCACGCCGGTCGCACCTGACCTGTGGAAATCAGGCGCATGCTTATGCGGCAATGGCTGACGACAAAGATAAGCTGACCGACGGACGCACCCCCAACATCGGGATCATCACTGCCTACAACGACATGCTGTCCGCCCATCAACCGTTCGAGACCTATCCTGATCTGATCCGCGCGGCGGCCCGCGCCGCTGGCGGTACGGCGCAGGTTGCAGGCGGGGTCCCTGCGATGTGCGATGGTGTGACTCAGGGCCAGACAGGTATGGAACTGTCGCTCTTCTCACGCGACGTCATTGCTTTGGCCGCGGGAGTCGGCCTGTCGCACAACGTCTTCGATTCCGCTGTCTATCTGGGTGTCTGTGACAAGATCGTGCCCGGCCTTGTGATGGCGGCTGCAACCTTTGGCTACATCCCCGGTCTCTTCATGCCTGCCGGTCCCATGGTCTCTGGAATGCCCAATGACGAAAAGGCCCGCGTCCGTCAGGAATTCGCCAAAGGCAAGGTAGGCCGTGAAGAGCTGATGAAGGCCGAAATGGCCTCTTACCATGGGCCCGGCACCTGCACATTCTATGGCACGGCGAATTCCAACCAGATGTTGATGGAGTTCATGGGGTTGCATCTGCCTGGTGCCTCTTTCGTGAACCCCGGCACACCATTACGCGACGCGCTGACGACTGCGGGCACCGAACGCGCACTCGAAATCACGGCACTCGGCAATGATTATACACCCGTTTGCGATATCCTTGACGAAAGGGCTTTTGTGAACGGTATCGTCGGCCTGATGGCCACCGGTGGGTCCACAAACCTCGTCATTCACCTGCCAGCAATGGCGAAAGCCGCGGGGGTCATCCTTGATCTGGAAGACTTCAGTGATCTGTCCGAAGTGACCCCACTGATGGCCAAGGTCTATCCAAATGGTCTGGCTGATGTGAACCATTTCCACGCCGCTGGCGGTCTGGGGTACATGATTGGTGAGTTGCTGAATGCCGGTCTGCTGCACGATGATACAATGACTGTCGCAGGTCAGGGGCTGGAACGCTACTCTCAAGAACCCAAGCTCGTTGATGGGCGTATCAGCTATGCCCCCGGCGCTGGCACATCGCTGAACGAAAAGATCCTGCGCCCTGCTACAGATCCGTTCCAACCCCAAGGCGGGCTGGTGCAACTGTCCGGCAACCTCGGACGTGGTGTGATCAAGACCTCCGCCGTTGCGCCAGAACGACATATTGTTGAGGCACCTGCCCGCGTCTTTCACACACAGGATGCCGTAAAAGAGGCCTTCAAGGCGGGCGAATTCACTGAGGACACGATCATCGTCGTGCGCTTTCAGGGCCCAAAATCAAACGGCATGCCAGAGTTGCATGGGTTGACCCCAACACTGGCTGTCCTGCAGGACCGCGGCCTCAAAGTCGCACTTGTCACTGACGGGCGCATGTCCGGCGCCTCAGGCAAGGTTCCATCGGCCATTCACGTCTGCCCCGAAGCCGCTGACCACGGGCCCATCGCATTGGTGCGTGATGGCGATGTTATCCGACTGGACGCAACAACCGGCACAATCGACGTCAAAGACGTTGATCTGTCAAAGCGGGTACCTGCGACCGCAGACCTTACAGGCAACGGCACCGGCGTTGGACGCGAGCTGTTTGAAGTGTTCCGCCAGAATGTCGGCCTTGCTGCAAATGGCGCAGGTGTCGTTGTCTGACGCTGTATTGCTCTTCCTCCTATCAAACGTCCGTCCTCGCGCACTGTATTTAAGGATCATAAGATGACCCCCCAAGACGCCTCCATCGCCGCTGCCAAAGTATTTGCTCTGGCCCCTGTTGTTCCTGTGCTGGTCGTCGATGACGCAAGCATTGCTGCGGCTTTGGCCGAAGCCCTCGTCGCAGGTGGCCTGCCCGCCTTGGAAGTGACATTGCGCACGCCCGCGGCCCTCGATGCGATCCGTGAAATGGCAACCGTGCCCGGTGGTGTGGTTGGCGCGGGCACCTTGCTGACACCGCAGGATGTGGAAAATGCCAAAAGAGGCTGGCGCAACCTTTGGCGTCTCACCCGGTGCGACCGACATTCTACTGGATGCCTGCGAAGCCAACGATCTGCCACTGCTGCCTGGCACCGCAACCGCATCCGAGGCGATGCGTCTGCTCGAACGGGGCTACACCGTGCAAAAGTTCTTTCCCGCCGAAGCAAATGGTGGAGTCCCCGCTCTGAAGGCGATCGGGGCGCCAATCCCGCAGGTCAAATTCTGCCCAACCGGCGGCGTCAATCTAAAAAATGCGCCGGACTATCTTAGCCTTAGCAACACGCTCTGCGTGGGCGGATCGTGGGTTGCACCCAAAGACAAAGTGGCAGCTGGCGACTGGAATGGGATCACCGCATTGGCAGCCCAAGCCGCAAAACTTGGCTCAGTTTAAGGCGCGATCTTAGAATATTTCACCTGCTATTAGGATTTTGCCTCTAACCGTTTGCAAGACAACGGATGGAGTTTGGAATGCTGGAATCATGGTCAATCTCAAGACGGATCGGGAGTGGGTTTACCATTCTCACTCTGATGCTTGTTGGTTTAGCGCTTTTTTCGCATCGATCCGTCGGGGCGCTGGGGAACGGATACTCCGACTATCGCGCCACAGCTTTGCAAGGGGTATATGTACGAGAAGCAATGGAGGACCTGTTTGAAGCGAAGATTGCCACTTTGTCTTACGTCGAGAAACCGGTTTCCGATGTGCGTGACGCAGTCATCGGAAACCTTGATGAGGTGATCAACAACCCGGGTTTGACCAAGGAATTTGATCCTGCGTCTGACCATGGCGTCGAACTCAACAGACTGATCGAACTGACGGCCCTGTATAGGGATCGTTTTCTCTCACTGGCCGGTCAACTGGTCGATGAGCGCACGCTGCAGGCAGACCTTGATCTGCAATCGGCGATGATGATTGATAGCGCCAGTAGCGTCTTCTCTACTGCTGTTCAGAATGGCAATCCGCCGGTTGTCACCGCCGCAGGCCGGGTTTTGCAGGCCACAATGAGAACTACACTGCAAAGCAAGCAATATAAGTTGTCATCAATATCCGCCGATCTAGACACCTTCGTTGCAGAAGACGCCACATTGGAACGCGCCATCAGGCAATTGCGGGCTATCGCGCCGTCGGGACCTGTCGGCGCACAGCTCGCGGAACTGACCAATGCACGAGACGGGTTTGCAGATAAGATGATGCAATTCTCACAAGCGAAAGAGGCGTCACTACAACTGCAAAACACTGTTATCGGCCAGATCGGCCCCGAAGTCGACGCAAGCTTTGATCGTATAGCGGATGAACTGCGCATGCGACAGGATCAGTTGGGGCCACGTGGTGCTACCATCGTGGCCCAGCTACAGACGATCATTCCGACGGTTGGCGTAGCCGCGGTGATTGTGGCCATCTTAGCTTCGCTATTCATTGGCCGTTGGATTACCGGAACGGTATCACGCCTCGTCGATACAACAGAGCGGTTAGCAGCTTACGAAGACGACATCGAAGTGACCGGTACCGAGCATAAACACGATCTGAGCCGCATGGCACGTGCCCTTTTGGTCTTCCGTGACGCACAAATTGAACGCAAAGAGGCCTCGGCCGAGCGTGAAAAGCTGCGCGAACAACAAGACAATGTCGTCGGCACCATGAAATCCGAATTGGCGCAATTGGCCGCAGGCGATCTGACAGCCCAGATTGAAGGCCCATTTGCCGATGAATACGAGGATTTAAGGCATAACTTCAATGAAGCGGTCAGTGCGCTGCAATCTGCAATCTCACGGGTGTCAGAAACGGCCCAGGGCATTGGCTCAACCACAATCGAAAGTAACAGTGCGACCAATGATCTGTCGCACCGCACCGAAAACCAGGCCGCAACACTGGAAGAGACGGCGGCAGCCCTTGATCAACTGACAGCCAGTGTCAAATCCGCTGCAGACCATGCAAAGTCGGTCGACAGCTCTGTCGCGAGGGCACGTGCGGAGGCAAAAAGAACGGCGAAATTGTTGCAAGTGCCGTCAGTGCGATGGGCGAGATCGAAGAATCATCCAAGCAGATCACCCAGGTCATCGGCGTCATCGACGACATCGCGTTTCAAACCAATTTACTGGCATTGAATGCAGGTGTTGAGGCTGCCCGCGCTGGCGAGTCCGGCAAAGGTTTTGCCGTGGTGGCATCCGAAGTGCGCGCTTTGGCGCAACGTTCGGCAGATGCCGCCAAAGAGATATCGGGCTTGATCGAGAACAGTTCGCGCCATGTCTCGCAAGGCACACAACTGGTTGGCAATGCGGGCGAAGCACTTTCGGAGATTATCACGCAGGTGAACGATATCTCATCTATGACATCGCAAATCGCCACAAGCGCGGAAGAACAAGCTATCGGCCTGTCCGAGATTAATATGGGCGTCAACCAGCTGGATCAGGCAACACAGCAAAATGCCGCGATGGTTCAGGAATCGATCAGCCGAGGAGAAGTGCTTGCTTCGGCAACGGACAGGCTAAGCACGCTGATCCACCATTTCAAAGTATCGCGCGACGCGGCCAAACCAGCACCCGTTACAGAAGCGCCCGACGCATTGAGCGCAGCGATCGCCAAAACCCACATCGACCGGCCATCTGCACCGCCGCCTTTGCAGAAAGCAGCTGCATCTTCCGGATCTGCGCAACCTAATTGGGAAGATTTCTGACTGCAGATGTCGTGCAAACTGGCGCGGCCGGACTGACTGAATGAGATGAAGAGCGTCCTTTGCTATTGCCGCCCACTGCGCCCACCCCGACGGCGCGGCGGCGTGGCGTCCGGCAAGGCAGCGCGCAAAGTGTCCAGCATGGGGTGATTGGCTGGTGCCAGCGGCGCGTAATGCGCAATCAAATGTCGGACATCTTGGCGTACATCACGACCGGGTGGGACCCCCAACGCCCAATCAAGAAAGATGCTGCGGCACTCAGGCGGCGCAATCCCTTCGATGGCGAAGGCATCTTTAATCAATCCTTTCGGGTCATACAGCTCGCCTTCGGTCATGATCCCTCCAAATAACGCGTGATAATTGACGCCGTTTGACCCTGCGCCTCTTGCAGGCGCGCCAACACCGCCGCCATATCCTGAGATCCGGTTTCCCGCAAAATCAAACGCCGCGCCCCCTCTGACAGACGATCATATGCCACATCCGCCCCGGCCAGAAAGCGCAAGGCAGCTTGCAATTGCCAAAAAAGATCAAAAGCACCACGCAACGCAGCCTCGTCTGCGGCACCAAGCCACCCATCCACGACACCGGCCTGCAACTGTCCATGTGTATCGATTGCACCATTGCCCGTTTTCAACGCAACGGTTTGGGCAAAAAGCTCGATATCCTGCATGCGGCCCGGGCCGACTTTTGCATCCCACCCCGCAGCTTGCGCTTTCTGCGTGGCAATACGCGACCGCATATCCCGGACATCGGCCAAGATATTAGGGCAGTCCGCCTTTGACACCAACAGTGACCTGCGAAAGCGCTCGATCTCGGCGCATAGGTCAGGGTCGCCCGCAATTGCACGCGCGCGGGTCAGGGCAAGATGTTCCCAAGTCCAGGCTTCATTCTTCTGATAGTCCTCAAATGCGGTCAGTGATGTCGCCACCGGCCCTTGCCGCCCCGATGGACGCAAGCGCATATCGACTTCATAAAGCCGCCCCTCGGCCATCTGCGCACTGAGCGCGGTGATCAGGGCCTGCGTGAGGCGCGCAAAATAGGTGCGTGTGGCAAGCGGCCTGCGCCCATCCGAGGTCTCTTGACCCTGCGCATCGTAAATCATGATGAGATCCAGATCAGAGGTGGCGGTCAAGCGCCCTGCCCCGAGCGATCCCATGGCGATGACTGCCCCACCCCGACCCGGCGCTGGCCCGTGTTTGCGCGCAAACTCTTGCGTGACCGCGGGCCAGACTGCCGCAACCACTGCTTCGGCCAGATCGGCGTATTGTGCGCCGCATTGCGCGGCATCAATCAGATCCCGCAAAAAATGCACACCAATGCGGAAATGCCATTCCTTCGCCCAGCGGCGTGCGGTCAGAAGCTGCGTTTCATAGTCGTCAGCCGCAACCAACAGCCCTTTGAGCTCTGCGGCCAGCGCCACCGTACCCGGCCATTCAGAAAAAAACGCCCCGCCAATCACGGCATCCAGCACACCAGAGTTGCGCGATAGATGCTGTGCCAGCGCGGGCGCTGTCGCGCAGATGTCGACAATCAGTTGGGTCAACTGCGGGTTCGCCTCAAAAAGCGAGAACAACTGCACGCCAGCGGGCAACCCTGCCAAAAAGCCATCAAATTGGGCCAGAGCCTCATTCGGTTTGGCGGCCCTTTGCAGGCGTGTCATAATTTCGGGCGTGATCCGCGCAAATATCTCGGTCGCGCGGGCCGTGCGCAATGCAGGGTAGCTGTGCCAGCGCGACACGACATCATGCCCCCAATCCGGCACCTGAACGTTGTCATCAGGTGCACCGGGCGCAAAAAACCCTTCGGTCAACTCGTGCACATCCTCCAATCGGTCGCGCAGGGTGTCGCGCAACGCGGCCACGCTCACCCCCATGAAAGCGGCCAATCGCACGAACCCGGCGTCATCTGTGGGTAACGTTTGCGTTTGCGCGTCATTGATCATTTGCAGGCGATGTTCGACCTCGCGATGAAACCGGTAGTGATCATAAAGACGCGTGGCGGCCTGGTCGGGAAACCACCCCGCCGCTGCGAGGGCCTCCAGTCCCCCGCGTGTACTGCTCGCCCGCAGAGAAGGGTCACGTCCACCTGCGATTAACTGCCGGGTCTGGGTGAAGAATTCAATTTCACGGATGCCGCCGCGGCCCAGCTTCATATTGTGCCCCTCCAGCACAAGCGGCCCATGCAGCCCCTTATGATCTCGGATTTTCAAGCGCATGTCGTGGGCGTCCTGAATGGCAGCAAAATCCAGATGCTTGCGCCAGACGAAGGGGCGCAGTGTTTCAAGGAACCGTGCGCTAAGCGGTTCTGTCACCCCCGCAAACACGTGCTTTGATAAAGGCCGCGCGTTCCCAGGTGCGCCCGACGCTTTCATAGTACCGCTCTGCCGTTTCCATCGACAGGCAAACCGGTGTCACCGACGCATCCGGGCGCAGGCGCAAATCGGTACGGAACACATAGCCCCCACCCCGCACGTCCGACAGTATCGCCGTCATCTTGCGGGTCACCCGGATGAAGGCGCTGCGCACCTCATGATAGTCATCGGGGTCAAAACGGGTTTCATCAAAGAGGCAGATCAGGTCGATGTCGGACGAATAATTCAACTCGCCCGCCCCCATCTTGCCCATGGCAAGCACGACCATACCGCCCGCATCCGCCGGGTCGTCACCGGCGGGCAGTTTGCCGCGCGCCACCTCGGCGGCAACCAGTTGGGTGACCGTGGCCTGTACTGCCGCATCGGCGAAGTCTGTCAGAACCTGCGTGACCGTTTCCAGCGCCCAGACACCACCCAGATCGGCCAATCCTGCCAGCAGCGCCACCCGACGCTTGGCTTGGCGCAGCTCTGCGGGCAGATCACTCAACCCGACGACACGCGTATCAGCAAGCAACGCCGCGATCGCCGACTCTGGGTCCTCAAGTGCAGGGATAATCCACGCGGTCTCGCGTTGCAGCAGATCAGACAGATAGGGGCTGCACCCTGCTGCACCTTCAATCAATGTCGCCGTTTTGGCATCAATGGATGGAAATAACGACCGTGCATCAGCCCCCCGTTCGGCGTCATAAGGGTGCGGCGTGCGGATGATACGGGATGCAAACGACATAGGGGCACACTGCGGCGCACATCCGCGCTGGTCAATGCAGATCGCATGACTAGACTGGCCAAAAATAGACAGGATGAACATGAGCAAAAGTCTTAAACGCGTGATGGCGGCGCTTGCTGATGCTGGCCTTGATATCACCCCGCTGGAACTGGGCCCCGAAACACGGACTGCACAGCAGGCAGCGGATGCGGCAAGTTGCGCGTTGGACCAGATTGCCAAGTCGGTGATCCTTGCAGGCCAGACCTGCGGCAAGGCGATCTTGTTTGTGACTGCGGGCGGCAATCAAGTCGATCCCGACAAAGCAAGTGCTGTGGCCGGTGAAACATTGGGCAAGGCAGATGCCGCCCTGATCCGAGCGCAGACCGGTTTTGCCATTGGCGGTGTCGCCCCCATTGGGCATCTGAACCCGATAGACGCGTTTTTCGATCCCAGACTGACAGATTTTCCCAAGATTTACGCCGCCGCAGGCACGCCAAAGCATATTTTTCCGATTGATCCGGCAAAATTGCAAAAGATTTCGAACGCCCAACTTACTGATTTTACGACATAATATGAGTAAATGTAAAAAACATTTACATTGAGGGTTGAATGAACCCTTCCCACCTCCGATATCTGTCATGTGAAAAGCATTCACATCAACCGCAAATAGACAGCTAAGGAGCCCCACCATGAACACCGCCACATCCCAGTCCCCAATGGCTATGGGCCGCGTCACGGGAGTTTTCGCCCGTGCCGAAGCTTGGCTCGATGAGCGTGGCACAGGCGCTTGGATCGCCGCCATGGTTCTCGGCTTTATCTTCGTCTGGCCCATCGGCCTTGCCATTCTCGCCTATATGATCTGGAGCAAACGCATGTCCAATTCTTCCTGCAAATCCATGACCCGCAGCCGCGCCCGCCACATGGGCAAGTCATCCGGGAACAGCGCATTTGACGCCTATAAGGCCGAAACCCTGCGTCGGTTGGAAGAAGAGCAAGACAACTTTGAAGCCTTCCTCGAGCGTCTGCGCGAAGCCAAAGACAAGGCCGAGTTCGACCAGTTCATGGACGATCGCGCCAAGAAGATGACCGACGTCGACGACGAAAACACCGGTCCTGCGCCTGCATAAGCGCTGACCGAACCACAGGTGGCCCGCAGTCCCGGCGGGCCACCGCTATTCCTATTCATTTCTTTCAAAGAGACCAAAGATGACAATGACCGCAGACTACATCCAAGCCGATGGCATTGACCCCCGCCTTTACGACGGCGTGATCATCAAGCGAGGCATTGCCTGGGTCTTTGACGTCGTCATGATCGCGATGCTTTGCGCACTTGTTCTGCCCTTTACGGCCTTTACGGGTATCTTCTTCTTTCCTGCACTGATGCTTTTTGTTGGCTTCATCTATCGTTGGTTCACCTTGGCAGGTGGATCGTCGACATGGGGTATGCGCCTGATGGGTATCCGATTTCGTGATCTCTATGGCGCGCCGCTCAGCTCTGGTTTGGCCTTTGCACACACGCTTGGCTATACAGTCAGCATCACGGTGGCGCCGCTTCAACTGATCTCGATCATCATGATGCTGCTGACCCGGCGCGGTCAGGGTCTGACGGACCTCGTGCTTGGTACAGAGGCGATCAATTCCACCCGTTAAGCATGCGACATACGAAGGGCTTGGCGTTAGGTAAACAGATTGTTAAGCTTTCGCGAAGCCAACCGGAAATTGCATGCGCCACACGCTCCCCATTGCTCCGCAGTTCTATGTGACTGCTCCACAGCCCTGCCCTTATCTTGAGGGCAGGATGGAGCGTAAGCTGTTCACCGCTTTGCAGGGCGATATGGCGACCAAATTGAACGACAGCCTGTCCAAGCAAGGCTTCCGCCGGTCGCAAAACGTCCTCTATCGTCCCTCTTGCGCCGAATGTTCGGCCTGCATGTCCGCCCGTATTGATGTGTCTAAATTTGCGCCCAGCCGCAGCCAGCGTCGTGTTGCCAAACGTGCGGCACACCTGCACCGCCGGGCAACCTCACCCTGGGCCACAGAAGAGCAATATGCCTTGTTCCGCGAATACCTTGATGGCCGCCACGCCACAGGCGGGATGGCTGATATGGATATGTTTGAATTCGCCGCAATGGTCGAAGAGACACCGATCCGCTCGCGCCTGATCGAATACACCGACAATAAAGACCTGACCGCTGTCTGTCTGACTGATATCCTCGATGATGGGTTGTCGATGGTCTATTCCTTCTTTGACCCGGCCAATGACAAGCTTTCGCTTGGCACCTATGTCATCCTAGATCACATCGCCATCGCGCGGGAACTGGGTCTACCTTACGTGTATCTGGGCTATTGGGTCCCCGGCAGCCCTAAGATGGACTATAAGGCCAAGTTCAAAGGGCTCGAGGTGTACCGTGATGGGACCTGGACCCAAGTAACAGACCCCACAGCCTACAGTGCCGATGTACATCCGCTATCGACCGACCCGATTGCCGAGCAGGTGGCGCGGATCGACTTGCCAGACGGGCGCAGCTAGGCTTGCGGAGCAGCACGAACCGCCCCGCATACAAATCTTTAGAACGAGAAATTCATATTTAAGTGGCTGACACAGCCCGCTCGCCACCATCTGCAAAACCGAACTCAAAATCGCCCACAACCTGCAAGCTGTCTGTTTCAGAAAGCAGAGCCTGCGCGCCAAAGAAGCCGCCCAAACCCGTATCGCTGTCCGTTTCGGCAAAGCTCTGGCTGTCCTCACCCAGCGAGATTGTCGCGTCCTCGGCATCTGTTGCGCGCCCATCAATGCCGAACCGAAACGCTGTTTCGAACGCGCCGATTGTTGAGAACGTCTCGAGCTGCGCGCGCGCATGCAGATTCTGTGCTGTTCGGCTGTCGACATCCAGATTGGCGTTTGTGGTGCCTGTCTCAGAGTACCCATCATAGGACGCGAAGGTATAATTGGCGCTGAACGACGGTGTGAACCGCGCCCCACCAAGATCAAACCCGGCCCCTCTGGCTTGCAGACCGGCGGTCACGAAGCGACCGTCGATCGTTGCATTCGCTGTCTCAAAGCCAGCAAGGTTGTCGGCAACGATCCGGTCACCGTCGTGGCTCTCGAACCCGGCCAGCAAGCTGGACGTCAGGTCGATACCACCAAGAGATGTGCCAATGTAGGCCCCGCCAAAGATGCTCTGTGTCTTGATGTCGACAGAGTCGTCATCCGTTTCCGTCTTACCCGCTGAGACACCGCCAACAAAGCCCACGCGATTGCTCCCCATATCCGTCTCATAACCGGCCATGGCACCCGCCAGGCTGGTCCGGTAGGCCAAGGTCAGCCCGTCATCACCACGCGCGCGCGATGGGCCAAGTACGCTGGCCCAGGCGCCATCCGTGCCGACCCGCTGCCCCACGGTGCGCTGCGCCGTGTTTGCCAAAAGCCCGGTCGCATCGTTCATCACAGAAAACCCCGTTGTATCGACCGTGGTGATCACGTCATCCACAACAAACAGGGGGCGGTCATTGCCGGTGATATTCAGTTCTTCAACGTTCTCAAGCGTGAGGACAGCTGATACCCCAGACCCTGCATTGTCGTAGTTTACGACATCATAGGAACCACCCAGATCAAAACCACCAATAATCAAGGACCCCGCGCCAAGATTCACAGTTTGCATCCCGGATCCGCCCCGCACGGCCTGGCTGTCTTCACCCGTCACGTGGATAAGACCCATATTGGTCAGTGTCGATCCGCTACCGAGAAGAACCACCCCATCGGAGTCCACGCCGCGGGTCATGATTTTCCCGCTGTTGATGTTCGTTGTATTGCGACCTTGTGAGAAAATCCCGGACGATGAATCGCCGGTCGTCACGATGTTTCCCAAATTCGTGTTCGCGGTGCTGGAGCCAAAAGACAGTATGCCGTCGGCGTCAAAACCACTTGTCCGCACGTCACCGCTGTTGGTGTTTGTGGAGGCAAAGCCAGTGGACAAAAGGCCATCAGACAGGTCACCTTGGGTCACGATGCTTCCGCTGTTGATGTTTTGCGAGACCCGTCCGCGCGAAAAAATGCCACCGGATTGACCACCCAAAGTGCTAATCGAACCGGTGTTGGTGTTCACAGCATTCGCTTCAAAGGTCAAAATACCGTCTGCATCAAACCCATCTGTGCTGATCCGACCGTTGTTCGTATTTGTTGCATCCGCCCGATTAGAAACAATGCCGTCACCCTGCTCTCCCAGAGTTGTGATCGTACCGTTGTTGATGCTCGCCGCACCCACACCGCCTGAAAAAATACCGCCCGCGTCAAACCCCGTCGTATTGATCGTACCGTCGTTTATGACGGTTGCTTCTTCAGCGCTGATCACCACACCGTCGTCGTCTGCAACATCAATTGCGCCGCCAGTTTCGATAGTGAGGCTGTCCCCATCTTCATCCAATGCCACACTCTCAATGACGATCTGACCGTCTTGAATAACGACCGCCTCTTGACCGAAAGCGGGCTGATAGCTGGCCAGCCCCACAGCAAGAGCAATGAGGCAGACAGCTTGCATCTGTCGAAGAGAATTGGAGTTTTTCATACTGTCATCCCGCAAATTTTTACAAACCGGCGGTTCAGATTTGACTGCCGCCGCATTGTTTACGTACGTGAAGCTTTTTTATTCTCGGCAGACCGCAAAAAACAAAAAAGCGCGCAGCTTCCGCTGCGCGCTAAGACCAATCGCGATGGTCGGGCGGTATGCGCCCTAGTTTAGCAGGTTCGGCACAATCGTGACGACCGCCGGGAAGAACGCCAACAGCAGCAACCCAAAGACCTGAATGCCAATGAACGGCATCACGCCCTTATAAATCTGCCCCGTGGTAATCGATTTGGGCGCGACCCCCGTAGGTAGAACAGTGCAAAGCCGAAGGGTGGCGTCAGGAAGGACGTTTGCAGGTTCACCGCGATCATGATTGTGACCCATTTGGGATCAAACGTCCCGCCATAGATAACCGGCCCCACAATGGGGATGACGATGTAAATGATCTCCAAAAAGTCGAGCACGAAGCCCAGCATGAACAGCACCAGCATCACCAGCAGGAACACGGTCCATTCATTGTCGAACGAGCGCAGGAACTGTTGGATGTAATGCTCGCCTCCGAATGAGATCAGCACAAGGTTCAGCAGCTGCGAGCCGATCAGGATGGTGAAGACCATGGAGGTCACTTTCGCCGTCTCGCGCACAACGGGCGCCAAGACGCCACCTGCGATCAGAACCCAGCAAGACCAGAGCAGACCAAAGAGTGCAAAGAGGAAGCTGCCGAAGGCCACCAGATAGGCCACCCGGTTTTCAAACAGAACCACTTCCTGCCCCAGACGCATATCAAAGTTCACCCCGACCAAAAGCATCACTACGATGGCCGTCGCGGTCAGCAATACCATGCGGCCGGACCGCCCTTGGTCTTGCAGCTTGCGATACGCCGCCAGCAAGATCGCACCACCTGCACCCAAAGCCGCAGCCGGGGTTGGATTTGTGATACCGCCCAGGATGGACCCCAGCACAGCCACGATCAGCACAAGCGGTGGGAACACCACGCGCAGGATTTCATTGCCAGCCAACAGCTTCGCTGCAACACGCAGGCCATAAAAGGCAATTATTGTTGGAATGGCCAGCAAGAGCGTTGTTTGCCCTGGCGTTGTCAGCGGTGAGATGATGAGGATGTCGGTCAACAGAACCAATCCGACCCCGACCGCTCCAACAATCAGCGGACGCGCATCGGCGCTTGGCGCCACGCCGCGTGCTATAGCCAGCATCAGGCCCATCAAGACCGCAAAGATCGCGATGCCCGACCCGATGGGTGCGGCTGCCTCGACCTTTTGCATCACACGCTCGGCACGTTCTTCGGGTGACAATTCGCGCGCTTGTTCAACCCCGCCAGCCTCATCAATCGCAGCCTGCTCTGCCAGTGCGGTTTGCCATGCTTCCTCACCATGCAGCTCCTGCATGGAGGCCGCACACTCCTCGCTCACGCGGGTCCGCAAGGATGCGGTTTGGCCCGAAGCCGTGAAGCTATCGACGATCACGGATTGCGACCCAACAAGGTTCGTCTGCCCCATACCAATCGCCAGACCGATAATCCCCACAGGCACCGCGAGGAACCATGTGAAGCTATCGTTGCGGGTAATCACCTCGCCACCTTCACTATCGGCGAACTGGACCGGCGGCGCTTTGGATGGGTTGATCAGGGCAAAGATGAAGGCGTAACCGGCATAAAGCCCGGCGAGCATGATCCCCGGCAACAAGGCCGCCTGGAACAATGTGCCGACAGAGACAACCGCTGGCTCACCCAGGAAGGTCAACGCGTCAGAACACCCGGCCAGCTGCGCGCGCTCTTCCTGAGCGGCGGAATACAGATCACCTGCCAACGTACCCAGAAGAACAATAACAATGGACGGCGGAATGATCTGGCCCAACGTACCCGATGCTGCAATGACACCTGTAGAGAGTTGCGGCGAATACCCGTTCTTGAGCATCGTCGGCAGCGCCAATAGCCCCATGGTCACAACGGTCGCACCAACGATACCTGTTGAAGCGGCAAGGAACGCGCCCACGATCACGATGGAGACAGCGAGACCACCGGGCAACGGGCCAAACACCTTGGCCATTGTCGTCAGCAGCTCATCGGCGATACGTGATCGTTCCAGCACAATCCCCATCATGACGAACATCAGCACGGCCAGCAGCGTCTCAATCGACTGCCCCGCCAAGACGCGTTCATTCATCCGGTTGACCATGAAGCCAACATTGCGGTCTAGGGCAACTTCCCAGCCTTGTGGGAACAAGACATCCTCGTAGCGCGGTAGCTCAGGGTATCGGAAAACCGAGATCGCATCCGGCCGCACCCCTTCGGCGATCAACGCTGCATATTCGGCCGAGTTGGTATCAACAGCTGCATGGATAAGCAGGCCAGAGCTGTCGAGGGCTGCGATAATCGCAAAGGAAATCACCGCAGAGCCTGAGATTGCGAACGCAACCGGGAAGCCTGACAGGATCCCTGCGAACAGTGTGAGAAAGACGATAATGATACCGACTTCGATGCCATCTAATCCGAAAAGCATGGGTCTACCGCCTTACTTTAGTGAATGTCTGCGACAAGTTCGGCGGTTTCATCGCCCATCTTGTCTTTGTCGAGGTTCTTGCCTTCGCTTTCGGGCCCTTCTTTCCACTCCAGATAAGAGCGATAGAAGAATGCCACAGCTTGCAGCAGGATCATGGCTGTGAACACCACGAGCAGAACCTTGAAGAGGAAATAGGCGTTAAAGCCGTTGGGCGAGAAACCAATGGTTTCTACATTCCAGCGCAGTGCGCGGGATTGCGTCAACAACCGGTCCAAAGAACTGGACGCCGAGGGGTTGGGCACGACCAGGTGCCGCCACAAGAAGAACCAGCCATAGAGCCATGTCAGGATCGCCGCAGGCACCATCAGCACCATGGACCCGAACATGTCGATCACCCGCTTGGCACGGTAGCTGATCGCGGAATAGACAAGGTCAACACGGACGTGGCCACCTTGAACGAATGTATAAGACGCGCAAAGCGTGACAATCATCGCGTTGTAGAACTTCAACTGTTCTGACCACCAGCTAACGTCATGCGTCACGGTGATCCCAAAACCGATGCTGATTTCCGATACCGCAAAAACACGCTGCATGAAGATGATCACGATCTGCTGCAGCACCATCAACAAACCAGCCCATGCCGCCGTCCGACCGACGATATTGGCAAAGCCCTCAAGGCCGCGCACGCAGCCCCACATAAAACGGTTGTTGATCAGACCAATGATCGTAACAATCAGGAATATCACAAACACGACGAAAAATAACTCGACCGAGGCACCGTAGTAGATAAAGCGCATCAGCGCTTCTTTCTGCTCGGTCTCCATCGGGCCGTTAATCGACGGCAGCCATGACAGCCATGACCCCGGATTAAACAGTGCGTAAAAGAAGTTATAGAATGCGTCGAGCAGGTTGCCAAAGAACCACCCTATCGCGTTTCCACCCCATGCATCGCCAAGGCCCATGAGAATTCCCCTTCGTGGAAGCTGAATTGGATGCCGCCCCGGCACCGCTTGGTGTGAAGGCCCTGATGCCGCGTGGCATCGGGCCTTCACGATGATCTAGATCATGAAAACATGATCCGCCATGTGGGCTTAGCCCATCACGCGGTCACGCTGCTGGCGGTAGGCACCTTCGGACTGTGTGATCCAGCCGGAAGACGCCGCCATGGACGCGTTGTAGCTGGCGCGCAGACGATCATAGATGTCGTCGCCATTGTACTGGTCCATTGTCTCGCGTGCGGCAGTCCCCATTGCATCCCAAACTGAATCTGGGAACTCCAGAACCTGAACACCACCGGCCTGCAGACGCTGCAACGCTGCACCGTTGTTATTCATGAACTGCGCAAGGTTCCACTGGTGTGCTTCGCCAGATGCGATCTCGATGATCTTCTGGTGCTCTGGGCTCAGGCTTTCAAACACATCAAGGTTTGTGGCCAAAGACAGGGCTGCGCCCGGCTCGTGCATGCTTAGGCTGTGTAGTAGAACTTGGTGATTTCCTGGAAACCAGCCTTCTCGTCTGCCCATGGGCCGATCCACTCGGTGCCGTCAATCGCACCGGAAGCCAGCGCTTGGTACACTTCCGCACCTGGCAGGTTCTGAACAGATGCACCCATGCGACCCAGCGCCTGACCACCAAGGCCCGGCATACGGAACTTCAGGCCTTGGAAGTCTTCTGGACCTGCGATTTCTTTCGCAAACCAGCCACCAGCCTGTGGGCCTGTGTTACCAGCGAGGAATGATTTCAGACCAAAGATCGAGCCCAGCTCGTCGTGGAAGGCCTGACCTTCACCGTGGTAGTACCAGTTCGAGATTTCCTGCGGTGTCATGCCGAATGGCACGGATGTGAAGAACGCGTAGCCTGGGTGCTGACCCACAAAGTAGTAGTCTGCGCCGTGGTACATATCAGCCTGACCGGATGTGACCGCGTCAAACACTTCAAACGCGCCAACCAGTTCGCCAGCGGCTTTCAGGTCGATGGTGAGCGAGCCACCGGACATGGCTGTGATGGTGTCAGCGGCACGCTGGGCTGCGTCATGCACACCAGCAAGGCCACGGCCCCATGTTGTGACCAGTGTCAGCGTGCGGTTGCCCTGCGCATATGCTGGTGCGGCCAGCGCCGTTGCTGCTGCCGCAGAGCCACCAAGTGCTGAATTCTTTAGAAATGAACGACGATCCATAAAGTTACCTCCCGGGTGTTTCATCTTTGCGGGCGACGCATAGTGTGCCCACAGATGGATTTCGTGCCGGGACACTAGCGCGACGCCATTTGAGGTGAAATACGTAGTACTGCGTATAATCGCCACTTTTGTCACTTTTTCTAACCAATTCTGCTGATTGTTTGGGCGCTAACAGAAGCGACTCGGACGTCATTCAGTGATTCTTGGCATTTGATTCGCCGGTGATTCTTGGCTAACGATCACCCTATGACGGGCCTTTTTTCGCGTTTGCGTGACATGATCAATATCAGCTACGGACAGAAAGTTTTCCTTCTGGCCACTCTGCCCCTGATCGCGGCTGTCTTTCTCATTACGTTGGTTGTTGGTGCACAATCACGACAGTTGGCTGAACGTGAAATCCAAGCGTTGGAAGCGCAGCTGATCGAAACCAAACGCGCTGAGCTGAAAAACTACCTGTCGATCGCGCGCACTGCAGTAGTGAACACCTATGGCCGCGCGGCCCCCGATGATGCAGAGGCAAAACTGGCCGTCAGCCGTGAATTGGCCGCCATGCTCTATGGGCAGGATGGGTACTTCTTTGTGTTCGATTATGACGGTAACAACCTTGTCGCCCCCCGCCAGACCTATCTGATCGGCAGGAACTGGACTGGGCTGGAAGACCTCAACGGCACTCCTATCACGGATGAGTTGATCCGCATTGCCCGGACCGGCGGCGGCTATCACAGCTTTGACTGGCCCAAACCCTCGACCGGGGCGACCGAGCGCATGATCGTTTATGTCAACGGCCTGCAAGACTGGCGGTGGGCGATCGGTACCGGCGTTTTCATTGATGATGTCCTGGAAAACGTCGCCGCCGCGCGTGCTGATGTGGAAACCCGCATCACAACGACAAGTTACTACATCGTCGGTATTGCCATTACCGCTTTGATCGCCGTTTTCATGACCGGCATGTTCCTGAACCTGCGTGAACGGCGCCTGGCCGATGCCAAGCTGAAACAACTAACCCAACGCATCTTTGACACCCAAGAAGAAGAACGCGGACGCGTGGCCCGCGAACTGCATGACGGGATCAGCCAGATGCTGGTGGGGGTGCGTTACGCGCTGGAGTTGACGCGTCGCAAGGTCGGTGATGATCCGGGCATCCGCGACAGCCTGAACAAGGGCATCGACGGTCTGGGGTCCACAATCCAAGAGGTGCGCCGTATCAGCCGCGACCTGCGCCCCGGCGTGCTGGATGATCTGGGCCTCGGCCCTGCCCTTCAGGCCCTGACCGATGATTTTTCGACCCGGACGGGCATTGCCGTGGAGTTCGAGACTGTCGTGTTCCGCAACCGCCTGGACCAGGAGGCACGCATTGCGCTTTACCGGATCGCCCAAGAGGCGCTGACCAATATCGAACGCCACGCAGAGGCTGAAACCGTACAGGTCAGCCTGAAAGGAAACCGCAAGGGGGCATTCCTGCGGGTTGTGGACGATGGCGTTGGTATGACATGGCCACAACAGGAACGCCGCCCCAGCGCCGGATTGGGCCTGCGCAACATGCAAGAGCGTATTGAGCAATTGGGTGGGACGCTGCGGATCCTGTCAGCACGCACCGGAAAAACCGGCACCGTCATTGAAGCACAGGTGCCGCTGAGCCATATGCTGCGCCCACAAAACACAACAAAGGAAAGCGCATGACGACCCGCGTTCTTATCGTAGATGATCACCCGATGGTCGCCGAAGGCATCCGGTCTTTGTTGGAAAGCTATGACGATCTGGAAATCGTTGGCACCTTGGGCAATGGGCAGGAAGCTGTTGATCAGGCCGTCACGCTGGCCCCCGATGTGATCTTGATGGACCTGAACATGCCCGGCCTGTCCGGGCTGAACGCGACCGAGATGATTTTAGAGAAGCAGCCCGATACCCGGATTGTGATCCTGTCGATGCATGACAGCCCCGAATACATCTCAACCGCGCTGAGCCATGGCGCACGCGGATACATTCTGAAAGACGTGCCGACCGAGGAAATCCATACGGCCATTGAAACGGTGATGGCAGGTGGTGAATATCTGTGCACAGGGGCGAAAGGGTCACTGCAACCCAAAATCAGTGACGGGCGCGAAACGCTGACCAGCCGCGAGCAAACGATCCTTCTGGAACTGGCGCAAGGACAATCAAACAAAGATGTCGCCAACACCTTGAACATCTCGGTCCGCACGGTCGAGACGCATCGCAAGAACATCAAACGCAAACTGGGGATCAGTTCGACCGCGGGCCTAACACGTTATGCGCTAGAACATGGGGTTTTGCAGGGCACAGGGATTTAACGATCCGTTGAGGTGACGTGTTTCAAATGGGCCGTCATCCGTGAAACACACCCGCATGCGCCGATGCGATGCCTTGCGCATGTCGATGCAGAGAGAAGACAGGCCCATTGCGGTATACATTTCCCGCTCGTCTCCAAATGCTATCAACGAGGCGGTATAACGGACTTTATCACATGATCCCGTCATGGTCGGGTGCGCGCACATCGCTGCCCTTTACTGACTTCCGGAACTGATCGCAGATGAAATGAACACTCCGAGCGGCTGGTTTCTTAAGTAAGCTAACGGACTGGTACGCTTTTCATCTGCAGGATTGAGCAGATGGGTAACCAAAAAGCGCTGCTTAAACATCTTTCTCCGATCCCTCAGACAACGCCAAACTAGAATGGAAGCTGCAATGCGCACTGTTCATAAAGTGGCAAAGCCACTCCACCCCGAGGCGCCATAAACAAGCGCGAATGTATCTATCCTGTGGATATCCAGAACTCAGCTTGACAGCAGTTCGAAATTGAGAAAATTCTCAATTGCGCGACCGCTTTGGTTTGCTGACAGCACCGGGACCTGCGGTTCTGTCACGTCAGGCGTTCGGGCACAGAAACCAGAGGCCTAGGGTGCGTATGTGTATAGGTTTAGGACTTTGGGGCCTTCCCGCTAGACCAGCTACGAGCAAACATAAGAGAAGCAAAAAGTGACCGATTTCACGCAGGTACCCACGACAGCCCCTAGCGGGGCGATGTCATCCCTTTCACTGCATCTTATTGTGCAATGATTACCAGATTATCGGTGCAATACACCTGATCGTGCTGCCCAGGTTATCGGTGCTAGAATTTCCGAGCAACCGCGACCATCTGGATTCACTTCCATCCAAAACAATCAAGTCAAAACAAGAGGCATTCAATGAAAACCGAGCACGCCAACATCGATCTCATCTCTACAATCAACATCACTGACATGGCCGCGGATACAGACCGTTTTCACCCTGACGTGATCTGGCACTTCTTCAACCCGAATGCCCCCGAGTTGGCAGGCTCTTACAATGGCTTGACGGGAATTGCCGACTTCTTTCGCAAGGTTCGTAGCTACGGCAATGGCTCTTTTCAGGTAAATCCACGGGGGGCATGGGCCGTTGGCGATGAACTGGTCGTTGTTCAGACTCGCAATCGGCTTGGCGATGGGGCAACGGCGATCGAGTTCGATGTCGTTCTGGTGTGGCGTGTCATCGAAGGCAAGGTTGCCGAGGTTTGGGACATTCCATCTGTTCAAGCGGCCTGATGGGAGCTGTCCATTCGGTACGTTCTTACGGTGCCTCGCGCGTTTTGGGAGATTAAAAACGTGAACCTTGGTGCCAATGCGGCTCAAGTCAACGGACCAATGGGAATGCTCTCGCTTGGCCAATCTCCGTTATCAACAGAACTTGTGAGAGAACTCTTGCGGGAACCCATAACTATGGAAATTGGAGAAACCGCTCCCAGCAAGTGAAATAGGCACGATTTGCAACGCTACGTCTCGTGATCACAAGGTGAATAGAAGCTGCACACTTTGCCGCAAAGTTACCTGAAATCGCTCTGAGATCGGTTCAGATGGCGGCATCGCGCCGTTTGGGCACAAAATCGCCATGCGGCGGTTTGGCGAACAATGCAATCACTGTTGACAGTCATCCACATAAAATGGCCCCGCGCCTTGGGATACGCGGGGCCTTCTTTTTGTCGATAACAGCTTAGTTTTCGACGGTATCCTTGACGCCTTCGCGGACAATATTGAACCACTCACCCGACAGGCGCAGCTCTTCCAGACCGGCGTTGATGATCGGCAGCGCGTCATTGGCGAACTGGTTATTCTTTGAGACGAAGACATGCATCGTCACAGCCGAGGTCAGCGGCTCCAGCTTTGCGATCTGCCCGTCCAGGCCCAGATTGCGATAGTCTTCTTCTGCGGGCAGTGCATCCAGCGTGATGACGTCCACCTCGCCATCCAAAAGCAGCTGCCAGCAGCCATTTTGAGGCACAGTAGTCTTGAGCTCAACATTTGGCGGCATCAGTTCCTGCGCTTCAAGGTCGAATGTGAACCATGCTTCCGGGCGGCACAGACGGGCGCCGAATAGCTCGGGATAGGTTGTGACGTTTTCATACTGGCTGCCCGCCAGCGTGTAATAGCCGACAAGCGCCTCATAGAAAGGTTCGGAATGGTTGAAATCTGTGCACCGGTAGGCACTGGACGGTGACAGGTTTTCCACCCGGTCACAATCTGGCTTGAACCATGGGAACACCATATCAACAGCGCCCGTTGGCAAGAGTGTTTCAAGATGCGAGCCCCAGTCATTGATAAAGATCAGATCATAGGCCTGATCGGCGTTACCCAACTCCATTGAACGGTTGACCATCTGTGTGATCAGACCGCCGCCCGGGGCATCTTCATCCGTGAATGGTGCATATCCCGACGCCGTCGCAATCCGAAGCGTACGGTCAGGCTGTGCCGTGACGGGTGCAGGCGCGGTTGATGCCGGCGCTGCACGCGCCGCAGTCGTTGGCAAAGAACCGTCGGCACAAGGAATGGTCAGAACCTGGCCCACTTCCAGCAGATTGGGACTTTCAAGGACATTTGTATTGGCATCAAAGAGCGTTTGGAAACCACCGACGACCTCCGCGGTCGATGCGATCACGCTCAGCGTATCACCGCGCACAACGGTATAGGTCGAGCATTGTTCCTGCGCGGCCACCTGCTGCGGTGACATCAGCGCAAGACCTGCTGTCATGGCAGCAACGGCGGCAAGACTTGTTGATGTCAGAAAGACGCGCTTGGTCAAGCTCTGGTCAAGGTTGTGTGTGGGCATGGAGAGTTCTCGCTCATTAAGGTTTCGTTTTACGCATCTATCCTATCAAAAAAGGCGAAATGTTGACATAATCGCGGTTAATAAAAACACAGCATTTTTTCACGTCTGGCCTCTGAAAAAATGGAAATCGCCATAAACACTATGCTAAGGCGACGCATCAGTGAATTATTTCCGCAAATTTTCATACACTCGCCGCAAAGCCGCCACACAATACTGAACAGACTGCATTCATTAATGCGATTTCGTAAACAGTATGCCGTCACGATTGCTCTCTCTCCCAACTCCGAGGACTTACATATGAAAATTTCAACGATACTTTCAGCCACAACAGGTACCGCTGCATTGGCCGCAGCATTCATGAGCATCAGTACATCCGCTGCCGCGCAAAGCATTCAGTGCGGTGCAACATACACTGTCGCTGCCGGTGACTCGCTATCCAAGATCGCCGCCGCCGCATATGACGATGCATCCGCTTTCCAGATTATCTATAGCGCGAATGCGGACACCGTTGGCCCGAACCCCGGCGTGATCTCTGTCGGCATGCGCCTTGAGGTGCCTTGCCTGGGCGACACCGTAGCCTCCACAGCAGCGGCATTGACCGAAGAGGTCGGCGTTGAACGTCTGCCGTTCCCCGACACCCGTCAGATCCGTGTGGCGCAGGGATCAAACTGGGCGCCATTCGCCAATGAGGAGCAAGCACAGGGCGGCATGATCACCGAGATTGCCAATGTCGCATTGGGCAACTCTGCCGGGGGGACACCTTACAAGATCGACTTTATCAACGATTGGGGTGCGCACCTGACACCTCTGGTGACGGACCACGCCTATGACTTCAGCCTCAGCTGGTTCAAGCCGAACTGCGACCAGATCGAACGCTTGGGCGAAGACAGCCAGTTCCGCTGTAACAACTTCGACTGGACCGAGCCGATGTTTGAGCAGGTGTTTGGCTATTATACCCGTGCGTCCGAACCAGAAGTCACTGCCTATGAACAGTTGTTGGGCAAGGTGGTTTGCCGCCCTTCCGGTTATGCCACATTCCAACTTGAAGAGAATGACCTGAAAGAACCAAACATCACTTTGATCCGCCCTTCCGATCCGGGTGAGTGCTTTACATCGCTTGTCGCTGGAGACGTCGACGTGGTTGCACTGGCCGTTGATGCAGCCGACGGTGCGATGGTCGCAACAGGGACAACCGATCAGATCCGTCTGAATGAGGGTTTGGCACAGGTTCTGACGATCCACGGCGTGATCGCCAAGAACAACCCGCAGGGCAAAGAAATGCTGGCGGAATTCAACTCGGGCCTGCAGGCCATCAAGGACACCGGCGAGTGGTTTGAGATTGTCCGCCGCCACCTGACCGAGTTCCGGGCGATGACACAGGGCTAACGCCTTCCCAACAAACAAAAATGGCGCGCCGGGCCCTTCTGGCGCGCCGTTTTTGTTTCCGTTACGGGATGCAGCCTTGCTCCTGCGACATTCCGCCCCACATTGATTTGCAACGCACACTAGAAAACCGGAAGAACAATGTCTGATACACCCGCCTACACCCCCCAAAAGTCTGGACTTGGGACACCGAAAGTGGTGGCAAATTCGGCAACATCAATCGCCCTATCGCGGGGCCCACCCATGACAAAGACCTGCCAGTCGGGAAACACCCGCTTCAATTGCATTCTCTGGCCACCCCAAATGGCGTCAAGGTCACGGTTATGCTGGAAGAGTTGTTAGCCGCAGGCCACGCGGCCGAATACGATGCGTGGTTGATCAACATTCAAGAGGGTGATCAATTCAGCAGCGGCTTTGTCGATGTAAACCCAAACTCCAAGATCCCCGCTCTTTTTGACAAGGATACCGGTGTGCGGGTTTTTGAGAGCGGCGCGATCCTGCTCTATCTGGCCGAAAAATATGGCGCCTTCCTGCCCAAAGGCACCCCAGAGCGGACTGAGACACTCAACTGGCTGTTCTGGCTGCAAGGGTCCGCACCCTATCTTGGTGGCGGCTTCGGCCATTTCTACGCCTATGCGCCAGAGAAATTCGAATATGCCATCAACCGCTTTGCGATGGAAGCGAAGCGCCAGTTGGATGTGCTGAACCAGCGATTGGAAGACAGCGAATATCTGGGTGGAGATGCGTACTCAATCGCAGATATGGCGGTCGCGCCCTGGTACGGGGCTTTGGTCAAAGGTCAGGTCTATGAAGCGGCCGAATTCCTTGATGTTGCGTCCTACGAACATGTCAATCGCTGGACCGATGCCGTCATGAACCGCCCGGCCTACCAACGCGGCAGAATGGTGAACCGCGCTTGGGGTGACCCGGCGTCGCAATTGCGCGAACGTCATGACGCAGAGGATTTTGACACACAGACATGGGATAAGATTGGCGATGGCAAATGAATTCAATAGCTTAGAACACGTGTCACAACGATTTCGGCGCATCTTTGTTTAGGCGCCGACAAACTCGCCGAAAGAAAGTTACCAAAAATCGCCCAATGACGACATTTTCTCCGCGATCACTGTTGACCCCCCTTTCCCGCCACATTAATGTCGCGCCAAGCAAAGGAACCAACATGACACAGGTCGTACTAATTGTGAGAAACACGCGCATGGGCCGGTAACGGTAAGACCATAACGATCCCATGCGCCCCCGACAGTCTCGGGGGTTTTTTTGTGACTGATGAAACCAGATACGCGAAGGACGCGAGACAGATGACAAAAGCCATGACGGGCGCAAAAATGGTGGTTCAGGCTCTGATAGATCAGGGCGTGGACACAGTCTTTGGATACCCCGGTGGTGCTGTCCTTCCGATTTATGACGAGATTTTTCAGCAAAACAGCATCAAGCACGTGCTGGTGCGTCACGAACAAGGGGCGGTGCACGCTGCTGAAGGCTATGCGCGCTCCACCGGCAAACCCGGTGTCGCTTTGGTCACCTCTGGCCCCGGTGCCACGAACGCCGTGACAGGTTTAACCGATGCCTTGATGGACAGCATTCCGATTGTTGTGCTGACCGGACAGGTGCCGACCTTCATGATCGGCTCTGACGCGTTTCAGGAATGCGACACCGTTGGCATCACCCGCCCCTGTACCAAGCACAACTGGCTGGTGAAAGAGACGGATCGTCTGGCCCCTACCCTACATGAGGCGTTCCATATCGCCACATCTGGCCGCCCCGGCCCCGTTGTGATCGATATTCCCAAGGATGTGCAATTCGCCACCGGCATCTACACCGAGGCGCGGCAAGTTGAGACCCACTACAACCCGCAAGTCAAAGGTGACATGGAGATGATCACCGAACTGGCGGCGGCCATGGAAACGGCCAAGCGGCCCCTCTTCTACACAGGCGGCGGCGTCATCAACTCTGGTCCCGCAGCATCGCAGCTGCTGCGCGAACTGGTTGCAGCCACTGGTTTCCCGATCACATCCACGCTGATGGGCCTGGGCTGCTACCCCGCGTCCGGCGACAATTGGATCGGCATGTTGGGTATGCATGGCCTCTATGAGGCGAACATGGCGATGCATGACTGCGATCTGATGATCAACATCGGCGCGCGCTTTGACGACCGGATCACGGGCCGTTTGGACGCCTTCAGCCCCGGATCGACCAAGGCACATATCGATATCGACGCGTCCTCGATCAACAAGGTGATCAAGGTTGATATTCCGATCCTGGGTGACGTGGCCCATGTTTTGGAAGACCTGTTAAAGGTCTGGAAATCACGTGGACGCAAGACCGATAAAGAGAATGTGCAGAAGTGGTGGCACCAGATCAATGACTGGAAAAAGGTCGATTGTCTGGCGTTTGAACAGAAGGGCAAAGTGATCAAACCGCAGTACGCATTGGCCCGGCTGGAAGAGCTGACCAAGAAGCACGACCGCTACATCTGCACCGAGGTCGGCCAGCACCAGATGTGGGCCGCGCAATACCTAGGCTTTGAAGACCCCAACCGCTGGATGACCTCCGGTGGTCTGGGCACGATGGGTTATGGCTTCCCCGCCTCAATCGGTGTGCAGATGGGCCATCCGGAGGCGTTGGTGATCAACGTGGCCGGTGAGGCCTCATGGCTGATGAACATGCAGGAAATGGGCACGGCGATGCAATACGGCCTGCCGGTCAAACAGTTCATCCTGAACAACGAACGGCTGGGCATGGTGCGCCAATGGCAAGAACTGCTGCATGGCGAGCGGTATTCATCCAGCTGGTCGGAATCGCTGCCTGACTTCGTGAAACTGGCCGAGGCGTTCGGGGCAAAGGGCATCATCTGCGACAATCCCGATGATCTGGACGATGCGATCATGGAGATGATCAACCACGACGGTCCGGTGCTGTTCGATTGTCTGGTGGAAAAGCACGAAAACTGTTTCCCGATGATCCCCTCCGGCAAACCGCACAATGAGATGCTGTTGGGCGAAAACGCGGACACGGCGAATGCGATCAAATCTGACGGCGCGGTGATGGTGTAAGTGCTCACGCAATTCATCATCTTGGCCACAATACGGACGTTGGTCTTTCAACTGCTCTTTGCATTCTCGATGTCAAAAGTAGTTGAAACCATGTCAAAGCGCCGTGCCATCGCAGCTGCCATTGCTCTTTTGGCTGCTGCGGCGCTGGACGGCATCACCCCAGATGGTTGGGAGATTGAGTACGTTTTAGGCCACCCCTTCTATTTCTACTTGTTCCTGAACGGGCCTGTCGTCTTGCTGGTACTAGTATTCCTACTTGTGTTTCAACGACAGGAAACGGTGCAAGAGGACCCATTCAGTTAAGCAAAACAACACGCGATCAAGGCTTTAGCAACAAGCCGGACGCTAAATACCAAGAGGACATCACATGTCACCGCTCAAAATCAAAAAAGGCGCGACCAGCCACTCTGCCTATGACCTAAGGCCAACGTTTTCAGACAAAGAAGAACGCCACACGCTTGCCGTTCTCGTCGAAAACGAACCCGGCGTTCTATCCCGTGTGATCGGCCTGTTTGCTGGCCGTGGTTATAACATCGACAGCCTGACCGTGGCTGAGGTTGACCACCTCGGTCATCGCAGCCGCATCACCATCGTGACCTCGGGCACACCCCAGATCATCGTTCAGATCAAGGCACAACTGGGCCGGATCGTTGATGTGCATAAGGTCAATGATTTGACCGTCGAAGGGCCATCGGTGGAACGCGAACTGGCGCTGTTCAAAGTCACTGGCACAGGAAACGACCGGATCGAGGCGATCCGTCTGGCCGATATTTTTAGGGCAAGTGTGGTCGATAGCACCTTGGAATCATTTGTCTTTGAGATTACAGGCACGCCTGAAAAAATTGACGCTTTCGCAGAACTCATGCAGCCCTTGGGTTTGGAAGAGATTGCGCGCACCGGCGTTGCGGCCCTGTCGCGCGGTGCTGTCGCCTGATCCTCAAAAGGCACGTCCGGGGGAGGTTCCGGGCGTACCTTTACGCAATCCCCCGCGCCCGATTGGGGCGTGACGCGAGGGACGCAGTGGGTGGCCCTGATCAGAGGCTGGTCCGGGCCACGCGCCACTTACTAGGCTGGCAGCAGGCCAGCTTCTGTCGCAACAGCGATCTCGTCCGCATCCAACAGGCCATCGCCAGATGTATCAAGGACGGTGAAATCCTCTTCCGTCATTTCGGGCATTACGGCCTGAACCTCAGGATAGCTGTACATGCCATCGCCGTTGATATCGATCGCGGCGTCTTGAGCAAAGCTGGGAACAGCCAGCGCGGTGAGTACAGCAATTGGTGCGATCAGCTTAAGTGTACCTGTCATTTTCTTTCTCCTATTAGGACATGAAGAAGACATTGTTGCCTTCGCCGAAACAATTGGACGCCCTTTCCCAACCTTTCCATACCATCACCCAAAAGAGAATAATTGCGGCGTTCTTGCGCCAAATTCTTTGAATATGATGCGCAAAAGCACGCTGAGAAATCGGGCCTTTGCCCTGACTGGCAAATGTGGGCCGAGCCCCCGCTGTTCAAGTGGCAAACAATGGCCCATCGCCCGTTTTTGATGTCGCTGTGAGAAAAGCCGCCGTCGCGGGCGGGCCGCAATGGCAATACGCGCATATGCTATGATTTGATCAGCGAAAGGATCCAGATCATGGCCAAAGACATTGCCCCCCAGACCCTTGATGCAGTGCGTCAGCCGATTGAAACGGCCAACGGATTGTCCAATGCGCACTACATTGACCCGAATGTGTTCGCCGTTGAAAAACAAGCTGTGCTTTGCGCCAATTGGGCTGGGCTGGCTGTGGCCTCAGATGTGCCCGAACCGGGCGATGCCAAACCGATCGAGTTCCTTGGCATGCCCTTGCTGCTGGTGCGTGACCGTCAGGGGCAGGTCCGCGTCTTTCAGAACATCTGCCGTCATCGCGGCATGATCCTTGTCTCAGAGCCCAAAAAGATCGAGGGCGCGATCCGCTGCCCTTATCACTCATGGTGCTATTCCACCGAAGGCAAGCTGGTCAGCACGCCCCATGTCGGCGGCCCCGGTCACAACACCCATGACGCGATCGACAAATCCCTGCTGGGTCTGATCGAGGTGCGCAGCCATATCTGGTTTGATACGGTGTTCATCAACATTGACGGCAACGCCGCCCCCTTCGAAGAGGTGAATGCCGATCTGATGGCCCGTTGGGCTGATTTTGACCAACCGATGTATCACGGCGGTGCCGACAGCACATTCATATTGGATGTGAAAACCAACTGGAAACTTGCGGTCGAAAACTACTGCGAAAGCTATCACCTGCCGTGGATTCACCCGGGGCTGAACAGCTATTCTCGGCTGGAAGACCACTATAACATCGACGAGAAAGACAAATTTTCGGGTCAGGGCACCTTGGTCTATCGCCAGTTAACCGGAGACGATGGCGCGATCTTTCCTGATTTCGCAGACCTTGATGACAAATGGACCGAAGGTGGCGAATACCTCACCGTCTACCCCAACGTCCTGCTGGGTGTGCAGCGCGACCATACCTTTGTGATTGTGCTTGAGCCTGTCAGCCTTGATCAAACCCGCGAACATGTGCACCTCTACTATGCTGCCCCACAGACAGATGATGCGCTGCGCACCAAGAACACGGTGCAATGGCGCGGCATTTTCGAAGAGGACGTCTTTGTTGTCGAAGGCATGCAAAAAGGCCGCTACGCCCCCAACTTCGACGGTGGTCGTTTCAGCCCGGCGATGGATGGCCCCACCCATTGCTTTCACGACTGGGTGGCAGGCAAGATCGCGACACATCTCAACGCACCATGAGATCACTCCAAGACCGGCTACTGGATGCACATGCGCGTGACGACAGGCATGGCCTTGTCGCACTTTATACCGAGGCCGCCGATTGGACGGACGATGTGGATGCTGCCTGTTTCTATCTCACCCATGCATACATCTTTGCGCTTGAGGTGGGTGACCCCGCCTCGGAGCGTCTTTATCTGCGCTTGAAAGCAGAAGGGCGCGTCTGACCCCTTGCCCCTGCCCGTCCTTCGGCCCAACTTAGGGTTAAGCAAATACAGGACGACAGCATGGACCCCCGCAAGATCATCATCGACACAGACCCCGGCCAGGACGACGCGGTCGCGATCCTGCTCGCCCTCGCCTCACCCGAGGATATTGATGTGCTGGGGATTACGGCCGTTGCAGGCAATGTACCGCTGCCGCTGACGGAAAAGAACGCGCGCATTGTGTGTGAACTGGTTAGCAAGCCGGAAACAAGGGTCTTCGCAGGTTGCGACGCACCGATGCAGCGCAAGCTGGTGACAGCCGAACATGTGCACGGCAAAACCGGGCTGGATGGCCCGCAGATGGCCGATCCGACGATGCCACTGCAAGAACAGCACGCAGTGGATTTCATCATTGAGACGCTGCGCAATGAGCCAAAGGGTACGGTCACCCTTTGCCCCATCGGCCCGCTGACCAATATCGCGGTCGCCTTTGAACGCGCCCCTGACATCATTGAACGCATCCAAGAAATCGTCCTGATGGGTGGTGCCTATTTTGAGGTCGGCAACATCACCCCAACGGCAGAGTTCAACATCTATGTCGACCCCGAAGCCGCCAAGATAGTCTTCGGCGCAGGTGCACCCTTGGTCGTCATGCCGCTGGATGTCACACATAAGGCACTGACCACACGCAACCGAATTGATGCCTTCCGTTCGATGCACACGAAGGTGGGCGATATGGTTGCCGCTTGGACCGACTTCTTTGAACGCTTCGATATGGAAAAATACGGCTCTGAAGGCGCACCCCTGCACGACCCCTGCACCATTGCATATCTGATCGAACCACAACTGTTTGAAGGCCGCCACATCAACGTCGAAATCGAAACAGAGGCGGAACTGACCCTTGGCATGACCGTCGCCGACTGGTGGCGCGTCACTGACCGTCCGGCCAATGCGATGTTCATGAAGGACATCGACGCCTCAGGCTTTTATGCGCTGCTGGCGGCACGATTGGCGCGGCTCTAAGATGCAGATCCCCTTCGACAACACCTATGCGCAACTGCTTGGCGCAGATGTACACAGCGCAGCTGCCAACGCCCGTGAAAACGCCGCAGATGATTGCGGCGAATGCGGATCTGGCGGCGATCCTTGGGATTGATCCGGCCGCGTTGGAAACGTCAGAGGCGGCACAGGTCTTTGCGGGCAATCACATCCCAGATGGAGCCGCCCCTCTGTCGCAGGTCTATGCGGGCCATCAGTTCGGCAACTGGAACCCGCAATTGGGTGACGGCCGCGCCGTCCTCCTGGGTGAGGTGATCGGCACGGACGGTATCCGCCGGGATATCCAACTCAAGGGCTCTGGCCCGACCCCATACTCCCGACGTGGCGATGGCCGCGCATGGCTGGGTCCGGTGATGCGCGAGTATCTGGTCAGCGAGGCGATGCACGCGATGGGCGTGCCGACAACTCGCGCACTAGCGGCTGTGACAACCGGTGAGGATGTCCATCGCGAAGAGGTGCTACCAGGTGCTGTTATCGCGCGCGTTGCGCAAAGCCATATCCGTGTGGGCACCTTCCAGTTCTTTGCCAGCCGTGGTGATATGACAGCGCTGCACGCCTTAACCGACCACGTCATTGCGCGCCACTATCCCGGGGCGAACGGCCCAGCCGAACTGCTTGATCTGGTGATCGCACGCTACGCCGCACTGATCGCGAAATGGATGGGACTGGGCTTTATTCATGGGGTGATGAACACGGACAATGTGTCTATCGCGGGTGAGACCATCGACTATGGGCCGTGTGCATTCATCGACGGGTTCCATCCTGACAGCGTGTTCAGCGCCATCGACCAGTTTGGGCGCTACGCCTATTCCAACCAACCCGGGATCGGGGCGTGGAATATGGCGCAATTCGCCACAGCATTGGTCCCGCTGATGCCCGACCGTGACGCTGCAATTGAAGATTTCACCGCCGCTGTGCATCGCATGCCTGGAATTTATGAGAGGGAGTGGCTCAAGGTCTTTGGTGCGAAGCTTGGACTTGCGAACCCAAGTGACGATGATCGCGCGCTGATTACTGATCTCTTAGATCTGATGACAAAGGATGGCGCGGATTTCACCAACACCTTCGCCAATCTGAATACGCCAGCTGCGCGCGACCAATTCCTCAATCGCGATGCATTTGATGCATGGGCTGCGCGCTGGCATCTGCGCAAATCAGATGAGGCCGCCATAATCATGGCACGGGCCAACCCCCAGATCATTCCCCGCAATCATCGCGTCGAAGAGGTGATCAGCGCCGGGCGCAATGGCGACTATGCGCCGTTTCAGGCCTTGCTGGACGCCGTAACGCAGCCCTACGCCCCGCTGACAGATGCAACCGCCCCATTCGCCCGCGCACCCAGCAAAGACGAACAGGTCACGCGGACGTTTTGCGGGACTTAAGCGGTCGATTGATCAACAAAATGCCAAGGGCCACAAGGACCAGCGCGGCAATCAGGCTGGGACCGATCTCTTCGCCCAGCAGAAGCCATCCCAGACCAACCGCCAGAACCGGCGACAAAAAGCTGAACGAGGCTACGCCAGAGGCCGGATAGATCGACAACAGCCACAGCCAAAAGATGAAACCGGCACTGACGACCACAACGATCTGAAATAGTAGCCCGGCCACATGGATCGGTGCAAGATCACGTATCAGCGGCCCAAAAAACAAGGCTGCAATCAGCAGAATGGGCGCCGATACGCCCACCTGCCACATCAACTGAATTTCCGGACGGACCCGCGCAAGCGATGATGCCTTCGCCAACAGCGCCGTAAGCGCCCAGCCCACAGCAGCACCAAGGGCCGCCAAATCGCCCCAGAGACTGCCCTCCCCGTCATCACGCGTCAAGATCGCGAGGGCGACACCCGTCAATGCCAACCCGAGCCCCAATGCCTTGATCGGTGTCACCCGGTCATCAGGCATCACAAAGTGCGCCATAATCGCCAGCCACACGGGCATGGAATAAAAGATCACACTCGCCCGGCTGACCGCCGTCAAATCAAGCGCCACGAAGAGGCACAGAAATTCAAACGCAAAAATCCCGCCCATGGCGAAGCCTGCCAGCCGGGTCCCTTTCTCAAACCGCAACGGAATGCCGCGCCAGCGCAGCCAAAGCCAAATACAAAGGATGGCACCGGCCGAACGCAGCCCGGCAAAGAACACCGGCTGTAAACCACCATTGGTGACTTTGATAACGACTTGATTAAAGGCGAGCAAAAGCGCGAAACCGGTCAGCGCCACGGCGCCAAACAGATCAATCTGAGACTTCTTTTCCATTCGTGCAGATCATGCTGACCCGGTCACAGTGTCAAGCGAAACCCCCGCGTTTTTCACGTCAGATTCCCGCAGACAGGTGAGAGTTACCGTAAGCGTGAAAGCTCACTTGCCAATCATCCATTCGCCGTCTGGCCAGAATGCATGAAAAGCGAACGCAAACATCACATCATGGGGTAGATCGTTGCCATCGGCATCGCGCACCCGGACATTGCCGACCTCTTTGCCAGCCCCGATATTCGCGGAATCCAGTGCCGAAGCCTGCCCTTCTGTCCATGTGAAACTCACCCCGGCTTCGGTCAACAGCTCTTCTTCGGACAATCGGGTCAATGGCCACGCCCGATCACCCACACGCACAACCCGCGCCAAGGCGGGGATGTCATGCGGTGGCATTTCACCAGAGTAAAGAAATGGACGGTTGGAGCTGTCATAGCGCACATAGGGGTTGGACCCGTAGTTGCGCCGGAATGCAGGTTGTTCCATCACCAAGCCGTCCGGATTGCGGGTTGAGAACGCCTCCCAGCTTTCCATCCAACTGGGCAGGCTGACCAGCTCGGTGCCGGTCAGCTCACCGACAATCGCCTCGCCGATCGCCTGCTGCCACCAGCTTTCGGTTTCGCGGTCATACATGATCATGTCAGAATTGCGCAACTTGCCTGAGACCCCGAAACTCAGAGTGCCCTGTGCCACGCGCCGGTCAAAAGTGATGCCCGAATTGCAGAGCGGACAGAACGTCACAGCGACAGGAATGCCCCCCACCTCATCATTCACGATCTCATGCCACGTCAGATAGCGGATGGGATAGGCGCGCGGTACTTCACCTGCGATTTCAAGCGTGATGACGGGTTCGCGTGCTTCCAAGTTGGGTTTGTCAGCAACGGGCACAAAAGTTGGGCCATCAATGGCCGGAATGCCATCCTTGGGCGGCCCGCCGGACATAATCTCGACCCAGTTGTCCACCGTTGTTGTTTCAAAATCGGTGTTCGGCCATTCGAAGGACCAGAATTCCGGCCCCGCCACAGACATGCTGGCGGCTGTGCAAAAGGCAGCGATTGTAGGGATCAGGCGCATCGGTCTCTCCTTGATATTTCGCAAGAGAGTGTCCGATCACGCAGCATCCGCCTAGCCCCCTCGCGCATATGTGAGGGGGCTTAAGCGTATTCTGTTATTCGGTAACGCGGACCGCCGCCATCATGTCAGGCTGACCGATGACGGCCCCGTTGGCGCCGGTGCCCCGTTTGATCTGGTCGACCAATTCCATGCCTTCGGTGACTTCACCCACAACCGTATATTGGCCGTTCAGGAAGTATCCGGGCTCAAACATAATAAAGAATTGGCTATTGGCCGAATCCGGGCTTTGCGCACGCGCCATGCCGACAACACCACGCTCGAATGGGATGTCCGAGAATTCGGCGGGGATGTCCGCAAACTCTGACCCGCCAGTGTAGGCGCGGGACAAATCCATGCCCATCAGGCCGTTTTGCACATCGCCGGTCTGGGCCATGAAGCCATCGATCACACGGTGAAAGACAACGCCATCATAGCTGCCCGCCGCAGCGATGGCTGTGATTTGGGCTGTGTGCAGGGGGGCGGTCTCTTCGAAAAGATCAATGACGATGGTGCCATTGGCCTCACCGGCAAGATCAATCTCAAGCCCGTCACTCAGTGCAGGGGTGGCCAAGACAGCCAGAATTGCAGCGGCCTTATACATCTGCGGCGACTTTCACACTGATCATACGGTCAGGGTTCATTGGCGGCTCGCCACGCATGATCGCGTCGACATGCTCCATGCCGGATACGACCTGACCATAGACGGTGTATTGCCCGTTCAGAAAGTCATTGTCCTTGAAGTTGATAAAGAACTGGCTGTTGGCCGAGTTCGGGTTCTGCGAGCGTGCGGCACCAATAGAGCCACGCGCGTGGGGGATCTTTGAGAATTCTGCTGGCAGATCCGGCATATCGGACCCGCCTGTGCCCGCGCTACCAAGGTTGAAATTCTCTTCCATATTGCCGTTGGCCACATCACCCGTCTGCGCCATGAAACCGTCAATCACCCGGTGAAAACAAACGTTGTCGTATTTGCCTGCGCGCGCCAGCTCTTTCATGCGTGCCACATGCGCGGGGGCCACGTCGGGCAGCAGCTCGATGGTGACGTCGCCATCTTTGAGCGTCATGATGATGGTGTTTTCGGGGTCTTTGATGTCGGCCATGGGGCACTCCTTGTGTCTGTGTTTGCACCTGACATATGGCCCATTGGCGCAATTGCCAAGCCAGTCTGGTTGACGCGGGCGCCGGATTGCCGCAACACCCTCCTGAATTCACACCAATGGGAGCAGACCGATGGCTTGGAAAACACTCGACGATATGGATTTTGCAGGCAAACGCGCCTTGGTGCGGGTGGACATCAACGTGCCTGTCGAGGATGGCATGGTCACCGACACCACGCGAATTGAGCGGATTATTCCCACCGTCGACGATATTCAAGAGAAAGGCGGCAAGGTCATCCTGATGGCGCATTTTGGTCGCCCAAAGGGTCAGGTTGTGCCAGAGATGTCGCTGGAGCATATTGCACCGGCTGTGGCCGATGTGTTGGGTTTGCCAGTGACCTGGGTGAATGCAGACTATGGCGATGCTGTCGCTGAAATGGAGGGCGACGAGGTATTGCTGCTCGAAAACCTGCGCTTCAATCCCGGTGAAGAAAAGAACGATGAAGGTTTCGCCAAACGACTGACTGGCCTGGGTGATATCTATGTGAATGACGCCTTCTCTGCCGCGCATCGCGCGCACGCCAGCACCGAGGCAATTGCCCGCCTGCTGCCCGCCTGTGCGGGACGGCTGATGGCAGAGGAACTGGGCGCGCTTGAGAAAGCGCTGGGAACGCCTGAGCGCCCGGTTGTTGCGGTTGTCGGCGGGGCCAAGGTGTCGACCAAGCTGGATTTGCTGGGCAATCTCGTGGGCAAGGTTGATCACCTGATCATTGGCGGCGGCATGGCAAACACATTTCTGGCCGCACAAGGTATCGACGTGGGCAAATCGCTTTGCGAGCATGATTTAGCCGATACCGCCCGTGAGATTTTGGGCAAGGCCGAGGCCGCGGGATGCGAGGTTATCCTGCCCCGTGACATCGTTGTGGCGCGTGAATTCAAAGCAGGGGCGGCAAATGAAACCGTTGCACCCGACGCCTGCCCGGCGGATGCCATGATCCTTGATGCCGGACCTGCGACGGTGGCCTACATCAGTGGTGTACTGGAAAACGCCAAAACGTTGGTTTGGAACGGTCCGCTGGGCGCGTTCGAAATTGAACCTTTCGATGCCGCAACGAACGCTGCGGCAACACAGGCGGCGGCTTTGTCAAAAGCGGGCAAACTCGTTTCCGTCGCCGGTGGTGGTGATACGGTCGCGGCACTCAATCAAGCAGGGGCGGCGGATGATTTCACCTACATCTCGACCGCCGGTGGCGCTTTTCTTGAGTGGATGGAAGGCAAGGAACTGCCAGGCGTTGCCGCCCTTGGCTAGTTGTTTGCGATAACATCCCGCCCGGTTGCGCTAACATATTTGCAACCCGGTGCGGCGCACCCTATCGGTCGCGTTACGCTGCTCAGCCAAAAGGGACCAGATCATGAAAACCACCCGCATCGTTCAGAAAATCCTTGCCAACTATGAGGGCGAAAATCCAGGCGTAAAGGCTAACTTGGCGCGCATCCTGATGAACGGTAAACTAGGTGGAACCGGCAAGATGATCATCCTGCCAGTGGATCAAGGGTTTGAACATGGACCCGCGCGTTCATTCGCTCCTAACCCTGCCGGATACGACCCGCACTATCACTATCTGTTGGCGATTGATGCAGGATTGAACGCCTATGCGGCCCCTCTTGGCATGATCGAAGCGGGCGCGGACACTTTTGCAGGTCAGATTCCCACAATCCTCAAGGTCAATTCGGCCAATTCGCTGATCCCCAATGACGCCCCCAAGACCCAAGCCATCACAGCATCGGTGGACGACGCCCTGCGCCTTGGATGTTCAGCGATTGGGTTTACCGTCTACCCAGGGTCATCCGCAGCGCTAAACATGTTCGGTGATATCGCAGAAATGCGCAAAGAGGCCGCTGCGAAAGGTATCGCGACCGTCATCTGGTCTTACCCCCGCGGCGAAGCACTCGACAAGGACGGCGAGACTGCCATTGATATCGGGGCCTATGCCGCGCAGATCGCGGCGCTGCTGGGTGCGCATATCATCAAGATCAAACTAAGCACCGATCACCTGAGCCTGCCCGAGGCAAAAAAGGTCTATGAGGCCCAAGGGATCGACATCGCCGACCAGGCCGCCCGCGTGCGCCACTGTGTGCAAAGCGCTTTTGACGGGCGTCGCTTGATGGTTTTCTCGGGCGGTGCAGCCAAAGGGGCCGATGCCGTCTATGACGACGCCCGCGCGATCCGTGATGGCGGCGGCAACGGGTCAATCATCGGGCGCAACTCGTTCCAGCGTGATCGAGAGGATGCGCTGGCGATGTTGGGCAAACTGGTTGAGATTTATCGCGGGAAGGCGTAGCGGGGGGTGCAATAGCGCCCACCCCATATCAAATAAGAGCCTTCTGAAATGATCTAAACCATTACTGTAGAAGCGGCCTATCCGGCCGACGCTGACAGCGTGTTCAATGACGCGCTGGATTTTTCAGAGATGCAGGATGCGATGAAGGGGCTCGCCGTCTACGAAGGTCTGCCCGACCGCCCCGTTCAGCAAGGTGATACGCTTTATGTCGATGTCACGATGTTCAAAGTCCTGAAAACCCGCGATCATTGTATGCATGTCGAACGCCTTGATCACGCCGCGCGCATTATTCAAAGCCGCGAGCATAACAAAGGGATCAAACGCTGGGATCACACCCTAAGTGTACAACCGACGAAAGATGGATGCCTTTGGCGGGACACAATTGTTCTTGATGCCGGTCTGATGACGTTTCTGACCGCCTGCTTCTGTCGATTCGTCTATGCGCGGCGGCACCGTTTGCGCAAGGCCAGCCGTATCCAAACCTCGATTCAGCGTGGCGATACGACGGTTTAGCAAATCGCCGAGACCAGACCGGTTTATTGCATTTAGGGGATTCCTTTGCGAATCAGATGTGCGACTCTGTTTTCCAGTCGCCCGTCAGAGGCGGCGCTTGAGGCAGACCTATGATCAGACGCAACCGTCCACAGCTTGGCGCTTTGTTCTATTTCCTTGGCATGATTATGCTGGGGCTCTATTTCACGTTCGCCGCGGTGCAGGGGGACTATGGTCTATTCAAACGGATCGAAGTGAAAGCCGAAGGCGATGCGCTGTCCATTGAGCTTGCTGCCTTGCAGACAGAGGTTGCGCGGATGGAAAATCTGACCACGCGCCTGTCGGATAACTTCCTTGATCTGGACTTGCTTGATCAGCAGGCGCGCGATGTCCTGGGCATGATCCGCGCAGACGAAATCGTCATCCGTTGATCATCTCCTGTTAGTCGCCTCACGCAACGCAGCTATTCCGGTTCAGCTTGACGATGGGTCACTTTGACTCTCGCAATTCTTGCGCGCATGGTTTAGAAGATAGTTTAATACTAAACTATATACGAATACGCTGGAGGAGTGCATATGCCGCCCAAAAAGGCCGCCGCGAAACCCAACGTCTCAGCCGAGGAACTGCTGGGACATTACCGTGAAATGCTGCTGATCCGGCGATTTGAAGAAAAGGCAGGCCAATTGTACGGCATGGGCCTGATTGGTGGTTTCTGCCACCTTTACATCGGACAAGAAGCGGTTGTTGTGGGCCTTGAAGCCGCAGCGGATGAAGGCGACAAGCGCGTCACATCCTACCGCGACCATGGGCACATGTTGGCCTGCGGCATGGACCCCAAGGGCATCATGGCCGAGTTGACGGGCCGCGAGGGTGGCTTTTCCAAAGGCAAAGGCGGCTCCATGCATATGTTCTCGAAAGAGAAGCATTTCTATGGGGGTCACGGGATTGTGGCGGCGCAGGTACCGTTGGGTGCAGGTCTGGCTTTTGCGGACAAATACAAAGGCAACGATCGGGTGACCTTTACCTACTTTGGTGACGGTGCTGCCAACCAAGGTCAGGTTTACGAGACCTACAACATGGCTGAACTTTGGGACTTGCCCGTCGTATTCGTGATTGAAAACAACCAATACGCCATGGGGACATCAGTTAAACGATCAACCAAGTCGCCGTCCCTCTGGGAGCGTGGCGCAGCCTATGGCATCCCGGGTGAAGAAGTCGATGGGATGAACGTGTTGGCCGTCAAAGAGGCTTGGCGAGCGCGCTGTGGCGCATTGCCGTGCAGGCAAAGGCCCCTACATTCTGGAAGTAAAAACATACCGTTACCGCGGCCATTCCATGTCCGACCCGGCCAAGTATCGCACCCGCGAAGAAGTGCAGAAGATGCGCGATGAACGTGACCCGATAGAACAGATCCGCGATATGCTGTTGACGGGCAAACATGCTACGGACGATGACCTCAAGGCCATCGACAAAGAAATCAAAGCCATCGTGAATGAAGCGGCAGAGTTCTCGAAAGAGAGCCCGGAGCCCGCTTTGGACGAGCTTTGGACAGATATTTACGCAGAAGTGGAGGCGTAAGCCATGGCAACCGAAATTCTGATGCCCGCCCTATCGCCCACGATGGAAGAAGGCACTTTGGCCAAATGGCTTGTCAAAGAGGGTGACACCGTTTCATCCGGCGACATCATGGCCGAGATTGAGACCGACAAAGCCACGATGGAGTTTGAAGCCGTCGATGAAGGCATCGTTGGCAAGATTGTCATCGCTGAAGGCACCGAAGGTGTGAAAGTGAACGACGTCATCGCGATCCTTGTTGAAGAAGGTGAAGACGTACCAGAGGCTGGTGCAGCACCCGCCGCAGCCCCTGCCGCCGTAGAAGAGGCACCTGCCCCGGCTGCCGCGCCCGCAGCTGCCGCACCTGCTGCCCGAGTTGCCGACGCAACCCCGGATTGGGACGCCGATGTTGAGGTTAAGCAAACCACTGTGCGCGAAGCGCTGCGCGATGCGATGGCCGAAGAGATGCGCCGCGATGAGGATGTTTTCCTCATGGGTGAGGAAGTCGCCGAGTACCAAGGTGCCTACAAAATCTCGCAAGGCTTGCTGGACGAATTCGGCGCCAAGCGCGTGATTGATACGCCGATCACAGAGCACGGATTTGCCGGGATCGGTGTTGGTGCGGCCTTTGGTGGGTTGAAGCCTATCGTCGAATTCATGACGTTTAACTTCGCCATGCAAGCCATTGATCAAATTATCAACTCTGCCGCTAAGACACTCTATATGTCCGGTGGCCAGATGGGTGCCCCTATGGTGTTCCGTGGTCCCAACGGGGCCGCTGCACGTGTGGGTGCCCAGCACAGTCAGGATTATGCTGCGTGGTATATGCAAATCCCCGGCCTGAAGGTTGCGATGCCCTACTCGGCTGCTGACGCCAAAGGCCTGCTGAAAACCGCTATCCGCGACCCCAACCCGGTGATCTTCCTTGAGAACGAAATCATGTACGGTAAATCATTCGACGTGCCGGTCATGGATGATTTCACCATTCCATTCGGGAAGGCCAAGATTGAGCGGTCGGGCGACGATGTGACCATCGTCAGCTTTGGGATCGGCATGACCTATGCATTGGAAGCGGCTGAGAAACTTGCCGAAGAAGGAATCAACGCCGAGGTCATCAACCTGCGGACCTTGCGTCCGATGGATACGGCGACGATCCTGAACTCGGTCCGCAAGACGAACCGCTGTGTGACGGTCGAAGAAGGATGGCCGCAAGGCAGCGTCGGTGGCTATATCAGCAGCGTGATCATGCAGGAGGCGTTTGACTACCTCGATGCGCCGGTCATCACCTGCACAGGGAAAGATGTGCCGATGCCCTATGCCGCCAACCTTGAAAAACATGCGTTGCTGACCGCCGACGAAGTCGTCGCGGCCTGCAAACAAGTCACCTACCGTTAAGGAGCCAGCGCAATGCCAACAGAAATTCTGATGCTTAGGCCCTGTCGCCCACGATGGAAGAGGGTACATTGGCCAAATGGCACGTGAAAGAAGGCGACACGGTCTCCTCTGGCGACATCATGGCCGAGATTGAGACGGATAAGGCCACGATGGAATTCGAAGCCGTCAATGAAGGTGTGATGGGTAAGATTGTCGTGCCCGAAGGCACCGAAGGTGTGAAGGTCAATGATGTGATCGCCGTCTTGCTTGAGGATGGTGAGAGTGCGGATGACATTGGTGCTGTTTCCAGCGGTTCATCCGCCGCTGCCGCGCCGTCTTCAGCAGAGCCCGCGCAGACCGCCGCACCAGCGGCCGATAAGCCTGTCGCAGCACCTGCCGCGCCAGCCAAGGACGGTGAACGCATCTTTGCGACGCCATTGGCGCGCCGGATTGCGGCGGACAAGGGGCTTGATTTGACAGCAATCGCGGGTTCCGGCCCGCACGGTCGCATTGTCAAAGCAGATGTCGAGAATGCAACTGCTACACCGAAGGCCGCAGCCCCTGCAAGCAAGGCCGCGCCTGCACCTGCGGCGATGGCGGCAGGTCCGGATACGGACGTTGTGCTCAAGACGTATGCAGATCGTCCATTCGAAGAAGTCCAGTTGGATGGGATGCGCAAAACAATTGCCGCCCGCCTGACAGAGGCCAAGCAATCTGTGCCGCATTTCTATCTGCGCCGCGACATCCAATTGGATGCGCTGCTGAAGTTCCGCAGCCAGCTCAATAAGCAGCTGGAGCCGCGTGGCGTGAAACTGTCCGTCAATGACTTTATCATCAAAGCCTGTGCGCTTGCGCTGCAGCAAGAGCCCGAAGCCAATGCTGTTTGGGCCGGTGATCGCACGCTGAAGTTTGAAAAATCGGACGTCGCTGTGGCCGTGGCCATCGAAGGCGGTCTCTTTACACCGGTCCTCAAAGACGCCGAAATGAAGTCGCTCTCTGCCCTCTCAGCCGAGATGAAAGACCTCGCCACGCGTGCGCGCGACCGCAAACTGGCCCCGCATGAATATGTAGGCGGCAGCTTTGCAATCTCAAATCTTGGCATGTTCGGCATCGACAACTTTGATGCGATCATCAACCCACCGCATGCGGCCATTCTTGCCGTCGGTGCCGGTACGAAGAAGCCAATCGTCGGTGAAGATGGAGAGCTGACAGTGGGTACGGTGATGTCCACCACATTGTCTGTCGATCACCGTGTCATTGATGGCGCTTTGGGTGCGAACCTGCTCAATGCGATCAAGGACAATCTTGAAAACCCGATGACGATGCTCGCCTAGGCGATCATTCAGTCAAAGAAAAACGGCGGCCCAGCGATGGATCGCCGTTTTGCTATTTAGATGACTTCAAAATCTGATCCATTGAGATCGACGGTTGCGAACACCCGGCTTCGCCCACGATCTTGGCTGGCACGCCTGCGACGGTTTTCATAGGTGGCACTTCTTCCAGCACGACAGAACCAGCTGCAATCCGGCTGCAATGGCCGACTTTGATGTTGCCAAGCACTTTCGCGCCAGCACCGATCAACACGCCATCGCCAATCTTAGGATGACGGTCATCATCTTCCTTGCCGGTGCCGCCCAAGGTAACTGAGTGCAGCATGGACACATTGTCGCCCACCACAGCCGTTTCCCCCACAACGATGGAATGCGCATGGTCAATCATGATCCCCTGCCCGATCTTGGCGGCCGGGTGGATATCAACGCCAAACATCTCGCTGGTGCGCATCTGGATAAAATAGGCCAGATCGTGACGATCACTCTGCAAAAGCCAATGCGCCAGACGATACGCCTGCACGGCCTGAAACCCTTTGAAGAATATCAAAGGCTGCATAAACCGGTGGCAGGCGGGATCGCGGTCATAGATCGCGACCAAATCAGCACGTGCCGCTGCAACCAACTGTGGCGCCGCGACATAGGCCTGATCGGCAATTTCGCGCAAAATCTGCTCTGACATCTCTGGCGAGGCGAGTTTCATCGAAATCCGGTAGGCGAGCGCGCCCTCGAATGACTTATGGTGCAGCACACCCGCGTGGATCAGACCGCCCATCAAAGGCTCATCCGCTATCGCCGCCTCCGCCTCTTCACAGATACGGTGCCAGACAGGATCAATCTCGCTCAATGTTGCTTGTGGTTGCGCCATAGCGTTCACCTCTCGCGTCTATCAGACCTCTTTCATAGATCAGATAACACTATCAAGCCAAGAACAAAGCTGTGATGGCCCGCGTCACAATGATTGATAGGCCGAAAGGGCCGCAAAAACAGCACCATAGGCATGCAGCGTATCCGCATCGAAGGCCGCCGGACGTGGTGCCGCTTGGAAACGCATGGCGCGCGAGAGCAATGAACCCACACCAAATTGAGGGTGCGGGATACCGTGCAACTGCCTGTAGGCTTCGGCTTGCACCGTTTCAGCAATCAGATTGCGCATGACAACAGCCCGCGCTTCGGGCGGAGACAGCATCAGGACGCGTGCAGCCATTTCAACGTCGGCAAGCTGTACTGGTCTCATAAATACTTCAGGATTTCGACGGTCAACCCAGCGCCAAACCGCTCTGATACCTGCGCGATTTCAATCGTATAGAATCCATAGCCGATATCGGCTGCTAAATCGGCCCCGTCATAGGTCCAGGCAGGTATCGTCACCCCCTCTTCGCGCACCACGTCCCCTGCTTTCAGTACGCGCACCCGGTAGGCCTCTGTCTCTTCGCCCAGCGGGATATCCCCATCCGCCCAGATATCACCGTCAATCCGGCTGCATCTGATCCACGAAACGTGAACATTCGCACCGTTGGACTGCGCACGCGCATGGGCCACCGGATAGGGCCGCAGCCCATTGCCCGCAAAGGCATGCGTTTCATAGCGAAAGCTTGGATCGCTCATCGGTTGCTTGGATGGGCCAAAGCGATAGTGGCGTTCCGTGCCACGTGACGCTGTGGGAATGGCAATCTGTTTGGGCAAAGCATTTAACAACACCACGCGAGACCCCACAGGCCATGTATCGGGCATCAGCCCCCGGCTGCCCGCCTGCCCGCGCAACAACCCAGAAAGCCGATACCCGCGTTCCGACAGCGGCGTTGCCGTCCGAAACTGGATTAATTCCCAGTTACCGCCCGATCCATCGCCAATCGCCAGCATGTTGGCCCCTGCGAGGATCGCCTCTGGCAAGGCAGAGCTGAGTGTGCCGTTGATCAAAGACACCTCAAGCCCGCTCTGACGATCCCATATCCCTACCGGACCTGCCGCAAGCGCGGTTTGTGTCAAACCAACTGTGGCTGGCTCGTTCAGCACCTGCTGCAGAGCATAGTCACTGTCCTGTGGCGCGCCATAAAGCGCGATGCTTCCCGGCCAAGGCCGCCCTGCGGCGGCAACATAGGGTGCATGGGGCAATTCGTCACCCGTCAAAAGAGGCAAATCGAGGAACAGCAGCTCTGCCGGGACCGGCCCGATGTAAGGTTGCAATTGCACGCTTTCTTCCGCAACAGCGTGTCTGCGGTAAACTTCGGGCTCTACCCGGGTCGCTTCGATCAGGCGCAGGCCCGCCTCTTCAATGCGGTCAATGCGGTAGGTACCGCTGTGGGTTGGGGTATCCAATGAAACCGTGTCACCGGCACCCACGTCCAGTTGTGCAGGCGGCAGGGCGAAACGCAGGCTCTCGCGCCCAATCCGTGCCTCTTGCAGCCAGCGCGCGACCACCTCTTTGCCTTCGGCCCGGGTCAGCACAACCGATGCTTCACTGCGCGTTACCGTTTGGGTCTGATCGTCAGGCAAAACAACTTCAGCTGCAATGGCATCATAGTCGCCGTCGGCGGCGATATGGGCAAACTGTACACGCCCTGCAATCTCGGCAGCGGCGGCGCGCGTCAGGGACAGGCTCCGGTCGGTTTCAGGATCAAGCGCAATATCTGCCTCGGTCAGATTATGATGGACCTGTCCATCGCGATTGCGGAACACCAGCACGCCGTCACGCTCCAAGGCATCAAACCCATAGGCCAGCATCAATGGCTGAAGCGCGGCGCGGCCCGTGCCTATCTCACCCACCGTATAGCCGCGCACGACACCGAAGAGTTCACTGACATCATAACTCGCCAAACCAGAGCGCAGACAGATCTCGGACACTACAGAGGCCAAAGACCGATGGGTCGAGCGGCCATTGAGCCACGACCCCGTCCCATAGGCCGCGCCATCGGACCACGCGGCGGTATTCCCTGGCCAATAGGGATAAGGGCGCGGATCCCAGCCCCAAACATGGGTACGGGCCGTGTCGATCATGCGCCCGCTGTAAACCGCCGAAACCGGGTTTTTATCGGGTTCGGCAAAGTAGCTTCCAATGGCCTGTAGATACTGCATCTGCATCAACTCATCACGGCTACCGTTCGAGCCATAAGGCAGTGCCGGGTTACCACATAACACACGACAGGGACCATTGGCCCCCTTATCCACAGCAGGGCACCCGACCGAGGTCAGCCAGATCGGCTTGCTTTGCGGCACCCAGTCGGTCGCCGGGATCTGCGGGATACCTCCGATCCGGTCGTGGTGTTGATGGGACCACCAACCCTGAAAATCCTTCGCGCGCCAAATCCATGGCTCGCCATCAGCATCTTCAATCGGCACCCGGCGCTGCGCGGCACGCGCCTCTGGCGTTGGGTAGTGCCAGTCGTAATGCTCTCCGCCTGCAACATTCGATTGCAGGTAAGGCAGATTGTAGATCGTGCCGGCATTCGTGTCGCGGTGATCTGTCCCGTCGCGCCAATCCGCCAACGGAAACGCGGCAGAGATACCAATGAAATCAATGTTTGGGTCTGCCCAAAGCGGATCAAGGTGGAAGAGTTTGTCGTCCGTCCCCACAGGCTGCATCCCGTAATACTCGGTCCAGTCGGCGCTATAGCTGATCTTGCAAGTCGTGCCTAAGATCTGGCGCACATCTGCGGCCAGATCGCGCAGTGCATTGACCATCGGAAACCCACTTGCCCCACGTATGCGGGTCAGGCCGGACAGTTCCGTGCCGATGCAAAAGGCCGACACGCCGCCCGCTTCAGCGCAAAGATGCGCATAATGCAGTACAAACCGGCGATAGCTGTTCTCAGCGGGACCTGTGTAGGTCACGCGCGTCCCGGACACGGTAAAATCGGCAACCCCCGCCTGCCCCATAAAGGCTGTCACTTCGGCCGCCGCCGCAGCCGTGCCATCGGGTGACCCGGCAACGCCAGGTGCCAGTGACGTCGTCATATCACCAACCCACGGCAAAGCGACTTGTCCTGTGCCCCCCGTGATCGGGTCGGGCAAGCTATTGCCCTCAAGCTGTTCCATCATCAGCGTCGGGCTGACAACAACATCCAACCCGCGCGCCTTAAGATCGACAATCGCCTCAACAACGGCTTGATCGGCAGGGGTGCCACCGGCAATGGGTACGCCATCAACCTCTGGGACTTTCCCTGCCCCTGACCGCTTTTGGCCGCTCACAACCCAAGGCATCGCACCCGCGTCTGCCTGCCCTTGCAACACCTTCGGTGCAATCTCGCAGACACCACAGCGCAGATCATCGGCAAACCATGTCAGCGGCAGCATGACAGACCTGCAAGCGGGTAACTCTGCCTCAAGCGCATTCATCGAAACGGCGAAGTCACTCCCGCCAAGTGGGGAATTCCGGTTCACGGCGGTCTGCGCACCAAATCCGGACGAGGCATAGACTGGCGATGTCGCCAGTGCGTATTCGCCCGCCCCCGGCATCAGCGCGACACCTTGTACCAGATCCGCAAGATCAGTCGCTGCACCCTGACCCGGACTCATGACCTCGAACGTCAACTGCGGGATACGATTGCCAAACAGGCCCAGCGCAAGATCCTCGAAGACGATGTAAGCTGTCCCACGGTAGGCGGGCGTATTTTCGGCCCCCTCAATAGCAGCGATCTTGGGATCAGGCAGTTGATCGTCGGTGCCCACATAAAGACGCATGTTGAGCGTATCCGGCGAAATCTCGGTCCCATCGGCCCAGATACGCCCGATCCGGCTGATTTCTCCCTCGCATAAAGCCACCGCCAGGCTGACCGTATAGGAATAGCTGGTCGTCTTGGGTTGCGGTGTGCCGCCCTTACCGCCACCTGAGGTCGTGGAGGACTCCAGAAACTGCGAGGCCCAGATCACCTGCCCCGCAACACGCATACGGCCATAGATTTGCTGAATATCAGCGCCTTCGGCAGCCCCAGTCACCCGAAAGCGGTCAATCCGTCCGGTCTCGACCGATCCGCTGCCAGCACCCAGTAGCTGCTGGTCAATCCGACGGCCAATCGCCGCACCGGCCGCGCGCCCGATCGTCGCCATCGACAAACCAAGGACAGAGCCGCCAATAGAGCCGCCCAGCGCCAGTCCGGCAGCGGAAAGTGCAATCGTTGCCATCAGTCTTACCTTTCGATGAATTCAAACCGCGCAGCGACCCGCTTGCGCCAAGGGGCCGACAGCGGGCTTTCAACCACACCATGGCCTTGATAGGCATGGATGAATTTTGGCATCTCAGCCGTCTCAGAGACGATACCTAGGTGTTTGGCCACAGCCCCCTGTCGCATCCGGAACAGGATCACCTGACCCCTGGTTAAGGGCGCGTCCGCAACATCGCGCAAGTGGCGACCCGCCGCCGCCATTAAACGCTCGGCCCCCTGTGGTTCCGACCAATCGGGCGTGTAAGCCGGGATCACCTCCGGCTCAGTACTGTAGATCTCGCGCCAAATCCCGCGCAGCAATCCCAGACAGTCGCAGCCAACACCCTTTACAGAAGCCTGATGCAAATAAGCCGTGCCCAACCAGTCCCGCGCAATCGCAACCACTTGCGCGTTCATCGGAACAGGCTTCCGCCACTGTGAGACTGGTCCGAACGTGGTACACTGACCAACCAGTCATCCCCCGGCATATCTGGGAACCCTTGAAAGTTCAGGAAATTGCCGAACTTTTCGCGGCAGGTCACCGGGCGCTTATCGCATCCGGCTGTCACATGCAGGACATCACCGGCCCCAACCCGCGCATTCAACGGTGACCATAGGGTAATGACACGCTCCGCTTCACCGACGTCTGACTTGATCAAACCCTTCAGGCCAGCCGCATCCCCCGTCATCACCTCAAGCACACCATGTTCAAACCAGCCGTCATTGAAATTTTCAACCCCGGTCAGCGTAAACACCTGACCCTCGCTTGCCGCATCCAGCGTATATTCCAACCTGTACGACGCATGATCGGTCGCAAACCGGCAACGGTTATCGCCCAACACGGCGCTGCAGGTCTTGAGATAAGAGCGGCCTTGCATCTGGTTCAGCGCCTCAGTCAGTCCGTGCAACTCGGCCTCAAACCCGCTTAGGCACCGCGTGTGATTTCCCCCAAGGAGCCGCTAAACAAGGTCTTGCGCGCACTTACATCATCCCAACACACCAGCCAGACTTGGACGGTGGCCCCGTCATAGCGCCCTGCCAGAATGTCCGCCTCTGCAATGGCATCATCAGAAAGTACACCAAAAGCTTCGGTGTTGTTTACTGATAACCCTGTCGTATTCGCGATGGCCCGTGCGCTTAGCCCGCTTTGCGGAGCAAAGGTGACACCTGCGAAGTGCAGACTGGCGTCGTGATCGGTGAATCCAAGATCCACACCATCACTTCTGCGGATCAACCAGCAATGACAGGTATGGGTCACACCCCGGCGCAGGTGGGCGTATAGCGCGTCTTCACTCATAGCCGCACCTCAACCACTGGCACGTTCGGCACCTCACCCGCCTGAAAGCTGGAAACCGACGTCATAATGACATCTGTGTCAAAGCGCACCGGCACATCAAACTCAAACCCTGCACGCACTTCGGCCCCTTCATCCGGGGCGCTGGCAAAGGTCAACAGCCCACTGTTGTAGTCCACCTCGAAATCCACACCCTGTTGGGCATAATCCCCGCCAACTTGCACGCGCACAGAACCATCAACGGGTTTCTTGATCGGACGTTGATAGGTCACATCACCTGACCGGTAAGATTTGGTCAGCTGAAAACTGCGCGTCACCTCATCGCCCACCGCAATCAACTGGTCAGACGCCTCGACCGCACAAGATGGTTTGCATGACAGGTAGTCGCTCCAATCCTTCCAGCGGAACCCGATCAACTGGCCTTGCCGCGCCTCAAAAAAAGCGATGAGCGTCTCAACATCATCCAGCGACCGCAGGCCCAACCCCGCGTCATAGCGGCGGCGTGCATGGGCCCATGGGCTGTTCCGCTCTTCAAACCCGTTGGCCAGCGTCACAATTTCGGTCCGGCGCTCGGGTCCGCCCAGCGCGCCAAAGCTCAAGGAGGCGGGAAATCTTACATCGTGGAAAGTCATATCGGATCCTACCTATGGCGTTCACTGCGACCCAAAACGCGGGACATTTGCGCGGCAATCTGGCTGCTACTGCGCTGGAAACCCTGCACATCAGGGGTCGCGATATTCATGTTCACGGTCACTGCGCCGCCGCCCGCACCGCGCACACCCAAACGGCCATCGGGGCCACGTGCCAGCGGCATAATCGCCTCCGGGCCTGCCTCGCCCATCAGCCCCACACCACCGCGCATCGGAAAGCTGGTTGGGCTGCTGACGACACCGCCCCTGGCAAAGGGCATCACCCGTCCCTGGGTAAAGGTGCCGCCATCGGCAAAGGGCATCAGCCCGGATACGGCGGCGTTCAACCCATCCGCCAACACGCCGCCAAAGTGGCCTGTCACCGGATTTACCGCCGCGGAATAAGCGGTGTTGACCATCTTCTCAGCCAGCCCGCCCAGAACATCCGTGAGGCTGCGACCATCCAGAACCAACCCGTCGAACGCGGTCCGCAGCCCTTGGCTAAACCCGCGCTCAAGATTGCCCAGATCACGCGTCGTATGTGTCAGCGCCCCCTGGACAGAACGCAACTGATCCTCAAAAGCCACCGTCATGGCCGAAGCATCGCCAAGCGCGTTCTCCAACGCACTTACATCGCTTTCCAGCGCATCAATGTCATCCATCATCCTCGTCCTTCACGTCATCAGGAAAATCGCGCTGCAACGCATCAAACTGTAGCTAAGCCCATCGGTGCACCGGCGCCAGATGCACCCAGCATGATTTGCAGCTCTGCCGGGGTCAGCGCCCAGAACACCGCAGGGTTCAGCCGCAACTGGTGCAACCCGGCACGCATCAGCCCAGCCCAATCCATCGGCTACTCTGGCACCGCGAACGCGCGCGCTAGCATCACGGCCGCAGCCTTTGCGGCCCCCACGGGACCACCCGCAATCTCAGCTGTCATCAGATCTGCCGCAGTACCGGTCCAACCGCCGCCGCGCAGACCGGCAACAACAACCGCCATCACGTCCGCACCTGAAAAAGCAGCTCCCTCAAACCGGCGGATCAGTTCAACGAGTGATCCTTCGGCCAAAGCGCCTTCCAACTCGGCAAGCGCCCCAAGCGTAAGCTTGCAGTCATGGCTGACGCCATCAATCACAATCGCCACTTCGCCGGTCCAGGGGTTCGCCATCAGATGAGCGCCACAAAGGTCAGCGCACCCGCTGAGGCCAGTGACAATTCATAGGTTGCCTCGCCATTGTGCGAGCCTGCATATTCAATCGACGTAATCTGAAATGGCCCTTCCAGCGTGCCAAACCCCGGTACAATGACCTGAAAAACGGGTGTCTCACCGTCAAAGAATATCTGACGCGCACGCTCATCCGTCGCTTCATCTTTGAATACACCCGAGCCGGAAATCGCGGCGGTCTTCACGCCCGCTCCGCCCAGCAACTCGCGCCAACCGCCCGTGCTTTCCAGACTGGTTACATCTACCGTTTCAGCGTTCAAACTGATCCGCGTCGCGCGCAACCCTGCGGCGGTTTCAAACATGCCTCCGCCGGTCATATCGATTTTGACCAACAGATCCTTACCATTTTGTGCAGCCATCTGGCATACTCCTCACATATCAATTGGGTGACGTGTCATCCGCCACGCGGGCACGAAAAGTCAGGTTGATCTGGCGAACAGCGCCAGTACCAATGCGAGCCGCTTTCGCCTTGTGGAAATTCAGGGACGTCAACATGCCACGGTCCAATGCCAAAGACGCATTGACCAAAGCATCACTGACGGCGGATGCGGCAGCCTTTGCCGTCGCAAACCCGGCACTCTGGGTCACAACAGTGACCGTGAACTGATGCCATGCCCCGGCCCCGGTTTTGTCAGATGCATCGCGCACATCCTCGGCCCCAAGCACCACATACAGCGGCGGCAAAGCTCCCGTTGGCAAAGCGTCGTAAATGTCCGTGCCGACCAATGCGGCCAACGCGCCATCTTCGCTCAACCTCCGATACACGGCAGATTGAAGAGCGGCGGCGACACCGTAACTCATGGGGCAACCTCCTCTTGCGCATGGCAGGTCAGATAGGCCGCATGCACGCCCCACTCTGCCACTGCCAAAATCTGAAAAATCCGCGCGCCATCTCGAAATCGTTGGCCCGCCACCGGGCGCGATGGCGCACCATGGGGGCAGCGCGGACGGTAATGCGATAAGGCACACGACTCAGCGTTGCAGCTGTTTCTGCGCGCTCACGCCCTGCGCCTGCCTTCAACTCAGCCCAAAGTACGCCCAAAGGCTCCCAATCGCGGGTATAGCCGCCTGCACCATCGGCCACTTTCAACGGGGCCTCCAGCACCAGCGACCGGTTCAACTGCGGCATACTCATACCCGGCCACCCATGAACAGCCGGACGGTCCGGTAGCTTTCGATCAACGCCAATACGCCCATCGGCATGGCTGGTGTCGCACGAGAGACATCATGGCGATACTCGTAGAAATGCGCGGCCAGCAGCATCACCGCCTGCGCCAGATCGGCGGGCAGGTCGCTCCACTCGGGGCCAAAACCCGCAAGCATGCCAATCCGGACGGACCCGCCGTTTGGCAGCGCAGGCAAATAGGTCCCTGCTGGCTGCAGGCTTGGCCGCTGGGTGTCCGGTTCCAGATACCAGCCTTCCACCGCTGTCTCCTGCCCCTGCATGTCCAACAACGTCACGCAATCAATCGCATTCACCGGGGCTATGGGCAGCGGTTGCCGCCGCGCATCACGCCAGGACGTCAAAGTCCAGCTAAACTCGCGCTCAATCAGGATCTTACCGGTTCGCGCCTCGATCGCAGCCATGCTGGCGCGCAGGTAGCTTTCCAGCATCGCATCCTGAATTCCATCGTCGGAAAACCCCGATCCCAGGCGCAAATGGTCTTTGAATTGAGCGACCGGAAGCGCCGATACGGGCACGGTGGTCTCTTCGACTAACATCATGGAATTACTCCGAAAATACTGGATACCCGAGGGGCGACAGAACCCGGGCGCACCCGCCCCCGCATTGCTCGGACGGAAGGGAACTGCTAGACAATGCGAGGATTGTCTGAATGTGCGCCCGGGATGGATGCCGCTATTTAAGGCGGCACCCGCTTCACGGCTCAGCCTTAGCTGACCGCGAACTTCAGCAGCTTGATTGCCGCGAAATCGCTCACCGCACCGCCAACACGTTTGGTGGCATAGAACAGAACATGCGGCTTGGCAGAGAACGGATCACGCAACACACGCAGATCAGGGCGCTCTGCCACGGTGTAACCAGCCGAGAAATCACCAAAGGCGACCGACATGGCGTTGTCATCAATGTCCGGCATATCTTCTGCGATCAGCACGCGGTATCCCATAAGGCGTGCAGGCTCGCCCTCGGCAATGCCATCGACCCAGACGAAACGACCGTCATTATCCTTAAGCTTGCGAATGTGGCCCGCGGTCTTGGAGTTCATCACAAAGGTCGCATTGGCGCGATATTCAGCACCCAACGCATAGACCAGATCAATGATCGGATCGGCGCGGGTGATGCCACCAGCCGTCTCGGAAGGGACATAGCCCAGATTGCCCCAGGTCCAGCTATCGTTTTCGACTGTGGGATAGGTCAGCAAACCCGTTGGCTTGTCGATACCATCACCTTCTATGAAAGCATTCGCCTCAGCACGGGCAAATTTGTCAGCAATACGACCAGCCAACCAACCTTCGATGTCAAAGGCGCTGTCATCCAGCAAACGCTGCGATGCCTTTGGCAAGGCAGACAATTCATGCAGCGGAATAGATATCCGTTCAATCTTCGGCGTATCTGTCTCGGAAACGGCACTCGCCTCAGTCGCCCAGCCAGCGCCCATCTCGGAATGATCAACCAACACATCATAAGACGTCGCATCCACGTTCACGACACTCGCAATCGACCGGATCGAAGCGGTCGCTGACAGCGTATTCTGAATAGTGTCAGAAGTTTGCGGATCAACCAGATAACCGCCATCAGCCGCGACAGCCGTGCCCAGCGCCTTGCCTTCTAATTCAAGGCCGCGCAGCGCATCATCATCGCCAGAACGCAGGTAGGCAGCAAAAGCCTTCTGGTGTGGTGCATCCTCGGATGCCGCAGCGCTGCGCGCGGTACGGGCATTGATCATCGTCTTTCGGTCCAGCTTATTCATCCGGTCATCCTGTTTTTGAAGTTTGGCATTCACGCCGTGGGAAAAGTCTTTGAAATCGCTCATGAACCCGGCAATCGCGGCGTTCAGTGCTTGGGCAGGAGACACATCTTCCCCGGCCCGAGACGTGGTCTCAGTCTTACTCATCAATCAATCCTTTGATCGTTGCTCGGGCGGGCTTAGTCCCGCGCCATCATTTGGCGCGCACCCTCGAATGCCGCAGCCATCTCGCGCAGTGCGGTCTCCGCCGGGTCGTCCCCCTTGGCCCCCACACGCGCATCAGGAAGCATCGGGAACGTCACCAACGACACCTCCCAAAGCTCCAACTCTGACAAAAGGCGTCCGCCCTTGTCATCCTTGCGGGCCTTCACAGTGCGATAGCCGATGGACAGACCATCAATCGCCTTGGCCGCAATCAACGATGCCGCCTCGCGGCCCTTGGCCACATCGGTCAACAAACGGCCTTTGACCCAAAGTCCGGTGGGATCCTCGCGGACCTCATCCCACACACCAATTGGTTGGGCCGGGTCGTGCTGCCAAAGCATCTTCACACCGCGCCCTTTGGCCAGAGATGTGCCGTAGGCACCCTTCTCCACCGTATCGCCACCCTGATCGGGCTTGCCAAACAGCGACGCATACCCGCTGATGATCGTCCCGTCCGTCACTATCACTTCTGTGCCAAGTGCACAAAACTTGTGTTCCAAATTCATGATGGAGCTCCACTCAGCGCTTTTACAATTTCAAAAACCAACAACCCGGCACAGCCGCAAACAATCATCCAGATTTGCCATTCCAGCCGGGACACCATGAACTCGATCCGGCCCAACCGGACGTCCACCTGCGCAAACCAGAAATCCGACACCGGAGGCGGGGCATCCCTCAGCGGCTTGCCATCCATCTCCACAACATTACGCGCCATCACTAACCTCCAGTGCTGGCAAACCCAAAAGCGACCGTTTTTCGGTATCGGTTAAGAATGCAGCTTCGCTGACCCTGCGCCATTGCGCATCACGTTCCGCTGACAAGGCGGGGATCTGATCCAGATCGGGCCGTATAGCGACATCCTCGTCTGTGTAATCCGACAGCCAGGCCGCAATCGTACTCAGCACCCGTGTCGCCAGCGGCAAGACCGTCAACCGATAAAACGCCCGGTTCGCCTCCTGGTAATTCGCATAGGTCGCATCGCCCGGAATACCCAACAGCATCGGCGGCACCCCATAAGCAATCGCAATCTCGCGCGCAGCGGCCTCTTTGGTTTTCTGAAACTCCATATCCGATGGCGAAAAGCCCATCGGCTTCCAGTCCAGCCCGCCTTCCAGCAGCATCGGTCTGCCTGCATTGCGCGCGCCCTGGTGCTGCGTCTCCATCTCGCCCAACAACCGATCATACTGATCAGCTGTCAGTGCAGATTGCCCATCCGCCCCGCGGTACACAATCGCGCCGGATGGGCGCGCCGCATTATCCAACAACGCCTTCGACCAGCGCGAGGCCGCGTTATGCACATCAATGGCCGAAGCTGCGGCTTGCAAAGCCGAAAACCCATAGTGATCATCCTGCGGGTGAAAGCTCTTGATATGACAAATCGGGCTCAGCCCCTCGGTCACGGCAAACCGGTGTTTACGGCCATTGACCATGTATTCATAACCCACAGGCCAGCCATCGGCACCCGGCACCACAGACATCCGGTCAGAGCGCAGCACATGCATCTCAACCGGCAGCGCGTCATGGGCCACAGCCTCCAGATAGCCATTGCCCGTCAACAACAGTTGGCCGAACAACGCCTCCAGAAGTTCCGCGCGGCCCTGCCCTGCATTCGGGCGCGCCAACAAAGCCTGCACCGGATGCGTCTCGTAACGCCGGTCTGCGTCCTGCAAAACAACGGGCAAAGCCGCCGCCGCCTCGGCAATCAGTTTCACCGCACGAAACCCAATCGGATTGCTCGAAAAACCCGCTTTTGTCAGCGACACGACATCCCGTGGCGTCCACGCAACGCGACCGGCACCAGACATCGCCATCACGCGCCCCGTGGCCGAGGCCTTCGCCTCAACCAGCGCCGCATCTGGCTTGGTACGGTTTAAAAATTCAAACATTAAAAACTCCTCGTGCTTAAGCCGGTGGTGACCATCTGCAGTTCACGAAAAACAATTTCGCTGAAAGGATTTAGGAAATCGCGACAGCACCGTTCTGGACAGTGCGCAACACCCTCAAAGCCCACGAATACTGGGGTTGCGCCACTTTGCGGCAGGCTCAATCATCAAATCATACAGCGCCCACACCAACGCATCGACACGATCCGGCGATCCCTTGCCTTCATATCCACGCGTCGTCATCTGCGCCATCTGATCTTCCAAGTCGGACAGCCCCCGCAGGTGAGACACCCGGCCCTGTTCATAAAGCGCTGCAATGGGTTCCGCCCTTGCCACCTTTCCGCGCGAAGCATGGACAGACCGGTAGGGCACCAACGCATCAACGCCGCGCACCACGGCCTCCACCATATCGCCACCTTGATTGACCTCAGCCACCAGTCGATCCGCACCATGCCTGCGCATCGCCGCTATTGCAGCCTCTGCCCAAACTGTCGGGCGCGCCGCCGAAAGGCTCGCATCCTCAAGCACGACTGCACGCCAGTCATGCACATCACCTTTCATGGAAACACCCGCCACAACGATCCCGCATTCATCAGAGCCCGCATGCGACGTCCCTGGTGGATCAATCGCCACAACGATGCGGTCCAGCGCTGGCAATGCATCGACCTGACACCCCGCCAGATCATCCGAAGTCCAAAGCGCGCCCTCAACCTCGGTCAGCATCACGCCATCCATCTCCTGACGGCCCAACGACGTACCGCCATAGCGCCCCTCAATCTCCTTCAGGAAACTCGCCGCCAAATTGGCCCGGTTGGCCTGTGTTGCTGCATGAGTGACGACCGTCGTATCCAGATCCAGCAAATCACGCAGCATCTGCGAATTGCGTGGGGTCGTCGTCACACAGGCCCGTGGGCTATCGCCAAGGCGCAAAGCAAACTGCAACATGTCCCATGCTTCACCGGCCCGACGCCATTTGGCCAGCTCATCCGCCCAAACCGCATCAAACTGCGGGCCCCGTAAACTATCAGGATCATGGGCCGAAAACACCTGTGCCTCCGCCCCATTCGGCCAAACCAGCATGCGGCGGCCTGCAATCCAATCAGGGCGACGGTCCGGCGGGCAGACGGACAAAAGACCGCTGTCCCCAAACACCATCACCTCGCGTGCTTGGTCCATCGTTTCTCCGACCAGGGCAACACGCCGGGCAGCTCCCGGCGCGTGGGGCAACGCCCCCTCAACCATCTTGCGCACCCATTCGGAGTAAGCACGGGTTTTCCCCGCCCCACGCCCACCCAGGATCACCCAGGTCCGCCAGTTACCGCTTGGTGCGATCTGATGCGGCATCGCCCAAAAGTCGAACAGATAGGGCAGCGTTACAATTTGCTCTGGTGTCAGGATCGCAAGGAAATCCTTCTGCCAAGAGGCTCTCGCGGAGGCGATTAAGTCGGCACCCAACTTGATCTCTGACTGCATCGTAGTCGATGGCGTCTGCGTCTGGGTCGATTCCGAGTTTGGCATGAAATGCGTCCTCAGCGGCCAGCACTTTCAGGTGCGCCGCATGCAAAAGGTCTAGTTTTGTGCATATTGCTTTAAGATTGGGCGACGTGACTTCCTTCAGGTCCGCCGCCATCTCTTCCAATCGTGCCCGAATATCGCGGGATAACTTGTCTATCTCGGCTGCCCTGTCGGCGGCTGATCTAAGGTCATCCGACCTTTCATTATTCTCTTCATACATCGTAATTCAGACCTGTAAGGGGGCTTCCGTTACGGTCGAGCGGCAGGGAAAGCGACACACGCCCACCCGGTCTTCTAGCAGGTGTTAACTACCTTATTGACAGGTCAAATGTCAATCGAACTTGACACGGCGGGCGGTCGCGACATTAATCATTGATTAACAAAAACAGATACTTACCCGTCGTTTGCGCGTTCCGCCTCAATCTGACGCCAGACCGCAACATTACGGTTGTGATCATCCAGATTGGTCGCAAAAGCGTGACCACCTGTACCGTCCGCCACAAAGAAGATGTACTCGGTCGTGTCAGGATCGAGGGCCGCTTCTATCGCGGCCTGTCCGGGGTTCGCAATCGGAGTGGGTGGTAAGCCCTCAATAACATAGGTATTCCAGGGCGTTGCTCCGCGCAGTTCACTTTGCCGCAGTCCACGTCCCAACACACCTTCACCGCGTGTGATGCCATAAATCACCGTCGGGTCTGTCTGCAGACGCATGCCACGGTTCAGACGGTTCACAAAAACGCTTGAGACTTGACGGCGCTCGTCAGGGACACTGGTTTCTTTTTCGATAATGCTGGCAAGAATCAATGCCTCTTCCGGTGTCTCCAACGGCAAGCCCGTCACCCGGTTCTGCCAGGCCTCCATCAGGATCGTCTCTTGTGTTTCGCGCATCCTGTTCAACACCGATGACACCGTTTCGCCCTCAGACACATCATAGTTACGCGGGGCCAAAGACCCCTCTGCAGGTGGCTCTGTCACATCATCCTGTAGGATGTCTAAGTCACCCAATGCATTCATGATCTGCCAACTGGTTGCCCCTTCGGCAATAACAAGGCGGAAGGTGGCGCTGCCATCGGCCTTCACATCTTGGTAAGGTGCTTAAGCGGTTCTTCATCAGACACGACAAAGGTGGCCAGTTCGACAAACTGATTGGTCTCGGGATCCAGCTCACGCACATCCACGATGGTGCGATTGATCCCTACGCGATAAATCACCTCAGCCCCGCAAGTATTGCGGCCGCCACGTGTGACAATATCAACGATCTCTTCCATTGATGCTTGTTCTGGCACCCGAAACCGGCCTTGCTTTAGCTGGCTGGACTTATCTGCATAGTCAGCACCGACCTCAAAGATGAACGCAGATGAAATAGCCCCCTTCTCGACCAGGTCAGCACCCACCCCGTCAAAGGTGCCACCTCTGGGCACTTCAAGACAAATTGCCACCTCGAGTGGCCCCGCAGCCTGATAGGTGCGCGCGCCCCACGCCACGATGCCCGCCAGCAAAAACAGACCAACGATCAGAAACGTAAAAGCATTCGACGCGATGTGGCGCCACATCAGTCCACTTTCCCGAAGACAACACTGGCATTGGTCCCGCCAAATCCAAAGGAGTTCGACAGCGCAATATCAATTTTTGCAGGGCGTTTTTCATTGGCGCAGAGATCCACAACGGTCTCGCAATCAACGGTATCAAGGTTGATCGTCGGCGGCGCCACCTGATCCCGGATCGCCAGAATCGAGAAGATCGCTTCAATCGCACCTGCGGCACCGAGCAAATGCCCGGTCGCTGATTTTGTCGACGACATCTTCAGTGTCGATGCCGCGTCCCCAACCAAACGCTCCACAGCACCCAGCTCAATCGTATCCGCCATGGTGGATGTACCATGCGCGTTCACATAGTCGATCTGACCTGGCTTGATCCCCGCATTGCGGCACGCCGCACGCATTGCACGCTCGGCACCCTCATGGTCAGGCGGCGGGGCGGTAATGTGATGCGCATCACCACTCAACCCATATCCCAAAACCTCAGCATAGATCTTGGCACCACGGGCTTTGGCATGCTCATATTCCTCAAGCACAACAATACCTGCACCTTCGCCCATGACAAAGCCGTCACGGTCGGCATCCCAAGGGCGGCTTGCCTTGGTGGGATCATCATTGTGCTTTGTGCTCAAGGCTTTACAGGCGTTAAACCCAGCCATTCCTATCTCGCAAATCGCAGCCTCAGCACCACCCGCTATCATGACATCGGCATCGCCATGCTGAATCAAACGAGAGGCATCGCCAATCGCATGCGCCCCTGTCGAACAGGCCGTGACAACGGCATGGTTCGGCCCGCGGAAACCATATTTGATCGAAACCTGACCCGAGATCAGGTTGATCAGCGCGCCGGGCACAAAGAAGGGTGACACACGTCGCGGGCCTTTCTCGGCCATCATAACAGCGGTGTTGGCGATGGAATTCAAACCGCCAATGCCCGATCCAATCATGACGCCGGTGCGCTCCAAATCTTCGCGATCCTCTGGGGCCCAGCCAGCATCCTCTATCGCTTGCTGTGCAGCGGCCATGCCAAAGATGATAAAGGTATCCACCTTACGCTGTTCTTTGGGATCAAGATAATGATCCGCGTTAAAGGTACCATCAGATCCATCACCCAAAGGCACCTCGCAGGCGTATTGCGTCGTCAATCGGCTGGGATCAAATCCTGTGATCGTGCCCGCACCCGAATGCCCGTCTAAAATCCGTTCCCAGGATTTTTCCACACCGTCTGCCAGGGGTGTGACCAACCCCAGACCTGTCACAACAACTCGACGCATATGATGCCCTCACCTCTTGGCGTATTTCGCTCACTGATAGCCCAGCGGGGGACCGAGGGGCAAGGGCAGCAATCAAGATCGGCAAGGATCAGACCTGAGCGTTTCATCATGGCTTAAGGCATTGATGATACCTCTTGCACAACCACGGAAGGGTAACAACGGAATGCGGCGCCTGGGATTGGCCATCAGCCTCGTCATTGGAACGCTCAGCACAGGTACATCTGTGCAAGCGAACTGCGACCTGATCGACAGGCTCGACAAACTGCACATCATCCAGTCACGGCTTGCCCGCGATCCCGATACGATCCTCTTTGCGACAGACATTCGCCAGATCCGCATCGCAAGCGCCGGGATCAGCGACAGAGATGCGGTCAGCGCCGTGGACGGAAACAGTTTTACCGGACATGGGGCAGATGTGGTGCGGTTCTTGCAAAACACAAGGGCATTGCTGCAACGCGCAAGCCTTGACGATCCGCAATCGGTGCGCCCACATTTCGATAGCCGAACAAGGGAAAACCTGTCACAGATCGGCGCACATCTGACAAACCTGCGCTGCAACGACATACAAATCGCGATCGACACGGCACAGACAGCAGAACGTGGCTCTGGTGGCAACAGCGACGCAGAAGACCTTGCCCAGGTAGCAGAGACGCTCACTCGTCTCGCGGAAGAGGTTTTTCGGCCCCGCACACTACTGATCATTTTACTGGTGGCGATCGCCATATCTTTGGTTTTGCCAATAATACGGCATCAAGCGCATCTACGCAAAAGACGCGCGAAACGGCACAATACCACCTACACAACAGACTACATCTTTAACAGCAGCCAAACCAACGGCATGTTGATTGACATCAACTGTCACGGCACAAAGCTACGGCATGAAGGTGACAACCCGATCCCCTTAGGCACGACCGTCAATATCTCAATTTGTGATAACTGGGTGGATGGCACCGTGATGTGGAGCAATACCCACTATAGCGGCGTGTTGTTCCGCAAGGCCATCACCTTGTCAGACGTGCAAACGATCTGCGAGGCCGAAACAACCACTAAAAAGCAAAACGACGCCCAAACGGGCGCCGCCTAGCAAATCTGTCGTAACGCTTACTGTGCGCCGTCGATGAACTTTACCGCATCACCAAATGTCTGAATGGTTTCAGCAGCGTCATCAGGAATTTCAATGCCGAACTCTTCTTCAAAAGCCATGACCAGCTCAACAGTGTCGAGGCTGTCAGCGCCCAGATCATCAATAAAGGACGCAGCTTCCGTCACTTTGTCTTCTTCAACACCAAGATGCTCTACAACAATCTTGCGTACACGGTCTGCAACGTCGCTCATATCAAATCCTTACGTTTCTAGGGGCTTGCGCCCGTTGTTCCTCGGGCTTTCGCCCATTCTTTTGCGCCTTTGCAGGTCGCGGTCCTTATCTGCGTCGCACAACATTTGACGTAGGGTCACATGTGCCTTTCAGCAAATCTGCGTGGCCTATAACAGAGAAATCCGCAATGGCAAACGCTTTCGGTCGCCGAAAGTGACGACTTGCTAGAACATGGCCATGCCGCCGTTCACATGCAAGGTCGTACCCGTGACATAAGCGGCTTCGGGGCTGGAAAGATACAGCACTGCAGCACCGATTTCATCGGCGTCTCCCATGCGACCTGCAGGCACCTGTGTCAAAATACCGGACTTTTGCTCATCCGTCAGTTTATCGGTCATCGCAGTGGTGATAAAACCGGGTGCAACACAGTTGACAGTAATCCCGCGGCTGGCCACCTCATAGGCAATCGACTTCGACATCCCGACCATCCCGGCCTTAGAGGCTGCATAGTTTGCCTGTCCCGGATTACCGGTTGCCCCAACAACAGATGAGATGTTCACGATGCGGCCCCAGCGGGCTTTCATCATCCCCCGGATCACGCCCTTACACAGGCGCATGGTCGAGGTCAGGTTGATCTCCAGCACCGATGCCCATTCGTCATCTGACATGCGCATAAAGATATTGTCGCGTGTGATACCCGCATTGTTCACCAACACGTCCACCGACCCCATCACGTCAATGGCCTGTTTGGGCAGGGCTGTCACCGCCTCTGCATCACTCAGATTACACGGCAGAACATGGGCGCGGTCGCCCAATGATGCGGCCAGTTCCTCAAGTGGTGCAACCCGGGTGCCTGACAGCGCCACGGTCGCACCGGCATCATAAAGGGACTTTGCAATCGCGCCACCAATGCCACCGGAAGCGCCTGTTATCAGCGCATTCTTTCCATTCAAATCAAACATTTAAAATCCCTTCTTTATGTCATTTATTCATCGCGGCTGCAACCGCCACAACACTCTCCGGCGTCCCGACAGCGGTCGTCGTCAGACCGCGATCAATGCGCTTGACCATGCCAGACAACGCCTTGCCTGCGCCGATCTCATACACGTCTGTGACGCCTTGTGCTGCCATATACATCACGCTTTCACGCCACCGCACGGCCCCGGTGATTTGCTGCTCCAGCAGGCCCCTGATCTGTGCGCCATCCGCCTCAGCCTGCGCCAGAACGTTGGCCACAACGGGCACCTTTGGGTCTGTAATCTTTACATCAGCAAGGGCGCGGGCCATGGCATCGGCGGCAGGCTGCATCAGGCTGCAATGGAAAGGCGCACTGACCGGCAGCAACAAAGCGCGTTTTGCGCCTTTGGCTTTGGCAATCTCGACGGCACGTTCGACAGCGGCCTTATGTCCTGACACAACAACTTGGGCTGGGTCATTGTCATTTGCCGCCTGACAGACCTCTGCCTGTGCGGCCTCGGCGGCCACCTGCTTCACAGCCGCCAGATCCAGCCCCAAGATAGCCGCCATTGCACCGACACCAACAGGAACAGCGTCCTGCATCGCAAGCCCGCGGGCCCGCAACAAACGGGCCGTATCTGCCAACGTAATCGCGCCAGCCGCAGCAAGCGCCGAATACTCTCCCAATGAATGCCCGGCCACAAAAGACGCAGCTTCAATGGTGACGCCCTCAGCCTCCAAAGCACGCATTACCGCCATCGAGGTTGCCATCAGCGCGGGCTGGGCATTGGCGGTCAGGGTAAGCTCTTCAATATCGCCACCCCAAATCAAACCCGACAGGTCTTCTCCCAGCGATTCATTCACCTCTTCAAAAACGGCTTTCGCCGCCGGATAGGCATCTGCCAGTGCCTTGCCCATCCCGATGGTCTGAGCACCCTGCCCCGGAAATACAAATGCGCGCATGGAACGCCCCCTCGTCATTGTTTTTTGTTGTTTGAGGCTTACCGCGCCAAGCCCCCGCACACAAGCGATCACACACCGTCAGGATCGCCGCTGCACAGTGCCAACGCGCCTATGCACAAAGCCTGACCTTTGCTCAGATCACAGACATGGTAACTATGGCGGCAGACACAGCATCGGAGTTCGCCATGTCCGGCACACAGACCGCTACCACCTACGGCACCGTTACAAAGATATTCCATTGGTTGACGGCCCTCTTCATCCTGACGGTCATTCCGCTAGGGGCAGTCGCAAATCGGCTTCCCTATGAGACCAACGAACAACTCGCTTTCAAAGCGCAGCTTTTCTCATTCCACAAGACGCTGGGGGTGATCATCTTTGCTATTGCCCTCGCACGGATCATATGGGCACTCACCCAGACAAAGCCTGCCGCGCTCCATCCTGAACGCAAAGTCGAGACGATGCTGGCGGAGTTGGTCCATTGGTTGCTTTACATCTCTCTCGTCGCGGTCCCGCTCACCGGCTGGATTCATCATGCCGCAACCGAAGGCTTTGCACCCCTTATGCTGCCCATCAGCCAGGACCTGCCCTTTGTGCCCAACGACGAAGGCGTCGCCAAGCTCTTTGCCGGATTGCACTGGGTGTGGAGCAAGATCATGGTCGCCGCCATTCTGCTACATATCGCAGGCGCGCTGAAACACCAGATCATCGACAAGGATACGACGCTCCGGCGCATGTGGTTTGGGACAACAGACGCAACAATAGGCACCCATCAAAGCAGTCTTACAGCCCCGATCGCCGCTGTCATCATCTATATCGCCGCTACCGCAGCGGGTGCTGTAAGCGGTCTCTACACCGCCAAATCCGACGTTGCGGCAGCAGACCTCGCCGAAGTGTCCTCCGAGTGGACGGTCAGCGACGGTGAAATTGCACTGACCGTGACCCAATTAGGCAGCCCGGTGGCGGGGGCATTCGATGAATGGACCTCTGCCATTACCTTCGACGAAACGGCCACAGGTATCTTGGGAAACGTCGAAACGACAATCGCGATAGGTTCGCTCCAGATCGGGTCGGTCACAGATAACGCCTTGGGCACCGATTTCTTCAATGTTGGCAGCTTCCCGACTGCTGTGTTCGCAGCGGACATCCGGTCTGACGGGGACGCGGGCTATGTTGCCGAAGGGACATTGACAATCAAAGACATCACAGCACCTCTCAGCCTGCCATTCACGCTGGTCATTGACGGAAACACAGCGCAGATGTCCGGCTCTGTCGAGATTGATCGCCGGACATTCAGCATCGGGCAAAGCATGAGTGACGAAAGCAACCTTGCCTTTGCCGTAACCGTCGATATCGCCGTTACCGCAACACGCTAGACAACAAAAAGGCCGCTTCCGTCCCGGGAAGCGGCCTAAACCGTGAGCGACTTTGGTGTGGGTTATCCGGCCTGCATTGCTTCGATTGAAATCATGATTTCAACTTCATCGCTGACGAAGGGCGCGAAATTGCCAACTTCAAAGTCAGAGCGCAGTACTGTCGTTGTGGCGTCAAAGCCAGCCCAGGGCTTTTCAGCCATCGGGTGCATGCCGGTCTGGTTCAACTTGGCATCCAATACCACGGGCTTGGTGATACCGTTCAACGTCAGGTCGCCTGTGATCAGGGCCGTATCTTCGCCGGTTACTTCAATGGCTGTTGATGTGAAAGTCACCATTTCATCGGCGGCTGCATCAAAGAAATCACCACTCATGAAATGGTCAAAACGCGCCTCCCAGCCTGTCAGCATGGTGCGGACCGGGAAAGAAACACTAACGGAGGACGCCGCTGGATCTTCTTCGTTGAATGAGATTTGGCCCTCGAAACCCGAGAACATGCCGTAGGTCGTCGAATAACCCAAGTGATCATACGTAAACACGATCTGACTGTGGCTGGCATCCAAGACATAGTCGCCGGATGCAGCGAAAGCGGGGGTGTCAGAGCAGCAGCAAGAGCGGCAGCGGCGATAAACTTTTTCATTTTTTCGTTCTCCAAGACAAATGAGTGTTCATGTGGAGTAACTAGCTCATCACAAATCTTTGCATAGCTTCAAAAATGAACACAACTTGTTCATCCATACGCAGCACGATGCGCGATGAACCGCCAGTGGGTCAGACAGCCTCGTCTCCCGGAACGGCGTCTGTACCTAACAGGTCCCGCGCCAAACGGTCCCGTAAAGGCAACAACTGCGCGGTGGTGCCTGACGCAACTGCAATTGTCTGGGTGGTATCAAGGTAGCCCAACAATAGATGGCTTTGGCCGGTATCCGTGTCCGGCTCCAGGAAGATGCCACCTATCTCATCAAAGGTGTAAGTGGCCACGGTTGTCGGCTTGCCAGAGCGGTTACAGACAACTTCCCGAACTTCGTTCTGGCGGGTATCGAAATGAATCTGGGGCAATGTGCCCCGGCTTGCAAACCACAACAGATAAAAAGCTGCGGCCCCCATCAACGTTGCCGCGCCAACACGCATAATCCCCAAATCACCATCAAAGAAAAGGGTCGGCAGCACCAGGACACCAAAGGTCGCTGTCATCAGGCAAACGCCAAAGAAAAAACAAACCGCCTGGCCAAACATCACTGCAAAAGGCGCGCCTTTACCCGATTTCACTTTGTAGCCCCAAAACACATCCTCAACTTCAAACGGGGATGTCCGTGCTATCTTGGTCGAAAAATCTGCGGCGGTTGCGTTCATATCTGTCATCTGCCCACTCCATTTTTTCTTGGCACTAGAATCCAGCTTAAAGCTGGCAATAAAGGGCAAGCTCAAGGCGAGGTTAAGAAATCTGAAAATGTTGCTAAAACGCAGCTTTTACTTGTGTTTGACGGCTTGCATCATACCAAATGGGCTGTATAAGACGCCATCCTTGCTGCAACACGTATGAACTGCGCAGCCTCTCGTGGATGGGACGCATGCAAGGTCAACCGCCCATCCTTTGAAATGCGCCGATATATGAACTGGAGTAAGCATGCCGCTATACGAGCATGTCATGATTGCGCGTCAGGACCTGTCCAACACGCAAGCAGAAAGCCTCATCGAACATTTCGGAACGGTTCTTGCCGACAACGGCGGCAAGTTGCTGGAGAACGAATACTGGGGCGTCAAGACGATGGCCTATAAGATCAACAAGAACCGCAAAGGGCATTATGCCTTTATGCGCACAGACGCGCCCGCCCCTGCCGTGCAGGAAATGGAACGCCTGATGCGCCTGCACGAAGACGTGATGCGCGTGCTGACCATCAAGGTCGACGCACATGAAGAAGGCCCTTCCGTGCAAATGCAGAAACGCGAAGAACGTGGCGAACGCCGCGAGCGCCGCTAGTCGTTGATCGCAGATAGGATAATCAATCATGGCAACTAAACCATTTTTCCGCCGTCGTAAGTCCGATCCGTTTGAGGGCGATAACGCCCCCAAGATCGACTACAAAGACACCCGCCTTTTGCAGCGCTACATCTCAGAGCGCGGCAAAATCGTTCCCGCCCGTATCACTGCTGTTGGTGCAAAGAACCAGCGCGCCCTCGCCCGTGCGATCAAGCGTGCCCGTTTCCTTGCCCTGCTGCCATACGCTGTAAAATAAGGACACCATCCCATGGATATCATCCTACTTGAGCGCGTCGCAAAGCTGGGCCAGATGGGCGAAGTCGTTTCCGTAAAGGAAGGCTACGCACGTAACTTCCTGCTGCCACAAGGCAAAGCACTGCGCGTAAACGCAGCGAACCTTGCGCGTTTCGAAGCTGAAAAAGCGCAGATGGAGGCACGTAACCTAGAGACCAAGAAAGAAGCCGATGCTTTGGCTGAAAAGCTTGACGGTCAAAAGTTCATCGTGATCCGCTCTGCCTCGGACGCTGGTTCGCTTTACGGTTCTGTCACCACCCGTGACGCCGCAGAAGCCGCGACCGATGCTGGCTTCTCAGTCGACAAAAAGCAGGTTGTTCTGCTTGGCGCCATCAAAGAGCTGGGCCTGCACGACGTTTCCATCAAGCTCCACCCTGAAGTCGAAGCCACGATCACGCTGAACGTTGCACGTTCCGTGGAAGAGGCTGAGCTGCAAGAAAAGCTTAAGCAAATCCATCGCCGAGCTGGCCGCGGAAGAAGAAGCTGCGGCTGAATTCGAAATTCAGGAACTCTTTGACGATATCGGCGCTGCTGCATCGGACGACGAAGATCTCGCCGAAACAGCGGGCGTCGAAGTTGCAGAAGACGCGTCTGCACAAGAGGCCGAAGAAGAGTAAATCTTCAGACACTCTTGCAAAGTATGGGGCCGCTCCTTTTGGGGGCGGCCTTTTTCATTGCGATCAAGCCGCAAAAGATCGCCCCGGCAAAGTTCACGATTTCTTAGCTCGCACGCGCAATGGTTGCGCGCGCAACACGAAATAAGAGTCACGATGAAACAGCTTATGTCCGGTCTTGCGATCGCAATCGCAACCACGCAACCTCTCTACGCCGATGAAACACAGCAAGCGATGCAATCGTTTCTGACAGAAAACATCATCAATTGGGCATCTGATCCTACGCTGATCGCCGCGATTGAAGCGCAGAATACCGAAACCGCTGGCTTCGATCAGGCAAAGATTGATGAACTTGATCAACTTTGGCGCGGTTTCTATGGCTTCGACGACGCCGAAATCATCGCGGATGTGATCAACACGCCCGCGGCTGACTTTCTGCGCACGCAAGTCGATAAATCGGACGTTGCCATCACCGAAGCCTTTATAATGGACGCCCGGGGTCTGAACGTTGCCGCCTCTATGCCGACATCCGATTACTGGCAAGGGGATGAAGCGAAGTTCCAGCAAACCTATATGGTTGGCGAAACTGCTGTCCACTTTGGTGAGGTCGAACTCGACGAATCCACAAAGCAGGCGCAGGCACAGGTGTCCATGACCATCGTCAACAATGATACTGGTGTCGCGATCGGCGCTTTAACGGTTGGTATCAATCTCAACGCCCTGATGTAGGCGACGTCTTGACGGCGGTACTCTTGACTATAGGGCGTGCTGTTCACCAATGTTTTCCGACGAAAGCATCGGGGGCGCAGCATGTCTTACAAACCACAAACTGTTCTAACGACAATCGACGAAGTCAGGTCAGTGATCGATGGCATTCATGAGGCTCAAAAGCTCAAGGTTCTCGATCACATCGACACCCATTGCCGCGTCTGGATTGAACGCAGCCCCTTCTTGGTGATGTCGACGGTTGATGCACAGGGCAACCTTGACGCATCACCCAAGGGCGACCCCGCTGGTTTTGTGAAGGTCGTTGATCGCAAAACCCTCGCCATCCCCGATCGGCCCGGAAACCATCGTTTCGACAGCTTTCAGAACATCCTGCAAACCGGGCGTATCGGTTTGGTGTTCATGGTGCCGAACCGAAATGAAGTTGTCCGCGTCAACGGCAGTGCGCAAATCACCCGCGACGCAGCACTACGTAAAATCATGGCCATCAAGGGGCGCGTTCCTGACTTTGCCATCGTGGTGCATGTTGAAGAGGCCTTCTACCACTGCGGCAAGGCGATTATCCGTTCCAAGCTCTGGGCACCCGATCAAGCCGCACCTGTTGACGGGCTGCCAACCTACGGCGAAGCACTTTTTGCCCAATCCAAAAGCGGATTGACCCGGGAAGAGATTGAAACACGACTCCAACACAACGACACAAACAGGCTCTATGATGAGTAAGAGCCGCATCATATTTGTTGGCCACAGATAATCGCAACTTACCCCATCCGCCGTCTAAACAGGCAAACCGGAGGGTCTTCGCCGACCCATCGACAATGGCGTGACATACCCTTGTCACATCGGCAACCCACAGGTTTAGTGACAGCATTAATCAAAAATTGGGGGTTCAAATGTCACTACGCTTAAATCGTCGTCATTTTATCGCGGGGTCTGCCGGACTGGTCGCATTGCATCCATTCTCGGTCAACGCTGCGACAGGGCAAGCACATTTGCGGCTGATGGAAACCACTGACCTGCACGTACACGTCTTTCCATACGATTACTATGCGGATCGGCCGGTCGATACCGTCGGTCTGTCACGCACCGCCAGAATTATTGAAGAAGTCCGCGCCGAATCCACCAACTCACTGCTGCTCGATAACGGTGATTTCCTGCAAGGAAACCCAATGGGCGACTACATCGCCTATGAGCGCGGCATGAACGAAGGCGATATGCATCCGGTCATCACCGCGATGAATACGCTTGGGTTTGATGCCTCGACATTGGGCAATCACGAATTCAACTACGGCATTTCGTTCCTGATGAAATCCGTGGTAAGCGCGGCCTTCCCGATCGTGTCCGCAAATGTCGTCAAGGACATGGGCGCATCCCCCACCGCGGATACCACTTTGCTACCGCCATACACCATTCTAGAACGCGAGATCATCGACGGCGGCGGGACCGCTGCCCCGATCAAGATCGGCCTCATTGGGTTCGTCCCTCCACAAATCATGAACTGGGACCGCAAGCATTTGGAAGGCAACGTGCAGGCGCGCGATATCATCGAAAGCGCCCGGGCCTATGTCCCACAAATGAAAGAGGAAGGGGCAGACATCATCGTCGCCCTCGCCCATTCGGGCATCGGCGGCGCGAACGCAGAAGACGGCATGGAAAATGCAGCCATCCCATTGGCTGCCATTGATGGAATCGATGCGATCCTGACTGGCCACAGCCACCTTGTTTTCCCATCGTCCAACTACGATGACTGGGCGGGCGTCGATACTGCGGCAGGCACCATCGGGGGCAAACCCGGTGTGATGGGTGGCTTCTGGGGCAGTCATATGGGCCTCATCGATCTGCTGATCGAACGCGACGGGGCCAGCTGGCGCGTCCTCTCGCACACTTCAGAAGCACGGCCCATTTCGCGCCGCGAAGAAGACCGCAGCATCACACCGCTGGTCGCGGATTTCCAACCAGTCTTGGCGTCAATCCAGGACGTCCATGAAGAAACATTGACCTATGTGCGCACCGCTGTGGGCAAGACGGCCGCACCGCTGCACAGCTACTTCGCGCTGGTCGCCGACGACCCATCGGTGCAAATCGTCTCAAACGCCCAACGCTGGTACATCGCAGACCAGCTCATTGGCACAGAGTTCGAAGGGCTGCCGATCCTGTCGGCTGCAGCCCCCTTCAAAGCGGGTGGTCGTGGTGGGCCCGAGTATTTCACAGACGTTCCCGTCGGCGATGTAGCCATCAAAAACGTCGCTGACCTTTACCTCTACCCAAACACAGTCCGCGCTGTGAAAGTTACCGGGGCAGAGGTCAAAGACTGGCTGGAACGCTCGGCCGGTATGTTCAATCAGGTTGAGGCGGGGGCGACAGACGCCATCCTGCTGAACCCGGATTTCCCCAGCTACAACTTCGATGTGATGGATGGGGTGACCTACCAGATCGACCTGACTCAACCGTCAAAGTTCGATCGTGAAGGGGCCGTTATTAATGCCGAGGCCAACCGCATTGTGGACTTGCAGTTCGATGGACAACCCGTTGATCCAGAACAGGAGTTTATCATCGCGACCAATAACTATCGCGCATCAGGCGGTGGCAGCTTCCCGGGCGCGTTGGGCGATACAATTGTCTTCGAAGGGCCGGACACAAACCGCGATGTCATCGTGCGCTACATCGTCGATCAGGGGACGGTGGACCCCAAGGCAGACGCCAACTGGTCCTTTGCACCCCTGCCCGGCACGTCGTTGATGTTCGAGACTGGCCCGGCAGGCGCCGCCTACGCGGACAGCGTGACAGGCATGACCATCACACCCGCGGGCACCAGCGACAGCGGTTTCGCGCTGTTCCGTATCGAGATGTAATCAGGATGGCGCTAGCTCTCTCCGGGGTCGGCGCAATCATCCGTCACCGATCAAACGTCTCCATCTCAAGACGGGCATTGCAGTATTCGCCATCATAGGTGCCGATCCAGATATCAATCCGTCCGTTCGCCGGGCGCGTCAGCACAATACGCGGGTCATAGTTTCCGCGATCATCGTCATCATAGTACCAGTTGGCCGACGCCGTGTTGATCAAAAGCGCTGCATCACACTCACTGACAACGCTCACAACCAGCTGATAGGGATTCATGTTTGATAGCTGGAATGAAAAGTCGGGCGCCGTTGGAAAGTACCCCGCGCCAGTGTCGGTGCCAGGCCGCACGTTCGGGCAATCCCAGATATAGTTTTCGCCTCCGGCGACGACGTCAAATGTGCGTAGGGAATAAAGCTGTTTGCCTGACGCCTGATAGGATGCCTGTGGTGATACGTTGTAGTCCGGGCAAGCAATCGCCGTTGTCGAAAAGCCGACAACCGCGCAAATCGTTAACAGAATTGATCTTAACATCGTGTTGTTCCTTCACTTCATTGCCCCACTATAGATCAAAGCAAAACAACAAAGAACGTGGATTTTTGGGCAGCCAGACGCCATTTTGATGACCGCATGGACCAATGCAACGCAAAAAGGGCGCCCCATTTGGACGCCCTTTTTCAAAATGGATCAGAAAGAACCTATTCTTCTTCGAGCTTCTCAACAGCCTTCTGAAGGTCTTCCTTGGACACTTCTTTGTCTTTCATCGCGGCCTGCTCAAAAATGTGGTCAACGACCTTGTCTTCAAACATCGGCGCCTGCAACTGCTGACGGAACTGCGCATTCTGCTGCACAAACTCAAAGAACTGACGCTCTTGGCCCGGGTATTGGCGCGCCTGATTCATGATCGCCTGCGTCATTTCCTGATCAGAGACCTTTACATCAGCCTTCTGCCCAATATCAGCAAGCAACAGACCCAGCTTTACGCGGCGCTCGGCCAATTTGTTGTGCTCGTCTGTAGGCTGAACCTCTGGATGATCATGCCCTTCGACCTCAGGGTTTTCTTCGTGCCACAACTGGTGCGCAATCTGGCTCGCCTCTGCTGCAACAAGCGAAGCTGGCAGGTCAAACTTGACCTTCTTGTCCAGTGCATCCAGCAGGCCACGCTTGGCAACGGCACGTGAGGCGCCGGTATACTCAGCCTCCAAACGCTCAGTGATCTGCGCCTTCAAAGCATCCAGATCCTCAGCACCGAACTTCTTGGCCAGCTCATCATCCAATTTTGGCTTCTTGGGGCCTTTGACTTCCTTGATCGTGCAAGAGAACACGGCCTGCTTACCGGCAAGGTTCTCGGCCTGGTAGTCCTCAGGGAAGGTCACCTCAACGTCTTTTTCATCACCCGCCTTGACCTTCAGCAGACCATCTTCAAAACCGGGAATGAATGAGTTGGACCCCAGCACAAGCGGATAATCCTCTGCAGCGCCACCTTCAAATGGCTCGCCATCGACCTTGCCGATAAAGTCCAAAACAACCTGATCGCCATCCTTGGCTTGGGTTTTCTTGGGCTGGTAGTCAACGGCCTGTGGGCTCTCGGCCAGGTTATCGAGGGCTTCTTTGACAGCGTCCTTGTCTGCCTTCACGACCATGCGCTCCAGCTTGATCTTGCTGAAGTCAACATCATCAATCTCAGGCAGCTTTTCGTAAGACACGTCAATCTGGACGTCGTCGCCCTCTTTCCAGTCTTCGTTTGTCATTTTCATCTCAGGCTGGGCCGCGGGACGATCACCCGTTTCTTCCAGATGGGAAGACAGCGCACCATCGATGCTTTCCTGCATGGTTTCGCCCATCAGGCGCTGACCAAACTGCTTGCGCAACAATGCCATTGGCACTTTGCCCTTACGAAAGCCCTTCATTTCAACGGTCGGCTGCGCTTCTTTCAGCTTTTCTTCAACCTTGGCATCCAGTTCAGCCGCCGTGACGGTGATCGCATAACCGCGCTTGAGGCCTTCGTTCAGGGTCTCAGTGACCTTCATATGCTGTCCTTCTTTCAAACTTTGGTGCGGGTGAAGGGACTTGAACCCCCACGCCTTGCGGCGCCAGAACCTAAATCTGGTGCGTCTACCAATTCCGCCACACCCGCATGATCAAAAGGGGCAGGTTTTTGGGCCTGCCCCATGGTTGCGCGCTGTCTAGCAAAGGTCTGCGAGGGATGCGAGAGGAAAAATCGCCTTAAATGCCCAATGTACGAAAGACCTTGGGGAGTTCTTCGGGCAAGTCCTCGGCAATCAGACCCGGACCGAAAGAAAGGGCGCATTCGGTATGCAGCCAAGCTCCCGTTTCTGCCGCCTGCATCGGAGCGAAACCCCGCGCCAGAAGGCCGGTAATAAAGCCCGCCAAAACGTCACCAGACCCGGCCGTTGCGAGCCAAGGTGCGCTGCGCTCATACACGGAGGCGTTGATACTGCACCGGCCTGACGGATCAGCGATTACCGTATCCGGCCCCTTGAACAACACAACACACCCTGCCCGCTTGGCAGCCTCCCGCGTCGCATCCACCTTGGAATAGGCCGGGCCTTTAGTGGCAGGTGCATCCAACTTCGCGGCGATATCTGGAAATACCCGCGCAAACTCGCCGCCATGCGGCGTCAAAACGCATTTGTCGTGCAACAAAGCGAAAAGAGGCGCATCGCGCCCGATGAGCGTCAAAGCATCCGCGTCCAGCACCATCGCCCGCCCGCTCTTCAAGCCTGCCTCGATCAGGCCGCGGCTCTCATCGCTCACCCCCATCCCCGGGCCCATGCAGAGAGCATTGATGCGGTTGTCGTCCAGAACATGGTCCAATGCATCCGCATCCTTGATCTTGGAGAGCATCACAGCATTCAACTGTGCGGCATTCTCGATCAACGCAGCTGTCGGGCAACCAAGGGTAACAGCCCCTGCCCCAACCCGCAACGCACCGCGCGCTGCAAGGCGGGCCGCACCGCCTCTGCCGACACCACCAGAAAGGATCAGGGCATGGCCGTGAGAGTACTTGTGGCCATTTCGTTTGAAACGCGATCCGCTTTCATTGGCCATTCTAACTAGTTCAGACCGTGGCAACGTCCGCGAAGCTGAGCTTGAAATTCCAATGTCCGCACAGACAACCTTGCCACACCAAAACCCACCCGATGCGAGTGCATGACCAAGTTTTCGAGTGTGAAAACTAACCGTCAGGTCAGCTGCCGCACAAAGGGCACTGGAACCTCGTCTAATTCTCTCAACAACAGCTTCGTCAAAGATTGGTCGACCGCTATCGGCACATATACCAGAGGGAATATCAATTGCGACGACCGGTGGCGAAAAAGGCCAACGTTCCTTAAGCAATAGGGAGCCTCCTGCATCGACGCAGTCACAGATGTCTCTAAGGAAGGGACCCAGCCCTGACAAAGGCCGCGTCAAGCCCGTTCCAAACAACGCATCAATCACGATGTGCCGGTGCGCTAACTCTGGCGGTGCTTGTGGCGCGAACGGTAAAACCTCTCCCATCTCCGACCAACGCTCACAACTCACCTTCGCGTCTGGCGGCAGCTTCGCAGCATCCCCGTAAAGAAACACCTCCAGATCCCACCCGGCCTCTTTCAACAGCCGCGCAACAACAAACCCATCCCCGCCGTTGTTCCCCGGCCCGCATAGCACCACTGCCCGGTGCGCACCTTCCTTCAGCGCTTAGCCACTCTTCAAAAATAGCCTCCACAACGCCCCTGCCTGCGCGCTCCATCAACTCCAGCCCGGTCACTTCGCCAGACGCGATCGCTGCCTCTTCGATGGCCCTCATTTGCGCAGCAGTTAGCAGTTCGGTCATGGTTTCAGCACCCAAAGTTTTCAGATCGCCCGCAAAACAGACAAGTTGCACAAAATTTAATCAACACGTAGTCTTTCGCCTGACCAGCTTGCCCGTAGGTTCCGCTACGAATTGTCCCTATGCAAGAGAAATGGTCTGACCACTGACGAAACACCAAAGGGGAGTCGCGAGCCGATGAAAAAGATCGAAGCGATCATTAAGCCATTCAAACTCGACGAAGTGAAGGAAGCCTTGCAAGAGGTGGGCGTTCAGGGCTTGTCCGTTGTCGAGGTCAAGGGATTTGGCCGCCAAAAAGGTCATACAGAGCTGTACCGGGGCGCTGAATATGTTGTTGATTTCCTGCCTAAGGTGAAAATCGAAGTAGTCCTGGCCGAGGATCAAGTTGATGGTGCCATCGAGGCGATCATAGGGGCCGCAAAAACAGACAAAATCGGCGACGGCAAGATCTTTGTCTCGCCTGTCGAACAAGCTATCCGCATTCGTACCGGTGAAACCGGCGACGACGCACTTTAATCTAAACGATACGAAAAAGGGACCTGTATAGATGGACAACAAAGCTGTTCTGAAACTGATCAAAGATGAGGAAGCCGACTACGTCGACATCCGCTTCACCGATCCACGCGGCAAGCTGCAACACGTCACCGTTGTGGCTGATCTGGTCGACGAAGACTTCCTCGAAGAAGGCTTCATGTTTGACGGGTCTTCCATCGCGGGTTGGAAATCGATTGACCAATCCGACATGAAACTGATGCCACAGGCCGAAAGCGCCTATGTTGATCCGTTCTACGCTGAAAAGACGGTTTGCATTAACTGCAATATCGTTGAACCCGACACGATGGAAGCTTACAGCCGCGACCCACGTGGTACTGCCGTTAAGGCGGAGGAGTACCTGAAGTCTTCGGGCATCGGCGATGTCGCCTACTTCGGTCCCGAAGCTGAATTCTTCGTCTTTGACGATGTGCGCTTCAGCGTCTCCATGAACAAAGTGTCCTACGAAGTCGACGCTATGGACGGCGCATGGAACACAGACACAGAGTATGAGATGGGCAACACTGGCCATCGTCCTGGCGTCAAAGGTGGCTACTTCCCCGTAAACCCCATCGACGATGCACAGGAAATGCGCTCTGAGATGCTGTCGACCATGAAGCGTATGGGCATGAAGGTCGACAAGCACCACCACGAAGTGGCGTCTTGCCAGCATGAGCTGGGCTTGATCTTCGGGTCGCTGACGCATCAGGCGGATGAGCTGCAAAAATACAAATACGTGATCCACAACGTCGCCCAAGCCTATGGCAAATCCGCGACATTCATGCCTAAGCCCATCGCAGGCGACAACGGCACCGGCATGCACGTGAACATGTCGATCTGGAAAGATGGAAAGCCACTGTTTGCGGGCGACAAATACGCTGATCTGTCACAGGAAGCGCTGTACTTCATCGGTGGTATCCTTAAGCACGCCAAAGCGCTGAACGCGATCACCAACCCGTCCACAAACAGCTACAAACGCCTGATCCCAGGCTTTGAAGCGCCCGTTCTGCGCGCCTACTCTGCGCGTAACCGGTCGGGTTGTGTCCGTATCCCGTGGGCCGAAAGCCCCAAAGCCAAGCGCGTCGAGGCCCGTTTCCCTGATCCCGCAGCTAACCCATACCTGTGCTTTGCAGCGCTGCTGATGGCTGGCCTTGACGGCATCAAGAACAAGATCGACCCGGGCCCATCGTCCGACAAAGACCTTTACGATCTGCCACCAGAAGAGCTGGCAGCGATCCCAACGGTCTGTGGCTCACTGCGTGAAGCGCTGGAAGCTTTGGAAGCCGATCACGACTTCCTGACAGTAAGCGACGTCTTCACCAAAGACCAGTTGGAAGGCTACATGGAACTGAAGTGGGAAGAGGTTTATGCCTACGAGCACACACCACACCCAATGGAATACAAGCTGTACTACAGCTGCTGATTTCCTAAAGCTGAACGAAAGCCCCGTCAGAGCAATCTGACGGGGCTTTCTCTTTTGTATGCAACGGGTTGATCAGCGATGCTCAACCCCATGTCGTCGGATCCAGTCTCAGCAAAGTTGATAATTGCGCGTAGATCTGCGGTTCATCGCGCTTCAGCTGATCCGGCCTCTCAAAAAACGTCTCAATCGCTACGGCAAAGAACTCTTGATGGTTCGTGGCCGCGTAAGGGTCCAAAACCGCAGGTTTGCCACGTTCTACCGTCTGCTCATGGCGTGCAAAGGCGTCTAGGAACACCCGTTCCCACTCTGCAAAGGTCTGGCCTTTTCCAAACACCGGAACACCATTGGTCTGGCCCGACAGATCATCCAACTGGTGGGCAAATTCGTGCAGAACGACGTTTTTGCCGTCCTCCTCGTTCGCGGCCCCTTGCTGGCTATGATACCAAGACAAAATCACCGGGCCTAGAGACCAGCTTTCGCCCAAACGCACGACTTCTTCTTCGCGCACAACATAGCCGTCGTGCACCTGTGTGGTGGACTTGAATGCCCCCGGATAGATCAGGATTGTCCGCAGGTTCTTGTACCACGCATCGCTGTTGGCGATGATCAGACAGGCTTGTGCTGCAATGGACAGCCGCATTTCCTCAGTCACGTCCAGCCCATCGCAACCAATGAATGTGACCTGATCGAGGAAACGGTTGATCTTGCCCTCAAACCCCGGCCGCAACACCTGTGGGAGCCTGCGACTGATCGGTACCTCTTGAGCAATCACTCTGCGTTGATCATCGCCCAGCGCACTTGCTAACAATGTTTGGATGCGCGTCCGCTTTTGCCAGGCGCGATAGCCAAAGATGGCCAGAAGACCCGTAATCAGGATAAGAACCACTGTCATTGCAAATACCTATAGCGGAATTGTTGATGTACAAGCCATCGCCCTGCGGTACCTTGACTAACGCGTCATTCATGCTTGTTTGTAAGCCAGAACCCTGGCTAGAGGTATTTTCATGAGACCCAAACTCTGCGCGACGCTGTCCCTGATTGCTTTCGCACCTATCGCCTATGCCGATGTTACGATCAGCCACGGCTATTCCACCTTCGGCGATCTCAAATACGGGCCTGATTTCACGCATTTTGACTACGCCAACCCCGATGCGCCCCAAGGTGGCACCATGAGCCAGCGACAGCTCTACGGCACCCCAACATTTGACAGCCTCAACGCCTTTATCATTAAGGGCGACGGCGCGCCCGAGGTTCAGGTGCACATCTATGACAGCCTCATGGTACGCGCCAATGATGAGCCCGATGCGCTCTATGGTCTGGTCGCAGCAACGATCGAGTACCCGGATGATCTGTCTTATGTCACTTTTAACATGCGCCCCGAAGCAAGGTTTCATGACGGCGCACTCATTTCAGCGCAGGATGTCGTGTTCACCATCAACGCGCTGAAAACGGACGGGCACCCTTTCTACCGCAACCGTTTTGCAGACATTCTGAACGTCGAAGCCGAGACGGACCTGCGTGTCCGCTTTGATCTGGCCGAAGGCGCAGGCAGCGGACTTCTGGGTGCAATTGCAGAGCTTCCGGTTTTGCCTGAACATTTCTACGATACAGTCCCGTTTGCTGATAGCTGGATGGATATTCCTCTTGGGTCTGGACCGTATGAGTTAACAAACGTTGATGCCCCCCGTACGCTGACCTTTTGTAAGCACGAAGATTACTGGGCCGCCAGCTTGCCTGTGAACGTCGGCCGCAACAATTTTGACTGCTTCAACTACGAATACTTTGCCGATGATACCGTGGGGCTAGAAGCCTTTGCCGCCGGTGAATACCACCTGCGGGTGGAAAACCGCTCGTCTTCGTGGGCGACCGGCTATGACTTCCCCGCAGCGCAAGCGGGACATGTCAAAAAAATACTTATCCCCGATGGTCGCCCAGGAAGGGCACAGGGCACGTGGTTGAATATGCGCAGTCCTGTGCTGCAAGACATCCGCGTCCGCCAAGCCCTTGGTTACGCCTTCAACTTCGAATGGACCAACGCGACGATCTTCTATGATGCCTATGGGCGGACTGACAGCTTTTTTGAAAACACGGACATGCAGGCCAGCGGCCTGCCCGAAGGTGCTGAACTGGCTTTGTTAGAGGAGTTTCGCGATCAGCTCCCGTCAGAGATTTTCACCGAACCCGCCTTTGTCCCCAACACCAGCGGTGACCGTCCGCGCGACCGGGCTGCACTGCGCCGCGCTGGCGAGCTGCTTGATGCCGCATGCGGCTGGGTTGTGGGCGATGATGGCGTTCGCCGCAATGCTGCCGGAGAGCCGATGCGCCTCGACTTCCCCGACAGCAGCCGCAGCCTCGAGCGGATCATGATCCCCTACACCGAAAACCTGAAGGCCCTAGGCATTGACATCGAATACGATGTGATTGACCCCAGTTCATGGACGCAGCGCAGGCAGGCCTTTGATTTTGATCTGTCGCATACCGCGTGGTCTGTGCTGACCACACCCAGTTCCGAACTGCGGGCGTTCTATGGATCAGCGGCGGCCGATGCTGAAGGCAGCAATAACCTGACCGGCCTTGCCGATCCGGTAGTGGATGCATTGATCGAACGGGTTGTCGTGGCCGAAAGTCGGGACGAACTTAACACCGCCGTGCGCGCGCTCGATCGGGTATTGCGGTCGAAACACCTCTGGGTGCCCGGCTGGACAAGCAAAGATCACCGCGTCGCGGTCTGGGACATCTTCGGCATCCCCGAGGAACCCGCCCCATATGATTTCTTCCGCAACATGGAGTTCTGGTGGTTTGACCGTGAAAACTACGACGCATTGGTTGCCGAAGGGGCATTGGATCCCGGACTATAAAACCGGGAAATGTCGAAAACGGACATGATCTGACACGACGCGCGCGCATACTTGGCCCCGCAAGGCCAAGGATCACTACGATGAATACCCACTACCGCGATACCCGCAAAATCGACCCGACCCGCGGCGCAACGCTGGGCGATGGCACCCCCAACGATCAGGACCGGGTCGAGATTGGCCCCACCCAACTGGCCTTCAGCGAATGGGCCGCCGCAGGACTGCAACTGCCCAATCTGCCCGCGATGCGCGCCTGGCGTCACAAGCGATTGACCGATGCGGTGAACGCGCGAGACTACGGCGGTATCTTGATGTTCGACCCGCTCAACATCCGCTACGCGACCGACAGCACCAATATGCAGCTTTGGAACAGCCATAACCCGTTCCGCGCCTGCATCGTTTGCGCGGACGGTTACATGGTGATGTGGGACTATAAGAACGGGATGTTCCTGAGCAAATTCAATCCACTCGTGAACGAACAGCGCACTGGCGCGGACCTGTTCTACTTCGACCGTGGTGACAAACTCGAACCTGCGGCAGACAATTTCGCCAATGAAGTCCGCGATCTTATCGTGGAGCACGGCGGCGGCAACATGGCACTTGGCGTCGACAAACCCATGCTGCACGGCCTCCGCGCGCTAGAGGCGGTCGGTTTCACCGTCCACCCCGGCGAGGAGCTAACCGAGAAGGCGCGCAGCATCAAAGGCCCTGACGAAATCCTCGCCATGCGCTGCGCCAGCTACGCCTGCGAAGCCGCCTGCTATGCAATGGAAGACGCCGCGCGTGCCGGTGTGCCCCGAGGCAATATGTCAGAAGATGACATCTGGGCGGTCCTACATGCCGAAAACATCAAACGCGGTGGCGAATGGATCGAAACGCGGCTGTTAACCTCTGGCCCCCGCACGAACCCGTGGTTTCAGGAATGCGGCGGGCGGATCGTGCAAAACAACGAAATCGTGGCCTTTGATACGGACCTAGTGGGTGCCTACGGCATCTGCGTTGACATCAGCCGCACATGGTGGATCGGCGACCAAAAACCGCGTCCCGATATGATTGAGGCGATGCAAATCGGCGTCGAACACATCCGGTACAACATGGATATGCTGAAACCCGGCGTGAACATCGAGGACCTCAGCCGGAACACCCATGTGCTGCCCGACAAGTACCAGAAACTTAAATACGGCTGCCTGATGCATGGCGTAGGTCTGTGCGATGAATGGCCTCTGGTGGCCTACCCCGACAAGATGGTCCCAGGTGCCTTCGACTATGAATTGCAGCCCGGTATGACTCTATGTGTCGAGGCCCTGATCAGCCCCGGGGGCGGCGACTTTTCCATCAAACTGGAAGATCAGGTACTGATCACCGAAGACGGCTATGAGAACCTGACGAATTACCCGCACGACCCGGCCTTGATGGGGCACTAACGGGTCAAAGAGACATCTGCCAGCACACCCAGGTGATCGGAGCCCAGCAGAGCGCGATACTGTACTCTGCCGCCGCCCGGTGCATGGACATGATCGAGCATCAGGGGCACGCCACGCAAGTCCAGTGTTGAGCGCACTGGCTGTGCTACTTGCAGGTCTGCAATCTTTTGCAATGATCTAACGCTATTTGCCCAGGGAAAGATGTTGAAGTCTCCCGCTATCACCACCGGTCCTTCCATTTCAGACAGCACCTCGGTCGCGGCTTGCGCCGAGGTGGCGTTCGCATAAGGGAAAGGCCAACTCAGATGCATAGAGGCCACCCAAACCTGCCCATCACGATGCTCGATCATTGCCGCTGCGACCGCCCGCCGCTCCGTACACGTCTGCTGGCGCATCGGCGTCCGGGAAAGGACGGCGATACCGTTCCACCCATTGAAGGTGCACATATGTTGGTACGGGTAAACGTCTTGCAACCCGGCCAGCATCGCACCATTCCGGAGCGAGACTTCTTGCAAGGCCACAACATCTGCTTCGCTCGCGCGAATGTCAGCGGCAAGTGCGTCGCCCTCGGGGTTTCCGTACCACATGTTCTTGGAGTAAATCCGCAACTCTCCCGCGGCTGGCGCGGCAAAGAACATCGGCACCGTCGTCGCTGCCCCCAGCAAAGCAGTCCCAGCAAGCATCAAACGCAGGCGCACGCGCATTGGAAAGACCAGCACTAAAAGACACAAAATGGCAAGCGGAAGTCGCAGTAAAGATAGGCTGTCAAATGCAGGATGCAAAGCACCCGCAAAGCCCAAAAGTACAGCCAGGATCAGGCAGAATGCCCCTGCCTGCGTCATTAGAACCAAGAATCTCATTGTCGTAACATCTCTCACCTTGCCGCGATTTCCGCCAATAAGCGTTGCCGCATACGCATTTGACACCCATGTCTTGCGCAGAATTTATGCAGACCGCAAAAGAAAGGTCCTAAGATGCCAACCGAAAAGCTCACTTTCACCGGGCATGCAAGCAACACGCTTGCCGCGCGCCTTGATCTGCCCAATGGCCCACATCTGGCGACAGCCCTCTTTGCGCATTGCTTCACATGCTCAAAAGACATCACATCGGCCCGCCGCATCGCCGCGCGCCTGTCGTCGATGGGGATCGCCGTCTTGCGGTTTGATTTCACCGGGCTGGGCCATTCAGAGGGTGAGTTCGAAAACACCAGCTTCACCTCCAACGTCGATGATCTGATCGCAGCTTGCGAAGCGCTGGACGCCCGAGGCATGTCGCCTTCGCTGATCATCGGGCATTCGCTGGGCGGTGCAGCAGTACTGAAAGCGGCCCCAACGATGGAAAGCATCAAAGCTGTCGTGACCATCGGCGCACCCTACGACCCCGAGCATGTAACCCATAACTTTTCGGACTCGATTCCAGAGATTGTTGACCAGGGTGTCGCCGAGGTCTCACTCGGCGGCCGCCCTTTCCGCATCGGAAAAAACTTCGTCGAAGACGTCAGCAAAGCCAATCTGAAATCCTCCATCGCGAAACTGGGCGCGGCCCTTCTGGTGCTGCACGCCCCCCGCGATGCAACGGTGGGCGTCGAGAATGCCTCTGACATCTTCCTTGCAGCCAAACATCCCAAAAGCTTTGTGACTCTGGACGATGCCGACCACCTGATCACACGGCCCGCTGACGCTGAATATGCGGCAGACGTGATCGCGGCATGGTCCAAGCGCTATCTCAAACTGGAAGAGCCCAAACCGCTGACGACCGTCCCAGAGGGGATCATGCGGGTCACCGAAGCCGATGCGAACGGCTTTCTGCAAGACATCCAATCCGGCCCCCACCACATGCTGGCTGATGAGCCCGCTAAGTTCGGCGGCACCAACAAAGGGCTCACCCCCTATGGGCTGGTGTCAGCGGGTCTGGGGGCATGTACTTCAATGACCATCCGCATGTACGCGCGGCGCAAGGGCTGGCCTTTGACTGGCGTCAACGTCGACATCACCCATGCTAAAGAGCATGCAGCCGATGCGGCGGACCCCGGCGCTAAAGTCGATCACTTTGATCGCGCGATCAGGCTTGAAGGCAATCTTGATGATGAACAACGCGCGCGACTTCTTGAGATCGCAGACAAATGCCCCGTGCATCGCACACTGGAACGGGCCTCAACGGTCTCGACACATCTGGCATGAAAAAAGGCGCAGCGGTTCGCTGCGCCTTGTTTTATTCTCTCGGTAAGTGCTTACGACCGCGCGTTACCAAACAGCTTCCACAAGCCAGGTATCAGCAGCGCTGCAAGACCAAGTTTAAGCGCATCACCAATCACAAAAGGTGTCAGGCCAACTTCAATGGCCCAAGCCAGACCTTTGCCTTCATAAAGCACCGTCAGCCAAGCAACACCAGGCACATAGATCAGCGCGTTCGCTACCAGCAGCGCGACGACCATCAACAACACCGAACGATCCCAGCCAGCACGGGCTGCAATACCAAGTGCCAAAGTAGCCAGCACATAACCGACCAGATAGCCACCGGTGCTGCCCATCATGTAGGTCAGCCCGTTGAGTTCCGCCGTGGAGTTTTGGAAGATATCAAACCCAAGCATACCAATAATCATGTAGCCGATGATTGTGGTCAGGCCCAAACGCGGGCCATATGCAGCACCGATTGTCAAAACGGCAAATGTGCCCATGCTCAGCTCGACCGGGCTACCGGGCACGGGTACTTTGACCTTGGCCAGTATTGCCAGCGCCAAGATACCAAGAACCACCATCACAGCCTGTTTGACGCGCAGTGCCGTGCCTTCAGATGGACCAAAGGCCTCTGTCAGAACTTTGTCATTGAGTGCGAGGGCCATGTGCCGCTCTCCCCTATTATTTGTTTCGTCACGGTTTTATTGCCCATGCCGCGACGCAGCGCAAGTCAGATGGCGCTAACATGGGTCTTTCCGATATCTTGGATCACGGCGGTGACGGCATTGGCGCGTAGATCGAGGTCGAGACATAGTTCTTGCGCGGCCCGGTCACGGTCCAAACGGCAGTCCATCGCGGCCAGGTGGTAAAGTCATAGCGCACCTTGTAAAAATCACCACCACAAGGATGATCTGTGCCTATGGCGTGATCAGATGGTACGAATTGATGGAACAAGCCGCCATCAGAAAAAGTCACTGTCACCAGATCAGGTGAAAACGTCCAAAGATATTGCCGGGTGGCTTCCAAATGCACACCATTCTCTAGCGTCAAGGTGCCGGTCTCATCGTATGTCAGGCGGGTCGCATCGACCTGAGTAAAGGTCGCGTTGCCCGCTAGCGCCCCATGCTGCCCGTTCAACTGGTCACGGATGGTGCGTTGTAAAGACCATCTGCCAACGAAATCCTCCGGCGTACGTGTCACGGGGCAAACATCCCGTCAGTTACACTGCCGTCGATACCGATAAACCGGATCATCCCCTCCATTTTGGCGATATCATAACAATCCCACTGATCGCCCGGTGGCCACTGGCTGCAATATTGATCATCGCGCACGACCCAATAGCCCCAGCTATCCTGTCCCGCACTATAAAGCGTACGCCCCGACGCATAAAAACGCTGTGTCGCGTTTTCATAGATCACCGTCTGATCCGTCAGCACTTCGGCAATCTCGGCCCCATCCATGGACTTCCAGTCGTCGGCAAACACACTGCCCGGCAACAAGAGCAGCACCATTAACACCCGCACCATTCATATCTCTCCCTTGAGGGTTCTGGCCCCGCCCCTTATGACGCGTCAGGAATCCTCTGCCCACCCTACATCAAGAAGGTGTTATCCATGATCCCTCGTTATTCTCGCCCGGAAATGACCGCCATTTGGGAACCAGCCACGAAATTCCGCATCTGGTACGAGATCGAGGCCCACGCCTGTGACGCACAAGCAGCGCTGGGTGTGATCCCCAAGGAGAACGCCGAAGCAGTCTGGAAAGCCAAAGATGTCGAATTCGATGTGGCACGCATTGACGAAATCGAGGCGGTCACCAAACATGATGTCATCGCCTTCCTCACCCATCTGGCCGAACACATCGGATCAGACGATGCCCGGTTCGTGCACCAGGGCATGACGTCATCAGACGTGCTGGACACCACACTAAACGTCCAACTGGTCCGCGCCGCCGATCTGCTGATTGCCGATATGGACCGCGTTCTAACCGCCCTGAAAACTCGCGCCTATGAGCATAAAGATACTGTCCGCATCGGGCGCAGCCACGGCATTCATGCCGAGCCAACCACCATGGGCCTGACCTTTGCCCGCTTCTATGCGGAAATGGATCGCGGTCGTGCGCGCCTTGTGAACGCCCGCGCGGAGATCGCCACCGGTGCCATCTCGGGCGCTGTCGGTACTTTTGCCAACATCGACTCATCAGTCGAAGAACACGTCTGTGCGCAGCTGGGCCTCAAGCCCGAACCAATCAGCACCCAGGTCATTCCGCGCGACCGCCACGCGATGTTCTTTGCGACGCTCGGTGTGATTGCGTCCAGCATCGAAAACATCGCCACCGAGATCCGACACATGCAGCGGACCGAGGTGCTTGAAGCCGAAGAGTTCTTCTCGAAAGGCCAGAAAGGATCTTCCGCGATGCCACATAAACGCAACCCCGTGCTGACCGAAAACCTGACCGGTCTGGCCCGCCTGGTGCGCATGTCCGTCGTGCCTGCGATGGAAAACGTGGCGCTTTGGCATGAGCGTGACATCAGCCACTCGTCGGTGGAGCGCGCGATCGGACCAGACACAACGGTCACCCTCGACTTCGCCCTGAACCGTCTTGCTTGGCGTCGTCGAAAAGCTGGTGATTTACCCCGACAACATGCTGACCAACATGAATAAATTCCGCGGCCTGATTATGTCGCAGCGGGTTCTTCTGGCCCTGACGCAAGCGGGCGTCAGCCGCGAAGACGCGTACAAACTGGTGCAGCGAAACGCCATGAAAGTGTGGGAACATGGGGCCGATTTCAAAACCGAACTCCTCGCCGATGCAGACGTTTTGGCCGCACTCTCTCCGGCGGAGATCGAAGAGAAATTCGATCTCGGGTATCACATGAAAAACGTTGATACGATTTTTGCGCGCGTCTTTGAGACACACTAGAGGGTCAGCGACCTGACAGCCCAACCAGCGGCGTTCAGGTCTTTATGGCGGCGTACCTAGATCTTGGATGGCGCGTGTACCGCACTTTGCGGCAAGGCATGGGTCGATTGCTTAAGACCGATAGGCTGTGTCGGTGTCACGTCCGCCTCACGCGAAGCTCTTGGCCTGATCCCAGCGATCTTACCTTTCATTGCAACATACTTCCGATTGTCATGCGCATTGATGTAGGGTTCGCCGATCGGATAAACCGGGTATCCCAACTGGCGCATTGTGCGGGCAAACACCGGTGGGCAAAGCGCCATAATCTCGGTTCCGCCATGTTCGTGCGCTTGTGCAACAACACCGTCAAGCAGCATCGCCAAGCATTCAGAGCGTTCCGCGTGTGTCTTGATGTCTTCCGAAATCACGATGCGCGTTGCTTCCCAGATTGTGGGCGTGACTTCTGCCTCAGGCAGGATGTCCTCTGGGATGCCGATCAGTTTACCATCAACGGCATCACGTAACATATAAGTATGCGATCCCCATTGCGCGGTTGTTGCCATTGTGCGCATCCCGCCAACAACCTTACCGTCCTTCAAAACAAGCGAATAGTACGCCTTTGGGTTGTCGTATTGATCCATCTCCACATCATCGTCATGCGGGATGTCCCAGCCCAGCTGATCCACAAAAAACTGTTTGCGCAGCGCCAGGAACTCAAAGAACGCAGATCCGTACTTGTGCAGCTCTGTCAGGTTAAAAGTGATATTCTCCATAATCTTCCCTCTGGTTGTAGCCAATGTGGCGACGGCCCCCACCACCGCCGATGTTAATGTCACCAAGACGTTAACAATTTAGGTCTAATTGTTCAGAAAGTAGAAAAAAAGGGATATGTGCTTTTCAGACCAGCCCGTACTGGTTAGCCAAGGCCGCAGCTTGCGTACTTGTTTTTGCACCCAGTTTAAGTTTGGCGTTTTTGAGCCGTTGCTTGACCGCACCCTCACTCACGCTCAACTCAAACGCGATTTCCTTGAGGCGCTTGCCGTCTTTGACCATGCCCAAGGCCTCTAGTTCAGCTTTGGTCAAATTCGTCGGAGGCGCCGTTTCATTGTGGCGGCGCGACAGATACGCCTGCAAAAGCTTGATCTCAAGATCGGTATATTCGCGGTCAGATCGCGTAAAAGATGCAAAGGATCGCTGCGCATCAGCACTGCTGTCGAACACAGAAACGGTCACGCCATACCGCATGCCAAAGGTCTGCGCCTGCGCGATGATCCGCTTGGGATCATCAACGGGAAACTCGCTCCAACGGACGGCACCAATGTTGCTGTAGGCCCACCTAAGTACAGGATCAAACAAGGCAAATCGTTGTTTCGTGTAATGAGCCACCCAGTCTTTCGGCAGCTCATTCACTTCTTCCATCGGGAAGGCGAAGCCGATCCGCAACGCAATATAATGGCCGGACGGGGCGAGTTGCCCAATCTCATCCAGACCAAGAAGTTTCGACATTCAGCTACCCCGGTAGAACCTTCCTCACGAAAAGCTCTTGTTCATATGACCGTGTTAGCCCTAAACTATCAAGACCACGATCAGCGGGACATTATTTCGTTATTGTACGGCTTGGCAACTGGAAAGCGAGTTGAGTTAAATGAGTTCTACGCAATTTGAGATTAGCGAAACACTAGGCAAGCTGCACGAGATCGCACCAGCAGGGTACGCATTGGGCTTTCATGTGGAATATACCACCCCTAAATTCGTCTTTCAGACGTACCCAAAGGCTTGGCTAGACTACTACTCCAGCAACGGATTGATCATGAGCGACCCAATGGTCGCCTGGGGTTTTGAGTTTACCGGCAGCCAGAAATGGTCAGATTTGGAAGATCCCGCTGGCGTCATGCAGAAAGCCGCAGACTATGGCATGAAGTATGGTGTTGTGATCGCCGTCGCATCGGATGACAGCCGCAGTATTGGCGGGTTCGCCCATCCTGACCGCGAATTCACGGACGAAGAGACGGCACAGATAGAAGCGATGGTCATCAGTATCCATGACAACACCGCAGATACCGCTCAGCTTGATGAAGGCACGGTCGAACAACTTAAAAAAATGTCAGTTATGGTTACGCATCCGGGTTCCTGACGCCCTGTACTAACCAAACTTTTACGGTCAGCAGGCTATACGTGTTTCATGAATATGCACGTATCGCCTTTGTCTGAACAGCCACTGACGCGGCGCCGAAAGGCCGCCATGATTATTCAGATGTTGCTGGAGGATGGAAACACCCTCGCTCTTGGTCAGCTGCCTGAATCACTGCAACTCCAGCTCACTGACGAATTGGGCACGCTCAGGCTGGTGGACAAAGCCACTGTTTCTGCCGTCGCCGAAGAATTCACAGCCGAGTTGGAGGCTGTTGGCCTCACCGCCCCTGGTACCCGCGAGGGGGCGATCACCGCACTTGCTGACCATCTCAGCCCCGGCATCGCTAACAACCTGCGCAACCAGCTGGAAAGCGTACGCAATGGCGATCACTGGCCCATCGTGGTTGATCTGAGTATTGAGCGGATTCTTGCCATTATGATGGCCGAAAGCACCGCAATCTGTGCGGTTGCCCTATCAAAACTGCCGGTTTCAAAGGCGGCAGAGGTCTTGTCACGGACACCCGGGGAACGTGCGCGCCGAATCACATACGCAATGTCGCAAACCGAAAACATCCCACCTGATGCGGTCCGCCGCATAGGGGCCGCCTTGGCAAAGGAATACGGTCATCCGGCTGATGTTGCCTTTGACAAAGCACCGGTGCAGCGTTTGGGAGCTATCCTTAACTCCACAGTCACCGACACACGTGAAGACGTTCTTGATGGCCTGAGCCAAGAGGACGCTGATTTTGCCACAAATGTCCGCAAGGCGATTTTCACCTACAAAGATATCGCCCCACGCGTCAAACCCACCGACATCCCCAATGCAATCCGCAATGTGGATAGCGATGTGTTGATCACAGCGATCGCAGCCGGGTTGAAAGGCGACGATACGCTGGTGGCATCGACAGAGTTCATCCTCGGAAGCATATCTCAGCGTATGGCAACGCAGTTACGCGAAGACGCCGAAGAACGTGGCCATGTTAAAAAAGCCGATGCAGAAAAGGCGATGTCAGCGATCACCACGGCCATCCGCGAAATGGTTGATTCTGGCGTCATTACCCTGATTGACCCGGACGAGGTGGACGAGGACGACAGCGACCAGGGCGAATAGTGATTCACGTTCCCAAAGGAATGGTTTACACTTTGGCCCATGACTGAAGACACCGCATTCGATGGACGCCGCTGGCATGATATGGGGGGCAGCGCCGCTGGCCCGGTGCCCACTGACCAGCATGATTTTTCACTTTGGGAGAAGCGTGTTGATGCGCTGATGATTATCACCTCTGGAAAAGGGCACTTCACCGTCGATGGCCTGCGCCGTGTACTCGAAGATATGGGTGAAGAGGCTTTTGAGACGATGACTTACTATGAGCGTTGGATCGCATCGGTGAACCAGAACCTGATTGAAGCTGGGGTTTACACCACCGCCGAGCTTGCGAAACGCATGACCGACGTGGCCGCACGTGGCGCCACTTATGGCGAGGCGGCAAGTGAGTGAGCGCCAGTATATGCGGGTTCGGGCAGACATGCCGCCGGGCCATGTACGTACACCGAACTACCTGCGCGGCAAGGTCGGTTGGGTCGAGCGGACCCTTGGTCCCTTCCCCAACCCGGAACAACTCGCCTATGGCAACAAGGCCGATCCGCTCCCGCTGATGCGGGTTCGGTTTTCCATGGCAGAAGTCTGGGGTGACACATCTCAGACCTCTAACGACACGATCGATGCAGAAATTTATAGCCACTGGCTCGAACCGGCAGAGGCCCCACATGCCACATGATCATCACGACCATTTATCACCCTCGGGTCACCCCTACCGACCAGATGACGATCACCCGCTGACCTATTGGCAACAAATGGAAATCGCCGTTCGCGAGTTGCTGATCGAAAAAGGTGTAACAACGGCACAGGAGATTGCAGCACAGATCGACGCGATGGATGCGCGTAGCCCGGCAAACGGCGCGGCTGTCGTGGCGCGCGCCTGGACCGACCCAGTGTTCCGCGATGCTTTGCGCGCGGACGCCAGTGCTGCCACCCGCGAGATGGGTTTTGACATCGGGCCAATGCGCCTGATCGCGCTGGAAAACACTGACACAGAACACAATGTCGTCGTCTGCACCCTATGTTCTTGCTATCCCCGCAACCTTCTGGGCTTGCCCCCCGATTGGTACAAATCCCGGGCCTATAGATCCCGCACCGTCAAAGAACCACGCAAAGTGCTTGCTGAGTTCGGCGTCACGCTACCCGAAACCACCACGGTGCGCGTCCATGACAGCACCGCTGATATGCGGTATGTCGTGATCCCTGCACGGCCCGCCGATACCGAAGGTTGGAGCGCTGATGACCTGGCCAAGCTGGTTACCCGCGACAGCATGATCGGCACCGGCTTGCCCAAATCGCCAGACGCTGCGTGACAGCAGAAACGGCCCCCTCAGGAACCAGAGCCGATTGGCTGGCGGACCGTGCGTTGCGCGGGCTCATCAACACATTGATGCGTTTGCCATATGAAAAGCGTGTCGTCATGATGGGCAGCGCACTGCGCCGCGCGATTGGCCCGCTGACTGGTTATCGCAAACGGGCCGAGGAAAACCTTGCCCTCATCTATCCCGATATGGGCATGATTGATCGCTAAAGCAACTGGCCGGGCAATGCTGCGACAATTTCGGGCGCACCATCATCGAAAACTATTCCTGGAAAGAGTTTGGCCAGCGGCTGGACCAGACCCAAGCAACGGGCGATGGGCTTGATGCCCTCGCCGAGGTCACCAAAGCAGAAAGACCCGTCATCTTTGTCACCGCCCATTTTGGCAATCACGAGGCCCCGCGCCATGTTTTGACGAGAATGGGCCATACCATCGGCGGGCTCTACCGTCCGATGCAAAACGCATATTTCAACGATCACTACGCCAAGACCATGACATCCTGGGGTGGACCTGTCTTTGCACAGGGGCGCCGCGGCACCATGGGCTTTGTCAGACATCTGCGCGGGGGGGGACTGGGTACGCTGCTATACGATGTGTCTGCACCCGGCGCGCGATTGCCATTTCTGGGGCATCCGGCGCGCACTTCATTATCGGCCGCAGAGATCGCCCTGAAAATTGACGCGCTTGTCATCCCCTATTTCGGGATCAGACAGGCAGACGGGCTGTCATTTCAGATCGAGGTCGAAAGCCCAATCGCACCCGCAACGCCGGAACAGATGCTCCTAGAGATGAATGCCCGGCTGGAAGCGCAGATCGCCCGTAACCCCGCGCAATGGTTCTGGGTGCATCGTCGCTGGAAATAGCTTTCAGCGCAATTCAGCGGCGCCGACAATCGGCCCGTTTGTCGCCTGTTGCACAATGATAACAACAGGGCTGTCACCTGGAGCATCAGCCTCGAGCGCGAGAGCTGTTCGCCCGTCCCAGCGCCCGATCACATCCCAGGATGTAACGATATTGGCATAAGTCAGATTACGGCCCGCATTTTCCCCACGACGGATCGCAACAGTCTCTTCCGGCGTATAACGGACCAGTTGCACAACATAGTCACCGCCGCGGCCCGCTGCGGCACTGACAAAGACATTGCTACCCCGCCGGGTCAGTTCCACATCGACCGGGTTTCCTTGACGACTATGCGCCTGTACAACATCCATCACCTGCATTGGGCGCGACCCAATCACATGATCAACTCCGCCAATCACCATCTGTGGGGTGTAGACCGTGGTTGCATTTGCCGCCCGTGCATAGGCATGCTGACGCTGTGTATACTCGGCACTGGCAAAGCTGTCTTTCCAGCCGATGTAGTCCCAATAATCAACGTGCAGCGCCAGAGCGATGACATCATCGCGTTTGGCAAGATCATGCAGCATCGCATCCGCAGGCGGGCAAGACGAGCATCCCTGCGACGTATAAAGCTCGATCACCACAGGTCCGTTCTCGGCTGTGGCATATGTTGCATTGAACAAGCCAACAAAGGACAAAAGTGCTAAGATGGAACGCATGAGCAGACCCCGGGAGTTTGTATTTGTCCACCCGGTGTAGTCAGCTTCGGCTGAAATAACCAATCAACCAATTGCGAGTGAGGCGTTAGCAATGTTTCAGTTGCAAACGCTGTTGATTTTAATTGTGTGCAATAGTATACAAATGGTGAAAGCGCCGCATTGTATGACGACCATGCACGGTGCATTACCTACACCACAGCCTTGCTCACGCATAAGCCATGAAAGGGAGCGCCATGACGATTACAGTCGGCAAAGACACCTCAAAAACCCGCAAGACCCTGACAGTCGGCGACAAGTCGGTTGCTTTCTATTCGATCCCGGCTGCACAAGATGCGGGTCTGGGCGATTTTTCCAAACTACCCGCGGCGCTAAAGGTGGTACTTGAAAACCTGCTGCGCTTTGAAGACGACGGGTTTTCAGTGTCCGTGGACGACATCAAGGCATTCTCGGCATGGGCGGACAACGGCGGCAAGAACCCCCGCGAAATCGCCTACCGCCCTGCCCGCGTGCTGATGCAAGACTTCACCGGCGTCCCTGCCGTGGTCGATCTTGCCGCGATGCGCGATGGCATTGTCGCCCTTGGTGGTGATGCCCAGCAGATCAACCCGCTGAACCCTGTTGATCTGGTCATCGACCACTCTGTCATGATTGATGAGTTCGGCAACCCTCGTGCGTTCCAGATGAACGTGGACCGGGAATATGAACGCAACATGGAGCGGTACACCTTCCTTAAATGGGGCCAATCTGCCTTCAACAACTTCCGTGTTGTCCCTCCCGGCACAGGCATCTGCCATCAGGTGAACCTTGAATACCTTGCCCAAACCGTCTGGACAGACAAGGACCAGAATGGGGAAGAGGTTGCTTACCCTGACACGCTTGTCGGCACAGACAGCCACACGACGATGGTCAATGGCCTGGCCGTTCTGGGTTGGGGCGTCGGCGGGATTGAAGCCGAAGCCGCGATGCTCGGCCAGCCTGTATCGATGCTGATCCCCGAAGTTGTCGGGTTTGAGCTGACCGGCGAAATGATGGAAGGCACGACGGGTACCGACCTTGTGCTGAAAGTTGTTGAAATGCTGCGCGAACTCGGCGTCGTCGGGAAATTCGTTGAATTCTACGGCTCAGGTTTGGATGTCCTGCCACTGGCCGACCGCGCGACTATCGCCAACATGGCACCAGAATACGGCGCAACCTGCGGCTTCTTCCCCATTGACGGTGAAACCCTGCGCTATCTGCGCAATACGGGCCGCGACGAAGACCGGATCGCGCTGGTCGAGGCCTACGCCAAGGAAAACGGGTTCTGGCGTGGCGCGGATTACGCGCCAATCTACACAGATACCCTACATCTCGACATGGGCACCATCGTGCCTGCGATCTCCGGCCCCAAGCGCCCACAGGATTACGTGGCATTGACCGACGCCAAGTCCGCCTTCACCAAGGAAATGGCAGAGATGTTCAAGCGGCCGATGGGCAAAGAAGTCGCGGTCGCTGGCGAAGACTACACCATGGAAAGCGGGAAGGTCGTGATCGCCTCGATCACCTCCTGCACCAACACATCCAACCCCTATGTCATGATCGGCGCGGGTTTGGTCGCGCGCAAAGCGGCCGCTTTGGGTCTGGACCGGAAACCTTGGGTCAAGACATCGCTCGCCCCCGGATCACAGGTTGTATCGGAGTATCTGGAGGCTGCGGGCCTGCAAGAAGACCTCGACAAAATCGGGTTCAACTTGGTCGGCTACGGCTGTACCACCTGCATCGGTAATTCTGGCCCGATCCAGAAAGAACTGTCTGACGCGATTGCCGAAGGCGATCTGGTGGCAACATCCGTGCTGTCTGGAAACCGGAACTTCGAAGGGCGAATTTCGCCCGACGTGCGCGCGAACTATCTGGCCTCTCCGCCGCTGGTCGTGGCCTATGCGCTTGCGGGCACAATGGACATTGACCTCGCAAACGACCCGCTTGGCCAAGATCAGGACGGCAATGATGTGTTCTTGAAAGATATCTGGCCGACCTCAGCCGAGATTAACGCGCTGGTCGAAAAAACCGTGACGCGCGAGGCGTTTATCAGCAAATACGCTGACGTCTTCAAAGGCGACGAAAAGTGGCAATCGGTTGAAACAACCGACTCACTGACCTACGACTGGCCCTCGACATCGACATATGTCCAGAACCCACCCTATTTCCAAGGCATGTCCAAGGATGCGGGCACGATCCAAAACGTCGAAAGCGCCAAAGTACTCGCGATGCTTGGCGACATGGTTACAACCGACCACATCAGCCCCGCCGGGTCGTTCAAAGACACCACGCCGGTCTACCAGTACCTGCTGGAACGTCAGGTGCCTGTGCGCGAATTCAACTCCTACGGGTCACGCCGCGGCAACCACGAGGTCATGATGCGCGGGACCTTCGCCAACATCCGCATCAAGAACGAAATGCTGGATGGTGTCGAAGGTGGCTACACCACAGGACCCGACGGCGCGCAAACCTCAATCTTTGATGCTGCGATGGCGCATCAGGAAAACGGCACACCATTGGTTATCTTCGCAGGCGAACAATACGGTGCCGGATCCTCGCGCGACTGGGCGGCCAAGGGCACGTCCTTGCTGGGCGTCAAGGCCGTGATCGCCGAAAGCTTTGAGCGTATCCACCGCTCGAACCTCGTTGGTATGGGCGTTGTGCCGTTTGAGTTCACCGGTGGTGATAGCCGCACATCACTGGGTCTGACGGGTGAAGAAACGGTGACCATCGAAGGTCTGGATAGCGTGAAGCCCCTGCAGGACATGACGGCCAAGATCACGATGGGCGACGGAACAGTGAAAGAGATCACCGTGAAATGCCGCATCGATACAGCCGTTGAGATCGAATACATCGAGAACGGTGGTGTTTTGCACTACGTGCTGCGGAATTTGGCGAAGGCTGCTTAAGCGCTGATCAATGAGAATAACAAAGCCCAGTCATCGGACTGGGCTTTTTCGTTTCGTAGGTCGGGGTTAACCCCGAAAACTCACTCCACCGCCTTGGCCAACTCCGGCAAAAACCGCTGCTCATAGTCTGACCCCACCAGCGGCCCAACGAACCGGTAGAGCACCGTCCCGTCCCCATCCACGATGAAGGTCTCCGGCGGTGCGGTCACCCCCCAGTCAATCGCCGTCCGCCCCCGCAAGTCAAAGGCCGTCGCGAAGAACGGATCATCATAGTTGGTCAGGTATTCGGCGGCCATCGACTGTTGATCGCGAAAGTTGATGCCAGCAACGCGGTAGCCTTGCGCTTCCAAGTCCAACAGGTTCGGATGCTCGGCACGGCACGGCGGGCACCAGCTGGCCCAAAAATTCACCAATGTGATATCGCCCGTGCGCAGATCTGCGTCCGTTAGCTGTACCGTTCCCTGCACCGCTTCTGTCGGAATCGCGGGTGCCTGATTGCCCACAAAGGTGGATGGCAGTTCGTCGGGGTTATCCCGTAACATCCCGGCCAGCGCCAAACCTGCAAAGGCCGCAAAGATGACCGGCGGCATGATCATCAGGGGCGAGACTTTAGCCATTCTTCTCAACCTCCGCCAAGGCGGCACGTACCTTTGCGTAACGTCGCCAGCTCAGCCAGACGAGCGCCGCCAGTAACACAATGCTGACCGCGTAGGCCGACAAGACCTCCATTCTATAGTCACCCAAATCAGGCACGGCGCGCCCTCGCTTCCAAGGCGCGGATACGGCGTGCGCGGATTTCGGTGCGGGTGCGCAACAGCACCAAGGCGATAAACAACAGTACAAACCCCGCGATACAGACTAAAAGCGGAAACCAGAACACATCCGAGATATTCTCTTCCTTATCCAGCGACAGCGTCGCCCCTTGGTGCAGCCCCTGGTTCCAGAACAGCACCGCATAGCGTGACAGGATCGCAAAGACTGACCCCACCAGACACAGAACAGACGTTAGGTCTGCGGCTGTGTCAGGGTCCTCAATGGCCTCCCACAGGGCGATGTAGCCAAGGTAAAATAGAAACAGGATCAGGAAAGACGTCAGACGCGGATCCCACGCCCAATAGGTTCCCCACATGGGCTGGCCCCAGATACCGCCGGTAAAAAGCGCAATGAGCGTAAAGACAACGCCGACAGGCGCGGCCGCGCGCGCCGCCAAGGCAGAAACGTGGTGCCGCCGTACCACCCAGATCAGCGAGGCGACCAGCATCATGATCCACGCGTTGATCGCCATCAATGCCGATGGCACATGCAGATAGATAATCTTGACCGTCGACCCCTGACGGAAATCATCAGGCGTAAAGAAGAAGCCCCATACCAGACCAACCACCAGGCAAACCCCAGCCAGCGCAAACGTCCAAGGCAGGACCGGTCTGGTCCAGCTCATGAACAGCTTTGGATTGGCATATTCCCACATCGACATGGCGGTTATCTATCCTTCATCCCTAGCGCCCTCAATCCCCGATCACCGCAGATTGATGCGTAAGACAGCCGCAGTCGCGAACGGCAAGAGCGCGAATGACCCTGCCGTGATCCCCGCCATCAGCATCAATGCGCCCGTCGGGTCCAACCCATCAGCACCCCGTCGGACGGCCTCAGCCCCGAAGATTAGGGTGGGGACATAGAGCGGCAGGACCAGCAGCGACAACAAGAGCCCGCCGCGCCGCAGGCCAATCGTAAGCGCCGCACCGAAGGTGCCGATCATCGACAGCGCAGGTGTTCCGATCAAAAGAGAAACAAACAGATAGGCGTAGGCCTCGGGCGCAAGGCTCAGCAAGAACCCCAAAGCAGGTGCTGCCAGTGTCAGCGGCAGCCCGGTCGTGATCCAATGTGCCAGCGCCTTGACCATCGCGGCCCCTTCCAAAGGCAAAGGCGATGTCGCCAAGAGCGCGAGCGAGCCATCCTCATAATCCAGCGCGAAAATCCGGTCGAGTGACAGCAGTGCCGCCAAAAGCGAGGCCACCCAGAGTATCCCAGGCGCAATGCGCGACAGCAGTTCCGTTTCTGGCCCCACACCAAAAGGCACCAGCACAACGACGATCAGAAAAAACGCCAAACCCAGCCCAAAACCGCCCCCTGCCCGAATGGCCAAACGCAAATCACGCAGTAACAGCGCAATCACAAGAACGCCTCGTCTGATCCGCCACCTGTGTCATCGGCCGCTTTAAAAGGGGTCAGGTCCAGTTCCGGCGCGTCCAACCCCAGATCAATATGTGTGGCGATCACTGCGACTCCGCCTGCCGCCAAATGCGTATTCTGCAGCCAATCGGCAAAGAGCCTGACCGAAAAACCATCCAGCGACACGGTCGGCTCATCCAAAAATAAGACCTTGCGCCCGATCACGCCCAGCCGCGCCAGACCAAGACGGCGCTTTTGCCCGGCTGAGAGCGCACCGCCGAGGCGATCACGCAAATCGGCCAAATCGAAGGTTTCAAGAATATCGTCAGGCAAAGGCGCACCATGCACATCAGCCCAGAACTTCAGGTTTTCGGTGACCGTCAGTGCCGTCTTTATGCCATCAGCGTGGCTGGCATAGGCCCCCTCATCCTCAGGAAAAGTGACCTCCCCCGAAATGACGGGCTGCAACCCCGCCAAACTGCGCAACAACGTCGTTTTGCCGATCCCATTTGGGCCCCGCAGGATCAATACAGTCCCTGCTTCAACCGCAAAGCTGACATCCGTCAGCACCGGCACACCGCCGCGCGCGCAGGTCAGGTTTTGAACGGTCAGCATTAGACGGGCAACAGGGCCACAGCCACGCGCCGCCCCTCTGACAACAAAACGTTGTAGGTACGACAGGCAGCGGGCGAGGCCATCGTCTCAACACCGATCCCGGCCTCTTCCAGCGTTGTGCGGAAATCTTTGGGGGGATGCGCAATCTCGGCCCCGGTACCGACGAACAGCACGTCGATGTCCGAGATGTGTTCCAACACAGCCGCGGTATCTTCAAAGCCGCCCCAGACGCTGACACCGGTAGGCAGCACCAGCACCGCTCCATCGTGTTTCTGGCCGCCCACCCGGAAAAAACCGGGGCCGTAGCCGTCAATCGGCACCGCGTCGTTATAGCTGATCTCGTTCAGGCGCATGATGCCCCCTTCAGGTGTCGATATGACCGTATTTGGTGCCTGCACTTGGGTCTTTCTTCGACCAGTCGCGCTTAACCCCCAGCACCAGCAGAATAGCAGAGGCCACAAAGATCGACGAATAGGTCCCAATCAGCACGCCCCACATCATTGCGAAGACAAAGCCCCGGATCACGTCACCGCCAAGGGTGAACAGCGCCAGAAGCGCCAGCATGGTCGTCACCGAGGTCATCAAGGTCCGGCTGAGCGTTTCGTTGATCGAGATGTTGAGGACGTCTTTCAGGTCTTTCTTCTTATACTTGCGCAGGTTTTCCCGCACGCGGTCAAACACGATCACCGTATCGTTGATCGAATAACCCACAATGGTCAGCAAGGCCGCGATGATCGCGAGGTCAAATTTGATCTGAAGCTCCGAAAAGATACCGATTGTCAGGATCACGTCGTGGCTCAGCGCCAACACGGCGCCAATGGCAAACTGCCACTCAAATCGCAGCCAGATATAAAGCAGGATCGCGACAACGGCCAAGGCAACCGCAATGATCGCCGTCTGGATCAACTCACCTGAAACCTTGGGGCCAACGGATTCGACCGAGGGGAAAGTCATATTCGGGTCAATGGTGCGCAAGGCAGATTGAATGGCCTCAATCGTCTCAGATGCGATCCGTTCGTCGCCTTCCTGCGCTTGGACCCGGACCAACGCAACATGCTGATCCTCATCAAACAGCGGGTCGTCCACCTCAGCGATCGAGATGTCGCCAAGATCCAACACCTCAAGCGCTGCTCGATACTCTGCGACGTCTACAGGAACAGAACTATCCGTGCGGATACTTGTCCCCCCTGAAAATCGATCCCGAAGTTCAGCCCCTGGATCAGGAAGGATGCAAAGGCCAGCACCATGGCAACCATGGAGATCCCCAGCCAAATCCGGGCCCGGCTAAAGAAATCAATCGATGTGTTTTCACGAACCAGTCTCAGACGCATGACTAAACCTCGATTGTCTTGGGGCGGGTGCGCGCGAACCAGATCACGATCAGAGAGCGTGTGACGAAGATCGCGGTGAAAACAGACGTGATAATACCAAAGCCCAAGGTCACCGCAAAGCCGCTGACGGGGCCGGAGCCCATGGTGAAGAGGATCACAGCTGTAATGAATGTTGTGATGTTGGCGTCGATGATTGAGGACAGCGCCTTTTCGTAGCCCAGCTCTATTGCGCGCGTCAAGCCCTTTGGCCGTCTTGAGCTCCTCGCGGATGCGCTCAAAGACAATCACGTTCGCGTCCACCGCCATACCGATTGTCAACACAATGCCTGCAATGCCGGGCAGTGTGAGGGTTGCGCCGACAATACTCAGCAAGCCAAAAATGAGCCCCACGTTGATGACCAATGCGATGTTGGCGAACACGCCAAACAAGCCATAGCTCAAGATCATATAAAAAAGTATCGCGATACCCGCGACGATGCAGGCAATCTGCCCTGCGGCGATACTATCCGCCCCCAATTCAGGGCCGATGGTCCGCTCCTCAAGGAAAGTCAGTTCAGCGGGCAACGCACCTGCACGGAGCAAAACTGCAAGGTTGGTGGCGCTATCAACCGTGAAGTTTCCGCCTGTAATCTGGCCTGAGCCACCTGGAATGTGGCTTTGAATCGTGGGGGCCGAGATTACCTCATCATCCAGCACAATCGCGAAGGGCCTTCCGATGTTTTCCAGTGTATAGTCACCAAACTCGCGCGCGGCTGAGGTATTGAAGCGGAAGGCAACGGCAGGCCGCCCGTTCTGATCAAAGTCAAGCTGCGCGTTCTCGAGGTCTTCACCCGTTACAACGGGGCGCCGTTGGACAATGTAGAACTGACCTGGGATATCGAGCGAGGGCAATATCACGTTGCCTGTTCCCGCATTTGCATCGGGGTCGGACGTCGGCGCCACAACAGGGTTGAACGTCAGCTGCGCTGTTGTCCCCAAGAGTTCAATGATCTCGTTTGCAGACCCAACGCCAGGAACCTGCACCAATATCCGTTCAGACCCTTGCCGCTGGATCGTAGGTTCACGTGTCCCCACCTCGTCAATACGGCGGCGGATGATTTCGAGCGTTTGCAGGATCGTGCGTTCGTCCATCGCGGCGATCTCTGCCTCGCTCAATGTGATCGTCAGAAGCGGACCATTGATACGCACATCAATATTTGTCGCCGCAGCACCGGTGAATGACGCGACGGGAGAGGCCAGCCCACGCGCAATTTCAAAGGCGCGGGTCGCGCCATCAGCTTGCGAAATACGAATACGCAATTCCGTCGGGGGGCTGTCTTCGCGTGTGACGAAACCCACTGTATCCCGCTCTGCCGCCAGCGCATCGCGCACCGTGGGCCAGAACCCTTCGAGGAAAGAGGCGTGCACATCTTCCACCTGCACCTCGACCAGCAAATGCGCGCCGCCGCGCAAATCAAGCCCTAGGTTCACAAGATTGGAGGGCAGAAAGCTCGGCCACTGCGCCGCATCGGCCTCAAGCTCCGCATTGGTCTGGCCGGTCTCGATGATCGCCATCGCATCATTGTGGGTCTCAACCCGGCCATAAAAGCCGTTTGGCATCGCAAAGGTCAAACCAACGATGACCGTTAGCCAGATCATCACAAGCTTGGGAAACGAAATATTCAGCATAAAGCGCGCCTCGTTACCAGTTATCAGGACTTCGCCGGTTCGGTTTTGTTCATCACCGTGGCGATGGTGGATTTGACCACGCGGACTTTGACATCCTTAGCAATTTCAACCTCAACTTCGTTGCTGTCGTCCTCTTTGACCTTCACGATCTTACCGACAAGCCCACCTTGGGTGATCACCTGATCGCCGCGGCGCAGTCCGGCAAGCATGGCTGCATGCTCTTTCATCTTTTTCTGTTGCGGACGGATCAACAAGAAATACATGATCGCAAAGATCAGTAGCAACATAATCAGGTCGGCAGGTCTCATAATCCATCCCTTTTGGTCATGCGGCGTTCGCGCCCTTGAAACTCGCGGCACATTATGTCCGCCACCCCTGATTGGCAACCGCGATTGGCTTCATTCAGATAAGGTTGCGTGGCATATGGGTTGACCACTTGCGGAAAGCAATCTCAACGGATCACTTTCGCCAAAAAACACATCTGCCAAAGTGCCTCTTTTCGGAGGTGGCAAACGAAAAGGCCCGCAGCAATATGCGGGCCTTTTGTGAAAATCTGTGGCAGATCAAATAAAGCTAAAACTACCGGCAAAGATACCGAAACCCAGATTGGGTTGAGTACCAAAAATCCCATGTTCAAGATCTTCAAATGCGTCTTCTGTCATGTTGCGATCAAGACGCTTACGTGAACCAACCTCATATGTCAGACCGATGGATAGGGCATCCGCGTCGTCGCCGTCGCTATCAATATTGGTGTAACTTGCGCTTGCGGCAATACCGGGCGCAAATTCATATTCACCACCGATCGAAAGAGCCGTGTAATCTATGCCGAAATCATCGCCAGAGATGGTCTCAAACCCACCGGTAAGCGCAATGGCATCGGTAAACCAATACTCCCCACGTGCGCCATAAATCGCAAAATCGGCGTCTTGGATACTGGTATAATATGCCCGCCCAAAGATTTGACCGGCATCATAGCTTGCTGACAGAAAATATGCGTTTTCATCTACTTCAGAGAATGACTCGACAATGCCACCGACTGTGAACCCTGGGGACACTTCGGCCTCGACAAAGAGCGTTGTAATATCGAAATCATCGATGTCTTGGTCGGGGCGCGAATAATTGACCGCAATGCCAAATGCTCCGGTCTGGTACTGTCCGAAGATATCAAATCCGTTCAGATCCTCGTCGGAGAATTCATCATCAACATTGAGTGAGGTAAAGCCAGCACCGACAAGCGCTTCCGGGGTAATCTCGTAGCCTGCATAGACACCGAGTTTGCGAACAGTGACTTCTGGTCCATCGCCAAATTCAAAAACATCATTCGAGCCAACGGCGCCAAGGACGAACTGGTTCACAGTGAATTCGCCTTCACCCTGCAGATCAAAGCTTGTCAACTCTTCACCATCGCCCTCTGGCGTAATGTTGATATAGTCCAAGCTGAAAGAACCATATGTCAGTTCCTGTGCAAATGCAGGAGCGGCCAAAACACCAAGCGCGGTGGCCGTTAAGGCTTTCATAATCATTTGTTTTCCTATCATAAACTCGTGTTTCATTTACTTGCTATCGCAAGATTCTGTCGTCTTTCGCAAGGCTGAATTAGGTCCATTTTCCAGACGCTTCAAGCGCTATTTTGTCGCAAGTCAATAGCGTATTCCTGCCATGTCATTCTAACACGTCAAAGAACGTATCTCCATATGATTGTCGCCCAATCCGCATGGAAGAGACCGTGTTTTCTTTGCTTCACTTGCCCCCGCAATCAGGCATATGACCCGCACGGAAATACCAAATAAGGACCGATGCTATGCATGATATTCGCACCATCCGTGACAACCCCGCTGCTTTTGATGCAGCTCTGTCTCGTCGTGGGATTGCACCTGTATCGTCCGAAATCCTTGCACTGGACGAAGCGCGTCGCGCCAAGATCCTCGCTGCAGAAACGGCACAAGCCGACGCGAACAAAGCCGCCAAAGAGGTCGGCGCCGCTAAGGGCCGCGGGGATGAGGCTGAATTTGAACGTCTGCGCGCTTTGGTCGGTGAAAAGAAAGCACAAATTGCAGCCTTGAACGATGAGGCCAAGGCCGAGGATGCGGCCCTCACAGATTTGCTGATGGGTATTCCCAACCTGCCCGACGACAGCATTCCCGATGGCGCCAACGAGGACGACAACGTCGAAATTCATCGCCACGCCACGCCCAGCAACCTCACCTTTGATCCGGTTGAGCATTTCGATATCCCCGCCATCCGGCCCGGCATGGACTTTGAAACCGCCGCCAAACTGTCTGGCAGCCGCTTTGTGCTGCTGTCTGGTGCCGTCGCCCGCCTACATCGCGCCCTCGCGCAGTTTATGCTGGATGTGCATGTGGAAGAGCATGGGCTGACCGAAACCATCACGCCGGTGCTGGTGCGCGAAGAAATGATGTATGGCACCGGACAACTGCCCAAATTTGGCGAAGACAGCTATCAGACCACAAATGGCTGGTGGCTGATCCCGACGGCCGAGGTCACTTTGACCAATATCGTCAATGGGCTCACGGTCGAGGAAAGCTATTTGCCCCGCCGCTATGTCGCCCACACGCAGTGTTTCCGGTCCGAGGCCGGATCGGCCGGGCGTGACACATCCGGCATGCTGCGCCAACATCAGTTTGAAAAGGTGGAAATGGTCAGCGTGACCAAGCCCGAAGACAGCGCAGCCGAACACGCGCGCATGACCGGTTGCGCCCAAGCGATCCTTGAAAAACTGGAGCTGCCCTATCGCACGGTGGTGCTTTGCACCGGCGACCTGGGCTTTGGCATGACCAAGACGCATGATATCGAAGTCTGGCTGCCGGGCCAGAACACCTATCGCGAGATCAGCTCGGTTTCCGTGGCTGGCGATTATCAGGCACGTCGGATGAATGCGCGGTTCAAGCCCGAAGGCGGCGGCAAACCGCAGTTCGTCCATACGCTGAACGGATCGGGCCTCGCCGTTGGCCGTACACTGATCGCTGTGGTGGAAAACGGTCAACAGGCAGACGGCTCGGTTGATTTGCCATCAGCGCTGCATCCCTACCTGCGCGGCAAAACGCGGATCAACGCCGACGGCCAAATGGTCTAATTTGGCGGCAAGAGGTCGTCTTTGGTGATGGCCTCTTGCAGCTTTTTCAGCACTTGTTCGAGCGTCTTCGGCTGATAGGACGGATCACATGCCACACGATCCAGCGCTGTCTGACTGACATCTACGACGCGAAACGGCCCATTGCGGTCTTTCGCGCTCAGTCGCATCAATCGTGTCATCAGGCCAACATCTGACTTATTGACCAAGGCCTCTCGGATATTGCGGCCATTCTGCACAGTATCCAGTACCGTCGCATCCATGTTCAGGTCCGCCTTTCTGGCACCCTCTGCGATCCACTCAAAGCTGAAAGACGACAACCCCTGACGGTCGCCCCCACCGCCAACAGAGCCGTGGTCGCCGGGGAACCATTCTTGTCGATAGGGCCAGTCCTTTCGGGTGTCGGGATGCAGAGTAGTATCCTCATCCAACCCCATCGCGCGACGGTTCATGTCGTCCAGTTTGTCCGACCACATCGCCGGTGGAAACGTCTTGCGGCGCTCGTCAATCGCAACGGCATGGCGTGCGGACAAGACGGTGCGTGACAGGTCCGCATCATGAAACTGGTGCTTTTTGTTAAAAAGGGGGCTGCCGCCCAATACCCCGGCACGCCCAGTGCGCCCACCGTATCCCAGACGCCAAGGTACTTGATCGTCAGATTTACGCAAAGACCCGGGTTTGTCTTTTGCCGCCAGTTCCACTCCAACTCACTTGTAGCTGTGTAGGGAGCAAAGTCGCGCCGCCATGCGAAACTTGCCGGATCATCAGGTTTGGTGTCGCTAGCGCGGGACCGATAGCGTTTGATGGCTTCACCAATCCGGCCCACATTCTCGCGCGGCGGGATACCGCAGGATCGCATCAGGCCAGCCAGTGAGCGCGCCGTATAGGCCCCCCGCGAAAACCCAAAGATGAAGATTTCGTCCCCGGGCTCATAACAAAACACCAAGGCGCGATAGGCGTCCTCGATATTCTCGATCAGGCCCCAACCCAAGGCACCACCAGCGATCCGGTCCAATGTGCGGGCCACGGCGTTTGATCCGCGCCCTGCCCCCACACCCAACACATAAAACACCTGCTGCTTTCGCCCGTCATCTGCCGTGTGCTTCACTGCTTGCGCCAAGCGCACCACATTCGTGGGATTCACGGCATCATGGCGGTTCCACGTTCCATCGCAAAAAATCGCAATCCGTTTCATACCAATATCCTTGTTACAATGCCCGGATGCTGACGCAAGGTCAGGTTGCGGGCAAGTCGGCTTTTCCCGACCTGTCGATGGAACCGGATCAAATAGCCCTATATCAGCAGGATGAAGCAGATTTACGCGATCCTGACCCTCATCTTTACTGCGACCTTTGCGATCGCGCCATTTCTGACCGCGCCCTTCAGCGGCTTCCGCGCGGATCAACTGCCGATCCCGCAGATTGACCCGCCAATCCAGCCCGAAGGCTATGCTTTTGCCATCTGGGGGTTGATTTATGGCTGGCTCGTGGTTTCGGCACTCTACGGCAGCGTGAAACGGGCCGAGAATGCAATGTGGGACGCTGCGCGCAAGCCGCTTATCATCAGCCTGGCCATCGGCACCACGTGGCTTTCGGTGGCCAATGTCAGCGCTGTCTGGGCCACAATCTTGATTTTCCTCATGGCGATCACGGCAATTGCCGCGCTGCTGCGTGCGTCCGCCAATGACTATTGGATGTTCAAAGCACCCGTTGGCATTTACGCAGGCTGGCTGACGGCTGCGTCCTTCGTCTCGCTCGGCAGCACAGCCGCAGGATATGGTGTGCTGACGGGTGCGATGGGCTGGGCCTATATCGGCATCAGCGGCGCGTTGATTGTCGCCGCTGGCGTCCTGATGCGCTGCAATGCTGTCCCTTATGGGTTGACGGTGATATGGGCACTTGTCGGGATCATCGTGGCCAATGGTCTGACCTTGTGGACGGTCTCTGCGCTCGCTGGCATTGGCATCCTGATCTTGCTGAGTCTGATGGTGGCCACACGCGCTAACGCTCGCTCGATCCCTTCTTGAGATGCTTTGACAGGCGCGACGGTTGCGAGGACTTCTTGTCTTTGTAAGGGTTCTTATCCCCCTGATCACGCAGGAACAGCCGGATTGGCGTGCCGGGCATATCAAAATCGACACGTAAACCATTAACAAGATAACGCTTATAGCTTTCCGGCATTTGATCGGGGTGCGATGTCATCACAACAAACGCTGGCGGACGCGTTTTGACTTGTGTCATATAGCGCATCTTGATCCGCTTGCCGCCCGGCGCAGGTGGCGGGTGCTGTTCCAGCATCCCTGTCAGCCAACGGTTCAGGTTTGCAGTGGATACGCGGCGGTTCCAAACATCATGGGCCCGCATGATGGCCTGCTGCAAACGGTCGAGCCCCTTGCCCGTCTTGGCAGAAACCGTGACCAAAGGTGCGCCCCGCAGCTGCGGCAAAAGACGCTCAAAGCTTTCGCGCAACTCTTTGAGCTTGCTCTGCTTTTCGTCTTCGACGTCCCACTTGTTGACCGCAACGACAACTGCACGCCCCTCACGCTCGGCCAAATCGGCTATGCGCAGATCCTGCTGCTCAAACGGGATTTCCACGTCGAGCAACACAACGACAACCTCTGCAAACTTTACCGCCCGTAGGCCATCGGAAACCGAAAGCTTCTCAAGCTTTTCCTGCACTTTGGCCTTCTTGCGCATGCCCGCGGTATCAAAGATGCGCATCGGCACCCCGCCCCAGTCCTGCTGGACCGAAATGGCATCGCGGGTGATCCCGGCCTCGGGCCCGGTCAACAAACGCTCTTCACCGATGATCTTGTTGATCAGCGTAGATTTACCCGCATTCGGTCGCCCCACAACGGCAATCTGCAAAGGCTTGGCACGTGTCGGAACACGCGCCGCGTCCTCATCATCATCGCCGACATCCACATCGACCTCAGGCGCATCAGCGGCTACCTGTTCTGCGTGTGCATCCGCGATGGGGCGCAGCATATCCATCAGCTCGCCCATGCCCTCACCATGTTCGGCCGACATGCGGATTGGTTCACCCAGACCCAGCGCATAAGCCTCGAGGATCGACGCGTCAGCCGCTTTGCCTTCACCTTTGTTGGCAGCTAGAATGACATTGGCGTTCTTCTTGCGCAGGATATCGGCAAAGACCTCATCCGCTGGCAACACCCCGGCCCGCGCGTCGATCATAAACAGGCAGACATCGGCCATCTCAACCGCGCGTTCCGTCAAACGACGCATGCGGCCTTGCAGACTGTCATCTGTCGCCTCTTCCAATCCCGCGCTGTCAATCACGGTAAAACGCAGATCGGCCAACCGCCCTTCGCCTTCGCGCAGGTCACGCGTTACCCCCGGCTGGTCATCGACCAATGCCAGTTTCTTGCCCACCAAACGGTTGAACAAAGTGGATTTGCCCACATTCGGACGACCCACAATTGCAAGGGTAAAGCTCATCTTATGGCTCCTGACGGCGTTCGCCTGCGCAGCTACACCACTTCAGACTTAACGGAAAGCGTGCAATTGCCCGTTTTTGCTCAGGACGTAAAGGGCCTCTCCAGCGATAACAGGGCCTGACGCGGCGCCACCCGGCAGGTCGATCTGGCCGATCAGGGCACCAGAGGTCGGGTCGAACTGCCGGATCAGCCCATCCGAAGAGGTCACAATCAGACGACCGCCAGCCAAAACGGGACCATAATGAGCAAAGACGCGTTTCTGCTTAAGCGGGTACGTTCTTCGTCTTCGAATATAGGCAAGGCCGTGCGCCAAACAGGATTGCCATTTGCCGCATCAAGTCGGACCAGTTCATTCAGATCGTTGATCAGGAAAACAGCATTGGCGACAGGCCAGACAGGGCTGACTGACCCGTCGGTTGCCGTCCAAAGACGGGTGCCATCATCCAGATTAACCGCAGCTGTCCGGCCGCCAAAGTTGCCGATGTAAACGCGGTCACCCACGATAACCGGGTCACCCGAGATATCGTTGATCACACCGGCAGCGTTGCCCACGCGGTCACCTGAAACGAACGTCGACCAGCGGGTCAAACCACCTTGTGGATAGGTTGACAGTACTTCGCCAGATGAGAACGGAAACACTACAAATTCGCCGCTGACCGCAGGCGATGCCCCGCCCGCGAAATTCGCCGTCGATGGTGCACCAGACCGCTGCCAGCGGATACGGCCGTTGCCGGTATCCAGGGCCCATGCGGTGCTGTCACGCGCAACAACATAGACCAAATCTCCGCGCAAGGTCGGCGCAGCACCGGCGGGTGCATCCAAATCCTGCGTCCAGATCTCCGCGCCGGTTGCCGCATCAAGCGCCGTAATCTCGCCGAATCCGGTGGTGACGTACACCTGCCCATCCCCGACAGAGATCCCACCACCAGACGCATCGCCCGGATTGTCGCGGGTCGGCGTCAGACTGCGGGTCCACAGGTTGTCACCGTTTACGGAGGTGGCCGTCACACGCGCGCGCGCATCAACTGTGTAGATGACACCATTTGCAACAACGGGATGAGATGTAATCCGCGCACCCTTGCCATCGCCTTCGCCAATATCGGCAACAAATATGGGGCTCAGCGTTGCGCCAAGTGCGGGATGTGTGATGCTGTGGCTTGGGGTTCCGTTCCGATGGCCCCAATCGCTATTGGCACGTGCGGCAGGCAGGTTCAGTGGCAACGCCTGATTTTCAAACGCCGTCTGCGCGCGAATGTCAAACCGTTCGCCCGGCAAGATCACGTCATCATCGCCACAAGCCGCAAGGACAACAAGGCTAAGGGCGGCGGCAATGCTAACTCTTAAAATCACGGGTCAGATCCAATCTGCGCTTACTGGGTCACAGGGTCGGGCAACGGCTCGCCCAAGGCTACCATGAGGGTCTGCACCCTCTCGCGCAAGCCACGCGTCACACCTGCGTCTTCTTCAATCTGGCGCATGATGACGATCGCACCGTCCGCGTCACCTTCGGCAAGGGTCATGTAAGCCATTTGTTCAAGGGCCAGCAGGCGAAACGGTTGGCCGGGCTCGGACAAAGCGTCAAGGCTGGCGCGGCGGGTCGCGGTGTCGTATGATGGCAGCATCGCCGCTTTCAGCGCAGCCACATCGCGGTACATTTCCGGCAAATCAGGGTTTGTAACGACGTCGCCCAACGTTTGGGCCGCGCCCGCGATATCACCGGCCTCCTGTTGCGTCGCCGCGCGCAACAGCATGGTCACTGCGGCTGCGGCCCCCTCGCCTTCAACCTGGGCCATGGCCGCGGCACGCGCTGCTGGTTCGTTGACTTCAAGAGCAGCCATCAACGCATCACCGGTCGCTTCTGCGGCATTGCGCGATTGCGCATTGCTATACTCGTTCCATGCGGCACCACCAACCAACGCAAGAACCAACGCAACTGCAATCCAGCCATAGCGGCGCAGATACCCATACAGCTTCTCGCGGCGGACTTCTTCTGTCACTTCGTTGATAAAACTGTCGGTGTCGCTCACCTCGGCCCCCAATTACTGGTCGGTTTTATGACGTCTTTGCGGGTACATATCGTGAAGCCCGCACAATGAACAAGAGGTCAGTGGCAAATGCGCGCCCTATTCCAGCAATCCACACGCAAAAGTGCGCTTGCCGTTGGGGCATCTTCCGTATATTTTGAACTGAATGGTTTAGTACAATAATATGATCCGTACTGCGAAATAACGCGTAAAATCCAGATCGAAACAAAGGCTGCCCGCAAAAACGGTAGCCAAAGGGGACGACGAAATGAAAATCATTCCGGTGATTACCGCACTTTTGGTGCTGGCTGGCCTCTACATGGTTGTGTTCGAGCGTGAAATGCTTGTCGGATTTGCGCAAAGCACTGCTGCGGAAGACACCCCCCTTGCGGCGGACATGGAAACACAGGACGAAGCCACGCCCAGTGACGAATCTCTTGTTGGTGTCGTGGCCATGCATTCGGTCGCCCAAACAATCGATAGCGCAGTCATCCTGCGCGGCCGGACCGAGGCTGCGCGGCAGGTGACCGTCGCATCCGAAACATCCGGCCTTGTGATCTCGGAACCGCGCCGCAAGGGTGCGTCCATTGTCGAGGGCGAGATGCTCTGCCGGCTTGACCCCGGCACGCGCGAGGCATCACTGGCCGAAGCCCGCGCCCGCCTGGCAGAAGCCGAAGGTCGCGTTCCCGAGGCCGAAGCCGGCGTGATCGAGGCAAGCGCCCGCGTGCGCGAGGCCGAGATCAATCTGAACGCCGCCCAGCGCCTGTCCGAAGATGGCTTTGCTTCCGAGACGCGCCTTGTCAGTGCCGAAGCCGCCATGGAGGCGGCCACCGCTGGCGTACAGCGCGCAAATTCTGCTGTGGCCTCTGCTCAGGCTGGTATCGAGTCCGCACAGGCCGCTGTCGCATCGGCGGCACGTGAAATCGACAAGCTGACGATCACGGCCCCTTTCTCTGGCCTATTGGAAACCGACACGGCCGAACTTGGCGCGCTGATGCAGCCCGGTACACCCTGTGCGACGATCATCCAGCTGAACGAAATCAAGCTGGTCGGCTTTGTGCCAGAGACTGATGTTTCGAAAGTCAACGTTGGTGCCACGGCGGGTGCCCGCCTGACCAGCGGTGAGCAGGTGCAGGGCCGCGTGACATTCCTGTCGCGCAGCGCAGATGAGCTGACCCGCACCTTCCGCGTTGAGGTGACCGTAGATAACGATGATCTGGCCATCAGTGATGGCCAAACCGCCGAAATTCTGATCGCTTCGGACGGGCGCACCGCACACCTGATTGCGCAATCATCATTGACGCTGGATGACGAAGGCGTCTTGGGCGTGCGCACCGTTTCAGATGGGAACATCGCCCAGTTCATGCCTGTGACCTTGCTGCGCGACACAGCCGAAGGTGTTTGGGTCACCGATTTGCCCGAAACCGTCGACATCATTACAATCGGCCAAGAATTTGTCGTGGATGGTGTCCAAGTCGCGCCGACATTTACGGAGGTCAAAGGATGACTGGACTGGTTGACTGGGCCGCCTCACGCGCCCGGATGGTTCTGGCCTTTATCGCCCTCTCGCTGCTGGCGGGGGGCATGGCTTATGTCGGTCTGCCCAAGGAAGGTGAGCCTGACATCGAAATCCCGGCGATCTTCGTCTCGGTCCCCTTCCCCGGTATCTCTGCCGAAGACAGTGAAACACTGCTCGTCAAACCGATGGAGACTGAGCTTTCAGATCTCGACGGCCTGAAAACCATGTCTGCGACAGCCGCCGAGGGCTATGCGGGCGTTGCGCTTGAATTTGAATTCGGCTGGGACAAGACCAAAATCCTCGCCGATATCCGCTCGGCCATGAATAACGCCGAAGCGCAGTTCCCAAGCGGGGCGGACCAGTACTCGATCAACGAGATCAATTTCTCTGAGTTCCCCATCGTGATCGTGAATCTGACCGGCCAAGTGCCTGAACGGACGCTGCTGCGCGTTGCGAAGGATTTACAGGATCACATTGAAGGGCTTGATGCGGTCCTTGAAGCGGGACTTGCGGGCCAACGTGATGAAATGCTTGAGGTGGTGATCGACCCGCTGCGCCTGGAAGCTTACAACGTCACCGCAGGTGAACTGATCGGCGTTGTCACCAACAACAATCTACTGATTGCGGCCGGTGAAGTCGAAACGGCCCAAGGGACATTTGCAGTAAAAATCCCGTCATCCTTTGATGAACCCCAGGATGTCTACAATCTACCCGTCAAAACCAATGGCGATCGGGTGATCACCTTGGGTGACCTTGCTACGATCCGCCTGACGTTCGAAGACCGGCTTGGCACCGCCCGCTTCAACGGCGTGAACACGGTGGCCTTGCAGGTGGTCAAACGCAAAGGGTTCAACCTGATCGACACCGCAGCCCTTGTGAAAGAGGTTGTCGAAGAAGAGCGCGCCAGCTGGTCCCCCGAGCTGCAATCGGCGATTCAGGTTGGGACCTCGAATGACCAGTCCCGCAACGTGGCCTCGATGGTCAGCCAGTTGGAAGGGTCGGTCCTGACCGCCATTGCGCTGGTGATGATCGTGGTTTTGGCCACATTGGGCACCCGTCCCGCGCTGTTGGTGGGCTTCGCGATCCCAACCTCATTCCTGCTATGTTTCGCCCTGCTCGCCGTGATGGAAATCACGATCTCGAACATCGTCATGTTCGGTCTGATCTTGGCCGTCGGTATGCTGGTGGATGGGGCCATCGTTGTGGTCGAATACGCTGACAAACGGATCAAAGAGGGCACGGGCCCCATGCACGCCTATGTTGAGGCAGCAAAGCGGATGTTCTGGCCCATTATCTCATCCACTGCGACCACGCTCTGCGCCTTCCTGCCCATGTTGTTCTGGCCGGGCGTGCCGGGACAGTTCATGGGCATGTTGCCAGTCACACTGATCTTCGTTCTCTCCGCCTCATTGGTCGTCGCGCTGGTTTATCTGCCGGTGATGGGCGGCGTCACAGGGCGGATGAGTAAGCTGTTTGGCAACGCATCTGACGCCCTGCGCGCGCGGCTGCCATGGGTCCTGCGCGCAATACTGGTGTTGCCAGCCATCATGGTCGTGTTTACCGGCGCGATGCTGACACTGAACCCCGGCTATCTGACAGGTGAAGCCGTGCAAACCAGTGGTCTGAGCGACTCGCTTCCGGGTATGCTGCTGTTCCTTGTGGGCGCATTCCTGTTGTCCATCACCATCGGGGCGGCCAAGATTGAGCGGGAAGCCAAGACAATCAAAGCAGGTTATCGCCGTTCCCCTTTCGGGCATTTCATGCATTTCATTGCGGGCAACCCAGTGATGCCTTTGGTCACGGTTGGGGCCGTTGCCTTCACCGTCTTTTCGATCTTTGGCTACTATGGCGCCAACAACAACGGTGTCGAATTCTTCGTCGAATCCGAGCCCGAGCAAGCCATCGTCTATGTCCGCGCACGTGGGAACCTGTCTTTGGAAGAAAAGGACGATCTGGTGCGTCAAGCCGAAGAAATCGTACTGGCCCACCCCGGCGTCATCACCGCGTTTTCTTTTGCTGGTGACGGCGGCTTGAACACCGATGCAAGCGGCGCAAGCACGCCCAGCGATACGGTGGGTCAGGTCCAGCTGGAAACCATCCCGTGGGAAGATCGCGCAGGCATTGCTGAGCTAGATGGCGATGTCGTGCTGGCCGAGCTGCAACAAGAGCTGAACACCATCCCGGGCATTGAGACCGAAATCCTTGCGCAGTCCCGCGGGCCCGCATCCGGTAAGCCCGTGCACCTGCGACTCAAGAGCGACAACTTTGCGGAACTGCGCGAAGCAACAAACATCGCCCGCGCGCAGTTTGACCAGACACCGGGGTTGATCACCATCGAAGACTCACTGCCATTGCCCGGCATCGACTGGCAGATCGACGTGGATGTTGAAAAGGCGGGCCGCTATGGCGCAGACGTCGCGACTGTGGGCGCCATGGTCCAGATGGTCACGCGGGGTATTCTGCTGGATACCATGCGGGTTGATACCTCGGACGAGGAAATTGAGATCCGCGTACGTTTGCCCGAAGAGGACCGTGTCTTGTCGACGCTTGATAACCTGAAGGTACGCACCGATCAGGGTTTGATCCCGCTCTCGAACTTCATCACTCGCACGCCAGTGCAAAAGCTCGCCCAGATCGACCGGATTGAGCAGAAGCGGTACTTCGATGTGAAGGCCGGGGTTGAAGCCGGGCTGACCAACCTCACCCTTGACGGCGAGGCCATTGCGGTGGTGCGCATCGTCAGCGAAGACACCATCGGCATGGATCGCTATGAGGTTGTAACGCTTTTGGGCGATACGACCTTTGCCAGCCTGACCGAAGCCGTCAACAATGATGAGACATCCGAAACACCCCTGAACGCGAACGAGCGGATTGCCGTATTGACCGAATGGCTCGACACCAATCCCCTGCCCGCCTCTATCGACTGGGAATGGACAGGTGATCAGGAAGAACAGGCCGAATCCGGCGCCTTCTTGCAAGTTGCCTTTGCGGGTGCCCTGGGCCTGATGTTCATCATCCTGCTGGCGCAGTTCAACAGCATCTATAACTCCATCCTTGTGCTAATGGCTGTGGTCATGTCCACCGCTGGTTCGCTGGTGGGGATGCTGGTGATGGATCAACCCTTCTCGATCATCATGACGGGGACCGGCATCGTGGCCTTGGCCGGGATCGTTGTGAACAACAACATCATCCTGATCGATACCTATCAGGAATACAGCAAATACATGCCCCGCACCGAAGCGATCACGCGGACAGCGGAGGCCCGTATCCGCCCCGTCTTGCTGACCACGATCACGACCATGGCGGGTCTGGCGCCGATGATGTTCGGCCTCAGCTTGGATTTCATGAATGGTGGCTACTCAATAGACAGCCCAACGGCCCTGTGGTGGAAGCAACTGGCGACCGCGGTGGTCTTTGGCCTGGGCATCGCCACGATGCTAACCTTGGTGTTTACACCCTCTATGCTGGCGGTGCGCGTCTGGTTCGTGACCTACGTGCAGTGGTTTGCACAACTGTTGGCCAAGCTTTCCATGGGCCGCAGCAGCAAAGCGGCGCGCGACTGGGCACTTGCGCGGCAGGCAAAACGGATCAAGGCGCCAGAGTTTATCTGGGACGAGGACGAACCATCAAAACTGCCGCCGCTTGAACTCAAGACCTCTATGCAGGCCGCTGAGTAAACAATGACAAGCCTTCTTCTAAGTGGGCCTGTCATTTTCGAGGTTTGAAACGGCCAGTTCCGGTCCTTTGAACGGCCACCACAGGTTGTGTTTGCCTGAAAAGGCTATCCTAAGATAAGCTTGGGCAAAGGATAGCCCACCCATGCCCGTCTTTATCGTACCATCAACCGCTGACATCACTGACCCCGCTTTCTGGGCGGGGTTGCTTGTCGACGACAACAGTACGTTTGATGCCCGCAATGTGGACGATGCGCTTGAGATCACGATAACCGGGTCAAGCATCACAATCACCGATACGGGCAGCGGCATGGTGACAACCTTCACCGATGCTGACCTGGGCGGCGGATCATTCAGTAACTTCGTAGCCTTTCGCGCCAATGATGCTGACGCCGATATCAGCGGATCGGTTGGGTTGGACAGCTTTGGCTATCGTGGCGGCAGCGGCGATGACACGCTCACGGATAGCGGTGCGGATGGCGGCACGATCCGCGGTCGCGGCGGCGATGACATCCTGACGGGCGGGACTGGCGATAACCAGATACGCGGCGGTGGCGGCAGCGACATCCTGATCGGCGGTGGCGGCAACGATATTCTTGAGGGCGGCGGTGGTCAGGATACCCTGATCGCGGGTGACAGTTCAGGCAACCTGATCGGCGGCGGCGGCGCGGACACAATCTTTGTCGGGGAGAACACCGACTTCGTCGATGCTTAAAGCAATGGGAGTGATTTCATGATCCTGCCAGCGGGATCGACGTTCGCGCCTTTCAGTCCAGGGTCTTTGAGCGGCAGCATCACTCTGCCCGATGGCAGAACAATCACCTATATCAGTGTGGCAGAGGAAAACATCTCGGTCGCCTGCTTTGCCCAAGGCACGTTGGTGCGCACACCTTCAGGCGACAAAAAGGTTGAGGATCTGGTCGCAGGGCAATTGGTCGATACCATGGACGATGGGCCACAACCTTTGCGCTGGGTTGGTGCGCAGTCCGTACCGGGCCACGGAAAGTTTGCACCGATCTGTTTCGATACGGGCGCAATCGGCAACTATGCCCCGCTCTATGTCTCTGCCCAGCATCGTATGTTCATCACCGGTTGGCGTTGCGAGCTGTTTTTGCAGGAATCTGACGCCCTTTGCGCTGCCATCCACCTGTGTGATGGCGACAAGATCTATCGCAAGCCCGTCCAGCGCATCAGCTACTACCACCTCATGTTCGACCAGCATCAGATCGTCTATGCCAATGGTGCCCCTGCCGAGAGCTTCTTTTTGGGCGAGTATCAAGCAGATGCCGACAAGGCGACATATGACGAGCTGGTCTCGCTTTTCCCCGAACTTGCAGCGCGTGATCACCCGTTACGGCATCCCGCCCGCCCATTCGTGCGTGGGTTTGAAGCGTGCTTACTGAACGCAAACGCATGACTTACTTCAGGGACGACAAGCAGCGTTGCGAACCATGTCATTAGTTTACCAGTTGATTAATTAACGATTTGGTTTATTAATAAACCTATGGACAGCTCTGATCAACTCGACGCCACGTTCTCTGCCCTTGCCCATCCGACCCGGCGCGCCATCCTGGCGCGTTTGGCTAAGGGCAAAGCAACAGTGAACACCCTGGCAGAACCGTTTGAAATGAGCTTGCCTGCGATCTCAAAACACATCCGCGTCTTGGAAAATGCGGGGCTGATCAAACGGGGGCGCGACGCGCAGTTTCGCCCCTGCACGCTTGAGACTCAGCCGCTTGAGGCTATCGCCCATTGGACGGATCAATACCGTCATATCTGGGACGCACGGTTTGATGCCATGGATCGCATACTCAGTAACATGAAGGACGCTAGCAATGACTGACCAGCCAAATTGGGTAAGACTGCACCGCGAATTTGATGCCCCAATCGATGTCGTTTGGAGCATGTGGACCGACCCTGAGCTCTTCAAACAGTGGTACGGCCCCATGGGCATGAGCGTCCCAACCGCCGAAATGGATGTCGCCGTGGGTGGCACACGCAAGATCAACATGACGATGAAAACGCCCGAGCGCGAGATGAGCATGTGGTTCATCGGGGTGTATAAGGAACTGAACGCGCCACATAGGTTGGTTTACACCGAAAGCATGTGCCAACCCGATGGCACGTTAATTCCGCCACAAAGCATGGGGATGCCAGAGGGCAGCCCGGATATCACAGAAGTGATTGTGGAACTTAGCGAAGAAGGTGGAAAAACCCACATGACCATGGTGCATGTTGGCGTCCCCGCAGGCACCGCTGGTGAAGGCGGCTGGAACCAGGCACTGGATAAGCTGGTGGCGTTTGCAAACGGTCGGGGCTGAACGGCATCTAGAGCAAAGCTGTGAGAGCTTGCCACCAAACCCGCAGCCTGTGGATGAAGCATTTATGGTTTTCTTTTGAACAAAGAAACGGGTTAGTCTGGTGTTATTAGATAGAGCCAGCAAAGTGCACCCCATGATCTTTGAGTTCACTACAAGCAAACACAATGATGACCCGGCGACACTGCAAGAGCATATAAACAGGTTAGCAGGTCGCAGCTTACTGACAGCGATCCACGACAGCCTAGCAAACCATGGGTATGCCCCAAGCGCAGTCGATCAAGAAGACTGGGGATGGTACACAGAACTTGTTGCGGAAATGCCCTATTTGATCGGCGCAATCGTCTATCAAGATGCCGATGAGGTCGTTGATGCCAATGCAACATTTGAGGCGCTTATTCAGGTGTGGCGCACCGAATCGCGCAAGTTGTTTGGACTGATCAACTATAAGAAAAAGGTCCACGCCCCGTTGGACGACCCGTTTGTCACCACCTTGGATGGGATAATTCAAGCGCTGAACGGGGTTGAAAATGTGAGGGTCAGCTCCGGCTAGCGCACCCAGTGGACCATACTCATTGGACCACTTAACTCAAACTACATCTTCCTCTTCGGACTGCCTGTTCCACAGATGCGCATAGCGCCCGTCTGCCGCCAACAGGTCATCGTGGCGCCCTTCCTCGACGATCACACCATCCTCCAGAACCACGATCCGGTCCGCATCGGCAATCGTGGACAGGCGGTGCGCGATCGTGATCACCGTGCGGCCCTCACCCATCTCCTTCAACTCAGCCTGAATCTCCATTTCGGTTTCAGTGTCCAAGGCAGAAGTTGCCTCATCCAATAACAGGATCGGCGGGTTTTTGAGGAGCGTACGCGCAATCCCGACACGCTGCTTTTCCCCACCAGAGAGCTTCAATCCCCGCTCGCCCACCGTCGTGTCATACCCATCGGGCAAGCTCTCGATAAAATCATGGATTTTAGCGGCCTTCGCCGCGGCGATAATTTCATCCTCAGATGCGCTCGGACGGCCGTAAGCAATGTTGTAGTGCACGGTGTCGTTAAAAAGCACGGTATCCTGCGGCACGACGCCGATCTGCGCATGCAGGCTTTCCTGGGTCACATCGCGAACATCCTGACCATCAATCAGCAACGCGCCGCCGCCGACATCATAGAACCGGAACAACAGGCGTCCGATGGTCGACTTTCCCGACCCGGATGACCCCACAATCGCAACGGTCTGACCCGGTGCTGCCTCCAGACTGACCCCCTTCAGGATCGGGCGGGCATCGTCATAACCAAAGGTAACATCCTGCAAGGCTACGCGCCCGCCATTCACCTGCAACGCTTTCGCGTCCGGCTTGTCCTGAACCTCGGCGGGCTGTTCAAGCAGGTCAAACATGTCGCCCATATCAATCAGCGCCTGCCGGATTTCGCGATAGACCGTGCCAAGGAAATTCAGCGGCATTGTAATCTGGATCATATAGGCGTTAACCATCACGAAATCGCCAACCGTCAGGTCGCCGCGCTGCACACCAATCGCCGCCATCACCATGACTGCAACAAGGCCGCCGGTAATCAAAAGCGACTGGCCGAAATTCAGAAACGCCAGCGAATAGTTGGTGCGGATCGCAGCACCCTCGTAGTTCTCCATCGCCACATCATAGCGGTCCGCTTCCCAGCGTTCCGCGCCAAAGTACTTCACAGTTTCGAAATTCAGCAGACTGTCGATGGCTTTTTGGTTGGCGTCGGTATCCTGGTCGTTCATCTCTTTACGAATTTTCACGCGCCATTCGGTCACTTTGAAGGTGAACCAGACATAGAGCGCAATCGTCACAACAACGACCGCCAAATACCAGACATCAAACAGGAAAAAGAGAATCACACCGATCATCAATAGTTCCAGAACCAGCGGTCCGATCGAGAACAACAAGAAGCGCAGCAGGAAATCGACACCTTTCACACCCCGCTCGATAATCCGTGACAGGCCACCGGTTTTACGGGTGATGTGATAGCGCATAGACAGGCGGTGAATATGGGTGAAAGTCTCTAGCGCCAACTGGCGCAAGGCGCGTTGGCCTACTTTGGTAAAGACCACATCGCGCAGCTGTTGGAACCCAACTGTCATCAAGCGCGCCATCCCATAGGCGATGGTCAAACCAACTGCACCCAACCCCAACATTGTTGCAGCATCCATCCCGTCAGGTGCCAGGGCATCAACGGCTTCGCGATAAAACAGCGGGGTCGTCACGGCGATCAGTTTCGAAATGACAAGAACCGCCAGGGCGATCACAACCCGGCGTTTGACCCAAGGATGCGCGTCTGGCCACAAATAGGGTGCCACGCGGCGGATCACGCTCCACCCCTGGATTTGTGCGTCATTCAGATTGGCATCAGTTTTGGCTAGACCACGCATGAAAACTCCAACGACAGCGAAAGTCCTACCTAAGGTTCCCTAAGCCGGAACACCAGAGGCACGCCGCCTATTGCGTGATTTCGGGCATGCGAAAGATCTGACCGGGGTAAATCAGATCAGGGTCGCGGATCAGATCACTGTTGGCCTCAAAAACCTCGACGTAAAAGATACCGTTACCAAGGCTCTCTTCTGCAATCGCCCAGAGCGTCGCACCAGGCTGCACCGTGCGCACGGCGACCTCAAACCCATCGACCGATGTTTCTTCGGCCAGCACCGCGGCGACCTCCTCGGGTTCTTCACGTTTAAACGGCGTTTCGAGACGCGATACCACATCGCCAGCCTCATCAACCTCATCAATGCGCAGTGTATACACACCGGTGTCGATATCTGGCAGATCAATGCGCCAATCGCCACCTTCCGTTACGGGTGATCCGGTCACTGGTTCATTGTTGATATAGACCTGCACTGCACCATCACCCGTAGCACGCCCCGAAAGTTGAACCTCTCCCTCAGGATCATAGGTAATGGCATCAAGTGCGACATTTGGGTCCACTTCCGGATCATCCAACGTTGGTGTCCCCTGTACGACACGCACCCCGCTCGCATCAGCCTGCAAGACAGTTGGCGGTGCCGGTGCCACGATAGCCGGGGTATCAACGACAGGGGCCACCGGCGCGTCTGGTGTCTCAGAGGCGGCAGCTTCGTCCTGAATGCCCGGTTCGGTCGCGGGCGCAACGGCCACGACAACAGGTGCCGCAATGGGCGCGACGATGTAGCTGGTTGTCGAGGCGACCGCCTCGCCCTCAGGGTCGGCCAAAAGTGACAGACGGCGGGGCTGGTCGGACGGGTCCACGACTGTGAATGATACAAAGCTGCCGGAACCATCTGCCTCGACCCGGTCAATCGCGGCACCGGACAGCATCACATCCACAGTTTGTCCGGGTGCGGCACGCCCGGCGATCACCATGCTGCCATCAGGTTCGACCCGGAACGTATCAAAGGCAGGCACCTGAGGTGATTGCTGTGGTTCGGGTGCATCGACGACAACCTCCGGTGCCTCGGGCGCCGCAACCACATCCTCAGCGGCGGCGGGAGCGGGGGTTTCAACCTCACTTGCCGGAGCCTCGGCAATATCAGGCTGGGGCATCAGCGCGAATATAGCCAGACCAATGACTGCCGCAGCAATACCGCCCAGCACGACGGGCTTCGCGCCCGGTTTTGCGTCATCTGTCACGTTTTGTCCCTTTTGCAGTGCCAATCCATGGCCGCCCCATCCCCGGTGGTTGAGCCACCTTAACAACGCGGCTATGACCGGTCAAAGCGAAGCTCGTTCAGGGGGATCACAATGTCCGGATATCAAAAGTCGATTTGCGTCTACTGTGGCTCTCGGGACGGGGCTGCGCCGGAGTATGCGCAGGCCGCCAGCGAAACCGGGCAGATGCTGGCCGCAAACGGATGGCGGCTGGTTTATGGGGCGGGCGATGTGGGTCTGATGGGCCGCGTGGCCAATGCGGTACAAGAGGCAGGCGGCGCAACCTTTGGCGTGATCCCAACCCATCTGTTGGATTGGGAAGTGGGCAAACGCGACCTCGATCACTTTGTGATCACCGAAACGATGCATGAGCGCAAAAAGGTCATGTTCATGAACGCCGATGCGGTCGTTGTGTTGCCCGGCGGTGCCGGGTCTTTGGACGAGTTTTTTGAGGCGCTGACATGGCGACAGCTCAAGCTGCACAACAAACCGCTGATTCTACTGAATATTGATGGGTTTTGGGATCCGCTGTGCGACCTTCTGCAACATGTCGTCGATAACGGCTTTGCAGGCGATGACATTCTGGCTTTTGTGCAAGTGGCCGAAGATGTGGAAGAGCTTGAAGCGCTGCTGAAAGCCGCGCTATAGCCCCTCCATCAGCTCAGCATAGCGCGTCAGTGAGATATTGGACCCGCAGGCGATGATGCCCACCTGACGCCCGGCCAGATCATCCTTCAGCGGGCCCAGAACCGCCGCAAGCGAGGCCGCACAGGCAGGCTCCGCCGTAATGCGCAGGTTTTGCTGATAGATATCCATCGCTGCAAGCATCTCGCGGTCGGCGATCTGGACAATCCGCTCCACATTGGCCCGCGCGACACCATAGGTCAGCGGCATCGCCAGCGGCGCGCCGAGGCTGTCTGCGATGGTCGCGACCTTCTCGATCCGCACCGGTTCACCAGCGGCAAAGCTTTGTGACATGCTGTCTGCCCCAAAAGGTTCGACACCGATCACCTGCGCATCGGGATTCACTTGCTTGATGGCACAGGCCATCCCGCTGATCATCCCACCCCCGCCGATCGGGATAACATAAGTGTCGATCTGCGGAGCCTGCATCGCATATTCGTGGCCGCAGGTGGCCGCGCCAAGGATCATATGCGCTGCCTCAAACGGATGCATCAGCGCGCGGCCCGCGTCAGCGGCGTCATTCATCGCAGCAAAGGCGGCCGCCATGTCATCGTGAAGCGTGACAGTGGCCCCCAATGCCTCACACCCCGCAATCCGCGCCGGATCGGTGGCCCGCGGCATCGTAATCAGCGCGTCCACGCCAGCGGCCTTCGCTGCCCACGAAACACCCAAGGCATGATTGCCGCCACTTGCCGCGACAACACCTGCGGCGCGTTGTGCCGCGTTCAGGCGTTGAATGCCCAGCAATGCCCCACGCGCTTTGAACGACCCGGTTTGCTGGAACAACTCCAGCTTCACGGTAACACCTGCGCAATCCGGCAGAACACCATCCCAACGCGCCGATGTGAGCGGCAGAACCGGCGTTTCGATCAGGTTTGCCTGTACCTCTGCCTTGGCGGCAATGATCTCATCTAGCGTCAGTCCGATCATCATCTTCTCCCAAGAAAAAGGCCCGCGGGAAGATGTCCCACGGGCCTTGCAGATTGTCCAGAATGAACGGGTCACATGCGCGAGGCGACGTTTTCCCAGTTCACAAGGTTATCAAGGAAGTTGGTCAGATAGACCGGACGCTTGTTGCGGAAATCGATGTAGTAGGAGTGTTCCCACACATCACAGCCCAAGAGCGCAGTCTGACCAAAGCACAGCGGGTTCACGCCGTTTTCGGTCTTGGTCACAGCCAAGGACCCATCCGCATTTTTGACCAACCAGCACCAGCCGGACCCAAACTGGTAAGCACCCGCCGCGCTGAACTGCGATTTGAAGTCGTCAACCGAGCCAAAGCTCTCAATCAGCGCCTTCTCCAATTCGCCCGGCATCGCATTGCCGTCAGGCCCCATCATTTCCCAGAACTGGTTGTGGTTCCAAAGTTGGCTGATGTTGTTGAAGATACCGTTCTGCGCAACAGCGGACTTGTCGTATGTGCCAACGATGATCTCTTCAAGGGACTTGTTTTCCCACTCGGTCCCCGCAATCGCCGCGTTGCCGTTCGTGACATAGGCGTTGTGGTGCAGATCATGGTGAAACTCGAGGGTTTCAGCAGACATGCCTTTGGACGCAAGCGCGTCGTGGGCATAAGGAAGATCGGGAAGCGAAAAAGCCATATCAGGTATCTTTCTGAATTGAGGACAGGGATATGGTGATAGATGTCACATGCAGGGCGAAGGTCAAGGGGTGGTCCGGTACTGCTTGGCCTTTCGCTGCCGTTAAGGCAGCCTCGCATGGCAAACCGGACTCTCGCCATGAGTGCGCCAATGGCCCCTTTCGGCAAAGTCCACGAAATTGGCCCCTTCTGTTGCTCTCCAAAAGACGCCAACTTCTGCTGGATTTGCTGCGAAACCTAGGCCGCCTCTATACCGACTGCGACTGTTACCAAATCTGGGTTATTTTTATCGTAGATATCGTAGTCAGCGATATATGATCGGTTGAGATCACCATCCCAAATCGCTTGCCACTGGGCGATCAACGTATCCGGCTGCGGACCGGTTGCTTCGTAGATCGCTATTTTTTGAGGCGGAACCTCTGCGCAGTGCAAGCCAATCGGAACGGACGCCGACTTTGGCATGCGATGTCCGATCGTCATGCGGTAAGGATCCATGAAACCGCCATCATAATCGTGATAAACGCAATAGACGTCTTCGGAGGCATCCGGCCCGAGCTTTGATCGCACGGCATCTGCGCGAAAGGCCCCCCATAGGGCACCTATTGCCGCTGGGTCATCGTTCCGCACCTTTGCCGATAGACCAACGACAACAAAACCGTCCTCGTTACGTTGTTGCTTCATTTCGCTTTCCTTCCAACGCTATTGATATAAACTAAGATATCTATTGTCGGAGTTAATAATGCAGCTTTCAGAAACTGTCGAGTGGGGACTTCACGCCTGTCTCGCACTTGCAATGATGCCACAGGGAGCACGCATCCCTTCACGCGCATTGGCAGAATACCACGGGGTCAAACCCAGCTATTTTTCAAAAGCGATGCAGAAGCTTGTCGCAGCAGGTGTCGTTGAAGCCATTGAGGGGCGTTCCGGGGGGCTGGCGATGGCAAAACCAGCGGAAGAGGTATCACTGCTGCAGATTGTGATGGCACTGGAGGAGAACAGTACGTTCTTTCGCTGCACCGAAATCCGCCAGAAAGGTCCATGTTCGGCCGCGCCGAAGCACTACCGCGCGCCCTGCAATATCGCACGGATCATGTATAAGGCAGACGCGGCGTGGCGGCGGGTGCTGGCAGAGACGAGTCTTGCCGATCTGAGAGAGTCGGCCACTGCCGAACCGATCCCCGGTGTGAATGAGGCGACATTGGCCTGGCTCACTGAAACCGGCGCTGTGCGGGGGCTTTAACAGACATAGCTGATAAGCCGGCGTGATCAGAGACATAGACCATCTGTGACATGTTTGCGGCTGTCATGATCGTGCAAGAACGGGGCCTTGATCACTAGTTTACAAGTGTCTCAGGCAGTGCCAATGCGCTCAAAGCGGCCATTCACCTGCCGCTTGCACCCGCACAATCCTCACCCCAGATGCCCGACCGACCCTGCTTTCGCTGATGCCGCCAACAGATCAAACGTGTACTGCCCCACCGAGCGAAAGCAGATCACCATAAACGTATCCTCATCCCGCATCCAGAAAGCCGCTGCGACCTGCCCAAGGCGCGTCCGCCGGAAATCGCCAGCCTTGAACGTGTCAGGGTGCAGATCAACCGGCGCAAGCTTGGCGATCACTTCACGGGCGAACGCGCCCTCAACGTAGATGACCGCACGCGCGTCTGAGACATTTTCGGCCAAATAATGGGTCCCGCTCAATGCCGCATCAATCTGTGCCGCCGCTTGGCCAGTTTTCGCATAGGGCACAAGCACCAACAGTTCATCAGGCGACATCCAGCAGAGGCCCTTGTCACCTTCGGCATTGGCTTGCCCGCCCTCCGGAAACTTCACCCCGGTCAGATCAGTGCAAACCTTGCGCAGTTTTTTGTCGCCCAGATCACCGCGCAGGATGATCATCCCGCGCAGGCCCGCCTCGCGGATGGTGACTTCACCGGGGGCCACTTTGCCGTGCAATGCGCTGACAGCATTAGACATTCTGCTTCTCCCCTTCTTTGTCATAGAACACTGGGTCAACGATCTTGGTCCGCACTGTCGTGCCATCGACCTTGTTGAATTCGATCACCTCTCCCATCCGCTCCGGCCCCTTGTGAACCAGCCCCATCGCGATACCGCGTTCAAGATTGGCGGAGTAATATGTCGAGGTCACACGGCCCTGCGTGTTGCTTTGCCCATTGGCATTTTCTCCAGAGGCAATTGCATATGACCCATCCGGCAGAACCGAGCCGTCCTCGGTCTCCAGCCCCACCAGTTTCCAACGGTTCGGATCGGCCATGTGGGATCGTTCATGCGCACGCTTGCCCAGATAGTCTGTTTTCTTCTTCGACAGCGCCCATTGCAGGTTCAGGTCCTGAGGGATCACCGTACCATCGGTCTCATCCCCGATCATGATAAAGCCCTTCTCGGCCCGCAGGATATGCAAGGTCTCGGTGCCATAGGGCATGATCCCGAACTCTTCGCCGGCTTCCATCAGCGCCGCCCAAAAGGCCGCACCCTGCCCCGCTGGCACAGCAATTTCATAGGACAGCTCGCCCGAGAATGAGATGCGGAATACGCGCGCATCGAAGTCCCCGATCTTGCCTTCGGCCCACTGCATAAATGGTAATGCCTCGGCGGAGACATCCATGCCACCCAGCTTGCGCAGTAACTTGCGCGCGTTCGGGCCGACAACGGCGATCTGCGCATATTGCTCGGTCACATTGGCGACATAGACCTTCCAGTCCCACCATTCGCATTGCAGCCAGTCTTCCATATGGCCGTGGATATGCTCGGCCCCGCCGGTGGTGGTGTGACATAGCCATGTATCCTCGGACATCCGCACGACAACGCCATCATCCATCAGAAACCCGTTTTCAGAACACATCAGACCATAGCGGCATTTGCCGACGGGCAGCGTGGACATCATGTTGGTGTACATCATATCGAGGAACTTGCCCGCATCCGGGCCTTTGACCATCAACTTGCCAAGGGTGGATGCATCCAGCAAACCAAGGTTCTCGCGTGTGTTCTTGACCTCGCGATTGACGGCGTCATGCACGCTCTCACCAGGCCGTACATAGGCGAAAGGCCTGCGCCATTGGCCGACAGGTTCGTTGTCAGCACCATTTGCGTTCGACCATTCCGAAATGGGCGTCATACGCACGGGTTGGAACAATTCATCTCTGGCAACACCTGCGATCGAAGACAGCGAGATGGGCGTATATGGCGGGCGGAAAGTCGTTGTGCCAACGTTCGGGATATCTGCATTCAGCGATTGCGAAAGGATCGCCAAGCCGTTGATGTTGCTTAGCTTCCCCTGATCCGTCGCCATGCCCAACGTCGTGTAGCGCTTGGTATGTTCAACGCTCTCGAACCCCTCTTGGGCGGCCAGTTGCACATCGCTGACCTTCACATCGTTCTGGAAATCCAGCCACGCCTTTGAGCGCAAGGCATGGCTTGCCCCCTGCGGCATCAACCAAACTGGGGAAATCGGGCCTTCCACCGCATCTTCCCCCATCGGCGCTTGTGCACCGCGCTTGGTGTGGCCTGCGGCCTTGGCCGCAGCACGGCCAGCGGCCCAACCGTCACTCACGGCCTCTGCTGTGAACAAATGTCCGTTGGCGATGCCAGCGGTGATGACAAATCCTTCGCCATCCGCGGCTGTTGGCGCACGCTCTGGATCTGGGCGGAACATCACTTGCGCGGGGTCCCAGTTCAGCTTGCCGCCGCAGTGCGACCACAGGTGCACGACAGGGGACCAGCCGCCTGACATAGCAATGCAATCGCATGCGATCTCTTCCAGCACAGCGCCTTCGCCAGCCTGTGCACAGAGGGCTACGCCTGTCACGCGCTTGCCCCCTTTGGCCTTGGCAATGCCCTTCCCCATCTCAATACGGATACCCAACGCGCGGGCACGGTCTATCAGTGCGCCGTCTGCTTTCGTGCGGGCATCAATGATCACAGGCACCTCAAGGCCCGCTTCCTTAAGGACAATCGCCGTGCGGTATGCATCGTCGTTGTTTGTCACTACAACGGTACGGTCACCAATGGAGACACCAAAATTCACCGCATAGTCGCGCACGGCAGAGGCCAGCAGGACACCGGGCAGATCGTTTGCCGCGAAAGACAAGGGTCGCTCAATCGCGCCCGTCGCCGTGACGATCTGCTTGGCACGAATACGCCACAAGCGGTGCCGTGGGCCATCATTGTCGGGCGCATGATCGGTCAGGCGTTCATAGGCCAGTGTATAGCCGTGATCATAAACACCCGCGCCCATGCAACGCAGGCGTAGATCAACATTCGCCATTTTTTCAAGTGCTTCCAAAGTGGTGTTAATCCACTCTTGCGCTTAAGCATATCGTCAATTTTCGGCGTATCTACGACGGCCCGACCACCCCAATCTGCTGTTTGTTCCATCAGCAGAACACGCGCACCGCGCTCACCCGCAGCCTTTGCCGCGGCAAGACCTGAGATACCGCCACCTACGATCAGAACATCAACGTGACAGTGGAAATGCTCATAGGTGCCCTGATCACGGTCCTTGGGCGCTTTGCCAAGGCCCGCAGATTTGCGGATCACGGGTTCATAAACGTGTTTCCAGAAGGACCGCGGATACATGAACATTTTGTAGTAAAAACCCGCAGGCAGGAACCGCGACAGGTGCGTGTTGATTGCACCCACATCAAACTCAAGCGTCGGCCAGTGGTTTTGCGATTGCGCGGTCAGCCCTTCAAACAATTCAGTTGTGGTCACACGGGCGTTGGGTTCGAACTGCGCGCCTTTGCCTAAGTTCACCAAACCATTTGGTTCTTCGGCACCAGAGGCAACAACGCCGCGCGGCCGGTGATACTTGAACGACCGACCGACCAGCATCTGATCATTGGCCAGCAGGGCTGAGGCGAGTGTGTCACCCTCAAACCCACGCAAGTGCTTGCCATTAAAGGTAAAAGAGACGGCCTTGTCCTTGTTGATCAGACGGCCAAGGTTTGCCAAACGGGTGCTCATTTGAAATCCCCCCAAGACCAACCCGGGCGTTTGGCCGAAATTTTGTCTTTGATCTCTTGTGGTGGTTCAAGCGTTTGGGCCGGATAGGTGCCAAAAACCTCGAGTGTGTTGGTGCAACGGGCCACGTGAAACCATTTGCCGCAGCCATAGACGTGCCGCCAGCGTTCAAAATGCACGCCCTTGGGGTTCTCGCGCATGAACAGGTAATCCTCAAAATCATCGTCAGATGACCCCGGCCCTTCGCGTTTCAGATGGGCCTGACCGCCAGCGTGCAGATCAGTTTCGTCGGCATCAACGCCGCAACAGGGGCAATGCAGGATCAGCATGGGGCACCTTTGATGTAGAGGGTGTTGGGAATGTCGAAACGGCGCACAGCTGCAACAAACGCACCAAAGGCGCGCGCATTGCTGCGCCCGCCTTTGGCCGTTGAGTGGTGAGTGGTAGTGGTAGTGGTAGTATTATTCGCCCACAGCTGGGGCGACCGGTTGTGCTGGTGCAGTTTCTTCAAGAACAGGGGCGCCTTGGTCCGTTGTACCCAATGTCGCTGGATCAACGGTTGTGCTGGTACCACCGCCTGCAAACAGCGCATAGAGCAGGACCAGAACGACGATAACAGCAGCGACAAGGAAACCGATGCCGCTCCCGCTGGAGGTATTTGTTTTGGTGTGGCTGAATTCATCCATGGTGCGTCCTCCTTCTGAGACAGACCCATCATCGCCAAACCCTTAGCATAAGGAACATAAGCGGAAATCCCCGGCTGGTTTAGGCAAACCGCGGCCATTTCCGCCGATTGCACTCGGCCAACCGCCGCCGGGGTCGCAGGCAAGCAGCCAGGTGTTACGTTTGTGACATGGAACTTGTACTTATTGTCATCGGCGGCATCCTTTCGACCGCTATCATCTTTGTGGTGATAGACGGGGTTTGCAGCAAACCGTCCGACGATGATGAGGATGGGGTTGAATAGCATCAGTGTGCCACCCCTGCGGCCACGCTTTCATCAATGAACTTGCCTTCGCGGAAGCGGAACATGCTGAACTCTTCGGTCAGTGGTGAGTGTCCTTTGGCCATCAACTCGGCCATGGCCCAGCCAGACCCAGGGATCGCTTTGAACCCGCCTGTACCCCAGCCACAGTTTACAAAGACACCTTCAACTGGTGTTTTTGACAGAATGGGTGAGCGGTCACCCGTCACATCCACGATTCCGCCCCATTGCCGCAGCATCTTCAGGCGCGCCAGCATCGGGAAGGTTTCGACCAAAGCGCGTACCGTTTCCTCGATATGGTGGAACGATCCACGCTGGGTGTAGTTGTTGTACCCGTCGGTGCCACCGCCGATCACCATTTCGCCCTTGTCGGATTGCGACAGATAGCCGTGCACGGTGTTGGCCATAACGACAATATCCATGGCCGGTTTGATCGGCTCTGACACCAGTGCCTGCAAAGCAACACTTTCAATCGGCAGCCGGAACCCAGCCATCTGCGCCAAAACGCCAGAATGCCCGGCCACGACCACGCCCAGTTTGTCGCAGTCAATTGGCCCTTTCGACGTATCCACGCCAACAACCTTGCTACCCTCTTGCCGCACACCCTGCACTTCGCATTGCTGGACCACATCCATGCCCATGTCCGAACAGGCACGCGCATAGCCCCAAGCAACCGCATCGTGACGCGCGGTGCCGCCACGGGCCTGCCAGAGGCCACCAAGGACCGGGTACCGTGGCCCGTCGATATTCATGATCGGGCAGAGTTCTTTCACGCGCGCGGGCTCAATCCACTCGGTCTGCACCCCTTGCAAGGCATTCGCATGGGCGGTGCGCTTATAGCCGCGCACTTCGTGTTGGGTTTGGGCCAGCATGATCACACCACGCGGGCTGAACATGACGTTGTAGTTCAGGTCCTGCGACATCGTCTCATAAAGCGAGCGCGACTTTTCATAGATCGCAGCCGAAGGATCTTGTAGATAGTTCGAGCGAATGATTGTCGTATTGCGCCCGGTATTGCCGCCACCCAGCCAACCCTTTTCAAGAATTGCGACATTGGTAATCCCGAAATTCTTGCCCAGAAAATACGCCGTCGCCAGCCCGTGTCCGCCTGCACCTACGATGATCACATCGTACTTCTTCTTGGGTTCACGTTTCGCCCACGCCCGGTCCCAGCCGGTGTGTTGGCGCATGGCTTCTTTGGCGATGGCAAAGGCAGAATAGCGTTTCATCAGAGTCCAGAATCCTTGTGGCAGGCGGGCGATGCCTTGGCACCTTATCTGGACCCTGCATGGACCCAAGAGGATACTCTCAGCGGCGTATAGTTTGCATTTTACGACATGCTGGCGGTGTCGTGAATTGTCATGGCGTCGCAGGCCCTTTTCATGAAGACATCGGGCGTTTATGTCAGCCCAAGGTAAAGGACCCAAAACTGATGATTTTCTGGCTTGTATGCGCAGTGATGACGCTCGTTGTAACCGCGTTGATCGTGAAACCGCTTTTGCAGCCAAAAGAGATTGGTGACGACAACCCGGACATCGCCGTGTATCGCGCGCAGTTGGCCGAGATTGACCGCGATCTGGAGCGTGATCTGCTGGCCCCTGACGAGGCCGAGCGGGCCCGGACCGAAGTTGCGCGCCGCCTGCTGGCAGCTGACAAGGCCGCGACAACGCCCACGGGTGTCGCAACACCCACCCGTTGGCTGTCTGCTGCGATTGTTGCGATCATGCTGGCGCTGGGTTTTGGTACGTACTGGACGCTCGGCGCACCGGGGTATCCTGACCTGCCGCTGCAAGCGCGTCTTGCAGCCAGTGAAGAAATGCGGCTCAACCGCCCGTCACAAGACGCGCTTGAGGCCGCAGCGCCCGCGCCACCGCCAGTTGAGGTGCCTGATGATTATCGCAACGCGATAGACCAGCTACGTGTTATCGCCCCCACCCGCCCCGACGACCTTGAAGCCTGGAGCCGTCTGGCCTTTCACGAGGTCGAGTTGCGCAACTACGCCGGTGCCGCCGACGCGCAAGCACAGGTGAACCAGATCAAAGGCGACGCGATTGAAACGGCCGATCTCCAGCGCTTACTCGACCTCAAGGTCGTTGCCGCTGGCGGTTTTGTGTCGCCCGAGGCCGAAGAGGTCATCCAGCAAATCTTTGAACGGGACGATCAGAATACGGCGGCCCGTTATTATTTGGGTGCGCTCTACAACCAGACTGACCGCCCCGATCTGGCGCTGCGCCTATGGCGCGACATCATCGAGACCGGCGATCCAAATAACTTCCACATTGCCAGCGCAAGGTCGCAGGTCAGCGATGCGGCCTTCCGCGCTGGTGTCGAATACGCCGTGCCAGAGGCACGTGGCCCGTCATTTGCTGATATGGATGCAGCTGCAGAAATGTCGCCCGAGGACCGCCAAGCCATGATCGGCGGCATGGTATCCGGGCTTGCGAGCCGCCTTGCGAACGAAGGCGGCCCGGCGCAGGACTGGGCACGCCTGATCCGCGCTTACGGCGTATTGGGCGATCAGGAGGCCGCACGCACCGTCTGGACCGAAGCACAGCAAGTCTTTGTCAGCAGCATGCGCGGCATGGAAATTCTGACCAATGCCGCCCGCGATGCAGGCGTGTTGGAGGAATGATCTGCGACACGCCCGAGGCGTTTATCGCCGCAATCCCTGATATGGGCGCGCTGGCCGGATTGGACCTCGGCACAGCGACGATTGGCGTTGCTGTTTCGGATGTAATGCGCTCGGTCGCGACCCCGCTTGAGACGATCAAGCGTAAGAAATTCGGGATTGATGCAACAAAGCTGCTGGAACTGACCACGCATCGGATGATCACCGGCCTCGTGCTGGGTCTGCCGATGAATATGGACGGCTCCGAAGGGCCGCGCTGCCAGGCGACCCGTGCCTTTGCGCGCAATCTGGAGAAGCTCACCCCCCTGCCGATTACCTTTTGGGACGAACGCCTGTCCACCGTCGCTGCGGAACGCGCGCTGCTTGAGGCGGATACGTCACGCAAACGTCGCGCAGAGGTTATTGACCACGTGGCGGCGGGTTATATCTTGCAAGGCATGCTGGACCGCATGGCGCATTTGAGGGCAGACTCGTGAATATACCTGAAAACACAGACGACATCTGGAAACGGGCCGAAATCGACAGCCCCTGCGTCAAGGTCTGCGTGATAGAACCCAAAAGCCGCCTGTGCACAGGGTGTTTGCGATCCATTGACGAGATCGGGGCCTGGTCAGGCATGTCAGCAGATGCCCGCAAGGCGGTTATGGAAGAACTGCCATCGCGGGCGGGCCTGATCACCAAACGGCGCGGTGGGCGCGCAGCCCGTCTGAAATAGCCAGCATACATCACTGCAACGTTGCGGACAAAGCGCCAATTTGCTGCAGCTGCGCCAAGGCAATGGTGCCCTTCCACAGAACAGACTTCCACTACCGTGCGAGCCCACAGCAGTGCCGTTTACCGTTCGACTAGTTAAACGAAATGCGAAAACGGGTATGAGCCTCAAATGTAGTTGATAGCTGGCAGTTGAAAGAAACGCCAAGTCGGGTATGTCTGAAGGTGAGACATACGGCGAAAGCAAACTGATTTGCCAGCGATTGCGTCTAGATAAGCCCGCACAACTCGCTTTCGGATCGGCCTGCCTCCTCCATGATCCAATCAAATAACATCTCTACTTGCGGGGTCCTCTTTGTATCCAAAGACGCAAAGAGTTTGTTGGGAAACGGCAGCCATGCATTCCCGACTTTGTTCAGCGCACCGCTTTTGAGCCGATCAAGTACCAGCAGACCTCGACTTAGCGCTACTCCCATGCCCGCTTCGGCGGCGATGATTTGCAGGTTTGAGTTGCCGAAGCGAATGCCATTCGATTTGTTGTTCGCCCTGTGTGATACGTCGATACCAAATTGCTCAAACCATGAATCCCAAGTCAGCGCGCCAGAATTGGGCAGCGTGCGGTCTAACAGGCACACGCGACGCAGACCCTCTAGCGAATCTAAAGGTGCTTCCTGTTCACGCAATAAAGCTGTGCTGGCAACAGGGAAACAAATATCGGTCAAAACTTCGCGGCAGTCTTCGCCACATGGCGCCTCGGGGTGAATTGACAGCATGAGGTCAAAGCTTCCATCACCTCCCGTGTTGCCAGGAGACGCTGTTTTCAGCACGATCTCAATGCCGGGATGCGCCGCCAGGAAGCCTTCCAACCGCGGTACCAACCATAGGGCTGCCAGAGAAGGCGGGGCACAAACCCTAATACTGTCAGAATGTGAATCTTGGCGAACTTTACCAAAAGTCTGAACAATGTTTTGCAGCGTTACCTGCGCAAGATTGCGCACCAAAATGCCGTCTTGCGTCAGCGTTACGCCACGGCGGGTTCGATCAAATAGCTTGACGTCCCAACTGGATTCAAGATTGCGAACTTGGTAGCTAATCGCGCTTTGGGTCATGCCCAGTTCTGATGCTGCGGCCGCAAAGCTGCCATGCCGAGATACAGATTCGAGTACCCGCAAAGCACTCAATGACGGCAGTTGTGATACACGCATAACAAAATCACCCCCTGTAGTTGAGTTGATTCTTAGTTGTTTCTACCATGACGTAGCCATCCTCAAAAACTAGACTGACACGTCTACCGAGAAAAACACCAATAATCAAAGAAAGACTAGGTGACTACAACTCTCTCCGAAAACCCATTGGGCATAGCACTCATTGATTGGGCGAAGCGCTTATTGACACTCCAAGATCGGCAAAAAGCCACCGCCGATTGGCGCAATCTTGCTTAGGTCGGCCCTAAACACACAAGAAATGCTGCAGCGCAAAATTTTTGCTGCAGCGCAAAATAATCACATTATAGAAAATCCCTTTTCTCTCTTAACGTTTTGGCATGTGCAGGAGAAGCGTGATCATTCCTAAGGCGGTTACCTCCTGCTTTGACGAGAGCCAACCCGTTAATACGGAAGGAAAGTCAATATGAGCTACCAAAATTCATTTGAGACAAGTCCGCTTTTCGCAGATCAAAGCATCATTACAGCATTCGAACGTATCGTATCCACCTATCCCGACCGCCCTGCGGTTCACCACAACGGCGACATATCAAGTTATGCTGAACTCAATCGTGACGCAAATCGAGTTGCAGCACTTCTTGACCGGAAGTCGATTCAGGATACGCCGATTGTCGTATTTCTCCCGCAAGGCGCGCGCGCCATTTCGTCGATGTTGGGTGTTCTGAAAATCGGAGGCTTCTTCCTACCTCTCGATATCGATGCTCCGGCGGAGCGGAACGCACGTATCATCGCGGCCTCAGGCGCGCAGGTCATACTTACTGATCTTGCGAACAGCGCCCTCGTGCAGCCGCTCTGCGGCGATGCACAAACAGTAATTTGCTTTGAGTCGGCATCTGTCGACAGACCAGTGGGCGACATTGCGCAGTTGAAGCGGAACGATATGACCCGCCCTGCTTACGTTCTCTACACGTCTGGTTCGACAGGAGAACCCAAGGGCGTGCTGCAAGATCATGGGCATGTGCTTCACAATACATTTGTTCATACGGAAGGCTTCGGCATCACCGCTGAAGACCGTCAGAGCCTGCTTTACCGGATCAATGTTTATGGCGGTCTTCGCGACACTTACAACGCGCTATTGAACGGTGCATGCCTTCACATCTTAACCGTCACAGGCGAGGAACTCGCGAGCCTGCCGGAGTGGATCGCAAACAACCAGATCACAATCTACTGCTCGGTCACCACTGTCTTCCGTCATCTCGTGCGTTGTATGTCGCAGGGCGTAACCTATCCCAGCGTACGCATCGTCAAACTTGGGGGAGAGGTAGTCTATGCCAACGACATTGAAAACTTCAGTCGTATGTTCGTGCCAGGCTGCAAGTTGTCGTGCGGCTTGGCGATGACTGAAACGGGTGCCGTCAGTCAGTACTTTGTTGATGTCGCAGAAGCGCAACATCAATCGCGCGCGCCTCGGCGCGACGGTCAGTGAAACGGACATCAGACTGCTAGACGAGGCTGGCCAGCCGGTGCCAGAAGGGGAAGTCGGCGAAATCGTTGTTCGTAGTCGCTATATTTCGAGCGGCTATTGGCGTGGCGAAGAGCTTTCGGCAGGGAAGTTCATCGAACATGAAGACGGGATGAGGTCATTTCACACGGGCGATCTGGGGAGACGGACGCCAGATGGCGACTTCATTCATGCGGGGCGCAAGGACTTTCAGGTCAAGATTCGTGGCAACCGCGTTGATACAATGGAGGTCGAACAGGCCATTTTAAAAAGTGGGCTCGTAAGTGATGTGGTTGTAACGCCCGTCGAAGACCAGAACAGGCAGACGGTTCTGGCTGCTTATCTGCAGGAACTTGGCGGGTCGATTTCAGGGATGCGGGATGCGCTTTCGGAAAAGCTACCGAGCTATATGATTCCCGCGTTAATGATACCCATAGATCGGATACCGCTCACCTCGAATGGCAAGAAGGATCGAAAGCGGCTGCCAAAACCAGATTTTCTGGCTCTGACTGATGTTAACGTTCCAGCAACGCAGTCGTGCAGTTCGATTGTGAAAACGGCATGGAGCCAAGTTCTTGGGGTCGCTGATGTTCCGGAAGATCGCAATTTTTTTGACATTGGCGGCGACTCCTTAAAAATCGTAGAGCTCTACCGGCTGCTGTCGAACAGTTGGCCCGACAAGTTAAAGCTGACGGACCTGTTTCAGCACGCCACTGTCGCGCGCCAAAGCTCTCTGCTGTCATTGCTAGCAGCCAAGACAGGGCACTAACCCGCAAAAGCTTCTGTATTGACTGATCCGGTGTCGCAGGATGAGCCAAACACGCAAACGGATGGCATCGCGATCATTGGCATGGCAGTACGGTTACCTGGCGCAGACACGATTAATGACTTCTGGGAAATGCTTGTTGAAGGCGATGTCGCGCTGCAAACGCAATCCCGTGACCAGCTCCTCTCCCGTGGTGTTCGACCGCAAGACCTAAAAGATCCACGTTACGTCCCGGTTTCCTCCATCATCGACCAAGCTGAAGGATTCGACACTGAGTACTTTCGTATCTCTAAGGCCGAAGCGCGGCTCATGGATCCGCAACACCGTCTGGCGCTCGAGTGCTCAGTCAACGCGTTGGAAGACGCAGCTTATACGCCCGATCAAGTCGGTGCCGATGTCGGTGTATTCATGAGCGTTGGCAAGAACGCATATTTTGAACAGAACATCAGACCGAACAACAGTATTCTTGAGGATGTGGGCATTCCACGCGCGCTGCTGTATAATGACCGTACCTATGCGGCGACCTATATCTCCTATCGGCTAGGATTGTCGGGTCCCGCACTCCATGTCGATTCAGCCTGTTCTGGCTCAGCCGCCGCTATCCATATGGCGTGCCAAAGTCTCAGAACTGGTGAGTGCCAGATGGCCCTTGCTTTAGCGGAGCGAGAGTGCTTCTGCCGCACGGTGTTGGTTATTTGGGGGGAGAAATCGGCGTAGAGGCGATCGACGGTGTATGTAGACCCTTTGATGATGATGCCAGCGGCACAGTGTTTGGCAGTGGCGGCGGAGCCATTCTCCTGAAACCTGTCGACCAAGCTTTGGAAGATGGCGACCACATTTACGCTGTGATCAGCGGCTCTGGGGCGGCAAATGATGCAAACTTTCGAGCAGGGTTCAGCGCGCCTTCGATACAGGGCCAAGTCAAGGCCATCGACGTTGCCTGGCGACAAGCCGAAATCAATGCTGACGATATCGACTACATTGAGGCCCATGGAACTGGCACCAAACTTGGCGACCCAATCGAGGCAGCTGCGCTTGCAGAGGTTTTGGCAACCCGTACCGAAACACTGCCTTGCATGGTCGGCTCGGTGAAGGGCAACTTCGGTCATCTCAGCACTGCGGCAGGTGTTGTAAGTGTGATCAAGACGGCGCTGTCCTTAAGCAACTCAAACATTCCAGCTTCGGCAAATTTCTCTACACCAAACAGCAGGATAGACTTCCCCGATTCAAAGCTCAGAGTGGCAGCCAAGACTTTGCCTTGGCCAAAACATCTGCGGCCTAGGACGGCAGGCGTCAGCTCTTTTGGGCTTGGCGGTACAAACGTGCATTTGGTGCTACGATCCGTGCCGACGCCATCATTCCGATCGGCGGCGGCACCGCCACGCAATGTAGCGCTGACGGTATCGGGTGCGTCTCCAGCAGCATTGGCCGCGCGACTAACCAGACTGGCCATGCATCTAGAAACCCAAAACGACTCACTAGAAGACATTGCCTTCAGTATGGCCGCTGGACGGAATGTGCTGCCTTTTCGTGCTGCAGTTTCTGGCAATTCCGCAGTGGAATTGGTCGCGTCACTTCGTGAGCGGGCGACAGAGATCACCCAAATCAAAGCGAAGCAACCTAAACTTATATGGATGTTTCCCGGGCAAGGCGCACAGTCAGTTGATATGTTTCGTGAAATCTATGACCGCTACGAAGTTTTTCGCGGCGTAGTCGACCGTTGCAGCCAGACTTTACTGCCTATTCTCGGTGTTGATTTGCGCTCACTCGTGTTTTCCAGTTTGGATGACGGCAGCGATGAAATTGCGAAAAAGAATGACAGGCTGGCCGAAACACAGTTCACCCAGCCCGTGCTCTTCACGTTCGAGTATGCCTTGGCGCAACTGTGGCTAAGCTGGGGGTGCGACCCGACGCGATGGTAGGTCACAGTCTCGGTGAATATGTTGCCGCATGCATTGCTGAAGTGATGAGCCTCGAAGATGCGTTGGCTGCAATTGCGAAACGCGCAGCACTAATGCAATCAGCTTCGCCAGGTGTAATGCTGGGCGTCCGGGCGTCAGAGCAATCGATGCAAGAAGTCGCTGAACGCCATGGCGTCTGCATTGCCGCCGCAAACGGGCCCGAGCACACAGTCCTGGCCGGGGACGATAAAGCGATAGAGGCAGTCGCCGCAGAGTTTGCGGTATCGGGTATCAAGAGCCGAGTCGTCAATGCGAAGCACGGGTTTCACTCGAGGTTGATGGACGGCGCTTTGGCGCCATTAGAAGCTGAACTTAAATTGCGACGTCTCAGAGCGCCGAAAGTCCCGATAGTATCAAATGTTACTGGTCAGCCGTTGACCCCTGAGATGGCATCCGATCCAAAGTATTGGGCGCTACACCTCCGGAGTACTGTTCGTTTCATGTCCTGCCTCGCCCATTTTGAGGACACCGACGAAGCGCTGTTCTTGGAACTGGGACCGGGCGGTGTTCTGTCGCATCTCGCGATTGCTTCCGGAATTGACCCCGACAGAGTTGTATTGTCCGCAACGCAACCTGAACCTGAAGCCAGCGATGACGCAGGACTTGCCGGTGCTGTTGCCGCGACCTGGACGGCAGGTGTAACGTTCGATTGGGCAGCATACTTTGCGGGACGTGCACCTCGCCGGGTCGCACTCCCCGGCTATCCGTTCTGCCGGGAACAAGCGTGGCTTGGATCGATAGAGAATAATGTAGAGAACAGCACCTCTGTTCCGACGCCCAAGCAGACACCCAAGCAGATAGCGCCCAACGAACTGCACGCGGCAGTCACCGAGATTTGGCAAAGCCTAATTGGCTGCGATGTCATCGGTGAAGCAGACAACTTTTTTGCCTTGGGTGGCGACTCTATGCTGCTTGTCCGATTGCAGCAGGCGCTTGGTCGCAGGCTAAACCTAAAGCTGACTCTGGCTGAGCTCTATCAAGTTCCAGAGTTTGGTGACCTAATCCAGTGCCTTACTGAACGTCTGGACAGCACCCATACCGCGGGCCAACAAATAGCTCCTAAAGCGACCGCTTTTCTTGCTGATGTTGACGCCCTAATGACCCGTGCTTCCGAAGTTCATACTGAACGATAGTCCATGAAATACGCGGGCCCTTCATTGGGTCCGTGCCAATTGAATGAATAGATGACACGCCCTCATGTTTGATTACAGTCTCACTGCCTATCTGGCCCTTTTCGCTGCTTCGCTTCTTGTCGGCTTCTCGAAAACCTCGGTGGGCGGCATGGTGATACTTGCCGTACCGTTGGTTGCGATAGGATTTCCCGCCAAAGACTCAATCGGCATTCTGTTGCCGATCATGGTTTTCGGCGACATCATGGCGGTGATCTACTACCGCCGATCCTGTGACTGGTCGATTATCCTGAAGTTCTTTCCGATAACTGCCATCGGCATATTGATTGGCTACTTTCTGCTAGATCTGATCAATCCCGACATCTTCAGCATAGTACTTGGCGTCATCATCACCGTGATGCTGGTTGCGGGTTATCTTATAGAGGGCAAAGAACTAAAAGCGCGGCAGGGTCTGATCTATCGTTGGATTGTGGGTATTCTTGTTGGTATCGCCTCTATGATGGCGAACGCAGCTGGACCGCTTCTTGGGATCTACTTCCTCCAGCTTGGACTTAGCAAAAGAGAATTCATCGGCACACGCAGCTGGTACTTCCTGGTGCTGAACCTGTTCAAAGTGCCGTTTTCGATCAGCCTTGGCCTAATCACGCCCGAAACATTCGCCCTAAACCTATTGTTCTTGCCGGTAATCATTCTCGGCGCTGTCGTTGGCTACATGGTGATCGGGATGATCAATACCAATGTTTTCAAGACAATTATCCGAATTGCCGCAGGGATCACTGCAGTACGGCTTATTTATGTAGGAATTACAAGCTTGTAGATCAAAAGGAGCAAGGTGGTGAATGCATGTTTTGAACCTTTGAACGGCATAGCCGCACCGCGGCGTACTCTCTTTGTCTTTCCACATGCTGGTAGCAGTCCCAATGCCTATCGTTGGTTGTGCGCAGCGCTGCCTGACACGCGACTCTTTTGTCTCTCGCTTCCTGGGCGCGGTGCTCGGTTGTCTGAACCTCCTTTGCAGCGCATGGACGACATATTTGCCGACGACCTAACTGCGAAGATTCTTTCACTTGGGGGAGATGAGTTCGCCTTTTTTGGCCATAGTATGGGTGGCTGGATCGCGCATGAAGCCGCGCAGCGCCTCGCACGCTGCGGCGAACTATTGCCGCGAGTCATGCATCTGTCTGCCAGCCGTTCACCTTCAAAGGGTTATCCTGCACCATATCTTCACCAACTGTCGCAAGAGGCACTGCGAAATCACGTCACCACGCTTGCGCGGGCTGATGGCGCTGAGGTGCCTGACACACAGATTTTTGAACTGCTTGAGCAAACAATCCGCAGTGATCTTCAAATCATCGAAGATCACAACGCAGGCAGACCGATCCGGCTCGGTACAGAGCTTCACTGCTACGTTGGTACTCGGGACACACAGGTGACTCCGAAAGATGTCTTAGGCTGGCAGGAGTGTACAAACCGCGCGCTGGATATGGACATGATCCCGGGCGGGCATTTTTATTTTGTCCACGAAGCGTCGCGGCTGCAACTTGTCCGAAGCCTTATGCAATGACTGAATTGGCTCTCCCCGGCGTGTTCCTCCTGGAAAATCGCCTCCTCTGTGAGCGTTTCCTGCGGTCTGTCAGCACAACTTCCGACATCGAATGTGCTGACAGACAACACGACCCGACGGTCCGCCGCGTCGTGCTTGCCGGGAGACTGATGGTTCGGTCAATCCTAAGACAGGTCGTAGGTTTTGATCCATGCAATCGGCTTAGGCGGTCCTTTCTTCAGAAACCCTACCTTCCAGACTGCGACGTGCACTTTAACCTTTCAAACAGCCGCAAGGCCGTCGCCGTTGTGGTGGCGCGTGGCCATCAGTGCGGCGTTGACATTGAACCTCTTCATCCATCCGGAAATCTGAAAGATGTTGCGACAGCATTCATGTCGGCGTCGGAGTACCAAAACCTTGCCAGCAAGAGGACCTCTCATGACCGATCATGGTTTTTCGTAGAAGCATGGTCGCGAAAAGAGGCATTCCTAAAGGCACTTGGCGTAGGGCTCGCGTTTCCGCCCGACAAAGTAGAGTTTTTTCCTAGTGGTCGTTCCACGCAAGACCTTTGGTACTCTGAAACCACAGGATTGACAGTGCGCACCTTTCGCATGCTGGGTCACGCGTTGTCCGTTTGCCTGCACGACGAACAGATGCCCACGCTGCGCTTGTACCAGCTGAATCCTGATTGTTTGGAGGTTGACACAGCAATCGAAACGCGCCCGGCGTCCGTGAAACACACGGGAATTCACATCTTGGACCAATCTTTTCCGTTCCCTTCGCAAGGAGTGCGACAATGACCAATGCCTTCCAAACATTCCACATAAATGATGACCACTCTTCCGACAAATTGCTGACAGCGGTGGATATTCATCAGTTGGGGGCTGATCTCAAACTTATGCCATACACCCAACGGATTGTCTTAGAGAATGTCTTCAGAAACCGTGACGAGGTTGAAGACTATGAGAAACAGGTCTCCGCATTGCTCAATTGGCGCAACAGTGACACGGTATCACAGGACATCGATTTTCGACCGGCTCGTGTACTATTGCAAGACTTTCTAGGGACAGCTGCGCTGGTTGATCTGGCGACAATGCGTGACGAACTGGCCGAACGCGGTGGAGACCCAAGGCAGGTAAACCCAAAAGTTCCGGTTGATTTGGTGATTGATCACTCAATCCAAGTTGACCGCGCGAGTGGTCGCGACATCGTTGGGCACAACATGGAAATGGAATTCGAGCGCAATGCCGAGCGCTATTCATTCCTTAAGTGGTGCCAAGTCGCCTTTGATAACTTGCGCCTCATTCCTCCGGGCAATGGCATTGTGCACCAGATAAATCTGGAATTCCTCAGCCATCTTGTGATGGAAGAACATGATCGTTCGGGTCCAGCACTCGTCTATCCTGACACAGTACTTGGTACGGACTCTCACACGCCCATGGTCAATGGTCTGGGGGTTCTCGGGTGGGGGGTCGGAGGGATTGAGGCCGAGGCTGCGATGCTAGGCGAACCTATGTCTATTCCGTTTCCTGACACATTAGGTGTTCGGTTGATTGGTCGCCCAAGTTCCGAAATTGGTGCCACCGACCTTGTGTTGCGCATTGTCGAGCGATTGCGAAAAGTTGGGGTTGTTGGTCGGTTCCTTGAGTTTACTGGGCCAGGTGTTTCGCATCTTTCTGCCGCAGACCGATGTACAATCGCAAACATGACCCCGGAATTTGGTTCAACCACAAGTCTGTTTCCCGTGGACGAGACGACACTACAATACTTCATACTCACTGGTCGAGGCGCAGCGAATGTCGCGCGACTAAAGGCTTTGACAAGGCGTATGGGGCTCTTCTCGGCGCCGGATGCGCCAGAACCAGATTTTCGGCAAATGGTAGAGATTGATCTATCCGACATCGGACTGACAATGGCAGGACCACGTCGACCCCAAGACAGCATCGCCCTAAAAGATGTAGCACATGTTGCTGAAACTGAAGCTGTCTCGGAGTGCTTTGCAGAAGCCGCCAAAGCTGATGCCTTCGGTGATGGCGCGATAGTGATAGCTGCGATCACGTCTTGCACCAATACATCAAATCCGCATGGTATGATCACCGCAGGGATTCTTGCGCGAAACGCGGCGCTGCGTGGCCTGCGCGGGAAACCTTGGGTGAAGATGTCACTTGCTCCGGGTTCCCAAGCTGTATCGCGCTATCTTGATGACGCAGGGCTGAAGGATGCGCTGGCTCAAGTTGGATTTAACCTGGTTGGCTTCGGCTGCACGACCTGCATTGGCAATTCAGGACCACTTTTGCCAGGGATCAGTGACAGAATTTCCGAGCAAAACCTTACAGCCGCAGCAGTTCTTTCGGGCAATCGCAACTTTGAAGGTCGCATTCATGATGACGTAAAGATGAACTTCCTGGCATCACCTGCCCTTGTAGTTGCTTATGCAATCGCTGGTCATATCGGTCGAGATTTGGTCGAAGAGCCGCTGGGTTATGGTGAAGCCGGCGAACCGATTCATCTCTTTGACCTCTGGCCAAGCCGAGATGAAGTGGAAGCCGAAGTACTTCGATCGGTCCGGCAAGAGCATTTTTCAGCAACATACGCCAACGCTTTGGAAGGTGACGCGAATTGGAACACGCTTGCCGTCGACTCATCTGATCGGTTTCCCTGGCGGGCACAGTCCGGCTACATTGAACGCTCACCTTACATCTCGACCGAACGCCAACTCATTGAAGATAACGTATTGATCGAAGGTGCACATGTGCTGGCGATGTTAGGCGACTCCATAAACACGGACCATATTGCGCCAGCCGGTCAAATTCCCGCAAGCAGCCCCGCCGGTCAATATCTCCTAAGAAACGGCGAACGCCCGCATTTGCTGAATTCCTATGGTACGCGCCGCGGTAGCCACTCCGTGTCAGTACGTTGTATCTTTGCCAACAAGAGGTTGTCCAATCTTATGACGCCCGGCGCCGCCGGTGGCATAACGCGACATGTTCCGACAGCCGAAGAGATGACCGTCTTTGGAGCTGCTTGCCGCTATCGTGACGATGGAACGCCCATGGTCGTGATTGCCGGACATGACTATGGCGCAGGCTCGTCCCGCGATTGGGCGGCAAAGGGTCCTCATATGCTTGGGATCCGAGCAATCCTAGCGCGAAGTTTTGAACGCATTCATCGTGCCAATCTGGTTGGGATGGGTGTGTTGCCCCTACTTTTCCCCGAAGGTGAGAGCCATCAAAGCTACGGATTAAACGGGAATGAGATCGTGTCTGTTCGGATTGATCTGACTCAACCCCAGTGGCTTGCAAAAGTGGAACGTCGCGATGCCGAACGTCTTGTGAGGTTCGACGCCCCCGTCGCGATCAGCACAAGCCGTGAGAAAAGCTACTTTCGGGAAGGTGGCCTCTTAAATTCTGTCCTTCGCAGAATGCTGCCTGCCCCTCAGACACGATCAAATTTGGTCAAGGAGCAATCAAAATGAAAGATGCAGCTCAGGAAGCGGCCCTGCTTGTTACTGGGGGTACTGGTTTTGTCGGCTCACATCTGGTGGACAGCCTTGCTCGACTCCATCCAAACGCGCGTTTCGTGTTTTTGGCCCGTGATATAGAGCGATTTGAAGAACGACTGACGGCAGCAGAAGAAACCTACCAACTAAAGAGTCTTAACGGCCTGAGGTACGACGTGATGGAGGCCGACATTGCGGCTCCTGGATTAGGGCTTTCCGACGCTGGCCGCGCCAAGTTAGAGGCAGAGATTGACACCGTTTTTCATGTTGCCGCGCAGGTCAATCACTTGCATAGCTACGATACTCTCAAATGTGCAAACGTCGAAAGCACATTGGAACTGCTGCAGCTCTCAAAACCAAAGCGACCTAAGGTAATCAACTTTGTTTCCACACTGGGGGCCGCTGTGCGAAGGGGTATTGACGGTCGGTTGAACGAGGACTTTCCAGACGGGACCCCGATCAGTTCCGATATGGGATATTTTCAGACAAAGTGGGCATCCGAGCGATTGTTATCACAGTTCCACTTGAGTGGCGGGAAAGCGAATATCTTCAGATTGGGCCGAATTGTCGGGTCGGCTGAAACTGGAAGATGCCTGTTTCAGGACAACCAGCTTTTCCTGCTGCTGCGGGGCGTATTGATGATGGGGTGTGCCCCCGATCTCGACCGGGTGTTTAACTTAACTCCGGCCCCAGTTGCGGGCAACATTATGGCTCTTGAACGTTTTACGCATGACGGTGGCCTGCTCTTAACGTGTTTAACAATACGGGTTACCTCACGTGGCGTGAGATGATCGTGCGGCTTTCTGCGATGCTTTCCCCAATTGACCTTGTGCCTTTCGCGCAATGGCAGGAGCGCATTGCAAAGCTTGATCCGTCGAATCCCATTTCACGGCTCGCGCCTCTCTATCTCAGGCCAGATGCCGAACAGAAAATGTTGAGTTCGGCGAACAATATTCAAGAGTATGATTGTCGTTTAAGTACGCGGATCATGAATGAGGAGGGTCTGAAGTACCCAAGCGATCTTGTATCGCTGTTCGATGTCCATGTTGCGTATATGGATGCAGAAGGCTTTTGGGATCGGACGTAGTAATTCTGACGTCCCATTTCCTTCGGTGCCCTTCTTGGAGTTTACCGCATCTGACACTGTGGCCCCTTCCAGAGCAAAACAGGAGCTTGGGCTCTCGAGCATAACTGCGCTTGTGCATCGCGAGAATTCTGCGTCGCGAGGCCTAGCTGAACGCCTGGGTGGTGAACTGGACGCTGGAGCAGTTCCGCCATACTGGTCGCCAAACTCTGTGTTGTATCGTTTTCAACTGATGGCATGACGGATCGGACATTTGGACAGTGCGCAGCATAGTTCACGACGGGCTCTTAGCAGTGGTTCGCTTCGCGCGACTTCATCAACGCGCAAACACAAAGCACCGGTCACGGCGGATCATCAGCCAGAGCGGCACGCCTGGTTTGGGCAGAAAAACCGAAGGGACAACGGCCTTCAGGATCGCGCCATCGAAATCCATGCGGAACTCGACCAGACTGGACGCCCCCATGAACCGCGCCCGTTCGACAACGCCGCGCGCAGCCGTCCCTTCCACCGGGGTCGGGCTGGGGCCCCGACCTGCGCGATCAAACTCGATCTTCAGGTGCTGGGGGCGGATCACGATATCGACATCGGTGCCATCAGGGACACCAGGCGCAAGGAACTGGCCAAAGGGGGTATCCGTCAAAGCCCCTTCAACTTTACCACGGATCACGTTGATATCACTAAAAAAGGCCGCCGCCTGAATGTCGATTGGCGCATTGTAGATGTTATAGGGCGCGCCCTGCTGCACGATTTTACCGTCACGCATCAGTGCAATCTCATCGGCCATACGCATTGCCTCGCCCGGCTCATGCGTGACCAGCAACACAGCGGTGCCTTCGCTCTTGAGAACCTCCAGCGTTTCGTCGCGGATATCATCGCGCAAGCGATCATCAAGGCCCGAAAACGGCTCGTCCATCAGCATGATCTGCGGGCGTGGGGCAAGCGCCCGGGCAAGGGCAACCCGCTGTTGCTCACCGCCTGACAGCTGATGCGGATAGTCGTCAATATGGCTAGACATGCCGACCTTCTTGAGCAACGCATGCACCCGATCCGTCACTTTACGTCCGGCAAGGCCGAAGGCCACGTTCTGCGCGACTGTCAAATGCGGGAACAAGGCAAAGTCCTGGAACATCAGTCCGATATTGCGTTGTTCGGGCGGTAGCGTCATGCGGGCATCGCAGACCAGCTTGCCATCAACGTGGATAGACCCGCGGTCCTGACCTTCCACCCCGGCAATAATGCGCAAGGTCGTCGATTTACCGCAGCCCGATGGCCCCAAAAGGCAGGTAACCTGCCCCGGCATGACCGTCAGGCTCACATCATCCACCACGCGGCGGCCGCCAAAGTCTTTGACGATGTTCTTAATCTCAAGGCGGGGGGCTTGCATGGGGGCGGGCTTTATCCCTGACAAAAACTATTGGGCATAGCGCACCTAACAACAGTTGGACGGCGGGGCAAGTCAGGTCAATACAAAAGGCAGGCTCGCCACGACCCGCCCATTGACCTGCGCATGGAGTTGATGCGGGCCGGGATAGAGCCGAAATGTCGTCGCGTTGTCTTTGAACACATGGCGCTTGGTCAGAATTAGCGGCACCCCAGCCTAGGCGTTCACCACCTTTAGCTTAAAGACCTTGGGCGCCAGCGCGCCATTGGCCTTCATGAAATCAATCACATAGTCCACGATCAATGGCGCATCTTTTGCTGGTGTGATCGTCATATGAATGTCTGCGGCATCGCCCCGGGCAACGGTATCTGGCGTGATCGCGAAATCCGTCAGGTTGACGTTTACATTGTGGTCATACCCCAGATGCGCCATCGCCCCCGGATGTCCGGCTTTGATCAAACCGCGCAGGGCATGTTTGCGCATCCACGCGAGTTCTTTGCCATCCTGTGTTCCTGCCGTCTGCCAAGCCGACAACCGGTCAATAACCACTTCTGGCTCAATTTTTGTGATATCGTTCAGATGATTGGCGACTGACCGGGTCACGAACCGCGTTGGGTCCGCATGCAATTGATCAAGAAGTGGAAGGGTTTGCGCGGGCGTCAACCCAATGGCCTGCCCCCACGGCAGTTTCGGCCGCGTCCCTTCACTGACCAACCGGCGCACATGATAGTTGTCGTGGCCGAGCCATTCATCTTGCATCCGCGCCAAGGTCTCATCTGGCCAGCGGTTCAGGAACGCCCGGATCGAGAACTCCATCGAAAAGCGTTGTGTGATCGCGGTGAGCATATCCAGCGACAGTTGCAAATGCGCTTCCAGCCCATGGGTTTCGACATAGACGCCGAGGGGCGCGTAGATGAAATGACCAAAATCATCGTCGCTGAGGCTCGGATCTAGAGGCGGCGGTAAGGCTGTCAGGATCGCATCGCAAGCACTTGGAAAGTCGTCTGGCAGATAGGTGGCCAAAACCGCGGCGATCAGATTGATCCGCTCTTTCAACGCCAGTGGCCCCATCTGCGAAAGAACGTCTTTCACAAAAGGGGCGGACGCAAAAACGCCCGCCTCTTCAAAGTGCTGCCCTAACTGCCCCACTGTCGTGGGGTTAAACAGCTGATCGTTGAGGCTAAAGTTTTGAGCCATCAGATCGTTGCGTTGATTGCGCCACCATCCAGCACAATGTTCTGGCCAACGATAAAGCCAGCATGCTGCGAACACAGGAACGCGCACATCGCGCCAAACTCTTCCTTGGTGCCATAGCGACGTGCAGGGATTGTGGCCTGACGCTGCGCCGTGGCCTCCGCAATATCAATGCCTTGCGCCTTGGACACGCCGGTATCAAGGCTGACGGCGCGGTCGGTGGCATGAATGCCCGGCAGCATGTTGTTCACGTTCACACCAAATTGCGCCACCTGGCGCGCGGTGCCTGCGGCATAGCCCGTCAGACCGGCACGGGCAGAATTCGACAGGCCCAACTGCGGAATAGGTGCTTTCACAGACCCGGACGTGATATTCACAACCCGCCCCCAGCCTTTGTCGATCATCCCGGGCATCAGCGCCTTCATCAGTGCAATCGGTGCCAGCATATTGGCGTCCAATGCAGCTATGAAATCGTCCCGATCCCAATCAGACCAAAGACCCGGAGGCGGACCACCTGCGTTGTTCACCAGGATATCGACATCCGACGCCGCGTCCAGCAATGAAGCGCGTCCGGCTTCGGTCGCAACATCGGCCGCCACAGCAACAACATCTACACCGTAAGTGCTGCGAGTATGTGTCGCAGTCGCCTCAAGCGCGTCCGTACCGCGCCCGTTCAAGACCAAATTCACCCCTGCAGCCGCCAGCGCTTCGGCACAGCCACGGCCCAAACCCTTTGATGACGCACAGACCAGCGCACGTTTTCCTTTGATCCCTAAATCCATGATAGCATCCCTTTCGTTGCGGTTGCTCTGGACCTAGCACTGGACCCTGCATTGGGCAAACCCATCCTAGCGATTTCGTGTTCTTGCTTGGCCTTCCGGCACCCCCGGTGTAACCCCTTTAGCCATGTCACAAAGCCTCATCACCATCGATGTGCTGCGCGCAAACCATGTCACCGTCAGCGGCGGCGTCATGAAGGGTGAACCTTTGTCTTTTGCCGATGAGCTTGTGCTGGATGATATGTTTGAGATAGCCGCTTAGCGCCTCAACAGTCGCACTTGATTTGATTGCCGATGAAACGGGGCTAAAGCAGGCCACAGGCAACCGGAACACCGTGCATCTGGATAGCTGCCTGACAATGATGGCCCCCGATGGCAGCACGCACGAAGCCTTAATCCTTGTTGAAATCGAGGATCATGGCGTCGCAGATATCTTTTTGCTGCCGCTGGGCGAGTTGCTCCCGTCTGTTGACTATCGGTTGGTCGGGATTGAACGGCACACGGCCACTCGCCGTTTTGCCGAAGCCGCCAGCGGGTCATTTGCGCGCGGCACCCGCATTACTATGGGCGATGGGCAAATGCGCCCAATCGAAACCCTCGCCGCAGGCGATATGGTCCTGACGCGTGATGCGGGCAGGCAACCTATTCGCCATATCGGGCTGGCTACGTTGCGGGCCTCAGGTCGCTTTGCCCCCGTTGTGATCACCAAAGGCGCACTGCACAACGACCGTGATCTGGTCGTGCGTCCGGACCATCGGCTGTTCATTTACCAGCGTGAAGATCACTTGGGCGCGGGCCGTGCCGAAGTGCTGATCAAGGCGCGGCATCTGGTGGACCACACGACCGTCCTGCGCCGCCACGGCGGATTTGTGGACTACTTTCAGCTGATCTTCGATGATCATCACATCATCTATGCGGAAGGCATTGGCGCCGAGTCCCATCTGATCGGTCCGCACACCCGCCATGCCTTTTCCGCAGGCGAGACGTCACCAGACCATGCCCACCGGCCGCATCTGGATTATGAAGTCAAGACAAGCCTGATCCCCACTGCGCAGGCCGCATCACTGCTGCGCAATGCCTCTGCCCGGTAGCAATACCATGGCTTAGGGGTTTTGTGTTTCCTCCACCTCCATCGTTACAATCAGTGTCCCGCTGCGCATCACACCATTATCGTCAATACCTGCCTCTAGATCGCCCGCCGTCAGGGCCCTAACCGGATTGCCCAAGAACACCCCACGCATTGTGCCATCAAAGGTCAAGGCGCGCCCGCTGCTGTTAAGCGTGCCTTGATAGTCCAAAGCCATGTTCTGCCCTGGCCCATCACTTTGCAGAGCAATCGTGCCATTATAGTCCATCACATCACCATTGGCATTGGTGCCAAAAGTGTTTTCAATGGCACCCGCAGCATCGCCATTGTCAAAATCCACGCTCAACCGTGCATCACCGAAAATCACGACCGGCTCCGCACCGGTCTCAACCCGCATGGTGCCAGACCCTGCAAATGTCATCGCGCCACCCACCGGTACATCCTCTGCAGTGGTCACCGGCATGCCCATCACCCCTGCCCCCGGATCACCCAGCACACGCAGTTTTTGCGCTTCGTACACATCAAGACGTGCCAGCCGGGGGTCAATCCCGCTTCCGCCGCCGCCACCGCCTCCGCCGCCGCAGGCCGCTAAGGACAACAGCAGACCACCGCACATCATCAGCCGTTTCATCATAGCCCTCCGCGAGGGGTGTTTTAACAACAACTCCCAAATCTTTGGTTAAGCGCATGGCGACGATTGCCCTTTGCGCCCCAACGGCATAAAGCGTCCCTCATGACAAATCGCCCTGAACTTCCCCCTGAAATCGCCCGCCGCCGGACCTTTGCGATCATCTCGCACCCCGACGCTGGTAAGACGACGCTGACCGAAAAGTTTCTGCTTTACGGTGGCGCTATTCAGATGGCCGGACAGGTGCGCGCCAAGGGCGAGGCGCGACGTACGCGCTCTGACTTCATGCAGATGGAAAAAGACCGGGGCATTTCCGTCTCGGCCTCGGCCATGTCGTTTGATTTTGAAACCTATCGCTTCAATCTGGTCGATACCCCCGGCCACTCGGATTTTTCCGAAGACACCTATCGCACACTGACCGCTGTTGATGCTGCTGTCATGGTGATTGACGGTGCCAAGGGCGTAGAAAGCCAGACGCAAAAGCTGTTTGAGGTCTGCCGCCTGCGCGACCTGCCGATCCTGACATTCTGCAACAAGATGGATCGCGAAAGCCGTGATACGTTTGAGATCATTGACGAAATTCAGGAAAACCTCGCCATTGATGTGACCCCTGCCTCATGGCCTATCGGCGTGGGTCGCGAATTCATCGGTTGCTATGACATCCTGCGCGACAAACTGGAACTGATGGACCGGGCGGACCGGAACAAGGTGGCCGAAAGCATTCAGATTTCAGGCCTTGATGATCCGAAACTGGCAGAGCATGTGCCCGCACATCTGCTGGAAAAATTCCTCGAAGAGATCGAGATGGCCAAGGAGTTGCTCCCGACGCTCGATCCTGATGCACTCCTGAACGGCTCGATGACGCCGATCTGGTTCGGCTCTGCGATGAACTCTTTCGGGGTTAAAGAACTAATGGATGGGCTGGCAACCTACGGCCCTGAACCACAGGTCCAGACGGCCCAACCGCGCAACATCGCGCCCGAAGAAAAGAAGGTTGCGGGCTTCGTCTTCAAGGTGCAGGCCAACATGGACCCCAAGCACCGCGACCGTGTGGCGTTCCTACGTCTTGCCTCGGGCCATTTCGAACGCGGGATGAAGCTGACCCATGTGCGTTCCAAGAAACAGATGGCGATCACCAATCCAGTCCTCTTTCTCGCCGCCGACCGCGAATTGGCCGAGGAAGCCTGGGCGGCGACATCATCGGCATACCAAATCACGGCCAATTGCGCATCGGCGACACGCTGACCGAAGGCGAGGCATTGCGTGTCTCCGGCATCCCCTCATTCGCACCGGAACTGCTGCAAACCTGCCGTGCGGGTGATCCATTGAAGGCCAAGCACCTCGAAAAAGCACTGATGCAATTCGCCGAGGAAGGGGCGGCGAAAGTGTTCAAACCTACCTTCGGCTCAGGCTTTATCGTCGGCGTCGTGGGGGGCTTGCAATTCGAGGTGCTCGCCAGCCGGATTGAGATGGAATATGGGCTGCCGGTGCGGTTTGAAGCCTCCCAGTTCACCTCGGCCCGCTGGGTCGCAGGCGACAAGGACGCGGTAGATAAATTCGCCGACGCCAACAAACAACACATCGCAACCGACAACGACGGGGACACCGTATTCCTGACGCGTCTGCAATGGGATATCGACCGGGTGGGTCGTGACTACCCGGATGTGACGCTGACGGCGACGAAAGAGATGATGGTTTAGCAGCATGGGCAACCCGCCCATGGTAACGATTGGTTAACTAACTTTGCGCATGACCAGAGCATGCGTCTTTATCTTGTCATTGCCTGTCTTATCCTCTCATCCTGTAGCACAAAGCCACCGGTTACCAAAGGCATCGATGACTGGACCGGCTTTACACATGTGATGACTGCCGAGTATGAGATTCTGCGAAACAACACAGCCATCATGACCGCGCGCGGCATTATGATCACCCGCGATGGGCAGCGCGGGTTTGCTGTATTGACCAGCCTGCGGCGCCTTGTCCCCAACGGGCCCATCATTCGCCATATGTATAGCGGCGACACCCAATTGGACTATCATCGACACGACCGGCCCTTGACACACTGCGTGGACCGCTGTCGGCGAACGGAGTTGGGGGCCATTCATATGACAGAGGCCGCATTTCGCATCGCCAGCCAGACTGGCATGCCGTTGCGGGTACAGGGACGGCGCGGGCGATATGAGGCGACAGTACCGCCGTCGCTCTTTGCCGCGGTCCTTGGATCTGCCGAATAGACCTTGGCAGGGTTGCCAGCCAGCCTTCGCACCTCAATACTGCTGGCAGCGCAACAGGGCAGCACAACCTTGACCGACCTGACAGACACCTATCCCAATGGCATCGCATCTTTACTGCCGCAGTACCAAAAGCGCCGGGCGCTTTTGACGGGGGATGATGTGCCGCCAGCAGACGTGGATTTCAAAGTGCTGGCCGCGATCCCCCTGCCCGCTCAGGTATTGCCACGGCCTGAAGGACTGAGCAGGACAGACAAGAAACGGCATATGCTCTTGGGCGAACTGGCTGGCCACAGCGAACTGGCGATGCTGCATGGCATGCTGATTTCACATCTGCGCAAACACACCTACCCCGATGGTGCACCGGTACTATTTCTGCGTCTCTGGTCAGAAGAAGAGGCATGGTTGCTGGATAACCTGCCGACGCGCTGGTTGATCTCGGCCGTGATTACCTTTGCGGACCACGGGCAAACCGAAGCAGACCGCAACCTCGCGGCGCGCATGAACATGCTGTTTTCACTGATGAAAATCTACGAGGCCGAGCGTTGTTTCTCTGGCAAACCCGCGCAAGAGCCCTTCCGCACCCAAGACCGCAACAAATCCCCACTGCCGATGGGGATGAAGGATTTTTCGGTCCTGCAAGGCGATCTGGAAGCGCATCTGCTGGCCCCTCTCTGGCTTGATGCTGAAACCGCACCGGGTATCGGGAACCTGACCCGCCACCTGCTCACCACTATGAACGCTGACGACGGCACCGTCTTTCGCCGCTTTGCGATTATGCGCGCCCGTGCCGCAAAACAGCGCTCAACTTGACGCATGACCCCATATCCGGTATCGGCAATCACGGCTTGCAAAGGCCCACGACGCGGGACGCTCGGAACAATGCGTCCTTTCACAACATGCGGACCGAAACCGCATTCATAGGACGTATATGACCAAGTTTACCGACCTGAACCTTGCGCCCAAGGTTCTCAAAGCTGTAGCCGAAACAGGCTATGATACCCCCACACCCATTCAGGCAGGTGCAATTGCCCCAGCGCTGGAAGGCCGCGATGTTTTAGGCATCGCACAGACGGGCACCGGCAAAACTGCCGCCTTCACCTTGCCGATGATCACGCTTTTGGGCCGTGGCCGGGCACGGGCACGGATGCCGCGTTCGCTGGTACTGGCCCCAACGCGGGAACTGGCCGCTCAAGTGGCCGAGAATTTTGACGCCTACGCCAAATACACGAAACTGTCGCGTGCCCTGCTGATTGGCGGGACCAGCTTCAAGGATCAGGACATGATCATCGACAAGGGCGTCGACGTGCTAATCGCCACGCCAGGTCGTCTGCTGGACCATCTGGAGCGCGGCAAGCTGATCCTGACAGATGTAAAAATCATGGTGGTGGATGAGGCCGACCGCATGCTTGATATGGGATTCATCCCCGATATCGAGGAAATCTTCAAACGCACGCCATTTACCCGCCAAACCCTGTTCTTCTCGGCAACCATGGCACCAGAGATTGAGCGGATCACCAACACGTTCCTCTCCAACCCGGCCAAGATCGAAGTGGCCCGTGCCGCGACGACAAACACCAACATCAAGCAAGGTGTTGTCCAGTTCAAAGGATCATCCAAACCCAAAGAACCATCAGAAAAGCGCGCGCTGCTGCGCAAACTAATTGATGCTGAAGGCGAGGCCTGCACCAACGCGATCATCTTCTGCAACCGCAAGTCGGACGTCGATATCGTCGCCAAATCCCTGAACAAATACGGATATAACGCCGCCCCGATCCATGGCGATCTGGACCAATCCCACCGGACGCGCACGCTGGAAAGCTTCCGCGATGACAAGCTGCGGTTTCTTGTGGCCTCTGACGTGGCGGCGCGCGGTCTGGACATTCCGGCGGTAACACACGTCTTTAACTTCGACGTGCCCAGCCATGCCGAAGATTACGTACACCGCATCGGGCGCACAGGTCGCGCTGGACGCACGGGTACGGCGATCATGATCTGCGTGCCACGGGACGAAAAGAACCTCGAAGACGTTGAACGTCTGGTCAAGGAAACGATCCCGCGTTTAGAGGTGCCGGGTGGCGAAGCGGACCCTGCCAAAGCAGCGACCGAAAAGACCGAAGACAAACCCAAGCGGACCCGCAGCCGACGCAAAAAGGATGATGCGCCTGAAGCGAAAACGGATAGCCCGCGAACCGATGACGCAGACAAGACAAAGCCTGAGGCAAAGGCCGATGAAAAGCCACGTCAGGAGCGATCCCGCAGCGGGCGCGTCAAAGATCGGCGCGACAATGGACCCAAGGTTGTCGGCATGGGTGATGAGCCACCTGCTTTCATCGCGATGAGTTTTGCCGAGCGGGCGAAGGGGTAGTTACCGCCTATCAGGCACCCTGTCGTTATCCCTGTATCCGCGTCCGGCAGATACCTGCAGACATTAAGTCGGGCAGGAAATCCGAATAACGTTCTCTGACAGCAAACGCACCCCTGCCTGTGTGATCTTCACACCTTTGCGCTCGTCAATGATGCGATACCCTTGCGGACACAATCGGCGGGCAAAACTATCGCGTTGCGGGGCGTAGGACCTGGTGCCAACGGGATCTGCATAGTGCGTAACACTAAATTCATAAACGTTGTTGCCGCCCTGCGTTCCCACAAGGTTCTGGGAAGGATCAGTCATCATGCAGCCAGACAGAGCCATAGCGGCCAATACTGATGGAATAGATTTGCAGATCATCATCATTCACCTTGGTCATTTCATTGCTGCCATGATGATAGACAAAGCAAACCGGCAAAACTGTGACGATAGGATGTCTAGGGTCTTTGCCCTAACCCAGCCGTGACACAATCACCGTCACCTCGGGCTTCTTCCCGATCTCAGCTTGTGCCGACCGTCGTGCAATCGACTTCAACTCTTTTTCCAGCTTTACATCATCGCGCAGTGTCTTGGCATCGGCACGGTTCACAAACTGGCTCAGGTCTTCTTCGACAACATCAACAAGCGCTGCGTTGTTGCGCCCGGTCTCGGCCAGTCCATTCGTCTCAACCCACGGATCGCCAAGTGGCTCATCATTTTCATCAATGATCAGAGTCACAATCAGATGCCCGTTCAGCGCCATGCGGATGCGGTTTCGCACCACGCCATCCAGCGCACCGACCTGCACCGAGCCATCAAGGTAGGTTCGCCCGGTCTCGATATACTCTGTCACCGTTGGTTGGTTGCGAGACAGGTCGATCATCATGCCATTGATCGCCAATATCCCGGACAGACCGGATGCCTCGCCCAGCTTCACATGCTCGCGCAGGTGCCGGTGTTCGCCATGCATCGGGATCAGGACTTGTGGTTTGACGATCTGGTGAAGCCGCTCCAGATCGGGCCGGTTGGCATGGCCGGATACGTGATACTTGCCGCCCGCGTCATCGACCACATCAACGCCCAGCTCAGAGAGCTGGTTCATGATACGGATCACACCGCGTTCATTGCCGGGAATGGTTTTCGACGAAAACAGGAACGTGTCCCCGTCAGTCAACTTGATCCCCATATAGTTGCCCTGCGCCAGTTGCGCCGAGGCGGCGCGGCGTTCGCCCTGTGACCCGGTGACCAGCAGCATCACGTTTTCGCGCGGCATTTGTAGCGCGTCTTCGGGCGAGACCACGGATGGAAACCCTTTGAGAATACCTACGTCGGTTGCCGCTTCAACCATCCGGCGCATCGCACGACCCAAGAGTACGACCGAGCGCTCGGCCTTTTGCGCCGCAATCGCCAGTGTCTTCAACCGCGCGATGTTGGATGCAAATGTGGTCGCCACGACCATGCCCTTTGCCTCTTTCATCATCTCGGCAATCGCATCACCGATCGAGGCTTCGGACCGCCCCGGATCGCGCGAAAACACGTTGGTGCTGTCGCACACCAGCGCCTTGACGCCATCCTTTGACACTTCTTCCCAGAGCGTCTCATTCCACGGATCACCCACCACCGGGGTTTCGTCGATCTTGAAGTCGCCAGAGTGCAGCACGCGCCCCTCAGGCGTGTCGATCAACAAACCCGCGCTTTCGGGAATGGAATGGCTGATCGGCAGGTAAGACACTGTCATCGGCCCACATGCGATCATCTCAGGGTACGGTTGCACGACCTTCACGACGCTTTCGGGGTGTCCATGCTCGTCCAGCTTGCGGCGCGCGATATTCGCTGTGAAGGGGCGGGCGTAGACGGGTGCGCCCAGTTGTTCCCAGTAATGCCCGATGGCCCCAACATGGTCTTCATGCGCATGCGTGATAAAGATGCCGTCAATCTGTGCCTTACGCTCGCGCAGCCATGCGATATCGGGCAGGATCAAATCAACCCCCGGTGTGCCGTCCATGTCAGGGAAGGTCACGCCCAGATCGACAACAATCAGCCGCTCTTTGCCCGGTTTGCCGTATCCATAGACATAGGCATTCATGCCGATTTCACCGGCACCTCCAAGAGGCAGATAGATCAGGCGGTCGCTCATGCGGTGTCCTTGTTGTATTGGTGGATGACGGTCAGACCGTGCATCGTCAGATCATCTTCAAAAGCATCAAACAGCGGTTCAGACTGTTGGAACAAAGGCGCCAGACCACCGGTCGAGATGACCTGCATGGGCACGCCCCGCTCTGCTTTGATCCGCGCGCATATCTCACGCACCAATCCGATGTAACCCCAAAAGACGCCTGACTGCATACAGGCCACCGTATTGGTGCCCACAACAGCCTGTGGCTTGGTGATATCGACATGTGGCAGAGCGGCGGCGGCGCTGTGCAACGCCTCTAACGACAGGTTCACGCCCGGTGCGATGACACCACCGACATAGGCGCCGTCGTCGGCCACAACATCAAAGGTGGTGGCGGTCCCGAAATCGACGACGATCAGGTTGCCGCCATGCCGGTCAAAGGCCCCAGCCGTGTTCACCAACCGGTCCGGGCCTACTTGCGTGCCTTCGTCAACGCGGGGCTCGGCTGGCAGGCGACAGTCGGGTTTGCCCACCACCATCGGGCGGCAGTTGTAATAGCGGTCCGCAAAAACACGCAGGTTGAATACCACACGCGGCACCGTGGAACTGACGATGACTTCGGTAATGACCACATCCAGCTTTTGAAACCGCATCAATGTCGACAACCAGACATAGTACTGATCTGCTGTGCGCTGCCACTCGGTGCTGGTACGCCATGTGGCGACAAACTCTTTGCCGTCCCAGATAGAAAACACGGTATTGGTGTTACCGCAATCGATGGCGAGAAGCATGTGTCGCCTCCTTCTTTAGAAAAATACGTCCGCTGCCGGGATCGCGCGTGGGCCGGTGCCCGTGATCAGCACCAGATTGCCGTCGCTGTCGATACTGTCGAAGATGCCGGTGATATCCTCGCGGCCGGTATTGGCAGTGATGACCTCACCCAAACGCGCCGCATTTGCCATCCAGTCATCACGGATGCGGTCAAAGCCCAGGCGCATCAGCTTGGCCTCTTGCGTGGCATAGGCATCAGCGAGGGTTGAAAGAAAGTCTTTGGGCGTGACGTCCTCGCCACCCGCGTCGGCCAGGCTGATCGGCGCAAAGCTCGCGCCTGTCACGCCTTCTGGCGTGTGCCGCAGATTCACACCAATCCCGATCGACAGCCAATCGACGAAAGGCCCCTGCCCGCTGCTTTCCAACAGAATGCCCGCAACCTTGCCGCCAGAAAGCAGCACATCATTCGGCCATTTCAGCGACAGTTTCTCGGCTGGTACGTAAATCGCCAGCGCCTGAAACAGCGCATTGGCTGCAAGGAAAGAGCGCTTGGAGGCTTCCGCCGCCGTCGCCTCGGGCCGGAAGATCAGCGTGGCGTTCAGGTTGCCCGCGGGCACCACCCATTTGCGCCCGCGCCGTCCGCGCGCCGCGGTCTGAGTTTTAGCCATGATCCATGTAGGCCGTTCAATATCAGGCGCACGCCGCGCGGCCTCGGCCATGGTGCTGTCTACTGTGTCCAGCACGATCCGGGCGTAGCCTTCCGGCCACGGCCCATGTCCTGAACCGTCAGTTGACAAGCGTCGCCGCCGCGGCCGCCGCGATTGGTTCAATACCAAAGAGGTTCACAACGCCAAACAGCATCACCGCCGCAGATCCCATCAGGAAGGTCCAAAGGACAGGGTTCATCTTGCTGTCGAGTTGTTCGCCCTCTTCCCCGAAGTACATGAAGTAAACGATGCGCAGGTAGTAGAAGGCACCAATAACGGAGGCGATCACACCGGCCACAGCCAGCCATGCCAACCCGCCATCGTAGGCGGCGCGCAGCACGTAGAACTTGCCAAAGAAGCCAACCATTGGCGGTACGCCCGCAAGGCTGAACAGCAGCACCAGCATGGCCAGCGCGCGCAGCGGTTGGCGCTTGGAATACATCCGCAGGCTGTCGATATCAGTGACAGGCCGCCCGTCCCGCTCCATCGACAGGATGAACGCAAAGGTGCCGATATTCATCGTCACATAGATCGCCATGTAGATCAGCATTGCCTGCACGCCGAAAGCGGTGCGGCGGCCAGCCCCATCAGGGCAAAGCCCATATGCGCGATGGAGGAATACGCCATCAGACGCTTGATGTTGCGCTGCCCGATTGCGGCAATGGCGCCCAAAAACATCGAGACCACGGCGAGGAAGGCCACGATCTGCTGCCAGTCGCCGACGATCCCGCCAAAAGCGTCATGCACAACGCGTGCAAATAGCGCCATCGCGGCCACTTTGGGCGCTGTCGCGAAGAAGGCTGTGACGGGTGTGGGCGAGCCTTCGTAGACGTCCGGTGTCCACATGTGGAACGGGGCGGCAGAAACTTTGAACGCAAAGCCTGCGATCAGGAACACAAGGCCAAAGAGCAAACCAAACGACGGATCGTTTGCGGTTGCCTCAATGATGCCAGCAAAGAGTGTGGTGCCAGCAAAGCCGTATGTCAGCGATGCGCCGTACAACAACAGACCCGAAGAAAGCGCGCCAAGCACGAAGTACTTCAAGCCCGCCTCAGTCGATTTTACGCTATCGCGGCGCAAGGATGCAACCACATAGAGCGACAGAGACTGCAGTTCGAGGCCCATATAGAGCGCCATCAAATCGCCTGCGGAGACCATCACCATCATGCCGACCACGGCGAGCGCCACAAGGATCGGATACTCGAACCGCAACAACCCTCGCTGCTGCATATAGCTTTCCGACATCAGCAAGACGGCTGCCGCAGAGATCAAGATCGTGATCTTGGCAAATCGCGCGAAACCATCATCCACGAACATCCCACCAAAGGCGATATTCGTTCCCTGCCCGTTAATCCCGATCCAGACCGCCAGCAGCACAAACAAACCCGACGTCGCCCAAGTGAGCAACGGCGCCATGCCGTCTTTGGTGGTATAGACCGCCGCCATCAATGCGCCCATGGCGTAAACCGCCAGCACAATCTCGGGCATCAGGATTTGGATATCAGCGCCAATCATTTCAGCGTTCCTTAATTCGAAGCAAACTGCGTGGCGGCCTCAAAGGTCGCCAGCGCGGTTTCATAGTTGCCGACCAGTGCGGACACGCTTGGGCCGATAATGTCGAGGACAAGGGCGGGATAGACGCCCAAGAGCAGTGTCATTGCGACGAGCGGCGCAAAGATCACCCGCTCGCGCGTGCCCATATCTGTGATCGTCTTCAGGCTTTCCTTGATCAGGTCACCAAAGACGACGCGGCGGTACAGCCACAGCGCATAAGCCGCCGACAGGATCACGCCAGAGGTCGCGAAGAGGGCGATCCATGTGTTCACCTGGAAAATACCCATCAGCACAAGGAATTCGCCAATGAAACCGGATGTGCCCGGCAGACCGACATTGGCCATTGTGAAGAACATGAAGATCAGCGCATAGGCAGGCATACGGTTCACGAGGCCACCATAGGCATCAATCTCGCGCGTATGCATGCGGTCGTAAATCACACCGACACACAGGAACAGCGCGCCAGAGATAAAGCCGTGGCTGATCATCTGGAAGATGGCACCGTCGATGCCCTGCTGGTTCACCGCAAAGATCCCCATCGTGACGTAGCCCATGTGGGCGACGGACGAATAGGCGATCAGCTTTTTCATATCTTCCTGCACCAGTGCGACCAGCGAGGTGTAGACAATCGCAATGGCTGACAGGGTCAGGACCAACGGCCCCATCACTTCGGACCCGACCGGGAACATCGGCAGGCTGAAGCGCAGGAAGCCATAGCCACCCATCTTCAACAGGATCGCCGCCAGTACCACGGACCCCGCAGTTGGCGCCTGCACGTGCGCATCCGGCAACCACGTGTGGACCGGCCACATGGGCATTTTCACAGCGAAGCTGGCAAAGAAAGCAAGCCACAGCAACGTCTGCATCCCGCCAACGATCTGCACGCCCAGCACGCTGAAGTTTTCCGTGCCAAAGGTGTGGGTCATCAGCGTTGGAATGTCGGTCGTGCCTGCATCCGCAAACATTGCGACCATCGCCACCAGCATCAGGACCGAGCCGAGGAAGGTGTAAAGGAAGAACTTGAAGGAAGCATAAATCCGGTTCTTGCCGCCCCAGATGCCGATGATCAGGAACATCGGGATCAGCCCCGCTTCGAAGAACAGGTAGAACAGCACCAGATCAAGCGCGAGGAACACGCCCAGCATCAAGGTCTCAAGGATCAGGAAGGCGATCATGTATTCCTTGACGCGGCTTTTCACATCCCAACAGGCTGCAATGACCAGCGGCATCAGGAATGTGGTCAGCATGACAAACAGGATCGAGATACCATCGACACCCATCTTATACTGCAGGCCCAATAGCCACTCACGGGTTTCCACCATCTGAAAACCCGTATCCGCCGGATTAGAGTTGGTCAGAATAAACAGCGAGCAAATGAATGTCACGACGGTCGTGACCAGTGCCACCCATTTGGCATTGCGCTGTGCCGCTGCATCATCACCGCGCAGGAACAGCGCCAGGATGACAGCCCCAAGCAGCGGCAGGAACGTCGTGAGTGAGAGAATATTGCCCATCAGTTCGCTCCCCCAAACAGCGTCATCCAGGTGAGTAGGATCGCAATGCCAATGACCATCGCAAAGACATAGCTAAAGATGTAGCCCGATTGCGCGCGGCCCGCGAGGCGCGTCAGGAACGGCACGATCCCCATAGCAACACCGTTAATCCCGCCGTCAATTGTCTTGGTGTCGCCCTGTTTCCACAGGATCCGACCCAAGGCAAAGGCTGGGCGCACGAAGAGGAAATCGTAGATTTCATCAAAGTACCATTTGTTCAGTAGGAACTGATAAAGCGGCGCTTGTTGCTCGGCCAGCTTGCGCGGCCAATCAGGGCGGCGAATGTACATCTGATAAGCCAGACCAAGACCTGCCAGCATTGCAAAGAACGGGGCCAGCTTGACCCAGACAGCAACCTCATGCGCGTCGTTCAGGACGTGGTTATCGGGGCTGTTATGAATAGCCCCCTCGCCCGGTGCGCCAACAAGGTTGTAGTGCGCTTTGCCGTGGCCGCCTTCTGACGCATGGTCATCACCATGATCATCAGCTTTCGCCTCACCATGCTCGGACGCCTCCGCGTAAGGCACGCCAAAGAACTTACCGACCTTGTCGTTGGACCCGAAGAATGACCCGTACCAAATCATGCCAGAGAACACCGCGCCAAGCGCAAGGACATAAAGTGGAACCAGCATCGTATTCGGCGCCTCATGCGCGTGTTCATGGGTATGCGCATCGCCACGTGGAGTGCCATAGAAGGTCATGAACATCAGACGCCAGCTGTAGAAGCTTGTCATCAACGCAGCGACAACCAGCATCCAGAAGGCATAGCCGCCCGCGGTGCCTGCGTAGGCGCTTTCGATGATGGCATCCTTGGATACGAATCCAGCAAAGCCAATCGGGAAGCCCACGTAAAGCAGCGGGATACCAACACCGGTGATCGCCAGCGTACCGATCATCATCATCCAGAACGTCTTGGGAATCTTATGGCGCAGCCCGCCATAGTTCCGCATGTCCTGCTCGTGATGCATCGCGTGGATCACCGAACCGGCCCCAAGGAACAACATCGCCTTAAAGAACGCGTGTGTCAGCAGGTGGAACATCGCGACCGAGTACACACCCAGACCAGCGGCCACGAACATATAGCCCAGTTGCGAACAGGTCGAATAAGCAATGACACGTTTGATGTCATTCTGCACCAGACCAACAGTCGCAGCAAAGAAGGCTGTGGTTGCACCAAGGAACACGATGAATGCCGTGGTGGCCTCGGCATATTCCATCAGCGGTGCCATGCGGCAGACAAGGAAAACACCCGCCGTGACCATGGTCGCGGCGTGGATCAGGGCCGACACCGGTGTCGGGCCTTCCATCGCGTCGGGCAGCCATGTGTGCAGGAACAGTTGCGCCGATTTCCCCATCGCGCCGATGAACAGCAGGAAGGCAATCAGGTTCAGCGTGTTCCAGTCGCGCCACAGGAATGTCAGCGTGTGGTCCTGCAAGTCCGGGATCGCAGCAAAAATGTCATCAAACTTGATGCTGTCGGTCACCAGATAGAGCGCAAAGATACCCAGCGCGAAGCCAAAATCACCAACGCGGTTGACCACGAACGCCTTGATCGCCGCGGCACCAGCAGACGGCTTGCGATAGTAGAAGCCAATCAGCAGGTAGGAGGCGACACCCACACCTTCCCAGCCAAAGAACATCTGGACGAGGTTGTCCGCTGTCACCAGCATCAACATCGCAAAGGTGAAGAACGACAGATAGGCAAAGAAACGCGGGCGATAGCTCTCGCCTTCTTTGAAGTTCTCGTCATGGGCCATGTAGCCGAATGAATAGAGGTGCACGAGGGCCGAGACGGTATTGATCACGATCAGCATGATCGCGGTCAAGCGGTCCATCTTAATCGCCCAATCGGTGCTCAACGTGCCGCTTTCGATCCAGCGCAGAATGGTCACGGTATAGCTGCCGTTCGGGTGGGCTGACGGATCAAACGTCAGGAAGATGATCCAGGACAGGATGGCAGAGAGAAACAACAGGCTTGTTGCCGTCCACTGCGCTGCAGTCTCGCCAATCAGTTTCCAGCCAAATCCGCAAATGATCGCGCCAACCAACGGGGCGAAGAGGATGATGGTTTCCATTATCTTAGCCCTTCATCACGTTGACGTCTTCAACGTCGATGGTTCCGCGGTTGCGGAAGAAACACACAAGGATCGCAAGGCCAATCGCGGCCTCGGCGGCGGCAACGGTCAGGACGAAGAGCGTAAAAACCTGCCCCACCAGATCACCCAGATAGCTGGAGAAGGCCACAAGGTTGATGTTCACCGCCAGCAGCATCAATTCGATGCTCATCAAAAGGATGATCACATTCTTGCGGTTCAGGAACAGCCCGAAGATGCCGATGACAAACAAGGCCGCTGCCACCGTGAGATAATGTTCAAGTCCGATCATTCATTCGTCCCTCCGAGGCACTGCGCCCCGATCTTCTTGTCTGTTGCCACGTGGCCTAGCCCGCGAGCATAAATTCCGTCTTCTCGCCGCGCAGTGCGGGGTAAGCCGCAGCACAGGCGCATGTTTCTTCAGTCTCATTGGTGATCGCGATGTCACGCGCGATGAATTCCAGGTCAGCGGCGATCCGTTCAAACGTCGCAAAAACACGTGCCCCCGATTGGTGGCGCTCCAATACTTCGATTGCCTCATCGGTGCGGTCAAAGGTACTGCGGCGACCCATATTCTCCTCTGCGGTGCGGAACCGCAGTGTCTCTCCACTGCCGCATTCCACGATGGAGAAGCCCTTGGCCGAGCCTTCCAATGACCACCAGTCCAGCCACATCACACGGCCTTCACCCAAATCCATATGACGGATTTCGCCACCATGGCTGGGATGGGTCGTGCGTTTACAGTCGGCAAGGGTCAGGGCATGGGCTTGGGTGGCCACCAAAGATGCAACTATTGCGACAAGACTTTTCATGGCTTAGCACCCGGGGAAGTGGGGTAGTACACTTTGCAACCGCAGAGCAAGTCGAAACGGTCACGCCCACCCACTTCATTCAAGTTCGAATTGAATAAGCCGTTGTAAAACTCGAAAAACCGCTTGTTGGGATCGAATGCCCCTAAACCTGCAACCTCTGCTAGGGAGACCAGTTGATGCAAATCTTCGCCTCGGCTCAAGTCAAAGACTGCAGCGGGGCCAAGGATTGGCGAGAACACCGCACGAGGGCCGCAGGATGTCTCTCCTACTATCGTTGAAGGTCCGACCAAAACCACAAGTTCTCGAGTATTGCAATCTGCCAGAAGCGCGGTGGAATCCGTTTTTGACACAGATTGAAGGACACGACCGGCACCAAGATCCTGAGCCGCTCCAAGACTCTCAACGTCATCAACGTTAATGTTACTGGTGCGGCACTGATCGTCGACTTCAACTGGCTTACTTTCTGCCCGGATTCTGTAAGATGAGCGCTCATCGTAGGCAAGTTCACATGCCACGCCGAAGGTGGCGAAAAAACAGAAACCAACTGCAAGTGCTATGAGGTAAATACCACGCATCAGTTGCTACAGCCCCTGCCCCGGTTTCACATCCTTAAGCTCCATCGCGGTCGCAGGATCACGATACATCTGCGCCAGAACGTTCTGGCGCTTGATATCCACGCGGTGGCGCAGCGTCAGCACAATGGCCCCGATCATGGCGACCAGCAGGATCAGGCCAGAAAGCTGGAACAACAGGATGTATTTGTCGTAGATCAGCAGACCCAGCGCGCGCGTGTTATCCAGATCACCCGCTGGGGCCGCGATGCGACCCTCCACACCATCGGCAAAGCCCCAAACGCCCAGTGCCAGCGCCAGTTGCATCAGAATAACCACACCAATCAGCAAGGCGAGAGGTAAGTATTTCGTCATTTCCGCCTTCAACTCGGCGAAATCGACGTCCAACATCATCACAACGAACAGGAACAGCACCGCCACCGCACCGACATAGACAATGATCAGCAGCATGGCGACGAATTCCGCCCCCAAGGTCACAAACAACCCCGCAGAGGATAGGAACGCCAGGATCAGCCAGAGGACCGAATGCACCGGGTTGCGGGCGATCACAGTCATGAGGCCCCCGGCGACGGTCGTCACGGCGAAAAGGTAAAATGTGAACGCGAAGACGGTCATGCGCTTTCGTCCTTATCTAAAACGTCTGTGGCCAATTCCATCGCTTTGGTCATGGCGGGCACGCCAGCGAACATGCCCATCTGGGCGATCACTTCGGCGATTTCCTGTTTTGTGGCCCCTGCCTCCACCAAATGGCGGACGGTCAGCCGTATCTGTGCTTCGGCCTGCGCACCCAACACGGTCAGACCGGCAAGGGTCAGCATCAGGCGGGTTTTGGCATCCAATCCATCAGGATTGATGCCCTTGCCAAAAAACATCTCCATCGTCTCGGCGGGCATGGTAGGCCAAAGATTCTCAAACCCCTTGGGCGTAAAGGCATCCATGTCGACATTCATCGACTTGGCCCAGTCCTGACCCATCTTTATCATGGCTTCAAAGGGGTTCTGCTCGGTCATCGGTACGGCGCATCCAGTTCGAGATTGCGCGCAATCTCGGATTCCCAACGGTCACCGTTTTCAAGCAGTTTTTCCTTGTCGTAGTACAGTTCTTCCCGGGTCTCGGTGCTGAACTCAAAGTTCGGGCCCTCAACAATCGCATCCACCGGACAAGCCTCTTGGCAGAAACCGCAGTAGATGCATTTGGTCATGTCGATGTCATAGCGGGTCGTGCGGCGGCTGCCGTCATCGCGCGGTTCGGCGTCGATGGTGATGGCTTGGGCGGGGCAGACGGCCTCACACAATTTGCAAGCGATACAGCGTTCTTCACCATTGGGATAGCGGCGCAGGGCGTGTTCACCCCGGAAACGTGGGGACAGCGGCCCCTTTTCATGGGGGTAGTTCAGCGTGGCCTTGGGCGAGAAGAAGTACTTCATCCCAAGGCTGAACCCTTTCCAGAAGTCCTGAAGCAGAAAGTACTTTGCGGCGCGGTTATAGTCGATCTGTGTCATTGATTAAGCTCCTACTGCCCAGCGTGCCCAAAAGCCGCCGAGTACTTCGTATTTTGCTAAGAACGAGACAATCACCACCCAAGCCAGCGACATGGGCAAGAACACCTTCCAACCGATCCGCATCAACTGGTCATAGCGGTAGCGCGGTGTGATCGCCTTGACCATCGAGAACATGAAGAACACCAGCGCCATCTTCAGGACCATCCACAGGATGCCGTCGGGCAGGCCCGGGATCGGGGACAGCCAACCGCCGAAGAACAAGAGCGAGACCAGCGCGCACATCAGCACAACCGCCATCAATTCGCCGATCATGAACAGCAGGAAGGGGGTGGATGAGTATTCCACCTGGTACCCCGCCACCAGCTCTGACTCGGCCTCTGGCAGGTCGAACGGCGGGCGGTTGGTTTCGGCCAAGGCGCTGATAAAGAACAGGAACAGCATCGGGAAATGCGCGACCCAGAACCAGTTGAACAGGCCCGCATTACCGTCCTGGGCATGCACAATGGCGCTGAGGTTCATGGACCCAGCCGAGATGATCACACCAATGATGATCAGCCCGATGGAGACTTCGTAGGAAATCATCTGCGCCGCAGAGCGCAGCGAGCCAAGGAACGGGTATTTGGAGTTGGACGCCCAGCCCCCCATGATCACGCCGTAGACCTCAAGCGAGCCGATGGCGAAGATATAGAGGATGGCGACGTTGATATCCGCCAGCACCCAGCCGTCGTTGAAGGGGATGACAGACCACGAAATCACCGCCAGAACGAAAGCGATCATTGGCGCCAGGAAGAACACGAACTTGTCGGCCCCCGCAGGCACGACGATTTCTTTCACAATGTATTTGATGAAATCCGCAAAGGATTGCAGCAAACCAAAGGCACCAACAATATTAGGGCCTTTGCGCATCTGCACCGCAGCCCAGACTTTACGGTCCGCATACATCAGGAAGGCGAGCGCCACCAGGAGCGGCACCAAAACCAGCAGACACTGGAACAAAATCACCAGCACGATGCCAAGGTTGGTGTTGGTAAAGAATTCAACCATTGTCGTCGTCCTTATTCCGCAGCCATCGGTGCGGATTTACGCGCCTTCGCATTTGCGCTGAGTTCCGCCATCAGGCTGGAGGCGCGTGCAATTGGGTTCGTCAGATAGAAATCGGTGATGGCATTGCGGAAGTCCGCTTTGCCGGGCTTTTTGGCCGGTATCGGCTGCCAAGCATTCTCGGCCACCTCGTCGATGTCACCCAGATGCGGGTGTGCTGCGACCAGCGCCTGACGCAGTTGCGCCATGCTGTCAAACTGCAGCGTTGCGTCCAGTTCGGCGGACAATGCCCGCAGGATCGCCCAGTTTTCCTTCGCCTCACCCGGCGGAAAGCTGGCGCGCAGTGCCAGCTGAGGGCGGCCTTCCGTGTTCACGAACAGGCCGTTTTCCTCGGTATAGGCGGCGGATGGCAGAATGATATCTGCACGATGCGCACCCCGGTCACCGTGGGAACCCTGGTAAATCACAAATGCACCCGGCTTCACTTCAACCTCGTCGGCACCTAGGTTATAGATCACCTCCGCCCCATCCAAGGCTGCATCCATGCCGCCGTCGGTCGCTGCACCAACATCCATCGCGCCAACACGACCTGCGGCGGTGTGCAACACCATCATTTTTGATTGCGCCGCATCGGCCATGGTCATGATCGTACCCAGCACGGCCTCACCATCGGCCTCATTCAATGCGCCGGTCCCAACAATAATGATGCCGTTCACATCGTGATGCATGGAATGGTCCATGGCCGCCAGCGCAACAAGCGCATCGCGCCCGGTGCCGATTTCCTGCGCGTCAAATGTCAGATCAGTTTGCGCCCCGATACGGGCCACCTTTGCACCACGCAGCCACGCTTTGCGGATGCGCGCATGCAGAACCGGCGCTTCGACCCGTGGGTCAGTGCCGATCAGCAGGATATGATCAGCCGCATCAATATCTTCGATGGTCGCAGTGCCGACATAACCAGAGCGGTTACCCATGGGTAACTTGGCCCCATCGGTCCGGCACTCGACGTTGCCGCCCTGCCCTTCGATCAACTGCTTGAGCGCGAAGGCTGCTTCAACCGGGGCCAGATCACCGACAAGGCCAGCGACCTTCTTGCCCTTCATGGCCATCGCAGCGGCAGAAAGCGCTTCGGGCCAGCTGGCTTTACGCAGCTTGCCGTTTTCGCGGATGTAAGGTGTATCAAGGCGTTGCTTGCGCAGCCCGTCCCAGACAAAACGGGTTTTGTCGGAAATCCACTCTTCGTTCACGCCGTCATGGTTGCGCGGCAAGAAGCGCATGACTTCACGGCCTTTGGTATCGACGCGGATGTTGGACCCAAGGGCATCCATCACATCAATCGATTCCGTCTTGGTCAGCTCCCACGGGCGGGCGGTAAAGGCGTAAGGCTTGGAGACCAACGCACCCACCGGGCATAGATCAATGATGTTGCCCTGCATATTCGAGATCGAGGGTTTCACCCAGATAGCTGGTGATTTCCGCATCCTCACCACGACCCGTCTGACCCATCTGGTGAATGCCAGCGACCTCAGTCGTAAACCGCACGCAGCGGGTGCAGGAAATACAGCGGGTCATGTGGGTTTCAACAAGCGGGCCAAGATCCAGATCTTCGGTGGCGCGCTTGGGTTCGCGGAAACGGCTGAAATCGACGCCATACGCCATCGCCTGATCTTGCAAATCACACTCGCCACCCTGATCGCAGATCGGGCAATCAAGCGGGTGGTTGATCAGCAGGAACTCCATCACGCCTTCACGGGCCTTTTTGACCATGGGCGAATTGGTTTTCACAACAGGGGGCTGGCCTTCCGGGCCGGGGCGCAAATCGCGGACCTGCATGG